>JAKFGP010000052.1 GCA_021502835.1 Streptomyces thinghirensis
CCGCCCCCGGCGAACCCTGGCGCACCTTCGCCTCGCTGTCCCTGGAAGCCGTACACCCGCTGCGGCCACCAGCACCAGTGTCCTACGACCCCTACGCCCACAGCCTGGCCGGGCTGCACCCCACCGGACGCCTGCGCCGACTCCGCGACGCCGCCTACGCGGGCTCCCGCCACGGACGAACCATCGGCGAGCCCCACGAAACCGGCAACGCCCGTGCCCAGTGGGACGCCCATCACTGCACGAGTGGCAGGGCTCGGATCAGAGAGACCCTGCAGAAGAAAAATACGTGATCCCCAGGCCGGCTGTTCACCGAGTACTACGAGCCCGTGGGTTTGGCCCCCGCCGGCCGGCCAAGTTAGGACCCGGCCCGCCGCCGCCGGATCAGGCGGCGGGCCCCGGGACCGGCACGCGCGCCGGAGGAACCGGCGCGCTCCGGACGCCTGCGCGGGCGTCGCCCAGTGCAACGTTGAAGGCGAGGAAAGCGGGGACTTGGGTTCATTTAGTGAAATGAGAAGGAAGCCCCTTCATGGCCTCGCCGCGGGCAACGCTAGCACTCAGCCTGGGATCAGGTCGCGCAGATTTTCGAGGGTGACGACCCGGAGTCCGGGTGCAGCCCCTCGGGGCGTTCGAGACCGATGTACGTCACGGGCTCGTCCGGGACCGGCCCGCCGTCCCACAGGTCCATGGCCGTGGTGTCGCGGGACATCACGTCGATCAGGTACCCGACCGTGAGCTGTTCGCGCTCCACGAGAGCACGCACCACCTTGGACACCGACACCTGGTTCTCCTCGACCCGGTTCGCGTACGAGAGCCCCTTCAGGTGCAGGTGCAGCCACTCCGGCACGCCACCTGCCGTCGTCCCCGCGCCGGAAGACGAGCGGCGGCGCCACCCGGCCCGTCCCGCGCAGCTCCGACTTCATCCGCACCGTGCGCGGTTCGAACGGACGGCCCTTCTGCTCACCGTCGCGCAGTATGAACCCGAAGAACGACTCCTCGACCTCCTCGAAGCTCTCGCCCGCGTAGATGTTGACCTGCGGAACGACGAACGTGCCGCGCACCCGGTCCAGGGACAGCTCGATGAACTCCGAGGCCCCGTCGGGCGCCTCGGTGACATCGCCCGAGTGCTCGCCCCCGACGGCTGCGAGGGGCCGGGTAGGAGAGCCAGGAGTCGGTGCTGTAGTCGCTGTGCAGGAGCAGGGGCCGACAGGTCGTAGTCGGTCCGCTCCCCGGTCTCCTTCCAGTACACGAAGAAGCGCAGCCGTTCGCCGTCGATCTCCGAGACCGAGCCCCGCGGCAGTACGCCGAACCCGGCCGCGGTCGCCCTGCCGCTGAGCGGGAGCGCCACGTCGAGGACGTCGGGGTCGACCAGCAGCCGGCCCGGCGCCGGGGAGCCGGCGGCGCGTCTCGGCGTCGAGGGCGGCGATCAGGCGGTCGCGGTCGGCGGCCGGTATCGCGGGCCGGACGTCGGGGGCGGCCCAGGCGCGCGGCCCCGGCGGTTGACGAAGATGCGGGGTTCGTCGGTCTCCCGCTCCCGGTTGTGAAGTGTTCACGGACCGAGAGGACGACCCGGCCGGAGACCTCGGGAGCGCCCTCCACCGCGGCTGCCACCACCGCGTCCCGCTCCTCCTGGTCGGCGGCGATGCGCAGCAGGAGGTCCAGGGCGCGGAACAGCCTGCCGGGAGCGGACTTCAGCAGCTTCACCGCACCGGGGACGTCGAAGTCGTCGAGCAGCTGCTCGAGGCGGCTGCCGAAGGACCGCGCCTCCTTCTCGCCCCGCGCGACGGCGAACACGTCGGCGGCGTGCGGCCAGCGCGGGTACTCGTGCGGATGGAGACGCTCACCGAGCCGCTTGAAGGGCTCCGGTGCGCGTGCACGTCGGCGAGCTTCGCGGGGTTCGCCGCGACCACCGCGTCGAGGCCCGCGAGCAGCCCCGGCGCACCGGCCGCGACAGCTTGCGGAACCGGGTCGGCTCCTGGAGCGTCACGTCGCCGCCCGACAGCGCGCAGGCCAGCCGGAGCACATCGGTGACGGTGTCCAGCAGCAGGCCGGCGCCGACGCCGAGGCGGGCCTCGTTGACGACCGCCCGGTTCTCCCGGACGAGGATGGACTCGGGCTGGGGGCCGTGCGCGCATCGCTCGGCGAGAACCTCGAGGTCGCGCAGGTGGTCCTCGCCCAGTGGCGTCGTGCTGCCCCGCCAGGGCCAGGTACAGGTCGGTGAGTTCGCCGTCCAGGTCCCGTCCGAGGTGCAGGACGGTCACCCGGTCGCCCGCCGCGGTGATCAGCTCGTCCTGTGCCGCGAGCATCTCCTCGTAGGTGTGCTGGTAGCGGCCGTACGTGGGGAGGCTGAGCAGGTCCAGCACCCCGTGCGCCAGCTGCGTCAGCACGCTCTCGCGCGACGTGTCGTCGCCGAGCGCCTCCGCCACGCACCGCGCCCAGAACTCCTCGGTGTCCGGCACGTTCGCCGGGAAGTCGATGAAGTACGCGTTGTGCGGAACGTGGTCGCCCACCATCTCGCTCACGATGGGCAGCGTCCGCTCGGCCAGGTGCACGACCGCGGCCCCGGACAGCCCGGACAGCCGCTCCAGCAGCTCGGCCGAGAGCTTGAAGCCCACGGAGGTCAGCACCGCGTCGAACTGCCGCGCGGCGGCGGTCCCTTCACCGGCGGGGCCCTCGGGGACGGGGAGGCGGCGGGTGTGCCGGATGACCAGCGATTCGAGACTGTGCGCCATTCGGGGATGATCGCAGAGGTGTACGAGCCGACGCACAGGAGTTTTCGCGTACGCGCTCCTGCCTGGCGTGGAGCCGCTTCCTCCTCCTCAGCCCGCGTCGTCCTCGTCCGTCGCCGCCCGGCCTCCCGGGTGGCGCAGTCGCAGAAGTAGCCGACGGCGAGGGCGACGGCCATGCCGTAGAAGACCCACTGGTTGGCCTCGGCGAAGTCCATGCGGATCGCGGGCATCGCCTCCCGCATCGTCGTCTCCGTCGCGCCGTCGCCGGTGGGGGCGCGGGAGTCCGCGTTGCCCGTGATCGCTTGCGTGACGTCGCGGGCGACGGAGTGCTCCGCGTCCGGTGGTACCCGCGCGCGCGAGGGTCTCCGTGACCCTGTCGGTCATCGTGTGGGTCAGCATGGTGCCGAAGACGGCCAGGCCCACGCTGGCCGCGTAGTTGCGGACGGTCTGGGTGATGCCGGTGACCTCGCCGTACGAGGCGTCGATCGCGCGGTTGACCGCGTCCGTCGACGCCGGGGCCAGGATGAAGCCGATGCCCGCGCCGGCGAGCGCGACGTAGGGCCACTGGTCGTGCATGGACAGGTCGGTGAGCTTGCCCGCCCAGAGCGCGAAGCCCACCGCGCCGACCGCGCAGCCGATCCGCATCGCCGGGCGGGCGCCCCGCTTGTCGAGGATGCGGCCGCCCCACTGGGAGGCGATGGCGAACCCGGCGAAGAAGTACAGCAGGTACAGCGCGGCCTGGTTGGGTGAGGCGCTGAGGGAGACCTGGGCGTAGACGGAGGCGAAGAAGAACACGGGGACGAACGCCAGCATGGCGAAGAAGAGCACCAGCGCGTCCACGGTGAAGGCGCGGTCGCGGAAGACGGCCAGGTTGATCAGGGGATGGCGGCGGGTGGTGCGCAGCTCGTAGTGGCAGAAGAAGGCCAGGAGGGCGAGGCCGCCCGCGATGCAGGCCCACGTCGCCGCGCTGTCCCAGCCCCAGGCCGACGCCTGCTGGAAGCCGAGCACGCTCAGGCCCATGCCGGCGACGATCAGCACGGCGCCCTGGACGTCCAGCGACTCGTCGCGCCGCCGGTCGGAGATGTGGGCGAGCGCGGTGAGGGATCAGCGCGATGATCGCGACGGGGACGTTGACCCAGAAGATCGCCCCGCCAGGTCCAGGCCGTCAGCCAGCCACCGAGCAGCGGCCCTACGGCGGTCAGGGCGCCGGTGAGGCCGAAGAAGAGGGCCAGGGCACGGCCCCGGCGCTCCACGGGGAACACCGCCACGACCACGGCGAGCGCGGCCGGGAAGAGCAGCGCGGCGCCCAGGCCCTGGGTGGCCCGGAAGACGACGAGCCAGGTCAGTGCGTGGTCCCCGGCGGGTACGCAGCCGCACAGCACCGAGGAGACGACGAAGACGAGGGTGCCGACCACGACCCGCGGCGCGGGCCCCACAGGTCGGCCAGTCGCCCGCCGAGGGCGAAGAAGGCGGCCGGGGGAGAGCAGATAGGCGTTGATCACCCACTGCATGCCCGAGGTGGAGAGCCCGAGTTCGGAGACGATGTCGGGGGCGGCGATCGAGACGATCGTCTGGTCGATGAACGTCATCGCCACCGCGAACATCATGGCGGCGAGTGCCAGTGGCTGGGAGGCGGTGTGACCGGCCCCGGGTGCGTTCTCGTTCCGCTTCGTGTGCGTTCCCGCTCACCCGGCCAGTCTGCGCTCGCCCCCGCGCACCCGCATCCGGGGCCGCCGCCGGGCGGGCTCAGGAGCGGCCGTACTCCGCCAGGGCCGGTGTCAGCAGGTCGAAGGCGCGCGGCGCCTCCCGCGTCAGCACCTGAGCGATCTCCGGGTTGGCCGAGCCGGCCAGCGTCAGTTCCTGGATGCGGGAGAACAGGACCCGGTGGACTCCGCCCAGCAGTGCCGCGGCCGTGCGGGGCGTGATGTCGTCGGGCGAGGTGTCCGTCGCCGCGGCCAGGGCGCGGTCAGTGCCTCCCTCCCGCCGGTCGTGGAGGCCGCGCAGAGCAGGAGGTGAGGGTGGGGCTGTCGGCGATCATGCGGGTGAAGGCCGGGCCGGCGAAGCCCGCGACCGGGTCCTGGGCCGCCACCGACGCCATGAAGGCACGGCGCAGGGCCGCGAGCAGGGTCCTCGCCCGGTTGCGCGCGGCGACGGTGCCCGCCAGGGCGGCCATGAACTGGTCCCTGGTGATCGAGGGCCAGGTCCTCCTTGCGCGGGAAGTAGTTCGTCACCGTCTTCTTGGCGACGCGGGCGGCGTCGGCGATCTCCGCGATCGTCGTGCGCTCGAAGCCCTGCTCGATGAAGAGCCTGGTCGCGTGGTCGGAGATCAGCTGCCGCGTCTCGCGCTTCTTGGTCTCACGGAGACCCGGCGCCGGTGTGTTCAGGTCCATGGGCGAATCTTACCTCGGTAGTATTTTTATGTTGACAGCTAAGATGCTCTCTACGTAAACTTACCTCGATGAACGAATTAACCGTACGAGAGTTCACCGTCAGCAGCCCGGACGCCGGCCCCTACGCCCTCGCCGAAGGGCCGGACGGCGCCCTCTGGTTCACCCTCGTCCACCAGGACGCCGTAGCCCGCCGGGACCCGGGCGACGGGAGTGTCACCGTCCACCCGGTCGGGCCGGGCCGACCGTGATCGCACCGGGCCCGGACGGAGCGATGTGGTTCACCGAGTACCGGGCGCACCGCGTCGGCCGTATCGCCCCCGACGGCACCTATTCCTCCTTCGCGCCCCCTGACCCCCGAGGGCGGGCCGTTCCGGGATCGTCGCCGGGCCGGACGGAGCCATGTGGTTCACGCTGTCCGGCGTCGACCGCGTCGGCCGCGTCACCATGGCCGGCGAGGTCACCGAGTACCCGGCGCCCGGCGCGCTTCCCGTCGGCCGTCACGGTCGGCCCGGACGGGGCCCTGTGGTGCACCCTCAACCAGCAGAACGCCGTCGGACGGCTGACCACCGACGGCCGCTGGCACCGCCTGTCCCCTGCCGACCGGGGGCGCCGCGCCGGTGGGCATCGCCCGCGGGGCCCGACGGCGCGCTGTGGTTCACCGAGATCGGGGCCGGGCGGATCGGCCGGATCACCGTGGACGGCGAGATCACCGAGTACCCGCTGCCCGACCCGCTGGCCCGGCCGCACGCGGTCACGGCCGGGCCCGACGGCGCGCTGTGGTTCACCGAGTGGGGCGAGTGGCCGGGTCGGCCGGATCACCGTCGACGGCCGCGTCACCTCGGTACCCGCTGTCCCGCCCCGACAGCGAACCGCACGGCATCGCCCGGCACGACGGCACCGTGTGGTGCGCCCTGGAAACCGGCTCCCTGGCCAGAATCGAGGTCACCGCATGACCGACCCCGCGACCGCTCCCGACCCCGGCGTCCTGCACCCGCTCGCGCAGCTCCCCCGGGTCGTCCTCCTCCAAGCCGCTCGTCACCGACGAACGCATCCAGGTCGGCGACTTCACCTACTACGACGATCCCGACGACGCCACCGCCTTCGAGACGCGCAACGTGCTCTACGCCTACGGGCCGGAGAAGCTGATCATCGGCAGGTACTGCGCGATCGCCTCCGGCACCCGGTTCCTGATGGCCGGGGCGGAGCACCCCACCATGGGCGGTGTCCACGTTCCCGTTCACCATGTTCGGCGGCGCCTGGATTGTGAGCCACGCTCGACCTCGTCACCGGCATGCCCAGCCGCGGCGACACGGTCGTCGGCGACGACGTGTGGTTCGGCCACGGCGTCACCGTCATGCCCGGCGTGCGCGGCGTCGGGGACGGGGCGATCGTCGCCGCGGGGTCGATGGGTCACCGCCGACGTCGCGCCGTACACCGTCGTCGGCGGCAATCCCGCCCGGCCCATCCGCAGCCGGTACGACGCCGACGACGTCGCGCGGCTTCAGCGGGCCGCGTGGTGGGACTGGCCTCTCGAGCTGGTCACCCGCCATGTCCGGACGATCATGTCGGGCAGCCCGGCCGACATCGAGGCCATCGCGACGAAGGAGCTCTCCTGACCGGCACCAGCCCATCCCCGGCCGCCCCGCGACAGGCTCGACGGAAGGAACCCGCTTGACCGACCGCACGCACCCCACCACCGACTCCCCGTCCTCGACGCCGCCGCCGAGTTCGACCGGCAGGTGCGTACGCTCGTCGCGCTCGGCTACCCGGCGCTCTCCGGGCGCACGGAGGAGGAGTTCGCCGAGCTGGTGGCGCCCCTGCGCGCCGAGGCCGTGGCCCACGCGGGCGACCCGGGCCAGGGGAGTACGACGCCGCCGCGTCCGGCCGGGTGCCCTTCGTCCTGGTCGTCGCCCGCGAACTCGCCCCGATCGAGCGGACCATGTCGCTGACCACGCTGCACGGCGGCCGGCTGCCCGGGTTCGTCGACCGCAGCTTCGAGCCCGGTGCCCTGGAGCGGTTCGTCGCCACCGAGGAGGCCGCGCCGCCCTCCCCGGACGGCGTCCACCTGCTGTTCGACGTCGAGCGCGGGGAGGAGTTCTGCGGGGTCGTGCCGGGCGACGCGATGGCCACCGTCGCCGAGCGGGGCCGCACTCCGCTCACCATCGAGGAGGGCGTCGCGCTGCTGACGCAGGTGCCGCGGATCCTGGTCAAGAACAAGTGCTTCTCGCTGGGCGGCTCACGGTCCGGCGACCGCCGGGTCCCGGCGATCTGGATCAGCCAGAAGGCCCGAAGCTCGGCTGGTGCTGGGAGGGCAACCCGCACACCTGGCTCGGCATGGCGTCGGCCGGCGGCCGGCGGGCCTGACCGGACGCTCACGCCGGTCCGGCCGCTGCCCCGCCGTCATCGCCCTGGTACCGCAGCAGCAGCATCGCGGCATCGTCGTGATGCGGTCCCGCCGCGTGCCGCACCAGGTCCTCGCGGAGGGCGTCCAGGGCCCGGTGGACGTCGGGGTCCTTGAGGAGGTGGGCGCGTTCGGCGAGCGGGTAGAAGCCGCCCTCCTCGTCCCGGGCCTCCGTCACGCCGTCGGTGTAGAGGGAGGAGCTGGTCGCCGGGGGTGAAGGGCACCGCGAAACAGCTCCGGGCCGGGGCCGCCGTGTGCGGCCAGGCCCACGCGGGAGGGCGTAGGAGGGCGGCTCCGGGAAGTCGGCGGTGCCGTCGCGGTGGACGACCATCGGGGCCGGGGTGGCCGTAGTTGAGGAGGGACGACCTGGTGGTCGTAGCCGATCTCGGCGACGATCGCGGTCACGAACTTCTCGTCCTCCAGCTCGCGGGCGACGCTGCGTTCCAGCCGCTCACCGAGCTTGACCAGGTCCTTCTCGTCGTACGCCGCCTCCCGGAAGGCGCCGGGGACCCTGGCCGCGGTCTCCACCGCCGCCAGGCCCTTGCCCTGCACGTCGCCCACGATCACCCGGACGCCGTGCGGGGAGGCCATCACCTCGTGCAGGTCGCCGCCGATCCGGGCCTCGGCGAGCGCCGAGGTGTACGAGACGGCCGCGTGCAGCGGGCCGGCGGTCAGCGGTACCGGGCGCAGCAGGACCCGCTGGGCCGCCTCCGCGATCGACCGCACACTGGCCAGTTCCGCCTCCCGGCGCAGAACGCATCACGGCCGCCGCGATCCCGACGCCGGTCACACCGGCCACCGACACCATGGCGGTGTAGCCGCGGGGGCGGTCGAAGAGCCCGTTGTACGAGGCCGAGGCCCACGCAGCAGCAGCGCGACCCAGCCCGATCACCGCCGTACGCCGCCAGCCGCCGACCAGTCCGGCGAACGCCGGTCCCAGCGACACCAGCGGCAGGAGCCCCACCCCCGGCCCGGCCGTGAGGTCCACGACGGCGACCACGGTCATGGCCGCGACAGGCATCCAGGCCAGCATCGTGGAACTGGACGGCGACTTCTTCACGGTCATGACTACTCCGGTGTCGCAGCGCTCAAGAGTCGCCTCTTCCCTGTTCTCAGGCGTCCCTCCCCAGTCTCTGAGACTATGCAACGGTTTGTTGGCGCAGGAGTTCCCGAGCGGTCCTTAACCCAATCGAGGCCGAGTGACGCGCCCGCCGGCACGACATGTCGCGGGGGCCAGCATCCGGACATGACGACCTCAGAGAACACGCAGCGCAACGACAGCCTCCCCCTCGACGTCGGGATCGGCGCCTCCAGGGCGGGTCCGCCGACCTCTCCCAGTACGCGGGGCCGGGTCGTACTGGTGGTCAACGTGGCCTCCGGGTGCGGGCTCACCCCGCAGTACGCCGGCCTGGGAACGGCTGCACGAGCGGTACGCGGAGCAGGGCTTCACCGTGCTCGGCGTGCCCTGCAACCAGTTCATGGGCCAGGAGCCGGGCAGCGCCGACGAGATCGCCGAGTTCTGCTCGGCGACGTACGGCGTGACCTTCCCGATGACCGAGAAGGTGGACGTCAACGGGGAGGGCCGGCATCCGCTGTACGACCGGCTGACGGGCTTCGCCGACGCCGAGGGGCACAGCGGGGACGTCCGCTGGAACTTCGAGAAGTTCCTGATCGGGCGGGACGGCAAGGTCGCCGCGCGGTTCTCGCCGCAGGCCGAGCCGGAGTCGGCCGAGGTCGTGGCGGCCGTGGAGGAGCGGCTGGCGGGTTGACCTTGCCCTGGGGCAGGCCTGGCGTAGGCGTCGCCGGGCGGAACAGGCCGCCCGGCGACGGAGGATGACGACGTGGACGATGCACGCGACGACGAGTTGCTGACCATCGGGGCGTTCGCCGCGCGGGCCCGGCTGTCGGCCAAGGCGCTCAGGCTGTACGACCGTATGGGCCTGCTGGTGCCCGACCATGTGGACGAGGCCACCGGCTACCGCTACTACCGCACCCGGCAGACCGAACGCGCCCGGCTCGTGGCCCTGCTGCGCCAGCTGGACATGCCGCTCGCGAAGGTCGCGGAGGTGGTCCACGCGGACGGGCCCGGGGCCGCCGTGCTGCTCGACGCCTACTGGGCGGGAGTGGAGGCCCGGGTGGCCGGGCAGCGGACGCTCGCCGACTACCTCCGTGGACGTCTTTCGGGGAGGAGCTCCGAGGTGTACGGAAAGTTCGTGGTCGAGACGGTGGACGTGCCCGCGCAGGTGGTGATCAGCGAGACCCGGCACACGCTGGCGGGCGAGCTGCCGGCGTGGATCGGTGCCTCGCTGACCCGGCTGGAGGAGGCGGCGCGGGGCTGCGGGGGTGTGACGGCGGCGCCGTTCGTCGTCTACCACGCCGAGGTGTCGATGGAGAGCGACGGCCCGGCGGAGTCGTGCGTGCCGGTCGCCGACGAGGCGGCGGCCCGGGCGTGGAGCGAGGAGCGGGGGCGGGCCTGGCAGTCGCAGGTGCGGGTGGAGCCGGCCCGGCGGCTGGCCTCACACCCGGATTACGAAGGCACAGGTGGCCCATCCGCAGATCCTGGCCGCCTTCGAGGCGGTGGAGGAGTGGGTCGCCGCTCAGGGGCTGACGGTGGCGGGTCCTTGCCGTGAGGTGTACTTCGCCGACTGGGAGGCGGCCGGCCCCGAGGACCCGGTGTGCGACATCGCGTTCCCCGTGAGCTGACGGAGCCGAGTAGCCGACGCGGGGTCGGAACTGAACAGAGCCCTCTCGGCAAGGTCGGCGAACTGGTCGAGAGAGGGCCCCGTCGGCGGTGCTGGTGGCGGAGCGTGGAGCCGTTACTCCTTGACCGAGGTCACGAAGGCGTTCCACGCGTCGGCGGGGAAGGCCAGGACCGGGCCCTCGGTGACCTTGGAGTCGCGGACGGCGAGTGCCGCCACGACCGGTGACTTGACCTCGACGCACGCGCCGTTTCCTCCGGAGTAGGAGGACTTGGTCCACGATTCCTGGGCGCCCTGAAGAATTGCCATGTCTGCTCCGATGGCGAGTGCTGAGGTGCGGTTTACGCCAATGACGCTTGATCTTTGGCGTGATCGACGCTACTCGCTGCCCTCGCCGATCGGAGCAGTCATTCACCCGACCGGATGGCATATTCCAGGTGACTCTTCCAGTACCACGCACCAGGGGTGTAACATCCGCCGCCACGTCAGCGGGGCGTACTCCTTGGCCACATCCTCGATGCGCCGCCGCGACTCCTCCACGTTCAGCGCCTGCGCCCGCAGGTGCTCGTACATCACCGTGTACTTCTGCACGTCCTGCGCCTTCTCCAGGTACAGGTCGCTGGTCACACCCTCGATGTACACGACGCTCGAGTCGGCGGCGTCGGCGAACTCCAGGATCGAGTACTGGCCGTTGATGCCGGGGTGCGCCCCGACGTCGAACGGCAGCACCTGCACGGTGATGTGCGGCAGCTGCGACATCTCGGCGACGTGCTCCAGCTGCTCGCGCATCACCTGCCTGCCGCCCACCACCCTGCGCAGACATGCCTCGTCCAGGACCACCCACAGCCGCAGCGGGTTGCTGTCGGCGGAGATGCGTTCCTGGCGCCGTATGCGGACCTGGACCCGTTTCTCGATGTCGGCGACCGAGGTCTCGGGCAGGGCGCCCTGGATGAGCGCCTCGGCGTACGGCCGGGTCTGCAACAGGCCGGTGATGATCTGGGGTTCGTAGGTCCGCAGCGACTCCGCGTCGGTCTCCAGGCCGATGTAGACGCTGTACGGGATGTCCCCGAAGGCGTGCCACCAGCCCTGCTGGCGCGAGTCCTTCGCCATCTGCATCAGCGAGTCGACGATCCGCTGGTCCTCGACCTCGTAGACCCCGCACAGGTCGCGGACGTCACGCTGGCTGATGCTGCGCCGGCCGTTCTCCAGGCGGCTGATCTTCGACTGCGAGACCAGCAGCCGCTCCGCCACCTCTTCGGCCGTCATGCCCTTGAGCTCACGGAGCCGGCGCAGCTCCTGGCCCAGCCGGCGTCGCCTGACGGTGGGATTGACATTGGACGCCACGGGACGTGCACCTCCGGCTGCGTGACTCATACCTGCCACTTTGCGTATCTGCTGCTGAGCAGACTGCCACCAAGGTGCTTTCTACCGCTGGGAAACGGTCGATATGCGCCGCGTACACGCCAGTTCGGGGCGCCACCCGCACATGGCCGCGCGGGGCGGCGGGACCGATGCCGCCGTCCGGGCGTGCCGGACGTACGGTCGGTCCCGCCGCCCCGCGCGGACCTGCGGCTCCCGTGACCGGGCCTGGGGGACTCGGCGGTGCGGCGGTGCGGTACTGCTCGCGTTGCTGCTGTGCGTTGCTGCGGTGGGTGCGGCTCGGTGGGCCACCGCACGCGCCATGGATCCGTGCGCGGTTGCGCCGGAACACCGCGGGCGGGTTCCGGGGCAGGCCGTGGCTCCCGGTCCGGCGGCCTGGCGGCCGGCCGGGGCCGGGGGCACGGCGTGGCTGGGCCGCCGCGCCGTTCTGGACGTCCATCACCGCGTGCGCCACCAGTCCGCCCATGGGGTCGTGCCTGATGAGGTCCCGCAGGCGGGACCGTGACGAGCGTCCTTCGTTGCCCGGGTAGAGGTGCTTGCCGAGACCGACCGCGTGGGCCAGCGCGGCGAGCGCCGCGCGTCGCGGGTCCGGCGGTACGCCGGTGCGGATCGCCGAGTCCAGCCGGGCCTCGATCTCCCTGCTGATCGCCGTGTCCGTCGCCTGATAGCGAGTCGTCGGCAGCACCCGCACATCTGGCCCTCCACGGCATGCACCATGCCGCATCGCTCCAGATGCGAGAGGTAGGTCTGGCGCAGCCCCAGGCGGGGCCCGCCAATCCAGTTGACCGCCCGTACGGGAGCGCCACGCCTTCGCAGCAACTCCAACGCGCAGTCCAGTGTTGGATCTCCCTGTCGGCCGTGGTGCCACCACGGCGATACGATCCCCGTCTGGGGCTATCCGTCCGGCCAGCGCCAGCTCCACCAGCTGTGCTCGGCCAGACCGAGGTCGAGCGACTGCGGCTGTGCGGTGGTACCCGTGGTCGGGTCCAACGCCAGCAGCAGAAGCTCCTCCGGAAGTGTTCTGCGGCTCCTGCCCATCCATGCCTCCCCGCGTGGATGAAAGACAGGGTGACCCCTCTCACATTGGTCTGTCGAGGGTGCGTGACCGGTTCGCAATGGAACCAGTAGGTATGTCGTTCTCGTCTACCGCGTGGGTTCCACCCGTACACAGGACACTGGTACATGGTTTCGGTACGGGTTCGGTAGCGCACACACGACGTGCGGCGCATGGAGGAGGCATCGGTGGCGGGCGAGGTCCCCCGACAGTTCGAAGCAGCGCGAGTCGTCGGAAGAACCGACGTCGGGGAGCGCGGGTCCGGTTCCCGAAGCCAGGACCGAGGCGAGCGAGACGCGTGATCCGCGGCTGGCGGTGGCACGGGAGGACGCGAAGCCGTCGGCGTCCGCCGGGTCCCGTGGGGGCGTCGATACGGCGACCCGGGTGCTGTCGGTCCGCGAGACGGAGGCGGAGTCCGACACGGAGGCGGAGTCGGAGGCGGAAACCGAGGGCGAGGCCGAGGCTGAGGGCGCCGGCCCGGAGAACCCCGTCGAGGACGGCACCTCCGAGACGCCCGAAGAGTCCGACACCTCCGAGGCGTCCGATACGTCCGGCACCTCCGAGGCCGACCGCCCCGAGCCCGCCGCCGCCACCGACGGCCGGCTGCGGGACGCCGTCGCGGCCTGGGTGGCGACCGCGGACGAGCGGGCCGCCGCGGAGGCCGACGCCGGGGACACGCCGCGCGCGGGGGCCGCGGAGGAGACCCGGCGGGACGCCACGGCGGACTCCGACGCCCCCCGAGGACGAGCGCGAGGCGCAGGCCACGGACGCCGGCACGGGAGCCGAGACCGGCTCCGACGCGGCCGAGGACGCCGACGAGCACCCGGACGGCCCGGTCCGACGACGAACCCGACGCACACGAGGCCACGGAGGAGCGCGCGGACGCCGCTGCCACCGCGGACTCCGACGCCTCCGAGGACGCCGAAGAGCACGTGGACGGGCGTCCCGTCGATCAGCCCACCGCCGTCTTCAAGGCCCCGCGCCCTCCGCGCCCGCCGTCGACCAGCCGACGACCATGCTGAAGCTGGGCGACACCGCCAACCCGCCCAAGACCGGCAAGGAAGACAAGGAAGACAAGGGCGGCAAGGGCGGTGATGCCCCCGCGCGGGTCTCCGAGACCGACGCCGAGCGGACCAGCAAGTTCGTCGCGCTCCGGCACCCGGACGACCCCGCGACGCGCAAGCCCCCGCCCGAGGCCCCCGGGGCGCCGCAGGCGCCCCGTACCGGGGCCACCGCCGCCGTACCGCAGGTCGGGCCCGAGCGGACGACGCAGCAGCCGCTGCCGCCGAAGCCGCCGCTGGACCTGCTGGCGGAGCTGACGAACACCCCGCCGCCCCCCGAGACCCCGCTGCGGACGACGGTGCGCCGGGTCAAGATCTGGACCCCGCTGGTCATCCTGCTGGTGATCGTCTTCGGCGTCGTGCAGTCGATGCGCGAACTGCCCGCGCCGGAACTCGACCTCACGGCGCAGGACAGTTTCACCTTCGAGGGCGGCAAGCCCGAGATCCCGTGGCCGTCCAGCGGGCAGGCCGCGCTGGACGTGCAGGGAATCGGCACGTTCGGCTCGTCCGGCGACCAGAAGCCCGTGCCGATCGCGAGTGTCGCCAAGGTCGATGACCGCGTACGTCGTCCTGCGCGACCACCCGCTCAAGAGCGGCGCCGAGGGCCCGAAGATCGAGATCGACCAGGCGGCGGAGGACCAGTCGCAGGCCGGCCAGGAGTCGACCGTCAACGTGTTCCAGGGCGATTCGATCTCGCAGCGCGAGGCCCTGGAAAGCATCCTGATCGCGTCCGCGAACAATGTGGCGCGGCTGCTCGCCCGCTGGGACGCGGGGTCCGAGAAGGCGTTCGTGGAGAAGATGAACGCCGCCGCGAAGGACCTCGGCATGACCAACACGACGTACACCGACCCGTCGGGGCTGAACAACACGACGGTGAGCACGGCCGTGGACCAGGTGAAAGCTGGCCAAGGAGGCGATGAAGTCGCCCGCGTTCCGCGAGGTCGCCGCGATGATGTCGTACGACGACTACAAGGGCGTCAACCACTCCAACTGGAACCATCTGGTCGGCCACAACGACGTCGTCGGCATCAAGACCGGCACCACCACCTCCGCGCTCGGCAACCTGGTCTTCGCGGCGAAGAAGGAGGTCGGCGGTGAGACCCGGACCATCGTCGGTGCCGTGGTCCGGCAGCCGGCGGGCGGCAAGGACAACACCATCCTCGGTGCCGCGCTGGACTCCGGCGACAAGCTGATCCGGGCCGCGCAGGACACCCTGGAGTCGTCGACGATCCTGAAGAAGGGGAGCGTCGTCGGGTACGTCGACGACGGCCTCGGCGGCCGGACGCCGGTCGTCGCCACACAGGACGTCAAGGCCGTCGGCTGGCCGGGCCTGACCGTCAAACTGACGTTCAAGGCGGACGAGGTGCCGCACACGGCCGCGGCCGGCACGAAGGTCGGCACGCTCACGGTCGGCGACGGCGAGGCGGCCGGCGCGGTGAAGGTACCGGTCGCCCTCCAGAAGGATCTCGTGGAGCCCGCCTTCACGGACAAGCTGACCCGCCTGGGCTGACGGCCGGCCCGCACGGGCCGCACCGACGCGGACGCCCCCCGCGGCCACCCGGCCGCGGGGCGTTTGCGTCCCGGAAGCTCCTGGAAGGTCCCGGAGGGTGGCCGCGGGTCCCGGAGGGGAGGAAGCCACGGTGCGGGAGTGCGTGCTAGCGTCACGAAACGGGCAGGCCGCCGGTCACGGAACGGGACACGGCCGTAAGCGGAAGACGGGACACGGGGAGTGCCTTCAGGTGGCCACTGCGGAGCCGACACGCGCCGACGACGCCGATCCGGGCCCGGGAGCCGGCCCGCGACCACACGTACCCGCGCCCGCGGAGACACCGGGGAGAGCGGACGGAGCGGGAGGGCCGGCAGCGGCCCGGCGGACGGCGGCCGTGAGCCGGACCGCGCCGAGCCGGAAGCACCGTCCGCTGTGAAGGCCGCCTTCCTGGCCCTGCGCGAGCGCATGCTGCGCCACCCCGTGCTGTCCGTGACCGCCCTGGCCGGAATCCCTCCACATCGCCTGGTTCTTCACGTTCGCGAACAGTGGCGGCGGCGACCTCGCGGCGCAGGACGCGTGGTCGGAGTTCGTCGGCCGCCATCCGGACTCGGCGTACAACCTCGCCTGGTACGGCGGCATGCACCCGGTGTCGTACAGCGTGGTCTCGCCGTATCTGATGTCGGTGCTCGGCGTGCGTACGACGATGATGATCGCGGGGACGCTGTCGGCCGGGCTGCTGACGATGATCCTGATCCGCAGCCGAGGTGGTCCGCAATCCGCTGTGGGCGTCGCTGGCGGGCCTGTTCGGGCTGCTGGGCAACGCGGCGTCGGGGCGGGTGACGTTCGGGCTGGGCATGATGTTCGGGCTCGGCGCGGTCGCCGCGGTGTTCTGCTGGCCCTACCGCTGGCGGTACGAACGCTGGGCCAAGGGGCTGTGCGCGGCGCCGCTGGCCGCGCTGTCCACGATGGCCTCGCCGGTCTCGGGGCTGTTCGTGGGCCTGGTGGCGGTCGCGCTGTTCCTCCAGAAGCGCCGCCCGGGCGCCTGGTCGCTGGGCCTGGCCCCCGCGGCGGTCGTCGCCCTGTCGGCCGTACTGTTCCCCTTCTCCGGTACGCAGCCGATGGCCTTCGGCTCGGCGGTCCTGCCGATCCTGTACGCGGGCCTGGTGTACGTGTTCGTGCCGCGCACCTGGACGACCGTACGGATCACGTCGGCGGTCTACGGCCTGTCCGTGCTGCTGGTCTGGCTGATCAGCTCCCAGATCGGCTCCAACATCACCCGCCTCGCGATGCTCTTCGCCGGGGCGGCCCTGGTGGCCGCGCTGCCGTTCACGGTGGCGCGGACGCGCAAGTGGTACGCGCTCGTGGTCACGATCGTCGGCTTCGTCGGCTGGATCGGCTTCAAGTCGGCCGACGACGTCATCCACACCCAGCCGACCGCTTCCTGGGCGCGCGAGCTGGCGCCGCTCCTCAACGAGCTGCAGGAGGTCGGCGCGGAGAAGGGCCGGGTGGAGGCCGTACCCGCCCGCTCCCACCGGGAGGCCTCGGCGCTCGCGCCGTACGTGAACCTGGCCCGCGGCTGGACCCGCCAGGCCGACATGGAGCGCAACCCGCTCTTCTACGACGACACGCTCAACTCGGCGAACTACCACGAGTGGCTGAAACGCTGGGCCGTGCACTACGTGGTGCTGCCCAAGGGCGAGCCGGACGGCGACGGCGGCAAACGCGAGCGGGAGCTGCTCCAGCGGGGCCTGCCGTACCTGAAGCAGGTCTGGGGGGACGCCAACTGGCAGCTGTTCGAGGTGCTCGACCCGACGCCGCTGGCGGAGCCCGACGCGGTCGTCCAAAGTGCCGAGCAGGACGAGTGGACGATCGACGTGAAGCAGCCGGGCCGCGTTCTGGTCCGGATGCCGTACTCGCCGTGGCTGAGCCTCGTCGACGCCGAGGGCAAGAAGCTGGAGCCGCCCCAGGAGACGGAGGCCTCCAAGAACGGTCCGGAGGGCGCGCCGAAGACGTTCGACAACGTCAACGGCTGCCTGACGGAGACGGAGGAGACCGCCGAGGGCGACAAGTGGACGGTGCTGATCGCCCCCGAGGCGGGCACGTACCGGCTGGCGTCGCCGTACGGGCTGAAGCGGGGCACGCCGTGCCCGGACGAGCTGAAGTAGGCGGCCTCGGGAGGGCCGTAGCGATGTTCATGTAGGTGAACCGAGGTCAGCAAGCCGAACATTTTTACTTGCTCTTGACCCTCCCCTTCCTTGTCGTGCCCGCGTCGACGCAACCACGATGAGCGGGCACTTCGCGGCCTGCCTCGCCCCTACCCCGCTCGTGCGAAGTGCCAGCCAGCTGAGCGGAGTTCACAAGGCGGACCCCGGAAGGGGGCACATGAACGGTCTCGACTGGTCCGTGCTCATCGGCTACTTCGCCGTCATGGTGGCGATCGGCCTCTGGTCGCACAAACGCGTGGACAACGTCAGCGACTTCTTCACGGCCGGCGGCAAGATGCCCTGGTGGCTCTCCGGCATCTCGCACCACATGTCGGGCTACAGCGCGGTGATGTTCACCGGGTACGCGGGCATCGCCTACACCTACGGCGTCACGTCCTTCGTCACCTGGTCCTTCCCCATCGCGCTCGGCATCGCCATCGGGTCCAAGCTGTTCGCGCCGCGCATCAACCGGCTGCGCTCACGACTGCACGTGGCCTCTCCCCTGGAGTACCTCAAGAACCGGTACAACCTGCCGACCCAGCAGGCCCTCGCCTGGTCCGGCATGCTGCTGAAGATCGTGGACGTGGCCGCGAAGTGGGCGGCCATCGCCACGCTGCTGTCGGTCTTCACCGGCATCTCCCTCAATCAGGGCATCCTGATCACCGGCGTCGTCACGGGCATCTACTGCACGATCGGCGGCCTGTGGGCGGACGCGCTGACCGAGCTGGGCCAGTTCGTCATCCAGCTGCTGGCGGGTGTGGCGATGTTCGTGGCCGTGGTCATGAAACTCGGCGACCACGGCGGCTTCTTCGGCGTCTGGGACGAGCCCGAACTCCAGGGCCACGGCGAACCGCTGGTCGGCCCGTACGGCACGGTGTTCCTGCTCGCGTTCCTCTTCATCAAGCTCTTCGAGTACAACGGCGGCATGCTCAACCAGGCCCAGCGCTACATGGCCACGAGCAACGCCCGCGAGGCCGAGCGGTCGGCGCGGCTGTCGGCGGTGCTGTGGCTGGTCTGGCCGCTGGTGCTGTTCTTCCCGATGTGGATGTCGCCGCTGCTGGTGGAGTCGCAGAAGGCGGACGGCTCCGACTCCTACGCCCTGATGACCGAGCAGCTGCTGCCGCACGGCCTGCTGGGCCTGGTCATCGTCGGCTTCTTCTCGCACACCATGGCCATGTGCTCCTCGGACGCCAACGCCATCGCGGCCGTCTTCACCCGTGACGTGGCGCCGGTGCTGTCGGCGCGGGCCAGGGGCTGGGCGAGCGCGCCGGGCTGCTGGCGGCGCGGCTGGCGACGGTCGTCTTCCTCGGCCTGTCGATGGCGGTGGCGACGCAGGTCGACTCGCCGACGTTCAAGGACATCATCACCGTCGTGATCAAGTGGGTCGCCGGACTGATGGGTCCGATCGCGATCCCGATGATGCTCGGTCTGCTGCGGCCCTTCCGCCGCTCGGGTCCGACGGCCGCGCTCACCAGTTGGGCGCTGGGCCTGCTCGCCTTCTGGCTGGTCAACTACCCGATCAACTGGAACGTGGAGGGCGGGGTGCCGCTGGAGTACCAGGTGTCGATCCCGCTGGCCGTGTCACTGGTCCTGTACGTCCTGATCGGTTTCCTGAAGCCGGAGGACACCCCGGAACGGCTCGCGATCATCGAGCGGGTCAACACGGACGGCGACGACGACGCCTCCGGCGCGGCGGCGGCCGTCCCGGCGCCGGCGGGCGGCGTGGAGGACGCGGCGGGACGCACCCGGGTGGGCGACCAGGGCTGACCGCTCGGTCGGCTCCCGGACCCTCGGCGTTCGCTAAGCCCGCGGGTACCGTGCCAGCCACCCCGGAGACGATCCCGCCGGGCCGTGCAGCGCGGGGCCCTGGGTCATCTCCATGGCGAAGTCGTCGGCCAGTTCCAGGATCGTCGGACGGCCCTCCAGCTCGGCCAGCCAGGCCGGTGGGAGGGCCGTTTCCCGTGCAGCGCGCCGAGCAGTCCGCCGGTCAGGGCACCGGTCGCGGCGGAGGGCCCGCCGTGGTTGACGGCGAGCCGCAGCCCGTGCCGTACGTCCTCGCCGACGAGGGCGCAGTACACGGCGGCGGCCACCAGCCCCTCCGCCGTCCCCTCGCCGATCAGCCCGGTCACCCGCGCCGGGCCCGGCATCCCCTGGCGTACCGCGCCGAGCGCGTGCTGCAGGGCGTCCGACACGGGCTGGTGCCCCGGCCTGGCGGCGAACAGGGCGAGTCCCCGCTGCACGGCACCGTCCAGGCTCTCGCCGCGCGCCAGCCCGTGCACGATCACGGCGTACGCGCCCGCCGCCAGGTAGCCGGTGGGGTGGCCGTGGGTCTGGGCCGCGCACTCCACGGCGAGCTGGGCGACCAGTTGCGGCTCCCAGCCGACCAGGAGCCCGAACGGCGCCGACCGGGCGGCGGCCTCGGACCCGCGATCACCGGGGTTCTTGGGTGCCTCCGGGGTGCCCATGGTCTCGTCGCCGAGGCCGAGCAGCAGGGCGCGGGGGGCGTCCCGGCGGGCGTACAGCCACTCCTCGTGGGCCAGCCAGCCGTCGTCCTTGCGCCGCAGGTCGGGTCCCCCAGTCGCGCTGCGTGGCGGCCCAGCGCCGGTACGCCCGGTGCAGGTCGGTCGGCGGGTGCCAGGCGCCGGTGTCCCGCCGTACCTGAGCGCGGATCAGCCCGTCCACGGAGAACAGGGTGAGCTGCGTGAGGTGGGTGACGGCACCGCGCCGACCGTAGGCGGGGGCCAGGTCGGTGAGCCCTTCCGCGCCGTGGGCCTCGCGGATGCCGTCGAGGTCCAGCCCGTCGACGGGCGCGCCGAGGGGCGTCCCCGACGGCCACCCCGAGCAGCGTTCCGCGCACCCGGCTGCGGAAGTCCTGCTGCTCGGCACGGCCTCAGACGGCACCGGTCGTCGCGCCCACCTGGACCTCCCCTCGGCACTGTCCCCATCACTGTCCACACCACTGGCCGTACGTACGACGTCCAGCACTGTATTCGAACCAGGGGGGCCGGTCAGGGCCGGAACGGTGTGGAAACGTTCACGTGGCGACGCGCCTCTCACGGCAGCAGCGGACGAAGTCCTGGACTACGGGGTTGTCGTCGTCGGCTGGGGCCCAGGCGACACCGACGCTGCTGGGGCTCACTCCGGTGACGGGACGGTGGACGACGCCGGGGCGGGTGTAGAAGCGGGCCGCGGATTCGGGGGCGAGGGCGATGCCGTATCCGTTGGCGATCGCGCTGAGCCAGTCGTCCGGCTGCTCGGTGACCGCGCCCACGCGCACCGGGTGGCCCTCGCGCTCGTCGGCGGCCAGCCAGTACTCCCGCCACCGGCCCGTTTCCGGTGGGGCCGCCACGAACGGCTCGTCCCACAGGTCCCGGAAGGCGATCACCTCACGAGCGGCGAAGGGGTGCGCCTCGGGCAGCACGACGCAGCGGGGTTCGCTGAACAGGACCGTCACCCGCAGCGCGTCCTGACCGGGGAACGGCAGTCGCACCAGGGCGACGTCGACGTCCGCGTCCGCGAGTCCGGCGGAGGGGTTCGACCAGGCGGCCTGCCGCATCTCGGCCCGCCAGCCCGGCCGGCGCCGGGCGAACTCGGCGATGATCGGCTGCGTCGCCTCGTTGGCGGCGCTGGCGATGAATCCGACCCGCAGGACGCGGGCCGCACGGCTCGCCGCGGACCTCGTCCCCCGCAGCGCCCCCTCCCACCCGGCCAGCACCGCGGGGCCCGTTCCGCCAGCGCCCGCCCCGGCTCGGTGAGGGTCATGCCGGTCCTCGACCGCGTGAACAGGTCCACCCCGAGGCCGGCCTCCAACTGCCGGATCTGCTTGGTCAGCGCGGGCTGGGAGACGTACAGCCGCTCGGCGGCCCGGGTGAGGCTCCCCTCCTCCGCCACAGCCACGAAATACCGCAGCAACCGGGTGTCGACGTCCATGCCGCCAGGTTATAGGCGCAGGTATTGGACGCCGCGGCACGCCGAGATGAAGGCTTGGCCCCGTGGTTCCTTGGCCCCTGGGCCCAGGGAAACGGGTGGAAGGAGAAGCGTGTGTTCACGGCCTACGTGATCGTCACCGTCGTCGCCGTCGTGGCGAACGCCGGGATCGCCGTCGCGGACCTGATGGGGGCCCGGTTCGTCCTCGCCAACTCGGCCGAGGTGGAGGTTCCCGCGTCGTGGATTCCGGGGCTGGCCGTGCTCAAGGCCGCCGGAGCCGCCGGGCTCCTCATCGGCCTGCTGGACGTCCGGCCCCTCGGGATCGCCGCCGCGGTCGGTCTCGTCCTGTTCTTCGTCGGTGCCGTCGTCGCCCACGTCCGCACGCGGGTCTTCCACAACATCGCCTTCCCCGCCGGGTACCTGGCTCTGAACGCGGCCGCGCTCGCCCTGGTGGCCATGTGAGTCGGAAAGCGTGAACACTTCGGGCGGTTCTGTCATCGGGCTGCTCAAATGAACCGGCGGAGGACAGATTGCCGTCGGGTGTTCGCGGTTTACGCGGCTACATGGTCGGTGAGGCTGCTCCCGCGGCAGTCACGGCAGCGGCCCGGTCGCGGGGCGCGGAAGGCGCGTTCGCAGCCGTCACAGGTCTGGAGGGGGTCGGGCCGGACGCGGGCCGCCGGGTGACGGATCGGCTCCTGGGGCAGACCGGCCGTCAGGGTCCGTTCCACGGCCGTCGCGGGTACGCCGCGCTCCAGCCAGGCCGTGACGGCCGGGGCGAGACGCCGGACGTCACGCTCGGTCAGCAGCAGACGGGAGTCGTGAACGCGGAGACGAGCGAGCAACCCCGCCGCCGGGTCCGCCCCTTGGTTCACTGTCGAGTCCGCCGCCTGGTTCACCGTCGAGTCCGCCGCCCGGATCACCGTCGAGTCCGCCGCCCGGATCACCGTCGAGTCCGCCGCCCGGATCACCGTCGAGTCCGCCGCCCGGATCACCGTCGAGTCCGCCGCCCGGATCACCGTCGGGTTCGCGGCCCGGCTCACCGTCGGGTGCGTCACCGGGGCGGCGTCGGCACGGAGCGCCAGGGCCGGGGATGCTGACTCGTCCGCGACCGGCCGGGCGGGGCCCGCCACGGCCGCGAAGGCGGCGCGCGGCCGGTTGCGGGAGACCGTCCGGGTCACGACTCGGCCCGATTGAAGACGCTCCTCGACGACCGGTTCGGCGACCACCCCACGGCCCGCCAGCAGACTCCTGGTCTCCACTTCCGTGAAGGGCTCCAGTGGCATGTCGGTCATGAAGTCGGTGAAGGCCCCCCAGCGGGCGGTGTCGAAGGAGCTCCGTCCGGCGGTCACCACTACGACGGTGGCGGGCAGGGCACCGTACCGGTCGCCGGTCATGACGTCGTGCAGCCAGGCGTCGAGCAGTGGCCCGGTCCGCTCGTAGGTGTCGAAGAACAGGACGATCCAGGGGGCGGCGGACGCGGCGTCGGACAGTTCGTTCAGCAGCACCGGGGTGAGGACGCGCTCCGGGGACAGCACCAGTTGCGCGTCGTCGTGATTGCGCAGGCGGGCACCGAGCCCGGCCCGCAGCCGGTCGGCGCCCTGGGCGAGCCGGTCGGCGTCCAGTACGGGGGCGAGGGCGCCCACGCCGGGGACCATTCCGAGCCCGAGCAGTCCGGCCCGCGCGACGGCCAGGCCGCCCGCCGACGGCCCCTCCGGCTCGGCGCCGGTTGTGTCCAGGACCGCGGCCTGGGCCTCGTGCCGCCGCTCGCGGTGGGTGGCGAGCATCCGGTCCAGTTCCTTGCAGCGGCGGCCCTGCCCGGCGAACTGCCCGCTGATGGCGGACATCGCCTCCGGGACGCTGCCCGCGCTCTCGTCGACGTACGCCGTCAGCGCGCCGTTCTCGCGCGCCACCTGCTCCAATTCGCGTACGAGGAAGGTCTTGCCGACGCCCGCGTTGCCGTGGACGTGGAAGAGGAAGCGGTGGCGCTCGTCGTCGGGCGGGACGTCGAAGTTGGTCCGGAACGCGGCGCGTTCGGTGCCGCGCCCACGAGCCCGGCCCTTCTGCGTCGCCGGATCAGCTCCTGCATCGACGGCCGCGTGGCGCTCATCCGGTCGTCACCCCCGTAGACGTCGGGCACCCAACCTAACCGGCGCCGGAGGCCAGGAGGAAGGCGGCGGTGGCCGGGAACGCTTCGAAAGGATCACGTTCCCGGGCCCCGCCGATCGGAGTGTTCCGTGCTTCGCGATAGTGCTCTCATGGCCAACACTCCACGCACGCTTACTCTCGCAGCCACCGTCCTCACCGGGATCCTCGCCCTCTACATCGCCCTCGTGGCCCTCGGGAACATCACCGACTTCGACAGCAACCAGCAGTTCGTGCGCCATGTCCTCGCGATGGACACGACGTTCAAGGACGACGACCTGATGTGGCGGGCGATCACGAGCGAGGGCGTTCAGGACACCGCGTACGTGGCGATCATCGTCTGGGAGACGGTCGCCGCGTTCGTGCTGATCTACGCGACCTGGCTGTGGGTACGCCGGGGACCACGCTCCCGCGCGGCGCATGACCACGTACGGCACGCTGATGCTGATGCTGCTCTTCGGGGCCGGGTTCATCGGGATCGGCGGCGAGTGGTTCGCGATGTGGCAGTCGGAGGACTGGAACGGGCTGGAGGCGGCGACGCGGGTGTTCCTGCTGAGCGGGGTCGTGCTGATCGTCACCCAGCTCACGCCCGGTGACGCGGACGCTACTCGACGACCGTGACCGTCGTGCCCGAGGTCGCGAACTCCCAGAGCGCGTCGCCGTCCGCCTTGGGCAGCCGTATGCCGCCCGTCTTCGCGTCGGCGGCGGCGGGAGGCGGCGAGGAGCCGTCCACGGCGTTGGAGAAGGCGACCCAGACGCCGTCCTCCTGGGCGAAGTACATGATCTGCTCGACCTGAATGCCGTCGGAGCCCGTCGTCGGGTCCTCGCGCCGGGTGCCGACGCTGTACTCGCCGGAGTCGGGGTCGACCGTGCCGGGCCACACCGTGAAGGACCGCCGGGCGGCGTCGCTGGCGTCGACCAGCCACACCCGGTCCTGGCCGACCGAGTAGACGACGCGCCGCCCGGTGCCGGAGCCGTCCGGTACCGGGGCCGGGGTGGTCTCCTTCGGCGTCGGGTGCGCGTCGGCCGACGCGGAGGGGCTCGGCTTGGCGTCCGCGGCGGTGGGACGGGGTCCCTGGTCCGCCTGTACGGCCAGGACGCTCACCGCCGCGATCGCCCCCACGGTCAGTCCGGAGACCCAGGCCCATGAGGGAAGTCGGGCAGGCACGGGCACGCATCTCCTCAGCTACGAGAACCCCGACACACCGGGGGCCCGATCATCGTACTGCGGGCGGCCCGTGCCGCTGCTCCTCCCCGGATGTCAGTCCAGTACCGGCAGCAGCTCCGGCAGATGGCCGTCGGAGGCCGTCGCCGCCCGCTGCCGCTCCTCCGGTACCGGGCCGTACAGCGTCGTGCGGGGTTTGGCCGGGCGGCCCGGCGGCGTCGGCGACCGCGATCAGGTCCTTGACCGACTTGTACGAGCCGTAGGACGAGCCGGCCATGCGGGAGATCGTCTCCTCCATCAGGGTGCCGCCGAGGTCGTTCGCGCCGGACCGGAGCATCTCCGCCGCACCCTCGGTGCCCAGTTTGACCCAGCTTGTCTGAATGTTGGGGATGTGCGGGTGCAGGAGAAGACGGGCCATCGCCGTCACCGCGCGGTTGTCGCGCATGGAGGGGCCCGGTCGCGCGATGCCCGCCAGGTACACCGGCGCGTTGGTGTGGACGAAGGGAAGCGTCACGAACTCCGTGAAGCCGCCGGTGCGCTGCTGGATGCCGGCGAGGGTGCGCAGGTGGCCGAGCCAGTGGCGGGGCTGGTCGACGTGGCCGTACATCATCGTGGAGGACGAACGGATGCCCAGTTCGTGGGCGGTCTCGACGACCTCGATCCACGTCGCCGTGGGCAGCTTGCCCTTGGTGAGGATCCAGCGGACCTCGTCGTCGAGGATCTCCGCCGCCGTGCCGGGGATCGAGTCCAGGCCCGCTTCCCTGGCCGCGCTCAGCCACTCGCGGATGGACATGGCGGTGCGGGTGGCGCCGTTGACGACCTCCATCGGGGAGAAGGCGTGCACGTGCATGCCGGGGACGCGTTCCTTGACCGCCCTCGCGATGTCGAAGTACGCCGTGCCGGGCAGGTCCGGGTGGATGCCGCCCTGCATGCAGACCTCGACCGCGCCCACGTCCCAGGCCTGCTGCGCGCGGTCGGCGACCTGCTCCAGGGAGAGCGTGTAGGCGTCGGCGTCCGTGCGGCGCTGCGCGAAGGCGCAGAAGCGGCAGCCGGTGTAGCAGACGTTCGTGAAGTTGATGTTCCGCGTGACGATGTACGTGACGTCGTCGCCCGAGACGGACTTGCGCACGTCGTCGGCAACCTTGCACAGGGCGTCCAGCGCCGGTCCGTCGGCGTGCAGCAGGGCGAGGGCCTCGTCGTCCGTGAGCCTCGTCGGGTCGTCGGCCGCCGTCGCCAGCGCCTGACGCACGTCGGTGTCGATGCGCTCCGGTGCCATGCCGGGGGCGGCGGCCTCGCGCAGGGCGCCCCAGTCGCCGTACACCTCGTCGAAGTCGTCGCGGCGGTCCGACGTACGACCCTCGGTATCGATGGTGGTGTGCAGGTCGGTGCGGCCGGTCGCGGTGAACGCCTCGTCCGGTTCCTGCCACGGGTGGCCCTCGACCGTCGCGTCCTCGCGGGCCAGGCCGGTGGCCGGGTCGGCGAGGGCCGCGACGTGCGGGCGCAGCCGCGGTCCAGCCAGGGCTCGCCGCGCTGGACGAACTCCGGGTACACGCAGAGCCGTTCGCGCAGCTCGAAGCCGGCCGTGCGGGACCTCTCGGCGAGTTCGTCGATCTGCGGCCAGGGACGCTCGGGGTTGACGTGGTCGATGGTGAGCGGAGAGACCCCGCCCCAGTCGTCGATGCCCGCGCCGATCAGGCGCTCGTACTCCGAGTCCACCAGGTTGGGCGGAGCCTGGAGGCAGGCGGACGGGCCCATGATGTGGCGGGCGACGGCCACCGTGGCGACCAGTTCGTCCAGTTCCGCGTCGGGCATGCCGCGCATCGCCGTGTCCGGCTTGGCGCGGAAGTTCTGGATGATCAGTTCCTGGATGCCGTGGTAGGCGCGGGAGACCTTGCGGAGGGCGAACAGCGACTCGGCGCGCTCCTCGTAGGTCTCGCCGATGCCGATGAGGACACCGGAGGTGAAGGGGACCGAGGAACGCCCGGCGTCCTCCAGGACGCGCAGGCGGACGGCCGGTTCCTTGTCCGGGGAGCCGTGGTGGGGGCCGCCGGGCTCGGACCACAGGCGGGTCGCGGTGGTCTCCAGCATCATGCCCATCGACGGGGCGACCGGCTTGAGCCGCTGGAAGTCCGTCCAGGTCATGACGCCGGGGTTGAGGTGCGGGAGGAGGCCCGTCTCCTCCAGGATGCGGATGGAGATGGCGCGGACGTAGGCGATGGTGTCGTCGTAGCCGTGCGCGTCGAGCCACTCGCGCGCCTCGGGCCAGCGGTCCTCGGGCTTGTCGCCGAGGGTGATGAGGGCTTCCTTGCAGCCGAGGGCGGCGCCGCGCCGGGCGATGTCGAGGACCTCGTCGGGGGACATGAACATCCCGTGGCCCCTCGCGGCGCAGCTTGCCGGGGACGGTGACGAAGGTGCAGTAGTGGCACTTGTCCCGGCACAGCCGGGTCAGCGGGATGAAGACGCTCTTCGAGTACGTGATGACGCCGGGGCGCCCGGCGGCCTCCAGGCCCGCGTCCCGGACCCGGGCGGCGGACGCGGTGAGCGCTTCGAGGTGCTCGCCGCGGGCCTGGAGCAGCACCGCCGCCTCGGACACGTCGAGGGGCGACGCCGTCCCGAGCGCGTTTGAGGGCGCGACGCAGGGAGTTCTCGGTGGGACCGGCGGGGTCGGCGGGTCCGGTTCCGGAGGTCGCGGAAGTCGTCATCCTTCGAGCATACGAGCGGGGTGATCAGGACGCGGGGCCCGTCCCGCCGGCCCACCGCGGCGGGCCCGTGTCCGCACCGCGCGGTTTCCCGCTCTCAATCCGTCGAACCCCTTTCCTTGCACGGGAGTTCACGGCTCAATACGAGGGTTGCACGCACCACCCCTGCACCACCGATGTCATGTCACTGACGACACTGGGAGCAGCAGCATGTGCGAGGACGACCACGCCGGCACCGGCCCGGGCAGACGCGCCCTGTTCGTGACGGGAGCCGCCGCCGCGCTTACGTTGGGAAGCGTGAGCTTCGCTTCGGCGTCGGACCGGAACAGCCCGGGCCCGCAGACCAGGACCGTGCGCGGCACCCTGCCGCCCGGTTCCCCCGATTTCGTGTACGTCCCGGTCGAAGTCCCCTCGGGGGTCCGGGAGATCCGGGTCGCCTACACCTACGACCGCCCCACCGTCCCGGCCGGCACCCAGGGCAACGCCCTCGACATCGGCCTCTTCGACGAGCGGGGCACCGATCTGGGGGGCCGGGGCTTCCGCGGCTGGTCGGGCGGCGCGCGCACGGAGTTCTTCGTCCGGGCCGACGAGGCGACACCGGGGTACATCGCGGGACCCGTGCGACCGGGTGTGTGGCACATCGCGCTCGGCCCGTACACGGTGGCCCCGCAGGGTCTGTCGTACGAGATC
Organism: Streptomyces thinghirensis; assembly: GCA_021502835.1. Next base: position 28,028 of record JAKFGP010000052.1, read on the forward strand.
ACGATCACGCTGACGTACGGGGAGCAGGCCAGGACCGCACGGCCGGTGTATCCGCCCGAGCGCGCCAAGGGGCGGGGACGCGCCTGGTACCGGGGCGACTGCCACCTGCACTCCGTGTACTCCGACGGCCGCTACACCCTCGCCGAGCTCGCGGCGCTGGCACGGGCGGCGGGCCTGGACTTCATCAACTCCTCCGAGCACAACACGCACTCGGCGCACGCGCACTGGGCCGAGGAGGCCGGGGACGACCTGCTGATCCTGCTCGGCGAGGAGGTGACGACCCGCAACGGCCACGTCGTCGCGCTGGGCACCGATCCCGGCACCTTCGTCGACTGGCGCTACCGGGCCCGCGACAACCGCTTCGGCCGTTTCGCCCGGCAGATCCGCCGCGCCGGCGGCCTGGTCGTCCCGGCCCACCCGCACGCCACCTGCATCGGCTGCAACTGGAAGTTCGGGTTCGGCGAGGCGGACGCGGTCGAGGTGTGGAACGGGGCCTACACGCCCGACGACGAGGTGGCGCTGGCCGACTGGGACAGCATGCTGGTCGCCGCCGTGCGCGACGGGCGGGACGGACGTGGCTGGCTCCCGGCGATGGGCAGCAGCGACTCGCACCGCGCCCCGGACGTCATCGGCCGCCCGCAGACCGTCGTCCTCGCCGACGACCTGACCCGGGAGGCGATCCAGGAGGGCATCCGGGCCGGGCGCTCGTACGTCGCCGAGTCGGCGAAGGTGTCGCTGGCCCTCACCGCGTCCGGCGGCCGGGGCGAGCACGCCGGCATCGGCGAGCGGCTGCGCGTGGACGGTGACACCCCGGTCACCGTCCGCCTGGAGGTGACGGGCGCCCCGCGCTGCACGGTGCGCTTCGTCACGGACCAGGGCGTGCTGTTCACCGGCCCACCCCTGCCGGTGTCCGGCTCGGGCGTCGCGGAGTGGCGAACGACCGCCTCGTACGCGGCATACGTACGGGCGGAGCTGCGACACGAGGCGGCGGCGGGGCCGTTGCCGGGAGCACTGGCCGCGTTCACGAACCCGATTTTCCTGGGGCGCGGGTAGGCCGAAGACAGGCCGACGGCGGGCATATTCGAGTAATCGGGAAACCGGCCGAATTACCGTTCGCTGCTCTGGCCGCGTAGCGCTCATGTAGACTCGTCGTGCGTTATCGCAAGGGGAAGGAAGCCTCAAGGTGATCTGACAGGCGTGGAAACCGAAGGTCCCTCGGACTTCCTTCCCCGATTACCGCTCTTACTCCTCGGCGAAGAATGCGCAGTCGTTCAATTCCCGCGCTACTGGCGGACGAGGACGATCACATTCCAGACGAACGCCCCGTGGACCAGAAGACACGTGGCCCATACCCCGCCCGTGCGGGTCCCGTGGCGCAGCACCGTGCTCCACCCGACCGCCATCAGGACGGCGGACAGGGCGAGAAGCCCCCAGGAAGCGGCGAGCCACGGCGTGGAGGGGCTCCGTGAGGAGCCTGACCAGCGCCAGGGGAGCGAGCACGAGCAGGGGCAGGGCCCACGTGCCTTCCGTGGCGGCGCGGGGGGACATGGTGTCGGTCATACCGAGTACTCCGTGTCTTCGTGTTCGGCCGAGTGGGGCCCGCGTCAGCGAGGGCGTTGTAGATCTCGAGGAGCGTCAGGCCCGGGGTGATGGCCTTGAGCGGCGCCTTCACCCACCAGGACAGCCCGTCGTACCACTTCTTGAAGTCGCTGTACTTGCCCTTGATGGCCTTCGCGAAGCCGCCGATCTTGCTGAACGCGGCCTTGATGGCGCCCCCACTTGCCGGCCGCCGCGTACTGGCCGTCGGCGACGGCGCGCATCTCCGAGCGCTCGGCCGCGGAGAGTTCGGCTGCCAGCGGGCTCGCCAGCAGGGTGCGCGCCGCCTGCTGGGCCTCGGCCTGCTGCGTGGCCGTGACGGCGGTCCGCGTCGTACTCGCCGGGGCGGGCTGTGCCGCCTGGGCCAGACCCGCGGTCCCACCGAGAGCGATGGCCGTGACGGCCGAGACGGCGGCCATGCGCAACGTATTGCTGTTCATTCGTATCTTCCTTGCGTCGTCGCAAGGGGAAAGAAGCCCGTACATGGGCGATCTGAACAGGCGTGGAAACCGACGGTCCCCCCGGTACTTCTTCCCCGATTCGGTCTGCCGCCGACTCTCTGGTCAGGAGAGAAAGCAGCATGTACCGGAACTCCATTGGTCGGTGGAGCGCCTGGCACACGTGCATGCTACCCACGAATCGATCACTTGACCACCGGCACATACACGCACGGTAATTGAGCATTCATCGAATTCGTGCCGGGCGGACACGCCCGCTCTCCGGCGTCAATTGCCGACCAGGTCCACGACGACCGCCGCGTGGTCGGAGGGCCATACGCCGTCCACGGGGCCGTCGCCGGCCCGTCGTACGGCGCGTACGCGGGCGAGTCCGTCCGGGCCGGGCGGGCCGACGAGGACGTAGTCGATCCGCGCGCCCGGCACCGGGCCACCGGGGATGTACGGGTTGGCGCCGCCCCAGGTGCCGGACGGGGCCGACGGGTCGGCATAGTCCCAGGCGTCGAGCAGGGGCGGCCCGCCCGGGGGCGGCGGGCGCCGGACGGGTGAGGAGGCGGACCTCGGCGGAGTCGGGGGTGGCGTTGAAGTCCCCGGTGACGACGGGCGGGAAGGCGGTGCCGTGGCGGTGGGCGGCGACGAACTCCGCGAGGGCTGCCGCCTGTTCGCGGCGCACCGCCGAGGCGTTGCCGCCCGAGTTCAGATGGGCGGTGAAGAACGGCACCGGGTGGCCGGGCGCGTCCAGGCGGGCGTACAGCGCGAGGCGTCCGTCGTCGAGTTCCTCGGGGGCGGGCAGGCGCAGCGCGGTCCGCTCCACCACGGGCCAGCGGCTGAGCACCGCGGTGCCGATGCCGACCGTGTCGTCCCCGATCCGCCGCTGCCACCGCTCGGGGGCCTCGGAGGCGGCCCAGGCGCAGTGCAGCCCGAGTTCACCGGCCAGCCACTCGGCGAGGTTTCCGCCGTCGTCGGCGGCCCACACCTCCTGGAGCCCCACCACATCGGGCCGCAACTCCGCCAGCACGGCGAGGATCGCCTTCTGCCGGTCGGCCCACGGCCCGAACCGCCACCACAGATTCCAGGTCACGACCCGCACGACCGCACCACCCGTCTCTTGGCCCTGCCCAAATACTCCCTCTGACTCTGAGGTTTTCCGGGGAACGTGACTCCACCCACGCGTGAACGCGCGGGCTTCCTACGGCGGTGGCTAAGCACTGTCGCAGAGGACCAGCCCGGCCCTGTGCAGCACGTTCAGCGCGCCTACGCGGTCGGCATTGTCCACCAGGCCGCAGGCGACGCACTCGAACTTCGCTTGGGTCACGCGGTTTTCCCCGCTCACGTGTCCGCATCCGCCGGTCGTGGTGGGGCACGTGCGGGAGGTGTTGCGGGCGTCCACCGGGATCACGCGGCGAGCGGCACTCTCAGCCTTCTGCGCCAGGATTCCGAGGAACTGTCCCCAACCCGCATCAAGGATGTTCTTGTTCAGCCCGGCCTTCGCGGCGGCCCCGTTCGGCAGGAAGCCGCCGGTCTGCCCGGGGTCGGGCTTGGGCGCCGGGGCCTTGGTCATCCCGGCCGTGTTCAGTACTTCGTGTCCGATCACGTCATGCTCGCGGACCAGCGCCAGAGCGGTCTTGTGGTGGTGGTCGAGACGCTGGCGCCGGATCTTGGCGTGCAGCTTGGCGGCCTTCCGGGCAGCTGCCCGATGCTTTTTTCGTACGTTGGCGGGTGCGCTTGGGGAACGTCGAAAGGTGCTGCTGCGCGGCGGTCAGCCCGTCGGCCATCGACGCCAGGAAGCGCGGGTTGGGCTCGTGGTTCCCGTTGGAGTCGGTGAAGAAGTGCACGGTGCCCATGTCGATACCGACGATGCTGCCCGTCGCGGGCAGCGGCTCGGCGGATACCTCGTCGCAGGCGAGTACGACGTACCAGCGGTGCCCTTCGCGCTTCACCGAGATCGTCTTGACCCGGCCACGCACGGGCCGGTGCTGGTGCACGCGGACGTGCCCGACGCCTTGCAGGCGTACGCGGGTCTGGGTGATGTGCGGCGTACTGTTCCAGCGGCAGCCGTCACCGTCCTTTGGGAACTCCGCCGTGTCGAAGTGCCCGGCACCCTTGAACCTCGGGTATCCGGGGGCCTGGCCCGCCTTGATGCGGCGGTAGAACGCCGTGAACGCCTTGTTCAGCCGACGCAACGTCGCCTGCTGCGAACTGAACGACCAGCGACCCTGCCGCTCAGGGTCGAACGACCTGATCTCTTTGAGTTGGGCGGACTGCTGCCCGTACTGGATCGTGGTCTTCGAGCTGTGCCGGTAAGCGTCGCGGCGTTCCTGCAAGGCGGCGTTGTAGAGCGAGCAGTGATCCCGCAGCATCTCCCGGAGTGCCTGCTCCTGACGGACGGTGGGGCGGAGCAGAAACTTGTAGGCCCGTATCAAGACTGGGCCTCCTTCTTGCCGGGGCGTTCCCACTGCGTGTTGATGTACTGCTCCACCGTCGCCGCTGACACGGCGCCGACCGAGGCGGCGAAGTACGACGACGACCACAGCGTGGGCATCCGCGACTTCAGGTGCGGGAACTCCGAGCGCAGCACACGGGAGGCGAAGCCCTTGAACTGGTTCGCCACGTACGAGGCCGACGACTTCGGGTCGTGCTTGACGAACAAGTGCACGTGGTCGGGCATCACCTCAAGGGCGATGATCTCCCACCCACGCTCGTCGGCCTTCTGCCGGATCAGTTCGTCCAGGCGTTCCGCGACCCGGCCGCCGAGGACCGGGCGGCGGTACTTCGGGCACCACACCACGTGGAGCCCGAGGTCGTACACACCGCCGGAGAACCGGCGAACCTTACTGGCCGCAGTCACGCGATCACTATATGCACACCGCGTATCTAGCGCGGCCGAAAAAGGCGGCACAGGTGAACAATGCGTATCCGTGCACCGAGTTGAGGTCAGATGAAGGCACACGAGACGGGAGCGTGAACGAACGATGTCGAAGTCGTCCAACGCCGGGAATCCGCCCCACGCCCAGAAGCCGCCCTACGCCGAGAAGAAGTACCGGGCCGTCACCGCCGTCCAGCGCCGCCTCAACGCCGTCCTGCGCCGCCTGCCGACCCAGACCCTGCTGGAGACCACCGGCCGCGCCTCCGGCCTCCCCCGCCGCACGCCGGTCGGCGGGCGCCGCGTGGGCGACTCCTTCTGGCTGGTGTCGGAGTTCGGCGAGCGGTCCCAGTACGTCCGCAACATCCGGGCCGACCCGCGGGTACGGGTACGGATCCGGGGTAGCTGGGCACCGGGGACGGCCCACCTCGTCCCCGACGACGACCCGATCGCGCGCCTGCGGCTGCCTCCCCCGCTTCAACAGCCTCGCGGTGCGGGCCATGGGGGTCGGGACGGGGCTGCTGACGGTGCGGGTGGACCTGGAGGGGTGAGGGAGCAGGTGAGGGACCTGTGATCGGCGTCTCCCACGGCTGACGAGGTCGGCATGAACAAGGCAAACTGACGTAGTTGCTCAGGATGTCTAGGGGGACTGCATGGACGGTGTACCGCGGGTACCGGAGCAGCGGCGTCCCGGGTCCCCGGCGGAACCGGACGAGTCGACGGCGCTGCGTTTCGGGGTGCTCGGACCCGTACGCGCCTGGCGCGGCGAGGAACCGCTGGCCACCGGCTCCCCGCAGCAGCGCGCCCTGCTGGCCGCACTGCTGCTCCGCGAGGGGCCGTACGGCCACGGCCGCCGAACTGATCGACGCCCTGTGGGGCGAGGAACCTCCGTCGCAGGCGCTGGCGGCGCTGCGCACGTACGCGTCCCGGCTGCGTAAGGTGCTGGACCCCGGGGTCCTGGTGAGCGAGTCGGGCGGGTACGCCGTGCGGGGCCTGGGCGAGGGGGCGCTGGACCTGGCCGCCGTCCAGGACCTGGCCGCCGAGGCGGAGAAGGCGCGGGCCGCCGGGAACCTGTGCCATGCCCGTGATCTGCTGCGCCGCGCGCTGGCGCGGTGGGACGGCGAGGTGCTGGCGGGCGTCCCGGGCCCCTACGCGGAGGCGCAACGCGTCCGCCTGGAGGAGTGGCGGCTCCAACTGCTCGAGAGCTGCCTCGACATGGATCTGGAGCAGGGCTGCCACGCCGAGGCGGTCTCGGAGCTCACGGCCCTCACGGCGGCGCACCCCTGCGCGAACGCCTGCGCGAACTGCTGATGCTGGCCCTCTACCGCAGCGGACGCCAGGCCGAGGCCCTCGCCGTCTACGCCGACACGCGGCGCCTGCTCGCCGACGAACTGGGCGTCGACCCGCGCCCCGGCCTCCGGGAACTCCAGCAGCGCATCCTCCGGGCCGACCCGGGCCTGGCCGAGCCGTCGGCACCGGCCGCGGAGACGGTGGTGACCCCGGTCCGCCCGGCCCAGCTCCCCGCCTCGGTCTCGGACTTCACCGGCCGGGCGTCCTTCGTCCGCGAGCTGAGCCACGTACTGTCCTCCGCCTCCGGCGAGGGGAACACGGGCCGCGTGATGGCGGTCTCCGCGCTGGCCGGCATCGGCGGCGTCGGCAAGACGACCCTGGCGGTGCACGTCGCCCACCAGGCGCGGGCCGCCTTCCCCGACGGGCAGTTGTACGTCGACCTCCAGGGTGCGGGCGCGCGGGCGGCGGAACCGGAGACGGTACTGGGCTCCTTCCTGCGTGCCCTGGGTACGGCCGACTCGGCCGTACCGGACTCCCTGGAGGAGCGGGCCGCCCTGTACCGCTCCGTCCTGGACGGCCGCCGCGTCCTCGTCCTCCTCGACAACGCCCGGGACGCCGCACAGGTGCGCCCGCTGCTGCCCGGTACGGACGGCTGCGCGGCGCTGGTGACGTCGCGGGTGCGGATGGTGGAGCCTCGCGGGGGCGCATCTGATCGACCTGGACGTGATGTCCCCGGAGGAGGCGCTGGCCCTCTTCACGAAGATCGTCGGCGCGGAGCGGGTTGCCTCGGAGCGGGAGGCGGCGCTGGACGTGGTCGGGGCGTGCGGCTTCCTGCCGCTGGCGATCCGCATCGCGGCGTCGCGGCTGGCCGCCCGGCGCACGTGGACGGTGTCGGTGCTGGCGGCCAAGCTGGCGGACGAGCGACGCCGCCTGGACGAACTCCAGGCCGGCGACCTGGCCGTCAAGGCCACCTTCGAACTGGGCTACGGCCAACTGGAACCGGCCCAGGCCCGCGCCTTCCGGCTGCTGGGGCTCGCGGACGGCCCGGACATCTCCCCTCGCTGCGGCAGCGGCCGTACTGGACCTCCCGGCGGAGGACACCGAGGACCTCCTGGAGTCCCTGGTGGACACGTCGCTGCTCGAATCGGCGGCACCGGGCCGGTACCGGTTCCACGACCTGGTCCGCCTCTACGCGCGTGCGTGCGCGGAGCGGGACGAGCATCCGCCGAGCGAGCGGGGGGCGGCGCTGTCGCGGCTGCTGGACTTCTATCTGGCCACGGCGGCGGCGGTCTACGCGATCGAGCGGCCCGGGGACCGGCTGGTGGACGGCCTGGAGCCGACGGAGTACCCGGGGCTCACGTTCGACGACGGTTCGGCGGCGCTGGACTGGCTGTACAGCGAGGCGGCGCCGCTGCTCGCGTGCGTGCGGCAGTGCGCCGGAACGGCCAGGCTGCGGCGGGCGGTGGACCTGCTGTGGGCGGCCAAGGACCTGACGGAGTCCGGTGCCAACTCCCACCAGTACGAGACGACGGCACGCGCGATGCGCGACGCCACCGAGGACGCCGGGGACGCACGCGCGCAGGGCCGGGCCCGGACCACCCTCACCAACGTCCTGCTGGTCTCCGGCCGCATCCAGCAGGCCGCCGAACAGGCGGAGTCGGCCATGACGCTGGCGGAGTCCGCGCGGGACGCGACCGCCGTGAGCTGGGTCGCCAACGACCGGGGGCTCATCTCGCTGCACCAGGGCCGGTACGCGGACGGACGGGCCTTCCTGGAGCAGGCCATCGACGGGTACCGGGCAGCCGACAACCGGGCCGGCGAAGCGCTCAGCCTGTGCAACCTCTCCCGCGCACACCTGGGTATGGGCAACACCGAGAAGGCGGTGGCCATCGCGCACCGCCGGACTGACCGCACAGCTCGACATCGGCCGGACCATGCGTCTCGCCAACGGGCACTTCACGCTGGGCATCGCGCTGACCGCGGCCGGCCGCCACGGCGAGGCGCTCCAGCAGTTCTCCGACGCCCTGTGCATCTTCGAGGCCCACCGGCAGCGCCTGTGGCAGGGAACGACCAACTTCCGCATCGCCGAGGTGCACCTGGCCGCCCGCCGGCCTGCGCAGGCGGCCCAGCACTCGGAGCAGGCGCTGGCGCTGGGATGCATCGGTGGCGACCGGATGCGGGGCAACGTCCTGACGCTGCTGGGACGTTCCCTGTCCGCACTCGGGCAGGTGGACAGGGCGAAGGCGTGCTGGCAGGAGGCCCCTCAACCTGCTCCAGCAGTGCGGCGCGCCGCAGGCGGACGAGGTGCGGGCACTCCTCTCGCCGCCGACGGCCGCCTGAACCGCCCCCGCGGGCGTGCGGGCGGGGCCTGCGGGTGGGGCGTTCAGCATTCGTTTATCGCCCTCGGGCACTGTCGTTCCTGTCACACCGTCGCATCGGGGGCAGGCGGGGTGGCCGGGAGCCCGGGAAGTATCGTGCGGCTCGAACGCCCGTCCGGCGGCCCCACGGGGAGCTACCGGACGGGCGTTGCTCACTCGCCGACACCGCAGCAAAGGACTGATGACATGAGCGACAGGAAGACGGACGCGGAGATCACCCCGCAGGACAACGCTATGCCCACGCCGCCGGCGAACGACGAGACCGTCACCACGCTCGACAACGCCATGCCCAGCGGGCCTGCCCAGGGCACCATCACGACGATGGACAACGCCATGCCGGCCCCGCCCGCCCTGGACCTGGACGGCGACGGCAAGTAGACCTTTCTTCCCATACGGGGATCGGCCGCGGCGGCGCGGAGGGAGCCGCCGCGCCGACGTGTGTCCGGGCCGCGGCCGGTGTGCGCGCGGTCCGGACTCAGGTGGTGCGGGCCGTCCCGGTGCCCTTCTCCGCGTCCAGCGCGTACACGCAGCGGTCCTTGCTGCACGCGTACACGATGCCGTCGCGGACGACCGGGGAGCCGGTGATCTCGCCGCCGGTCGCCAGCTTCCAGCGGAGGCGGCCGTCGTCGGCCTTGAGGGTGTAGAGCAGGTGGTCGGTCGAGCCGAAGTGGATGCGGCCCTCGGCCACCGCGCGGTGCGCCCACGATGTCGCCGCCCGCCTGGAAGCGCCACTTGGGAGTGCCGGTGACCGCGTCCAGGGTGTAGGAGCCCCTTGCCGCTGCCCACGTGGACGTGGCCGGCGGCCACCAGGACCGGGTCGGTCGAGGAGCGGGCCTCCGTGGCGATGCGCCAGCGGTCGCGGCCGTCGGTGGCGTCGAGGGCGTAGACCGTGCCGAGGTAGTCGGCCAGGTAGACGCCGCCGCCGGTCACCGCGGGCCCGGCACGAAGGTGGGCGGGGCGAGGAAGACCGCCGGGGCCTCGAAGTGCCAGCGGACGTGGCCGGTGGTGACCTCCAGGGCGAGGGCCCGGGTGCCGGCACAGACGTAGACGTATCCGTCGGGTGCCTGGGCGACGCGGACCGGTACCCCGCCGCAGGAGGCGGCGTCACCGATCGGGTACGACCAGCGCTCGTCGCCGGTCCGCGCGTCCAGGGCGCGCAGCCGGGCGTCCTGCCAGACGTACACCGTGCCGTCGTGCAGGGCCGCGCCCGCCTCCGGTGACTCGAAGTCGGTCTGGGCGCCGGTGATCTCCCACAGCTTCTGGCCGCCCGAGGCCTCCCAGCCCTGGACGCCGCCGCCGCGGGTGGCGGTGACCACGGTGCGCGGGACGCCTGCAGCGAGTACACCCAGGCGTCCGTCTGCAGGCGCCACAGGTCGGCGCCCTCGCGGGCGTCCAGGGCGAAGAGGGTCGGGCCGTCGGAGGCGTGGATACGGCCGTCCGCGACCGCCATCGACCAGGCGACGTCCCGGGTCTTGAAGCGGCGGCGCCCGGTGGCCACGTCCAGGGCGTGCACCTCGAAGGAGGTGACGTAGACGAGGTCCCCGGCGACGGACGGTGTGCCCCAGACGTCGTTGGACATGCGGAAGCGCCAGGGGCGCCAGCCCGCCGGTGACGCCTCGGGAGGCGCGGTGGGGGCGGGCGGGGCCGCCGCCGGTACGGCGGGGTCGGCGCCGTTGACGCCGGGGCGCGGGCGGGACCAGGACGCGGCGAGGGCGGACTCCGGCGGGGTGCGGCGACCGCCGCGAGCGCATGTCGGCGACGCGCGGGCCGGGGCCGATGGGCACCGAGCCGCCGGCCAGCCGGACCGGGCCGGAGTCGGGGCGCCGACAGGCGGGCACCGGCGGCCCGTGCACGGGCGGCGCCGGTACGACGGGGTCGTGCGAGGGCGGGGGCGGCAGCACGGGCGCGGGCACGGCGGGGCGACCGCCGGCCGGGCCACCGCCGCGCCGCCGGCCGTCGCGCCGGGCTTGACCGGGGGCGCCCGTTGCGGCGGCCCTCGATCAGGCCCACCGCCCGCTCGGGCAGCCACGCCGACGCCGTACCGCTGTCGTCGGAGCCGGAGCCGAACAGGTGCGGGGCGAGCTGGGCCTGGAGGTCGGCGGGGTTAGGGTGGCCGGTCGCCTCCATCTGCATGCAGGACTCGATGAGCGGGCGCAGCTCGTCCGGGAGCCCTTCCAGGTCCGGGCCCTCGCGCAGCAGCATGAAGACCGTCTCGACCGGGTTGGCACCGTGGAACGGCGGGTGCCCGGTGGCGGCGAAGACCAGCATGGAGCCGAGCGAGAACACGTCGCTCGCGCCGGTGACGCTGCGGGAGTCCTTCGCCTGCTCCGGGGACATGTAGGCGGGGGTGCCGACGGCGACGTTCGTCATCGTCAGACGGGTGTTCGAGACGCCGGACGCGATGCCGAAGTCGATCACCTGGGGCCGTCCTCGACGACGAGGACGTTGGAGGGCTTGAGGTCGCGGTGGACGAGTCCGGCGCCGTGGATCGACTGGAGCGCCTCCGCCACGCCCGCCGCCAGCCAGCGCACCGCCTGGGCCGGCAGCGGCCCGCACTCGTTCACTATCTCCTCGAGGGAGGGTGCGGGGACGTAGGCCGTGGCCAGCCACGGGACCGCCGCGTGGGGTCGGCGTCGACCACCGCCGCCGTGTAGAAGCCGGAGACCGCGCGGGCCGCCTCCACCTCGCGCGTGAAGCGGACGCGGAACAGCTGGTCCTCCGCCAGCTCCGTGCGGACCGTCTTGATCGCCACGCGCCGGCCGGACGCCGAGCGCGCGAGATAGACCAGCCCCATGCCGCCGGCGCCGAGCCGGCCCAGCACCTCGAACGGCCCGATCCGCCGCGGATCGTGCTGCGTCAGCTGATCCACCACTTGCCTGCCACCTCCCGTACGGGCCGCGCCACCCACATATGTACGCGACCGAAGTGCAGCGTCTCACCACCGCACCTCCGTGGCGCCACGCACCCCGATTCTTCCTGTCCGAGGCGCTGGTGGCGAACCTGGGGGACAATCGGGGTGTCTCACCTGATCCCGGGCATAGGGTCACGGTCCCGCGGGCCCGTTCAGCGTTGCAGCAGCGCGAACGACGCCCCCTGGTCGTCCGAGACCACGGCCACCCCGCCGTACGACGTCTCGAACGGCGGAACCCGTACCCGCCCGCCGAGCCGGGCCACCGCACCGAGCGCGGCCTCGACGTCCCCCGACCAGGAAGTGGACGAGGAAGTGCGGCGGCATCTGGGCGGGGGAAGACGGCGGAGACCGGGGCGCGGCCGAAGTCGGGGGCGGCGTCCGGGCCGAAGAGGGCGTCGTGGAAGAGGTCGCCGTAGAAGGTGTTGGCGGCCTCGGTGTCCCGGGTGTACAGCTCGGTCCAGGTGAAGGTGCCGGGCTCGTGCCGGCGCCCGAAGCCGGGGTGGCCGGCCGGCTGCCAGAGGGCGAAGACCGCTCCGTCGGGATCGGCGGCGAGCGCGGTGGTGCCCAGGCCGCCGACCGGGTGGGGGCGGGGTGACGACCTGCCCGCCGCCCGCCCGGATCCGCTCGGCCAGTGCCGCCGCGTCCGGGGTGTGGAAGTACACGGACCACACGGTGGGCATCCGGCCGTCCGTCTTGCGGACCAGGGCCGCGACGGGCTCGCCGTCCAGCCGCGCCCACACCCACTCGCCCCGCCGCCGCGTCGGCCTGCTCCTCGAAGGTCCAGCCGAAGAGCTCGCCGTAGAACCGCTTGCCCGCCGCCACGTCGGAGAGGTGTGCGTCCACCCAGCAGGGGAACGCCTTCCGGGTGTGCGGACACCTCGCCCGGGTCGCCGGACGTCCGCTTCGCTGATGCCCCGTTTTCGGCCATGCCGTCAAAGTAACCGCGCCGCCCGCACCGCGCAGACCAGGCACACCAGCCTCTCGGCGCTCGCGCACCCCATTTGCAGTCGGCCGAATCGCGCTCGGATCACCCGTCGGTAAGCTGACGGCATGACAGGACAAGTGCGTACCGTCGACGGCCGCGTGGCCGGTCGACGTGGGCAGGCGACCAGGCAGAAACTGCTCGACTGCCTCAGCGAAATGCTCAGCTCCTCCCCTATCGCGATGTCAAAGTCATCGATGTCGCCCGCAAGGCCGGCACGTCGCCCGCGACCTTCTACCAGTACTTCCCGGACGTCGAGGGCGCCGTCCTGGAGATCGCTGAGCAAATGGCCGCCGAGAGCACCGGGTTGGCCGAGCTGACGGCGGGCCGTTCCTGGGTCGGCAAGGCCGGCTGGCAGACGGCGCAGGAACTCGTCGACGGATTCCTGAGTTCTGGCGGAAGAACGACGCGATTCTCCGGGTGATCGACCTGGGCGCGGCGGAGGGCGACAAGCGGTTCTCCAAGATCCGGATGAAGATCCTGAACTCCGGTGAACTCCTCCCTCGCGGACTCCGTCGCCGAACTGCAGGCCAAGGGCAAGGTCGACAAGGACGTGAACCCAGCGGCGATCTCCGGTTCGCTGGTCGTCATGCTCGCGGCCGCCGCGTCGCACCAGAAAGGATTCTCCTCCTGGGGCGTCAAGCAGGCCGAACTCAAGCCGAACCTCGCCCTGTTGATGTACCTGGGCGTCACCGGCAAGAAGCCCACCAAGTAGCGGTACGCCCGGCAGCCTGTCATCCGGGCCGCGCGCGCCGCGCTACGCCGGCAGCGCCGGTCCTGCACCACGTGCTTCATCACCAGCGTCGACGTCAGCCGCTCACCCCGGGCAGGGTGGCGAGCCGCTCGTCGTAGAGCCGCTGGTAGGCCGCCAGGTCGGCGGCGACCACGCGGCAGGTAGTCCGGCTCCCTCGAACAGCCGCTGCGCCTCCACCACCTCCGCCACTTGCTGACCGCCCGCTCGAACTCGGCAAGACTGTGTCCCGGTCCTCCTGCCGCATCGACACGAAGACCAGCGCCTCGGTAAGTTCCCACGGCGGCCGGGTCCACCACCGCCCGGTAGCCGCCGATCGCACCCGACCGCTCCAGCTCGCGCAGCCGCCGGTGACACGGTGAGACGCTCAGCCGCACCCGCGCGGCCAACTCGGTCACGGTCAGCCGCCCGTCCTGCTGCAGCTCGGCAAGAATCTTCCGGTCCATGTCGTCCATGGGGCAGATTCTTCCACTGCAGGCCCTCACAGGGGGAAACTTCGGGAACACCTTCGGGACGTATGCGCCTAATCTTCCCGGCATGGACTCGGGACTCCTCATCTCCTTCCTCGCCCTGGACCTCCTGCTGGTGTGCGTGCCGGGCGCGGACTGGGCGTACGCCATCACGGCCGGGCTGCGCGACCGGTCGGTGACGTGGGCGGTGGGCGGCCTGGTCGCCGGGTACGCGCTGCACACCCTGCTGGCGGCGGCCGGGCTGGCGGTGCTGGTGGCCGGGTCGCCGGGTCTGCTCACGGTGCTGACGGTGGCGGGGGCGGCGTACCTGGTGTGGCCCGGGTGGTCGGTGCTGCGCCGGCCCGGCACTCCGGGGGCGGCCGCGCAGGACGGCCCGGCCGCCCGCGGAGGGCGGCTCCCGGGCCGGGTGTTCCTGCGCGGTGCCACGATCAGCGGGCTCAACCCCAAGGGCCTGCTGCTCTACCTGTCCGTGCTGCCGCAGTTCCTGGTCACCCGGGGTGCACCTGCCGGTGCCCGTGCAGACTGTCGTCCTGGGACTGCTGCACATGGCGTGCTGTGCCGCCGTCTACCTCACGGTCGGTGTCGCCGCCCGTGCCGTCCTGGGCGCGCGCCCGGCGCGCGCGCCGCGCGGTCACCGTACGTCGGGCGCCGCGATGCTGGGCATCGGGGCGTTCCTGTTGGTGCAGCGGCTGGCGAGTCCTGACGGACGTCCGGCGGGGAGTCTGCCGGACGGGGAACAGCCTTGTGCCCGGCCGGTGTTGAGCCAAGGCAACGACGTCCGTACCTCGCTGGAGGAGACCGAATGGCCCTGACCCGCGAAGAGCGTGAAGTTCCTGGCCGAGCCCACATCGCGGCGCTCGCGGTCGACGCGGGGGCGGGCGCCGCGCCCGCTGACCGTGCCGCTCTCGTACCAGTACGAGCCCGGCGGCGACGTATGGATCATGACCGGCCTCGACAGCCGCAAGAACGAGCTGATCAAGGCGGCGGGCCGGTTCTCCCTGATGGTCGACCGGCTGGAGCCCTGCATCCGTTACGTGTCGGTGGAGGACCGGTCGTCGAGACGGTCACCGCCACCGAGGACGACCTGCGGGAGATCACCGCCCGCTACCTCCCCGCCGAGAAGGTCGACGGGTACGTCGCCTTCGCCTCCGCGAACCACGGCGAGCAGGTCATCGTCCGCATGCGGCTCGAGCGCTGGGTCTCGTCCGACCTCGGCTCGGTGTGATCGGGGCCCGGCACCCGTGACAATCGGGGCATGGGGAACCGATCTTCACGAGTCGCTGAGGTCGCTGCGGGTGTGGATCCGCGGTCACCGAACTGCCGCCCTTCGACCGGCCACCGCGCCCGGCGATCCCCTGCCCTGTTCCGGCGTGGTTCGCCGAGGCGGTGGCGGCCGGCCAGAGCGAGCCGCACACCGTCTCGCTGGCGACGGCGGACGCGGAGGGCCTGCCGGACGTACGCGTCGTGATGCTGCACGGTGCGGACGCGGACGGCTGGTCCTTCGCCACGCACGCCGACAGCCGCAAGGGCCGCCACCTCGTCGCCCGCCCGTACGCCGCGCTCGTCTTCTACTGGCCGGTGCTGGGCCGCCAGGTGCGCCTGCGCGGCCCGGTCACCGTCGCCCCCCCCCGACGTGGCGCACGCCGACCTGCACGCGCGGTCGACGGGCGCCCTGGCCGCCGCCCTCACCGGACGGCAGAGCGCCGACCTGGACTCGCCGGACGAGCTGGCCCGCGCCTCCGAGGGCTGCCTGGGGAGCGGGCCGGCCGGGAGCCGGACGCGCCCGTCCCGTCCTGGACGCTGTACCGGCTGCTCCCCGACGAGGTGGAGTTCTTCCAGGGGGACGCCCGCCGCCGCCACGTACGGCTGGCCTACCGGCGGACGGAGGAAGGCGGCTGGAGCACGCGGCTGCTGTGGCCGTGAACGACGGTCACCGGGCGGCGGGCGGCGACGGCTCTGGGTCCGTCCCCAGCCGCGCGTGCAGATGCGCGTCGCGGAACGTGTCGTGCCGGCCGGCCTCGAACATCGCCCCGCGCATCGTGCCCTCGTAGGCGTAGCCGCAGCGTTCGGCGATCCCACAGGAGGCGTCGTGGCCGACCGCGTGCCCCAGTTCCAGGCGGTACAGGCCGAGTTCCGCGAAGGCCCAGCGCGACGCGAGGAGCAGGGCTCGGGTGGCGACCCCCGGCCGCGGGCCTCGGGGAGCACCCAGTAGCCGACCCGTGCCAGCTTCAGCGGCAGGTTGATCTCGTTGACGCCGATGTGGCCCAGCACCGTGCCGCTCGCCTCGTCCGTGATCCGGAACGACGCGGACCTGCCCTGCCCGGCGTCCCGGGCGCGGGCGCGCAGCGACTCACGGGCGCCGGCGAGGTCCGTCCACGGCCTGAGCGGTGTGTTCCAGCGCTGGAACTCCGGGTCCAGGCAGCCGCGCAGCCACGTCTCGGCGTCGGCGTCGGAGCCGGCGTCCCAGGACCGGAGGTGGAGGCCGTGTCCGCGAGGTTCGGTGAGAGAGGGCGCGAGGGTCTGCATGCGTGTGTGGGCCATCGAGCCATTCAATCCGACCGCCGACGGTGATCGTGACCGATCCGCAACCGATTCCGCTCTTGACCGAGACCCATCAAGCGAGAGCGTGATTACGCTCGCGGCATGGCCGACTCCACAGCGTCCGCTGAACCGCAGCCCGCACACCCCGCGGACCGCCCCGTGTACGTCATCGG
Source organism: Streptomyces thinghirensis (assembly GCA_021502835.1). The sequence continues at coordinate 44,438 of JAKFGP010000052.1, forward strand.
CGCGGGCCCCGGAGGCCTCGCCGTCGCCCACGCGCTGCGCGCGCGGGGTCTGCGGGCCGTCGTCCTGGAGCGGGCCGACCACGTCGGCGCCTCCTGGCGGCACCACTACGACCGGCTGCGCCTGCACACCACCCGCCGCCTCTCGGCGCTGCCCGGTCTGCCGATGCCGCGCCACTTCGGTCGGTGGGTGGCCCGGGACGACGTGGTGCGGTACCTGGAGAAGTACGCCCAACACCACAAGCTGGAGATCGTCACCGGCGTCGAGGTCTTCCGCGTCGAGCCCGCGCCCGACGGCGCCGGCTGGCTGCTGCACGCCTCGGGCGGCCGCGAGCTGACCGGCGCCGCGGTCGTGGTCGCCACCGGCTACAACCACACCCCGCGCCTGCCGGACTGGCCCGGCCGGGACACCTACACCGGCGAGCTCCGGCACGCCGCCGAGTACCGGAACGCGGCCCCGTACGCCGGCCGTGACGTCCTGGTCGTCGGCGTCGGCAACACCGGCGCCGAGATCGCCGTGGACCTGGTGGAGGGCGGGGCCGCCCGGGTCCGGCTGTCCGTGCGCACCGCGCCCCACATCGTCCGCCGCTCCATCGCCGGCTGGCCCGCCCAGTACAACGGCGTCCTCGTACGGCGGCTGCCGACCCGCCTCGTGGACCGGCTCGCCCGGCCGCTGGCCGGGATCAGCACGCCCGACCTGTCGGCGCACGGGCTGCCCCGCCCGGACACCGGCCTCCTCACCCGGGTCGCCGAGGGCGCCGTCCCGGTGCAGGACGTCGGCCTGATCGACGCGGTGCGCGGCGGCCGGGTGGAGATCGTGGCCGCCGTCGACGGCTTCGAGGACGGCAAGGTGATCCTCGCCGACGGCACCCGCGTCGCGCCGGACTCCGTGCTCGCCGCCACCGGATACCTCCGGGGCCTGGAGGACTGGTCGGCCACCTCGGCGTGCTCGACGCCCGCGGCAGACCGGCCGTGCGGGGGCGCCCACTCCCCGACGACGCCCCCGGCCTGTACTTCACCGGCTTCACCAACCCGATCAGCGGCATGCTCCGCGAACTGGCGCTGGACGCGGCGCGGATCGCGAGGGCGGTGGCGAAGAGGGACGGAGGGAGGGACGCGGGCCGTGTCTCGCGGCTGCCGGGCTGAGGGGCGGCCGGGCTGAGGGGCGGCCGGGCTGAGGGGCGGCCGGCACGCGGTCAGGCCCGGGCCAGGATGCGCAGGTCCCCGGCGTCCGGGTCGCCGAACAGCACGAACAACTCGGGGTCCCGCTCGGTGCCGCCGATCGTCCAGTACGTCTCCTGCCCGCATCCGCCGTCGAGGCGCTACGAGGACGCCGTCGCGGTCCGACATGTGGAGGCGGCCGTCCCGGTCCAGCATCCACTCACCGGTGCCGTCGCACACCGTGAAGTCGCCGGCTCCGCCGTCCGCACGGGTGGCGGGCAGCCGGGTCAGCTCGGCCCGGCCGTCCGGCTCCAGCCGCAGCGCCCGCCCCGTCGTCACCGCGCCAGTCCCCGGCGAGCTGTCCGGCGGAGAGCACCGGCGGCTCGTAGTCGCCGGCCAGGGCGCTCCCCGCCACGCCGCCGACGACCAGCAGGACCACCGACGCGCCCCGCCGAGCGGAACCAGACGCCCCATGGCCCCCACTCCCGCTCCCGCCCGCGCAGATACGCGAGGCCGAGGACCGGCAGTACGCCCACGCCGGCGAACCACGGAAGGGTGGCGGTGAGAGGCAAGTCCCACAGCGCGGCCGTCAGGGCCGACCAGGCCACGCCGACCGCGACGGAACTCGCCAGTTGCCAGGGCCACTCGGGACCGGCGGTGCGACGCGACGCGAGGCGGGCGAGCGTCGCCGCCGGCATGATCTGCGCGGTGGCGTGGAGTACGCCGAGGAACGCGGAGGATCAGCGGCGCGGCCAACAGCACGCAGGCGATGGCGAACGAGCCGCTGTAGCCGCGGCCGTAGTCGTCACCTCCCGCCACCACGGCGAACCACCACACCAGCCACGCCGCCGGCAACTGCCCCGCGCACAGCGCCGCCGCCCGGTTCCACTCGTCGTTCGGCCAGGTCAGCCCCGCCGTCCCCCATCCCATGCGGGGCAGCCTACGGTCCGGTCACGACAGGGCGGTCACCGGTGCCGGGCGGCGTCGGATCACCAGTGCCATCAGCGCCGCCGCCGCTACACAGGGCGCCGGAGGCGATCCAGACCACGTCGTAGGAGCCGAAGGCGTCGCGGGCGACGCCGCCGAGGAAGGCGACGAGGGCGGCGCCGACCTGGTGGGAGGCGAGGACCCAGCCGAAGACGATCGCGCTGTCGTCGCCGTAGTGCTCGCGGCACAGGGCCAGGGTGGGCGGGACGGTGGCGACCCAGTCGAGGCCGTAGAAGACGATGAAGAAGATCATCGGGGGATGGACGCTGGGCGCGAGGAGGAGGGGAGGAAGAGGAGGAGACGGGCCGCGCAGGGCGTAGTAGACGGCGAGCAGGCGGCGCGGTTCGAAGCGGTCGGTGAACCAGCCGGAGGCGATGGTGCCGACCACGTCGAACACGCCGATCACGGCGAGCAGCAACGCGGCGGTCGTCAGCGGCATGTGGTGGTCGTGGGCGGCGGGGATGAAGTGGGTCTGGATCAGGCCGTTGGTCGAGGCGCCGCAGATCGCGCAGGTGCCGGCCAGCAGCCAGAACGGGCCGGTGCGGGCGGCGGAGGAGAGACCTTGAGTGCGCGGCGGGCGGCGCCGGGCACGGGGGCGGGCTTGGGCACGAACTCCTGGGCGCCGTAGGGCTTCTGGCCCACGTCCGCCGGGTGGTCGCGCAGGAGGAGCCAGACGAAGGGGACGACGGCGAGGGCGGCCAGGGCGGCGGTGACGGCCGCGGGGCGCCAGTCGTACGTCTCGACGATCCAGGACAACAGCGGCAGGAAGATCAGCTGCCCGGAGGCCGAGGCGGCGGTGAGGACGCCGGTGACCAGTCCGCGCCGCTCGGTGAACCAGCGGTTGGTGACGGTGGCCGCGGAGGCCAGCGCCATCGAGCCGGAGCCGAGGCCGACCAGCAGGCCCCAGCAGAGGATCAGTTGCCAGGCGGAGTCCATCCACACCGTCGCGCCCGAGCCGAGCGCGATGACGATCAGGGCGACGGCGACCACGCGCCGGATGCCGAAGCGGTCCATCAGCACTTGCCGCGGCGACGGGCGGTCAGCCCGTAGAGCGCGAGGTTGACGGAGACGGCGGCCCCGATCGTGCCGCGCGACCAGCCGAACTCCTGGTGGAGCGGGTCGATGAGGATGCCGGGCAGGGAGCGGAAGGCGGCGGCGCCGATGATCGTCACGAACGTGACGGCGGCGACCCACCAGGCACGGTGCACCCGGGCACGGCGGCGCGGGCGCGGGCGGGGCTCCGGCCGGTGTACGGATGCTGCGGCGTCGGTTGTCTGGGGCACGTCACCGAGCTTCCGATGCGCAATCCGTCCGATCCAGTAGCCCGGAAGACGGTGTTCGCTAGGATCGGGCATGACGTCCGATCAGTACGTACCGCGCACACCGCGTCGTCGTTCTCGCCCTCGACGGCCTGCTCCCCTTCGAACTGGGCATCCCGCAGCGGATCTTCGGGCGCGCCAAGGACGAGCGGAAGCGCCCGCTGTACGAGGTCGTCACCTGTTCGGTGCGCCCGCCGGGGGCGGTCGGCACCGACGCCGACTTCGCGATCCTGGTCGAGCACGGCCCCGAGGCCCTGGCCACCGCCGACACGGTCGTCGTCCCGGCCTCCTACGAGCTGGGCCCGGTGCACGAGGAGGGCGTACTGACCGAGGAACTGGCCGCCGCGCTCGCGCTCGTCCGGCCCGGCACCCGCCTCGTCGCGATCTGCACGGGCGGCTACGTCCTGGCCGCCGCCGGGTACCTCGACGGCCGGCCGGCGACCACGCACTGGGCGTCCGCCGAGCACTTCCAGCGGCTGTTCCCGAAGGTGCGGGTGGACCCGGACGTGCTGTTCGTCGACGACGGCGACGTGCTCACCTCGGCCGGGGTCGCGGCCGGGATCGACCTGTGCGTGCACATCGTGCGCCGGGACCACGGCACCGCCGTCGCCAACGAAGTGGCCCGCCGCACCGTCGTGCCGCCGCACCGCGACGGCGGGCAGGCGCAGTACATCGAGCGGCCGGTGCCCGATCCCCAGCAGTCCTCGACCACCAGCGCGCGCGCCTGGGCGCTCGGCCGCCTCCAGGAGCCGATCCAGTTGCGGGACATGGCCGCCCAGGAGTCGATGTCCGTACGCACCTTCACCCGCCGTTTCCGCGGGGAGGTCGGCGTCGGCCGGGCCAGTGGCTCACCGGCCAGCGCGTCGAACGGGCCCGGCACCTGCTGGAGTCCACCACCCTGTCCGTCGACCAGGTGGCCCGCGACGCCCGGCTTCGGCACGGCCCAGTCGATGCGGCAGCACTTGCAGGCGGCGCTCGGGGTCACCCCGAGCGCGTACCGGCGGACTTTCCGTACGGAGTTGTCCACAGCCTGTGGACGGTGAGCGGGAACTTCACTGCGCTCCTTCGGGTTCCCCGCACCCCCGGTTCCCCGCACGTGTCGGAACGGCGGCGCGACGCTGTCCGCCCCGAGCATGGCACTGCGCGCCGCCATCCGACTCCGGCGCTCCCGCCCTGTCCCGTCGCCCCCGGGGAACCGCCGCCGAATCACGACCCACGCTCGTCGAGGGCTCCGTCACGAGGCCTCGTCGTCCCCTCGCGGCGAATCGTTGCCTACAAGCGTGGGAAACGGTCACGATCCGTCAACCGGCAAGGGGATTCATCGCACGCCCCGTATGCGCAGGACGCGCACGGAAGCATGCCCGGCGCACTGCCGCATCACCGCCGGGAGAAGCGAGGGCTCGTGCACCCGGCGCATCCGCGCCGCCGGCCGCTACACCACTTCGTAGGCGAACCCCTCGAACGCCACCGCGCCGCCCCGCTTCCGCAGACCGGCGCGGCGTCCTCGCGCCCGGCGCAGCGGTCCAGTTCGCACCAGATGCGCTTGCCGGTGCCCTCCCGGCTCCAGCCCCAGCGGTCGGCGAGGCCGTCGACGAGAGCGAGACCCCGGCCGCCCGTCGCTCCGCCGTCCACACAGCGGGGCACCGGGGCCGGTCGCTGGCGTCGTCCACTTCGAGGCGGACGGTCGCCTCCTCGGCCTCCTCGGCACCGCCTCGGCAGCACCAGCCGCAGCTACGGCGCCGGAACTGCCGGTGTGCACCACGGCGTTGGTGACCAGTTCGGAGACGAGCAGGACCAGCGTCTCGGCGAGTGGTTCGTCGGCCTGTATCCCGGCCCCGGCGAGCCGGTGAGCGCGCCCACCGCCGCGCACGCCCCACTTCCGAGGGGTCGGGCCGGACCTCCAGCTGCACTTGAAGCACCTGCACCGCTCACACCATCCGAACCGGCGGACACAAAGGCTCGCGCCTCATGAGGGCCACGATCGTAGCCATTCTCTGCATGGCCAGAACAAAGGCCGGGTCGGGGATCACGGAACGTGAATCCCCTGTGGGACAGCATGGTTGACGTACAGTCACCCCAACAAGCGCTTCGGGCATATTCCAGCGCGAAGGAGTACCCGTGCGGCATACTGTGCGACGCTCGTTCCGGGAGTCGAACAGGCGGCGGCCGACGGCCGTTCCACCCTGCAGAGGCAAGGTGCACACCGCCGGTTCCGGAGCCGCCCCAAGGGCAACTCCGGCACGGCTGGCGCTCGGGACCACTCGCATCCCACACAAGGTACCGGAGTGTGGCGCCGACTCCGGGCCGTGACGGGTCACACGGCGGACACAACCCGGTATCAACGCTCTGTGATGCCGTCCTGCCACGATCCGCGACATCTGTTCGGGAAGGCGATGACGGCCGCCGGCACGGGGACGCGCTACTCGGGCACGGTGAAGTAGCGGGCGAAGGCCGGGACGATCTCCGCCTCCCCCACCTTCCCGTCGCCGTCCGCGTCGAGCGCCTCGGCGACCGGCCGGGCGGCGTCCCCGGGCACGCCGAGCGCGGTGAGCACCCGCGCGGCGGCCTCGACCGTGGCGGCTCCGTCACCCTCGGTGTCGGCGACGTCCAGGGCCGCGTGCAGGAAGGGCCGGGCGATCTCGGCGAACCGGTCCGGGTTGTCCCGCAGCCGCTTGACCGCTCCGGACACGAACTCCTCGCGGGTGATGCGCTGGTCGCCGTCCCGGTCGGCGATGCCGGCCATGCCCTGCCAGAACGCCTCCGCGCCGCCGTAAAGGGCCTGGCCCTTCTCGGAACGGGCCGCGGTGCCGAACTCGGCGAGCACCGCCTTGGCCGCTCCGCTGAAGTCCGAACGGTCGATGTAACCGTTGCCGTCCTGGTCGAAGGTGGCGAACCCGCGCGGCGATCCTGCGCTCGTACTCGCTGTTGACCATTGTCTTCTCCGGCCGCCTCACGTCGTCGGTTTCGGTGGGTGCGTATCGCTCGTGCGCAACCCCGTGCTGCAACGCTGGGAGCGTACGACGCCGGGCGCGACCGCCGGGCGGGATCTACGCGGAGAGCGGGCGCGGTTCGTCGCCGGTCGCCGAGGCGAGGTCGGGGTGGACGTCGAAGAGCCGGCGCACCCCGAGCGCGCCCAGGACGCGATTGACGTGGGAGCCGTCGACGGCTCCCTGGGCGGGCAGTATCAGGCGGAGCCGGCCCTGACAGGGGCGGATGAGCCGCCGGGAGGCGATGAGCACGCCGACGCCGCTGGAGTCGCAGAACAGGACCTCGGAGAGATCCAGGACAAGGCTGTGCCGCCCTCGGCCACCTCGTCGTGCACGCGCTGCCGCAGCACCGGTGACGTCACCAGGTCCAGTTCGCCCGACACCTGGAGCACGGCCCACTGGCCCTGCTCGCCGCCGATCACGTTGAACGTCACCACCATGCCCTTCATTCGTCGGAACGTCCGGAATCACCCGAAACGGAAGCCATGCTTACGCTTCTTGGCGGCGCGCCTGCCCACCGGCCGTTCCCGCAAACGCCCGCCCGGAAACGGGGTCCGGTCAGAAGAGGCTTGTTTCAGACGGTTTCGATCCTGTTCGATCGAATCCGGTCGCACGATAGAGGGTAGGTGAGGCGCGTCGGGGCGTTTACCACCTGCGGGCCGTCGGGGGCCGCATTGGCACAAAGGGGCGTGCGGTGTCGGACGTGCCGACTACATTCGGGGAGACGGTGGCCACAGGCTGGAGACCGGCCGGGCAGGGAACGGGCACGCACGAACACGCACGAGTACGGAACGAGCAGAGGACCGCACAGGGGGTGAAGGGGCCGTATGGCGAAGAGGGACGTACCACTGCGCTGGGACCGCAAGATGCAGCAGCGGCTCGCGCGTGGGAGGCCGCCGCCCTGGGCGAGCTCTACGACCGGTTCGCCTCGCTCGTGCACGGCCTGGCGCACCGCGTGCTCGGTGACGAGCGGGCCGCCGACCGCATCACGCGCGACGTCTTCGCGCACGTCTGGGAGCACCCGGACGCCTACGACCCCCGGCAGGGCCGCTGCGCACGTGGGTCGCCACGCTGACCCACCGCCTGGCCGTGCAGCGGCTGCGCGCCACCGAGACGGCCGCCCTCGCCCGCGGCGGACCAGGCACCACCGAGGAGCTGGAGAGCAAGGTGCGCCACGCCTCGGTCGCCGCCCGCGCCGACTACATCGTCCAGTCCATGCCGGCCCCGCTGCGGGCCGCCCTGGAACTGGCCTACTTCCAGCGCCGCGACTACCGCCAGACCGCCGCCGACCTCGGTGTCACGGAGGACGAGGCCCGCCGCCGCCTCCGCCTCGGCCTCCAGCTCCTCTCACCGCACGCGACGCCGGCGCCCCGGAGACCCCGGGGGCGCCGCCGGGAATGCGGGGGTGCGGCATGAAGGGGGCGTACGACGACAACGGGGGCCTCGAGGCTCCCGACGGCCCGGGCGCCGAGGGGGCCGGGGAGGGGCCCGGGGGGCCGATGGGGCTCGGGGGGCCTGGTGGGCGGCCTGGCGGATCTGATGGGCCTGATGGTCAGCCTGGTGGGCTTGATGGACCTACGCCCAACCGTGGGGTCGATGGGCCCGACGAGCCGGCGTCCCACGGCGGAGGCGGCGGGTCCGGCCCCGGTCCGCGCATACCGCTGCCCCGTGCGTCCGTCGAGGACGGCGGGCGGACGCTGCCCGACGCGGTGCCGGGCGGGGCGGTCGCGCTGGGACACCACGTGTTGACGTCGCTCCTCGGGGCGTGGGCGCTGGCCGCCTGCTCGGCCGAGGAGGCCGCGGCCGTCGAGGAGCATCTCGGCGAGTGCGACGCCTGCGCCGAGGAGGCGCTGCGGCTGCGTGAGGCCGTCGCGCTGCTCCAGCGACCGGAGAGCCTCGACCTGGACCCGGCCCTGCGCACCCGCGTCCTGGACGGGTGCCTGGAGCGGCGCCCGCCGCGCATCCCGGTACCCGAGTGGGCCACGCCGTACGACGCCGAGACCGCGCGGCTGGACGCGCTGCTGCAGGACATCGGCGACGCCGAGTGGCACGCGCCGGTCCGGCTGCGCTGGTTCGAGGCCGACGAGGCCGCGAGCCGCCGTACCACCGTCGCCGGGGTCATCGCCCACCTGCTGACGGTGGACGGGATGGTCGCGGTCACCCTGGGCCTCGACGACCCGCTGGGCGACATCACGGCGCCCACCCCCGCGCCGGCCGGCCGCACCGAGGCGTACTGGCGGGCCTCGCACTACCCGCCCACCCGCGCGGTGCGCGCTCCCTGGCGCGAGCAGAGCCACGGCATCGTGCGCACCGTGTCGTTCACCGGCGACGCGGGCCGGATGCCGGTGTCGTACGGCGACTTCGAGCTGCCGCTGCACGACGCGATGCTGGACCGGGCGTTCGAGTGCTGGGTGCACGCGGAGGACATCGCCGACGCGGTGGACTACCCGTACGAGCCGCCCTCCGCGCGCCATCTGAACCGCATGATCGACCTCGCGGCCCGGATGCTGCCGGGCGTCCTGGCGGCGCGCCGCCGGGCCGGGCTGGCCGCTCCGGGCGTCCGCCCGCACCTGGTCACGGCGGGTGAGCCGGGCGCAGCCTGCGGCTGGAGATCGAGGGCTCGGGCGGCGGCGAGTGAGCTCATCCCGCTCGACTCCCCGGGCGCGGTGGGCTCCGCCGAGCACGAGGTGGCCCACGTCGCCCTGGACGGCGTGGAGTTCTGCCGGCTGGCCGCGGGCCATGTGCCTCCGGCGGAGGCGGCAGGCGGGTCAGCTGGGCGACCGGGAGGCGATCAGGGACGTGCTGTTCGCGGCGGCTAGCTTGAGCCGGATGTAGGGGGCGGTGGCTGCGTCGGCGGCGGCTGCGGGTGCGTGGGGGAAGGTCGCGCAGTTCCCCGCGCCCCTCAGTGACGTGCAGCGGACGCACCTCTAGGGGCGCGGGGCTCCTGTGAATATGCGGCTCCGCCGCGTGGGCGCGAGCAACCACCCACCACCCGCAGCCGCCCGCGAGACAGAATCCCCCGAGCTACTAGGCGAAAACGACCGTCCGGCGACCGTTCAGCAGAATCCTCCGCTCCGCGTGCCACTTCACGGCCCGCGCCAGCGCCTGGCACTCCACGTCCCGCCCCACCGCGACCAGCTGGTCCGGCGTGACGTCGTGGCCGACCCGCTCGACCTCCTGCTCGATGATCGGCCCCTCGTCGAGGTCGGCCGTCACGTAGTGCGCGGTCGCGCCGATCAGCTTCACGCCGCGCGCATGCGCCTGGTGGTACGGCTTCGCGCCCTTGAAGCTCGGCAGGAAGGAGTGGTGGATGTTGATGATCCGGCCGCTGAGCTGCTTGCACAGGTCGTCCGAGAGGACCTGCATGTAGCGGGCCAGCACGACGAGTTCGACGTTCTCCTCGCGCACGATCTCCAGGACGCGCGCGCCTCGGCCTCCGCCTCGGTGTCCTTCGTCACGGGGATGTGGTGGAAGGGGATGTCGTAGGACCCCACCAGCTCGGCGAAGTCGGTGTGATTGGACACCACCGCCGCGATCTCCACCGGCAGCGCGCCGATCCGGGCCGGAAGAGCAGGTCGTTCAGGCGGTGCCCGAACCTGCTGACCATGAGCACGATGCGCATCTTCTCGTCGGCCCGGTTGATCTGCCAGTCCATGTGGAAGGCGTCACCGATGGCCGTGAAGCTGGCGCGCAGCTTGTCCACGGTCACCGGCTCGTCGGCCGAGAAGTGGACGCGCATGAAGAACAGTCCCGTGTCGTGGTCGCCGAACTGCTGGCTGTCCTCGATGTTGCAGCCGGTCATGAACAGGTAGCTCGAAACGGCGTGCACGATGCCCTGCTTGTCGGGGCAGGACAGGGTGAGGACGTACTGGTCGGCCGGGGCGGCGGCCCGGGAGGCGGCCGCGGGAGGACTGCTCGTTCATGCAGGACAGGGTCCCATATCCGGGCCTCGCCTCCCGGTGGGCGTCCCGTCAGGCGGACCGGGTCAGGATCTGCAGCACCTCCAGTGTGCGCGGCTCCACCTCCGGGTCCTCGCCGTCACCGGCGGCCAGCCGCACGTGCGCGTCGCGCGCCGCCCGCACCGCCTCCGGCCAGTCCGGGTGGTCGAGGTAGGCGTGCACGGGCGCGTCCGGCCCCACCTGGTGCATGATCCGCAGTACGCGCAGCACGGCGGTGTCGACGAGCGCCGCCTCCTGCGAGTCGCGGAAGACCGTGCCCACGTACTTCTCGGCGGACCAGTGATCCAGCCAGGTGTCCTCCACCAGCCGGTACACCGCGTCGGTGACGTCGCCGTAGCCGTCCACACCGGCCAGCCAGACGTCCCGCTGGAAGGCGGGGGCGGAGAGCATGTGCAGCGCTGAGCGCACCTGGCTGCGCCAGCGCCACCACGGCATGTCGTTGAGTGGCATGCCGCCCATGGTGGAGGAGCGACGGCCGCGACGGGAAGAGTTCTCCGAACCTTGCACGGTCATCGATCGTACGTTCCCCTCCACCCGCGCCTCACCGCCCCCGTAATTCACCTCCGCGTCACCACGCGTTGACCGCAGATCACTTACAGGTTAGCCGTGTGACGGAATCAGTGCGGGTACATGACCGGCAGGCGACCCACCTGCAGCACCTTCCTCCGCGGCCCTGATCGGCCGCTCCCGAGCCACCCGCACCGGCGCTCTGTCCGCGGGCGCCCTGGTGGCGTGTGCGTCGCTCGCCGCCGGCTGCGGGATCGTGCCCGGTGCCACGGGGGCCTCGGGGACGATCCGATCACCGTCATGACCTGGCCCCGCAGGACATTTGGGCGCGACCAACAAACCGGGCATGCCCGCCTTCGCGCAGGCCTACGCCCGCTGGATCAACGACCGGGGCAGGCCTCGCCGGCCGCGAACTCAACGTCCTGACCTGCAACGACCACAACGACGGCATCGCCGCCGCGAAGTGCGCCCGGCGCGCCGTCAAGGAGAACGCGGTCGCCGTCGTCGGCTCCTACAGCCAGCACGCCGACTCCTTCTTCCCCGTGCTGGAGGGCGCCGGCATCCCGTACATCGGCGGCTACGGCATCACCAACACGGAGTTCACCAGCCCGCTGTCCTACCCGGTCAACGGCGGCCAGCCGGCGCTGCTGGCCGGCCTCGGCAGCACCCTCGCCGACTCGTGCGGCCCCGTCACGCTCGTCCGGCCCGACACCATCGCGGGCGACCAGCTGCCCGTGCTGCTGGATCTCGGGACTGACCGCGGGCGGGCACGAGCGGGCCCACGACCAGCGGGCGGCGGAGGACGCCACCGCGTACGACGGGCAGTCCGGGCAGGCGCTGGAGCGCACGACCACCGACCCGGCCGAACCGGGGTGCGTGGTGCCCGTCCTCGGGGACCGCACCGGCACCTTCATGGACTCCTTCCGGCGGGCTCCGCGAGGAGTACCCCGAGGTGGGTACCGCGAGCGTGCTCGGCAGCGTCGACCAGACCGTGATCAACGCGAGCGGCGGGGCGTCCGGGCCCTACGAGGGGGCGTACGTCACCGGCTGGTACCCGGCGGTGAACGACCCGGCCTGGGACGCGATGAAGAAGGTGATCAAGGAGCAGTCGTTCGGGGACAACGACGTCGACGCGGCGGACGCCGGGGTGCAGACCACCTGGATCGCGTACACCGTCCTCAAGGCGGCCGTCGAGTCGCTCGGCGACGGCGAGGTCAGCGCCGCCACCCTGACCCGCGCCCTCGACGACGGGCTGAAGATCGACACGGGCGGGCTCACCCCGCCCCTCCAGTGGGAGTTCGCGGACAAGCTGGCGTCGGTCGGCTTCCCGCGCCTGGTCAACGCCGAGGTCACCCTCCAGGTCGTACGCCAGGGCCGCCTGGTGTCGGCCCGCGACGACGCCGTGGACACCACCCGGACCCTGCAGAACGCCAGACGTGGCCTGAACGAGCCGGCGGCACGGGCGGCCCGGCGGGGCCAGCCGCCCGGCGGGTCACAGCTGGGTCGGCCGGCGTTCCGTCAGGCCGTACTCTTGGCGATGGGGTTCCAGAGCTTGGCGGCCTCGGTCTCTCCTTGCTCGCCGTGCCGCTGTCCCGGTTGCCGGCCTGGGTGTGGCTGGTGGTGCGGGCCTTGCCCTTCTTGCAGCCCTTCTTGCCGGCCGTCTGGTCGGCCCAGGCCGCGTAGTGGTTGTCGGCCGACGCGGAGGCCTGCCACGCCTTGGTGAGGCGTGGTCAGCTCGGTGTGCTGCGGCAGCTTGTCCACGGACAGCTGGGAGAGGCTGGTGACCAGCCCGTGTGCTGCTTGGCGGCCTCGCGCAGGTCCTGGCCGCCTTGGGCAGGTTGTCGCAGGACTTCACGTCGCCGACGGCGTTGATCACCGTGGTCCGGCCGGTGCCGCCTCGGCCAGCAGCTTGTCCAGTTCGACGGCCTGCTGCCGGACCGGGTCGACGGACGGCGAGGCGGAGGCCGACGCGGACTCGAGACCGGGGCCGTGGCGGACACGGTCTGGTTGCCGCCCTCGTCCTCCTCGCCACCGCCGCCGGCCATCATGGCGCCGGCGCCGACACCGACGACGGCTATGCCGACGCCCACGGCCGCGAGGAGCGGCAGGCGCGAACTGGTCCGCTCGCCGCGCCACCCCGGCCGCCCCCGCCGTCGTGCCCGCGTCGCCTGCCACCGCCGCCGCCCGGCCCTGCGGGCGTACGCGGGCTGGTCGCCGGGGCGCGGATGCTGCGGCTCGTCGAAGGTGGGCAGCTGCTGGGTGGCGGAGGCGGGGCCGTCGGCGCCCGGCGCGCTGCGTGAAAGGCTGTCGAACTCGGCCGGCGGCCGCCGGCCCTCGTCACTGCCGGGCGCGGCACCGTACGGGCCGGGGCGGGGCCGCCGGGCACGGGCGCGATGAACTGCGTGGCCTCGGCGTCGGGGTGGGGCGCGGCGGGGCGGGGCTGGTAGCCGGCCGTGGACTGCGCGGGTACTGCGGTGCCCGGCCGAGGTACTGCGTCGACTCGGCGTGCGGCTGGGCGGGTCTCTCCGGAGGCAGCGCTCCCGGGGCCACGGGGGTATGTACTGCGTGGCGCCCTCGTCCGCGGGTATCCCGACCGGCGGCAGGTACTGGGTGGCACCCAGCGTCGGCGGGCGCCGGGAGCGCGGAGAGGTGCGGCGCGTGCGGCTGGGGCGCCTGCGACGCGTGCGGCTGGATACGCCTGGGGCTGGGGCGCGTACGGCTGGGGCGCGGGCGCCTGGCCGTGCTGGCCGTGCTGCCCGTACGACGGCTGCGATCCGTACGCCCGGCCGTCGGCCGGTCCGCCGTACGCCGGGGCCTGCGCGCCCTCCGGGCAGCGGGCCCGGGCTCCGCCCGGGGCGGCAGGGCGCCGGGTGCCTGTGCCGGGCGCCTGCGCGGGCCAGGCATGCGAGGCGGGCGGCTGGGCGGCCGACGGGTCGGTCTCCCGGTCCCCCAGGGCTGGGCGCCGGGCGGCGTGGGCCAGCCCCTGGCCGCCCTGGTCCTGGGCCGGGCTCTGCTGCTGCTCGGGGCCCCACGGCACGTCCCAGGCCTGGCCGCCGGGCGGCGCCGAGGCGGGACGGGCCGACCCGCCTGGGGGCCGGCGGGTCCGCCGGCCGAGCCCGCGGCAAGGGCTCGCCGCCGTCCGAGGGCAGCACGATGCCTTCGTGCGCTTGCCGCGCCGAGGGCTCCTCGCCCTGTCCACTCTGCGTCACCGGGACTCCTACGAATGGGGGACCTTCGGAATCGTCGGCTCACGCTACCGGGTCCCCGGAGCCCACTGCCACGCCGCATGGGGCGTGGACTCCTTCCCTGTGACGGCAGTAACAAAACCAGGCCGCGGCACGCTGTTCACGGCGCCTGTCGCCCACCGCGCCGTCGTTTCCGGCACGTTCACGTGTCCGCGGCCCGTCGTTACACGTGGCGGCCTGCAGGTCGAGCCGCGCCCCGAACTCCCTTACCACCGCCTCCTCCCGGTACGGTTCCAGCCGGGCCTGGAAGTCCTCCAGGTACTCGGCGCCCCGGTTCGAGCGCAGCGTCTCGAGGAGTTCCACCGCCTTCGTCGCGGTGTTGCAGGCCTGTTCGACCTCGCGCTGCTGCACCTGCGCGGTGGCGAGTAGCACATGGCCGATGGCCCGCCTGCGTGCCCGCGACTCCGGATGCCCGTCCAGGGACTGCCGCGCGTACCGTGCCGCCGCGTCGGCCTGCCCGAGGTCCCGGTGGCAGTGCGCCAACTCGTCGGCCAGATAGGCCTCGTCGAAGTGCGCGATCCACACCGGGTCGTCCCCGGAGGCCGCATCGGCCGTCTCCATCGCGCCGACCGCCCGCCCGGCCGCCGTGTGGGCCGCCCGTACGTCGCCCAGCAGCGCGTGGCCGCGGCCTCGGCCGCGTGGAACATCGCCTCCGCGCGCGGCGTCACCCGCCCGCGCGCCCCCTCCTGCCGCGCGCGCCAACTGCGCGATCTCACGCGGGTTTCCGAGCTGCGCGGCCAGGTGGCTCATGGACGCGGCGAGGACGTACCCGCCGTAGCCGCGGTCCCCGGCCGCCTGCGCCAGCCGCAGCGACTGGATGTAGTACCGCTGGGCGAGGCCCGGTTGCCCGGTGTCGACGGCCATGTATCCGGCCAGTTCCGTCAGTCGGGCGACCGTGGCGAACAACTCCCGCCCGACCGCCTCCCGGTAGGAGCCGGCCAGCAGGCCGGAGACGACGCTGTTCAGGTAGTGCACGACGACCGGGCGCACGTGCCCGCTGCCGTACTGGTGGTCCAGGTCCACCAGCGCCTGCGTCATCGCCCGCACGGCCGCCACGTCGGACTGGCCCACCGCGCCCGGCCGAGCGCGACACCGTGAGTCGGGGCGGAAATCAGCCAGTCCCGGCTAGCGGCTCGACGAGCGCGGACGCGGCGACGGAGGAGCCGGACAGGAAGTCCCGGCGTCCCACGTCACTGCGCCACAACTCGCAGACCTGCTCGATGGCTCCCAGTACCGTCGGCGAGAACTGGAGGCCGACGCCCGACGCGAGGTTCTTGCCGTTGGCCATGCCGATCTCGTCGATCGTGACCGTGCGGCCCAGCTTGCGTCCGAGCGCCTCGGCGATGATCGCCGGTGCCCGGCCGCGCGGTTGCTGTCCGCGCAGCCAGCGGGCCACGGACGTCTTGTCGTACCGCAGGTCGAGGCCGTGCTCGACCCCGCACATGTTGACCCGGCGGGCGAGGCCCGCGTTCGAGCAGCCCGCTTCCTGAATGAGCGCCTGCAGTCGTTCGTTCGGCTGCCGCGCGACGAGCGGCCTTGCGGCCATGGCGTAACCCCCATGCGGTCTCATGCGGTCTCGGTGCTGTCCCGGCGGACGAAAAGTTCCGGCCGTGAAGATCAATGCCCCGTCGATGTGCCGACAATGCGAGACTTGCGAAGCTTGCGAGGATTGCCGGAGCAACGGCTGACGCCGGCCCCACACGTGGCTACCCAGCCCCGCGGCGAATCCTCCCGCGCGCCCCCATGCATGCACCCATGCGCCCCGGATGCGGAATCGATGCTCCTCCCCCGCGCGCACAGCCCCCGTAACCCCCGGTGAGCACGGGAGTTGAGTTCCACGTGGAAGAGACCATCCCCGGCACCGAAGCCGCTCAGATCCCCAGCAGCGCGGCACATCGCTGCTGGAGACCGCCGTACGCTATGCCGAGGAGCGCCACTGGGACGTGTTTCCCGGTACCTGGTTGGGTAGCCGCCGACGGCGCGCAGCACTGTTCCTGCGCGGACCCCGTGTGCGCCGCCCCGGGCGCGCACCCGGCGCGCCAGGACTGGGCGACGCAGGCGACGGGCAGCGCGACCGTGGCCCGCCGGATGTGGCAGAAGCAGCCGACGGCGTCGATCCTGCCGCCCACGGGGCGGACCTTCGACGCGATCGACGTGCCCGAGACCGGCGGGGTTCCTGGCCCTGGCCCGGATGGAGCGGATGGAGCTGACGCTCGGGCCGGTGACGCTGACGCCGGACCGGCGGATGCGGTTCTTCGTCCTCCCGGGGGCCGCGGTGAAGGTGCCGGACCTCGTGCGGCGGTTGGGGTGGTCGCCGTTGTCCCTCGACCTGACGGCGCTGGGGGAAGGGACGTACGTGGCCGCGCCGCCCACCCGGTACGGGACGCGGGGGCCGTGCAGTGGGCCTGCCGGCCGACGCCGGCGAACCGGTGGCTGCCGGACGTGGAGGAGTTGATCTCGCCGTTGGCGTACGCGTGCGGCCGGGATCGTTAGGGGATCGCCAGGCCCGTTCCCCCGTAGGGTTCCGACTCGACGGAGGGAGACGTGGCGGCTGGTAGCGCCGTACCGTGCAGGGGCTCTGGAAGCGGTTCGGCAGCAGGTCGCCGTGGGCGGGATCGATCTGGAGCTGCCCGCGGGCAAGTTCATCGGGCTCGTCGGGCCGAACGGGGCGGGGAAGACCACCACCCCTGTCCATGGTGACGGGGCTGCTCAGGCCGGATCAGGGGTCGGTCGAGGTCGTCGGGCACGACGTGTGGGTGATCCGGTGGAGGTGAAGGCCCGGATCGGGGGTGCTGCCCGAGGGACTGCGACTGTTCGAGCGGCTGTCCGGGCGCGAACTGCTCGCCTACACGGGGCGGTTGCGCGGACTGCCCGGGTCCGAGGTGGACAAGCGGGCCACGCAGCTGCTCGACGTGCTCGACCTGTCCGGAGCCCAGCACAAGCTGGTCGTCGACTACTCGACCGGCATGCGGAAGAAGATCGGCTCGCGGCCGCGCTGCTGCACAACCCCGAAGTGCTGTTCCTGGACGAGCCGTTCGAGGGCGTCGACCCGGTGTCCGCCCAGACCATCCGGGGCGTCCTCGAGCGCTACACCGCCTCCGGGGCCACCGTCGTCTTCTCCTCCCACGTCATGGAGCTGGTGGAGTCGCTGTGCGACTGGGTGGCCGTCATGGCCGCCGGCCGCATCCGTGCCACCGGCACACTCGCCGAGGTGCGCGGCGAGGCGGCCTCGTTGCAGCAGGCGTTCCTCGAACTCGTCGGTGCCGGGGCCCGCGACGCCGGTTCCGACCTGGACTGGCTGGGCGGCGGTTCCCGGTGAGCGCCGAGACCGCGTCCGCCCCGGCCGTCCCGGCCTCTGCTTCCGTCACGTCCGTCTTCGTACGGCTGAAACTGTCCCTGCTGCGCAACGGGCTGCGGCAGTCCGGCGGCCGGCGGGCCGCCTACATCGCCTCGGCCGTGATCGTGCTGCTCTTCGCCGCGCTCCAGCTGATCGGTCTGATCGCGCTGCGCGGATACGCGCACGTGGACTCGCTGGTCGTCCTGCTGGCGGCGGTGCTGGGCCTCGGCTGGGCGGTGATGCCGCTGTTCTTCCCCGGCGGCGACGAGACGCTCGACCCGACCCGGCTGGTGATGCTGCCGCTGCGGCCCCGCCCGCTGGTCCGGGCGCTGCTCACGGCGTCGCTCGTGGGTATCGGGCCGCTGTTCACGCTGTGCGTGTTCGCCGGTTCCGTGGTCGCGGTCGCGCACGGCGGGGCGGCGTACGCCGTCGGAGTCGTCGGCGCCGTCCTCGCGCTGCTGGTGTGCGTGACCCTCGCCCGGGCCGTCGCCGCCGCCAACGTGCGGCTGCTGACCAGCCGCAAGGGACGCGACCTCGCGGTGCTGAGCGGGCTGGTCGTCGCGATCGGGGCGCAGCTCGTCAACTTCGGGGCGCAGCGGCTCGGCTCGTCGGGACTGGAGCAGCTCGACCCGGCGGCGGCCGTGCTGCGCTGGGTGCCGCCCGCGTCGGCGATCGGCGCGATGGACGCGGCGAGCGACGGGTCGTACGGCATCGCGCTCGCCCAGCTGGCGCTGACCGCGGTGGCCCTGGTGCTGCTGCTGTGGGTGTGGGAGCGGCACCTGACGCGGCTGATGACCACGCCCGACGGCTCCACCCTGCAGAGCGACACCCGGCCGGTCCGCGAGCGCGGCTCGGCCGGACTCGCCCGGCTGCTTCCCGCCGGCCGCACCGGCACCACCATGGAGCGCGCCCTGCGGTACGTGTGGCGCGACCCCAAGACCAAGGCGGCCTGGGTGACCTCGCTGGCCATCGGTCTGATCGTGCCGGTGTTCAACGCCTGGCAGGGCACCGGCTCGGTCTACTTCGCCTGCTTCGCCGCCGGGATGCTCGGCATCCAGATGTACAACCAGTTCGGGCAGGACACGTCCGCGTTCTGGATGGTCGCGATGACGATCTCCTCCACGCGGGACGCGTACGTCGAGCTGCGCGCCCGCGCGCTGGCCCTGCTGCTGATCACCCTGCCGTACGCCACCCTCGTCACCGTCCTGACCACGGCGATACTCGACGACTGGCGGACGCTGCCCGAGGCGCTCGGCCTGTCCTTCGCGCTGCTCGGCGCGATGCTGGCGACCGGCGCGTGGACCTCGGCGCGCTTCCCGTACTCCATCCCGCAGGAGGGGTAGCCAAGAACGTCGCCCCCGGCCAGGTCGGGCTGGCCTGGATCTCGATCTTCGGCGGCATGGTCGGCGCGGCCCTGCTGTGCGCTCCGGTGATCGCGCTGACGATCTGGCTGAACGTGCGCGAGGGCGGCGGCGGCTGGCCGCTGCTCCCGGTGGGCACGGTGTACGGCGCCGCGCTGACGCTGCTCGGTCTGCGGCTGGCCGCGCCGCGCACGGCGGGGCGGCTGCCGGAGATCCTGACGGCGGTCAGCAAGGGGTGAGGGGCGACCCGGGGGCGGTCAGCTGTCCCGGAGGGAGTCCAGGAAGGGTTCGATGGCCGCCCGCCACGCCTCCGGCTGGTCGTAGTGGACGAGGTGGCCGGCGTCGGCGACCTCCGCGTACTGGCCGCGGGGCAGCACGCGGACCATCTCCTGCGCCTCGGCCCGGCCCAGCTCGCCGTCGAGGCCGCGGACGACCAGGGTCGGGCAGCGCACCTGGGCCAGCTCCTCCCAGTGGGCGTCGTAGACCCAGGTCTCGCGGGACCTGAGCATCTGCTCCGGCTCGAAGACGGGCCGCCAGCCGTCCGGGGACTCGGCCATCACCTCGGCGTAGAACGCGCCCCGGGCCGGGTTCGGCCGCTCCACCCACGGGTCGTCCTCGCCGAACCACTTGCGTACGTCGGCGAGCGTGGCGAAGGGGACCGGCCAGGCGCGGAACCACTCGGTCCAGGTGTGCTGCGAGGCGGCGCCGAGCGCGGAGGCCCGCATGTCGCAGATGATCAGGCCGCGGACCAGGTCGGGGCGCTTGGCGGCGAGCTGCCAGGCGGTCAGCGCGCCCATGGCGTGGCCGATCAGGACGGCCGGCCCGAGGCGGAGCTGCTCCAGGGTGGCCTCCAGGTCCCCGACGTAGGCCTCGCGGGTGTAGGACGCCCGCGGGGGGCTTGTCGCTGCGGCCGTGGCCGCGCTGGTCGAGGGCGACGGCCCGGTGTCGCTCGGAGAGCCAGCGGGCGGTGGGGGCCCAGTGCGAGGCGCGCCCCATCAGGCCGTGCAGCAAAGCACGCCCGGCAGGTCACCGGCCCCGTACGCGGCACTCCCCCGGGCCGGGTCCGCCGGGGCCGCGTCCCCCGACGCCGTGTCATGCGTCCGGTGGTCGGTCTTGGGAGGGTCGCCGAACTCCCAGGCCGCGAGGCGTACGCCGCCCGCGCCGGTCACGTCGATGCGCCGCGCCATAGGTCCTGGCACCCCTAAGCTCCGCTCGGACCGCCCGCCCCTCCCGGGCCGGCCGGTCCTGTGAACCGTGTTCTGCCTGCCGTGCCTTGCCGTACCTGCCGTGTGTCCGCGACACCTGCCGTGGTGTCCGCGACCGATCGACGTCCGCAGAGTATCGAATGCCTATTCGAGAGCGCCGTTCCGGCGGGCAACACCCCTCATTCGAGTGACACCTCTCAGGATTGATCGCCGCCGCCGGGGGAGATCTTCAACGGGAGGCGGACCGCTCGGGGAAAACGGTCCGAGGGGATTGACCCTGAGAGCTCGGGGCTCCGGGTCAGCACAGGGGAGGACAGGCCCCGGCGCCGCAAGGCGCCGGGGCCCTCTCCATCTCTCCGGCACGCCCCACCCCTCTCCGTCCGGCCTCTCCGACCTGGCGACATCGCTGTCAGGCCACGGCCAAAAGCCCCCGCACGTCATATGCCTCACGCGACAGCCTTGCACGCGAAGCGTTCGGGCGCTGCGATTCGGCGCACTGAATCTCCGAAACGACGGGATCGGCTCAGTGGCGCAAATTCCCCCCGCGTGGCGGGAAGTTGACGACCCAACGACCAACGGCCCAACGACCGCTCAGCGCTTGGCGACGAACACGTGGGAGGCGACGTCCGCCTCCAGCTCGGCCGCCTCGCCGCCGCTGCCCACCAGCACGCCGCCCGCCGACTCCGTCACGCTCACCACCGAACCGGGCTGCACGCCCGCCCGGCGCAGCGTGTACATCAGCTGCGCGTCCGTCTGGATCGGTTCGCCGATACGGCGGACGACGACTGTCTTGCCCTCCGGCCCCGGGTCCAGGTCGGCGAGGGACACCATGCCCTCGTCCAGGAACGGGTCGGCGATGTCCGTCTCGCCCAGCTCCTCCAGGCCCGGGATCGGGTTCCCGTACGGCGACTCGGTCGGGTGCCGCAGCAGCTCCAGCACGCGGCGCTCGACGGCCTCGCTCATCACGTGCTCCCAGCGGCAGGCCTCGGCGTGCACCTGCTCCCACTCCAGGCCGATCACGTCGACGAGCAGGCACTCCGCGAGCCGGTGCTTGCGCATCACGCGGGTGGCCAGCCGACGGCCCTCGTCGGTCAGCTCCAGATGCCGGTCGGCCGCCACGGACACCAGACCGTCGCGCTCCATCCGCGCCACCGTCTGGCTGACCGTCGGGCCGCTCTGGTCGAGCCGCTCGGCGATCCGGGCGCGCATGGGGACCACACCTTCCTCCTCCAGCTCGAGGATGGTGCGGAGATACATCTCCGTGGTGTCGATCAGTCCGGACATTCGTGCCCCTTGATGAGATTGCCGGAGGCTACGGCCCACCGGCGCGTGCGCTGGCCCTGCATTCAATTCTGACGCATACCACCGACAACCGTGCCTCGCCGTGGAAACCCGGGCCCGCGCGGCCCACTGTGCCGCGTTGACGCCGTATTGACACCGCACTGGTCCAGACCGCACGGTGATCCGCGACACAGCCACACCGAAGGGGTCCCGCATGAGCGACCGCAAGCCGGCCGGCCAGTTCATCGACGCCGCGATCGACCTCCTGCGACGCGTCCGCGACGAGGAGGCCGACACCGTCGAGGCGGCCGGCACGCTGCTCGCCGACACGGTGCAGAACGGCGGCCGGCTCTTCGCCTTCGGCGCCGGTCACTCCTCCTCGCGGCCCAGGACGTCGTCTACCGCGCCGGCGGACTCGCCCTGATGAACCTGCTCGCCGTGCCCGGCGTCGTCGGCGTGGACGTGATGCCGGCGACGCTCGGCTCCGCGCTGGAACGCGTCGACGGCCTCGCGAGCGCCGTACTGGACTCCTCGCCGCTGCGCGAGGGCGACGCCCTGGTGATCATCTCCCTCTCCGGGCGCAACGCCCTGCCCGTGGAGATGGCCCTGAACGCCCGCGCGCTCGGCGTACGGGTCATCGGCGTGACCTCGGTGGCGTACGCCTCGCAGACCAAGTCGCGGCACACCTCCGGCACCTTCCTCAAGGACCACTGCGACATCGTGCTGGACTCCAAGATCGCCGTCGGCGACGCGGAACTCACCCTCGACACCGTCCCGGCGCCCTTCGCACCCGCCTCCACGGTCGTCACCAGCGCCCTCCTCCAGGCCGTGATGGCCACGGCGGCCGCCACCCTCGCCGACCGGGGCATCGAGCCCCCGCTGCTGCGCTCGGGCAACGTGGACGGCGGCCACGAGTGGAACGGACGCGTACTGGAGCAGTACCGGGACCGAATCTTCTATCGCCGCTGAGCGACTACCGCACGACGGGGGCGACGGCGCGGAGCAGCCCGGCGCGGGGCGTACGGCGCGCCGCACGGCCCTCACCCGAACCCACAGAGCACCACCGCGCGGTGCCTGGCGGGACCGGCCGTCACAGACCTGACCGGGCGCCCAGCCCCCACGTCCCCCGCGGCCGCGCCGCCCAGACCCGGCGCCGGGCCCGCCGCCCGGGCAATGGCCTCGGCGGCCCCGCAAAGCGCCGCCCGGGGCCGGGGCCGACATCCGCCCCGCCTGTCCGCGCCCGCCGCTACCGCTTCTCCACCGCCCCGGCCAGGTCCAGTGCCGTCGCGATGCGGACCGCCACGTCCTCGGCGTACATCGCGTCGGGGCGTTCGAACGCGGTTCGTCCGGCGCCCCGCAGGAACGTGACAACGCCCAGCGTCCGGCCCCGGCTGCGCAGCACCGCGCACAGGCCGTGCACCGTGTCCGCCGGCCACTGCCGGGCAGCGGCCCACTCGCGCACCTGCTCGGCCTGCACCGCCCGGACGCCGGCGCTGGCCCGCACCGAACCCGCCCGCTCCACGCACTGCACCGCCGGATGCGTCTCGCCGTAGCGCACCGGCATCCCGGCCGTCCCGGTCGGCACGCTCGGCCCGGGCGCGCCGGACGGCGTGGCCGCGACCCGGACCAGCCGGACCGGCTCGGACGTGTCGGTGTCGGCCACCGCCCCGCCCACGACCCGGTCGATCAGGGCGTGGTCGGCGAACCCGGCGAGCGCGAAGTCCAGGTGGACGACCGCCGCCTCCGCCGGGTCCTCGCACTCGGCCGCCGCACGCGCCGCGCGGTGCAGCTGGTTGCCGCGAAGCGCAGCAGGGCCGCCTCCTGCTCGGCCTGCTTGCCCTCGGTGATGTCCTCGAACAGCCAGCCGACGCCCAGCGGCACCGGCTCCTCCGCCAGCGGAGACGCCAGCCGCACGAACCCGCTGCGCCAGCACCGGCGCCGCTCGCCCTCCGGGGTGCGCACGCTCACCCAGACCTCGGCGGGCGCGGGCGGCGCGCCCTCCGCCAGCACGTGCGTCAGCGCGTTCTCCAGCTCCTCCACGCCCTGGGCGAGCAGATCCCCGAGCGGCCGGCCCAGTACGGACGTGCGCCCGGCACCCAGCGCACGCGCCGCGTGGGCGTTCACGACGGCGGGGCGCAGGTCCACGTCCACCAGCACGACTCCCCAGCTGGCATCCTCCAGCAGGGCCTCGCTCAGCGCGATGGACCGCTCCAGGTCGATCTGCGCGTGCACCTCGCTGAACGCGCAGTACACCCCCGCCGGCCTGCCGTCGGGACCGCGTACGGCCGCGGACTGGGTGCGCACCAGCACCCGCCCGCCGTCCTTGGTCAGCAGCGCGAACTCGTGCACCTGCCGCCCTGGGGCCCGCATCGCGGACAGCAGCCGCTCCTCGACCTCCCCGGCGTCCGCCCGGCGCACGGCCCACCCGGCGAAGCCCTGCCGCCCCACGGCCTCGGCCGCGGTCCAGCCCAGGATCCGCTCCCGCCTCGCGGTTCCAATGGGTGACGATGCCCTGCGCGTCGAAGGCGCACAGGGCGGCGTCCATCCCGTCGAGGAGCGCGGCCAACAGGTCCGCGCCGTCCCGCTCGGGCTGTTCCGGTTCGTCCGGTCCCAGCTCGTCGGTGGTCCCACTACGCCGGGAAGCACTCACCTGGACCCCCTGCAGGCTGCGTCCGCCGTACGGTACGTCGGTTCGCTCACTGGCCTTCATTCAACTCGAACGTGATGCAGCACACATCGAGTTCCCGCAAGATTGCAGAAATCGTTGTACTGCGGAAACTCCGCATACGCCCCCCGTCATGGCGGTCATGACGCGTGGCCGGCGAGTCTCAGGTCGACCCCACTCGTCCCGCTCGCCGTCGAGCACGTACCGTTCCCGTTCCACGAACCCACGCCCCTCGGCGAACCGCAACCCGTCGGCGTTCGCCGCGAGCACCACGGTCTCCACCGCCCGCGCGCCGAGCCCCCGCGCGTGCGCGAGACCCGCCTCGTAGAGCGCCGCGCCGATCCCGCGCCCCCGGAACGCGGGCAGCACCCGCGCGATCACGGTCGCCACCCGCCCCTCGCCCTCGGGCGGCACGCACCGTGGAGCAGCCGACGAGCGTGTCCCCGAGGTAGGCGTTCTCCAGCCGGTACCGCCTGCTGCGGTCCCGCGCCTCGTCCGGGGTCATCGCGGCGGGCGGCACGATCTCGTTGTGGACGTACCGCCACCCTGAACCATCGCGTCCCCGTCGACGGCCGCGATCCGCAGCCCGGCACCGGGACCGGCCGCGCGCCGCGCGTCCACCTCGATCTCGATCCGCATCCGCTCGTCCGCGAGCCCGCACACCATCATCGTCGCGGCCGGCCGCACCTCCCCGAACGCCTGCCGCAGGACAGGCCAGCACGGCTCGAAGTCCTCCCGCGCGGGGCAGCAGGTACCGCACCCGCACCACGTCCGCGAACGTGCACCCCGCTCGGCCAGCGCCGCCCCGATGTTCCGCAGACACTGCCCCGCCTGCTCCACCACGTCCTCGGAGATGGTCATCGCCGCGTAGTCGAACCCGGTCGTCCCGGACACGTGCACCCGGTCGCCGTCGACGGCGGCACGCGCGTACCCGATCCGCTCCTCGAAGACCGAACCGCTGACTATCGCCCGCTCTACCGGCGGCTCCCCCTGTCGCTTCGTCATGGGCGAGACGGTAGGTGACCAGCGCGGAAACGATCAATGCGGGGACCGACGGGATACGCCCTTCAACAGAGACCCCGACTGGATGACGCGAACCATGCGGAACCTCATGCAGATGAGTGCTTCGCGAGCATTCGCCCACTTGCTCCCTGTCGGACCAATAGCGTCGAGGCACCGAAGAAGGAGGTCGCTCGCTCCCCACCGCGAGGTTGTCGAGCGACCAGCCCAAGTCATCACGGTCCGATGGGACCAGGGAGGTGCCCCGATGACTACGTTTCCCGCAGGTGAGCAGACCCACCAGGCTGGAATCCGTGGGAGCGAACACCCCCGGGAGCAGGGACGAAACGACTCACGGACACCCCGGAACGCAACGGGGCGGTGCAGTCCTAGACAGCTCCACCACACCGGAGGTCTTCGCCTTTGAGCAACTCGAACAGCGGTGTCAACAACGCTCGTGATCAATACACCTAGTCACAGTCCGCCGCGGTCTGTTCTCGATCGAGCTCCAACACCGTGGTGATCAGATTCGTGCGTGTATGCAAGGGCGCGCCGGTTACCGGCGTCGGCGACGCTCGGCCAACCGCCGCTACCGGGCACCACGCTCACGCAACCGCGCCCAGCCCATCGGATGGTTGCCGCCTTCCGTGCGCCACCGAGTCGACACCACGCTCTCGCTGGCCGCCCGTTTGAGTCGCTTCGCCCCCGTCACGGAGGTCCACGTCGAACGCGTCGCCTTCGACCTGCACCAGCAAGGTCACTCACCCGGGGACGTCCGTACGCGTCTCCAGGCCAGGTGGAACCGCACTTGCGCATACTGCGACGCCGCCGGGGTCCGTCTCAATGTGGAGCACATCGAGCCCCGCAGTCGAGGGGGCTCAGATCGCCTCTCGAACCTGGTTCTCGCCTGTGTGCCTTGCAATCAGGCCAGGGAAGCAGATCCGTTGAGGACTTCCTGGCGCACCGGCCCGAGCGGCTCGCGACGGTCCTCCAGCAGATCGAACGGCTCGGCGACGCCGCTGCCATGAACGCCGTCTCGCCCCGTCTCACCGAAGCGGTGAGCGTCCTTGGCAGGCCGGTGCGCGGCTGGTCCGGTCGGCTCACCGAGAAGACGCGGGGCCTCTCCGGCCTCGCCAAGACCCACACCCTGGACGCTCTCTCCGTCGGGCACCTTGATCACGCGTACGGAGATCGGATCGTGCGTTTTGCCGGACAGGTCCTCGTCGCCAAGGCCACGGGGCGCGGTTCGTATGCCCGCACCACTCCCGACCGATACGGGATTTCCGCGGTTGTACCGATCCCGCGTCAAGCAACACTTCGGATACGTGACCGGAGACCTCGTACATGCCGTGGTGCCCTCCGGAAAGTGCGCCGGCACGTGGACAGTCCGGGTCTCGGTGCGCGCCAGGGGGCAGCACAGCATCGCGACACCAGCAGGGCGGATCAACGTGTTCCACGGGCATCTGCGGCTGCTTCAGCGGAGCGACGGCTATGCGTACGGAACCCGTGTCGAGCCGGTGCGTCAGCGGCTCTGAAAAAAGGGGTTGATCGAGCTGCGACGCGTTCCTAGTGTGGGCTCCACACCGAAGGGAGGTGATCCGGCGAATGTATGACAACCGGACGCGTGAGGTGGCTGCGGGCTAGCGGCCCGTCACCACACCGAGTGCGGTGCCGGACCAGCGCGTGAAAGACGCGTGCAGCCGGCCTAATCCCGAGCAGTCACCCGACCCGCGAGTCGCCGGTAAGTCCGGCCGGCTCCTCCACTGGAGGAACCAGACTCGCGGGTCGTCTGCGTTCTGCAGGACTCGTCAGTCCGCGATGTCGGCGTAGCCCTCGATGTCGCGCGGGTCGCGGGAGCCCGGGCCCACGTAGCGGGCGGAGGGGCGGACCAGGCGGCCGGTGCGCTTCTGTTCCAGGATGTGGGCCGACCAGCCGGCCGTGCGGGCGCAGGTGAACATCGAGGTGAACATGTGGGCCGGGACCTCGGCGAAGTCCAGCATGATGGCGGCCCAGAACTCGACGTTGGTGGCCAGGACCCGGTCGGGGGCGGCGGGCGTGGAGCTCCGCCAGGGCGGCCTTCTCCAGGGCCTCGGCGACCTCGAAGCGCGGGGCGCCCAGTTCGCGGGCGGTGCGGCGCAGGACGCGGGCGCGGGGGTCCTCGGCGCGGTAGACGCGGTGGCCGAATCCCATGAGGCGTTCACCGGCGTCTAGGGTCTTCTTGACGTAGGCCTCGGCGTCGCCGGTGCGCTCGATCTCCTCGATCATGTGCAGGACGCGGGAGGGGGCGCCGCCGTGCAGCGGGCCGGACATGGCTCCCACGGCGCCGGAGAGGGCCGCCGCCACGTCCGCGCCGGTGGAGGCGATGACGCGGGCGGTGAAGGTGGACGCGTTCATGCCGTGCTCGGCGGCGGAGGTCCAGTAGGCGTCGACCGCGGCGACGTGCTTGGGGTCGGGCTCGCCGCGCCAGCGGATCATGAAGCGTTCGACGACGGACTGCGCCTTGTCGATCTCCCGTTGCGGGACCATGGGCAGGCCCTGGCCGCGGGCCGACTAGGCGACGTAGGACAGGGCCATGACGGCGGCGCGGGCGAGGTCGGCGCGGGCCTGCTCGGCATCGATGTCCAGGAGGGGTTTCAGGCCCCAGACGGGTGCGAGCATGGCGAGCGCGGACTGCACGTCGACGCGGATGTCCCCGGAGTGGACCGGGATCGGGAAGGGCTCCGCCGGCGGCAGGCCGGGGTTGAAGGCCCCGTCGACGAGCAGGCCCCAGACGTTGCCGAAGGAGACGTGCCCGACCAGGTCCTCGATGTCGACGCCGCGGTAGCGGGGCGCCGCCCTCCTTGTCGGGTTCGGCGATCTCCGTCTCGAACGCGACGACTCCCTCTAGCCCGGGTACGAAGTCGGACATCAGGCGGCTCCTCGTGATCGTGATGTGTGGCGACCGGTGCGGGGGCGGTGCGGTCGTCCCCATGGACCCGCCGGGCCCATCGGATCGGGCGGGTCCGTCGGATCCACGGTCGTGTCGACGACTCGCGGTCCTGGCGGTCACCCCTGTGATGCCCCGTACGGTCGGCGGTCATCCAACCGGATCGGGAGCAAGCACGATATCCCCGAGTGCCGCGCTTGGGGAGGGGCTGCGGCACTCAGTGCCACTGGGTGACATAAGACACGGGCGCATCGGCCCGGATACGGCAGGATGGCCGATGTGACCGATCGCGAAGCCGACCCCGCCGTTCCCTTCGACCTCGCCTCGATGCGCAAGCAGTACCGGGCCGAGGGGCTCGCGGAAACCGAGCTGGCGGCGACACCCGTCGAGCAGTTCGCGCGCTGGTTCAAGCAGGCCGCGACGGAGGGCGGGCTCTTCGAGCCGAACGCCATGGTCGTCTCCACGGCGGACGCGGAGGGCCGGCCCGGCTCCCGCACGGTGCTGCTGAAGCACTTCGACGAGCAGGGATTCGTCTTCTACACCAACTACGACTCCCGCAAGGCGCGTGACCTGGCCGAGAACCCGCACGTCTCGCTGCTGTTCCCCTGGCACCCGATGGCCCGCCAGGTGATCGTGACGGGGGTCGCGCGGCGGACCGGGCGGGACGAGACCGCCGCGTACTTCCGGACCCGGCCGCACGGCTCCCAGCTGGGCGCCTGGGCCAGCGTCCAGTCCGCGGTGGTGGCGGGCCGGGACGCCCTGGACTCCGCGTACGCCGAGCTGGCGGCGCGTTACCCGGAGGGTGAGCAGGTGCCGGTGCCGCCGCACTGGGGCGGGTTCCGGGTGGTGCCCCGGGCGGTGGAGTTCTGGCAGGGTCGCGAGAACCGGCTGCACGACCGGCTGCGGTACGTGGCGGAGGACGGCGGAGGCTGGCGGGTGGAGCGGCTCGGTCCGTGAGCGGCCCGACCGGCGACTCCGACCGGCGTCGCTCAGGTCCAGCGCCCCGTCCAGCAGCCGGGCCCACTGCTCGATCACGCGTTCCCGGCGGGCCGCGTCGTCGGTGAGGAGATTCGCGAGGCCCAGACCGCGCGCCATGTCGAGGAGGCCCTGGACGGTTTCCCGGGCGCCGGGGCGGGCCTCGTCGGCGCCGAGGAGGTCGACCGCTATGCGGTGCGTCTCGCGGCCGACGCGGGCCTCCAGCTCGGTCACCCGGCCGCGCAGCTGCTCCTCGTTGGAGGCGGCCACCCACAGGTGGAGGGCGGCGCGGAACAGGGGGCCCGTGTAGAGGTCGACCAGGGCGGCCACCACCGCGCGGCGGTCCGCCGCCGTCGCGCCCTCCGGGAACAGGGCGCGCAGCGCGACGGAGCGTTCCTCGGCCACGTACTCCACGGCCGCCGTGAAGAGGTCCTCGCGGGTCGGGAAGTGGTGCTGTGCGGCGCCGCGGGAGACGCCGGCGTGTTCGGCGACGACGGAGACCGTGGACCCCGTCCAGCCGTGTTCGGCGAGGCAGGCCACGGCGGCTTCGAGGAGCCGTTGCCGGGTGGCCCGGCTGCGGTCCTGCTTGGGAACGCGCTCCGCGCGGTCGGCCGTGTTCACGGCACCGCTCACACCACCCATTCCGGATCCCGTCGTTCGAGGAAGGCCGTCATCCCCTCGCGGGCCTGCGGGGAGGCGAACAGCCGGGTCGAGAGCGCGGTCAGGTCGGCCGCGTCCCGGTCGAAGGCCTCCAGCACCCTAGCCGTGAGCAGCCGTTTCGTCTCGGCCAGCGCCTGTGGTGAGGGCGCGACGCACACCGTCCAGTACGGGTTCCAGTACGGCGTCCACGTCGTCGCCCGCCGCTGTGACCAGGCCGATCCGGGCGGCCTCGGCGGCGTCGAAGCGTTCGCCGGTGAGGTAGTGGCGGGCGAGGGCACGCGGGTCGGTGCGGGGCAGCAGCGGGAGGGAGATGACGGCGGGAGCCACGCCGATGCGGACCTCGGTGAAGGCGAACGTCGACGCGGTGGAAGCGCCCGCGATGTCGCAGGCCGCGAGCAGACCGAGGCCGCCCGCGCGGACGTGTCCGGCGACGCGCGCGACGACCGGCTTGGGCAGCTCGACGATCTGCCGGAGCAGGACGACCAGGGCATCGGGGTCGGGCGGGTCGCGCAGGTCGGCGCCGGCGCTGAAGGTGTTGCCGCAGTGGGTGAGCAGGACGGCGCGTACGCCGGTGTCCTTGCCCGCGTCGGTGAGGGCGGCGGCCAGGTCGCCGACGAGGGCGGAGGAGAGGGCGTTGCGGTTGTGCGGGGAGTCGAGGGTGAGGGTCTCGACGCCCCGGTCCCGGGTGCGGCCGACGAGGCTCATGAACGGCCCCGCAGTTCCCGGCGGAGGATCTTGCCGCTGGCCGCCCTGGGCACGCCGTCGACGAAGGTGACTCGGCGGACGCGTTTGTAGGGGGCGACGCGTTCGGCGACGTACATCATGATCTCGCCCTCCGAGAGGTCGGGCGCGGCCGGCTGGCGCACCACGTAGGCGTGCGGCACTTCGTTCCCGTCGTCGTTGTAGGCGCCGACGACGGCCGCGTCGGCGATGCCCGGGTGGGTGAGCAGGAGGGCTTCGAGTTCGGCGGGGGCCACCTGGAAGCCCTTGTACTTGATCAGCTCCTTGACACGGTCGACGACGAACAGCCAGCCCTCGGCGTCGACGTGTCCGACGTCCCCGGTGTGCAGCCAGCCGTCCTCGTCGATCATGGCGGCGGTGGCGTCGGGGCGGCCCAGGTAGCCCTTCATCACCTGGGGTCCGCGGATGAGGATCTCGCCGGACTCGCCGACGCCGAGGTCCTTGCCGGGGTCGTCGAGGGAGACGACGCGCATCTCGGTGCCGGCGATCAGCTTGCCGACGGTTCCGGGCGGTGCGGCGCTCATCGCGTCCAGGGGGACGACGTGGGTGCCCGGGGAGAGTTCCGTCATGCCGTACGCCTGGCCGACGGGCGGCAGGCCGAGCCGCCGCGAGCAGGCGGCGGCGAGCTTCGCGTCCAGGGGGGCGGCGGCGCTGACGATGTACTTCAGGGACGAGAGGTCGTAGTCGGCGACCAGGGGGTGCTTGGCGAGGGCGAGGACGATCGGCGGGGCGACGTAGAGGCCGGTGATGCGGTGGTTCTGAATGGCCGCGAGGAACTGCTCCAGGTCGAAGCGGGGCAGCACGACGACGGTGGCGCCGAGCCGCAGCGGGGCGTTCATGAGGGCGGTCAGGCCGTAGATGTGGAAGAAGGGCAGCACCGCCAGGACGCGGTCGCCCGGTGCGGCCGGCATCAGTGGTTCGAGCTGGGCGAGGTTGGTGGCGATCTGCCGGTGGGTGAGCATCACGCCCTTGGGGGTGCCGGTGGTGCCGGAGGAGTACGGCAGGGCGGCGACGTCCTCGGCCGGGTCGAGGGCGACGGACGGTTCGGGCGCGGCGGACGCCAGCATGTCGATGAGCGAGCGGTGACCGGGCGCGCTGTCGCAGACGAGGATCTCCTGCACGCCGCCCGCGAGTTCGGCGGCCCGGCGGGCCGTGTCCAGCAGCGGGGACACGGTCACGATCCAGCGGGCCCGCGAGTCGCCGAGCTGCTTGGCGAACTCCTCCGCCGTGGCGAGCGGGTGCACCGTGGTGACCGAGGCGCCCGCGCGCGTGGCGGCGTAGAAGGCCAGCGGGAAGGCGACGGTGTTGGGGCTGTGCAGGGCGAGGACGTCGCCCTTGCGTACGCCGGTCTCGGCGAGGGCGGCGGCGACGCGCCGGTGGAACCGGTCCACCTGCTCGTACGTGAGGGTGGTGCCGTCGGCGCCGTCGATCAGCGCCGGGGTGTCCCCGTAGGCGGCGGCCCGGCCGAGCACCGCGTCGTGGATGGGCAGGTCGACGGGCGGGACGTCTGCGTACTCGCTGCGGAACATGGTTCCTCCAGTACGGACCGGTGTGGGCTAGTACGACTTGGGCAGACCCAGGGTCTGGTGGGAGACGTAGTTGAGGATCATCTCCCGGCTTACCGGGGCGATACGAGCCACGCGCGACGCCGCTATCAGCGAGGCGAGCCCGAACTCGCGCGTGAGGCCGTTGCCGCCGAGGGTGTGCACGGCCTGGTCGACGGCCTTCACGCAGGCCTCCCCCGGCGGCGTACTTGGCCATGTTGGCGGCCTCGCCGGCGCCCATGTCGTCGCCGGCGTCGTAGAGGTGCGCCGCCTTCTGCATCATCAGGCGGGCCAGTTCGAGGTCGATGTGCGCCCTGGGCGAGGGGTGGGCGATGGCCTGGTGGGCGCCGATGGGGGTCTTCCAGACGGTGCGTTCGCGGGCGTAGTCGAGGGCCCGGGAGAGCGCGTAGCGGCCCATGCCGATCCCGAACGCCGCCGTCATGATCCGCTCGGGGTTGAGTCCGGCGAAGAGCTGGAGGAGGCCCGCGTCCCTCGTCGCCGACGAGCGCTTCGGCGGGCAGCCGCACGTCGTCGAGGGTCAGCTCGAACTGCTTCTCGGCGGCGTTCAGTTCCATGTCGATCTGCCGGCGCTCGAAGCCGGGGGTGTCGCGGGGGACGATGAACAGGCAGGGCTTGAGCTTGCCGGTGCGGGCGTCCTCAGTGCGGCCGACGATGAGGGTGGCGTCGGAGATGTCGACGCCGCTGATGAAGACCTTGCGGCCGGTGAGGACCCAGTCGGTGCCGTCGCGGCGGGCGGTGGTGGTGATGCGGTGGCTGTTGGAGCCGGCGTCGGGCTCGGTGATGCCGAAGGACATCATGCGGGTTCCGTCGGCGAGGGTGGGGAGCCAGTCCAGTTTCTGCGCCTCGGTGCCGAAGCGGGAGATGACGGTGCCGCAGATCGCCGGGGGAGACGATCATCATCAGCAGGGGTTGCCGGCGGCGCCCATCTCTTCGAGCACGAGGGAGAGTTCGGTGATTCCGCCGCCGCCACCGCCGTATGCCTCCGGCAGGTTGACGCCGATGTAGCCGAGCTTGGCGGCTTCCTGCCAGAAGTGTTTGTTGTCGGTGCCGAGGAGCGGGGGTGGCTCTTGGCGAAGGTGGATACCGCTTTGCGGGGGGACTTGTGCTCGTCGGATTCGATGAGGGTGGTCACGGAGCTCCTTCGGTCGCTTTTCGGGTGCGGGTCCGTCGTGGCTGGTCGCGCAGTTCCCCGCCCCCTGGGTCAGCCGGTCTCGACGACCGCCAGGAGGGTGCCCATCTCCACTTGCCGTCCAGGAGCCACTGGCAGCGCGGTCAGCTTCCCCGTGGCCGGGGCGGTGATCCGGTGTTCCATCTTCATCGCCTCCAGCCACAGGAGGGGCTGGCCGGCCTGGACCGTCGTTCCCTCCGTGAGGCCCTCCGCGACGCGGACGACCGTGCCCGGCATGGGGGCGAGGAGGAGCCCGGGGCGTGCTGGGCGGTGGGGTCGGGAAGCGGGGCAGGGCGGTGAGGCGGGTGGCGTCGACGTGGATCTGGTCGCCGTACGCCGCCACCTCGAACCTGCGCCGTACGCCGTCCGCTTCCAGCAGGACCACATGCGCGTCGGCGTGGACGACGCGTACGCCGTCGGCGGCCGGGCCCGTGCGGGTGTGGTGGTAGCGGACCTCGTGTTCCTCGCCTGCCATGGCGTAGCGCTTCACCTGGGGCTGCGAGGTCAGGTTGCGCCAGGCGCCGCCGAAGCGGGGCGGCCGTGGGCGTCGGCGAGGGCGGCGGCCAGCGGGGCGAGGGGGTCGGCCGTCCCGCCGCGGGTGAGGTCGGCGAGGTGGCGGTCGTAGAAGCCGGTGTCCATGCGGGCGGACGTGAACTCCTCGTGCCGCAGGGAGCGGACGAGCAGGTCCCGGTTGGTGACCGGGCCGTGGATCGCGGCCCGCTCCAGGGCGCCGGCGAGGCGGCGGACGGCCTCCGCGCGCGTGGGCGCGTGGGCGACGGCCTTGGCGAGCATCGGGTCGTAGTGGACGCCGATGTCGTCGCCGTCGGTGTAGCCGGTGTCGAGGCGGATGCCGTCCGGGACGGCGAGGCGGTGCAGGCGGCCGGTCTGCAGGCCCAGCCGTTCGACGGGTCCTCGGCGTACAGGCGGGCCTCGACGGCGTGGCCACGCGCGCGCGGGGATCCTTCTCGAGGGCGTGGCCTTCGGCGACGCGGAGTTGGAGGGCGACGAGGTCGAGGGCGAAGAGTGCCTCCGTGACCGGGTGCTCGACCTGGAGGCGGGTGTTCATCTCCAGGAAGTGCGCCCGGCCGTCCGCGACGAGGAACTCGACGGTCCCGGCGCCGGCGTAGTCGACGGCGCGGGCGGCACGTACGGCGAGGTCGTGGAGTTCACCGGTGAGTTCGGGCGTCAGGCCCGGTGCCGGGGCCTCCTCGATCACCTTCTGGTGGCGGCGCTGGAGGGAGCAGTCCCGGGTGCCGAGCGCCCACACCGTGCCGTGGGTGTCGGCGAGGATCTGCACCTCGACGTGGCGGCCGTTCTCGACGTAGGTCTCCACGAACACCTCGCCGTCGCCGAAGGCGCTCGCCGCCTCCGCGCGGGCCGCGGTCAGTTCGCCGTCGAGGTCGGCGAGGCGCCGTACGACGCGCATGCCGCGTCCGCCGCCGCCCGCCGCCGCCTTCACCAGGACCGGCAGGTCGGCCTCGGTGACGTGCGTGAGGGTGCGATGCCCATCAGTTCCTTGGCGCGTCTTGGACGCCATCGCCTCGATCGCCTCCGGCGGCGGTCCGATCCAGGTCAGGCCCGCGTCGACGACGGCGCGTGCGAAGCCGGCGTTCTCGGAGAGGAAGCCGTAGCCGGGGTGGACGGCGTCGGCGCCGGCGGCGACGGCGGCCTTCACGATCAGGTCGCCGCGCAGGTAGGTGTCGGCGGAGGCCGCGCCCGGCAGTCGTACCGCCGCGTCGGCCACGCGCGCGTGGAGGGCGTTCTCGTCGGCGTCCGAGTGCACGGCGACGATCCGATTCCCAACTCACGGCAGGTGCGGAAGATCCGGCAGGCGATCTCGCCCCGGTTGGCGACGAGGACAGTGCTGATCAAGGTGATCCCCACATCCGGAAGACGCCGAAGCCGCCGCGCGCACCCTCGTAGGGCGCGGTGTGGACGGCCGACAGACACAGGCCGAGCACGGTCCGGGTGTCGCGCGGGTCGATGACACCGTCGTCGTAGAGCCGCCCGGACAGGAACATGGGCAGCGACTCGGACTCGATCTGCTGCTCGACCATGGCGCGCAGCGCCGCGTCGCCCTCGTCGTCGTACGGCTGTCCCTGGCGGCGGCCGACGGCGGGCGACGATGGAGAGCACTCCGGCGAGCTGCTGCGGGCCCATGACGGCGGACTTGGCGCTGGGCCAGGCGAAGAGGAAGCGGGGGTCGTAGGCACGGCCGCACATGCCGGGTGGCCGGCGCCGTAGGAGGCGCCGAGGAGGACGGAGAGGTGGGGGACGCGGGAGTTGGAGACCGCGTTGATCATCATCGCGCCGTGCTTGATGATGCCGCCCTGCTCGTACTCCTTGCCGACCATGTAGCCGGTGGTGCTGTGCAGGAAGAGGAGCGGGATGTCGCGCTGGTTGGCGAGCTGGATGAACTGGGCGGCGCTTCTGCGACTCCTCGCTGAACAGCACCCTCGGGCGTTGGCGAGGATGCCCACCGGATAGCCGTGCAGGGCCGCCCAGCCGGTCGTCAGGCTCGTCCCGTACAGCGGCTCGAACTCGTCGAAGTCGGAGGCGTCGACGATCCGGGCGATGACCTCGCGCGGGTCGAAGGGGTCTTGAGGTCGCCGGGGACGATGCCGAGGAGCTCCTCCGGGTCGTACTTCGGCGTGCTCGGCTGCGGATCGGGGTGTGCCTTGCGGTGGTTGAGGCGGGCGACGACGCGGCGGGCCTGCCGCAGCGCGTCCGGTTCGTCCACGGCGAAGTGGTCGGCGAGACCCGACACGCGCGCGTGCATCTCCGCGCCGCCCAGCGACTCGTCGTCGCTTTCCTCGCCGGTGGCCATCTTGACCAGCGGCCCGCCGAGGACATTGGCGCTGCTTCCATCGATCACGTGGTCGGGCGCTGCCGGGGATGTACGCGCCCCCGGCGGTCGGGGGATTGCCGAAGACGACGGCGACGGTGTGGGATGCCGGCCGCCGACAGCCGGGTGATGTCCCTGAAGATCCCGCCGCCCGGGATGAAGATGCTCAACTATACGACGGCAGGTCGGCGCCCCCGGACTCGACCAGCAAGGCTGACGCAGGGCAGCCGGTTGGCGAGCGCGATGTCGTTGGCGCGCAGGGCCTTCTTCAGCGACCAGGGTTACTGGCACCGCCGCGCTTGGTCGGTCGTTGGCGGGGTGATCAGGCACTCCACGCCCCTCGACCGTGCCGATGCCGGTGACCAGGGAGGCGCCCACGGCGTACTCGCTGCCCCAGGCGGCCGGCGGAGACCGGCTCCAGGAAGGGCGTGTCGGGGTCGAGACCAGCTCGATGCGCTCGCGGGCGAGGAGTTTGCCGCGTCCCCGGTGCCGGGGCGACGTGCTTCGCGCCGCCGCCGGCCAGCGCCTTGGCGTGCTCGGTGCCGAGGTCGGCGAGTTTGGCGAGCATGGCCTCGCGGTTGGCCCGGTGGTCGGGGCCGGCCGGGTCCACTGCGGAGGGCGGACCGTCACAGGAGAGCCTCCGGGATGTCCAGGTGGCGGGCGCGCAGCCACTCGCCGAGCGCCTTGGCCTGCGGGTCGAAGCGGGCTCTGCGCGGCGACGCCCTCGCCGAGGATGCCCTCGACGGACGAAGTTGAGGGCGTGCAGGCCGGGGGTGTGTGCCGGGTGACGGGCAGGTCGCGGGCCTCCGGAATCTAGCTCCCGGAACCGGTCGGCGGTCAGCTCGTGCGCCAGCCAGCGCCAGGCGTCGTCGGTCCGCACCACACGCCGACGTTGGCGTTCGCCCTGTCGCCGCTGCGGGCGCCGGCGACGAGACCGAGGGGGCGCGGCGTACCGGGGCCCGGCGGGAAGCGGCTGCGGCAACGGCGGTTCCGGTACGTCCGACAGTACGGCGGTGTCCTGGGCGCCTGGTACGGGAATCCGTTGCCCGTCGTGGAGGACGGCCACATGGTCGACGGCGCCATGGGGGACGTACACATCCTCGAAACCCCATAAGGCGCGCCCTTTCCTGGTGGCGCCAGCACATGGAAGCCGGGATAACTGGCGAGGGCCAGCTCGATGGCGGCCCCGCTCAGCGCCCGCCCGACCACTTGCTGGTCGGCGTCCCGGACGACGAGCCGCAGCAGGGCGCCGGCCCGTCTCCTCGGTCGGGGCGTAAGGGCCGGTCGGTGCGGACCAGGTCCCAGCGGACGTCGGCGACCTTGGCGAGGGCGGGTTCCATCTGGGCCCGCACCAGGGCAGCACGGCCTCGATGCCGGGCCGGTGAGCACGAAGGCGACCTCGTTGCGGAAGCCGCCGAGACGGTTGCGGCCGACCTTGAGGGTGGGCGGCGGGGCCTCGCCGCGCACGCCCTCGACGCGAACGCGGTCGGGCCCGTCCTGCGTGAGCCGTACGGTGTCCAGCCGGGCGGTGACGTCGGGCCCCGCGTACCGGGCGCCGCCCGTCTCGTACAGCAGCTGGGCGGTGACCGTGCCGACGTCGACGAAGCCGCCGGTGCCGTCGTGCTTGGTGACGACGCAGCTGCCGTCGGCGCGCAGTTCGGCGAGCGGGAAGCCGGGCCGGCGGACGTCGCCCTCCGAGAAGAACGCGTAGTTGCCGCCGGTCGCCTGCGCCCCGCATCCAGCACGTGTCCGGCGACGACGGCGCCTCGCGGAGCCGGTCGTACTCCGTCGGCGCCCAGCCGAAGTGCGGCCGCGGGCCGGTGACCAGGGCGGCGTCGGTGACCCGGCCGGTGACGACCACGTCGGCGCCCGCGCGCAGGCACTCGGCGATGCCGAACCCGCCGAGGTAGGCGTGGGCGGCCAGGCGCCCCGGGTGGGCGGCGGTGAGGTCGTCGCCCTCGACGTGCGCGACCCGCAACGGGGATGCCGAGCCGTGTGGCGAGGGCGCGTACGGCGTCGGCGAGTCCGGCGGGTTGAGCCCGCCGGCGTTGGCGACGATCCTGACGCCGCGCTCGTGGGCGAGGCCGAGGCACTCCTCCAGCTGCCGCAGGAAGGTGCGGCGTACCCGGCGTCCGGGTCCTTCAGCCGGTCCCGGCCCAGGATGAGCATGGTCAGCTCGGCGAGGTAGTCGCCGGTGAGGACGTCCAGCGGGCCGCCGGTGAGCATCTCGCGCATGGCGTCGAAGCGGTCGCCGTAGAAGCCGGAGGCGTTGCCTTGCGGGAGGACGGTCATCGAGCGCCCCCTTCGGCCGGCGGCCGGCTCCCCGGCGGCCCCGCGAAGGCCTGGGCGATGTCCAGCCAGCGGCCGGCGTCTCGCTCCTCGGCACGCAGGGCGAGGTCCGCACGGTGGGCGCGCTGGGTGGCGAGGAGGCAGAAGTCGAGGGCGGGGCCGGTGACACGCTGGTCGGCGCCCTCGGGACCGTAGGTCCACAGCTCCCCCGCCGGGTGCGGTGAGTTCGACGCGGAACGGCTCGGCGGGCGGGGTCAGGCCGTGGGTGGCGTAGGCGAAGTCCCGGGCGCGGACGCCGATGCGGGCGATGTGCCGCAGCCGGTCGGTGGGCGGGCGCGTCACGCCGAGGGTGTCGGCGATGTCGAGGCCGTGGGCCCAGGTCTCCATCAGGCGGGCGGTGGCCGTGGAGGCGGCGGCCATGGGCGGGCCGAACCAGGGAAGCGGGCCCCGGGGTCCGACTCGCGCAGCGCCTTGTCGAGGGCGGCGCGGCCTTCCCGCCAGGCGGCCAGCAGCTCGGCGGGGGCGCGCCGGGCACCTTCTCGGCGCCGTCGTCGACGTACCGGTCGGGGGCGGCCAGCGCCTGCTCGACCAGTTCCCGGAAGCCGTCCTCGTCGGTGACGGCGGCCAGGGCGGCGCGGTCGGTCCAGGCCAGGTGCGCGATCTGGTGGGCGATCGTCCAGCCGGGCGCCGGGGGTGGTGAGCGTCCACTGCTCCGGGCTCAACCGGGCGACCAGCGCGTCGAGTTCCTCGCTCTCCTCGCGCAGGTCGTCGATCACGGGCGTCGGGTCGGACACGGGCGCTCCCTCGGGCACGGCGGTGTGCGGCGCGGTGTGGTGAGGAGCATGGCAGGGGCGGTGGTAACAATCAAGCACGCTTGCATGATTTTTGCCCGCGCACGCCCGCGGAGGCTGTGGCCGCCCGCGGGGCGCACGGGGGACGGAGGCGCCCGGACGGCGAGGGAAGTCAGGCCTCCTGGCCGGAGTCGGACCTCAGTCCGCGCGCCAGACCGTCATGTCCGCGGTGACGAAGCCGGCCTCCGGCAAGGCGGTCGACTTCACCTGGACGACCAGCAGCACGATGTCGCCGTTGCGGTGCTTGGCGCAGATCTCGGTCCCGGCCGAGGCGGCGGCCAGCGGGGGGCGGTGGCCGTCGATGTAGGCATCGGCCTCGACGTCGGCCATCCTCGACGGCAGTCCTCGTACGTGGCGCCCGGCTCGCCAAACATCATGGAGAAGACGCTGGTGTCGCTCTCCAGTGCGCAGGTCTGCGCGCAGGTGAACCGGATGTCTCCCTTGCGGTCGTCGCGGGTCTCCCCGTCGCTGACGCTGAGTGAGTTCTTGGCGTCCAGCCACTGAGGACCATAGGCGTGGGCCACCGGAGCGGTGGGACCGGCGGCGGCACCGTCGGCCGCCGCGTCCGGCGCGGCCGATCCGTCGGCCCCCGACCCGGCCCCCCTCCGTGGCCACCGTTCCGGACGCCGGGCCTCCGGACGACGTATCGCCGGACGCCGCACCGCCGGACGCCGACGATCGTGCCGTCGGGGCCCGGGGCTCTCCGGACGCGGACGCGGCCGTGTCCCGGTCGCGGTTTCGGTCCATCGCGTCCCGCAGCGTCCACGCCGCCGTGAGTACCAGCCCGCCGCGCGCCAGGGCGGCGGCCGCGATCAGGGCGACGCGTCTCCTGCGGCGCTCCGCTCGTCCGGCCCGGCCGGCCGCTGCGGCGCGGCCGTGCCGTACGGACCGGCGGGCCAGAGCGCGGCACCCGGACCGTACGGGGCGGCGCCCGGCCCCCTGACCCGTATGGGGCCACTGAGCGGTAGCGGGCCACTGCGGGACGGCGGGCCGCTGCTGGACGGCTGCCGACTCCGGGCCGACAGGCCACTGCCCGGGACGGCTGACGATTCTGGGGCGGTCCGGCCGGGTGTGGTCCGGCGGTCGGAGCCGGCGGGCGGCTCCGGAGCCGGGGGACAGGCGGCGGAACCGTCACCTCCGACCCCGCGAACTCCCTGCCAGACGTCCGGCCCCGCCCCGTCTCGGCGTCCCGCCCCGGTCCGTCGACCCACTCGACGACCTCCGCCGGGGTGACCCGCCCCCCGGTTCCGCGGCCAGGCACCGGGCGAGAGCAGCCCGCGCAGTCGCTCGGGCAGTTCGGACAGGTCCGGCTCGGAGTGCACGATCCGGTACAGCACGCTGACCGCGGGCCCGTCCCCGTAGAGCGGCCTGCCCAGCGCCGCAGGCGGCCGTCTGGCCGAGCGCGAAGATGTCGGTCGCCGCCGTGACGTCACCCGCGGACGCCTGCTCGGGAGCCATGTACTGGGGCGTGCCGATCGCGGTGCCCGTGGCGGTGTGCGCGGTGCTGTCGGCGGCGACCGAGATGCCGAAGTCGATGACCCGCGGCCCGTCCGAGGCGAGCAGCACGTTCGACGGCTTGAGGTCCCGGTGCACGATCCCGGCACCGTGGATGGCCTGCAACGCCTCGGCGACACCCGCCATCAGCCACAGCACCGCCGGCACCGGCAGCGGCCCGCTCCGGGCGACGACGCCGGACAGGGCGGGCCCCGGCACGTACTAGCGTGGCCAGCCAGGGCGGGATGCCGTCTGCGTCGGCGTCGATCAGTTCGGCGGTGTAGGCGCCCTTCACCTTCCGGGCCGACTTGATCTCGCGGCCGAAACGCCGCCGGAAGGTCGGGTCGTCGGCCAGTTCGGACCGTACGACCTTGATGGCCACCGGGCGGCCGCCCTGGGTGTGGGACAGGTAGACCCGGCCCATGCCGCCCGCGCCGAGCCGCGCCGCGAGGCGGTAACCGGCCACCGGCGTGGATCGTCGTCCTGCAAGGGCTGGAAGACCTCGGCCGTGTGGTTCATCGGTTCCTCCCATGATCCCGATGAGATGACCAGGTCCGCAGCCTATGCGCTGCGGATGACCATGGGTCGGGCCGGGGGCGGTCGCGGCCGCTACGGCATGTCCGGGAGCGCCTTCACCTCGGCGCCGCCCCACCTGCGTACGCACCGCGCCCATGCTGGCCGCGATGACCAGGGCGATGGCGGCGGACTGGGTGGCGGACAGGGCCTGGTCGAGGATGAGGAAACCGGCCGCCGGCGGCGATGGCGGGCTCCAGGCTCATGAGGATGGCGAAGGTGGGCGCGGGCAGGCGGCGCAGGGCGAGGAGTTCGAGGGTGTAGGGCAGGACGGAGGAGAGCAGGGCGACCCCGGCGCCCAGCGCCAGTGTCATCGGGTCGAGGAGCTTGCCGCCCGACTCGGCGATACCCAGCGGCAGGAACAGCACCGCCCCGACCGCCATGGCGAGGGCCAGCCCGTCGGCCTGCGGGAAGCGGCGCCCCGTACGCGCGCTGAAGACGATGTACGCCGCCCAATATCACGCCCCGCTCTCCCAGCGCGAAGGCGACACCGGCCGGGTCGAGGCTGTCGAAGCCGCCGCCACCGAGGAGGAAGACGCCGGCCAGGGCGAGCGCGGCCCAGACCAGTTGACCGCGCGGCGGGAGGCGAAGACGGAGAGGGCGAGCGGGCCGAGCACCTCCAGCGTGACCGGCGGGGCCGAGGGGATGCGGTCGACGGCCTGGTAGAAGAGGCCGTTCATGCCGGCCATGGCGATACAAGACGACGACTGTGCCCCCAGTCGGCCCGGGAGTGGGCCGCGCAGCCGGGGCCGGCAGATGAGCAGCAGTACGACGGCGGCCACGGCCAGCCGCAGGGTCACCACGCCGAGGGCGCCGGCCCGGGGCATGAGGCGTACCGCCAGCGCGGCACCGAACTGCACGGAGAGGCCACCGGCGAGGACCAGGCCGACCGGCCCCAGGGGAACGCCGTCCGCGCGGGCACCCTGCCGGGTCGGAGGCGGGCCCGGTGCCCGCCACGGGTGCGGTGGCCGCGGTGGCCGGAGGGAGGGAGTGGCGGCGCTGGGGTGGTCACGGGGCCTTCTGGGTCTGGGCGTCGAGTCCGGGCTCTGAGTCTCGGCGCGGGGAACGAAACTCCTGCCGGGCGCCGCGCATCGCACCGCGCCGGCCGCTCGGAGCGCGCCGACCGGTCCAGAGTAATGACCTCCGGACAGGACCGTGGGCTTATACACCTGACGATGAGTCCCTCGCCCTCGCCCGGGTCAACTCCGTCCGTCATACGGACCGCCCGCGGCGGCGGTGCCGTCCCCATGGCGC
The DNA here is from genome assembly GCA_021502835.1 of Streptomyces thinghirensis. The sequence goes on from JAKFGP010000052.1 coordinate 86,789, forward strand.
GTCCCGTGCCCGAATCCGTGCCCGCCTCACCACACATCCCCCAGGTCCCGTGCGACGACTCTTGCCCGCCTCTGGCGGCTTCGCGCCCCGTTCAGAGCCGCGTCATGTGGTTCCTGCACGCCAAGTTCGTGGTCGGCGTGACCGGCGTCGTGCGCGACGACGAGGGGCGGGTCCTGCTCCTGAAGCACCGGATGTGGCCGCCGGGCCGCCAGTGGGGGCCTGCCGGAGCGGTTTCGCGCGCAAGGCGAGGACTTCCGGGAGACCGTGGTCCGCGAGGGGCGGGAGGAGACGAACCTCGACGTGGGAGGTGGAGCGCCTGGTCATGCTGAACAGCGGCTTCCGCACCCGGCTGGAGGTGGCCTACGAGGCCCGCCTGCTCGGTGGCGAAGCTGCGCATCGACCCCTTCGAGATCCTGGCGGCCCGCTGGTGCCGCCCGGACGACCTCCCCGAGGGCGTCCAGCCGGTGTGCCATCCGCTGGTGCGGGGCGAGACGGTTCCCTGAATCGCCCGCGCGGTGTGTCGAAAGCGCTGGTCTCCCGATCGACCTGGGGGTGAAGCACACACGAGTGAGACACACCCACCCCGAGGAGCACCCCTCATGACCACCGTGACCGCGGACCTGGCCATCACCCCGACGGCTACGTCGCCGGCCCTAACGTCACCCTCGACAACCCGGGGAGGCGACGGCGCCGAGCCGATCTTCGAGTGGATCCACACCCTGGCGAGCTGGCGGGAGCGCCAGGGCATGACCGGCGGGAGGAGAACCGCGACTCGGAGCTGGTCCGCGAGTGGTTCTGACGCCACCGGGGCGGTGGTCATGGGCCGGACGATGTACGACACGGGCGAGGAGCCCTGGAGCAACGACCCGCCCTTCTGCACCCCCGGTCTTCGTCCTCACCAACCGCCCCCGCCCGACCCTCGTCAAGGAGGGCGGCACCACCTTCACCTTCGTCGCCGACGGCATCCACAGCGCACTGGAGTAGGCGAAGGCCGCCGCCGGGACCCGGAACGTCGACATCGCGGGCGGGGCGAGCACGGTGCGGCAGTACCTCGGGCCGGGCTCATCGACGAACTCCAACTGCACGTGGTGCCCGCGCTCCTCGGCGACGGACTGCGCGCTCTTCGAGGCACTGGGCCCGGGGCGGCGCGACCCGAACAGATCAGGGTCGTCGAGACGCCCCCTGGCCACCCATCCTGAAGTACCGCTGTGAAGTGACCCGGACGCCGCCGGTCAGCCCATGCTTTTCGCGCCGTCCAGGGACTCGCGGATGATGTCGGCGTGGCCGGCGTGCTGGGCGGTCTCGGCGACGATGTGCATCAGCACCCGGCGGGCCGACCACTGCCTGCCGGCCTCGAACCACGGGCCTTCGGCAACGGCTGAGTGGCCCCCAGGTCGGGCAGCGTGGCGACCAGGTCGTCGGTCCGGCGGGCCGCCTCGGCGTAGTCGGCCAGGACCCCGGCCAGCGTCTCACCGGGCAGCATCTGAAGTCGTCGGCCCGCTGGGCCCAGTCGGCCTCGGTCATGGTCGTGAAGTCTCCCCATCGCCGACGGGCCGTCCACGATGAAGTTCGCCCAGCCCGCTCGACCGAGGACACGTGCTTGATCAAGCCGCCCAGGCAGAGCTCGCTCGCGGTGGTCCGAGCCCGGCCTGCTCGTCGGTGAGGTCACGGGTGGTGAAGCGCAGGAAGTGCCGTTGGTGGGACAGCATCTCCAGCAGGTCGGCGCGCTCACCGGTGACGGCCGGGGCCTCGGTCGGGTCGCCGGTGGTCGGGTCGCCGGTGGTCAGGTCGCCGGGTGGTCGACGCGTCGAGAGTGGTCATGGTCTCCGCCTTCCGGTGTACTGCTCCGTCGGTCGAGGACCACGCTATGGGCCATATAGGTCAGAACATGTCCTAGATCAGGATCACCCATGACACGACGCGGAGTGCCTAGAGCGCGATCTCACCGCCGCCCATCAGCAGGCCCAGCCCCTCGGTGTCGTCGAAGGTGTCCCCGGACAGCCGGGTGACGCCCTCGGTGGCGGGCCCCCTGCCGTGCCGGGCAGCAGCCACGCGACGCCGTCGACCGTGTCGCTGCCCGGCGCGGTCACCACGAGGTCGGCACGGCCGTCACCGTCCAGGTCGGTCAGTCCGACCAGCGCCGAAGTCGGCGTCCCCGCCCGGGACGGCGCCGAGGTCGTCCCCGTCGAACAACCGGGCCCCCTCACCACTGAGCTCCTTCCGGCCCACCCGCCAGGAACAGCACCTGCTCCGGACCCGGCTCCCTCGTAGATGTCCCACCGGGGCGCCCCGGCCACCACGTCCGCGTATCCGTCGCCGTTGACGTCCCCGGTGTCCAGGGTGGAGAAGACGGCGTCCTCGTCCTGGGGTTCCTCGCCGGGCACGCCTGGGGTGTCCCGGTCGACGGTCGTCGTCCGCTCCCCGGGCCCGGCCTCCGACCCGTACACCACCGTCACCGAGCTGCGGCTCGCGTCGCCGCCCCGGGGGCTGGGGACCAGATCGTCGTAGCCGTCGCCGTCCACGTCTCGATCGCCCCTCCCCCGCGTCAGGGAGGCGGGTGCCCTCCCGGCTGCGTGAAGCCGTCCCGGCCGCCGCGCAGGTAGCTCACCGGCTGGTCGCCTTCGGACCAGGGCACCTCGGGTCCCGTGTCGGCGTCGTGGAAGCTCACCAGGTCGTCGATGCCGTCACCGTCGAGGTCCCCGGCGACGAGGTCGCCGTAGTTCGCGTCGGCCACGTCCGGCGCGGGACGGCGGGCGCGGGGACGCGGGCCGTCCCGGCCGGGGTGCCGTCGCGCCCGAAGGGGCCCTTGAGCAGCCCCTTGTCGGAGCCGAGCCCGAAGACCAGGTCGGCGTGCCCGTCGCCGTCGAAGTCACCGGCGGCGAGCTGCTCGTCCAGGATCGGGGTGGTGTCCCAGGCGACGTGACTGACGTCCGTCCCCGACACCCGGGCGGCGCGCGACAGCCCGTCCTCGGAGCCCTACATGACGATCACGCTCGGCTTCCAGTCGAAGACGGAGGCGGCGAGGTCGGTGTACCCGTCCCCGTCGAAATCGCGGGCCACCACGTCCGACCTGAAGAAGGCCTCGTCGCGGTTCTTCCCGGGTATCCCGGCATCGTCCTGGGTGAGGTACTGGCACCGGCCGACCCCCGTCCCGTCCCCCACCCCGTACGCGACCTCGACACTCCCGCCCCCCGCTCCCGCCCTCCACACTCCCCATCGAGCCGAAGGCCAGGTCGGGGTGACCGTCACCGTCGGAGTCGACGGCCCCCTCCGGGCGGGCCGCCCGGACGCGGGCGCCGCGGATCCGTGGGCACCGGTACCGCAGCTTCGCGGCGCGGCGATGTCGGCCGGCCCGTCGTGCGCGATCACCACACCCACGGCAACCACCAACGCGACGACGGCCGCGCCAGCACCGATCACCCAGGGCCGCTTGCCGCCACATCGCCGTGGAGCTTCCGCTTGACCGTCCGAACCGTCCATGGAAACGATCACGCGAGGGTCACCCCGCGCGGTTCCGGCGGGTCAAGCCGGTCGGCGCCCGACGGCGAGCAGATGCGAGCTCGCCGCCGCAGTTCCGAGTGGGGGCTCGGCCATACGGGCCGCGGTGAGGACCGACCTCAAGAGGTTCGATTCACGGAAACTGACCGGTGTTGCGCCCGCCGCCGCCAGCAGAGCCCAGGCAGGTCCCTCGATCCCGAACACCTCGGCGTCCACGAACCCGCCGCCGCGACCTCGTGCTGAGCTGTCCTCGGTATGGAAGTACGCCGTGGTGAACGCCTTCTTCCCGTCGTGGATTTGAGTGGCGAGGGATGTTGCCGATGCTCTCCCTCATCGACTCCTTGTGCAGGTGCGCGTAGGCAGCGTGCCGAACAGCGATGCGTACCGGTTGATACTGGCGACCGCCAGCAGCCCGCCGGGCTTCAGGCACGACGAGCCTCTGCCAGGGCACGGTCCCGGTCCGCCCGTTCCGCAGGTGGTAGGGGGGACCCAGCATGAGTACGACGTCGTCACGACTTGGAGTCGGTGGCGAGACTTCTGGCGTCACCGAGTTCGACGCTGCGCCCGTGGCCCTGGCCTGTTCCACTGACGGGAATGGGGTCGACCAGGTGAACCGCGTACCCGTCCTCGACGAGCCAGCGCGCGTGGTGCCGGGCCCGCCGCCGATGTCGAGCACGCAAGCGGGCGGGGGAGGGAGGTGGCGGCGCAACAACTCCTGCGTACGTGTCATCTCCAGACGCCCGTCGGCGGAGGAGACCAACCGGTCCGCCTCGTCGACGGTCTCGCTGTAGAACCTCACGATCTCCGGCGTTACCTCAAGGCTCGTCATCCGTGCATTCTGGTGGCGAACCGGTGGACCAGTCCAGTGATCGGGAAGGAGAGTGCCATGCCACTGCTCAAGTACGAGCAGATCGCCTGATCTGCGCACCCGGGTCGCGAACGGCGAGGTTCGGGCCGGGCGACCTCTTGCCATCGGGCCGCGACCTGGCGGAACAGTGGGCCGTTTCACGGGCCACCGTGGTCAAGGCATACGACATCCTGCGTCACGACGGCCTCGTCGTCGCACGGCAGGGCTCCGGCTTTCTTGTCACGGAGACACCGGTCGCCCGGCCCGCCGGTGGACGTCGCGCCGGCTCCACCCGACTGACGGGCGGAGTGCCGTACCGCCGCCTCGGCACCCCGGACCGTGCGGTGCCGCCTGCTCATGTCGCCGAGGCCTTGGGGCTGGCACACGGTGAGGAGGCCCTGCGCCGAGTTCGACTCATGCTCTCGACGACGGCTCGCCGCACAGCCTCGTGACCGCGTGGTTCCCTGCCTCCGTTGCGGACGCCGCGCCGCGCCTGTCCTCGAGGGCCGATCCCGAGGGCACGACGCACTACGTCCGCCGCGAGACGGGTCGCTTCCCCCGTAGAGGGAACCGACGTGACAACAGTTCGCCTGGCCACGGACGAGGAAGCGCGGCACCTGGGAGTTGAGCAGCCCGGGGCAGTGGCTGTTGTCGTGCATACCGCGTTCGACCGACAGCATCGCGCCTTGGTGTGCGAGGAGGGCGTCTCCCCGTCCCACGTCTTCGAGCAGATCGACAACTACCCCATGACTTAGCGGAACTGATGCGACACCAGAAACGACGTTTCGCTTGACTGGTCACCGGTCCACCTTTGGTTGTGTCCGCATGGAACGACGCCAGTGCGCTGCCGCGCTCGAAGTCGTGCCACGGATGCGAACACGGCGAAACCCCGGCGACCGTCCGACCGGCCCCGGGGCGTGGCCACCAGCTGAAGCCTGATCGGAGCTGATGACATGACCGAGCCTATCGGCCGCCTCATCACGTGGGTGAGCCTGCTGCTCAAACCCCGAGGTGCCCACCGCCGCACCGGCACGCGCCCGGCGGCCCGCCCCGCACCGCCCCATCCAGCCGCGATCGGCGTGACCCCTCCCCTCCCACCGCAGCCCCTACGGCCTACCCACCACCCTCGACGGCGCCGAACGGCGGCCGTACGCCCGTACCTCCTCGCGGGCGCGCTGGCTACGAACTGGAGGCGGCCGCATGACCCAACCACCCGAGCCGCGTCACCGCTCCCCTGGTCCGGCCCCGAGGGCAAGCCCGCTGTTACCTGATCACCGACAACGACGGCGGGCCCGTCTTACGGCTGGCACGACACCACCGAGTCCACCCAGCTCGGGATGGGCATCGAACTCCTGGCCCACGCCCGCTCTCTGCTCCCGGACGCCCCAACGGCGAACTCCGCTACCTCGCCGAGCGACTGACGGAGTGCCTCGCCGACGTCCTACGGGTTGCCGAGAGCCGCGGCCGACGGTTGCAAGTCTTCGACTCGGTGAACTGAGAAGCAGACGACCCGTGGCGGCCCCCGGCTCATCCTGCAGGGGCCGTCCTGCCTCGGACAACTGCGAGCAGAGCGAGGCCGAGCCGCTGCCTCTAGGTGTCCACGCGAGAGTTCACCGATCGGCTCGGAGATGCCATGCCACTGCGGATGAAGCTGGCCGCGATAACACTCGACTGCCCCGACCCACCGGCACTGGCGACGTTCTATCAGCAGGCCACCGGTCTTGATCCCCACCCGAATTCGGATGCCGACTTCGCGGGTCTCAACCGTGAGGACGGCCCTCTTCATCGGATTTCAACGGGTCGACGACTACCGGGCTCCACTCTGGCCCGGCCAAGGCGTTCCCCAGCAGCTGCACCTCTGCTTCTACGTCGCGGACCTGGACGAGGCCGAGGCCCTGCTGCTTGAGCTGGGGGCGGGGAAGCCGGATCACCAGCCTCATGAGGCTGCCAGAGCACGTGTACTCACCGACCCGGCTGGTCATCCCTTCTGCATCTTGCCGAAGCTGATCAGCGGGCCCCTGGCCGACGAAGTCGGCTGAGGCCCTCGGATCCGCCGGTTCCGCTCTCAGATGAGCGCGGTAGGTACATCAACCCGGCTCTGTTCGCGCCTTCTTCGACCTCCCTGGCGAAGGGACTGCCGCCACCTGCCCGTCACTCGCCCTCCAACGCCTCCGCCAGCACCTCCGCCAGATGACGCCCCCCGCACCCCGGCCAACTGCTCCAGCTGCGTCCGGCACGAGAAGCCGTCCGCCAGGACCACCGCCTCGTCCGGTGCCTCGCGCACCGCCGGGAGCAGCTGGTCCTCCGCGCAGGCGACCGAGACCTCGTAGTGGCCGTCCTCGAAACCGAAGTTGCCCCGCGAGGCCGCAGCAGCCGCCGGTCAGCTCGCCGGTCAGGCCGGCCGCCTCGCGCAGGCGGCGGTCGGCCGCGTCGCCCAGGACCGCGTGCTGGTGGCAGTGGGTCTGGCCGGTGGCCGGGCGGTTCACGGCGGGCGGCGTCCAGTCGGGGGCGTGGCGCTCCAGGGCCTCCGCGAAGGTCACCACGCGGGCGGCGAGCCGAGCCGCCCGCGGGTGTCGTGCAGCAGCTCCGGCAGGTCCGTGCGCAGGGCGGCGGCACAGCTCGGTTCCAGGACGACGACCGGCGCCGACGTCTCCAGCACCGGGGCCATCAGGTCCAGCGTGCGGCGCATCACCGCGCGGGCACGGTCCAGTTGGCCCGTGGAGACGTACGTCAGGCCGCAGCAGACCCGGCCCTGGCGGGCGGTTAGCAGCGCCAGAGCCGACGGACGTACCGTCCCCGATCACGGCACGCCCCGCAGCAGCGTCGGCGGCAACGCCACCCGCAGCCCCCGCCGCCTCCAGCACCCGTGCGGCGGCCGCCCGGCCCACGGACGGCGACAGGTGCTCCGTAAGGTGTCCGGCCAGGGACCACCAGGTTTGCCGGTCCGCCCCGCTTGCCGCGGCCGCCCGCGCCACCACCCGCTGAACGCTCTCCCCCGCCAGCCGCGGCACCTCCCTGCTCGCCCGCGATCCCGCCCAGCCGTTTCGCCACGCGGCCAACGGGCGCACGCGCCAGCGCGTTGACGGCCGGGGCCAGACGGGCCCGCGCCGCCCAGCGCAGCCAGAGCCGGCAGCCACCCCATCGCGTAGTGGGCGGCGGGGCGGCGGCGGCCGGCGTAGTGATGGTGCAGGAACTCCGCCTGTAACGCATGGCCATGTCGACCTCGACCGGGCAGTCGGAGCGGCAGCCCTTGCAGGACAGGCAAAGGTCGAGGGCGTCCCGGACCTCCGTGGAGCGCCAGCCGTCGGTCACCAGCTCACCGGCGAGCATCTCGTGCAGCAGCCGGGCCCGCCCGCGCGTGGGTGCTGCTCCTCACCCGTCGCCCGGAACGACGGGCACATGACCGAGGAGCCCGCCGCCGACGTCGTACGGCACTTGGCGACCCCGACGCAGCGCCGTACCGCCGCCGAGAAGTCGCCGCCGTCGGACGGGTAGCCGAACGCCACGTCCACCGGCTCACGCGGCAGGACGGAGAAGCGGAGGTTCACGTCGAGCGGCGCCGGGCGGACCAGCATCCCCGGGTTGGAGGAGGTCGTCCGGGTCCCAGGCGGCCTTCGCGCGCTCGAAGAGGGCGACCGTCTCCTCGCCGTACATCCTCGGCAGCAGTTCCGCCCGCGCCTCGCCCGTCGCCGTGTTCCCCGGACAGCGAGCCGCCGTGCGCCACGACCACGTCCGCCAGCTCCTCCGAGAAGCGGCGGAAGCGGGCCACCCCGGCGTCCGTCAGCAGGTCGAAGTCGATGCGTACGTGGATGCAGCCGTCCCCGAAGTCCCGTACGGCGTGCCGCGCAGGTCGGGCGGACGGAGGGCCCGGAAGTCCCGCAGGTAGCGCCCAGCCGGACCGGCGGCACCGCGCAGTCCTCCCAGCCGGGCCACGCCTCCGAGCTGTCCGGCATCCGCGTCGCCGTCCCGCTCGCGTCCTCCCGGATCCGCCACAGCGCCCGCTGCCCGGCCGGGTCGGTCACCACCAGGGCGTCGACGACGTCGGCCGCCCGGACCACCGCCTCCGCGCGTGCGCGCGCCTCCGCCGCCGTGTCGCCGCCGGTCTCCACGAACAGCCACGCCCCGCCCCGGGGCAGCCCGCCGCGACGCCGGCGGCACCAGGTCCACCGCCATGCCCTCCACCGTCAGCGGCCCGAGCGGCAGCAGCCCGGCCGCCGCCTCGCCGCCCCGGACTCGTCGGCGTATCCGAGCACCGCCAGCGCACCGCGCGCGGCGCGCCTCGACCAGCCGGACCACCCGCCTCGGGTCAGCACGCCCAGCGTGCCCTCCGAACCGCAAAGGAGCGGGCCACGTCCGCGCCGTTCTCCGGCAGCAGCGCGTCCAGCGCGTAGCCGGAGATGCGGCGGGGCAGGTCGGGGAAGCCGGTGCGCAGGCGCGCCAGGTCGCCGTCGACCAGCGCGCGCAGGCCCCGCCGGCGCCCCGGCCCACTCCTGCCCGAGCCGCAGCCGCTCCCCCGCGCGGTGAGCACCGCCAGCTCGCGCACGCTGTCCGCCGTCAGTTGCCCCACGCCACCGAGTGGGAGCCGCACGAGTTGTTGCCGATCATTCCGCCGAGCGTGCAGCGGCTGTGGGTGGAGGGGTCCGGGCCGAAGCGCAGGCCGTGCGGGGCGGCGGCCCGCTGGAGCCGGTCGAGGACAAGACCCGGCTGGACGACGGCCGTTCGCGTCTCCCGGTCGAGCGAGACGAGTCGGTTCATGTGCCGGGTGAAGTCCAGGACGACTCCCCGTGCCGGTCGCCTGTCCCGCGATCGACGTGCCACCGCCCCGCGCCACGACCGGCACCCGCGCGCCCGGCACACCTCCAGCACGGCGGCCACGTCGTCGGCGTCTCTCGGTGCCACCACACCGAGCGGGACCCGCCGGTAGTTGGACGCGTCCATGGTGGTCGGGGCCCGGGAGGTGACGTCGAAGCCGACCTCGCCGCGAACGGCCGTGCGCAGTGCTGCCTCCAGATCGGTCATGACTCCAGCATGGGCTCTCGTAGGTCGGCACCAGGTCCGCAAGACGGAGATCTCGTCTCATCGGACGGACATGGCTTCGCCCGGTTTGGCCGACGGGATACCCTCCGGCTCGTGGCTGAGATCCAGATTCCTGCTGACATCAAGCCCGCGGACGGTCGATTCGGCGCGGGTCCCTCCAAGGTGCGGGGTGGAGGCGCTGGACGCCCTGGCCGCCACCGGTACGTCCCTGCTCGGCACCTCCCACCGCCAGGCCCCGGTCAAGAACCTGGTCGGCAAGGTCCGTGAGGGCATCCGCGAGCTGTTCCGGCTCCCCGACGGTTACGAGGTGATCCTCGGCAACGGCGGCTCCACCGCGTTCTGGGACGTCGCGACCCACGGCCTGATCGAGAACAAGTCGCAGCACCTGAGCTTCGGCGAGTTCTCCTCCAAGTTCGCCAAGGCGGCGAAACTCGCCCCCTGGCTGGCCGAGCCGACGGTCGTCTCCTCCGACCCGGGCACGCACCCCGAGGCGCGGGCCGAGGCCGGTGTGGACGTGTACGCGTTCACACACAACGAGACCTCGACCGGCGTCGCCATGCCCATCAAGCGGGTGGCCGGCGCCGACGAGGCTCCCTCGTCCTCGTCGACGCCACCTCCGGCGCCGGCGGCCTGCCCGTCGACATCGCCGAGACCGACGTCTACTACTTCGCCCCGCAGAAGTCCTTCGCCTCCGACGGCGGCCTGTGGATCGGCGTGTTCTCCCCGGCCGCCATCGAGCGCGCCGAGCGGATCCACGCGAACGGCCGGCACGTCCCGGAGTTCTTTCTCGCTGCCGACCGCGATCGACAACTCCCGCAAGAACCAGACGTACAACACCCCGGCGCTGGCCACCCTGTTCCTGCTGGGCGAGCAGCTGGACTGGATGAACGGCCAGGGCGGCCTGGACTTCACCACCGGCCGCACCAAGGACTCCTCGTCCCGCCTGTACGCCTGGGCGGAGGAGACCAAGTACGCCAACCCGTTCGTCACCGACCCGGCCAAGCGTTCGCAGGTCATCGGCACGATCGACTTCACGGACGAGGTGGACGCCGCCGCCGTCGCCAAGGTGCTGCGCGCCAACGGCATCGTCGACACCGAGCCGTACCGCAAGCTCGGCCGCAACCAGCTGCGCGTCGCGATGTTCCCGGCGATCGACCCGGCGGACGTCGAGGCGCTCACGAAGTGCGTCGACTACGTGATCGAAAGCTCTGATCGCCACCACTCCCGTAGTACGTCGATGAGGGGCGCCCGGCACTCGCCGGGCGCCCCTCATCCCCTCCCCGCGACTACCTGCTGAGCCGCTGGAAGCGCCGCACCGCCAGCGGCAGGAAGATCGCCGTCAGGATCACCGGCCACACGCACGCCATCAGCAGCGCGTGCTGCTCGACCCACGAGTCGCCGCCGCCGACCGGCGTGCCGAACAGTTCGCGGGCCGCCGCCGCCGTGGACGAGATGGGGGTTCCAGGCCGCGACCCAGCCCAGCCAGTCGGGCATGAGCTGCGGGGCGACGAAGATGCTGGAGATCATCGTCAGCGGGAACGCCACCGCGAACAGGCCGCCGGCCGCCTCCGGGTTGGGGACCAGCAGGCCCAGCCAGACCCCGATCCAGATCAGCGCGAACCGCAGCCACAGCAGCAGTCCGAAGGCGCCCAGGAAGCCCCAGCCGCCGTCCGGCCGCCAGCCCATGGCCAGCGCCGTGAGCATCATGATGGCCAGCTCGGCACAGGCGACCACGAGGTCGGTCACCCCCGCGCCCCGCCACCACGGCCGAGGAGGACATCGGCATGGAGCCGGAACCGGTCGATGACGCCCTTGGGTGGAGTCGTAGACGACGACGGTCGCGGTGTTGATGAAACCGAACGCCATGGTCATCACGAACAATGCCCGGCATCAGGAAGTCCTTGTGGTCCCCGCCGCCCGGCACCGTCATCGCGCTGCCGAAGACATAGCCGTAGAGGAGGACGGACAGGATCGGGAAGCCCAGCTGCCAGGCGATGTTGACGGGCTGGCGCTGGTAGTGGGTCAGACCGCGGCGGACGATGTTGCCGCAGTCGGCGAGCAGCCGAGTACAGGCGCCCGCGCTCACGCGTGCCTCCGGTCGTCAGGTCGAGGGCGCTCATGCCGCCACCTCCTGCTTCTCCGCACTCGTACGGTGTCCGGTCAGGCGCAGGAACACGTCGTCCAGGCTCGGCCTGCGCAGCCCGATGTCCTCCACCGCGACGCCCTCGTCCTGGAGGGTGCGCGCCACCTCGGTCAGCGCGGACACCCGGTCGGTGACCGGGGCGTGTACCCGCAGCGCCTCCTCGTCGGCCTCGGGTTCGCCGTCGCAGACGCGGGCGACCACCTTCACCACCCTCGGTATCTCGGCCCGTTCGGCGACCACGACCTCGATGCGGTCGCCGCCGACCAGGTTCTTCAGCCCGTCCGGGGTGTCGTCGGCGATGGACCTGCCCTGGTCGATGACGGTGATGTGCGAGGCGAGCTTGTCGGCCTCCTCCAGGTACTGCGTGGTCAGCAGCACCGTCGTGCCGCCTCGCCACCAGCGCGCGGACGGACTCCCAACCTCGCCGCGGCTGCGGGGGTCGAGGCCCGTCGTCGGCTCGTCCAGGAACAGGACGGACGGGGCGAGGATCATCGACGCGGCGAGGTCGAGGCGGCGCCGCATACCGCCGCTGTACTTGCCGACGCCCCGGTCGGCGGCGTCGGTCAGGTCGAACTGCTCCAGCAGCTCGACGGCCCGCGCGCGGGCCCGCCTGCCGCCCAGGTGGAACAGGCGCCCGAACATCTCCAGGTTCTGCCGGCCGGTGAGCACCTCGTCCACGGCCGCGTACTGCCCGGTGAGGCCGATCCGCGCCCGTACCTCGCGCGGCTGCCGGGCGACGTCCAGGCCCGCCACCTCGGCCCGTCCCCCGTCCAGCCTGATCAGCGTGGACAGGATGCGAACGGCGGTGGTCTTGCCCGCGCCGTTCGGCCCGAGCAGGCCGTGCACGGTGCCCTCACGGACGGTCAGATCGAAGCCGTCGAGGGCGCGTTTCTCGCCGTACCGCTTCTCCAGGCCCTCGGCCCGTACCGCGTAACCGTCGCTCATGGGTCCCCCCTCTCACTCCTAACTGAGTACACCGTACCCTATTACGCGTACGCCGTACCCAGTTTCTTTCTGGCGGACTTAGACTGACCTCATGGCAAGCGGTACGGAGACCAGCGGCAGCGGTGACATCGGCCGCACCCTCGAACTGTTGTGGGACACCGGCAGGCGGCCCAGCCGGGGGCCCAAACCGGGCCTGACGCTGGAGCGGATCGTCGAGGTCGCCGTCGAGGTCGCCGACCGGGACGGACTGGGCGCGGTCTCGATGCGCCGGATCGCCACGGAGCTGGGCACCGGCACGATGTCCCTGTACCGCTACGTCCCCGGCAAGGGCGAGCTGATCGACCTGATGCTGGACCGCGTGCAGCGCCCGTCCGAGGACCCCGACGACTTCGGCGACGGCGGCTGGCGTTGGCACTGCACGCCCTCGGGCACGCCACCCTCGCCCTGTACCGCCGCCACACCTGGCTGCTGGAGGTCAACCAGTCCCGCCCGATCCTCGGCCCGAGCGCCATGGACGGCATGGAGAAGGTCCTGGCCAGGATCAAGCCGATGGGCCTGACCGATCCCGAGCTGGTGTCGGCGATCATCACGATCGACGGGTACGTCGTCGGCGCCGCGCGCATGCAGGTGTACGAGGCGGAGGCCGAGCGCCGGTCCGGGCTGACGGACGCTCAGTTCTGGGGAGCCCAGCAGCCCACGCTGGAGAAGGCCATGCTCAGTGGGCGCTACCCGGTCATGGCCTCCCTCTCCGAGGACACCTTCGGCTCCGACTTCGACCACTTCGAGTTCGGACTGCAGCGCATCCTGGACGGGCTGGAGGTGCTGGTGGCCGCGCGGGGCGCGGCGCACGGCTCAGCGGCGGCGGAACAGTCGCCGTAGCCCGAGGAACACGGCGGCGCACGCGACGATCAGGCCGACCGCCCCGACCTTGAGGGTGTCCCCGCCGGATCCGTCGTCCCCTCCACCCCGCTCACCCGAGGCGTCGGAGCCGCCCCCTGCCGACCCGCCGCCCCCGGGCGCGTCCTCGGCCTTCACGGGACTGCCGGCGCCCTCCATCCCGAGCAGCAGCTTCTCGCCGTCGGTGGTGTAGGTGACGGACTCGCCCTGCCCGAGGGGTACGCTGATCCGCCCCCTTGCGCTGGATCTTCCCGCCGTTCCAGTCGTACCAGATGCCCCCGAGGTAGCCGCGCACGGCGAGCGTCTCGCCGTCCGGGGAGAAGGCGGCGTCGGTGGCCCACAGGTCGACGGGGCGGCGCGCCGGAAGACATTGGTGCCGGAGGCGGAGAGCTTCGCCGGGCCCCTCGTACAGGTGCCCGCCGTCCTCGTTCTTGTCGATGATGTAGACCTGACCGGTCTTCGGGTGGACGGCCATCGACTCGGCGTCTCGGGAGCCGTCCGCGTACTTCACGACGTACTGCGTCGCCTTGACCGTCTGGTCCTTCAGTTCGGTCGGCTCGGGCAGCTCGTAGATCCACACGTACGGCCAGGTCACGCCCTCGTTGTCGCCGATGTCGCCGACGAAGATGCGGTTGCCCGGCCCGATGGAGATGGCCTCGACGTCCCGGGGCGTGCCGACGCCGGAGAGCGCGACGCGGGCGACGGTCTCGCCGGTGGAGCCGTCCACGGCGTAGAGGTAGGAGGCCGTTGTCCTGGTCGTTGTGCGTCCAGTAGACGCCGGGGTGCAGGCGGGAGGCGGCGAGGCCGCTGGACTCGGTGATGCGCGGGTCCTCGATCGTGAAGCCGTCGCTCCCGCCGACCCCGTCGGCGGCGGAGGCGGGCACGGCGAACGCGCCCACGAGAAGGGCCGCGGCGAGGAGGGCGAAGGGTCGGCGCATGCGCCAAGCCTGCCATCCCGCACGGGCGTTCACGGCGGGGGTCACGCACGGAGTCACGCTGCGTGGCCGGGCTCACATCGCGCGGGCCAGGAGATCGTCCATGATGAGCGGATGCTCAGGTTCATGTTCGTCGGTGACTCCATCACGATCGGGAGCGCAGGCGAACACACGTGGCGCTACCGGCTGTGGCAGCACCTGCGCGACTCCTGCGGCCACCCCTTCACGTTCGTAGGCCCCCGCGAGACGCTGCACGACCCGTCGACGGACGCCCCCACCTCGTACGCCTACGCCGACCCCGGCTTCCCCGCGCCCACCTGGCCGGCTGGGGCGAGGGCTGGCACCACATGGCCCCGCTGATCGGCGAGACGGTACGGACCTGCCGCGCGGACGTGCTCCCTGGTCTCGCTCGGCCTGATCGACCTCGGCTTCTACACGAACGCGGAGCAGACGGCCGACAACGTCCGGGCCTTCGTGGCCGGGGCCCGCTCGGCGAACCCTCGCGTGCGCATGGCCGTGATGCCGGTGCTGCACAACATCCGGGTGGAGGCGGACGAGACCTTCGCCGAGCAGGTCGCCCGGTTCAACGGGCTCCTCGCGAAGACGATCGCCGACCTCGACGAACCGGGCTCCTCGCTGCTGCTCGTCCCCCGGCCGGTGTCGTACGACTTCCACACGGACACGTACGACGGCACCCACCCCAACGAGAGCGGCGAGCACAGGATCACTGAGGCGTTCGCGAAGGCGATGGACGAGGGGTGGGGGCTGGGCGGGTCCTACTCCGCCACCTGGTAGGACGCGGCCCGGACCGCCCGGATCTCCCGCACCGGGTGGCGTTCTGGCATATGCGCGTCCTCCCGTCTCCTGGTCGCCGTGCGTATCGTTTGTACCGCGCGGCTGTACTCGTCGTTGGGTCAGCCGGGGAGGAGCGCCACGATGACCGTCGTAGACGACAGGATCGCCATGGCCGACATCAGTACGGAGCGCTTGGACGAGTGGTTCGAGCGGCTTGAACGGATGCCTGTCCCCGAAGGATTCAGGGCTGAGATCGTCGGGGGCACCGTCTACATGACACCGCAGCGCGGCACCCATTGGGAAATCATCTTCGAGATCGCGTCGGACATCAGGTTCCGTTTCGAAGGCGCGCAAAGGTGCTCTCCGATGTCCGCATCGACTTCCCGGGCCACGAGAACGGTTTCTGCCCGGACGTCGTCAAGATGCGCGACGGTGCGAAGGAGGACGACACAGGCCACACTGGCGCCACGAGGACGTCGAGTTCGTCGCCGAGGTCATCTCCCAGGGCACCGCCGCCAACGACTACGGCCCCAAGAAGCTCGCGTACGCCGCCGCCGAGGTCCCCCTTTATCTCATCGCCGACCCATACCAGGGCCGTTGCCACATCTTCACGCACCCCAAGGACGGCGACTACACGACCGAGACCAGGGTCGCCTTCGGACAGGAATCTGGACCTCACCGACACCGTCCTCGGCCCTCACTCTCAGGACCGACGCCTTCCCCGCGACTGACCGACCGAACCCGCTTGCCTGGAGCGCACTCCAAGTCGTTGGCTTGGGGACCATGAAGTACACGCAGCTCGGACGCACAGGACTCAAGGTCAGCCGGCTCGTCCTCGGGACCATGAACTTCGGTCCGCAGACCGACGAGGCCGACAGCCACGCCATCATGGACGCGGCGCTGGACGCCGGCATCAACTTCTTCGACACCGCCAACGTGTACGGCTGGGGCGAGAACAAGGGCCGTACCGAGGAGATCATCGGCAACTGGCTCGCCAAGGGCGGCGACCGGCGCGACAAGACCGTCCTCGCCACCAAGGTGTACGGCAACATGGCCGCCGACGGCGAGGCGTGGCCCAACCACGACAAGCTCTCCGCCGTGAACATCCGGCGGGCCGTCGACGCCAGCCTCAAGCGGCTGCGGACCGACCGCATCGACCTGTACCAGTTCCACCACATCGACCGCGCCACCGGGTTCGACGAGATCTGGCAGGCCATCGACACCCTGGTCCAGCAGGGGCAAGGTGCTCTACGCCGGGTCCTCGAACTTCCCCGGGTACAAGATCGCCCAGGCCAACGAGACCGCCGCCCGGCGCGGCGGCACCATCGGGCTGGTCAGCGAGCAGTGCCTGTACAACCTGGCCGAGCGCCGCGCCGAGATGGAGGTCATCCCGGCCGCGCGGGACTACGGCCTCGGCGTCATCCCGTGGTCGCCGCTGCACGGCGGACTGCTCGGCGGGGTCCTGAAGAAGGAGGTCCAGGGCGGACGGCGCGCCTCCGGGCGGGCCGCCGACGTCCTGGCCGACCCCGCGGGCCGCGCACAGATCCAGGCCTACGAGGACCTGCTCGACAAGCACGGCGTCGAGCCCGGCGAGGCCGCGCTGGCCTGGCTGCTGACCCGGCCCGGCGTGACCGGCCCGATCGTCGGCCCGCGCACGGCCGAGCAGCTCACGTCGGCGCTGCGGGCCGTGGAGCTGGAGCTGTCGGACGAGCTGCTGACCGGGCTGGACGAGGTCTTCCCGGGGCCGGGTCCGTCGCCGGAGGCGTTCGCCTGTAGTGGCGTGAGCGGGGTGGCGGCCGCCGCACGGCTGCTCAGCCGAGGGCCGCCGCCACCGCCACCACCACGAGCATCAGCACGAGCACACCGGCCATGATCCGTTACGGGTCTTCGGGTCCACGCCCCCGAGCCTAACCGGAGGCGCCGAGCGGGCCGCGGGCGACCGTCTCGTAACGGGGCTGCTCGCCCGGCACCCCGGACCCGGCAGGTTGCTGCGCACCAGCGCCAGGCCGGTCACGGTCCAGGTGCGGCTCGTGAAGCCGTCCAGCGTCTCGACGTACGGGCGCACGTCGAACGCCTCCCGGCTGCGGGCCACGGTCAGGTGGGGCTTGTAGCGCCGGTGCTCGCCCATCTCGACGCCCGCCTTGCGCCCCGCCGACTCCGCCCGGTCCGCGAGCAACCGCAGGGTCGCCACGTCACCCTCAGCTCCGGCCCACAGGGCCGCCCGTGCCCGAACTGGCCGCCCCCGCGCAGCGCCAGCTCGAAGGGCGCGGTGCGGTGGGCCGCCCGCTCCAGGCGGGCCGACAGATCGGGTACGAGGTCGTCGTCCACCTCCCCGTAGAAGGCGAGCGTGAGGTGCCACCCCGGGCGGCCGGTCCAGCGCAGCCCGTCCGCACCGGGCAGCGTCCGCAGCGCGGCCACCTCGGCGGCGCGAGGGCGGCGGTGACGTCCTCGGGGGGCAGTACGGCGGCGAACAGCGTCTCACGACGTCACCCCTGTCAGGACCCGTACCGCCGGGCCCCTACGCCGCCGGCGCCAGCTCCTCGCGCCGCTCTCGCGGCACGAAGCGCACCTGCGGATGCCCCCGGTGCCAGCCGACCGACAGGCGCAGGTTGCCCCACGCGGGCCAGGATCAGGCCGATGACGATCGCGGCCGTCGCGGCCACCAGCGCCGCCCGCGGCGAAAGCCCGCCCGGGCTCCGTACGTGTCCGTCACCCAGCCGACGATCGGGGCGCCGACCGGGGAACCGCCGAGGAAGACCATCATGTACAGGGCCATCACGCGGCCCCGCATGGCCGGGTCGGTGGACATCTGGATGCTGGTGTTGGCGGTGACGTTGACCGTCATGCTGAAGACGCCGATCGGGACCATCAGCAGCGCGAACAGCCACAGCTCGGGTGCCCGTCGCCGCCACCATCTCCAGGGCGCCGAAGGCGAGCGCCGCCGCGATCAGGACGCGCAGCCGGGCCGTGCCGCGCCGGGCGGCGAGCAGGGCGCCGGCCAGCGAGCCGACGGCCATGAGGGTGTTGAAGAGGCTGTAGGCGCCGGCCCCCGCGTCGAAGACGTCGTCGGCGAAGGCGGACGGGAAGACCGGGAAGTTGAAGCCGAAGGTGCCGATGAAGCCGACCAGCACGATGGTCCAGATCAGCTCGGGGCGGCCGGCGACGTAGGTGCAGGCCCTCGCGGAGCTGTCCCTGCGCCGCGCGGGGCGCGCTGGACGGCGTGCAGTTCGCGGGCGCGCATCAGCACCAGGCAGCTCAGCGGCGCGACGAAGGACAGGCCGTTGGCGAGGAACGCCCAGCCGGTGCCCACGCCGGTGATCATCAGACCGGCGACGGCGGGGCCGACCAGGCGGGCCGACTGGAAGTTGGCCGAGTTGAGGCTGACCGCGTTCTGGAGCTGGTCGCGGCCGACCAGCTCGGCGACGAAGGACTGGCGGGCCGGGTTGTCGACGACCGTGGCCAGGCCCATCGCGAAGGCGGCGACGTAGACGTGCCAGACCTGGACGTGGCCGGTCAGGGTGAGGACGGCGAGGAAGAGCGCGGTCAGGGCCATCGCGGACTGGGTCACCAGCAGCGTGGGCGCTTGCGCAGGCGGTCGACGAGGACGCCGCCGTAGAGGCCGAAGAGCAGCATCGGCAGGAACTGCAGGGCCGTGGTGATACCGACGGCCGCCGAGGAGCCGGTGAGGCTGAGCACCAGCCAGTCCTGGGCGATGCGCTGCATCCAGGTGCCGATGTTGGAGACGACCTGGCCCAGGAAGAACAGGCGGTAGTTCCGGACCCGGAGGGAGGCGAACATCGAGGTCTTGGTCTTGCGAGGGGCGTCGGGGGGGCGGTCGGGTCGTCGTGGCCGTCAGGTGCGGGGGCGGAAGCTGCTCCGGGTCCCGTACTCAAAAGGGTTCGCCTCCTCGCGAATGCTGCTTACCGGTGTGCGAGCTTCTCCAGCACGGGGGCGGCGGCGCGCAGTTTCGCCCACTCGTCCTCGTCGAGTCCCTCGACCAGCGTGGCCAGGAACGCGTTCCGCTTGCGGCGGCTCTCCTCGAGCATCACCACGGCCTGCTCGGTCTGCGTCACGACCTTCTGGCGCCGGTCCTCGGGATGCGGCTCCAGCCGGACCAGCCCCTTCGCCTCCAGAAGCGCCACGATGCGGGTCATCGAGGGCGGCTGGACGTGTTCCCTTGCGGGCCAGCTCGCCCGGGGTGGCGCTGCCGCAGAGGGACAGGGTGCCCAGCACCGACATCTCGGTCGGGCTGAGCGACTCGTCGACCCGCTGGTGTTTGAGCCGACGGGACAACCGCATCACGGCGGAGCGCAGGGAGTTCACGGCGGCGGCGTCGTCGCCATGCTTGAGGTCCGACATGTTCCTTAGCGTAACTCATTAGTCTCGCGAAATACCACCGCTCACCCGCCCGCGTGCCCGTGAGGCCCGCCACTGAAACCCGGACTTCACCCGTACGAGTGAGCTGTTTCCGGAAACCGGAGCATCACCCGGCCGGTGGGGGCGACCCTCGTGCGCATGGGGACCAGCGTGCTCAGCCTGCGGATGGACGGGGAGCTGCTCGACCGGCTCCGGCACCATGCGGCGAAAGGGGAATGAGCGTCCAGGACTATGTCGTCCGGACGCTCATTCGGGATGACTTCGACGAGCGGTTCCAGTCCGCCGTGGAGGAGACGGAACGGTTCTACGGGGTCACGTGAGACCCACCGGTCAGGTGAGACCCAGGGCCGGCATCAGGTAGTAGAAGGCGAACACCGCCGACACCACGTACATCGTGACCGGGACCTCCCGGCCCCGCCCGACCGCCAGGCGCAGCACCGAGAAGGTGATGAAGCCCATGCCGATGCCGTTGGTGATCGAGTAGGTGAACGGCATCATCAGCATCGTCATGAAGGCCGGGATCGCGATCGTGAAGTCGGACCAGTCGATCTCCCGGATCGAGCCGGCCAGGATCAGGAAGCCGACCGCGACCAGCGCCGGAGTGGCCGCCTGGGACGGGACCATCGTGGCGACCGGCGTGAGGAACAGCGCCACCGCGAAGAGCGCGCCGGAGACGATGTTGGCGAAGCCGGTGCGCGCGCCCTCGCCGACGCCGGCCGTGGACTCCACGAAGCAGGTCGTGGCCGAGGCGGAGCTGGCACCGCCCGCGGCGACCGCGACGCCGTCGACGAAGAGGACCTTGTTGATGCCCGGCATCTGGCCCTGGGCGTCGGTCAGCTTCGCCTCGTCGCTGACGGCCATGATCGTGCCCATGGCGTCGAAGAAGCACGACAGCAGGACGGTGAAGACGAACAGCACGCCGGTCAGGACGCCGACCTTCTCGAAGCCGCCGAACAGGCTGACCTCGCCGACCAGGCCGAAGTCGGGGGTGGCGACGGGGTTGCCGGGCCACTCGGGGGTGGTCAGGCCCCAGGAGGGGATGTCGGCGACCGCGTTGATGATCATCGCGAGGACGGTCATCACGACGATGGAGATGAGGATCGCGCCAGGGGTCCTGCGGACGATCAGCGCCAGGGTGAGCAGCACACCGAGGGCGAAGACCAGCACCGGCCAGCCGAGCAGGTGACCGCCGGTGCCCAGCTGGAGGGGAACGGTGGTCTGGGCGGCGTCCGGCA
Organism: Streptomyces thinghirensis; assembly: GCA_021502835.1. Next base: position 107,498 of record JAKFGP010000052.1, read on the forward strand.
TCCGGGTGACGAACCCCGAGTCGACCAGGCCGATCAGCATGATGAACAGGCCGATACCGATGGCGATGGCCTTGCGCAGGCCGTAGGGCACGGCGTTCATCACGCGCTCCGCAGGCCGGTGGCGACCAGCAGCATGACGATGAAACCGGCCAGCACCACCATGCCCATGGCGTCCGGCCAGGACATCCGCGGGCGAGCTGGAGGGCGACGACGGAGTTGACGCCGAGGCCCGCGGCGAGCGCGATCGGGACGTTGCCGATGACGCCCATCAGGAGCGTGGTGAACGCCGCCGTCAGGGCGGTCGCGGTGACCAGCTGACCGTTGTCGAGCTGGTTGCCGTACATGTCCTTCGCGCTGCCCAGGATGATCGGGTTCAGCACGATGATGTAGGCCATCGCGAAGAAGGTGGCGAAAACCGCCGCGGATCTCACGGGGCAGCGTGCTGCCGCGCTCGGAGATCCTGAAGTACCGGTCGAGGCCGTTCTGCGGGGGGCCGCCTGTCTTCGGGCGACTCGGGGGACGGGGGGGACCTTGGCGGAGGCCGAGGTGGGCATGCGAGGACCTCATCACCAACAGGTTCCCCCACGGCCTTATTGGTGTTTCCTACGAATGAAAGCGGTCAGAGACAAACGGGTTCAGTATGAACGTATGAGCCACCCGAGCGCTATCTCCGCGCGTAGACCCGTGTGGTGCGGTTCGGTGAACGCGCGGTCGGCCTCCTCGTAAGCTGTACGCATGAAGAAGTGGACACCCACGCACGAGGCGCCGGAGCCCCTGGAGGGCCCCGTGGTTCCGACCATCGTCGGCGGCACCGTCCTCTGGTTCGTCCTCTTCCTGGCGCAGCTGCCGTTCTACGGCTGGTTCGAGGACCGCGGGCACACCTGGTGGGTGTGGACCTGCCTGGCCGGCGCCGGGCTCGGACTGATCGGCATCTGGTACGTGCGGGGGCGCGACGCCGCGCTCGCGCGGGCCGCACGGGACGACGCCTGACACCCGTGCCCGAGCCGCCCGAGCTGCCTGATCTTCCCGATCCGGCCGATCCGGCCGATCCGGCCGAGCTGCGACTGCTCCGGCTCGACCACGCGCCCGCGCTGCTCGCCTTCGAGCGGGAGAACCGCGCCTGGTTCGCCGCCTCGGTGCCCGACCGGGGCGAGGACTACTTCGCCCGGTTCGACGAGCGCCTCCGCGGGCTGCTGGCCGAGCAGGAGGCCGGGATCTGCTTCTTCCACGTGCTGGTCGGCCCCGGGGGCGAGGTGCTCGGGCGGGTCAACCTCGTGGACGCGGAGGGTGGTGTCGCCGAGCTCGGGTACCGGATCGCGGAACGGGCCGCCGGGCGCGGTCTGGCCACCCGGGCCGTACGGGAGGTCTGCGCACTCGCCGCCCGCGCGTACGGGCTGACCGCGCTGCGGGCCTCGGCCACCCTCGACAACGCGGCCTCACGGGCCGTGCTGGCCCGCACCGGGTTCGTCACCACCGGCACGACATGGCTCGACGGGCGCCCCGGTCTTACCTACCTGCGCACCCAGGTACCTGGGCATCAGGGGCCGGATCGCCCCGTCCTACCCAGGTCGGAACTTCCCCGCATTCGGCGGGTGAAGCCGTGAATCCGCCCTTACCGTCGAACGCATGACGCATCTCGACGCGGACGACCGACTCGATCCCGCGGACCCCGTACACGCCCTTTCGCCCGCGACCGGACTGACCGCGGCCGGGGTCGCCGAACGGGTCGCGCGCGGTCAGGTCAACGACGTCCCGGTGCGCAGCAGCCGCTCACTGGCCGACATCGTCCGTGCCAACGTCTTCACCCGGTTCAACGCGATCATCGGCGTGCTCTGGGTGATCATGCTGTTCGTCGCGCCGATCCAGGACAGCCTGTTCGGCTTCGTGATCCTCGCCAACACCGGCATCGGCATCGTCCAGGAGTGGCGGGCGAAGAAGACCCTCGACCCCTGGCGCTGATCGGCGAGGCCCGCCCGACCGTGCGCCGGGACGGGGACGGCCGCCGAGGTCAGCACCTCGGAGATCGTGCTGGACGACGTCATCGAGATCGGGCCCGGGGACAAGGTCGTCGTCGACGGGGTGTGCGTCGAGGCGGACGGGCTGGAGATCGACGAGTCCCTGCTGACCGGCGAGGCCGACCCGGTCGTCAAGCAGCCGGGGGACCAGGTCATGTCGGGCAGCTTCGTGGTCGCGGGCGGCGGCGCGTTCCGGGCGACCAAGGTGGGGCGCGAGGCGTACGCGGCGCAGCTCGCCGAGGAGGCCTCCCGCTTCACCCTGGTCCAGTCCGAGCTGCGCTCCGGCATCTCCACGATCCTGAAGTACGTCACCTGGATGATGGTCCCCACCGCGATCGGCCTGATCCTCAGCCAGCTGGTCGCCGCGACAACGAGCTGGACGACTCCGTCGCGCGGACGGTCGGCGGCATCGTGCCCATGGTCCCGGAGGGCCTGGTCCTGCTCACCTCGTCGCCTTCGCGATCGGCGTCATCCGGCTCGGCCGCAAGCAGTGCCTCGTCCAGGAACTGCCCGCCATCGAGGGCCTGGCCCGCGTCGACACCGTCTGCCTGGACAAGACCGGCACCCTCACCGAGGGCGGCATGGACGTCACCGGACTGCGCCCGCTCGACGGCGCCGACGAGGACTACGTCCGTACGGTGCTCGGCGCCCTCGGCGGGTCCGACCCGCGCCCGAACGCCTCCTCCAGGCGATCATCGACGCCTACCCGGCCGCCGAAGTCGCCGGGGACTGGCGCTGCACCGCGTCCCTGCCCTTCTCCTCCGCCCGCAAGTACAGCGGCGCCACCCTCGTCGAGGGCGACGGCGCCTTCGGCACGTGGCTGCTGGGCGCGCCCGACGTGCTGCTGGCCGCGGACGACCCCGCACTCGCCGAGACGACGCGGCTCAACGAGCAGGGACTGCGCGTACTGCTGCTCGCCCGCGCCACCCGGGCGGCCTGGACGACCCCTCGGTGGCCGAGGGCGTCACGCCCACCGCCCTGGTCGTCCTGGAGCAGCGGCTGCGCCCGGACGCCGCCGACACCCTGCGCTACTTCGCCGACCAGGACGTCCGCGCCAAGGTCATCTCCGGGGACAACGCGGTGTCGGTCGGCGCGGTGGCCGCCAAGCTCGGGCTGTCCGGCGCCACCGTCGACGCGCGCCGGCTGCCCGCCGAGCGGGAGGGGATGGCCGAGGCGCTCGACGGGGGACGGTGTTCGGGCGGGTCACCCCGCAGCAGAAGCGGGACATGGTGGGCGCCCTCCAGTCGCGCGGCCACACGGTCGCGATGACCGGCGACGGCGTGAACGACGTCCTGGCGCTCAAGGACGCCGACATCGGGGTGGCGATGGGCTCCGGATCGGAGGCCACCCGGGCGGTCGCGCAGATCGTGCTGCTCAACAACAGCTTCGCCACGCTGCCCTCGGTGGTGGCCGAGGGCCGCCGGGTCATCGGCAACATCACCCGGGTCGCGACCCTGTTCCTGGTGAAGACCGTGTACTCGGTGCTGCTGGCGATCCTGGTGGTCTGCTCACAGGTCGAAGTACCCGTTCCTGCCCCGCCACCTCACCCTGCTCTCCACGCTCACCATCGGCGTCCCGGCCTTCTTCCTGGCCCTCGCCCCGAACAAGGAACGGGCCCAGCCCCACTTCGTACGGCGGGTGATGCGGTACGCGATCCCGGGCGGGGTGCTGGCCGGGGCGGCGACCTTCACGACGTACCTCGTCGCCCGGCAGCACTACTCCGGGCCGGGCGCGCTGGACGCGGAGACCAGCGCGGCGACGCTGACGCTGTTCCTGATCTCGATGTGGGTGCTGGCGATCATCGCCCGCCCCTACACGTGGTGGCGCGTGGCGCTGGTGGCGACGATGGGCCTGGGCTTCGTGGTGGCAGCTGGCGGTGCCGTGGCTGCAGGACTTCTTCGCGCTGAAGCTGGTGGGCGTGACGATGCCGTGGACTGCCGTCGGCATCGCGGTGGTCGGCGCGGGTCTGTTGGAGCTGGCTTGGAGGTGGGTGGACCGGCGCGTTCCCGCGTGACGGTTCGTTGTTCACCGCGGCGCCGTTGTGGCTGGTCGCGCCCACGCGGCGGAGCCGCATGCCGAACACCGCCCCGCGCCCCTGAAGGGGCGCGTCACTCCCCGTCCGACCACATGGCACCGCCCGTCAGTCGAACCAGCGGTCCCTCGCCAGTTCCTCCGTGCGTGACTCGTCCTCCAGCAGCGCCGCGACCTCGAAGCGGCGGGGCCACTGACCGGCCGCCCAGGCCAGTCCCGCCGCCACCCCTCCAGGGTCGCCGCGTGCAACGCCCCGTCGGCCGTCAGCCGCCAGTCGATCTCCACGCCGTCGACGACCAGTTCCTCGTGCTCCACGTACGACGCCGGGGTCCGCGCCCCGAGCAGCACCCGCACCGGCTCCGGTACGCCGTGCTCGACGCCCTCGGAATGCACCTCGCCGGTAACGGACTCGCTCAGCCGCCGCACCTGGAACAGCTCCGCCAACCCGGCGGCCCGAGCCGGGCGTACCGGCAGCAGCGGCACGCCCGACGTGAAGGGCAGCAGGTCCGGTGAGTCGACGACCACCGCGTCGGCGGCGTCCACCACCTCCACCCGGCCGTCGACCACGGCCCGCACCTCGTCCGGCAGGGTGACCTGCTCCGGGTCCAGCTCCGCCAGCGCGCCGTACAGGGCGTGCAGTTGGGCGGCCGTGACCGGGCGGTCGGGGTCGGCGAGGCGGTCCAGAAGCCCGCCGCGCCGCCGGGTTCGTCGAGCAGGGCGGCCACCGACGTGCGTACGCCCAGCGCCCGCAGCACCTGCTCGTCCTCGAAGCCGGTGGCGTCGGCCTCGTCGTACAGGCCGCGCAGCAGCGGGTCGCCGCCGGCGGCGCGCAGACCGGCCGGGCGGCGTCCGCCGAGCACCGGGTGCCTGCGCAGCCACCACGCGGTGTACGGCCGTACGACCTCGTGGGTGCCGTCGGGCAGGAGGACGCGCACGGACTGGACGAGCGCGTCGCGCAACGGGGGTTGCGACAGCAGGGCGAGGGCCTCGGGCCACCGGTCGTCGTCCACGAGGTCCAGGTCGCGCACGGCGACGATCTCGGTGGCGACCGGCGGTACGGGGCTGTCCGGGGAAGCGGTCGAGGATGTCCTCGCTCCACACGTCCACGGCGTCCAGCAGGCCCGCGTCGTCCGGTTCGGCGAAGTCGCCCTCGCGGGGCTCCAGTTCGTCCGGGTCGAGCACGACGTCGGTGGCCCGGACGAGCGCGAAGGTGACGAGTACCCCGCAGGCGGCCAGGGGCTCCGGCCCCACTTCTCGGCCAACTCCGCGTCCACGGCGGCGAGTTCGTCCTCGCGCATGACCTGGGCGAACGGGCCGCCGGGGAAGACGAGTTCGCCCGCCGGGGAGAGTTCGCCGTCCTCGTCGGGCAGGGCCAGCGCGCCGAGCCAGGGCTCGTCCCCGGCGTCGAGTCCGGCGTCGCGGACCAGGCCGAGGACGGTGTCGGCCAGTTCGTCGGCGTCGAGCGTGTCCTCCTCCCAGTTCGTGCCGCCGTCGTCCTCCAGGGAGGCGGCGACGGCTGCCCGGACCTGCGGGGTGGTGAGCACGGCGCGCGGAGTGGCCGGGAGGGCGCCGAGCTTCTCCAGGAGGCCGTGGGCGGCGTCCGGGTGGGCGACCTTCAGGCCGAGGCGGGTGAGCACCTCCGGATCGAGGGAGGCGGCGTCCGGGGAGGGCAGGAGCACCTGCCGGGGGCCGATGGTGGTGCGGCCGTCGGCGAGGGGGACGGGGCAGCCCGGTCAGCCGGTCGGGGTCGACCCCGGCAAGGCTGTCGTAGAGCCGCCGCCACCAGCCGGGGGCCTTCTCCAGCCCGGCCAGCCGGTCGATCGCGTCGGTCAGCGGCACCCGGGCCACCCCGAGCGTGCGCAGCTCCGCGCGGCGCCTCCAGACCGGCCGGGAGCAGCGTCGGCAGCACCTCGGCGAGGACCCGCACGGTGTCGGTGCCCGCGCCCTCCACGACCTCGGCGTCGCGGGGCCGCAGGGACTCGGGCAGGTCGGGGTCGTCCTCGCGCGGTTCGGCGGCGGGCGGCAGGAAGGAGGTGCGCGGCAGCCGTTCGAGGATCGCCTGCCGCAGCGCCCCGTCCAGCTCGCCCTTGCCCAGCGGGCCGGGCACCAGGTCGATGAGGCCGGTCGCCACCGGCCGCCAGTCGGCGAGCAGCCCTGCGTAGGCGTCCGCGGCCCGTTCCGTCAGGAAGTCGGTCAGCGGGCCGGGCGCGGCGTGCCGGCGGGTGGAGTCCACGGGAAGGAGGCGATGAGCAGCGCGGGCACGCCGAGGGGCTCGTCACTGGGCGTGGGCGCGTGGACGAAGGGGTGGTGCGGGGGCGTTCGGGGCCGCCGTCCGCGTCCACGGGCACCGCCCACGTCACGGACCAGTGGGGGCGCAGCCGCTCCTCCACGGGCCGGTCGGCGAGGAGGTCGGGGGTGGGGGCCCGTGCGCGGCGACGGTGCGCCAACGGGTGACGCCCTCCCGGGAGTCGTCCACCACGGTCAGGGCGCCCTCGGTGCGGCGGCCCAGGGTGCGCACGTCGTCCGCCACCTCCACCACGACCTCCTCCAGCCCCGGCAGGTGCGGGAGCAGGGCGTCGTCGACGGCGTGCAGGAGCCGTTCGGCGAGGTCGGCGGCGGCCGTGTCGCGCAGCGGGAGGATGACGGCCGTGTCGTAGGGGCCGGGCGCGGTGCCCTCGGCGGGGAACGGCAGCCGCAGCAGCGGGACGTGCCCGTCGCGCCGCCGGATCTCGTCGCCCAGGCCGGGACTGTGCAGCGCGGTGTCGGCGGCCAGGCCCCGGGCCTCGACCAGGGGACCAGCGCACACCGCCGTGCCGGCCGACGACGGCGGGCTCGTCGGTGACGGCCAGGACGGCGGCGAAGCCGACCCCAAACCGGCCGACCGCGCTGTCCCCGGCGTCGCGCTTGGCGGAGGCGCGCGCAGGGTGGACAGCGACTCGACGCCGGCCGCGTCCAGCGGGGCGCCGGTGTTGGCGGCGACCAGGACACCGTCGCGCAGGGTGAGCCGGAGCCGGCCGGGCACACCGGCCCGTGCGGCGGCGTCGGCGGCGTTCTGCGCGAGTTCGACGACCAGCCGGTCGCGGTAGCCGCCGAGGACGAGGTCCTCCTCCGCGTTGGCGTCCTCACGGAACCGGGCCGGGCTCGTCGCCCAGGCGTCCAGCACCCCCCGCCGCAGACGTGCCGTACCGAACGGATCGGCGCCCTCGGCGGCAGGCCGCACGTACATGCTCACGGTGACTCTCCTCTTCGACGGACCATGAAGGTACCGCCCACTCAGCCGTCCGGCGTCTGAGGACGAGGCCGTCAAGGCCGAAAGGGGGTCCGGGGGCGCAGCCCCGGAACCCGGCCACTAGCCCGCGCACGCTACGAGTGCCCCAGCTCCGCCGACGCCTCGTCCTCGGCCACCGTCACCGACCCGGAGTCCGGCGCCGGCCGCAGCGGGAACGGATCGACCCGCGTCTCGTCGATCACCGGCGGAGCCACCCGCGGCGGCTTCGGCATGACCGCCGCCTCGGAGTGCCCGCCGCACCCGTAGGCCAGCGACACCACGCGTCCGTCCGCCGGGGAGAACTCGTTGGCGCACACCCCGAAGGCCTGTCCCAGCGAGCCGCCGATACGGGCCAGGAAGCTACAGCTCTCGCAGGGACGCCGGCGCCGCCTGCGCCATCGCGGTCTTCGGGCCGAAGCCCTCCTCCCAGCGGTCCGGCGGCGACATGCAGGCCGTACCTGGACAGGACCCGGGTACGGCGCAGGCCGAGTTCCTCCGCGACGGCCGAGATCGACCCGCGGGCCGGGACGGTCGACAGCTCGGCGGGCGGTCCGGACGTGACCTCGGCATCCTCCGCCTCCACCAGTTCGGCCATCTCGTGGGAGACGGCGGAGTTCGGCGGCGGCTCGTCCTCGCCGGTCCAGCCGGGCTCCAGCCGCAGGTCCTCCGCGTCGGTGGGCAAGCAGGTCGCCGGGGCCCATGTCGCCGGGGCGCAGCCGCTCGCTCCACGGCACCCACTCGGGGGCCAGCAGCGCGTCCGGGCCGGGCAGCAGTACCGCCTCGTCCACCGTGACGATCTTGGCGCGGGAGGCGCGGGCCACGGTCACTGGCCCAGCGCCAGCCGCGGTACCCCAGGTCCTTGCAGGCGAAGTGGTGCGTGACGACCCGGTCGCCCTCCGACACCATGCCCTCGTGCTCGCCGACGACGCCCGGTGCGGCGGCCTCCTCGGCTGCGGCGCGGGGCGAGGTCGACGGCCTCGGCGCACAGACGGTCAGGGGTGCGGCTTCGCGTTGTCGCTGCGCTCACAGGTATCGCCTTCTCTCCATACGCCGTCTCACGAGTGCGCCGCTGCCTGCGAGGGGCGGACGGAGCGGACCTGTGGACCCGCGTCGACGTCCGCGCCCGATCGCGCTCGGGCACACCTACGTCATCCATTCTGCGGGATGGCCGTAAGGCGCGCGGCCGAGAACGTTCGCCACGGCGCGCTAGGCACGCTACCTGCTCATGTGCGCTGGGCCTTACACCGACGGGAGTTTCGGCGGGGTACGGACCCGCGTTCCCCGCCCGTGACGGGGTCGGTGTCACCCGACTCGATCACCGCCATCCGTGCCGTATGGACGCTACAGCCCCCGCTCTCGGGGCACTATGACGGGGTGGCAGCCGCACGGACTGAGTTCAAGGGCGGGAGCCGGAGGCGCGGCCCCGGCTCCCGGTTCCGTGCGGTCGGCCGTGCCCTGCGCCTGCCGGTGACGGGGACCGCGCGCGGCATCCGCAAGGCGACGCACGCGCACGGCGCGGGCGAGTCCGGCCTCGGCAAGCTGATCGAGCTGCACGGGGTGAACGGCGCCGGCGACGTCATGATCACCGTGGCCCTCGCCTCCACCGTCTTCTTCTCCGTGCCCACCGACGAGGCGCGCGGCCGGGTCGCGCTCTACCTGGCGCATCACCATGGCGCCGTTCACGCTCCTCGCGCCGGTGATCGGCCCCGCTCCTGGACCGCCTGCCGCACGGGCGCGCGCGCGGCGATGGCGGCCGCGATGGGCGCCCGGGCGCTGCTCGCGCTGGTGCTGTCCGGGGCGGTGATCAGCGGCAGCATCGAGAATGTATCCGGCCGCGCTCGGCGTGCTGGTCGCCTCGAAGGCGTACGGCGTGGTCAGAAGCGCGGTGGTGCCCAGGCGCTGCCACCGCGTTTCTCCCTGGTGAAGGCGAACTCGCGGGTCACGCTGTGCGGGCTGCTCGCCACCGGCGTCGCCGCGCCGATCGCGGCGGGGCTCCAGCAGGTCGGGCCGCGCTGGCCGCTGTACGGCGCCTTCGTGATCTTCGTGGCGGGCACCGTCCTGTCGTTCACGCTGCCGCCGAAGGTGGACTCGGCGGCGCGCGGCGAGGGACCAGGCGCTGCTACGCCCGGACGAAACGGCATCATGCGCGGCCCACACCCGCAAAGCCGGTCAAGCGGCCCGGGCGCACCTACAGTGGGCCCGGCGGTGACGCACGCGCTGGCCGCCAACGCCGGCATCCCACTGCCTGTCCGGCCTTCATGATGCTTCTTCCTGGCCTTCCTGCGGGTGCATCCGCTGTCCGGGCAGAGCGCGGCCGTGGCCGCTGGGGATCGTGGGCGTCGCCGCCGGCTGGGGCAGCGCGCGCTGGAGCACGGCGATGTCGGGGCGTGGCTGCGCTCGCGCGCGCGCGGAGATCATCATCGTGACGGTCTCGTCACCCGATCGTGCTGGAGCACGCGGCGGTCACGGCGCGGTGTTCTTCCAGCACCGTCCACTGAGTGGCGTGCCTGGCGCTGGTCGCCGGGTTCGCGCAGGCGCTGTACCAAGCTGGCCCTGGACGCGCTGATCCAGCCAGGACGTGCCGGGGCATGGGTCCGCACCTCGGCGTTCGCGCGCTCGAGACCCTGCTCCCAGGTCTCCTGGGTGTTCGGCGGCGCGGTGGGCATCGTGCTTGCCGCTGAACGGCGCACTTCTGCGGGCCTGTCGGTGGCCGCCGCGATCCATCGCCGCCGGGTGGCTGACGACCGTACGGGGTCTGATCGACTCACAGCCCGGCACGGGGACCGGCGCGAGCGGTGCGCGTGACCACGCCACGCCGTACCCAGGTGGGGAACGGCCGGGCGCCGTATAGCCTTCGCCCAGTGACCACGTTGCAATCCTCTGTGTCGACGCCGCCGCGCCGTCGCCGCCGCGGCAAGCCGTGCATCCCTGGACTGTATCCTGCTGTCCGCCTGTGACCAGCCGACGCCCATGGCGACAATCACCGTCGGCAGTGACTCGGTCAGCTCCGGAGGCCACCTGTGGCGGCGAGGGCGGTCCTGGAGGACCGCCGAGATCCAGAAGTGCCTCGGGACGACTCCGTCAAGTCCATCCTGGTCAACCGGACGACCACGGTGCGCTTCGGTGTGGACCGAGGTCGCCGACGAGCGCTGGACGATCCTGATGACCGGTCAGCAGCTGACCGACGACACGGACAACACCTACCGCACCGTCCCGGGCAGCGTGTTCTTCAACGCCCAGTACGGCGCCCAGGGCGACTCGACGCTCGTCACCATCAAGGCCGGCGACGGCAGGGACGACAGCAGGGAGGCCACCCGGTCTGCGTGGTCCCTTCAAGCTGAAGAAGGACGACTGACCGTCCTCCATGTCGCGTCCCTCGTGGCCACCGCGGTCCCGTCGAACGGGACGCGGTGGCTCGGGCGTTCCGGGCCGGGCACCGAGGTGTCGAGTCCCGGGGTGGCCCTGCACCGGCTCCCGGGCGGCTTCGACCTGCTGGCCGCCGGTGTCGGCCCCGCCCTCGCCGCCGCCTCCACCGCCGCCGCCCTGACCGCCGCGGCCCTCGGCTCCGCACGCCCCTACGGCCTGGTCGTCTCGGCGCCGGTATCGGCGGCGGCTTCGGGCGGACGCACCCGTCGGCTCGCTGGTGTCGCCGACGAGATCACCGCCGCCGACCTGGGCGCCGAGACGGCCGACGGCTTCCTGCCGGTCACCGACCTCGGCTTCGGCACCGCGTCACCCACCGGCCGCCCGCCGGCCTCGTCGCCGCCGTGGCCCGCCGCGACCGGCGCCCGCCCCGGCACCGTCCTGACCGGGTCCACCGTCACCGGCACCGCCGAACGCGCCGCGCTGCTGCGCGACCAGTCACCCGCGCGCGCTGGCCGAGGCCATGGAGGGCTTCGGCGTCGCCGAGGCCGCCGCCGCGCACGGGGGTGCCGGTGCTGGAGCTGCGCGCGGATCTCCAATCCCGTCGGCTCGGCGCGACCGCGCCGCCTGGCGCATCGGCGACTGCCTTTCACGGCGCTGACGGACGCCTTCGGAAGCTCCGCACCCGTCCTCACGAGTTGGAACCGACATGACCGCTGATTCCTTGCAGATCGCGTACTCCCCCTGCCCGAACGACACCTTCGTCTTCGACGCCCTGGCCCACGGCCGCGTCCCCGGCGCCCCCGCCCTCGACGTGACGTTCGCGGACATCGACATCACCAACGGCATGGCGAACGCGGCGAAGTTCGACGTACTGAAGGTGTCGTACGCCGTGCTGCCGTACGTCCTCGGCGGAGTACGCCCTGCTGCCCTGCGGGGGTGCGCTGGGCCGGGCGCTGCGGGCCGCTGGTGCTGACCCGGGAGCCGGGCGCCGACCTGCGCGGGCGCACGGTGGCGGTGCCGAGCGAGACCTCGACGGCCTACCTGCTCTTCCGCCTCTGGGCCGCGGACACAGTGCCCGGCGGGGTCGGCGAGATCGTCGTCATGCCGTTCCACGAGATCATGCCGGCGGTGCGGGACGGGAAGGTCGACGCGGGGCTCGTGATCCACGAGGCGCGCTTCACGTACCAGAACTACGGCCTGCACAAGCTCGCCGACACGGGCGAGCACTGGGAGCACACCACCGGGCTGCCGCGCCGATCCCGCTCGGCGCGATCATCGCCGAAGCGGTCGCTGGGCGAGGAGACGCTGACCCGCCTCGCCGACTCGGTCCGGGCGTCCGTACGCGCGGCCTGGGACGACCCGGAGGTCTCCCGGCCGTACGTCATGGAGCACGCGCAGGAGATGGACCCGGCCGTCGCCGACCAGCACATCGGGCTGTACGTCAACGAGTTCACGGCCGACCTCGGCGAGGACCGGCTACGCGGCGGTCCGGGGCCCGCTGACCCGCGCGGCGGCCGAGGGACTGGTACCGGCCCTCGGCCCGGACGCGCTGGCGTTTTCCTGACGGGTGGGGTGCGGGGTCAGACGTCCAGCTGGTCGGCGACCGCGCGGGAGCAGGCCGGCGATCTTCTTGCCGGCCGTCTTCTCGGTAGCGGCCCCGCTCCAGCATCGGGGTGATGTTCTCCAGGAGGTGGTCAGGTCCTGCACGATGGAGGCCAGCTCGTCGGGCTTCTCGCGCTGCGCGGCCGCGACCGAGGGGGCCGGGTCCAGCAGGGTGAGGGACAGAGCCTGGTCGCCGCGCTGCCCGGCGACGACGCCGAACTCCACGCGCTGGCCCGGCTTCAGGGCCTCGACTCCGGCGGGAGGACCGAGGAATGGACGAAGACGTCACCGCCGTCGTCGCGGGAGAGAAAGCCGAAGCCCTTCTCACTGTTGAACCACCGACCTTGCCGGTAGGACACCGTTCTGTCCTCGTCCTCGTACTCGTCGGAAAAACTGCTCGAAACGGCTCTTGATAGCACTTGGGCGGGTCGTCCGGACCCGCCGGTACCAGGCTATGGTGTTCAGGCCGGTGACAAGACGTCCCCCGGCCGTTCCTAGGCCTGGGAACCACCTGGTCGGGTGCGTGACAAAACCCAAACGAATTCCGCCGCGCCCGGTGACCGACCGATCCGTGCCGGGGCGATCGTCTTCTTCGTCGGAACCGTGGCCACACTGGTCACGGTGGCCCCGCTGTTTCTGGGGACGACGCCCTTTCCACCTACCATGTTCGGATTGAGCATGCTGATGGGAGTGGGCTTCCTGATCGCCGGTGCGGGGGTGTTCCAATCGATCGCGGCAGGCCGGCGTCAGGCCCGCGCCGCGTCCGGCCCGGCTCCGTCGCGGTAGCCCGCGAGCCATTCCGGGAACCCGGTCAGGTCGGTGAGGACGACGTCGGCGCCGGCCGCGCGCAGTTCCTCGGCGCTGCACGGCCCGCTGGCCACGGCGACGGAGCGGGCGCCCGGCGGTGCGTGCGCCGCGTACGTCGCCGAGGTGGTCGCCGACGTACACGTCCGCGCCGTGCTCGCGCAGCTCCACCGCACTCTTCTGCTCGGCCCACAGGTTGCCGATCACGGCGTCGGCTCGATGCCGAGGTGGGCGAGGTGCAGCTTGGCGTTCGGCTCGTACTTGGCGGTGACGACGATCGCCCGTCCGCCGCGCCTCGCGTACGGCGGCGATGGCCTCCCCGGGCGCCGGGCAGCGCGGGCGTGGCGGCGACGGCGTACGTCGGGTACATCTCCCGGTACAGGTCGGCGGTGGCGGCGATCTCCCCGGCCGGGGAACCAGTGCGCCAGTTCCTCCTCCAGCGGCGGCCCGAGCCGCTGACGGCCAGGTCGGCGTCGACGTACGTCCCCGTCCGCTCGGTCAGCGCCAGGTAGCAGGCGCGGATGCCGGGGCGTGAGTCGATCAGCGTCATGTCGAGGTCGAAACCGACGGTGAGCGCGGGGCGGGTCGTGGAGGCCATGGGGCCCATTGTGCCGGGCGGGCCGACGGGTCAGCCGCGGGGGCGGCGGGAGCGCCAGAGGAGGTAGAGGGCCGTGGCGACGGCGGCGCCGCGCAGGACCCAGGGCCAGGTCTCGGCGACGGCGTCGTTCATGTGGCCCTCGGCGATCGGGTCGCCCCCAGCGGCCCTCCGTGCGGCCCCACAGCCAGACGGCACCGGCGGCGGCGACCGTACCGGGCAAGGCCCAGTACCGCCCACTTCGACTGGGCCGGGGGAGAGCCGGCGGGAGAGGTAGGCGATCAGCCAGCCGAGGCCCAGGCGGGACGAGGCTGCCGAGGACGGCGCCCGCGACCAGCAGGGCGGCGGCGAGCAGCAGCAGCGGGTTGTTCAAGCCGCCCTCGGGCCACAGGCGGGGCAGGCGGCGGCGCGGGGCTCCGTCCGGCTCGCCGGCGACCGGCTCCACGGCCTCCGCCACCACCGGCTTCCCGGCCGTCCCGTGCTTCTCGGCCGCCGGGTCCTTCCCGGCCGCCGGGTCCGCCCCGTCCCTGTCCCGCGGCGGGGGCTTGAGCAGCTCCGGGATCTCCACGCCGCCGACGAACCCCGGCACGCTGTCGACGCCGCCCCCGAACGGGCCGTTGTCCACCCGCCACCAGTCCGGCCGCGTGACGGCGCTGTCCCCCAGCTCCCTGCGCGCTCGCCAGGTGCGGCGGGGGAGGGAGCGGGCGCGGGTGCGGACTCGGGCGCGGCCGGGCGGGGGCGCGGTACGGCGCGCCGCAGGCCCTTGAGCCGCTCCGCCTTCCGCGGCTCGGCCTCCCGCTGTACGGGGACGGCGGTGGGCGGCGGCAGCGACGGCCGCGGGGCGCCGCTCGTGCCGCCCGCCGCGTCGACGATGTCGTCCGGGCTGCCCAGCCGGTCCAGGATGCGGCGGACGGCGGCGGGGACTGTCCACGGTGGTCCTGGCGCGGTGCCGGTCGATCTCGTCGCGCAGCTCGGAGACCAGCCGCATGCGGGTGGCCGACGGCAGCTGCCGTTGCTGGGCCACGTCGCCGACACGGCTCAGGTACTCGTAGACGACCTGGTCGCTCTCGATCCCCACGGAGCCCTCCGGGGCGGTGTGTTGTGGTACGCCGTCGGACGAAGGTACCGAATCCTCCCGGGTGCGGCGGACGCGCACCGCGCGACGCACGCGCACCCGCCGTCGTACCCACCCGCTAACGTGGGCCGGATGAGCACCGAGGAGAAGTCCGCGGCCCCCCGGTCCCTCGCGGAGGCGCTCCGCGTCAGGACGACGTCTCGCTGGCCGCCCCTCCTGCGCAGCCGTCCCGACCTCATCACCCCCGTGCCCACGGACCTCACGCAGCTCGCCACCCGGGCGGGCACCCGGGCCTCGGTCGTACGGGCGCTGGAGCGGCTGGACCGGTTCACGCTGCAGACGGCGGAGGCGCTGGCCGTGGCGGCGGACCCGGCGCCGTACGACGAGTTGCTCCGGCTCATGGCCGGTGACGAGCGGGACCCCGTCGTCGCGGCGGCCCTGCCCCGGGCCGTCGCCCTCCTGCGCGCAACAGGCCCTGGTGTGGGGGCGCGGACGACCGGCTGCGGCTGGTGCGCACCGCCCGTGAGCTGCTCGCGCCCTCCCCGCAGCACCCCTCTCCGACGGGGCTCGGGCCCCTGTGGCGAGGAGGCGACGGCGGGGATGTCGCCGGGCCGGATCCAGGAGATCCTGGCCGCCGTCGGGCTGCCCTCGACGCACGACTCGGTCTCCGCCGTGTCCGCGCTCGGTGAGCTGTTCACCGACCGGCAGCGGATGGCGGGGCTCCTCGCCGGCCTGCCCGAGGAGTCCCGCGGGTGCTGGGACCGGCTGGTGTGGGGGGCCGCCGTACGGCCAGGTCACCCACGATCCGGCGGCGCACCTGCGCCACCTGCTGGACAGCGGCCTGCTGCCTGCTGCCGACCGCGCCCGGCACGGTCGTCCTGCCCCGCGAGGTCGCCCCTGCACCTGCGCGCGGGCCGGGCGCACCGCACGCCGGAGCCGGTGCCGCCGCCGGTGGAGGCGCCGCCGCGCACCGTCCACAGGTTGTGGACGCCACCGCGGCCGGGCGCAGGCCCTGTCGGCGCTGGCGACCGTCGAGGAGCTGCTGAAGGAGTGGGACGAGGGCGGCCCGGCGGTGCTGCGGGCCGGCGGGCTGAGCGTGCGCGACCTGGAAGCGGACGGCCGTCGCACTGGACGTGCCAGAGCCGGGTGGCCGCGTTCTGGGTCGAGCTGGCCTACGCGGCGGGGCTGATCGCCTCCGACGGTGAGGCCGACGAGCGGTACGCGGCGACCCCGGCCTACGACGAGTGGCGGGGCTGCCCACCGCGGAGCGCTGGGCGCGGCTCGCCGGGACGTGGCTGACGGCCACCCGCACGCCGGGTGTGGTCGGCGGGCGGGACGCGAAGGACCGCACGCTCTCGGCGCTGGGCCCGAACCTGGACCGCTCGGCGGCGCCGGAGGTACGGCACCGGGTGCTGGCCCTGCTGGCGGGGCTGCCCGAGGGCGCCTCCCCACCGAGGAATCGGTGCTGGCCCGGCTGCGCTGGGAGCGTCCGCTGCGCGGGCCCCGGCGGGACGGGCGGGACGGACAGGACGACGACCTGCGCACCCGGCTGGCCCGCTGGACGCCTGTCCGAGGCCGAGCTGCTGGGCGTCACCGGGCGCGGCGCGCTGGCGGCGCCGGGGGCGGGCGCTGATCGGGGCGCCCGAGCCGCCGCACCCGGCGCAGGAGCCCGAGGGCCCGGGCGACAAGCTCCCCGTCCACCACCGCACGCCGCCCGCCCCCGCTCCCCCGAGCCCCGCCGAGCAGGCCGCCGCCACCGCGCGGGCCGCCCGGCTGCTCGCGCCGCTGTTCCCCGAACCGCTGGACCACGTACTGCCCAGGCGGACCTGACGGCGGTGGCGCCGGGGCCGCTGGAGCCCGAGCTGGCCGACGTGCTCGGGGTGCTCGCGGACGTGGAGTCCAAGGGCGGGGCGACCGTCTACCGGTTCACGCCGGGCTCGGTGCGCCGCGCGCTGGACGCCGGGCAGGCCGCCGCCGACCTGCACGCCTTCCTCGCCCGGCACTCCCGCACGCCGGTGCCGCAGCCGCTCACGTACCTGATCGACGACGTAGGCCCGGCGGCACGGGCGGCTGCGAGTGGGCGCGGCCTCGGCGTACGTGCGCTGCGACGACGACGCGACGCTGGACGAGATCCTCGCCGACAAGCGGGCCGCCGGCCTCGGCCTGCGCCGGCTCGCGCCGACCGTGCTGGCCGCGCAGGCCGACCCGGCGGCGCTGCTGGAGGGGCTGCGCGGGATGGGGTTCGCGCCGGCCGCCGAGTCCGCCGCCGGGCGATGTGCTGATCGCCCGTGCCGACGCCCACCGCACGCCGCCGCGGACGGCACCGGAGCCGGTCCCGGACGGTCCGCCGGTGCCCGACGACACGCTCCTGACGGCGGCGGTCCGCGCCGTCCGGGCCGGCGACCTGGCCGCCACGACCCCGCGCAAGCCGGGCCCCCGGGAGCGATGAAGGCGGCGCCCCGGCGGCGGGGGCGAGCTGCCCCGGTACCGGCGCCGCCGAGACCCTCGCCACCATGCAGGCGGCCGTCATGACCGGCGAGGCGCTGTGGATCGGCTACGTGAACGCCGAGGGCTCCGCCAGCCAGCGCGTCATCGCCCCGATCCGGGTCGAGGGCGGCTTCGTGACGGCGTACGACCACACGGCGGACGAGGTGCGCACGTATCCGCTGCACCGGGTCACCGGCGTGGCCGAACTCGCCGACGACACGACCTGACGGGCCCCTCTTTCGGGGGTACGGGGCCGGATCATGCACGCCACGCCGGGTGATTAGCACCTGAGAGGGAGCTTTTTTCATAATCCGCATCGATTTTTCGGCGGTCGGGCAGCCACCGGTGTCCTGCACACCGAACCGGAAGGAACCACCCGATGCGTGCCAGTTCGTCGAGTCGCCACTGTCCTGACCTCCACCGCCGCGCTGATCGCGGCGTTCGCCGCCGAGGCCGCCGCGGTCGGCATCGACCTCGGTGGGGGCGTGACGCTCTGACCACTCGCTGAACACCCTCTGAACGCCACGTTCCACGACCCCTGACGGCGGGCCGGGTCCCAGTCCCCTGGGCCCGGCCCGCCTTCCCCGGCCCCCAGCCTTTCGAAAGGCACGCCATGCGCTCCAAGCCCACCGATCCGGACGGCGCCGCCCGTTCCGCCGTCGCCGTCTCCGTCGCCGCCCTGATCACCGCCGCGGCGCTCTTCGGCGCGCTCGCCCCCGAGGCCACCGCGCTGCCGCTGCCCCTGCCGTCCACCGGCGTGGAGACCCTGGTCACGGAGGGGGTCACGGTCGAGGGGCCGCTGATCAACAACCTCACTCTCCGGTAGCCCGGCGCCGCGATCAGGCACACTGGACGTTTGGCCGATCCGTCCAGTCGCGGTCGGCCGTACGCACGCGAGAGGGTGCCGCCCGTGAATGGTCCGCTGATCGTCCAGTCCGACAAGACCCTGCTCCTCGAGGTCGACCACGAGCGGGCCGGCGAGTGCCGTCGGGCCATCGCGCCGTTCGCCGAGCTGGAGCGGGCCCCGGAGCACATCCACACCTACCGGGTGACCCCGCTGGGCCTGTGGAACGCGCGGGCGGCGGGCCACGACGCCGAGCAGGTCGTGGACGCCCTCGTCGAGTACAGCCGCTACCCGGTGCCGCACGCGCTGCTCGTCGACATCGCCGAGACGATGGACCGCTACGGCCGCCTCACCTTTCCAAGCACCCGGCGCACGGCTGGTCCTGACGACCACCGACCGGCCGGTGCTGGAGGAGGTCCTGAAGTCCAAGCGGATCGCGCCGCTGGTCGGCAACCGCATCGACCCCGACACGGTGGCCGTGCACCCTCCGAGCGCGGGCAGATCGCGGCAGACACTGCTGAAGCTGGGCTGGCCCGCCGAGGACCTCGCCGGGTACGTCGACGGCGAGGCGCACCCGATCGAGCTGGCCGAGGACGGGTGGGCGCTGCGGCCGTACCAGAAGCAGGCGGTGGAGAACTTCTGGCACGGCGGCAGCGGCGTCGTCGTGCTCCCCTGCGGCGCGGGCAAGACGCTGGTCGGGGCGGGTTCGATGGCGCAGGCCAAGTCGACGACGCTGATCCTGGTCACCAACACCGTCTCCGCCCGGCAGTGGAAGCACGAGCTGGTGAAGCGCACGAGCCTGACCGAGGACGAGATCGGCGAGTACAGCGGGACGAAGAAGGAGATCCGGCCCGTCACCATCGCCACCTACCAGGTACTGACGACCAAACGGAAGGGCGTCTACCCGCACCTGGAGCTGTTCGACTCCCGGGACTGGGGGCTGGTCGTCTACGACGAGGTCCACCTGCTGCCCGCGCCGGTCTTCAAGTTCACCGCCGACCTCCAGGCGCGGCGGCGGCTCGGCCTGACCGCGACGCTCGTCCGCGAGGACGGCCGCGAGTCCGACGTGTTCTCCCTCATCGGCCCGAAGCGTTTCGACGCGCCGTGGAAGGAGATCGAGGCGCAGGGCTGCATCGCGCCCGCCGACTGCGTGGAGGTCGGGTCAACCTCACCGACTCCGAGCGCCTCGCGTACGCCACCGCCGAGACGGAGGAGAAGTACCGCTTCTGCGCGACGACCGCGACCAAGCGGAAGGTGACCGAGGCGCTCGTGCGGCGCTTCGCCGGGCAGCAGATCCTCGTCATCGGCCAGTACATCGACCAGCTCGACGAACTGGGCGAGCACCTGGGCGCGCCGGTCATCAGGGGCGAGACGTCCAAGCGCCCAGCGGGAGAAGCTCTTCGAGTCCTTCCCGCCAGGGCGAGATCAGCGTCCTCGTCGTCTCCAAGGTCGCGAACTTCTCCATCGACCTGCCGGAGGCGACGGTCGCCATCCAGGTGTCGGGCACCTTCGGGTCCCGGCAGGAGGAGGCCCAGCGGCCTCGGCCGGGTGCTGCGCCCAAGGCCGACGGCCACCAGGCGCACTTCTACTCGGTCGTCGCCCGCGACACGCTCGACCAGGACTTCGCGGCCCACCGCCAGCGCTTCCTGGCGGAGCAGGGCTACGCGTACCGGATCATGGACGCGGACGAGGTGCTGACCGAGAGCTGAGCGCACCGCCGGCTCAGGGCGCGGGAAGGGTGAACACCAGCAGCAGGACGAACACCGGCGGCAGCAGCGAGGCGGCGGCCAGCCAGACCCGGGTGGCCGACCAGCGGCCGGTCCAGGGGGAGCACCCAGGCGGCGAGCCAGGATCCGAAGGCGAGGAAACCGCCGAAGAACAGGGTGCCGTAGATCAGGGTGAGCGCGTTCGTCAGCGCCTGCGAGCACTCCGGTGCCGCAGCCGTCGGTCGCCATGACCGACATCAGGCCGAGGAGTCCCGCCGCCGGTCCCAGGACGCTCCAGGAGCACGGTGGCGACGGTCGGCGCGATCCAGGCCAGCGGGTCGCGGTGGTCCGCGGGGCCGGGTACGGCGGCGGGGCCGGCGGGGGGCCACGCCGCGAGGTGCTGTGGGCTCATGCGGCCGGTCAAGCCGCGCGGCCGGGCCCCGCGCACCGGCGTACGTACTCCAGACCGGCACGCGTCGGTACTCAGTCGGCGCGGCGAGGAGGCGGGCGTCAGCGGCGGCGGACGCCCGCCTCCCTCGCCGTACTCGCCGAGCACGACCACGTCGAAGGCGGCGCCCGCGAACACCCTGACGACGCGCAGGGCGTCACCGAGCCGGTGCCGGTGGCTGCCGGCCGACGGGCGTGGCACCGGACGCGCGGCCCGGTGCCGGGATTGGGGAGATGGTTGCTGCGCTCATGTCTCCATGGTGCGACCGTGGGCCCCGGACCGGCATCGGTCCATGGACCGAACCCCCTCCCCGCCCCGTACGCCTCCGGGTGGAGCCGTCCCCTCAGCCCGGAGGGCGCCGTCCCCTAGGGGTCGGAAAACCCGTTGGCCCGCGCCGCGTTCGCTCCCTTAGAATCTCCGCTCTTGCCCGCCTCCCCACGAGGCGCCGCCGTCGGACGGAAACCGGTCGGCCCAATGCTGCGCAGCCCGCGCCCACCACGCCGCAGGTCACCCGGAGGCACCTCCTTGTCCACGCCCGTGCACGACGATCCCCTCTCGAAGAGCGCTCCCACCTGGCCGACTCCGTTCCGCGCTGCGCGCCATGCGGGAGGACGTCGAGTCCCTGGACATCACCGACGTCACCGCGAACTGGGTCAACGCCGCCGTCCTGGAGAGCCAGATCGAGCAGCGCGTCAAGGCCCTGGCCGACCTCAGCGAGACCCCGCTGTTCTTCGGCCGGCTCGACTACCTGCACGCTCCGGGCGCCGAGCGGGCTGAGGGGCGGGGAGGGGGAGCGCTTCTATGTCGGGCGGCGGCACGTGCACGACGCGGACGGCGACCCGATGGTCATCGACTGGCGGGCGCCGGTCTCGCAGCCGTTCTACCGCGCGTCGAAGAAGGACCCGCTGGACATCTCCCTGCGCCGCCGCTTCGGATACACCGGCGGGGACCTCACGGCCTACGAGGACGAGCACCTGTCCGACCCGGCCGAGGCGGCGGTCACCAGCAAGCTGCTCCAGCAGGAGATCGAGCGGCCCCCGCGTCGGCCCGATGCGCGACATCGTGGCCACCATCCAGCCCGAGCAGGACGAGATCGTGCGCGCCGGGCTGACCGGTTCGGTCTGTGTGCAGGGCGGCCCCGGTACCGGGAAGACGGCGGTCGGCCTGCACCGGGTCGCCTACCTCCTGTACGCCCACCGCGAGCGCCTCGCCCGGACCGGGATCTCTGGTCATCGGGCCCAACAAGTCCTTCCTGCACTACATCGAGCAGGTCCTCCCGGCCCTCGGTGAGCTGACGGTCCGCCAGGCCACCGTCGACGACCTGGTGGCGCACGTCGAGGTGCGCGGGACGGACGAGACGACGGCGGCGGTGATCAAGGGCGACGCGCGGATGGCGGAGGTCCTGCGCAGGGCCCTCTACTCGCACGTCACCATGCCCACCGAGGGCGTGGTCGTGGTGCGTGGCTCACGCCGCTGGCGGGTGGCCGCGTACGAGGTGGAGGAGATCGTCCGGGAGCTGCTCGCCCGCGACATCCGCTACGGCGCCGCCCGCGAGGCCCTTCCCCAGCGCATCGCGCACGCCGTGCTGGTGCAGATGGAGCGGGCCGGTGAGGCGCCGGACGACCGGGTGCAGAACGCGGTCGCGCGCAACGCCGCCGTGAAGGCGGTGGTGAAGACCGTCTGGCCGCAGGTCGAGCCCGCGAAACTCGTCCTCCGCCTCCTCTCGGACGCGGACTTCCTCGCCGAGCACGCCGAGGGCGTCCTCACCGAGGACGAGCGGAAGGCGCTGCTGTGGGTGAAGCCGGCCCGCTCGGTGAAGTCGGCCAGGTGGTCACCCGCCGACGCCGTGCTGATCGACGAGGCCATGGATCTGATCGAGCGCACGCACTCCCTCGGGCACGTGGTCCTCGACGAGGCGCAGGACCTCTCCCCGATGCAGTACCGCGCGGTGGGCCGGCGCTGCACCACCGGCTCGGCGACCGTCCTCGGCGACCTGGCGCAGGGCACCACGCCGTGGGCGACCCGCAGCTGGGCGGAGGCGCTGGCCCACCTGGGCAAGGACGAGGCCGTGGTCGAGGAGCTGACGGCCGGTTTCCGCGTGCCGACGGACGTCATCGCGTACGCGTCCCGGCTGCTGCCGGACATCGCGCCGGGCCTGACGCCGGTGGCGTCGATCCGTGAGAACCCGGGCTTCTTCGACATCCGTACGACGCGGACGGGGCGGCGGACGTGGTGTCCGCGTGCCGCGAGCTGCTGGAGCGCGAGGGCTCGGTCGGCCTGATCGCCGCCGACGCGCGGGTGCCGGAGCTGGCCGACGCCCTCGGGGGCGGCGGGGATCGGCTTCATCGGGCCGGGCGAGGAGACGACCCACGCCACCCGCCTGACCCTGGTCCCGGCCTCGCTGGCCAAGGGCCTGGAGTACGACTACGTGGTCCTGGACGAGCCGCAGGCCGTGGTCGACGGCGAACCGGACGAACGAACGGGGCTGCGTCGGCTGTACGTGGCGCTGACCCGCGCGGTGTCGGGCCTGATCGTGACGCACGGGGCGGGGCTGCCGGCACAGCTGGCCTGAGCTGCGGGCAGCCGCCGCAGCCGCCGCGGCAGTCGTGCCGCTGGGGCGGCACGGGTGGGCGCAGCGGCACCCCGCACCGCCGGGCCGCGCGACCCACCCCCCGCGAGCGGCTGAGGCGGGGTATCGCGGGGCAACGCTCAGTGCCCCAGTACCCGCCGCCACTCCCCACCGCCGCCGCCGACACCGGCCCGTCCCCACCCGGAGGGGCCTCGCCGCGCCGCCGATGTGGAAGCCGTCGATCCCCGCGTCCAGCAGCCCGGGTACGTGGTCCAGCCGCAGGCCGCCGCCGACCAGCAGCTGCTGCTCGTACCCGGGCTCGCCCCGCCGTCGCGCCTCGGCGAGCAGCAGCGGCAGCCCGTCGTCCACCCCCGCCGGCCGCCCCGGCCGTCAGATACGTGTCCAGCCCCGGGAAGTCCGCGAGCTGCTTGCGCAGGGCGTCCCGGTTCGAGGCGCGGTCGATCGCGCGGTGGAACGTCCACCGGCACCCGTCCAGCGCACCCGCGACCCGCTCCACCGCGCCCAGGTCCACGTCACCGTCCGCGTCGAGGAACCCGAGCACGAACTGCGTCGCCCCGGCCTCCCGCATCTCCGCTGCGACCCGTGCCAGCCGCTCGACGTCCCCGGCGGCGAACCCGTCCGCGAGCCGCAGCATCACCCGTACGTCGATGTCGACGGCGGCGCGGATCGCGGCGGACGGTCGCGGCCGACGGGGTGAGTCCGTCGGCCGCCATGTCGGTGACCAGTTCGAGGCGATCCGCGCCTCCGGCCTGGGCGGCGACCGCGTCCTCGACGTCGAGGGCGATCACCTCCAGGACTGCACGCTTGCTCATGGGACCCCATTCGTCGGCCTGCTACAGGTCTAGTCCAATCCAAGACTACGCCCAGACAGCCGGCCAGGGCTCCCACCAGCCGCCCTCAGCCGCCGAAGAGGTTCAGCTCCGCCGCCTCCACCCCGGCCAGCTCGTACCCGGCCGCGTCGTCCACAGGCCGCCCCGCGTACAGCCGTACGAGGGTGGCGGCGTCCCCGATGAACCGTCCCGGCGGCCGCTCACCACTCACCTCGCCCAGCTTCAGCGGCTCGTCCACGTCGTCGAGGTCGGCGTGCAGCGGCACGTGACCGCGGTCGCGGGTGAGCGTGCCGAGCAGCGCGAGCGCGTCCGGCAGCCCGCGCCCCGCGTAGGCCCCCGGCTCACCGAGGGCCACCCGCACATCACCCGCGTGCACCCACTCGCCCAGCGCGATCGCGTCCAGGGCACCGCCCGCGCGGCCGATCAGCGGACCGGCCTCGGTCGTGCCGCGCTCCAGTTCGTCGAGGATCCGGGCGTTCGTCCAGTCGGCGCGTTCGGCGATGTCGCGGTCGTTGGAGGCGGGCGAGAAGACACCGTCCTCGTAGCGTTTCTCCACCACCCGGATCAGCGCGCTGGAGCAGTGCGCCAGCATCGTCCCGCACGGTCCAGCCCGGGCACGCGGCCACCGGCAGGGGCGAAGTCCCCGTCCGCCCGGGACCGCAGCAGCGGCACCAGTTCGTCGCGTTCGACGGCCAGCAGCCGCCCGGGCGCCTCGGGGTCGCGTACGTCGATCACGTCAGCAGGAGTCGCCGTGGGCTCCACGGTAGGGCCCGGTGCGGCTCCCGGTCAGCGTTCGAGCAGGTCGTCCAGTTCGGCGGCGTAGAGCAGGGCGGGGTCGAACTCCATGCCGGTGAAGTGGCCCGCGAGTTCCAGGGACAGGACGCCGTGCAGCCGCGTCCAGACGGTCAGCGCGCGGTGGACGGCGGCGGGCGGGGCGGGATGGCCGTCCGCCCACTGCCGGTGGCCCTCGATGTGCGTGTCGAACGGTGTCGTGGGGCGGTCCGAGGGCAGCGCGGCGCAGGCGTCGAGGATGACCGCCATGGTCTCGGCGGCGATCCCGGTGACGTCGTCGGGCGCGTGGTAGCCCGGGACGGGGGTGCCGAAGACGAGGAAGTAGCGGTGGGGGTCGTCGAGGGCCCACGCACGCAGGGCGTGCGCCGGCCCGGCCAGGTCGGCACCGGCCCCGGCGGACGCCCGGAGGGTGTCGGCGAGGCTCCGGTAGGCGTCCCCGGACGAGTTCGGTGATCAGCTCGTCGCGGCCGGCGAAGTACCGGTAGAGGGCTGGGCCGCTCATGCCCATCCGCTTGGCGATCGCGTTGAGCGAGAGCGCGGACGCGCCCGCCGTGGCGATCTGCTCCCACGCGTGTTCCTTGATCTCCGCGCGCACCTGGGTGCGGGTAGCGCTCGCGCGGGGTCTTCGTGCGCGTGTCCGTCATGGTCCGCAACCTCTCGGTGCCCTCTGCGTGCCTGCGCCACTACAGCTTCCAGATTCAGTGAGAAGCTATCACCCGAGCGAGAGACACACCCGCTGGAAGAATGAGCCCATGGCCGACCTCGACGCCCTGCGCCCCGTTTCGCCCGCGCTCTGGACCGAGCCGCCGCGCCCGGTTCCGGCCGTCCCGACCCGGCGCCGTACGCGCCGACAACCTGCTCGCCCGCTGGCAGGAGCCCCAGCGGCGGTACCACACGCTCGCGCACCTGGCGGCGGTGCTGGACCACATCGACGTACTGGAGGAGTACGCCGACGACCCGGACGTGGTGCGCCTCGCCGCCTGGTTCCACGACGCCGTCTACCTTCCCGAGCGCTCCGAGAACGAGGAGCGCTCGGCCCGCCTCGCCGAGCGCGCCTGCCCGAGGCCGGCCTCCCGGCGGCGAAGACCGCCGAGGTGGCCCGGCTGGTCCGCCTCACCGTCACCCACGCCCCGGCCGGCGACGACCGGGACGGGCAGGTGCTGTGCGACGCGGACCTGGCGATTCTCGCCTCGGCGCCGTCGGCGTACGCCGCGTACACGGCGGCCGTACGGCAGGAGTACCACTTCGTCCCGGACGACGCCTTCCGCGAGGGCCGGGCCGCCGTCCTCCGCCAACTCCTCGGCCTCCCCGGCTGTTCCACACCCCGCACGGCCGACGCGAGTGGGGAGGCGACCGCCCGCCACAACCTCACCGGTGAGCTGGAAATGCTGTCGCTCTGGGACAGCCCGGCACCGTAGCCTGCCCGGCATGCGGAGCATGGGCGGGGAACAGGTGGAAGAGGCCGTGGCGGGCGCCGTCGCGCTGCTGCGGACGGCGACGGACCGGGACTGGGCGGCGGTCCCGGCCGGGCGGCCAAGATGGAGCTGCCGGTACACGGCGGAGCACATCGCGAGCGACCTCATCGCCTACGCGGGCCAGCTCGCCGGACGCGCCACCGAGGCCTACGTCCCCTTCGAGATCACCCTCGACGACGGCACGGACAACGAGGGCGTCCTGCACGTCGTCGAGACGACCGGCGCACTGCTCGCCGCCACCGTCCGCACCACCCCGCGCGAGGTCCGCGCCTTCCACCCGTACCCCTTCCGCAGCGCGAACCGCGAGGGCTTCGCCGCCATGGGGATCACCGAGGTCCTCGCGCACACGCACGACATCGCCGAGGGCCTCGGGCTGACCTATGAGCCGCCCGCCGAACTGTGCGCGGACGTCCTCGCCCGCATCTTCCCGCACGTCCAGCCCGGCGCCGACCCCTGGCGCACCCTGCTGTGGGCCACCGGCCGCGGCGAACTGCCCGGACGCGCCCCCGGTCACCGAGTGGCGCTGGCGCAACAACCTGGTGATCGAGGCCGAGCGCCTCACCCTCCAGGGCGTCACGCCCGCCGCCGCCACCGACCTGACCGCGGGCGGCGACGGGGGCTTCGAGTGGGTCGAGAGCGGTCCTTTCCAGGGCACGCGGGACGCCGCCGGAATGCTGCTGAAGGCGTACGAGGCGGGTGTGCACCGGCCGGAGTGGGGCGTGTTCGTACTCGTGCGCCGCCAGGACGGGCGCGCGGTCGGCGGCATGGGCTTCCACGGGGCGCCGGACGAGGACGGCCGGGTGGAGATCGGCTACGACGTCGCCGAGGCCGCCCGCGGCCACGGCTACGCCACCGAGGCCCTGCGGGCGCTGTCCGCGTGGGCGCTGGCCCGCGAGGAGGTGACGTCGGTGTTCGCGACGACCGAGCACGCCAACCTCGCCTCCCAGGCAGTGATCGTCCGCGCCGGTTTCACCCGGGTCGCCGGGGACGAGGAGCAACTCGCCTACGAGCTGCGCGGCCCGCGCGGCTGAGTCCCGCTCTTTCTGCGCCGCAGCCCCGCCCCCGTGCAGCAGCCGCACCACCTCGCGGCTGCTGACCTCCAGCGCACCGGCGGACACGACCTCCGGCGTACCGCTGGGCGGGGATGTCGTAGTGGTCGCGTTCGAAGGCGCGGCGCGGCACGCCCAGGGCATCGGCGAACGCGTGCAGCTCGGCGTAGGAGACGTCGCTGACGAGGTGCGACCACATCCGGCCGTGCCCCGGCCAGGTCGGCGGGTCGATGTAGACGGTCACCGGGTCGTCCTCGTCACGTCTGCGGACCGCCGATGGCCGCGCCCAGCGAGCCGACCGCAGCGACCTTGACGCCCCGCCTTGCCGCACACCCAGTGCGGGTCGGGGCCGAGTTCGGGCTCGACGTCCAGCGCGTGCGGGTCGCCCGAGCCGCACACCGGGCACAGCGGCCAGCGGCCGTACCGCTCCAGCAGGGCGTCCTGCACGTCCTGCGCGACCAGCCGGCCACGAACTCCGCACCCTCGGGCCACTGCTCGACCCACCAGCGCCGCTGTACGACGGACTCCTCGACCAGCGACACGACGTCCGGCTCGGCGACCTGGCCGGCCACCAGATCGGCGAGCACGAGGGCGCGCGCGGCGTGCAGCGCCTGCTCCAGGGGCTGATGGGGTCCATGCACCCATTGTGCGCACTCTTGACCCGCGGACCGAAACGAAAATATCTTTCATGAGTGACCGATGAAGTGAAGGAAACTTTCGGCAGCGCGGGCGGCGGCAGCAGTGCGACCGGTACGACCGGTGGCCGCCGGGGCGCCGGAAGCGGCGGCGCGCCGCCCGCGCCCGCCGCCCTCGCGGCCAAGGTGCGCACGCTGGCGCCGTCGATGACCCGTTCCATGCAGCGGGTCGCCGAGGCCGTCGCGGGCGACCCCGCCGGCTGCGCGGCCCTCACGGTCACCGGCCTCGCCGAGCTGACCGGCACCAGCGAGGCCACCGTGGTGCGCACCGCCCGGCTGCTCGGCTACCCCGGCTACCGCGACCTGCGCCTCGCGCTCGCCGGACTCGCCGCCCAGCAGCAGTCCGGCCGCGCGCCCGCCATCACGACCGACATCGCGGTCGACGACCCGATCGCCGACGTCGTCGCCAAGCTCGCCTACGACGAGCAGCAGACCCTCGCCGACACCGCCGCCGCCCTGGACGCCGTCCAGTTGGGCGCGGCCGTCGCCGCACTGGCCGCCGCCCGCCGCACCGACGTGTACGGCATCGGCGCGTCCGGGCTGGTCGCCCAGGACCTCACCCAGAAGCTGCTGCGCATAGGGCTGATAGCCCACGCGCCCGGCGATCCGCACCTCGCCGTCACCAACGCGGTGCAGTTGCGGGCCGGGGACGTCGCCATCGCGATCACGCACTCCGGTTCGACCGGGGACGTGATCGAGCCGCTGCGGGCCGCCTTCGAACGGGGCGCGACGACCGTCGCCGTCACCGGCCGGCCCGACAGCCCCGTCACGCAGTACGCGGACCACGTGCTGACCACGTCCACGTCGCGGGAGAGCGAGCTGCGGCCGGCGGCGATGTCGTCGCGGACCAGTCAGCTGCTGGTGGTGGACTGTCTGTTCGTGGGGGTGGCGCAGCGGACGTATGAGTCGGCTGCGCCGGCGTTGGCCGCGTCGTACGAGGCGTTGGCGCATCGGCATGGGTCGCGCGGGAGACCGTAGGGCTTGCGATGTGTGGGTGGCTGCGGGCCGCAGTGTGGCTGGTCGCGCCCACGCGGCGGAGCCGCATATCAATACAGTCCCGCGCCCCTGGGCAATCACAGGCACCGAAGCCGCGCCCCTGGGCAATCACAGGCACCGAAGTTGAAAAGAGCGGCTTCTCACGACCTCAACCCCCCACCACCCCGACCTCCGTTCCCAGTTGGAGACGTTGACCACCGAGGCGTTCCGGCCCGAGCTGGCCGAGATCGACCGGATGCCCACCCTCGACATCGCGCGCGTGATGAACGGCGAGGACACCGCCGTGCCCGCCGCCGTCGCCGAGCGGCTGCCCGAGATCGCCGCCGCCGTCGACGCGATCGCCGCCCGGATGGCACGCGGCGGACGGCTGGTCTACGCGGGCGCCGGTACGGCCGGCCGCCTCGGCGTGCTGGACGCCTCCGAATGCCCGCCCACCTTCAACACCGCCCCGGGGCCGGTCGTCGGACTCATCGCGGGCGGCCCGGACGCCATGGTCACCTCCGTCGAGGGCGCCGAGGACTCCGCCGAGCTGGCCCGCGCCGACCTGGACGCCCTCGGCCTGACCGCGGACGACGCGGTGGTCGGCGTCTCCGCCTCCGGCCGCACGCCGTACGCCATCGGCGCCGTCGAGCACGCCCGCGCGCGGGGGGCCCTGACCGTCGGGCTGGCGTGCAACAGCGGCAGCGCCCTGGCCGCCGCCGCCGAGCACGGCATCGAGGTCGTCACCGGACCCGAGCTGATCACCGGCTCCACCCGCCTGAAGGCCGGTACGGCGCAGAAGCTGGTCCTGAACATGCTGTCGACGATCACGATGATCCGCCTCGGCAAGACGTACGGGAACCTGATGGTGGACGTGCGCGCCTCCAACGAGAAGCTGCGCGCCCGCTCGCGCCGCATCGTCGCGCTCGCCACCGGTGCCGCCGACGACGAGATCGAGCGCGCGCTGACCGCCACCGGCGGCGAGGTCAAGCACGCGATCCTGACCCTGCTGGCCGATGTGGACGGCCCGACGGCCGCCCGCCTTCTGGAGGACTCCGGCGGCCACCTGCGCGCCGCGCTGGCGGCGGCGAAGGGCTGACCGCACGCTCGGGGGGTGCACAAGGACCCCCACAAGGACCCCGCCGCCACGGCCGCCGCGCTGCTCCCTCTGGTCGGCGGTGCCGCGAACGTCACCTCCGTCGCCCACTGCATGACCCGTCTGCGCCTGGGCCTGACCGACCGCACCCGCGTGGCGGACGCGGCGCTGCGCGCGCTGCCCGGCGTGCTCGGGGTGGTGGAGGACGGAGACTCGTACCAGGTGGTGCTGGGGCCGGGGGTGGTCGGCCGGGTGACGGAGGCGTTCGAGGCGCTGCTGGCGGCCGGCGGGGGCGGCGCGGCGGACGCTCCCGCCGTCCCGGTGGACGGTGGGGGCGGCACGGCGGACGCCCTCGCCCTGCGCGGCGCCGCGCTGAGGGCGCGGCAGAAGGAGCGCAACGCGACCCCGCTGAAGACGGCCCTGCGCCGCGTCGCGAACATCTTCGTCCCGCTCATCCCGGCCCTGATCGGCTGCGGGATCGTCGCGGGCATCGCGGGCCTGCTGACGAACCTGGGATGGCTCCCCGGCGTCACGCCCGCCCTGGCCGCCCTCTCCTCCGCCTTCATGGCGCTGATCGCGGTGTTCGTCGGCCACAACACGGCGAAGGAGTTCGGCGGCACGCCCGTGCTGGGCGGCGCGGTCGCCGCCGTCGTCGTCTACCCGGGCGTGGCGAAGGTGACCGCGTTCGGCGCCGCGCTCGCCCCCGGCCAGGGCGGGGTCCTGGGCGCCCTGGCGGCGGCACTGCTGGGCTGCCAGGTCGAGAAGTGGTGCCGCGCCCGCCTCCCCGGCACCCTGGACGTCCTGCTCACCCCGACCCTGACGGTCCTGGTCTCCGGCCTGGTCACCCTCTACGTCCTCATGTACGCGGCCGGCGAGGTCGCCACCGCCATCGGCACGGCGGCCGACTGGCTCCTGACGACCACGGGCGCCCTGGCCGGTCTGATCCTCGGCGGCCTCTTCCTCCCCCTCGTGATGCTGGGCCTCCACCAGGCCCTCATCCCCATCCACACCACCCTCATCGAGCAGCAGGGCCACACCGTCCTGCTCCCCATCCTGGCCATGGCGGGCGCCGGCCAGGTCGGCGCGGCAGCGGCGGTCTACGTCCGTCTGCGCCACGACACCACCCTCCGTACGACGATCAGATCGGCGCTCCCGGCCGGCCTGCTCGGCGTCGGCGAACCCCTGATCTACGGCGTCTCCTCCCCCTCGGCCGCCCCTTCCTCACCGCCTGCGTGGGCGGGGCGGCGGGCGGCGCCTTCGTCGGACTGTTCGGCGATGCTCGGCACCGGCGTGGGGGCGACGGCGATCGGCCCGTCGGGCTGGGCACTGTTCCCGCTCCTCGCGGGCGGCGGGAGGCTGGGCGGCGACGGCGGGCGTGTATGGCGGCGGGCTGCTCACCGGATACGTGGTCGGCTTCGCGGCGACGTACTTCTTCGGCTTGGGCGACGGCGCCGACCGTGCCGTGTGCGACTCTGGGGGAACATGAACCACGCCCAGCTGACCGCCCTGGGCCGCGCCCTGCGTCTCCTCGGTGAGCACGGCGAGGCCCTGACCGCCGACACGCCGGACGCCAAGCTGCACGAGGTACGCGCGGACCTCAAACGCGCGATGGACCAGCTGGAGGAGAGCGTCTCCACGACGGCCCCCAGCACCCGCTGCCCGGAACACCCGAACGGCCCGGTCGACAAGGCCGCCCCCGACCTGTGCCTGCTGTGCGAGACCCGCCGCCGCACCGCCCGCCGCACCGAGTACAACGGCGGCCCGCTCCCCGCCCGGCACACCGAGCCGGTCCAGTCCCGGTACGGGATGCGTGGCGAGCGGCCGCAGCCCCAGCAGCGCTGGCTGCCCGAGCTGTGGAACGGCCAGGCGTGGCAGCTGTGCGGCACCCCGCGCCGCGACCGCCGCGAGGCCGAGCTGTACATCGCGGCCCAACTGCGCGCGCCCCGCGCCGCCATGGCGTACCGGCTCGTCCACGAGTTCACGGACTACGAGGTGCTGCGGGTGTGGGGCACGCCGGTCCGGGTGGACATCGAGCCGATGGGCGGCGTCTGAGCACAACTCCCGCGTAGTACTATGGCCGCAGTGGTTCACTCGTAGTACTACGCCTGGAGTGTTTTCACCATGGTGAGACGGAACGACGAACGTCGCGCCGCCCTCGTGGACGCCGCGATCGAGGTACTGGCCGAACAGGGCGCCCGGGGCCTGACCTTCCGCGCGGTGGACACGAAGGCCGCCGTCCCGGGCGGCACCGCGTCCAACTACTTCGTCAACCGCGACGACCTGCTCACCCAGGCCGGCGCCCGCGTCTACGAGCGGCTCCACCCCGACGAGGCCACCATCACCCGCCAGCGCACGGCCGCCCGCGACCGGGACACCTACGTCGTCCTGATGCGCGAACTCGTCGACCGCATCGCCTCGTTCCGCACCGGCTACCTCGCGCTGCTGGAACTCCGCCTGGAGGCCACCCGCCGCCCCGAGCTGCGCGCGGTCCTGACCGAACGCATCCGCGCCGACGTCGCCGCCAACGTCTCCTACCACGAGGCGTCCGGTCTCCCCGGCGACGCGATGGCCGTCAAGCTGCTCTACCTCGCCCTGAACTGGCTGATCGTCGAACAGCTCACCCTGCCGGACGTCTTCACCCCGGCCGAGCGCGACGAGCTGGTGGCCGCCGCCGTCGAACGCATCGTGGCGCCGGACTAGTTCCGCACGCTCTCGTGGTTCGTCCTGCGCAGCCGGGCCCGCATCAGCTCCTCCGGCCGCGCGTCCGCCACCGAGCCCTTCGGGCAGTCCCACTCCCGGCCCCCCACCGACCGGCCGCAGCCGCACGTTGCCGCGGACGTGCCCCATGACCTCCCCCACGCGTCCGTCCCGCGTGTCCACGGTATGCGCGCCGACCGCCGGCCGCTCACCCCGCACCACCGACGCCAGCCGCTCGGCGACCCGGACGTTGCAACGCCCCAGGTCGACCAGCGCGAACGGCTCCTCGCTCGCGCCGGTCACCGGATCGACGCACAGGGACGGCAGTACGACTCCGGCACCCACGAGGGCCTGCCGCAAGGACTCGACGACTTCTTCGGTCGACCGCACCCTTCCTCACCTCCACGCTGAGTTCGTGATTCGCGACACAGCGTGTCCGGTGCGGTCTCTAACCTGGCCATACAGGGCGCCCCAACAACCCCTGCTGTGCGACCGGGAGTTCCATGCCATGCCTGGACCTAAAGACCTCGACCCCGCCCGTCCCCCGCGCCCTGCTGGGCGCCGAGCTACGTCATGCCCGCGAGAAGACCGGGCTGAGCCAGGAGGAGCTGGGCGGGCGGTTGTTCGTCAGCGGCTCGTTCATCGGCCAGTTGGAGGCCGGTACGCGGAGGATGCAGCCGGAGTACGCGCGCCTGCTGGACGAGGTCCTCGCGACGGAGGACTTCTTCCAGCGCAACTGCGCGGCTTCGGCGAAGTCGAAGTATCCCGAGCACTTCGCCGAGGCGGCGGAGGCTGAGGCGACCGCCACGGAGATCAGGGAGTACGCACCCCTGCTGATCCCCGGCCTGCTGCAAACGCCCGCGTACACCAGGGCGGTTTGCCATGCCTACCAACCCACGGCGCCGAGCGAGGTGATCGAGGAGCTGGTGACGGCCCGGATGGAACGGACCCGCCTCCTCGACGATCCAACAGAGCCTCTGTTGTGGGTCGTACTGGACGAGGGCCGCGCTGCGTCGGATGACCGGGGGCCGTGAGGTGATGGCCGAGGCACTCGGCCACATCGTCGGCCTGATCAGCAGGAACCGGATCATCATGCAGGTGCTGCCGTTCGAGGCGGGAGCGCATGCCTCACTGGAAGGCGCCATCAAACTGATGGACTTCGAGGACGCGCCACCGCTGGTGTACTTCGAGGGTGTCGGCACCGGGCGGCTGGAGGACGAGCCCGCTGTCGTGCGCTACCAGCGGCACACGTACGACCTCCTCTCAGCCTGTTCCCTGTCCCCGAAGAACTCCCTGGCCATGGTCGAGGCGATGGCGCAGGATTACGGCCATGAGGACCATCCCTGAGCACCACCTGGACTGGCGCAAGTCCAGCTACAGCGGGGGCAGCGGCGGCAACTGCCTGGAGGTAGCCGTCGGCCGCACGGCCGTCGTCCCCGTCCGCGACAGCAAGAACCCCCACGGCCCGAACCTACTCGTCCGGGCTGACGCCTGGGCGGCCTTCGTCAGCGACCTCAAGGCGGCCCCGGCCAGCAAGTGACCGTTGGTACGGAGGGCCCCACCCTCTCTCCCAAACCGAGGACACTTCACCCCAAGTGTCCTCGATTTCGGAGACCACCCCCCAGCCGATCCACCCACCACCCGCCGAAGGCCGCCGAGACGGCCCGGCGTGCATGTGAGGCGCGAGCGCGCTCCCGCACGCCGGGGCACTGGGCAGCCCACGTACGGGACCCGCGTACCCGGGCCACCACTTCCCCGGGCCGCCCGCTCGCTTCTCACCCGTGCTGGAGCGACCCGAGTCAAGGGTCGGCCGCAGGCCGATCGGCGCAGCCGACGCGCAGCGCCCTTTACTCGGGTCGCGGAAGCACGACACCGGCAAAGAGGCGGGCGGCCCCAACGGCCTCACCCCCAGCAGAGGCAGCGCCGCGAACTCGTGCCCTCCCACAGCCGCCTCGACGCCTCCTCCGGGTACGACGCGACGACCGGCTCCGCGTCCAGGACCTGGACCAGGCGCCGTTCCGTGTCGTACGCGGGCCAGCCGGGGTCGCCGGTGTGGGCGAACGCGGTCCACGAGGACCGGAAACGGGACGACAGGGCGAGCGCCTCCGGCGACGGCTCCGTGCCGGAGAACAGCAGCAGCCCCAGGTCGGCCTGGAAGGTACCGAACAGGAGGGGGGACGTCCAGCGCGTGGCAGGCGCCGAGGACACCGTCGTTGGCCGGGGCCTGCCAGGTCAGCTCGTAGACGAACGACCGGCCACCGCCCGCGAGGTGCGCCCCGGCCAGGTGCAGCGAGGCATGGCGAACAGCCAGTCAGTCTGGACGCGTTCGTACAGCTCGTTCGCGGACGCGTCCGGGAACGCGGCGCGGTAGGACGTCTCGCCGCCCGGCGCGTACAGGCGCAGCGCCGCGCTCGCGCGCTCCTCACTGATCTGGCCGAGCTTGCCCGCCATCGCGGTGAAGAGGCGGTTCTCGTCACGGTTGTGGCCGACGATCAGGTCGACGTTCCGGGACGCGCCGGACGCGAGTGCCTGCCACGGCATGACCGGCAGTACGTCGCCGTCGACGACCGGTGAGTACGGGGTGACCGTGGGCGCGGCCCGGCCCCAGCGGTCCACGCACCCGGGCATCTTCGGGGCGAGCGACTGCCCCGCCTTGACCAGCTGTCCCGGGTCCACGGCCGCCAGGTCGGCGACGGTGGGGCGCAGGCCGAGCTCGGCGGCGAGGGCGGCGCCGATGTCCCGGGCCAGCTCGTCGGAGTAGAACGTGCCCGGCACGCTCTGGGCGATGGCGCGGTGGAAGAGGCCGGCCGCGCGGGGGCATGGCCATGAGGGGAGGCCACGGAACCGGCGCCCGCCGACTCGCCGAAGACGGTGACCCGGCCCGGGTCGCCGCCGAACGCCGCGATGTTGTCCCGCACCCACTCCAGCGCGGCCACCTGGTCGAGCAGGCCCCGGTTGGCGGGGGGCGCCCTCGATGTGGGCGAAGCCCTCCATGGCGACACGGTAGTTGAAGGTGACGACGACGAGGTCTCCGTCGACCGCGATGCGGCGGGCGTCGTAGCCGGGGCTGCCGGAGTGGCCGAACTTGTAGGCGCCGCCGTAGATCCACACCATCACCGGGCGGCGGGCGGCCGGGTCGGGTTCGGGGGTCCAGATGTTGACCGTCAGCCAGTCGTCGCCCTCGGTGAGGGCGGCGGGCGGGCCCGCGACCCCCGCGTCCTGCGGAGACGGCGGGCCGAAGGCGTACGCCTCGCGCGTGCCGTCCCAGGCGCGGACGGGACGCGGCGCGGCGAACTCGGGCCCTCGCCCACCGGCGGTTCGGCGAACGGGATGCCGCGGAAGACGGTCAGGCCGTCCTCCCGCCGTCCCCGCACCGGGCCGGCGACGGTGCGCACCACGGGCCCCGGGACCTCGGGGTTCGTCATCGATCACTCCTCACCGAACGCCGCTGGACGTACGTACGGCAGTAGTTGGTGATCCCACGGACTTTACGCCGCGGTGCGCATCCGGACCGGGTCGGGTCAGCTGAGGGACTTCAGGGACGCCGCGTCGTAGGGGGCGAGCGCGTCGAAGTTCCCGGCGAGGACCTTCTCGGCCCACCGCGGGTCCTGGAGCAGCGCGCGGCCGACGGCGACGAGGTCGAACTCGTCGCGCTCCAGACGGTCGAGGAGGTTGTCGAGGCTGCCGACCGGGGCGCCCTCGCCCAGGAAGGCCTTGGTGAAGTCGCCGTCCAGGCCCACCGAGCCGACCGTGATGGCGGTCCTGCCCGTCAGCTTCTTGGTCCAGCCGGCGAGGTTGAGGTCGGAGCCGTCCAACTCGGGGCGCCAGTAGCGGCGGGTGGAGGCGTGGAAGGCGTCGACGCCGGCCGAGGCGAGCGGGGCGAGGATCGCCTCCAGCTCCTCGGGGTCTCGGCGAGGCGGGCACCGTAGGCCTCCTGCTTCCACTGGGAGTAGCGGAAGATCACGGGGAACTCGGGCGAGACGGCGCCGCGCACGGCGGCCCACGATCTCGGCGGCGAAGCGGGTGCGGGAGACCGGGTCGCCGCCGTAGGCGTCGGTGCGGCGGTTGGTGCCCGCCCACAGGAACTGGTCGACGAGGTAGCCGTGGGCGCCGTGGATCTCCCACGCCGTCGAAGCCGATGCGCTCGGCGGCGGCAGCGGCCTCGGCGAAGGCGCCGATGACGTCGTCCAGGTCGCGCTGGGTCATCGCCTTGCCGGTGACCCTCGTCCTCGCCGATGCGCAGACCGGAGGGGCCGACGGCGGGGGCGTCCGCGAAGGGGGCTCGCCCTGCTTTGCGGACCATGCCGATGTGCCACAGCTGCGGCACGATCGTGCCGCCCGCCGCGTGCACCGCCTCCGCGACCTCTCGCCCAGCCGGCCAGCTGCTCGTCACCGTGGAAGCGCGGGACGCTGTCGCTCTGCCCGGCCGAGTCGTGGCCGACGTAGGTACCCCTCGGTGACGATCAGGCCGACACCGGCGGCGGCGCGACGGGAGTAGTACGAGACCACGTCCTCGCCGGGGACGCCGCCCGGCGAGAACATCCGGGTCATCGGCGCCATCGCGATGCGGTTGGGCACGGTCAGGCCGTTGATGGTGGCCGGGCGGGCGAGGATCTGGGCGGCGCGCGAGGCGGCGTCGGGGGGGCGGTGACGGTCACGTGGGGCTCCTCGGGTGGGTACCGGACGTAGTGCGCATGCATGCATCCTGCACCAACGAGAACCATCGCACCCGGCGCGGCCATTCCGGCCACCACGGCCCGACCGACGTGATCCGAGCACACCGGAGCCGGAGCGCTGACACCACGCGGTGCCATGTGGCACCCAATGGCACCAGGTAATGCCACTCAATGACACCGCTCATTTATGCAGGTCAGAGCACTTTCGGTTCGCCCCACCTTCACCAGACGCCACTGAGGCTTGCTTTGACGCCACCGTGGCGCCATCATGGCGTCATGGACCTCACCCCGTACGTCGACGCCCTCCGCCGCGAACTCGCGGTGGCCGCCGAAGCCGGCGGTGACGAAGCCCGCGAGCTTGGCTGAGAGGCTCACCGCCCCCTGGAGTCGGCGACCCGGCTGACCATGCTCAACGTGCTCTCCGCCGCGATGGACGAGATCACCCATGAACTCGCCCCCGGCTCGGTCGACGTGCGGCTGCGCGGGCTCGACCCCGACTTCGTGGTGACGCCGCCGCCCACCGACGGCTTCGGGGAAGCGGCCGGCGCGTCCGTCCAACCGCTCAGGTCACAGGCGCCCTCCGACGGCGAGAGGGCGGCACCGCCCGCGTCAACCTGCGCCTGCCGGCCCACCTCAAGGCGCGCGCCGAGGAGGCCGCGAGCAGCGAGGGCCTCTCGGTCAACGCGTGGCTGGTGCGGGCCGTGTCGGCCGCGGTCGACGGCGGCAACCGGCCGCGCACGACGGAGAGGACCCGCACCGTCGGACAGAGCTTCACGGGCTGGGTGCGCTAGCCGCGCACCCGCCCCCACCACGCCCACCAGCGAAGACGCTCCAAGGACTCACGAGGACGGTACAGCCATGCCCCTCTTCGACACTCCCGAACCCATCGCGGTGACCGCCCACGTGGGCGCGGGTTCCATCCGGTTCACCGCGGGGACCGACTCGACACGGTCGTCGAGGTGCGGCCCGCCGACCCGAAGCGGGACAGGGACGTGCGGGCCGCCGGAGCAGACCGAGGTCTCCTGTTCCGGCGGCGTCCTGACGATCAGCACGAAGGAGCGCCGGTTCATCGGACCCACCGGCGCCGTCGACGTGTCGGTGGAGCTGCCCGCGGGCTCGCGCATCGACACGACCGGCTCCTGGACGCAGGTGCTCGGCGAGGGCCGGCTCGGCGAGGTCCGGGTGAAGACCTCGGGCGGTGACGTCCGCCTGGACGCGACCGGCCCGCTCCGGGCTGACCGCCTCCCACGGCTCGGTCACCGTGGACCGGGTGGAGGGCGCGGCCGAGATCACCACCAGCTCCGGCAGCGTGCGCGTCGGCCTCATCGACGGCCCCGCCGTCCTGAAGAACTCGCATGGCGCCACGACCGTCGGCGTCGCCACCGGCGACCTGCGGGTGAGCCACGCCAACGGCGACATCAACGTCACCCGCGCCGAGGGCTCCCTCACCGCCACCACCGCCTACGGCACGCTGCGGGTGGGTGAGGTCGCCCGCGGCGAGGTGCAGTTGGAGACCTCCCATACGGCGCCATCGAGGTCGGCATCCGCGAGGGCACGGCCGCCTGGCTCGACGCGCACTCGGGCGCCGGACGCGTCCGCAACACGCTCACCTCGTCCGACGCCCCCGGGGAGAGCGAGGACGACCGTCAAGATCCGGGCCCGCACCAAGTACGGCAACGTCGACGTCCGCCGCGCCGGGGTCTGAGCACCGACCCAGCGACTTCCGTCCCAGCCACTCCACCCCCGAACGGAGGCTCCGTGCCTTCATCTGTCATGCCCACATCCAGGAAGGGTGACGGTCACCCTGTGCCGGCCGCCATCTCCACCATCGGC
>JAKFGP010000053.1 GCA_021502835.1 Streptomyces thinghirensis
GGTATTGCTTCGTTCGTTAGGAATGGGTGTTTAAACCCTTGTCCAGGGTTTGTGTAACCTTGTTTTCGCATTTATCATTGAAACGCTTTCGCGTTTTTCGTGCGCCGCTTCACCGGCGGTCGCGGTCCCGGCCACCAGGCGTCCCGCCGCCGCGTAAGTACCAGCGTCGACGAATCGCGTGGGTCGAGGGTATCTTGGTGACACCTCGGCGGTATGCGCAGCAGCAGCTCGTTGGTGCGATCGATGCGGGCGTTCAGGAGGACGCTGGTCGTCGTGGTTCATCGCACTCCGTGTCCCGGCGGTCACGCTGCCGAACACAACCGGTCCCGGTCAGTCTTGTACCGGACATCCGACGCCCGAACAAGCGACTTACCAGTCAGTAATTAGCCGTTCGAGCTTCCTTAGCGTAGGGAATGTTTACTGCAACCCGTTGACTAACTACGTAAGCCGGGACACCGCTGACCAGGAGCCACACCAGTAGTTCTCGGTTGACCAGATCGGGAGGCCATGCGCTTTGAAGTCATGCGACTCGACGACTTCGACGGAACCCCGTGGACACGACCGTCGTGGACGCCGCCTCCGTGAATCGCATCGTTCAGCAGGCCGCCGCCATAGGGCAGCGCCTGTGGATCCACCCCGCCGACACCTCGGCCTTGTAGCGCGGACCCGCACACATCAGGGCCCCGCACGGAGCTTCCGTGCGGGGGCCCTCGCTCTCCCGGACCCCACCGTCCGGGCCGCCGCACGTCACGCGCGCCCGGATCACTCTGGCGTGACGCCGTTGACTCGTCTGCTGCACCGCGATCGGGGAGAGCATCATGCCGGCGAGCGGGTCACAAGTACCACGCCGCCGTCCTTGATGACCCGGATGATCAGCAGCGAGTACCGCATCACCAGCCACAGCACCACGTGGATCGCGAGGATCGCCGCCCACACCGACGCCTGCGGCGGTCGCGCTGCTCGGCTTCTGCACGGCCAGGATGACCGGAGACGATCGCCCCGGGGCCGGCGAGCAGCGGCATGCCCAGCGGTACGAGCGCGACGTTGACGTCCCTGGTCTGCTTCGGCTCGTCGGTCTTGCCGGTGAGCAGGTCGAGCGCGATCAGCAGGAGGGAGCAGCCCGCCCGCGATCATCAGGGCGGCACGGACACGTGCAGGTAGTCCAGGATCTGGTGCCCCAGCAGACCGAACACGGTGATCACGCCACCGGCGACGCAGACGGCCTGGAAGGCCATCCGCCTCTGCACCTTGGCGGGCCGGCCGGTAGCGCAGCGCAGGAAGATCGGGTGATCCCGGGGGATCCATGACGACAAAGAGGTCGGGAAGAGGGAGCCGAAGACGGCGACGTCGAACATGGGTGAGCTACTGGCCTTGCGGGAGAGGGAAGGGTGGGCGGCGTGGAGGGGGTTCGTGCCCCGCTCAGACCCCGCCGGCCCCGGGCACGGGAACGCCCCGAAGGCCCGCCGCGTGATCTCCCGTAGACCTCGGGGTCCGTCGTGTATTCGCCGAGCACGCAGGTCTTCCGGCTGCCGTGGTAGTCGCTGGAGCCGGTCACCAGGAGTCCCAGTTCCCTCGCCGTCTCCGCGCAGCCGCGTCCTCGTGTCCGCAGCGTCGTGGTCCATGTGGTCGACCTCGATACCGTCCAGGCCGGCCGCGCCAGCTCCGCGATCGTGGTCTCCGGCACCGGTACGGCCCCGCTTGGCGGCGGCCGGGTGCGCGAACACGGCGACCCCGCCCGCGCCCTTGATCAGCCGGAGGGCCTCGAAGGGTCGGTCTCGTGCTTCTCCACGAAGGCCCGGCCGCCGTCGGCCAGCCAGTCCTGGGTGAAGGCGTCGCCCACGGTCGGCACGACGCCGAGTTCGACGAGGGCGGTGGCCACGTGCGGCCGCCCGACCGAACCGTCGCCGGCGATGCGCGCGACCTGCCCCAGGTGACGGGCACGCCCAGCGCGTTCAGCTTGGCGACCATGCCCTGGGCCCGCGGCACCCGGTCGTCCCGGACCAGTTCGCGCTCGGCGAGCAGGGCGGGCTCCTCGGGGTCGAAGAGGTAGCCAGCATGTGCATGCTGACGCCGCCGACTCGGCAGGAGAGTTCGGCGCCGGTGACGAGCGTGAGCCCCTCGGGGAGCGCGGCGACGGCCTCGGCGTGGCCGCGGGTGGTGTCGTGGTCGGTCAGCGCGATGACGTCCAGCCCGGTCGCGGCGGCCTTGCGCACCAGCTGGGCCGGGTCCGTACCGTCGGACGCGGTGGAGTGGGTGTGCAGATCAAGCGCACGGACGCTGCCTCCAAGCGGTGACGGGACGGAAGGGGACGCTCAAGGATAACCGGAACTCCACCCGCCGCTGTCACACCCGCAGCGGCCCTGCGCCCCTTACGCCCACCACCGGCGCCCAGCGTTCGACACCCGGCACCTCACGGCTGGATCAACCGCGGCGACAGCGCCCCGCACGGCACCAGGGTCCACCTCTGGCGCCCGCGTCCCTCAGATCGGTCTAAAGCACCAGTTCCTCAGTCAGTGAGTAGCCCCGAGCGCTCGGGCACACGACGGCCCGCTGCAGCCACATCCCAGGGCCTCCCCGGCGAAACGGCGCGGTCGGCGGGGGCGCCGGAGAACACATGCCAGAGGGGGGTCGGACGGCCGCGGCCAGGACCTTCACCTGGGCGGCTTCTCGACGTTCATGTACGGGCCCGGGTCGGGGCGTCGATGCCCGCGTACCGCGCGCCGAGACCCACGCCGAGTTCCTCGGCGACCAGGATCAGCTCACCGATGCCGCCGAGGGGCCGGGTACCGGGCAGGCCACGCGCGGACGCCCGGCCGCCGCTTCGGTCGTCGCCCGCAGCAGCCACTCCGGTGAACAGCCAGCCGACCGGCAGCGGCCACGGCATACACACCGGTACCTGCGTGCGGTGCACCACGACGCCGAGCGCCTCGACGCTGGGCGGAAGCACGGGCTGCAGCGGGTGCACGGTGCCGTGCAGGTCGCACTGCCAGGAATCGGCGAAGAGACCGGGAGCCCTGACCCGGCCACCACACTTCGAGGCAACTGGGTTCGCCCCTCACAGAGCCCCACGGTCCTACCCCTCGCTCCCCCACGTCAAGGACGATCACCCATCCGGGCGGAACGGCTGACCAGCGGGAACTAGATGCGGCTTGCATTAATTAGCTAAGCTAACTTACTATATACATACACCAACCATCCTGACCCATCCCGAACCCTCCGACGGATCTCCCCTAACGTCGGCATTGGAGCAAGCATGGACCCCTTCGACGCGGGTGCGGGCGGCATCCTGCGGCAGCCCAAGGCCGTGTGGGCGACCGCCGGTGCGTCCGTCGTGGCCTTCATGGGCATCGGCTCGTCGACCCGATCCTGCCCGTCCATCGCCAAGGGCCTGGACGCGAGCGCGGGCCGGGTCTCCCTCCTGTTCACCTCGTACTTCCTCATCACCGCCCTCGCGATGCTGGTCACGGGCTTCGTCTCCAGCCGCATCGGCGGACGCGCAAGACCCTGCTGCTGGGCCTGGCCCTCGTCGTGGTCTTCGCGGGCCTCGCGGGTACCTCCGACACGGTCGGGCAGCTCGTCGGCTACCGGGCCGGCTGGGGCCTCAGGAACGCGCTGTTCGTCTCGACGGCACTCGCGGTCATCGTCGGCGCGGCGGCCGGCGGCAGCGCGCGACGTCCTGCTCTACGAGTCCGCCCCTCGGCCTCGGCATGGCCTGCGGCCCCTTGCTGGGCGCGCTGCTCGGCGACGCCAGCTGGCGCTACCCCTTCTTCGGCACGGCGTTCCTCATGGCGATCGGCTTCCTGTGCATCACGGTGTTCCTGAAGGAACAGCCGAAGCCGGCCGCGGGACGTCGCTCGACCCGCTCAAGGCGCTGGGCCACGGCGGACTCGCCTCCGCCGCCGTGTCGGCGTTCTTCTACAACTACACGTTCTTCACGGTGCTGGCCTTCACGCCGTTCGTGCTGAACATGACGCCGTACAAGTCCGGCGCCGTGTTCTTCGCGTGGGGCGTGCTGCTCGCCGTCTTCTCGGTCCTCGTGGCGCCGCGCATGCAGAAGCGGTTCGGCTCACTGAAGGTGCTCGGCGGCTCGCTGGTGCTGCTCGCGGCCGACGTGCTGGTCCTCGGCTACGGGGACCACACCACCGCGATCGTCTGCACGATCCTGTCCGGCGCCTTCATCGGTGTGAACAACACCGTCTACACCGAAGCTGGCCCTCGGGGTGTCGGACGCGCCGCGTCCGGTGGCGAAGCACGGGCTACAACTTCGTGCGCTGGTTCGCGGCGGCGGCCGCCCCTTCTTCGCGCCGAGGATCGAGGAGTGGACCGACGTCCACATCCCCTTCGTCGTGGCGGCGGTCACCGCCGTGCTGGGCGCGGCCGTGGTCCTCGTACGGCGCCGCGCGCTGACCCGCGACGCGGAGGAACTGGAGCCGAGGCACGCGACCGAGGACGGGGTCACGGTCTTCGCCGGCTGAGGGCCGGCCGACGCACCAACTGACGGACGGAAGCTGGTGAGTTCTGTCACCCCAGCGGGACGGACCTGCGGGACGGATCGCGCAGGTCCGTTCCGTGCGTCAGCCAGCGTTCCTGGAGGGCCGGAGCGCCGTGCGCGCGCTTCCAGGCGGCCCCGTTCGCGGTCATCGGCAGCAGCGGCAGGAACCGTACGGGATCCAGCGGGGCGTCCAGCTCCAGGTCCTCGACCAGGCCGCCCGGCTCGGCGACCCAGGACGGACGTGAACGGCGCCCCGGGCCATAGCGTCTCCCCGACGTCCGGGGAGGCGCCGGGCGCCACGATCACACCCTCGACCTGGGGGACGCGGCCAGCACGGCGAGCGGTCGGAGCACCTTGTCGGTGTCGGCGGAGGACCGGCGCGGACGGAGAGGACCAGCTCGGCGCGGGGGCCCTTGACCGGGTCGGCGAGCACGGCCGTGGGGTCCGCCATGGGCTGCGAGGACATACCGAGGGTGGCGTAGCGGACGATGTCGCCCTCCTGGCCACCGCCGGGAAAGCGCAGCACCTCGATACGGTCGGTGCCGAGGAAGGTGACCGCCGCGCGCGCGTCCGGCTCGCCCAGCGAGCTGCGCAACCGGGCCTCGACCAGAGGAAGAACATCAGCCATGCGGCGAGCATAGAACTCG
Organism: Streptomyces thinghirensis; assembly: GCA_021502835.1. The sequence goes on from JAKFGP010000053.1 coordinate 5,140, forward strand.
CGGTGAAGCGGCAAAGCGGCGCCTTGACACGCCGGGTGACTGGTACTCTGGCCCAGCCGTCGGGGGCAGCACGCAGCGCGTCGCGATCAAGCTCCCGACGCTATGAAGACTCCCCTACGGGGAACCCCTCCAAACGAGGGGGATGGATCGTCCCTCACGAGGGACCGGCCGGAGGAGGTGGGGCTGGCATGGACCGAAGTCGACCGTGCAGGTACCACCCCGCTCTTCCGGCCGCTGACACAACCGCTCCGGTTTCTTCCGCCGCCGCTTTCTGCCCGCGTGCCCGCACGGGGAAGAGCACTTCGTCTCGTTTTGCCTGATCCGGTCCATCGATCCGGATCAGCAGCTGAATACAACAGCTGAATCAGCAGCGAAGTCGGCCGCCGCGACGGTGCGGTGCACCCCGCTTTGTGGACGTGCCGAACGCACGTAGTCAGGACGTCCCTCATTCCGGGTGGTTCCACCCGCCCACCGGCCTCGTTCGCTGCCCGTCGCGAAGGAGCCTGCCATGTCGATGATCCGTGACCTGCGCGCGCGGTCCGCCCGTCCCGCGTCTCTCTGCGCAAGGACAGCGGCGCCTACGACACCACCCGCGAGCCGGCGACCACGTCCCGCCGTCGTCGACTGCGCCGTCTACCGCGACGGCGCGCGCGTCGAGACGGACACGCCGCTGAGCCCGCACCGGGCGATGCGCCAGGTGCGCCCGCGACGGCGGGTTCGTGTGGATCGGCCTGCACGAGCCCACCGAGGACGAGTTCGCCGGTATCGCCCGGGAGTTCGGACTGCACCCGCTGGCCGTGGAGGACGCCGTCCAGGCTACCAGCGGCCCAAGCTGGAGCGCTACGACGACTCACTGTTCACGGTCTTCAAGACCGTCCACTACGTCGACCACGACGAGCTCACCGCCAACAGCGAGGTCGTCGAGACCGGCGAGGTCATGTGCTTCACCGGGCGGGACTTCTTCATCACCGTCCGGCACGGCGGGCAGGGCTCGCTGCGCGCTGCTGCGGCACCGGCTGCAGGAGGACCCCGAGCTGCTGCTCAAGGGCCCCTCGGCGGTGCTGCACGCCATCGCCGACCACGTCGTCGACGGCTACATCGCGGTCGCCGACGCGGTGCAGGAGCGACATCGACGAGGTCGAGACGGAGGTGTTCTCGCCGGGCCGCAGGGGCACGCCGCGCGGCACGGACGCCGGCCGGATCTACCAACTCAAGCGCGAGGTGCTGGAGTTCAAGCGGGCGGTGTCGCCGCTGCTGCGCCCCATGCAGCTGCTCAGTGAGCGGCCGATGCGGCTGATCGACCCGGAGATCCAGAAGTACTTCCGGGACGTCGCCGACCACGTGGCGCGGGTGCAGGAGCAGGTCATCGGCTTCGACGAGCTGCTGAACTCCATCCTCCAGGCCAACCTCGCCCAGGCGTCCGTCGCGCAGAACGAGGACATGCGCAAGATCACCTCGTGGGCGGCGATCATCGCCGTACCGACCATGGTGTGCAGGGTGTACGGCATGAACTTCGACTACATGCCGGAGACGCACTGGAAGTTCGGCTACCCGCTGGTGCTGTCGATCACGGTCGGCCTCTGTCTGGGCATCCACCGCACGCTCAAGCGCAACGGCTGGCTCTGACCGGGGCCGAAGAGGGCTGGATAGGCTGACCGCATGACAAGCGAGCTGCTCGACCAGGCCCTCGTCAGGGAGGCCACGAAGAAGTCCGGCCTCATCTGGGTCGGCGGGCCCGGCGTGCCCGCGCGTGCCCTGTGGCACGTCTGGCACGAGGGCGCGGCCTGCGTCATCGGCGACGGACCCGGCGAGCAGCCGCTGCCGGGGGCTGGCCGACGGGGCCTCGGCCGAGGTGACCGTGCGCAGCAAGGACAAGGGCGGCCGGCTGGTCTCCTGGACGGCACGGGTCGTGGAGCTGCCGGCCGGCTCCGAGGCCTGGCAGGCGGCGGTCGCCGACCTCAAGGGCAAGCGCCTGAACGCCCCGGACGGCGAGGCGATGACCGACCGCTGGGCCCGTGAGGTGCCGGGTGCTGCGCCTGGAGCCCACGGGGGCGACGGCGCCGCTGCCCGACGGCTCGCTGGCCGAGGCACCACTGCCGAGCCCGGCGACGACGCGCGAGCCGGCCCCGGCGGGGGCTGCCGCGCCTGCTGCTGAAGCGCCGGAAGAAGCGTTAGCGCGTACCGGGACGCCGGCGGCGTCCTAGGAGGTCGGCAGCTGCTTGCCGTAGTCCAGCGTGTCGTCCTCGGCCGGCTCCTCGAGCGCGAAGTCCTTGTTCCAGTCCGAGAGACTGAGTGTGCCCGCGCTGCCCGCCCGCACCAGGCGCGGCGGGTACGGCGTGCCCTCCAGGGAGACGTCCAGCGAACCGCCGGCGCCTGGTCGCCGGTGATCCGGATCGGTGCGCACGCCCGCCTGCTCGTGGCGGCCGTCCGTCTCCCACCGTGCCGTGCAGGGTCAGCAGGCCACCGATCAAGGACGTCCTTGTCGGTGAAGCCGCTGAACTTCTTGTACACGGGGTCGCTCTGCGGCACCTTCACGTACTTGTCGGCCAGCTTCTCGGCGGCGCGGCGTCCCCGCCGTCGTGGCTCCAGAATTCGGCGTCGGCCTTGAGGAAGAGCTGCTCGCCGACGCGCAGCAGCCAGAACATCGTCCCCTCGGCGGCGACCGACCCGGTCCCCCGTCGGGCTTCAGCCGCATGTCCAGGGTGTACGTGCTCCCGCCGGCGTACGGTCCCGTGCAGGCGTACCGCTTCGGCGGACTCGGCGGCCGTGCGGGCCTTGGCCTGGATCTTTTCGGCGGAGAGTTTCCCGACGCCGTTGAGTGCCCGCGTCCGGGTCCTCACTACTGCATCCCGTCAGCCCCGCTCCCGTCACCGCCAGGGCGCACACCGCGCCCATCAGAGCTGGCCCACTGCGGATTCGGCGCCGGGGAGTCGCGAACACAGATGGGGCTGCCTTTCTGACATGGGCGGGCAAGGGGTGGCGAGGAGCCGGCCGGGTCCGGACAGGCCCTGGCGGCGTACCGCAGCGTACCGGGGCGGGCGTGGACGGCGAGACAGGCCAGTCCGTCCGGACCGGCCACCAGAGCGGAGCTGTTCGGGACGGGCTAGCCTGAAGCCCGTCCGAGCGGGCTATTCGGAAAAGGAACACCGTACGAATCAGCTCTCACACACTCCGATCTCACACACTCCGACGCACGCCTACGAAGCTTGAGAAAGGAGCGGCGGCGCATGGCAGCGGGCGCCCCCGGATCTTCGTCTCCCACCTCTCCGGCATCGCCGTCTTCGACCCGGCCAGGCGACCAGGTGGGACGCGTGCGCGATCTGGTCGTCATGCTCCGCGTCGCCCGCAAACCACCGCGGGTGCTCGGCCTGGTCGTCAGAACTCACCACCGCCGCCGCATCTTCCTGCCGACGGCCGGGTCACCGGCATCGAGTCCGGCCAGGTCATCACCACCGGCGTGGTCAGCGGTCCAGCACTTTAAACCAGCGGCCCAGCCCGAAGCACCTCGTCTTCGGCGAGCTGCTCGACCGGCAGGTCACCCTCACCGAGACGGGCGAGGAGGTCACCGTGCTGGACCTGTCGGTGCGTAGCAGCTGCCCGCCCGCCGGGACTGGGAGATCGACAAGGTCTTCGTCCGCAAGGGGAGGAAGAGCGGCGCCTTAGGCGGGATGAGGGCGAGACGCTGACCGTCGAGGTGGTCCGGCGTCACCGGCTTCTCCGTGGAGGGCAGGGGGCGGGGCGCCGAGAACCTCCTCGCCACCTTCGAGCAGCTGCGCCCGCCGACCTCGCCAACGTCCTGCACCACCTGTCACGCCAAGCGCCGCGCGGGGTCGCCGCCGCCCTGGGCGGACGACCGGCTGGCCGACGTACTGGAGGAGCTGCCGGGAAGACGACCAGATCGAGATCCTCGGCAAGCTCAGGAGGAGCGCATGGCGGACGTGCTGGAGGGCGATGGACCCCGACGAGCGGCGGCCGACCTGCTCGGCGAGCTGCCCGGGAGGACAAGAGCGGCTGCTGAGCCTGATGCAGCCCGACGACGCGGCCGGCATGCGGCGCCTGATGGCGTACGAGGGCACACGGCGGGCGGTCTGATGACGACCGAGCCGATCGTGCTGCGGCCCGACGCGACCGTCGCGGACGCCCTGGCCCACATCCGCAACCCCGACCTGTCCCCGGCGCACGCGGCCCAGGTCTACGTCTGCCGGCCGCCCGAGGAGACCCCGACCGGCAAGTACCTGGGCACGGTCCATTTCAGCGCCTGCTGCTGACCCCCGTACACGCTGGTCGGCTCGATCATCGACGACGACCTGCAACCCTGGACCCGGACGCCGCGCTGCCCGTGGTCGCCGGGTTCTTCGCCGCGTACGACATTGGTCGCGGCGCCCGTCGTCGGACGATTCCGGGTCGCTGCTGGGCGCGGTCGCCGTGGACGACGGTGTACTGGACCCACATGCTGCCCGACGACTTGGCGGGAGACCGAGTACCACCTGGAGGAGACGACGGGTGAGGTGACTGCCGATGGTGCCTGAGCGCGAGACCCCGCCCCGTGAGCGTGCCGCGTCGGGAGCCACGGCGGCCTCCGTACCCGGGCCCGCCTGGACCAGCCCGCCCGCACCGCGCCGCGGGCAGCGCCCGAGTGGGACCCGGAGTCCTTCCGGCCGACTGTCGGAGCGCGTCGCGCGGTTCCTGGGCACCGGGCGGTTCATCGTCTGGATGACCGTCGTCATCATCCTCTGGGTGTGTGTGGAACGTGTCCGCGCCGAGCAGCCTGCGCTTCGACCAGTACCCGTTCATCTTCCTGACGCTGATGCTGTCCTTCAGGCCTCTACCGGCCCCGCTGATCCCTCCTCAGCGCAGAACCGGCAGGACGACCGGGACCGGGTCAACCTGGAGCAGGACCGCAAGCAGAACGAGCGGTCGATCGCCGACACCAGTACCTGACCCGCGAGATCGCCGCCCTGCGCATCGGCCTGGGCGAGGTCGCGACGAGGGACTGGATCCGCTCCGAGCTGCAGGACGTGCTCAGGGACCTGGAGGAGCGGCAGAACGGCACCACCCCCGATCGCGGGGTGTACCCGGCGGATCGGTCCCGGGGCGGTGACGTACACGACCGCTGACGGGGCTTTTCCGTGCCCGGTGGGCGGCGCCGACGCCATCGACCCTATGGCTACGGAAGACGCGGTGCGTGAAGCACTGGCGACGGTGAACGACCCCGAGATCAACCGGCCCATCACCGAGCTGGGGATGGTCAAGTCGGTGGAGATCGGCGCGGACGGGGGCGGTCGCGGTCGCCGTGTACCTGACGGTCTCCGGCCTCCCCATGCGGGACACCATCACGCAGCGCGTGACGGACGCGTGTCGCGGGTCAGGGTGTCACGCGTGTCGACGTCGAGCTGGACGTGATGAGCGACGAGCAGCGCAAGGAGCTGGCGAACGCCCTGCGCGGCGGCCAGACCGAGCGCGAGGTGCCCCTTCGCCAAGCCGGGCAGCCTGACCCGGGTGTACGCGGTCGCCTCCGGCAAGGGCGGCGTCGGCAAGTCCTCGGTGACGGTGAACCTGGCGGCGTCGATGGCGGCGGACGGCCCTGAAGGTCGGTGTCGTGGACGCCGACATCTACGGCCACTCCGTGCCGCGCATGCTCGGCGCCGACGGGCGGCCCACCCAGGTCGAGAACATGATCATGCCGCCTTCGGCCAACGGGGTGAAGGTCATCTCGATCGGCATGTTCACCCCCGGGAACTACGCGCCGGTCGTCTGGCGCGGCGACGCTAACACCTCCCAGCTCCAGCAGTTCACTGGCGGACGTGTACTGGGGCGACCTGGACGTCCTGCTGCTCGACCTGCCGCCCAGGAACCGGCGGCATCGCGATCTCCGTCGCGCAGCTCGTGCCGAACGCCGGATCCTGGTCGTGACGACCCCTCAGCAGGCGGCCGCCGAGGTGGCGGAGCGGGCGGGGTGCCACCGCCGTCCAGACCCACCAGAAGATCGTCGGCGTGGTCGGGAGCATGTCACGGGCTGCCCTGCCCCGCACTGCGGCAGATGGTCGACGTCTTCGGCACCGGCGGCGGTCAGTCGGTCGCCGACGGCCTGACCCGCACCACGGGCGCGTCGGTGCCGGTCCTCGGCTCCATCCCGATCGACGTCCGCCTGCGCGAGGGGGCGGCGACGGAGCCAGCCGTCGTCCTGACCGACCCGGACTCCCAGCGGGCGCGGCCCTGCGCTCGATCGCCGGGAAGCTGGGCGGGCTTTTTGCAGCGCGGCCTCTCGAGGCTGTCGCTGGGCATCACGCCGAAGAACAGGTTCCTGACGCTCCGTACGGGACTGTACGTACGGGGCTGGGGCGCTGTCCGCCGGGACGGCGCCCTTCTCGTATGCGCCCGGCGCCCGCGCGTACGACGGCTGAGGCGTACGCGGCGATGTCACTTGACCACGGAGAAGGCCAGCCCGTACGCGCTCACGCCCTGCCGTAGGCGCCCAGGTGGACGCCCTGCTCGGTGGAACCGGCGAGCACCCAGCCGAACTCGACCCGGTAGTGGAACCGCGTCGGCACGCCGTCCACGGGGGAGGGACAGCGTCGACCAGTCCTCTCCGCCGAGATCGTCGGCGAGGACCCACGCGGTCTCCGTCTGCTGCTCCAGCCAGTCGTCGCGCAGCGAGTGGTCCATCTGGCCCGGCCAGGTGAAGGACAGCAGCCCCACCCCGGCGAGCCACGCCGCCGACGACACCGGGTGGCCTCCAGCAGCCCCCAGTGCCGTCGGCGCTGCACCGGTCGGGGTTGGCCGCGACGGTCACGACGACCGCGAACTTCTCCTTGGCGTCCTGCTCGTCGCCGGCCACGTGCTCGTTGCGCACCGAAGGTTCGTCGCCGTGCCCGATCGAGCCGTGCTCCACCGCCCCGTCGGCCGCCGTACCGACCTGCATCAGCCAGCGCCGCCCGTGAAGGCCTCGTCGAGGGCCGTACCACGGGAAGGGCGCACGCAGGTAGGCCGTCGATCGTCCAGCCGGGCGGAGGGGACCTCTTGTCCATCCTCCGTGCCCCGGCGTCTGCGCGACCGCCCTGACTCGTCGTCTCCATGTGCCCGGACGTCTCCTCGTCTCGTCGGACCGGAACGGCCCGCCCCCTTCGGGCGCACTCGTCCGGTCCGCACAACAACTCGGGCAGCGATAGCCACACCACTGGCGGCAACCGGGAAATCGCCCGGCGCGTGGGTCGCTCGGGCGTCGCCTTCAGGCCCAGTACGCCCCGTCCGGAGTGTGAGACGCGTCACGTACGGCGAGGGAGTCGGCTCCCGCGACGTCCGCGGCCGCGGGACGGACTCAGGTGGCGTCCGCGTCGAAGGGCGGGCGGTCGATCGATGGCGGGGTCTCGGGCTTCTTGGACATGTCGACGCGACCGCCGGTGGATCGGACGCCGAGGAACCGGACGGCGGCTCCGACTCGCGGCCGTGGACCGCGTCGGTGACCTCGGCCATCTCCTTCTTCAGGTCAGGTCAAGCCGTTGCGGATCTTCATGGCCCCAGCTCGCTCGTTGCTCCAACTGCTTTGCGGATGAACGTCTTGGGGTTGGGTCCTCTCGAACTCGAAGTCCTTGAACTCGGGCCCACTCCTGCTGGCGGATGTCCCCTTCTTGGCGCTGTCCGAGAACTCCCGGATCTTTCGGATTGATTGCGGGTCACGTCCTGGATGACCTTTGGGAGCTTCTCCGGACCAAAGGCGACGAGCACGGCGAGGACGACGAGCGTCACCAGCTCTAGTGCGCCTATGTCATTACTTTCGGCTCGCTTGGGATGTCCGGGCCGCCACCACGGTACCCCGCCGGCCCCATCCGACCGGTACCGTCCCGTGAAGCCCCGAGTGCGTGTATGCGGACGCTTTCGGGTGTTTGCCTTCCTGGCCCCTTGTGGGGACCTGCGCAGCACTCAGTCCCCGGAGGAGCCGAGCACCAGTGGACAACTCGTCTCCTTGCCGTCGCGCTCCAGCGTCAGTTCCAGGCGGTCGCCGGGGCGGTGGGCGCGGGTCGCGACGATGAGTTCCTCGCCGGAGTGCACGCGCCTGCCGTCGACGGCGGTGATCACGTCCCCCGGCTCGATGCCGGCCTTCGCCCAGGGCCGCCCGTGGTGACCGCGGGTCCGCCGTCGCTGCCCTTGGCGCCGACGCGGGCGCCGTCGCCCAGTAGTTCATGTCGAGGTGTGATGCCGATGACCGGGTGGGTGGCCTTGCCGGTGTTGATCAGTTCCTCGGCGACGCGCTTGCCCTGGTTGATGGGGATGGCGAAGCCGAGCCCTATGGAGCCGGCCTGGCCGCCGTCCAGATCGGCGCCGCCGCCGTCTGGCGGACCGGCGGATGGCGGAGTTGATGCCGATGGCCCCTGCCCCGGGCGACGCATGGAGGGGGGCCGCCGGGTTCGCCGGAGGGTTGATGGGCGCGTCGGTCTGCCGGGGCGTCGACGGCTGAGACGTCGCTACCGCCGCCCTCCTCGCCGCCGCCGTGATGGGCCGCTCCCTTGGCGCTGATGATGCCGGGGGTGACCGTGCCGGCCAGGTCGAAGGGGGCGCCGATGGCGACGACAGGGTCGCTGAGCCGCAGTTGTCGGAGTTGCCGAGGGGCGAGGGCTGGGGCCGCTGACGCCCTTCACCTTCACCACGGCGAGGTCGTATCCGCTGTCGCGGCCGACGACCGTGGCCTCGGCGGTGTCGCCGCTGTTGAAGGTGACGGTTATCCCGCCGCCGGATCGCGCGGGCTCCACCACGTGGTTGTTGGTCAGGATGTGGCGCGGTCGTCGAGTAAGGCCGGTGCCGGTGCCGCGGCGTCGCTGCCGCTCGCGTGCAGGGTCACCACCTGGCGCAGGGCGCGGGCGGCGGTCCGGCGACGCTACCCGGCGCCCGCTCGAGCCGCTTCCTTGCCGGCCTGCGGCAGCTCACCGTCCCCACGCCGCCGTTCCGCTCCGGGTACGTACCCAGGGCGCCGCCGATGCCGCCGGAGGCCAGGGCGATCAGCAGCGCGCCGCCGACGATCACCTTTCCGGCCCGCTTACGCCGCTGCTCCCGCGTCGGCGCGCCCGCGCCGTTCTGCTGAAGGGGCGCGGCGGCGGCCAGGGCTGCCGCCCCCAGGGGTCGGTGCCTCCGGGCTGTCACCGCCCGGCCCGATGGGCGCCGGCGCCTCCGGCGGCCCCACCGCCGGGGTGAGGCCCCGCCGCTGCCGTCCGGGCCCTGCGCCGGTGTCACCGGCGGGGCGGGGCGGCGCGTCCGCCAAGGCCGGGTCGGGCATCGCCCCCGGAGGCGGAGCCTGCGGCGGCATTCGCGGTCGCCCCGGGCGCGGGGAAGCCCCGCCGCCACCGTGCCGTGCGCCGGCGTCGCGGCCGCCGGATGCTGCACCGGCGGAGCGGGGGCCCGAGGGGCCCGGCTTGCCGTACGGCGGGGTGCTGTACGGGTCGGGGTCGGTGCAGCGGCTTGGAGCGCTCGCCGACGAGGCGCGACGGGTCAGGCCGTCGTCGCCGTGCCGCCGCCGTCGACACCGCCGGAATCAGCGCGCGCGCCGCCGTTGCGGGTCGGCGTCCGTGTGTACGTCCGTCCCGGTCACCGGCCGGTCGAGTTCGTAGTCCCCTCGTCGGCCACGCGGATCGGCGCCGGGCGTTCCAGTTCGAAGTCACCCCGTCCGGTCCCGCCGGACCCGTCCGGCCGCGTCACCACCGTTGCGCGGTGGTGTGGGCCAGGCGAGGGCGTTCCAGTTCGAAGTCGCCGTCGGTCGCGTCCTCGGACGAGCGGGGACGACTCCACCACTTCGCCTTCGTGGGGCTTCCCCTCGTTCATTCTCTCCCCCGCAAGCTGGCCGCAGATCGTCGGCTCCAAGGGCTCTGGTGCCACCGGATTCAATCGGGTTCGCGGGTCGGCGCGCAGAGTCCGGTCAGGGAGCCGGACGGGCGGGAGGCGTCGGGGGATGCCGCCGGGTAGGGGGACGGGACCGGGTCGGGGACGGGGCGCGGCGAACAGGCCTGGCGGCCTGACCTCCGGGACCGTCGACCAGGAGGACAGGGCCAGTGGCGGAACGGCTTCGAGCGGACGTATCAGCGGGGACATGGCGGCGGCACCGGCCGTCACCGGCGTCGTCGGCTCACGCGCGGCTCTGCTGCCTCGGATCGGCGCCGGCGGGGCGGGCAGCCCGGGCAGCAGCGGCGCGAACATCGTGGTGGGGCGCGACCGGGGTGTCGCCGAGCAGCCGCTGCCCCTGGACCTGCCCGAGCAGCGGACCGCGGCGGCGCTGGTTCTCGGGCCCGTGACCGCTCGCGCGCCCTGGGTGCGCATCGGCGTCACATTGCTGCCGCTGCCGGGCGCGGGCCTCCGTGGTGGTGTCCGGCATGCCGGCGGTGACACCGCCAGCGCGATCGCGTGCCAGCGACACCGCGCCGGCGGCCGCGCAGGCGAACCGCAGACCGCGCGAGGACGACCGCTCGGGACTCGTGCCGGCTCACGTCGTGGATCCGGAAGCCCCTGGCCGGCGAGGAGGGCGAACGCACGGTGGAGTACGGCCGGCGGGGACGTAGTCGGGACTCGGACCGCTCGCCGCCGCTTCGTGCCGAGAGACCCGTCGAGGCCACCCGGCGAGACCCTCCGCCGCCGCAGCGGCGAGCCGCCGCAAAATCCGCTGTCTGCCGCCCACGGGAAGCCCCTGGAGACGGGGCGCGGCGCTCCTGGTTTGACGCAACCGCAGGCCGCTTCCGCGAGCCGTTCTTCAGGCGGCGCTGCGCGTCCGCTTCCGCCTTGCACTTCGGGCAGGTACGGCCACGTGCGCCAGTACACGCTCACGCGTGTCATGCCGGAGCCCCATCCACCAGGAGGTCGGTCTCCCCGAATGCTGCTCTACGGGGCGCCCCTCGGAGTCCGGCCGTGATCCACTCACGCGCTCGTGCCCCCCTCACTCCCAATGCGGGAACACGGGCCGCGAACGACGCCGGCGCTGGCGGCACTGCGCGGGAGGCCGGTGCGCGAGGAATGCGCCTTGCGCAGCTGGGAGCGGCGGCGGTGGACCGGGAGCGGACCGTACCGGGCTTGACGCCGGGGTCGCGGCGATCTTTCCTCGCACGACGGCCTCGATGTCGCACAGACCACGGCGGCGCGGAACTCGGGCGCGAGGGTGTCGCAGCGCCTGCTGGACGTCCGCGTCGAAGTGGGCGTCGTGGAAGACCTGCTGCGGGTTGGGCTCCTTGCCTGGGCGGCTGCCGCTCGGCCGTCGTCGTCGCCGAGCGCGTCGAAGCTGGATGCGCTGCTTGCGCCGGACCATGTCCAGGAAGGGTGGTGGTGATGCGGTGGAGCCAGCCCTCGAAGGTGCCCGGCGTGTGGGTCGACAGCGACCTGAAGACGCGGACGAAGACCTCCTGGGTGAGGTCCTCGACGTCATGCTGGTTGCCGGTGAGGCGGTAGGCGAGGCGGTAGACCCGGCCGCTGTGGGTGCTGACGATCTCCTCCCAGGTGGGCGGAGTCCACGCCTGCCCGTCCGCGTCGCTGGAGAAGGTCGCGGTCTGGGCGTGTCCCGTGGTGGGACCGTTCGCGTGGCTGTGGTCTGCGGCGGTGTCGTTCACGGATTTCGGCCTGCCTGCCGATCCGAGGAAGCGCCGCAGCACCCTCCCCGATCCGCGGGTACGGCCGCACCTCCCCTGTCGGCTCTGGTGGTGTCCAGTGGAGCCCCTACCGCCACCTCGCCCGTTAGCTCCGGATAAGCGGTTTTACGAGAATTTGATCTGGGCCGGCACGGCGGCTCGTACGGCTGCGTCAGCACTTGCTGGGCGCCCTGGTCCATCCGCCACCCCCGTCGCAGCCCCAGCCGCTCGGTCGTCTCTTTTACTCTCTCCTTTAAACGACCGGTCCCATCTGCGGGTTCCCGACGCCAACGGATACAGTCACGCCGAGGCAACGACGGGGACAGGAGAGGTCATTACCGGCAACCGGCAAGACGAGCTGGGGCGTTCGCCGACGCCTATGTCGCCGAGGACGACGCGCTGCTCTGGGCACGCGACCGGGCCCGGGACGCGGGCCTGCGTTCGGTGGACTCCTGGCACGGGCTCCGCGCTGGGGTTGCTCGCCGCCGCCGTGGACGCCAAGGCCGTCGCCGGAGATCGGCACCGGCTGCGGCGTCTCCGGGATCCATCTGCTGCACGGCATGCGGCCGGACGGGGTACTGACCACGGTCGACCCGGAGCCGGGCACCAGCAGTTCGCCCGCCAGGCCTTCCGGGCCGCCGGCTTCGCCAGCAACCGCGCCCGTTTCATTCCGGGCCGCGCCCTGGACGTCCCTGCCCCGGCTCGCGGACGCCGGTTACGACCTGGTCTTCTGCGACGGCGACCGCCTGGAGTACCTGGACTATCTCGCTGAATCGTTGCGCCTGCTGCGCCCCGGAGGTCTCGTCGCCTTCGAGGGTGTCTTCGGCGCCGGCCGGACGATCGACTCCGGACCGCAGCCCACCGAGGTGCTGCGACTGCGGGAAGTACTGCGCGCGGTGCGCGAGAACCAGAGCTGGTGCCGTCGCTGCTGCCGGTGGGCGACGGGCTGCTGTGTGCCGTCAAACGGTGAACGACCGGCCCGAGGGCCCGCGGGAGAAAACCCGTGATCTCACGTGAAAAAGAAAAACAATCACCCCGGCACCATGTCCGGTACCGGGGCGACTGAACGGATATGGTCGCTCGCGCGTCAGCCGACGACCTTCTTGAGGGCGTCGCCGAGCGCGTCGGCCTTCGTCGGGGTCAGCTCGACGACGCGGTCGACCGCCGCCTTCGAGCGGAACGGGCGCATGACGATGCCCCGCCCCTCCTTGGTCACCTCGAGCGGGCCATCGCCCGTCCGCTGGCTTCATGGCCGCCATGCTCGTTCCCCTTCCTGATACCAGCTCACCGTCACCGCCGACGGCCCGTGAGGACACTCGCCGCAGCCCGGCATGGACGCGCGACACCGGCATCGAACACATTGCTTCCCAGCCATTATCCCGCATCCCAGGACCCGATGACCAACATCGGTCGGCATCGCTTGGGCAACGCGCGCGAGCAAAACCACTCAATTCGGCGATGTGACTGCGATACTGCGCGCCCCCGACCACTTCCGCCGAATGGATACGGACCGGAATTCCTTGACGCAGGTCACATCTCCCGAGCGATCCGTTGCCGGTGATCTCCGTCATGCTGTGTCCCGGACACGCATGTACGACGACGACGCGGAGGGGAACCATGGCCGACACCGGTGCTCTACGAGGTGAGCGACGGGCCCGCGACGATCACTGAACCGCCCCGAGGCGATGAACGCGCTGAACATCGAGACCAAGGTCGCGCTCAGGGAGGCGGTGCGCTTCGCGGGGGGACGACGCCGGTACGGGCGGTCCTGCTGACCGCGGCCGGGGAGCGGGCGTTCTGCGTGGGCCAGGACCCTCAAGGAGCACATCGGACTGCTGGCCTCCGACCGGGAAACGGGCTCGGGCCAGACCATGAGCACGGTCAGCGAGCACTACAACCCGATCGTGCGGGCGCTCGCCGAGGCCAGGAAGCCGGTGGTCGCCGCCGTGAACGGCGTGGCGGCCGGGGCGGGCTTCGGCTTCTGCGCTCGCGGCGGACTACCGGATCGTCGCGGACACGGCGGCCTTCAACACCTCCTTCGCCGGGGTCGCGCTCACCGCCGACCGGGCGTCTCCCTGGACGCTGCCGCGTGTCGTCGGCCCCGGGCGCGCCGCCGACCTGCTGCTCTTCCCGCGCAGCATCGGCGCCCGGGAGGCGTACGAGCTGGGCATCGCCAACCGGGTCGTACCCGCCGCCGACCTGCGCGCCGAGGCCGAGCAGACGGCGCGGGCGCTGGCACAGGGGGCCGACGGTGGCGTACGCGGCGCTGAAGGAGGCGGTCGCGTACGGGCTGACGCACTCGTTCTCGAGACGCTGGACAAGGAGGACGAGCTGCAGTCCCGGGCGGGTTCCTCGGAGGACCACGCGATCGCGGTGCGGGCGTTCGTCAACAGCGAGAAGCCGCGCTACCTGGGCAGGTGATCCGGTGCTCGTCGGCTCTCCCGCGCCACGCATGATTCCAGGTGGTCGTCGACCAGTCCGCATGCCTGCATCAGCGCGTAGGCCGTCGTCGGGCCGACGAAGCGCAGGCCCCGCTTCTTCAGGGCCTTGGACAGCGCCGTGGACTCCCGGTGTGACGGCCGGGACGTCGGCGAGGGTCTTCGGCACCGGGCGCCCGTCCGGGTCCGGGGCGTGCGACCAGATCAGCTCGTCCAGCTCACCGGGGCCCCACTCGGCCAGCACGCGGGCGTTGGCGAGGGTCGCGTCGATCTTGGCTCGGTTCCGGATGATGCCCGCGTCGGCGAGCAGGCGTTCGCGGTCCTCGTCGGTGAAGGCCGCCACTTCGGCGATCTCGAAGCCGGCGAAGGCGGCGCGGAAGCCGGGGCGGCGGCGCAGGATGGTGATCCAGGACAGGCCCGGACCGGAAGGCCTCCAGGCTGAGGCGCTCGTACAGGGCGTCGTCGCCGTGGACCGGGCGGCCCCATTCCCCGTCGTGGTACGTCACGTAGTCCGGCGGTGGACAGGGCCCAGGGGACAGCGCGGCGCGCCGTCCGGTCCGGCGACGGTCTCCCCGGCGCTCACTGCTGCTCCTCCTGGGCCGGCTTCTCCATGGAGACGTGCTGGTGGGCGACGGCGGCCCGGGCGCCGGCTAGCGCGGACTCCAGGTCGGCGATCGCGCGCGTCGCGCTCGGCCAGCTCGGCGCCGAGGCGGCCGAGGGCGTCGTCGACGTCCGCCATGCGGTAGCCGCGGGCGGCGAGCGGGAAGCGGAGGGCGTTCCACGTCGGCGCGGCCCACCGGGCGGTCCGGGGGCAGGGAGTCCCGCAGTCGCTCGGGGGCGGCGTCGGGCAACGGCCCGCTGTCGCCGCCGCTCACCACGGCGAGCGTCACCGCGGCGACCACGACGGCCAGCGCGACGACGAGGAAGAGGAACATGACCATCGCTGAGGCCCCCATGGTCGGGTCGAGCGCGGCGATCGCGTGGGTTCGAGGATTCGACGGATCGCGTGGGCTGCTTGGATCGGAGTCGGAACCTGGTTCCGAGCCGGAGTCGGTTGTGTCGGGTCCGATCGTGCCCATGCGAGTCTGACAGTCGGGGCCGCAGGCGGTCGAAGGCCGCCCCGAGGTCGTTTCGGCGGAACGTGAGAACGGTATGGACGAGGAGATGTCACAGGGGATGCTCAGGCTGGGCAGGCGTGAATTCGCGGCGCACGAGCCGGTGATCATGGCGATCGTGAACCGGACCCCCGGACTCCTTCTACGACCAGGGGCGACCTTCCAGCGACGAGCCCGCCCTCGCGCGTGTGGAGCAGGCGGTGTCCGAGGGCGCCGCGATCATCGACGTCGGCGGAGTGGAAGGCCGGGCCGGGGACGAGGTGTCGGCCGAGGAGGAGGCGCGGCGGACGGTGGGGTTCGTCGCGGAGGTGCGACGGCGGTTCCCGGACATCGTGATCAGTGTGGACACCTGGCGGCACGAGGTCGGCGAGGCCGTGTGCGAGGCGGGGGCGGACGTGTGAACGGCGCGTGGGGCGGCGTCGACCCGAAGCTCGCGGAGGTCGCCGCGCGGTACGGGGTGGGGCTGGTGTGCACACACGCCGGCGGCGCCCAGCCGCGGACCCGGCCGCACCGGGTGACGTACGACGACGTCATGGCCGACATCCTCAAGGTGACGCTGGGGCTCGCCGAGCGGGCGGTGGCGCTCGGGGTGCCGCGGAGTCGGTGCTGATCGATCCCGGCCACGACTTCGGGAAGAACACGCGGCACAGCCTGGAGGCGACGCGGCGGCTCGGGGAGATGGTGGATACGGGGTGGCCGGTGCTGGTGTCCCTGTCCAACAAGGACTTCGTCGGGGAGACGCTGGACCGGCCCGTGAAGGAGCGGGTGCTGGGGACGCTGGCGACGACGGCGGTGTCGGCGTGGCTGGGGGCGCGGGTGTACCGGGTGCACGAGGTGGCGGAGACGCGTCAGGTGCTGGACATGGTCGCGACCATCGCGGGACACCGGGAGCCCCGCCGTCGCCAGGCGGGGACTGGCCTAGGCACCGGCTCGGGTACCGGGGGCTCCGCCCCCGGCGCTCCCGGCCCGTGCCTACCGCCCCGCCTCCTTGGAGACCAGGGCGACTGCCTCGTCCACGTCGTCCGTGACGTGGAAGAGCAGGAGGTCCTTCTCTCGGGCTCCTGCCCTGGGCGACCAGGGTGCCGCGGAGCCAGTCGACCAGGCCGCCCCCAGTACTCGGAGCCGAACAGGACGATGGGGAAGCGGGTCACCTTCTGGGTCTGCACCAGGGTGAGGGCCTCGAAGAGTTCGTCGAGGGTGCCGAGGCCGCCGGGCAGGACCACGAAGCCCTGCGTACTTCACGAACATCATCTTGCGGACGAAGAAGTACCGGAAGTTCAGGCCGATGTCGACGTACGGGTTGAGCCCCTGTTCGAAGGGGCAGCTCGATGCCGAGGCCGACCGACGTGCCCTTCGCCTCCAGGGCGCCCTTGTTGGCCGCCTCCATGGCGCCGGGCCCACCGCCGGTGATGACCGCGAACCCGGCCTCGACCAGGCCGCGCCCGAGCCGCACGCCCGCCTCGTACTCCGGTGAGTCCGCCGCCGTACGGGCGGAGCCGAAGACGCTGATCGCGGGCGGCAGTTCGGCGAGAGGTGCCGAAGCCCTCGATGAACTCCGACTGGATGCGCAGGACGCGCCAGGGGTCGGTGGGACCCCAGTCGGTCGGGGCACGCTCCGTCCAGCAGGCGCTGGTCCGTGGTGCTCTTCTGGACCTGACCCCGCCGCCGGAGGACAGGGCCCAGGCGCTGCTCCTCCGGTGGCCGCTTCTTGCCCTCGGGGTTGCCGGTAGCCATGCGCGCTCCCTCCAGTTGCAGGTTCTTCCCACCTCAGCGTAGATCTACGCGGGTTACGTACGAGGGACCTGGAGCATGTCCGTCACACAGCGGCGTAAACCCGGCGTGGATCACGCCGTCAGCCAGGACCGCAGACGCTCCTCGCCCGCGAGGATCTTGGCCGTCTCGACCCGCTCGTCGCGCTTGTGCGCCGAGTGCGGGTTGCCCGGGCCGGTAGTTGACCGCGGGGACGCCCAGTGCCGAGAAGCGCGACACGTCCGTCCAGCCGTACTTGGGCTGCGGGGTGCCGCCCACCGCCTCGATGAAGGCCGCCGCGGCCGGGTGGGACAGCCCGGCAGGGCGCCGCCCCGCTGTGGTCGTCGACCACGAACTCCGTCACCCCCGCAGTCCGCGAAGACCTCCCGCACGTGGGCGAGGGCCTCCTCGGGGCTGCGGTCCGGGGGCGTAGCGGAAGTTGACCGTGACCACGCACTCGTCGGGGATGACGTTGCCCGCGACCCCGCCCGTGACGCCGACCGCGTTCAGGCCCTCGCGGTACTCCAGGCCGTCGATGACCGGGTAGCGGGGCTCGTAGGCCGCCAGGCGCGCGAGGATCGGGGCGGCGGCGTGGATGGCGTTGGAGCCCATCCAGGAACGCGCGGAGTGCGCCCGCTCCCCCGTCGTCCTCAGCAGCACCCACAGCGTGCCCTGGCAACTGCGCCCTCCACCTGGCCGTCGGACGGTTCGAGGAGCACCGCGAAGTCGCCCTCCAGCCACTCGGGGTGGGCCTCGGCGACGTGCTTGAGGCCGTTCAGGTCGGCGGCGACCTCCTCGTTGTCGTAGAAGACGAAGGTCAGGTCGCGGTTGGGCGCCGGGACGGTGGCGGCGATGCGCAGCTGGACCGCGACGCCCGCCTTCATGTCGCAGGTGCCGCAGCCCCACAGGACGCCGTCCTCGTCGAGCCGGGACGGTACGTTGTCGGCGATCGGGACGGTGTCGATGTGGCCGGCCAGGATCACGCGCCCGCCCGGCCCAGGTCCGTGCGGGCCACCACGTTGTTGCCGTACCGCTCGACTGACAGGTGCGGCAGGGCGCGCAGGGCGCCTCGATCGCGTCCGCGAGCGGCTCCTCGGTGCCGCTCTCGGAGGGGAAGTCGACGAGCCGCGCGGTGAGCTCCGCGGCGTCCAGCGTGAGGTCCAGCGGGGTATCGGCCATGGCCCCGACCCTAACGCCCCTGCCCTTTCGGGCACTGTCCGTACCCGGCGGACACCACTCCCTACCCTCCAGTACCTTGTACGCGTGCTTCAGCCGTCGCCATCCCGCAAACGCCATGGCCGCCTTCTCCGTTCCGGCGCGGCCACCGTGGTCCTGCTCGCGGTCGCCGGGTACCTCACGGTGCAGTACGTCACCGGGGCGCCCCGGGCTGCGAGGTCGTCTCGGCCGAGGACGGCCGGACGACCTACGAGTTCACGCCGGAGCAGGCGGTGAACGCGGCGACGATCACCGCCGTGGGCACCGCGCGCGACCTGCCGGAGCGGGCGGTGACGATCGCGCTGGCGACCGCGCTGCAGGAGTCGACGCTGCGCAACATCGACTACGGCGACCGCGACTCGCTCGGTCTGTTCCAGCAGCGCCCCTCCCAGGGCTGGGGCACCCCGAAGGAGATCATGGACCCGGCCTACTCGGCGGCCAAGTTCTACGACGAACTGGTCGAGGTGCCCGGCTACACCCGCCTCCCGCTGACCGTCGCCGCCCAGCGCGTGCAGCGCAGCGGGCTTCCCCGGAGGGCCTACGCCAGCACGAGACGGACGCCAGGCTGCTCGCCGCCGCGCTGACCGGACGGTCCGCGGCGACGCTGACCTGCGAGGGACGCCCCGGTGCGGCCCGGGCCCAGGGGCCGGACGCGGTCCGCGCGGCGCTCTGCCGGGACTTCGGGCAGGACGTGCTCCAGTCGGCCCGGAGCAGCCGTGGACGACGCCTCCGCGACGCCCACGGCCTCGCCTGGCACCGAGCACGGGCACCAAGGGCGGCGCGGGCGGCTCCGACGGTCGGACCGTGACGCTGCCCGTGACCGGCTCGGATGCGGAGGAGCGCCCCGGTCAGCGCGGCTGGCAGCTGGCGCACTGGGCGGTGGCCAACGCCACCTCGCTGCGCATCGAACGGGTCTCCTACGCGGGCCGGGGAGTGGACCGCGGGAAGCACCGACAGCAAGTGGCGTCCCACGGGTTCGGGCAGCACCGGCGGCGCCGAGCGGGCGCGGGCGCCGTCCGCATCACCTCCGCGCGGTAGCGCTCGCCCGTACGGGTCGTCACTCCTGGGAGTTACCCGCACCGGCGTCGGGGCGACGCGTTGCGCGGGTTTTCCGGTCATCATCCGCGAATCCGCCCGAGCCCAGGGAAAATCAAGGGCTGTAAGGATTCGGCAGACTTTCCGACCGGCGCCCCGTGCCCGTTTTTGTGTGCACCTGATAATGCGACACATTACCAACTCTTTACTTTGTGCCGCCGCAACCTTCGCGGCCCTCGAGCGGTAGTCACTGCGTCCGAGCCCGGTCGATCACTCGCCGGGCACGGTCGGATTCCTCATCATTGACTTCCGTCGAAGGAGCATCATGTCCCTCCCCTGACCCGCCGGATCGCCCGTGCCGCGCTGCTCGTCGCTGCGGGAGCGGCTGCCGGGGTCGGTGCGGCCGGCTCCGCCAGCGCGGCTCCCGAACTGCCGGCCACCCCGAACCTCGGGGGACTGACCGCCCTGGACGGGGCGAACGTCGGCAACACCGTGGACGCCGCGGCCCAGAACGTCACCGGAGACCGGGCGGGCGACACCGGCAGCAAGGCCGTCAAGAAGACCGTGCCGGCGGCGGGCAAGACCGGTGGCTCGGTCGTCAAGAAGACCACCCCGGTGGCGCAGAAGGCCGCCGGGGGACGCCAGCGGCTCCGCCGGGGAGATCGTCGGTGACACCGCGGGGACCGCCACCGAAGGCGGGCTGCCGACGGGACGCGCTGGGCAAGGGCGGCTGCCGGCCACCGGTTCGCTGCCGGTGCAGGGGCTGCCGCTCGGCTGACGGCGGCCGCACCCCGCTCGTACGGCGCCGGGGCCCAGGGCTTGTCCCTGGGCCCCGGCGTTCTGCATGCCTACGTCGAACCAGCCCGTCAGGCCGTCAGGCGCTCCACCGCCGCGCGGACGCGCTCGTCCGTGGCCGTGAGGGGCTACCCGGACGAAGTTCGCGCCGGCCGGGCCGTAGAAGTCGCCGGGAGCCACCAGGATGCCGCGCTCGGCCAGGTGGGCCACCGTGTCCCAGCAGGACTCGTCGCGGGTGGCCCAGAGGTAGAGGCTGGCCTCCTGTGCTCGATGCGGAAGCCGTGGCCGAGGAGCGCTCGCGCAGGGCCGTGCGGCGGGCCGCGTAGCGCTCGCGCTGCACGCGGACGTGCTCGTCGTCGCCGAGGGCCGCCACCACGGCCGCCTGGGTCGGCGCGGACGTCATCATGCCGCCGTGCTTGCGGATCTCCAGGAGAGGGCCCCAGGACGGCCGGGTCGCCCGCCAGGAAGGCCGCGCGGTAGCCGGCGAGGTTGGAGCGCTTGGAGAGCGAGTGGACGGCCACCAGGCCGTCGTACGAGCCGCCGTTGACGTCCGGGTGCAGGACGGAGACCGGGTCGGCCTCCCAGCCCAGCTCCAGGTAGCACTCGTCGGAGACGACGAGGACGCCGTGCTCGCGGGCCCAGGCGACGACGCGGGTCAGGTCCGCCTTCGACAGGACCCCGCCGGTGGGGTTGGACGGGGAGTTGAGCCAGAGCAGCTTCAGGCCCGCCGGGTCCAGCTCGGTGGGATCGTCGTACGCCTCGTACTCCGCGCGGGCCAGGCGCGCGCCGACCTCGTACGTCGGGTAGGCCAGGCGCGGGAACGCCACCCGGTCGCCGGGGCCGAGGCCCAGCTGGGTGGGGAGCCAGGCGACGAGTTCCTTGGAACCGACGATGGGCAGGACGTGGCGGTGGGTGACGTCGCGGGCGCCGAGGCGGCGCTCGACCCAGCCGGTGATCGCGTCGCGCAGTGCCGGGGTGCCCCAGACGGTCGGGTAGCCCGGGGAGTCCGCCGCGTCGATCAGGGCTTTCTGGATCAGCTCGGGGACCGGGTCGACCGGGGTGCCGACGGACAGGTCGACGATGCCGTCCGGATGCGCGGCGGCCGTCTTCTTGTACGGCTCCAGCTTGTCCCAGGGGAAGGTGGGAAGCCGGTCGGAGACTGCGGACACGATGGTGGCTCTCTTTCGTCTTCGTCCTACGGCAAACGCCTCGGTCCCGTACCGCGCCGATCGAGGGTGATCAGGCCGTACGGGACCGAGGCGGCGCGGGTGCGGGCCGCTCTTACTGGTTCTGCGGCGGCAGCGCGGCGACGAAGGGGTGGTCGCGCTCGATCAGTCCCAGCTTGCTGGCGCCGCCGGGCGAGCCGAGCTCGTCGAAGAACTCGACGTTCGCCTTGTAGTAGTCCTTCCACTCCTCCGGAGTGTCGTCCTCGTAGAAGATCGCCCCGACCGGGCAGACCGGCTCACAGGCACCACAGTCGACGCATTCGTCCGGGTGGATGTACAAGGACCGCTGGCCCTCGTAGATGCAGTCGACCGGGCACTCCTCGATGCACGCCTTGTCCTTCACGTCGACACAAGGCTGCGCGATGACGTAGGTCACGCTGTCGTTCCTCCTCGATTGGGCGCTGGCGGGCCTCCCTCGGGCTCCGCCGCCTGGCGCGCGGGAGCGCGGCGTCGTCGATGCCCGCCCCTAGTATCTCCGTTCTTGGGCACGATCCGAACAGGAGGGGGTGAACCGACCCGTGGAAATCTCGCCGCAGGGCGCCTTGAGGTCCGTATCACCGTTGCTGACGTGGGCAAACGAGTCTCCGTGCGGCGCTTGAGCGAACCGGGTGTCGCGGGTGAGAAGTTTCACCGACACGGTGGGTGTTCTCACATCATGGGACGACGGTGTGCTGCGGATCACACGGAAGAGTGGCGAGTCGGTCCGTGTCCCGGAGTCCGCGCTGGTCGCGGGCGAGGTCGTGCCGTCGGCGCCGGCGCGGCGGCGCGGTCCCGCCGCCTCGTACGAGGAGCTGGCGCGGGTCGCCGCGCGGGCCTGGCGGCCGGTGGAGAGCGAGCGGCTCGGTGAGTGGGAGCTGCGGGCGGCCGCCGGGTTCACGCGGCGGGCCAACCCGTGCTCCCGCTCGGCGATCCTGGAATGCCGCTCGACGAGGCGCTGACCGCCGTACGACGCTGGTACGCCGAACGGGGTCTGCCCGCGTACGTCCAGACCGCCACCGGGGCCGAGGGCACGCAGGAGCGCTGTGCGCGGAGCTGGAGCGGCGGGGCTGGGTGCGGGAGGTGACGGCCGAGGTGTGGACCGGCGGGGTGGGCGCAGGTCGCCGACCTGTCGGAGGGGACCGGCGTGGTCCTGTCCCGGGAGGCGGACGAGGCCTGGCTGGCGCGGTACCAGCGCAAGGGCGTGAGCGAGGTGGCTCTGCGGGTACTGGCCGACGGCCGTCGGTGTGGTTCGCGACGGTGCCCGGTGCGGACCCGCCGCCCCGGCGGCGATCGGGCGGTGTCGTGGACGGGCGGTGGGCCTCCTTCGCGGCCGTCGAGGTCGACCCCGCGCAGCGGCGCCGGGGGCTGGCGACCGCCGTGATGGCCGCGCTGGCCCGGCGGGCGCTCGACGAAGGCGCGTCGGCGGCGTGGCTCCAGGTCGAGACGGACAACGGGGGCGCGGGCGCTGTACGCCGGGATGGGCTTCGCGGCGCATCACGCGTACCACCACTACCGGGAGCCCGCGAGCGCCGGGACGGACCGGTAACCGATCGCCGTGGAAGGGCACGAGCAAGCTATGCGTCACCCACGTTCTCGCGTCCCCGCGTCGCCGGAACGCTCCGCCGAGCTGCGACGGCGGTTCGCCGAAGAGGCACGCTCCGAGCGGCCCGACCCGGCCACGCTGTGCCTGCTGGTGGGCGCGGCGAGGCGGACGGGGCGCTGGACGAGGCGGGTCTGGACGCCGCGCAGATGGAGCTCGACGAGCTGGCCGGACAGCTGCCGTTCCGGCCGGGTTCGCCGTCGGCCTGGGCGGCGGCGCTGCGGGACCTGCTCGGCGAGCGGTACGGCTTCCACGGGGTCGCCGCGGACTACCAGCGGCTCGAGTCGTCGTTGCTGCACGAGGTGCTGCGGCGTCGGCGCGGGCTGCCGATCATGCTGTCGGTGGTGTGGCTGGAGGTGGCCCGGCGGGCGGGGGCGCCGGTGTACGGGGTCGCGCTGCCGGGGCACTTCGTGGTCGGGTTCGGGGCGGAGTTCGGACCGGAGGAGGGGCGGGGTGCTCGCCGATCCGTTCGACGGGGGCCGGGTGCTCAGCGGGAACGACGCGGAGGTGCTGGTGGCGGGGGTGACGGGGGCCGCCCTGCGTCCGTCGATGCTGGAGCCCGCGGCGCCGTTGGAGGTGGTGTCGCGCATCCCAGAACAACATCCGGGCGTGGGCGGCGGCCCGGCCGGAGCGGTCGGATGTCGGGCTGTGGGCGATCGAGCTGGCGTTGCTGCTGCCCGCGCATGCCGCGGCGCGGCTGCGGTACGAGCGGGCTCGGTTGCTGGTGCAGC
Organism: Streptomyces thinghirensis; assembly: GCA_021502835.1. The sequence continues at coordinate 28,617 of JAKFGP010000053.1, forward strand.
GGGGGAGTTCTCGGCGGGGGCCCGGGGGAGTTGGAGGCGTACGCGGAGGTCGTGGGGGCGGTGGACGAGGCGGTCGCGGAGCAGGTCCGGGGAGGCGCGGGGCGGCTCGCGCCATGCTCAACTGAGACGCGAGGGCCTGTATTCGAGTTCCCCGTCGTCCGCCCGAAGGGCGGGCGCAGCGGCGGTCGGTGCGCAGACGGGGAACTCAATAAGGCCTAGGGGGCGCCCGGCGAGTGCCGGGCGCCCCCTCGTGGAGTGGCGTCGTCAGCTGGGGTCGGTCTCGATGACCGCCACGCGGTCGGTCTTTCTCTTCAGGGCCTGACGCAGGGCGCCGTAGACGTCCTCGGGGGTGACGGGCGTCTTCTCACCGTTGGCGCGCGTGATGAGCACGCCGTCGAACGTCCCGCCGTACAGTTCCTTCAGGGCGTTGAGGTCGGGCTTGTCGACGAGTTTGCCGTTGACGGCGGTGAAAAACCCGGAGGAACTTCCACAGCGACTTCTCCGGGCTCATCAGGATGGAGTGCGCGGCGTCGGTCCGCACGGTCACCTTCGCCGACATCGCCGGCTCGGCGAACCTCCTTCTTGATCCGGTCGACCTCGGCCTTGGAGACCGTGGGCTGCTGGGTGGTCGTCGGCACGTTCACCGGGGTGGCGGTGCCCATCTCCACCTGGGCGCGGTACGCCTCCTGCACGGCCTCGGTCGACTTGGCGACGTCGATGCCCTTGCCGGCCTTGCCGTACACGGGACGGCCTTGCCGGACTCGAACTTGACGGTGCCCTCGGTCACCGATCCGGCCCGCCGGCAGGCGTCCTCCGGGGCCGCGTGCAGCTTCTCCTCGTCGACGGGCATGACCGGGCGGCGACGACACGCTGCCGGCCGAGGAGGAGCCGAACACGGACATCGGGTTGTAGTCGCTCTTCGCCGCCGCGCTGGCCGTGGCCTGCGTGTCGAGTGGAGCCCCGCCTGGTCCGGCTTCAGGGAGACCGTCTCGCCGCCGACCGTGAGCTTGAGCGGCTTGCTCGCGCGGGCGGAGAGGACGTCGTCCAGCTTCTCGACGGCGTCGTCGCGCGTGCCGCCGCCGATGTCGACGCCCAGCACGGTGGTGCCCTTCGGCACGTCGGAACGGTTCATGAGCAGGCCGGCGCCGTAGGTGACACCGGCGACGAAGACCAGGCCGCCACGAGCAGCGGGAGCTTCCCGCGCCCTTCTTCTTGGCCGGCTTGGCGGAGCTCGCCGGGGGCGCGGAGACCGGCTCGGGCAGCTTCGGGGGCGTGTGCGGCAGCGGTCCGTCGGCGGACGTGCCCTGGAACGGCGCGTTCCGGTCGGTCGGCACGACGGGGATGCCGCTGGTGGACGGTGTTCCCGGAGACGTTGTCCGGGTTGCTGTAACCGGCGGTGCCCGGCTCGGGGGCCGGCTTCTGCGGGGTGAGGATCGCGGTGTCGTCGCTGAGCCCACCGCCGGGGCCAGACGGACGGCGTCGGCGCCGGGGCCGGTGCCGGGGCCGGTGCCGGGGCCGGGGCCGCCGCAATCTGCCCGGGCCGGCGGGGCCACCGGGGCCGCCAGGACTACCGGGACTACCGGGACCGCCCGGTCCACCCGGAACCGCCCGGACCACCCGGACCACCGGGGCCCCCGGACCACCGAGACCGCCCGGACCGCCCGGACTACCGGAACCACCCGGACCACCGGGACCGCCCAGGCCGTTCGGTGCGGGCCCGCGCTGTCCGCTGGGCGCGCGCCGGGCCGCCGGGTGTCCTGGGCCGGCCCAGGTCGCCGAGGTCGCCGACCGGGGGCGGCGTCAGCCGGCTGTCGCCGGTGACCGGGCCGCTCGTCACGCCCGCGGGACCCCGGGTGTCGCCGTACGGGGACTGCCCGTTCGGGCCGCCTCTGCCCGCTGCGGGGGCCGGGGCCCTGATTGCCCTGCCCGTTCTCCGAGAAGTACGGCAGGTCGTCGCGGCGCGGTTCGGCGCCGCCGTCGGAGCGCGGGCGGGTGCCGTTGCCGTTGCCCAGCGGTCCGGCCGCCAGCGCCTCGGTCACGTCGAAGGAGCCGGTGCCGCCACCGTGGCCGGGCGCCACGGGTCCGCCCGTCGCCCCGGAGAGACCGGCGCCGCCCGTGGCGCCGGGCCGGAGCCGCCCGGCACGTTCATGGAGCCGACGACGCCACCGGGACGGCCACTCCCCGCCGCCCGGTCGCGCACCGGCACCGGAAGCACCGGCACCCGGTCCGCGGCACCCGCGGGCCCGCGGTGGGCGCGCCCGGCGTACCGGCCGCCGCGCCGGAACCGCCGGAACCCCCGGGCAGACCGGCACCGTTGGTGGAGCCGCCGCCCTGAGCGCCCTTTGGCCGGGCCGGACTTGCGCGGCGCGAACCAGTCGCTGGCCGGCTTGTCCTCGGTCGGCCGGGCGGGCTGCCCCGGCTCGGCGGGGCCCTCGACGGCGCCCGAGGGCTCTGCGGCGCTCGGTGCCGACGTGGGCGCGGACCGCTCGGCCGTCGTCTCCGTGTCACCGGCGGCGCCCTCGGCGTCCGTGACGGGCTTGCGCACGACGACCGGCGGGATGGGCCGCGATCCCGGGATGTTGATCCGGATTCGGGTCGTCAGCGTCGTCTCGGTCTTGCGCTCCTCCGGCCGCGAGGCCGAACGGCCCGCGTCCGCACCGGCGTCGGAAGCCGTGGGTGTCCCGTAGGCGGGGTGCCCGACGGGTATGCGGCTCCGCCGCGCCCGTGGGGCCCGGAGGACGAACTGTCAGTTTCACGACTCAAGGCAGGTTCTCCCGGTTGGCTCCGCCGCCCGGCACACCAGAAAGCGGGCGGCTCGGCGGCGCGCACCACCATACTGGCCACTTCTCGCGCGTATCCCGTGACCGCCGGGGAAACCCCCACCGGACTCGCACGCCCGCGCCGCTGCGAAGTAGTACGTCACTCGCCGTCGGACGGCGTCGCCGTCCGGTTGCCGCACCGGTGCGAGGGTGGCGCACATCACAGCGACGGCGATCCCGCCGAGCAGGAAGAGGTAGGAGCCGCTGCCGGCCGCGAAGAGGAAGTCGCCCTCGGGGCGGCTGGTCGTGAGCAGGACCACGGCGAGCGCCCAGCCCGCCCCGGCGGGCGCGGACGGCCCCGCCCCGGCGGCCCACGGCCCGGCCCGCTCCGACGCAGAGTCCCGCCTCGGCGGCCAGCGCGAGCAGCAGCCCGCCCGGGAACCACCCCGGCTGCACCAGCGCGCCCGCCACCCCGACCAGGGCGCCGAGCACGAAGAGCCCCCAGATAGAGGGCGGCCCGCCCGAGCGAGGGCGGCGCGCAGCGGCTGGGCCAGGGCGGAGGTCGTCGGCTCGGTACGCCCGCTCGCTGACGCCACCTCGATCCCCGCGTCCCGGTGATCCCGTCGGTCCCTGCGATCCCGGCGAAGAGGTCGCTCTCGCGGCCGTCACCGTCCCCGGACCGCTCACCGCGCACCAGTTCGTAGTACTCGGTGGTGAAGACCGGCTGGGCCAGTTCGTTGGAGAGGACGAAGTACGGCTCGGCGACGGTGATCTGCGTGACGTGCGCGCGCATGGCCGCGGTCTTGGCGGCGTTCGCGCCGCCGTCGCCCCGGATCTCGGTGGTGATCCGCTCGTCGTCGACGACGCCCGGTAGGTTCTCGACGCCGGCCGCCTTCCTCGAAGGGCAGGCCGGGCAGGTCATCGCGGAGGCGGGCGAAGGCGTCCTCGGCGACGGTACGGGGACGCGGTTCCAGTAGACCTTGTCGACCGGGCACTCCGCCTCGGCCGCCAGCTCGGCGGCGCGCATGGCGATGCGGTGGGCCTGGATGTGGTCGGGGTGGCCGTAGCCGCCGTCGGGGTCGTAGGTGACGAGCACCTGGGGACGCACCTCGCGGATCACCTCGACGAGGAGTTCGGCGGCCCGGTCGACGTCCGCCTGCCGCAGGTAGCCGGGGGTCGTCGTTGTCGGGCAGACCCATCATCCCGGAGTCGGCGAACCGTCCAGGCCCGCCGAGCAGCCGGAAGTCCTCGACGCCGAGCGCGCGCATCGCCGCCGCCAGCTCGCCCCTGCGGTGCCCGCCCAGGGCGGCTCCGGTCAGGTGCCCCAGCTCGGGCGGGATGACCTCGCCCCGCCCCCCGAGGGTGCAGGTCACCAGCGTCACGTGGGCGCCTTCGGCGGCATACCTGGCCATGGTGACGCCGTTGTTGATCGACTCGTCGTCCGGGTGCGCGTGCACCAGCAGCAGACGCCGGGCCGGGAGTTCCGTCATGGACTCCACCTATGAGGCCGCGCGCTCGTCCTCGTACCTAGGGAGACCGTCCGTGGGGACGGTCCACTCAGAAGTTGATGCTCCCGATCATCCCCGCGAGGTTCGTCGTCAGCTCACTGATCGTGGGCGCGACGGTCGACGAAGCCAGGTAGAAGCCGAGGAGCATGTACACGACCGCGTGCCCCGCCTTCAACCTGACTTCTTGACCAGCAGGAAGACGATGATCGCCAGCAGCACAACCGCCGAAATCGAGAGTGCCACGGCGGCTCACCCCTCCAATAAGCCCAGGGACATGGGGAGGGTCGGACGCGGTCGGACGCGGTCCCACCTTGGGGCAGATAAATCCACGCAGCGGGCACCTGGTTGATACCCACTATGCGCTAGTGATCATAACTATCCGTGCGCGCGCATCTCTCGGCGCACGGCCGCACAAGGGGGCGCATGGCCAATATGGTCAAGGCATGACGACCGAGTCCGACTCCTTCCCCAAACGGCACGCCCGCACCCAGCGGTTCACGCTCGGCGCGCCGCGTTCGTTCACCGTGGCACCCGACGGGTCCCGGGTCGCCTTCCTGCGCTCCGGTACCGGCACGGACCGGGCCAATTTGCTGTGGATCCTCGATACCGAAGAGGGCGGCGAGCGCGTCGCCGCCGATCCGCGCGCCCTCCTGGGCGGCGCCGAGGAGCGTCTGTCGCCCGAGGGAGCGGGCGCGGCGTGAGCGCAGCCGCGAGGGCGGTGCCGGCATCGTCGGCTACGCCACCGACGCGGCCGTCGAGCTGGCCTCTTTCGCCTTGTCAGGGCGGCTCTTCGCGGCCGAACTGCGGGCCGGGACGGCGCGCGAACTGCCCACCCCCGGACCGGTCATCGACCCGCGCCCCTCCCCCGACGGCCGGCACATCGCCTACGTCGCCCGGGGCGCCTGCGGGTCGTGGGTGCCGAGGGAGACGGGGACAGGGCGCTGGCCGAGACGGACACGGAGGGCGTCACCCACGGCTCGCCGAGTTCGTCGCCGCCGAGGAGATGGGGCGCGGCCGGGGCTTCTGGTGGGGCCCGGGTCGGACCGGCTGCTGTGGCACGCGTGGACGACACGCCGGTCAGCCGGTGGTGGATCTCCGACCCGGCCCATCCCGAGCGTGATCCGCACCAGGTGCGGTACCCGGCGGCAGGCACCGCCAACGCGGACGTGCGGCTGTTCGTGATCGGGTTGGACGGGGGCGCACGGAGGTCCTCTGGGACCGGGCGCGGTATCCGTATCTGGCGCGAGTGCACTGGTCGGCGGCGGGTGCACCGCTCCTCCTCGTACAGGCGCGCGACCAGCGCAGCCAGTTGTTCCTGGCCGTGGACACCGAGTCCGGGGCGACCCGGATGGTGCACGCCGACGAAGATCCAGTTTGGCTGGAACTCTTCCCCGGCGTGCCCTGCTGGAGCCCCTCCAGGCGCTCGTGCGGGATCGCCGACGAGGGCGGCGCGCGCGTGCTGGCGGTCGGTGAACGACCGCTCACGGGAGCCCAGTTGCATCTGCGGGCGGTGCTGGACGTCTCCGGCGACGACGTGCTGGTTTCCGCGTCGGCGGGCGAGGACGCCGCCGAGCCGGAGACCGGCGAAGTGCACGTGTACCGGGTGAACGAACTCGGCGTGGAGCGCGTCTCGCAGGAGCCCGGCGTGCACTCGGCGGTGCGCGCCGGGAGGCGTGACCGTTCTCGTCTCCGCGACGCTCGACCGGCCGGGGACCCGGGTGCGGGTTCTGCGGGATGGGAAGCCGCTGGCGACCGTCGCCTCTTACGCCGAAGACCCCGGTTTGTCCCCGCGCGTGACGCTCACCGAAGGGGGCGCGCCGTGTCCCGTGCGCCGTGCTTATGCCAAGGGACTACCACGGTGACACCCCCCTCCCCGTGCTCCTGGACCCGTACGGTGGCCCGCACGGTCAGCGCGTGGTGGCCGCGCACAACGCCCACCTCACGTCGCAGTGGTTCGCCGACCAAGGGCTTCGCGGTCGTCGTCGCCGACGGGCGGGGCACTCCGGGGCGCTCCCCCGCCTGGGAGAAGGCCATCAAGGACGACGTGGCCGCGGTCGTGCTCCAGGACCAGGTGGACGCGCTCCAGGCCCTCGCCGCGGACTTCCCGCTCGACCTGAACCGCGTCGCCATCCGTGGCTGGTCCTTCGGTGGCTATCTGGCCGCCCCTGGCGGCCCTGCGCCGCCCGGACGTCTTCCACGCCGCCGTCGTGGGCGCCCCGGTCACCGACCTGCGGCTGTACGACACCCACTACGAGGAGCGCTACATCGGCCACCCGGGCGAGCAACCGGAGGTCTACCGCCGCAACTCGGTGATCGACGACGCGGGCCTGGTCGACGCCGCCGAGCCGCGGCGCCCCATGATGATCATCCACGGGCTCGCGGACGACAACGTGGCGGTCGCCCACTCCCTGCGGCTGTCCTCGGCCCTGCTGACGCGGGCCGCCCGCACGAGGTGCTCCCGCTGTCCGGCGTCACGCACATGACCCCGCAGGAGTCGGTCGCAGAGAACTTGCTGCTGCTCCAGGTCGACTTCCTCAAAGAGGTCACTGGCGTAGTGTCACACGAAGGCACCAACCGCTTTAACACGCAGGCAACTTCACCGAAGCGGCACCGATATACGGACGCGCGACGCTGATCAGCGTACGGCCGTGCGGGTGCCGTAAGCGAGCCGGGGAGCGCCATGTCACCCCGGCCCGCTGCCGTGCCCGCCACCGTCTCCATCCGTCTCATGGGGCACCACCTGCTTCTCCTCCGCGAAGTGACAGGCCGAGTCGTGGGCCGCGGGACCGGTGGCATGACGGAACTCGGCGGGGACGGCGAGCGCCGGTACCTCCAGGGCGCAGCGCTCCCGCGCCTTCCAGCAGCGGGTCCGGAAACGGCAGCCGGACGGGATGTTGGTCGGGGACGGCACGTCGCCGGCCAGGATGATGCGCTCACGGTGCTCCCGGGCCTCCGGGGTCGGGCACCGGCACGGCGGACAGCAGCGCCTGGGTGTAGGGGTGCGTGGGATGGTCGTAGATCTCGGCGTCGCGGCCGGTCTCCACGATCCGGCCGAGGTACATCACGCCGACCCGGTCCGAGATGTGCCGGACGATGGACAGGTCGTGGGCGATGAAGATGTAGGACAGGTCGAACTCGTCCTGGAGCCGGCCCATCAGGTTGATCACTTGCGCCTGGACGGACACGTCGAGGGCCGAGACCGGCTCGTCCGCGACGATGATCTCCGGGCGCAGCGCCAGTCCCCGCGCGATGCCGATGCGCTGGCGCTGGCCGCCGGAGAACTGGTGGGGGTAGCGGTTGATGTACTCGGGGTTGAGGCCGACGACGTCCAGCAGGTGCTGCACCCTCCCCGCCGGTCGCCTTTCGGCGCCACCTCCGGGTGGATGTCGTACGCCTCCCCGATGATGTCGCCCACGGTCATGCGGGGGTTGAGGGAGGTGTAGGGGTCCTGGAACACCATCTGGATGTTGCGGCGTACGGACTTGAGGGCCTTGCCCGACAGCTTGGTGATGTCCTCGCCCTTGTAGCGGATCTCGCCGGCCGTCGGCTTCTCCAGGTTGACCAGCATCTTGGCGACCGTGGACTTGCCGCAGCCGGACTCGCCGACGATGCCCAGGGTCTCGCCGCGGTCGAGGTGGAAGTCGACGCCGTCGACCGCCTTGACCGCGCCGACCTGCTTCTTGAAGAGGATGCCGGTGGTGAGCGGGTAGTGCTTGACGAGACCGCGGACTTCGAGGATCGGCTCGGTCGTCTCAGCCATGCAGGCACTCCCTCCAGAAGTGGCAGGCGCTGCCCCGCTCCGCGTCGGACTCCGTCACGTCGTACAGCGGCGGCACGTCGGTGCGGCAGACGTCCTGGGCCATCGGGCAGCGGGGGTGGAAGGCGCAGCCGGGCGGGATGCGGGTGAGGTTGGGCGGCAGGCCCTTGATGGCGTAGAGCTCCTGGCCCTTCTGGTCCAGGCGCGGGATCGACTCCAGCAGGCCGCGGGTGTAGGGGTGGGCGGGCGCCTTGTAGATGTCGTGGACCGGTGCCGTCTCCACGATCCGGCCCGCGTACATGACGGCGATCTTGTCGGCCACGTCGGCGACCACGCCCAGGTCGTGGGTGATGAGGATCAGGCCCATGTGCAGCTCGCGCTGGAGTTCCGCGAGCAGGTCCATGACCTGGGCCTGGACGGTGACGTCGAGGGCGGTGGTCGGCTCGTCGGCGATGATCAGCTTCGGCTCCAGGGCCATCGCCATCGCGATCATGATGCGCTGGCGCATGCCGCCGGAGAACTGGTGCGGGTACTCGCCGCACCCGCTCCTTGGCGGCCGGGATGCGGACGCGGTCCATCAGCTCGACGGCCTTGGCATGGGCGTCCTTGCGCGACATGCCGCGGTGCACGGTGAACATCTCGGCGAGCTGGGCGCCGACGGTGAGGACGGGGTTCAACGACGACAGCGCGTCCTGGAAGATCATCGCCATCTCGGCGCCGCGGACCTTCCGGCGTTCCTCCTCCTTCAGCTTCAGCAGGTCCCGGCCCTCGAAGAGGACCTCGCCGGCGGTGATCCGGCCCGGGGGCATGTCGAGGATGCCCATGACCGTCTGGGCGGTGACGGACTTGCCGGAGCCGGACTCGCCGAGGACGGCCAGGGTCTCGCCCGCGTCGACGCCGTAGCTGACGCCGTTGACGGCCTTGGCGACGCCGTCCCGGGTGTGGAACTCCACGTGCAGGTCGCGCACTTCCAGCAGCATGCGGCGGCTCACCTCAGCTTCGGGTCGAGGGCGTCGCGCACCGCGTCGCCGAGCATGATGAACGCGAGGACGGTGACGGCGAGGGCTCCGGAGGGCCAGAGGAGGGCATGCGGGGCGTTGCGGACGTAGGGGGCGGCGGCGGAGATGTCGATGCCCCAGGAGACGCTGGGCGGCTTGAGGCCGACGCCGAGGAAGGACAGGGTCGCCTCCAGGGAGATGTACGTGCCGAGCGCGATGGTCGCCACGACGATGACCGGCGCGATCGCGTTGGGCGCGATGTGGCGCAGCAGGAGCCGGGAGTTCGAGGCGCCCAGCGCGCGGGCGGCCTGGACGTAGTCGTTCTGCTTGGCGGTGATGACGGAGCCGCGGGCGATGCGGGAGATCTGCGGCCAGCCGAGCAGCACGATGAAGCCGATGACCGGCCAGACGGTGTTGCTGGTGATGACGGAGAGCAGGACCAGCCCGCCGAGGACGACCGGGATCGCGAAGAAGACGTCGGTGATGCGGGACAGGACCGCGTCCCCCGCCCCGCCGAAGAACCCGGCGAGCCCGCCCAGCACGCTGCCGAGGACCGCGACCCCCAGCGTGGCGAGGACGCCGACCGCCACCGACGTACGGGCGCCGTAGACGGTGCGGGTGTAGACGTCGCAGCCCTGGCCGTTGAAGCCGAAGGGGTGGCCGGACTGGGGAGCCCTCCTGGGCCTTGGCCAGGTCGCACTTGAGGGGGCTGCCGGAGGCGATCAGGGACGGCCAGATGGAGATGACGATCAGGAAGAGGATCACCAGGGCCGAGATGATGAAGACCGGGTTGCGGCGCAGGTCGTGCCAGGCGTCGGACCAGAGGCTGCGGGGTTTGTCCTGGGGGCCGCTGCCCTCCGGACCGTCCGGGCCCGGGGTCTTCTCCAGGGTCACCGCCTCGCTCGCGCCGAGGTCCATCTGCCCGCCCATGCCGGTGCCGGCGATCGCGCGCTCCGGTTCGTACGGCTGCTGCTCGAGGCATAGCGGATCCTCGGGTCGAGTACGGCGTACAGGAGGTCGACGACGAGGTTGGCGACGAGGAAGACGAGGACCAGGACGGTGACGAAGCCGACGACGGTCTGCGTGTTCTGCCGGAGGGATGCCCTGGTAGAGCTGGTAGCCGACGCCGTGGATGTTGAAGATCCGCTCGGTGACGATGGCGCCGCCCATCAGGGCGCCGATGTCGGTGCCGATGAAGGTGACGACGGGGATCAGGGAGTTGCGCAGCAGATGCCGGGTGATGACCCGGTGGCGGGGCAGGCCCTTGGCGATGGCGGTGCGGACGTAGTCGGAACGCCGGTTCTCCGCGATGGAGGTGCGGGTCAGCCGGGTGACATACGCCAGGAGACCGAGGCGAGGACCAGGCCGGGGACGATCAGCTCGCCGAAGGGGGCCTCGGAGGAGACGGCCGGGTCGATCCAGCCCCACTTGACGCCGAGCAGGAGCTGGAGGGAGGAGGCCGGTGACGAAGGTGGGGACGGAGATGACGACGAGGGTGAGCAGCAGGACGCCGGTGTCGATGGGGCGGCCGCGGCAGCAGGCCGGTGACGACGCCGAGGACGATGCCGACGACGATCTCGAAGAGGATGGCGATGATGGTGAGGCCGGATGGTGACCGGGAACGCCGTGCCCATCAGCTCGGTGACCGGCTGACCGTTGAAGGCGGTGCCGAAGTCGCCGGTGAAGACGTTGCCCATGTACGTCAGGTACTGCTGCCACACGGGCTGGTCGAGACCGAACTCGTGCCGCAGCTGCGCGGCCGTCGCCGGGTCGCACTCCCGGTCGCCGCACAGGCCCGCGATGGGGTCGCCCATCACGTTGACCATCAGGAAGATCAGCAGCGTGGCCCCGATGAAGACCGGGATCATCTGGAGCAGCCGCCGGACGACGTAGCGTCCCATGGCGCCCCCCTCAGCCGACCTTGATCTCGTTGTAGACCGGGACGCTGAACGGGTTGAGCTTCACGTTGGACAGCCGGTCCGAGTAGCCCGCGCTGCCGTTCTGGTACCAGAGCGGGATGGCGCCCATCTCGTCCCGCAGGACCTCCTCGGCCTGCTGGAAGAGGCCGATGGCCTTCGCGGTGTCGGTCTCGGCGTTGGCCCGGTCGACGAGGTCGTCGAACTTCTCGTTGGACCACTTGCCGTCGTTGGAGGAGGCGTTGGTGTAGTAGAGCGGCTGGAGGAAGTTCTGGATGAGGGGGTAGTCCATCTGCCAGCCGGCGCGGAAGGGGCCGCTCATCTTCCGGTCGGTGATCTGGTTGCGGAAGTCTGCGAAGGTGCCGACCGGGTTGCCCGCGCAGGCGCGGTCGTTGTCCAGGGCGTTGTTGATGGAGTTGCAGACCGCGTCGACCCACTGCCCGTGGGAGCCGGTGTCGGCGTTGTACGTGATCTTGACCTGGCCGCCGGGCAGCCCGCCGCCCTCGCTGATCAGCTTCTTGGCCTCGTCGGGCTTGTACTCGCAGGCCTCGCCGCACAGGCCGGCCTTGTAGCCGCCGTCCTCGCCGAGGACGGGTGAGGTCCAGTCGGTGGCCGGGGTGCGGGTCTGCTGGAAGATCGTGTCCGTGATCTGCTTGCGGTCGATCGCCATGGACAGGCCCTTGCGGACCTTCCTCGGAGCCGGGCTTGCTCCAGTCGTTGTCAGAACGGGAACGCGAGCGTCTGGATGATGCCGGCCGGGGTGTTGATGTACCGGTCGCCGAGGTCGTTCTTCACGTTCTTGAGCTGGGCGGCGGGGACGTCGTCGACGAGGTCGAGGTTGCCGGCCATCAGGTCGGTGTAGGCCGTGTTGTTGTCGGTGTAGACCTTGAGGGTCGACGCCGCCGTTCTGCGCCTTGTCGGGACCCGGGTACTCCTCCCACTTGCGCAGGGACATCTGGGAGCCGCGGGCGTAGTTGTCCACCATGTACGGGCCGTTGCCGACCGGCTTCTTCAGCCAGGCGTCGTGGTCGTCGAAGAGGCGCGCGGCAGGGGGCGCGAAGGCCGGGCAGCCGAGGGTGTCGGGGAAGGTCGAGAACTTCTGGCTGAGCTTGACGGTGAAGGTGCGGGGGCCGGTCACCTTCAGCCCGGAGAGTGTGTCGGCGCTCTGCTCGCCGCTCTCCGGGTGCGTCTTGTCGTAGCCGTCGATGTACGCGAAGAACCAGGCGTTGCGCTGGATTTGTTCTTCAGGCTGGCGCCGTGGTTCCAGGCGTCCACGAAGGACTGGGCGGTGACCTACTCGCCGTTGCTGAAGGTCCAGCCGTCCTTGACGGTGATCGTGAAGTTCTGCGAGTCGGAGGTCTCGATCTTCTCGGCGAGCATGTTCTGCGCCTCGCCGGTCTCGGGGTCGTACTTCTTCAACCCCCGGAAGATCATGTCGAGGACCTTGCCGCCCTGCACCTCGCTTGGTGTTGGCCGGCTCCAGCGGGTTCTGCGGGTCGCCCCAGGAGGAGCTGAGGACCGCGCTCGTGTCTCCGCCGCTGCCGCCCCCGCCTCCGCAGGCGGTCGCCGCGAGGGCCACCGCCGCCGCGCATGCGGCCCATTTGGTGTGCCTGGCTCCGCGCATGGAGTGCCTCCTCGTGCCCTGACTCGTTCGACTCGTTCGCTGATCCATTACCGGCCAGCGTCAGGGGATCGGCAGCTCGCGCGCCTTTTCAGTCCGTCCATACGGGTACGGAAAGACTCCACCCGGTGTGACGGCGAGCCGACTTCCCGAACGACTGGAGCAAAGTCGGAACCGCACAGACCGGGGCCACTCGCCCCACAGGCTCCCAGCCGGGGGACGCGCCAACGGCCACGGGCCCGGTACCCGGCCCGCACCTGGCCCGCGAGTCACGAACGCCGGCCACGGCGAACGCCTCCACCTGCCGCATCCCGAATTCGTCCAGGGGCGGGCCGGAGCGACCGCCCGATGTCTGCTCCCACGTCTGTCTGGAGACGACCGCATCCTGCTCGCTCACCGAACCCAGTGCCACGGAGGCCTCCGACAGATTTCGTGCCGCGGATGCCGGCGGATGGGCGGCTCGGCTTCGCGCGCACTCGGTGGGCATCAGCCCACAGCGGCAGCGACGAGCAGTACCTCCTCGAACGACTGCACGGGGATCGGCGGCGGGAAATTGCTGGTCCCATCGCCGATCCCCGTGCAGTCGTCCCAAACCCACACCAGAGGGGCTGGTCTGTCGAACGAATCAGTCCTTGCCGATTCCCTCGTCTCCGCTACGCTCCATTGCCCTCAAACCCGGGTCCATCACCACGTCCTCGGCCCGTCCCTCGATGGTGGGCTCCTCCGGGAAATGACAGGCCGTCAGGTGGCCCTCGCGGTTGCCGGAGAGCTGCACGAGCGGCGGCTCCTCGGTCGCGCACTTGTCCTGCGCCTTCCAGCACCGGGTACGGAACCGGCAGCCGGACGGCGGGGAGATCGGCGAGGGCACGTCGCCCTCGAGCCGGATCGCTCCCGCTTCTCGACGTCGAGGTCCGCTTCCGGCACGGCCGACAGCAAGGCGTGCGTGTACGGGTGACGGGGGCGTTTGTAGAGGAGTCGCGGTCCGCGACCTCCACGACCTTGCCCAGGTACATCACCGCGACGCGCTGCGAGAAGTGCCGCACGATCGCCAGGTCGTGGGCGATGAAGACGAACGCGATGCCCATCTCCCGCTGCACTTCCTGGAGCAGGTTCACCACCTGGGCCTGGATCGACACGTCGAGGGCCGAGACCGGCTCGTCGGCGACGATGAGCTTTGGCTGCAGGGCGACCGCGCGGGCGACACCGATGCGCTGGCGCTGGCCGCCGGAGAACTCGTGCGGGAAGCGGTTGTAGTGCTCCGGGTTGAGACCGACGATCTCCAGCAGCTCGCGGACGCGCTTCTCCCGGCCGCCGGGCGGGTTGATCCCGTTGATCTCCATCGGGCCCGAGATGATCGTGCCGACGGTCTGCAGCGGGTTCAGCGACGCGTACGGGTCCCTGAAAGATCATCTGGATCTCGGACCTGATCGGCGCCAGCTGCCGCCGGTTGGCGCGGGTGATGTCCTGACCCCGGTACTCGATGGTGCCCTGGGTCGGCTCGTACAGCCGGGTCAGCAGCCGGCCGGTCGTCGACTTGCCGCAGCCGGACTCACCGACCAGGCCGAGGCTCTCGCCCGGGTAGACCTCGAAGTCGACGCCG
>JAKFGP010000054.1 GCA_021502835.1 Streptomyces thinghirensis
GTAATACGTAGGGCGCAAGCGTTGTCCGGAATTATTGGGCGTAAAGAGCTCGTAGGCGGCTTGTCACGTCAGTTGTGAAAGCCAAAGGCGCAACCCCGGGTCTGCAGTCGATACGGGCGGGCTAGAGTTCGTACGGAGATCGGAATTCCTGGTGTGGCGGTGAAAACGCCGATATCAGGAGGAACACCGGTGGCGAAGGCGGATCTCTGGGCCGATACTGACGCTGAGGAGCGAAAGCGTGGGGAGCGGACAGGGTTAGATGCCCTGGTAGTCCACGCCGTAAACGGTGGGCACTAGGTGTGGGCAACATTCCACGTTGTCCCGTGCCGCAGCTAACGCATTAAGTGCCCCGCCTGGGGGAGTACGGCCCAAGGCTAAAACTCGAAGGAATTGACGGGGGCCCGCACAAGCGGCGGAGCATGTGGCTTAATTCGACGCAACGCGAAGGACCTTACCAAGGCTTGACATACACCGGAAAGCATCAGAGATGGTGCCCCCTTGCGGTCGGTGTACAGGTGGTGCATGGCTGTCGTCAGCTCGTGTCGTGAGATGTTGGGTTAAGTCCCGCAACGAGGGCGCAACCTTTGTCCCGTGTTGCCAGCAAGCCCTTCGGGGTGTTGGGGACTCACGGGAGACCGCCGGGGTCAACTCGGAGGAAGGTGGGGACGACGTCAAGTCATCATACCCCTTATGTCTTGGGCTGCACACGTGCTACAATGGCCGGTACAATGAGCTGCGATACCGCGAGGTGGAGCGAATCTCAAAAGCCGGTCTCAGTTCGGATTGGGGTCTGCAACTCGACCCCATGAAGTCGGAGTCGCTAGTAATCGCAGATCAGCTTGCTGCGGTGAATACGTTCCCGGGCCTTGTACACACCGCCCGTCACGTCACGAAAGTCGGTAACACCCGAAGCCGGTGGCCCAACCCCTTGTGGGAGGGGAGCTGTCGAAGGTGGGACTGGCGATTGGGACGAAGTCGTAACAGGGTAGCCGTACCGGAAGGTGCGGCTGGATCACCTCCTTTCTAAGGAGCACTTCTTACCGACTTCGGTCGGTCAGAGGCCAGTACATCAGCGAATGTCTGATGCTGGTTGCTCATGGGTGGAACGTTGACTACTCGGCACGATCGACTTGATGGATCACTAGTACTGCTTCGGCGTGGAACGTGACTCTGGAGAGAGATTCGTGTCGGGCACGCTGTTGGGTATCTGAGGGTACGGCCGTGAGGTCGCCTTCAGTTGCCGGCCCCAGTGCACTCCGGGATGTTGTTCCCGGGGTGATGGGTGGTTGGTCGTTGTTTGAGAACTGCACAGTGGACGCGAGCATCTGTGGCCAAGATTTTTAGGGCGCACGGTGGATGCCTTGGCACCAGGAACCGATGAAGGACGTGGGAGGCCACGATGGTCCCCGGGGAGCCGTCAACCAGGCTTTGATCCGGGGTTTCCGAATGGGGAAACCCGGCAGTCGTCATGGGCTGTCACCCGCTGCTGAACACATAGGCAGTGTGGAGGGAACGCGGGAAGTGAAACATCTCAGTACCCGCAGGAAGAGAAAACAACCGTGATTCCGGGAGTAGTGGCGAGCGAAACCGGATGAGGCCAAACCGTATACGTGTGAGACCCGGCAGGGGTTGCGTGTACGGGGTTGTGGGATCTCTCTTCTACGGTCTGCCGGCCGTGGGACGAGTCAGAAACCGTTGATGTAGGCGAAGGACATGCGAAAGGTCCGGCGTAGAGGGTAAGACCCCGTAGTCGAAACATCAGCGGCTCGTTTGAGAGACACCCAAGTAGCACGGGGCCCGAGAAATCCCGTGTGAATCTGGCGGGACCACCCGCTAAGCCTAAATATTCCCTGGTGACCGATAGCGGATAGTACCGTGAGGGAATGGTGAAAAGTACCGCGGGAGCGGAGTGAAATAGTACCTGAAACCGTGTGCCCACAAGCCGTGGGAGCGTCGCGCAAGGACTTGTCCTTGCGTCGTGACTGCGTGCCTTTTGAAGAATGAGCCTGCGAGTTTGCGGTGTGTTGCGAGGTTAACCCGTGTGGGGAAGCCGTAGCGAAAGCGAGTCCGAACAGGGCGATTTTAGTAGCACGCTCAAGACCCGAAGCGGAGTGATCTAGCCATGGGCAGGTTGAAGCGGAGGTAAGACTTCGTGGAGGACCGAACCCACCAGGGTTGAAAACCTGGGGGATGACCTGTGGTTAGGGGTGAAAGGCCAATCAAACTCCGTGATAGCTGGTTCTCCCCGAAATGCATTTAGGTGCAGCGTCGTGTGTTTCTTGCCGGAGGTAGAGCACTGGATAGGCGATGGGCCCTACCGGGTTACTGACCTTAGCCAAACTCCGAATGCCGGTAAGTGAGAGCGCGGCAGTGAGACTGTGGGGGATAAGCTCCATGGTCGAGAGGGAAACAGCCCAGAGCATCGACTAAGGCCCCTAAGCGTACGCTAAGTGGGAAAAGGATGTGGAGTCGCACAGACAACCAGGAGGTTGGCTTAGAAGCAGCCACCCTTGAAAGAGTGCGTAATAGCTCACTGGTCTAGTGATTCCGCGCCGACAATGTAGCGGGGCTCAAGCGTACCGCCGAAGTCGTGTCATTGCAGCAATACGGCCAACGCCGGCTGTGATGGGTAGGGGAGCGTCGTGTGCCGGGTGAAGCAGCCGCGGAAGCGAGTTGTGGACGGTTCACGAGTGAGAATGCAGGCATGAGTAGCGATACAAACGTGAGAAACGTTTGCGCCGATTGACTAAGGGTTCCTGGGTCAAGCTGATCTGCCCAGGGTAAGTCGGGACCTAAGGCGAGGCCGACAGGCGTAGTCGATGGATAACCGGTTGATATTCCGGTACCCGCTGTGAAGCGTCAAACATCGAGCATCGTGATGCTAAGGCCGTGAAGCCGTTCCGGACCCTTCGGGGAAAGGAAAGTGGTGGAGCCGCCGGACCAAGCGGTTAGTAAGGTGAGTGATGGGGTGACGCAGGAAGGTAGTCCATCCCGGGCGGTGGTTGTCCCGGGGTAAGGGTGTAGGCCGTGCGATAGGTAAATCCGTCGCACTTGTGGCTGAGACCTGATGCCGAGCCGATTGTGGTGAAGTGGATGATCCTATGCTGTCGAGAAAAGCCTCTAGCGAGTTTCATGGCGGCCCGTACCCTAAACCGACTCAGGTGGTCAGGTAGAGAATACCGAGGCGTTCGGGTGAACTATGGTTAAGGAACTCGGCAAAATGCCCCCGTAACTTCGGGAGAAGGGGGCCATTCCTGGTGATGGGATTTACTTCCTGAGCTGGGGGTGGCCGCAGAGACCAGCGAGAAGCGACTGTTTACTAAAAACACAGGTCCGTGCGAAGCCGTAAGGCGATGTATACGGACTGACGCCTGCCCGGTGCTGGAACGTTAAGGGGACCGGTTAGCTCCATTTCGGTGGGGCGAAGCTGAGAACTTAAGCGCCAGTAAACGGCGGTGGTAACTATAACCATCACTAAGGTAGCGAAATTCCTTGTCGGGTAAGTTCCGACCTGCACGAATGGCGTAACGACTTCTCGACTGTCTCAACCATAGGCCCGGTGAAATTGCACTACGAGTAAAGATGCTCGTTTCGCGCAGCAGGACGGAAAGACCCCGGGACCTTTACTACAGTTTGATATTGGTGTTCGGTTCGGCTTGTGTAGGATAGCTGGGAGACTGTGAACTCCTGGACGCCAGTTCAGGGGAGTCGTCGTTGAAATACCAGTCTGGTCGTGCTGGATGTCTAACCTGGGTCCGTGATCCGGATCAGGGACAGTGTCTGATGGGTAGTTTAACTGGGGCGGTTGCCTCCTAAAGAGTAACGGAGGCGCCCAAAGGTTCCCTCAGCCTGGTTGGCAATCAGGTGTTGAGTGTAAGTGCACAAGGGAGCTTGACTGTGAGACCGACGGGTCGAGCAGGGACGAAAGTCGGGACTAGTGATCCGGCGGTGGCTTGTGGAAGCGCCGTCGCTCAACGGATAAAAGGTACCCCGGGGATAACAGGCTGATCTTCCCCCAAGAGTCCATATCGACGGGATGGTTTGGCACCTCGATGTCGGCTCGTCGCATCCTGGGGCTGGAGTCGGTCCCAAGGGGTTGGGCTGTTCGCCCATTAAAGCGGTACGCGAGCTGGGTTTAGAACGTCGTGAGACAGTTCGGTCCCTATCCGCTGTGCGCGTAGGAGTCTTGAGAAGGGCTGTCCCTAGTACGAGAGGACCGGGACGGACGAACCTCTGGTGTGCCAGTTGTCCTGCCAAGGGCATGGCTGGTTAGCTACGTTCGGGAGGGATAACCGCTGAAAGCATCTAAGCGGGAAGCCTGCTTCGAGATGAGGACTCCCACCCCCTTGAGGGGTTAAGGCTCCCAGTAGACGACTGGGTTGATAGGCCGGATCTGGAAGCACCGCAAGGTGTGGAGGTGACCGGTACTAATGGGCCGAGGGCTTGTCCTCAGTTGCTCGCGTCCACTGTGTTGGTTCTGAAACCACGAACAACCCGCCCCGGGCCACGGGGTGTGCTGGTTGTCTGTTTCATAGTGTTTCGGTGGTCATAGCGTAGGGAAACGCCCGGTTACATTTCGAACCCGGAAGCTAAGCCTTACAGCGCCGATGGTACTGCAGGGGGGACCCTGTGGGGGAGAGTAGGACGCCGCCGAACAATCATTGCGAGGAAACCCCGCACCGGGAACGGTGCGGGGTTTCTACGTTTACAGTCGCGTTTACTGTCTTTGTATGCGCTACGACCTGGTTATCTTCGACAACGACGGCGTGCTCGTCGACAGCGAGCCGATCTCCAATCGGCTGCTGGCCGGCTATCTGACCGAGCTGGGGCACCCCGTCGTACGACGACTCCCTCCGGGACTACATGGGTGCCGCGACGCATCGGGTTCATGACCTCATCCTGGAGCGGACGGGCCGGCGGCTGCTGGCGACTTCGACGACGTCTTCCACGGGCGGGTGTTCGCCGCCTTCGAGGCGGGACCTGGAGCCGGTGCCCGGGGCGGTCGGCGTGCTCGAAAGCTCGCGGCGGACGGGGTGGCGTACTGCGTGGCCTCGTCCGGGAGCCATGAGCGGATTCGGGTGGGGCATCGGAAGACCGGGCTGGACCGGTGGTTCGACGACGAGCGGATCTTCAGTTCCCAGGACGTGGGGCGGGGGAAGCCGGCGCCGGATCTGTTCCTGCACGCCGCCGAGCGGATGGGGGTCGCGCCGGAGCGGTGTGTCGTGATCGAGGACAGCCCGCTCGGCGTTCGGGCGGCTGTCGAGGCCGGGATGGATGTGTACGGGTTCACCGCGATGACGCCGGCGGCGAAGCTCGCCGGGGTGACCCAACTCTTCGGCGACATGGGTGAACTGGCCGATCTGCTGGTGCGCTGACAGAACTGAACAGAGCTGAGCCGAATTCATCTTTGGCTGGATCTACCCACCGGGTAGGCGGGAGCCCTACGCTCGCCGCCATGACTGATGTGCTGCGGCGCGGCGGGGTCTCGTTGGCGTTCGGCTTCTTCGCCCAGGGTGTCGCTTTCGCTCTGCTCGTCACGCGCATCCCGGCCATCCAGGACCGGTACGGCGTCTCCGACGCGCTGCTGCCCGTCTTCCCTGGCCGCCGTGCCGATTCTGGCCGGTGTGGGGAGTGTGGTCACCGGGCGCCTGGTGCGGCGGGTGCGGCCGAGCCGGTTGCTGCGCTGGTCCCAGCCCGTGGTGCTGTTGGCGCTGCTCGGTGTCGGCGCGGGGGACCGGATGGCGGTGCTGGCCGTCGCACTCGCCGTGTTCGGGCTCGCCGTGGGTGCGTTGGACGCCTCGATGAACATGCTCGGGGTGAGCCTGCAGCGGTCGTACGGGCGCAGCATCATGCTGGGATTCCACGCGGCGTACAGCCTGGGCGGGATTCTGGGGGCCTCGCTGGCCTGGGCGGGGGGCGCACTGGGACCTGACGTTGTGGGTGTCGTATCTGCCGGTCGTGGCGGTGCTGGTGCCGGCCGCCCTGGTGGGCAGCAGGTGGTACGTCGACGGGCCGGGCCGTGATGGGGAGCCCGGTGTGGAGGGGCGCCGAAGGGGGAGGGCGTCGGCGTCGGGTTCAAGGTGCTGTTGCCGCTGTGTCTGGTGATGACGTTCGCGTACATCGGGGACTCGACCGTCTCCAACTGGAGCGCGAAGTACCTCCAGGACGTGCTGGGGAGTTCCGGAGCAGCTGGCCACTGTGCCGTACAACGTGTACATGGTGACCACGCTGGTGGGGCGCGCCGTCGGGGACTTCGGGGTGCGGCGGTTCGGGGCCGTGGCGGTGGTGCGGGGCGGGGCGGTCGTCGCGGCGGTTGGGTTCGCCGTGGTGGCGGGAGCGCCGGGGGCCTGGGTGGGGATGCTCGGGTTCATGTTGCTGGGGCTGGGGTTGTGCGTGCTGGTGCCGCAGACGTTCGCGGCGGCGGGGCGGCTGGCTGCGGAGCGGGACGGCCGGGCCGGGGGCAATCCGACGCGGCGGTGGCGCGGCTCAATGTCTTCAACTACGTCGGTTTTCTGGTCGGTTCGCCGTTGGTGGGAGCGCTGGGGGATGCCTGGAGCTATCGCGGGGCCATGCTCGTACCGATGGTGTTGGTGCTGGTGACGGTCGTGTACGCCCGGTCGTTCGAGGCTCAACCGGACCGATACGGTGGCGGGCATGAGCGGCCGCGCACAGCTGATGTGGGACGAGGCAGTAACGGGCTATGACTTCGGCCCGGATCACCCGATGGATCGGTCCCGGCTCGCCCTGACTCGAGGACTGGTCGGGGCCCTGGGGCTCGACCGTGAGGTGGAAGGTCGTCGCGGCGCGGCCGGCCGGGAGTCGACGCTGCGGCTCGTCCACCGGGAGGACTACATCGAGGCGGTGAAGGCGGCCTCTGTGGATCCGGGCTCGGCGGACCGGGTCGGTACGGGCTCGGGACGATCGACGATCCGGCCTTCGCGGGGATGCACGAGGCGTCCTCGCTGATCGCCGGGCAGTCGGTGGGGGCGGCGGAGGCGGTGTGGCGCGGAGGACGCGCTGACGCGGTGAACTTCGCGGGCGGGCTGCACCATACGATGCCGGGCGCGGCCTCGGGGTTCTGTGTGGCTACAACGACGCGGCGCTGGCGATCGCGCGCGGCTGCTGGAGCTGGGGGCCGAGCGGGTCGCGTATGTGGATGTGGACGTGCATCACGGGGACGGGGTGCAGGCGGCGTTCTGGGAGGACCCGCGGGTTCTGACGGTCTCGCTGCACGAGCATCCGGCGACGCTGTTCCCGCAGACCGGGTGGCCGGAGGAGACCGGGGCGGACTGCGCGGAGGGTCGGCGGTGAATGTGGCGTTGCCGGCGGGGACCGGGGACGCGGGGTGGCTGCGGGCGTTCCACGCGGTGGTGCCGGAGGTGCTCGCGGACTTCCGGCCGCAGGTGCTGGTGACTCAGCACGGTGCGGACACGCACTTCGAGGATCCGCTGGCGCATCTGGCGGTGTCGTTGGACGCGCAGCGGAGCAGGTGCAGGTGGCGTGTCATGAGCTGGCGCACGAGTACGCCGGGGGCCGGTGGGTGGCGCTGGGGGGCAGGGGTTGCGGTGGTGGATGTGGTGCGCGGTCGTGGACGCATCTGGTGGGGATCGCGGCGGGGCGGCCGGTGGAGCCGGAGACGGTGATTCCGGAGGGGTGGCGGCAGGAGGTGTACGCGCGGACGCGGCAGCTTGGGCCGATGCGGATGACTGATGGGCGGTGGCCGGTGGGGTGAGCGTCGTGGGAGGCGGGGTACGGACCCCGCGGATCGGTTGGACCAGGCGGTGGTGGCGGCTCGACGGGCGGTGTTTCCGTTGCGGGGGTTGTTGGCGTAGCGGGCGGTGCCTTCTGGGCCGGCGTTTGTGGGGGCCCCGGCGTCGGTGCGGGCCGGGGGGTGGGCGTCGCGGCCCGGCGGTGCGGGGTGCCCGCTGCGCCCGCCCGTGCCCGCCAGCGGCACGACTCCCCGCAGTTGGGGGGCGGCGCGGAAGTGTTACGCCGGTCGTGGGTAAAGTTCCCGCGTTCCCCGGTGCGGGGGCGGGACGAACCGGCAGCATCGGGTTCGTGCTGACCCGTCGAGCTCTTCGGGCTCATCTTCTGGACGTTCGTCTTGCCGGGGTCGTGGCGACTTCCCGGGAGGTGAGTCTGCGGGTTACCGGTTGTTCGCCGCACGGGATCGCGGGTGCTGATCGGGATCGACCCGGCAGGAGGCTGGGGGCGAGCGGGACCTGCTCGGGCTGATGGCGGACAGGTGTGGGGTTTCGGCCGATCCGCGCGATACTTCGGGCCGGGATGCGATCGACCCCGATCGGACACTGGCCGCGCTGGATACTTTCGCCGGCCGGCTCGCCGCCCGGTCGCTCAGCGTCGCGCACCGGTCCTCCTCGGCACCGGGCACCCTCATCGGCTGCTCGGCTCCTACGCCGCCTTGGCCGAGGCGCTGTCGGCGGCGGGATGTGCTGTCCTCACCCCGGCGCAGGGTCGCTGTGTCGACATAACGACCCGGTTCGGTCTACGCACGTACAACCTCGACTACGTCGGGGAGTCGCGTTGGTGCGGGAACCCGGCGCCGGGCGCGCCGGTGGTGAGCCCGGCGCACACACCCATTCGCCGCTCCCGGTTCGTACCGTGCTGGCCGCCGCGGCCGACGCCGGCGGGCCACTTCGAGCTGGTGATCGGGGACCACGGCTGGGTCTGCGGAGCGGAGGTCAGCTGGGGTTCGAAGGCCATCGGGCCGGCCGATACGGACGATCCCGCGCTCTTCGTCGGTGAGGCGGAGGGGTTCGTGTCCGTCGTCGTTCCACTTGATGACGCCGTGCGGTCCGAGTACTACCGGCCGCTTACCCGCTCACGTACTCAATCGGGCGTGTCTGTCACGGTAGGGAAGCGATGGGTGCACCTCTTCCCCATTCGCATCACCCGCCCCTACATTGGGAGTGAGCACGCAGCGACGAAGAGTCACCGGAAGGGAAGCCGGTGGCCGTCGAGTGCGGAAGGTTCAGGTGTGTCATGGCTGCAGCTGGCGAGAGGCCTCTCGAACGAGGTTCAGTTCCTTACCGTGGCGGAGGTCGCCTCGGTGATGCGCGTGTCCAAGATGACCGTGTACCGGTTGGTGCACAGCGGTCATCTGCCCGCGATCCGGGTGGGACGGTCGGTTCCGCGTCCCGGAGCAAGCGGTTCACGAGTACCTCCGCGAGAGCTACAGTGGGGGTGGAAACGGCCTGACGACCTCGATTACGACCTCAGCGCTCGGGCGGGTAGGCTGGCCCCTCGTAGGTCGTGTGGGCCCATGGCGCTCACCAACCGAGTGATGAGAAGTGAGCGAGGATAGTCGTGGGCTCTGTTATCGAAGCGGCGCAAGCGGATGGCCAGAGAAGCACCGCAAGCTGCTCAAGCGCACGCGCGTTCAGCGTCGCAACAAAGTAAGCGACGCTGCGCCGTCAGCGTGTTCTGTGGCCCCCACCGCATCCGGTGGGGGCCGCAATCACGTCAGGGGGCCGGGGGGCGCCGATGACCGCGAATTCCCGTCACTTGCTGCATCCGGCGGTCATCACGGCGCAACACCGACCGGCTAGGTTGGCCCGCGGACCGGGGAACGCGGCGGGCTAGCAGGTAGGGCGGAAGGAAGGCGCTGATCTTGGGCAAGGTCGTGCTCGTGACCAGGTGGCCCGTCAGCTGGGGGCCGGTTCGTGCGGCGCATCCAGCGTGATCCCGACGTGGACCGGGTCGTCGGCGTGGACGCCGTCGCGCACGGGCACCATCTGGGCGGCGCGGACTTCGTCCAGGCGGACATCCGGCAGTCGGCCATCGGGCGCATCCTCGCCGAGACGGGGGCCGACACGGTCGTCCACCTGGACGTCACGGGCACGCCGCTGGGCAGCGGCAGCCGTACCGTCGGTCAAGGAGACCAACGTCATCGGCACGATGCAGCTGCTCGGTGCCTGCCAGAAGTCGCCGACCGTGCAGCGGCTGGTGGTGAAGTCCAGTACGAACGTCTACGGGTCCGCGCCGCGCGACCCGGCCGTCTGCTACCGAGACCACCGCGCCCAAGTCGCTGCCGAGCGGCGGCTTCGCCAAGGACGCGGTCGAGGTCGAGGGGTACGTACGGGGGTTCGCGCGGCGTCGGCCGGACGTGGCGGTGACCGTGCTGCGGTTCGCCAACATCCTCGGCCCGAGCGCGGACACACCGCTCGCCTCGTACTTCGGGCTGCCGGTGCTGCCGACGGTGTTCGGCTACGACCCGCGGTTGCAGTTCGTGCACGAGGACGACGTGATCGAGGTGTTGCGGATCTCCTCGCACGAGCGCGGCGGGGCACACTGAACAGCGGCACCTTCAACATCGCCGGCGACGGTGTCCTGCTGCTCTCCCAGTGCTCGCGCCGGCTGGGCCGCCCCACGGTGCCGCTGCTGCTGCCCGCGGTCACCTGGGCGGGCTCGCTCGTGCGTACGCTGGGAATGACGGACTTCTCCCCGAGCAGATCCGGCTGCTCACCCACGGGCGGGCGGTGGACACCACGCAGATGCGGGAGACCCTGGGTTTCCGGCCGAAGTACACGACGGCCGGGGCGTTCGCGGACTTCGCGCGCGGTCGCGGTGCCGGGCTGCTGCCGCCCGAGGCCCTCGCGGGGGCCGTCGACCGGATCGCGGAGCTGTCCTTGCGGGGCAGTGGCCACCTCCCGACGCAGAGCGCCAACTGAGGAGCGCATCAACGATGGCGGACGCCAAGGTCATTCCGTTCGACGACGACCGGTCGCGGGGGAGCGGCCAGAACGCGGCCCAGCGCCCGGCGCGGCGGCGCGGCGCGGGGAGGCCGCCGCAAGGGCACGGCGGAGTCGGTGCCGGTACGTGAGGTGCAGCCCCTGCCGGTGCGGGGGGCCGCGCAGGATGATGTGCCGGTGACACATGAGTCGCCCGAGCCGTCCGGCGCGCCCGAGCCGCGGGCACAGGACGCGGACGGTGGTCTGGAGCGGCGTATCGCGGGGGTCTGGCGTTCCTGCGCCGCCGGCTCACCGGCGACTACGAGGTCGACGACTTCGGCTACGACGCCGAACTCACCGACCAGGTGCTGATGTCCATGCTGCGGCCGGTGTACGAGAAGTACTTCCGGGTCGAGGTGAAGGGCGTGGAGAACATCCCGTCCGAGGGCGGCGCGCTGATCGTCGCCAACCACTCGGGGACGCTGCCGCTGGACGGGTTGATGATGCAGGTCGCGGTGCACGACCATCATCCGGCCGACCGGCATCTGCGGCTGCTGGCGGCGGACCTGGTGTTCGTGCTGCCGGTGGTCAACGAGCTGGCGCGCAAGCTCGGGCACACGCTGGCCTGCGCGGAGGACGCCGAACGGCTGCTCGGTCAGGGCGAGCTGGTCGGGGTGATGCCGGAGGGTTTCAAGGGCGTCGGCAAGCCGTTCAGCGAGCGCTACAAGCTCCAGCGTTTCGGGCGCGGCGGCTTCGTGTCCACGGCGCTGCGGCAGGGTGTGCCGATCGTTCCGTGCTCGATCGTCGGGGCGGAGGAGATCTACCCGATGATCGGCAACGCCAAGACGGTCGGCGCGGCTGCTGGGCTTCCCGTACTTCCCGCTGACGCCGACCTTCCCGTGGCTGGGGCCGCTGGGTGCGGTGCCGTTGCCGACGAAGTGGACGATCCAGTTCGGTGAGCCGATCCCGACGGACGGCTATCCGCCGGAGGCGGCTGAGGATCCGATGCTGATGTTCAACTTGACCGACCAGGTGCGGGAGCAGATTCAGCACACGCTGTGCAAGCTGCTGGTGCAGCGGAGGTCGGTGTTCTTCTGACGTGCGTCGGTACGGTACGTCGGTGGGGTGCCCCCTGTGTGACACCAAGGGGGCACCCCACCGGCTCAGTCGGCGTCCTCGCCCTCGATGCCCAGGCCCGGCAGGAGGCCCGGCAGGAGGGGCGGCAGGGTGACGTCCGGCTCGGCGGGCGGGGTGTTGTCGCCCGCCGGCGGGGAGGCGGTGCCGGTGTCCTTCGGCGGGTCGAGCAGGCCGCCTGTGCCGCCGCCGAGCAGGCCGTCCTTCTCCTTGCCGGAGTCGGTCGACTCGCTGGGGCTGCCGCTGTCCGTGCGTCCGCGCTCGGACGTACCGTCGTCGCCGTTGCCGGGGGCCGACGAGTGGCCGGAGCCCGGGGTGTCGGTGGTCGTCGACTCGGAGCCGCCCCGTCGGCCGCCGTCTCCGGTGTCGTCGTCCCGGGTGGGCGGCTGCGGCAGCATGGACTGCAGCGGTGCCACGTCGTCCTCTATGGCGTCGAAGACCGACGACACCTGCTCGCTGACGTCCCCGAGCTGCACGGGCAGGCGCTCGCGCAGTGCTCCCCAGGCCTCCCGGGTGGGATGGGAGAAGGCGGAGAGGGCCTGCGCCGGGGGCCAGTGAGTCGGGATCCCGGGCGTAGGCCGCGCTGAGTAGGCGATGGCCCTCGGAGGCGTCGTGCCGCATGCCGGACAGCGCGCGGCGGACCTCGCCGAGGGACTCGTGGTCGAGGGCGGCAGCCCCGCCCGCCCACCCCCCACCCACCCCCCCCCCCCCCCCCCCCCGCTGCGGTCGCGTTCCATGAGCCGGCGTGCTTCGTTCAGCCGGGTCGACGCCAGGTCCAGGTAGGGCCCGGCCGCGCTCGTCGTCCCCTTCGGCGAGGCCGAGGCGGAAGTCCTCTATGCCGCGCTTGAGGCCGTAGAGCGAGTCGCCGGGCAGGGCGTCGAACTGGCGGCGGCGACTCCGCCGAAGGCTCCGGCGGCCACGCTCACGCTCAGTCCGCCCGCGGTGAGGCCCTTGGCCAGCCGCGAGCGCGGCCGGAACCTCTTCAGCGGGGCCGCCCGGTGGGTGCCGCGCGCCCGGCGTTGCTCCGGGACCGAAGTGTCCGCCGCCCCGCCCGCGGTGCCCTCTTGCAGCATGGCCTCGAACGCTGCCACCAGCTGGGCCCGCTGGACGACCTTGACCTCGGGATCCAGCTGTGGCCGGGGGAGCAGCGTCTCCAGACCGGTGGCGAGGGTCAAGAGACAACCCTGCTCCGGTCGGTTCCGCGGTGGCCCCGGCAGCTGCCGGTCCTTCGGACTGCTCGGTCGCCGCCCCGGGATCGGACTGCTCCTCCAGAGCCTGGGCGAAGGCGTTCGCCCGCCGGTGTGCCGATACGTTCGCGATCACTGGCGGCACCTCCTCTCGTCATGACGGTCGACTCCCCAGGGGGTCCTGAGGGTTGCGCCCCCTGATCGGAACCACCCGATCGTGTGATCCGGAGTCGGTCGGGGAGCGACCACAGGGAGCCTGCATCCCGCACAACGAGCGGCGCGGCACTTGGGTTACGGACGGTGGATGATCGGACCGCGAACCCAACCGACTTTCACCGAAGGTGATTTGGGAATTGCGGAGGGTCGCGGCGGTAGGTGGGTGGGTGCGGGCGGGGTGCGTCCGCGGCGCCTCGGGGGCGCCCGGGGCTCAGCGTGCGTCGTCCGGCAGCAGCCGGGCGAGGGTGCGTACGGCCCGGTACTGGAGCGTCTTGATGGCGCCCTCGTTCTTGCCCATGACGCGCGCGGTCTCGGCGACCGAGAGGCCCTGGAGGAAGCGCAGGGTCACGCACTCCTGCTGCTGCGGGTTGAGCCGTCGTACGGCGTCCAGCAGGGCGGCGTTCGAGAGCGATTCGAGGACGGAGTCCTCGGGGACCGCTCGACCTCGTTGGCGTCGAGCATCTCGCCGGTGGTGACCTCCAGCCGGAAGCGGCTGGACTTGAAGTGGTCGGCGACGAGGTTGCGGGCGATGGTCACCAGCCAGGCGCCGAAGTCGCGGCCCTGCCAGGTGAAGGTGCCGATGCGCCGCAAGGCCCGCAGGAAGGTCTCGCTGGTGAGGTCCTCGGCCGTCGCCTTCCCGCCGACGCGGTAGTAGATGTAGCGGTACACGGTGTCGCTGTACTGGTCGTAGAGCCGCCCGAAGGCGTCGGCCTCGCCGGCCTGGGCGCGTTCGACCAGGTCCATCATGCGGGCGCTGTCGCTGTCCGCGGCGGGGCGGCGGTGGGTGGTTGCGGCGGCGGTCCCGGACGAGGACGACCGCGCGCGTCTGCCGACGGCGGCGCTTCCGTCGGCCAGTGCATAGCACGGGCCCACGGGGGCGGTGGCCGCGGCGAGGGCGGGGACGGCATACGCGGTGGGGACGAAGCCCGCGCAACAGGTCTTGGGCTGATTTGACCGTTGCGCGCAGCGTAGCCAGGCCCGAGGCGTCAACCCCGACGTGTGGGTACACGGGACTCCCAGAGGCAGAGCTTCCATCACGTGCAGTACGGAACCATTCACCCGTCGTAGCGAAGGTGGGGCACCGGAATGCGTCTGAGGAGAATAACGCTTCGTGCAGGCACTGCTACGCCTAGTTGCTCAAATCATCGATTACGTCGCTTCTGTGCCCGATTGGCGCTCGATCAGATGCTGAAGAGTGATCAGTTAATGACCGGAACGGTTCGGGTTCCTTGTGACTACAGAGCGTGTTGTGGTCGATGTGAGGAAAGTGGACTGGAGAGGGTGTCCCGCGGGTACGTCACACCGATTGGGTCAACGGCGGCGGCGGTGCAGCGCGATGGCCGCCGCGGTCCCGCCGGCCACCGCGCCGACGCCCGCGGCCGCGGGGATGCCGACCTTGGCCGCCTTGCGGCCGGTGCGGTAGTCGCGCAGGCGCCACTCCAGCTCGCGGGCGTGCTTGCGCAGCTTGGAGTCGGGTTGATCGCGTAGGGGTGGCCGACCAGCGACAGCATCGGGATGTCGTTGTGGGAGTCGCTGTAGGCGGCGCGAGCGGGTCCAGGTCCAGGCACTCCGCCGTCGCCAGTGCGC
This sequence comes from Streptomyces thinghirensis, assembly GCA_021502835.1. The sequence goes on from JAKFGP010000054.1 coordinate 14,816, forward strand.
GTACCGCCTCGGCCTTCGCGGGGCCGTGCAGCGGTTCGCCGACCAGCTTGCCCGTGTAGACGCCGCCGATCGACTCGGCCACCGTGCCCAGCGCGCCGGTCAGGCCCAGGCGGCGGGCGATCACCTGGGCGATCTCCACCGGGGCGGCCGTGACCAGCCAGACCTTCCTGGCCCGCGTCCAGGTGGGCCTGGGCGAGGGCGCGGGTGCCGGGCCAGATCCGCTCGGCCATGTACTCGTCGTAGATCTCCTCGCCGATCGACTTCAGCTCGGAGACACGGTGGCCCTTGACGATCGACAAAGCGGAGTCGCGGGCGTCCTGCATGTGCTCCGGGTCCTCGAGCCCGGCCAGCCGGAGTACGCCTGCTGCCAGGCGAACCGGGCGAGGTCGCGGGTCTCGAAGAACTTCCGCTTGTACAGGCCCCGGCCGAAGTGGAAGATCGCGGCGCCCTGCATCACGGTGTTGTCGAGGTCGAAGAAGGCGGCCGCCCTGTCGTCGCCGTGGACCGGGAACTCCACGTCCGCGCCCGTGTCGGGGGCGGACGCGTCCTGTGCGGACTGGGCGGATTTACGGGCTGCCTCCGCCGAGGCCTCGCCTGCCAACACGCTCCGCGCCGTGGCGGAGCGCCTACGGGGGTGAGCCATCGAAGAGCGGCCATGCCCGTGAGCATAGCCAGTTTGTTCGGAGGCTTCGGAGCCGAGAGGTTCGGGGGCTGTGAACTCCGGGCGACCGACGCGTTACAGAGGCCGCCGTGCGCGCGAGAATGGCCGGCATGAGTCCCCTCTTCCGCCGAAAGTCCCCGCAGACCCCGGGGGCCCCGCAGCCCGCGCAGTCTCATGAGCACTCCGAGAACCATCTCGTCACCCTCATCCGCAAACCCGGCTGTCATCTGTGTGATGACGCACAGCTCGTCGTCGAGAAGGTGTGTGCCGACCTCGGTGTCCCCTGGGAGGGGAAGGACATCACCCAGGACCGCCAACTCCACGACGAGTACTGGGAACAGATCCCGGTCGTCCTGGTCGACGGCAGGCAGCACACCTTCTGGCGTGTGAACGAGGAACGGCTGCGCAAGGCACTGACCGACGAGTCCAAGTAGTCGGATGGTCGCTTAGGATCGATGGTGACTTGGTCTCGGGGGCGTTGATCGTGAGGAGCGTGTGCGGCTTTGCCCTCGATGGGAGAGGAACGCGTACGCGTATGCGCCGGTTCCCGGTTCGTGCGCCGGGAGCGCGTGAGCCCGGTCACGTTGGCCGGGCAAATCGGACACCATCTTTGTGCACGCGTTCACAAAGACACAGCCTGCATTCGACGGGGCGGTCATGTAGGGACGTATGACCGCCTACAGCCCTGCCTACCCGCAGGAGCACCGTGGCAACTGGCCGAACACACCGACCGGCGACCCGCAGCCGAGGGATTCCCGAGGCCACCGTCGCCTGGGCTTCCGCTGTTACCTCCGCGCCCTCACCGCGCTCTCCGAGCGCTCGGTGCCACACGGTCTCCTCCGAGGAGCTGGCGGCTCGCGGTCGGAGTCAACTCCGCGAAGCTGCGCAAGGACTTCTCTACCTCGGCTCCTACGGGACCCGGGGCGTCGGTTACGACGTCGAGTATCTCGTCTACCAGATCTCCCACGAGCTGGGGCTCACCCAGGACTGGCCGGTAGTGATCGTCGGTATCGGTAACCTCGGCGCCGCGCTCGCCAACTACGGCGGCTTCGCCTCCCGCGGTTTCCGCGTCGCCGCGCTGATCGACGCCGATCCGTCAATGGCCGGAAAGCCCGTCGCCGGTATCCCGGTGCAGCACACCGACGAGCTGGAGAAGATCATCCAGGACGACGGTGTCTCGATCGGCGTGATCGCGACCCCGCCGGTGCCGCCCAGCAGGTCTGCGACAGGCTCGTGGCCGCCGGTGTCACCTCCATCCTCAACTTCGCGCCGACCGTGCTGAGCGTCCCCGAGGGCGTCGACGTGCGCAAGGTCGACCTCTCCATCGAGCTGCAGATCCTCGCCTTCCACGAGCAGCGCAAGGCGGGCGAGGAGGCCGCGGCCGACGCCGGTGTCGTGCCGCCCGCCGTCGCCCGCAAGCAGCGCCCCTCCACCGACCAGGGACCCGACGGGGACGTGCCCGCCGTGATGCCGGCATAGGCCTCCTCGTCGTCGGACTGAGCCACCGCAGCGCGCCGGTCAGCGTGCTGGAGCGGGCGTCCCTGAGCGCGGACGCGCAGCTCAAGCTGTTGCAGGACACGGTCGCCGCCGAACCGGCCACCGAGGCCGCGGTCCTGGCCACCTGCAACCGCATCGAGTTGTACGCCGACGTGGACAAGTTCCACGCCGGTGTCGCCGAGCTGTCCACGCTGCTCGCCCAGCACAGCGGGGTCGGCCTGGAGGAGCTCACTCCTTATCTTTATGTGCACTACGAGGACCGGGCCGTCCACCACCTGTTCTCGGTGGCCTGCGGGCTCGACTCGATGGTGGTGGGCGAGGGCCAGATCCTCGGGCAGATAAAGGACTCCCTGGCCCGGGCGCAGGACCTGCACACCGCCGGCCGGCTCCTGAACGACCTGTTCCAGCAGGCGCTGCGCGTCGGCAAGCGGGCCCACTCCGAGACCGGCATCGACCGCGCCGGGCAGTCCCTGGTCACCTTCGGCCTGGAGCAGCTGTCCGCGGGAGCCGACGTCCAGCAGTGGGCGCGGGGCAAGAAGGCCCTGGTCATCGGCGCCGGCTCGATGTCCTCGCTGGCCGCCGCCACGCTGGCGCGGGCCGGGGTCGCCGAGATCGTCGTGGCCAACCGCACCTTCGAACGCGCGCCGAGCGCCTCGCGCAGATCCTCTCCGAGGGCGACGACACGGACGTGCTGGCCCGCGCGGTACCGATGGACTCGGTGCCGGTCGAGCTGACACGTGCCGACGTGGCCGTCTCCTGCACCGGCGCGACCGGGATCGTCCTCACGGCCGACGCCGTGGCGGCCACGGTGGAGCGCCGTACGGGCGCCCCCGCCGCCGAGTTCGGCGACGTGCCCTCCGGGGCGGACGCCGCCGTCGGCGTCGTACGGGAGGCGGCCGAAGCGCCTGTGCCGGGCGCCGGTACGGACGAGAACTGTCCGCTCGACCTGTCCTCCGTGCCGACCGGCTTCTCCGTCATGGGGGAGGCCGCCGTGGCCGGCATGGACGCGGCGACGCTGGAGCAGCACGGGGCCTGGGCCGCCAGGCGGCGCGGTCGCGGACCGGACGCGCGAGGCCGGGCGGCCGGGCGCCGAGGCGGACGCCGAGCTGATCACCGCGCTCGCCGCGACGGCCGCGAGTGTGGGGCGCATCCCGAGCGGCGGCGGCCCGAGCCGGTCGCCGAGGTGCCGCGCCCGCAGCCGGTGCTCTTCCTGCTCGACCTCGCCATGCCGCGCGACATCGACGCCGCCGTGCACCGGCTGGCCGGGGTACGCCTGGTGGACATCGAGTCGCTCGCCGACGCGTCGGCCGACGCACCGATGGCCGCCGACGTCGACATGGTCCGCCGGATCGTGGCCGACGAGGTCGCCGCGTTCGGGGCGGCCCTGCGGGCCGCGCACATCACGCCCACCGTGGTCGCGCTGCGCAGCATGGCCGCCGACGTCGTGGCGGGCGAGATCGCCCGGCTGGAGGGACGGCTGCCGTCCCTCGACGACAAACACCGCGCCGAGATCACCCAGACCGTCAAGCGTGTGGTCGACAAACTGCTGCACGCGCCGACGGTCCAAGGCAGCTCGCCGCCGAGCCCGGCGGTGCCGGGTACGCGGACGCGCTGCGCACCCTGTTCGACCTCGACCCCGAGACGGTGGCCTCCGTCTCCCGCGCCGAGAACAGCACTGAGAAGAACCGAGGGCCGGCATGACTGAGAAGGCACTCGAGGCTGGGGACCAGGCGAAGTAAGCTCGCCATGGCCCAGTCCGGGCAGGTGGCGGACGGCCGTGAGCCAGGTGACCGGTCGGCCCGTTGAGCTGGTCGAGATCACCACGTAACGGATGTCTCCCCGCGAGGCGCTCGCGCAGATCGGCGGCACGGGCGTGTTCGTGGCCGCGCTGCGTGAGGCGCTGCTGCGGGGTGAGGTGGACTTCGCGGTTCACTCGCTCAAGGACCTCCCCCACCGCGCAGCACGAGGGCTTGGTGGTGGCCGCCGTTCCGAGCGCGAGGACCCGCGGGACGTGGTCGTCGCCCGGGACGCGCGCAAGCTCACCGACCTGCCCGCGGGGCGCGGATAGGTGCGGGCGCGCCGCGGCGCATGGCGCAGCTGAACGCGTACGCCCGCACCCACGGGATGGAGATCGAGACGGTCCCGATCCGGGGCAACGTCGACACCCGCATCGGGTACGTCCGCAGCGGCGAGCTCGACGCGGTCGTGCTGGCCGCCGCCGGGCTGAACCGGGTGGGCCGCATCGACGAGGTGACCGACTTCCTGTCGGTCGACACGGTTCTGCCCGCCCCCGGCCAGGGGCACTGGCGATCGAATGCACCGCGGACAACACGGAGTTGATCGCCGCGCTCGCCGAACTCGACGACCCGTTCACGCGGGTCGCCGTAACGGCCGAGCGGTCACTGCTCGCCGCCCTGGAGGCCGGCTGCAGCGCCCCGGTGGGCGCGCTTGCCGACCTCCTGGCCGACGGGCAGATTGTCAAGGAAATGCGCCTGCGCGGCGTCGTCGGCACGACCGACGGCTCGACGCTGGTGCAGCTGTCCACCACCGGTCCCGTGCCTGAAACGCACGAGGCGGCACTGGCACTCGGTCGCGAACTCGCCACCGAGATGCTCGCCCAGGGCGCGGCCGGTCTGATGGGGGAGCGAGCACATTGAGCCCCACCACCTTTCCCGCCGGTCCGGAACAAGGGCACGTCACCTTCCTCGGTGCCGGACCCGGAGATCCGGGACTGCTGACTCTGCGCGCCGTGGAGGCACTGGCGCACGCGGACGTCCTCGTCGCCGAGCACGAGGTGCTCGACGTCGTACGCACGCACGCGAGGCAGGGCGTGTCGGAAGTGCACACGGATGCCGATCCGTCGGATCCGGGCACAGGCGCGCCCCAGCTGAAGGTAGTTGACGGTGCGTCGACTACCTCGGGCGTCCCCGCCGTGCGGGATGCCGCACATCTTGTCATGGAGGGCCGCGCGGGGGCGGCAGGCGGGTCGTGCGTGCGGTGACCGGGGACCCCGGGCTCGACACGTACGCCGCCGAGGAGATGCTGGCGTGCGCGCGCGCCGGCGTGCCCTTCGAGGTCGTCCCCGGTATCGCGAACGCCGTCGGCGTGCCCGCGTACGCCGGTGTGCCGCTGCGGGACGCCGAGGGGCGCCGACGTGCGGTTCGTGGACGCCCGTACGGCGTCGGACCGCTGCTGGACTGAGGTCGGTGCCTCCGACGGGACGGTCGTCGTGTCGACGACGCTCGACTCGGTGGCCGCGGCCGCCGGTGAGCTGGTCGGCCGGCCGCAAGCCGGACACCCCGATGACGGTGACGATCGCCGGTACGACGACCCGGCAGCGCACCTGGTCCGCCACCCTCGGCACGGTCGCGCAGACGCTGAAGCAGGCCAAGGTGCTGCCGTCCCCGGACGGTGGCCGGCCGGTGATAGCCGTGGTCGGCGAGCGTTCCGCCTCCGCCCGGCGCGACCAGCTGTCGTGGTTCGAGTCCAAGCCGCTGTTCGGCTGGAAGGTCCTCGTGCCGCGCACGAAGGAGCAGGCGGCGTCGCTCTCCGACCAGCTGCGCTCGTACGGCGCCGTGCCGAGCGAGGTCCCGACCATCGCCGTCGAGCCGCCGCGCACGCCCCAGCAGATGGAGCGGGCGGTCAAGGGCCTGGTGACGGGCCGCTACGAGTGGATCGCGTTCACGTCGGTCAACGCCGTGAAGGCGGTCCGGGAGAAGTTCGAGGAGTACGGGCTGGACGCCCGTGCCTTCGCGGGCATCAAGGTCGCCGCGGTGGGCGAGCAGACGGCGAAGGCCCTCATCGCCTTCGGCGTGAAGCCCGACCTGGTGCCGAGCGGTGAGCAGTCGGCCGCCGGTCTGCTGGAGGACTGGCCGCCGTACGACCCGGTCTTCGACCCGATCGACCGTGTCTTCCTGCCCCGCGCCGACATCGCGACCGAGACGCTGGTCGCCGGGCTGATCGAGCTGGGCTGGGAGGTCGACGACGTCACCGCCTACCGGACGGTGCGCGCCTCGCCGCCGCCGGCCACGACGCGGGAGGCCATCAAGGGCGGCGGCTTCGACGCGGTGCTGTTCACGTCGTCGTCCACGGTGCGGAACCTGGTCGGCATCGCCGGCAAGCCGCACAACGTGACGGTGATCGCGTGCATCGGCCCGGCGACCGCCAAGACGGCCGAGGAGCACGGTCTGCGGGTGGACGTCATGGCTCCCGAGCCGTCCGTCCACAAGCTGGCGGAGGCCCTGGCCGACTTCACCTGCGGCGCCGCGCGTCGGCCCTGGAGGCCGGGGATCCGGTGACGCGGCCGAGCGAGCGGCGGCCGGGGGCGCGGAGGCGGCGGTCCTCCACGTGAGGTGAAGCGAGGTGAGGCGGGGCGTTCCTTCGGGGGCGCCCCGCCTCGCTGTCGCTACCGCCGGTTTCCGGAGCGTGCCTACGGGCGTCCCGTCGGCCGGTGCACCGCGCCCAGGCTCATCGGTGGGGCAGGCGGCAGCGGGGCCGGGCGGCCGGGGGGCGGTGGCCGGAAGGCCTGGAAGAGGTAGGTGAGCAGGCGGCGCGAGGCGGCCAGGGCGGTTTCGCGGGGTTGGCCGGCGAGGCCGGTGACGGCCAGGGAGGAGGAGCGCGATGTCCGCGGGATCGAAGTCCTCGCGGAGCTGTCCGGCCTCGCGGGCACGTCGGACCAGGCGGGCCAGGCCTTCCTCGGCGCAGGCGCGTTCCTTGTCGTAGTCGAGCGCTTCGGGGAAGCGGGCCATGAGTACGGTCTCGAAGCCGCGGTCGGTCACCAGCGTGGTGCACACCTTCCTCGAGGAGCGTGTACAGGCCGTGCCCCGGGTCGGGGTCGGCGAGGGCCTCGTCGAGAGCGGACGCGCACAGCGAGAGCTGTTCGGTGAAGGCGGCGGTGACGAGCGCGGAGCGGGTCGGGAAGCGCCGGTAGAGGGTGGCGACGCCGACGCCGGCTCGGCGGGCGACGGCGCTCATGGGGGCGTCGACGCCCTGGGCCGCGAACGTCTCGCGGGCGGCCTCCAGGACGCGTTCGCGGTTGCGGCGGGCGTCGGCGCGCAGATCCCGATCCGCCGGGGCACTCCGGCGGTGTGCTCGGGGGTTTGTGAGAGGTCTGATCAGGCATGTTTCTCACTTCCGACGAAGTGGAGGATGTCGTCCACTTACGGGCCCAGTATGAGCGTAGCAGCGGGTGCGAGCGGTGCCCGCGCTCCCCGAACGCGATATGGGACAAGACATGAGCGAGATGAACGCGGTCCTCTTCGACCGTTTCGGCCCCCCGGACGTCCTCTACGTCGGCAGGCGGCCCGTACCCGTCATCAGCCCCGAGCAGGTGCTGGTGCGGGTGCGCGCCGCCGGTGTCAACGGCGGCGACCTGCTCCGACCGGACCGGGAAGGTGCGCCTGGTGACCGGCCGCGCCTTCCCCAAGGCGAGCGGCATCGACTTCGCGGGGAGAGGTGACCGAGGTCGGGTCCTCGGTCGCCGGGGTGCGTGCGGGGACCGGGTATGGGGGCTGCTGGGGCGCAGGACCGGCAGCATGGCCGAGCCACGCGCCGTAAGCGCTCGCCATATCGCGCCCGCGCCGGAGAACCTCACCCCGGAGCAGGCCGTTTCGCTGCTCGCGGGCGGGACCACGGCGTGACCGCCCTGCGCGACAAGGCTGCCCTCCAGCCCGGTGAGCGGCTCCTGGTGCGCGGCGGCAGCGGGGGCGTCGGCAGCGTCACCGTCCAGATCGGCCGGCTCTTCGGGTGCGCACGTCGTCGCTCTCGCGGGCGGGAAGAACCTCGACTTCGTACGCGGCCTGGGCGCCGACGAGGCGCTGGACCACCGGGCGACTCCGCTCTCCGGGCTCGGCCGCTTCGACGTCATCGTGGACACGGTCGGCACCGAGCAGTCCCGGATCCGCCGGCTGCTGGCTCCGGCGGGGCGCATGGTGGCCGTCAGCATCGACCTCGACCGGCCCCTGGCCGGCCTCGGCACGGTCCTCGCCTCCACCGTGCACGGCAGGGGACGCATCCGGCCTTCAGCGGCAACCCCGACACAGCGCTGCTGAGCGAGGTCACCCGCTACGCGGAGCGCGGCGACATCGTCCCCGTCGTGGACACGGCCCACCCTCTCGACCGTGTCGCCGACGCGCACCGGGCTCTGGAGGCCGGCGGGGTCCGCGCAAGCACGTCGTCCGGGTCGGAGCCGCGTGCGTTGACAGGCGCCGGAGGGTGCGTGTAACGAGGGCGGTGCCGCGTGGCGCCGGTCAAAGAGCAGTGGGCCGGCCGGCGATCGGGCGAGCGCCCTCTTTCAAGGGGTACGTGATGAGTTCCTGCTCCGCGCCCTGACACGACGTAGCGCGTTCGCATCGTCGTCGTCCTTCTCGCTTCGCCCTTTTCCGGCACCGTACGCCTGCCGCGCCTGCCGTCCTGGAGACACAGAACCGTATGCCCACGTCTTTTCAGCCTTCCCGGCCTTCCGATTCTTCCGAGCCTTCCGAATCCATCCAGGCTTTCCAGCAGTCCGTCATCGACGAGTTCCGCGCCAACGGGGAAGGTCGGCGGCCCCTTCGAGGGTGAGGACCTGCTCCTGCTGACGACCACCGGCGCGCGGTCGGGAGCCGCGCGGACCACGCCCTCGGTTACGTCCGGCACGGGGACTCCCTCCCTCGTCGTCGGGTCCAACCTCGGTGGCCCGCGGCATCCCGGCTGGTACCACAACCTGCTCGCCCGTCCCATGGTCGAGGTGGAGGTCGGCACCCGGACCTTCCAGGCTCTCGCCGTGCCCGCCGAAGGCGCCCGGCGCGAGGAGTTGTTCGCCCACGTCGTGCGCGCGGCGCCCGGTTACGGCGACTACCAGGCCGGGACCGACCGGCTGCTGCCGGTCGTGGTGCTGCAGGGCGCCGAGCCCGACGACTGGGAGGGGCCCGGCGAGGTCCGCACCCTCGCCGACAAGGTCATGGAGGTCCACACCCGGCTGCGCGGCCAGTTGCGCCAGGTGCGGGCGGAGACCGACGCCCATTTCGCCGCACGGGCCGCGCACCGGGGTGCCGGTGCGGCGCCGGTGCCGGGGCTCGGGCTGGAGGTCCGGCAGCGGTGCCCTGGCGTTCTGCCAGGCGTTGGAGTTCCATCACGAGAGTGAGGACGGGCACTTGTTCCCGGGCATCGCCCGCCACCACCCCCACCTGACCGACGTCTTCGACCGGCTCGACGCCGAACACCGCACGGTCGCCCGCATCCAGGGCGCCCTGGCGGACCTGCTGGCCGGCATCGCCATCGCCGACCCGCAGCGCTTCCGTACGGAACTGGCGGCGATGTCCGCGGAGCTGAACGCGCACCTCGACTACGAGGAGGACGTGCTGCTCCCCTTGCTGGCCGACGTGCCGTGGCCGCCGGTCATGCCCTGACCCGGACGTCCGGGCCCCTCGCGGTGGCCGGTCGGCTTCAGGACAGGGGCCGCGTGGGCCGACTTCCCGTCGGCAAAGGCACGGGTGGGGCGGGCGTAGCGTAGGAGGTATGTCGACGTACGGATCCTTTCCCGGCACCCGGCCCCGGCGGCTGCGGACCACTCCCGTCATGCGTCGGATGGTCGCCGAGACCCGGCTGCACCCCGCCGACCTCATCCCTCCCCGCCTTCGTACGCGAGGGCGTCAGCGAGCCGGTGCCGATCGCGGCGATGCCCGGGGTCGTGCAGCACACCCGGGACACGCTGAAGAAGGCCGCCGCGGAGGCGGTCGAGGCGGGGGTCTCCGGGATCATGCTCTTCGGGGTGCCGGAGGATGCGAAGAAGGACGCGGCCGGGACGGCGGGGACCGACCCGGACGGGATCCTGCAGGTCGCGCTGAGGGACGTGCGGGCCGAGGTCGGGGACGAGCTGCTCGTCATGTCCGACCTGTGCCTCGACGAGTTCACCGACCACGGGCACTGCGGGGTGCTGGACGCTCAGGGGCGGGTCGACAACGACGCCACCCTTGAGCGGTACGCCGAGATGGCGCAGGTGCAGGCCGACGCGGGTGCTCATGCGGTCGGGCCCAGCGGGATGATGGACGGTCAGGTCGGGGTCGTACGTGACGCCCTCGACCAGATCGGGCGCGAGGACGTCGCGATCCTCGCCTACACCGTCAAGTACGCGTCCGCCTTCTACGGGCCTTTCCGGGAGGCCGTCGGGTCCTCGCTCAGGGGGGACCGGAAGACCTACCAGCAGGACGCCGCCAACGTGCGGGACGCGATGCGGGGAGCTGGCCCTCGACCTGGAGGAGGGCGCCGACATGGTGATGGTCAAGCCGGCCGGCCCCTACCTCGACATCCTGGCCAAGGTCGCCGAGGCCGCGGACGTGCCCGTCGCCGCCTACCAGATCTCCGGCGAGTACTCGATGATCGAGGCCGCCGCCGAGAAGGGCTGGATCGACCGCGACCGGGCCATCCTGGAGGCGCTCACCGGCATCAAGCGGGCCGGCGCGCGCAACATCCTGACCTACTGGCCACCGAGGTCGCCTCGCACGCTGCGCTGAGCGGCGACCTCGCCCGGTGCTTCGCGCAGGGGGTGCGTGGCGTGTGGGCACCCCTTCAGTACCCGAGGGCACCGTCCATGCTGGTCTGCCAGTAGGTGACCGTCAGCGCGGTGTCGACGTACACGCCGCCGGACGGCAGGGAGACCGTGGCGATGGAGCCGTCCTCGAACGGGATCGTCAGGGTGTTCGTCTCGTAGCCGTTCTCGCCGCTGCCGTCGCCGGACGACAGCAACACGCCGGCGTAACCGGACTTGCCGGGCTCCACGCCGGTCAGCGACTGCAGGCTTGGTCGCCTCCGCCACCGGCGGCACGGACTGGGCCTCACCGGAGCGCGCCGCCAGGGTACGGCGGGCGCATGCAGTCTTCGAGCCGGTGTTGGTGGCGGTCAGCAGGAGGTAGGTTGAGGGGGCGGGACACCTTCGTCGCGGTGATCTTCACGTCGGAGGCGGAGCACTTTCCGGGCATGTTCCCGTCGTCCTGGCCGTCGGTGTCCGACGCGCCGGTGTCCGACGCGCCGGTGTCCGACGAGCCCGTGCTCGTGGCGGCGCCGCCGCCGGTGGAGCCGTTCGCGGCGTCCGTTCCTTTCGCCGTCCGACTCGCTTCCGCCGGTGGAGGGCTTAGCCTGGTCGCCGGCCGGGACGGAGGAGGACCCGGCCGGGGCGCCCGTGTCCGATCCGTCGCCCTCGCAGGCCGTCAGGGCGAGTGCGGCCAGTGCGACCGTCGTGGCGGCGAACAGGCGGGTGCGGCGGGTGGTGCGTGCGGACATGAGAGATCCCTTCGGGTGGAGTGGAGGTGAGCCGCTCGACCGTTCGCCGGGAGCGGCTGCTTGGATGACCACAGCTTGGGTCCGGGTCCGTCCCGGTCGCCAGTGGTCCCGGGACATGCGGGACACTGGGACGCCGGGAGCGGCTCTGACCTGCGGGAACGGTGTCCCGCTGGGACGCCGTACGGGGATACGGGAAGAGGGAGGAACGGGTGGCGGGGGACGACTTCGCGGTACTGCTGCGGGAGCTGAAGGAGCGGTCCGGGCTCAGCTACGGGGCACTGGGCAAGCGGCTGCACATGAGTGCGTCGACCCTCCACCGATACGTCAGCGGGGAGGTCGTGCCCACCGAGTTCGCGCCCGTCGAACGCCTCGCGCGGGTATGCCGGGCGACCCCCGAGGAACTGCTCGAACTCCACCGCCGCTGGATCCGCGCACGAGCTGCGCGGCGTAAGAAGGAGGGGGCCGAGGAGAGGGAGACCGAGGAGAAGGGGGAGGAGGAGAGGGAGGAGGCCGCCGTCTCCGTCGCGGCGGAGAACGCACCGTCGGCAACGCCCGCTCCGACCGCCCCCGACGCCCCAACCGCCCCGCCCACGCCCGCCGAACCCGCCCCGCCCCGTCGCCGGGGTCCCGCGCTCCGCGCTCTACGCCGCGACCGGCGTCGTCGCCGTCAGCGCTGCCGTGGCGCTCGTGGCGAACCTCGTGTCGGGCACCGACGGCGGCGGGCGGCACGGTCCGCCGGGGCGGCCGAGGGGACCTCCGCGTCGGTGTCCGGGACCGCGACCACCGGGTCGGCGTCCCCGAGCGCGAGCGCCTCCTCGTCGCCGTCCGGGTCCGCGTCCGCGTCCGGATCGGGGTCACCCTCCGCGTCCGCGTCCGCGCCGCGGCCGGGCGCGGCCACGCCGAGCCGCCGCGCACCCGCCGACGGCCCCGTGCTCACCGTGTCGACCACCCCGTACCACTGGGACGTGCCCTGCGAGCACGCCTTCCTGATCGACCGCAGTCCGCAGAACGTGCCGGAGCCGCCCGCCCAGCAGGACGCGGTCGGCTGGGCCACCCCCCTCGGCGCGGTCTCCGCGAACCGGCAGATGGCCGTCCTCACCGTGCAGGGCACCGGGGCGGAGACGGTGGTCCTGAAGGACCTGCACGTCCGCGTGGTGAGCAGTGAGCCGGCGCTGGACTGGAAGCTAGTACGTGATGGGCAACGGCTGCGGCGGCCTGGTGGACACCGGGTCCTTCGACGTCTCCCTCGACCTGGCCAACCCCCTGGTGACGCCGGTCTCCGGACAGCGCGACTTCCCGTACAGCGTCAGCGAGTCCGACCCCGAGGTGTTCAAGGTCAACGCGCACACCAGCGGCCACGACGTCAGCTGGTACCTGGAGCTGGAGTGGTCCAGCGGCGCCCGGCAGGGCACCGTGCGCGTCGACGACCACGGCAAGCCGTTCCGCACCAGCGCCTCCCGGGACAGCTCCTACTATGCGTACCCCCTCGGCGGCGACGGCTGGGGGCGGGTCGAGGGTGACTGAGACGGGCCGGGCACGGGTGCCGCATCGCCGCCAAGTCGTGGCTGCGGCTAGGTTGTTGGCCACCACTCCCGGTTCTCTTCGTCAGGAGACGCCCATGCCCGGTGACGCCCTCAGCCAGGACCCCGCGGAGCTTGAGAAGGAGGATCGACAGCAGCAAGGCGCACCCGGCCCGTGTCTACGACGTCTTCCTCGGCGGCAAGGACCACTACCCCGCGGACCGCGACGCGGCCGCCGCCGGGCTCGCCGCCAACCCGCGCGGCTACCTGGACGTACGGCACAACCGCGACTTCCTGCGCCGCGCGGTCACCACGCTGGCCGAGGAGCACGGCATCCGCCAGTTCCTCGACATCGGCACCGGCCTGCCGACCTCGGAGAACGTGCACCAGATCGCCCAGCGCACCGCACCCGAGTAGAGGGTGGTCTACGTCGACAACGACCCGGTCGTCCTCGCCCACGCCCGCGCCCTGCTCACCAGCGGTCCCGAGGGACGTACGGACTACGTCGACGCCGACCTGAAGAGCCCGGCGCGGATCCTCGAACAGGCCGCGCGGACCCTCGACTTCGACCGGCCGGTCGCCCTCTGCCTCGTCGCCGTCCTGCACTTCGTCGAGGACGAGGAGGCGTACCCGATCGTCCGCGAGCTGATGGACGCGCTGCCCGCCGGCAGCCGGCTCGTCCTCAGCCACCTCACCGAGGACCTCAACCCGGAGAACATCCGCGCGGTCCAGCGGACGTACACGGAGCGGGGCTTCACCTTCGTGCTGCGCTCCCACAAGGACGTCGAACGCTTCTTCACGGAGACCGGGCTGGAGCTCGCCGAGCCGGGTGTCGTACCGGTGCACCACTGGCGTCCGGACCACGCGGCGCCGGTGCGAGCAACCCGAGGAGTCCTACCTCGCGGGTCTCGACGACATCGAGAAGGTCCGCTACAAGGACATCAACGACGTCACGGACGCCGACATCAACGTGTACGGGGGCCTTGCCGTCAAGGGCTGACGGCCCGGCGGTCGCACGGGTGTCCGGATCGCGGAAAGTCGCCTGTAAACGGCACGTACTTACTTAGGGTGCGGGCATGACCGTGACTGAGAACGCGCCCGCCCCGTCCGCCGCCCTGCCGCCGCTCGCCGCGCGGACCCGGTCGATCGGCGGTTCGCCCGTACGGGACATCCTCGCCGTCACCGCCCGCCCCGAGGTGATCAACTTCGCGGGCGGGCTGCCGGCCTGTTCGACGCGGAGGGCATCGCCGCCGCGTACCGGGACGTCCTCGCCGAGGGTGCCGGCGCGGGCGCTGCAGTACTCCACCACCGAGGGCGAAAGCCGTCCTGCGGGCCGCGCTCGCCGCCCACCTCCGCGCGCGGACTGGACACCGACGCCGACGACATCCTCGTCACCACCGGCTCGCAGCAGGCGCCATGTCGCTGCTCGCCACCGCCCTGCTCGAACCCGGCGACACCGTCCTCGTCGAGAGCCCCTGCTACCTGGCCGCGCTCCAGGCCTTCGGCTTCGCGGGCGCACGGGTAGTCGCCGTGCCCGGGGACGAGGACGGGATCGACCCCGAGGCGCTGGCGGAACTGGTGCTGCGCAGCGCCCCAAGCTGCTCTACACCGTCCCCACCTTCCAGAACCCCACCGGCCGCACCATGCCGGCCGCCCGCCGTGCAGCCGTGGCCGAGGTCGCCGGCCGGTGCGGGCTGTGGATCGTCGAGGACGACCCGTACGGCGAGCTGCGTTTCGAGGGCGAGCGGGTGCCGTGGATCGCCTCCTACGGCGGGGCCCGGGACCGGACCGTCCTGCTCCAAGTCCTTCTCCAAGGTCGTGGCACCCGGCCTGCGCCTCGGCTGGCTGCGGGGGCCCGCCGAACTGCGCCGGGCCTGTGGGGTGGCCAAGCAGGCCGCCGACCTGCACACCCCGACCGTCAACCAGCTGGCCGCCGCCCGGTACCTGGCCGACCGGGACCTGGACGCGCACGTCACGCGCGTCGCCGCCGCCTACGGCGCACGCCGGGACGCCATGCTCGCGGGGCTGGCGGACGCGCTCCCGGCGGGGTCGGCGTGGACCCGCCCCGAGGGCGGCATGTTCCTGTGGGCGCGCCTGCCGGGCGGTACGACACCACGGCCCTGCTCCCCGGGTGGTCCGGCACGACGTCGCGTACGTCCCCGGCGCCCCCTTCCACGCCGGTGAACCCGACCGCGCCACGCTGCGGTTGTGCTTCGTCACGCAGACGCCGGACGAGATCGCGGAGGGACTGCGGCGACTGGGGGAGGGACTGCGGGAGGCGGGGCGGGAGTCGTAGGCCCCGGCCCAGGTCCAAGAGCCGAGGCGGGGACGCCGCACCCGCACGTACGGTGAGGCCATGCGGCGGCCCTGGAGGCGCTGGGGTTCCGGGTGACCCGGCTGACCGCCCGGGTCGTCGTCGGTGCCGACCGCTTCGAGGACCGCCCCGCGCACCCACACGGCCCTCCTGGTCGAGATCCCCGGCGACCCGCGGCCGCACCTGGCCGAAGCCCGCCGGGTGCTGGTGGCGGACTTCGGCATCGACGTGCCCGAGGGCCGGACGCTACTGGGGTGAGGGCGGCCGGGGTGTAGGCGGCCGGGGCGAGGGGTCAGAGCCGCTCGGAGGGTCCGGATGCCCAGCAGGGCCATGCCCCGGTGCACGTGCGGGCCGTGACGTCGGACAGGAACAGGCGGTTCTCCGCCACGTCCTGCGGCGGCGCCGGCTTGATTACCGGGCACTTGTCGTAGAACGACGTGAACAGGGACGCCAGCTGGTAGAGGTACGCCGTCAGCTTGTGCAGGGCGTACTCGCGGGCCGCCTCCGCCACCGTCTCCCGCGAAGGCGTCGAGGTGCAGGCCGAGGGCGCGCTCCGCCTCGTGCAGCTCCAGCTCCGGTGGTGGGCGGGGCGTACGTCGCCGGCCTTGCGCAGGATCGACTGGATCCGGGCGTAGGCGTACTGGAGGTAGACGGACGTGTCACCGTTCAGCGAGACCATCTGGTCCAGGTCGAACTTGTAGTCCCGGTTCGCCGACGTCGACAGGTCCGCGTACTTCACCGCGCCGATGCCCACCTGGGTGCCCCGCTCGGCGATCTCCTGCTCGGACAGGTCCTGCGCCTTCTCCCGGACGACGGCGGACGCGCGGTCGATCGCCTCGTCGAGGAGGTCGACCAGGCGGACCGTCTCACCCGCACGGGTCTTGAACGGCTTGCCGTCCTTGCCGGAGGACCGTGCCGAAGGCCAACTGCTGCGCCGTCACGTCCTCGTTCAGCCAGCCGGCCCGGCGGGTGGTCTCGAAGACCATCTTGAAGTGCAGGGACTGGCGGGCGTCGACCACGTACAGCAGCGTGTCCGCCTTCAGGTTGAAGACGCGGTCGCGGATCGCGGAGAAGGTCGGTGGCCGCGTAGCCGCAGCCGCCGTCCGACTTCTGCACGATCAGCGGGACCTGGTTGCCGTCCGGGCCCTTGACGTCCCTCGAAGAAGACGCACAGCGCGCCCTCGGAGCGGACGGCGACGCCCGACTCCTCCAGCATCCGGCAGGTCTCGGCCAGCATGTCGTTGTAGCCGGACTCGCCGACGATGTCGGCGTCGCGGATCTCCATGTCCAGCTTCTCGAAGACGGAGAAGAAGTAGATCTTCGACTCGTCGACGAACTTCTGCCACGCGGCGAGCGTCTTCGGGTCCCCGGCCTGGAGGTCGACCACCCGGCGCCGCGCCCGCGTCTTGAACTCCTCGTCGAGTCGAAGTGCCTGCGCGCGGCCTTGTAGAGGCGGTCGAGGTTGGACATCGCCTCCTCGCCGCTCACCTCGCCGGCCTCGTGGTCCAGCTCGTTGCGGGTGCTCCTCCAGGTACTGGATGAGCATGCCGAACTGGGTGCCCCAGTCGCCGATGTGGTGCCGGCGCACGACGCTCTCGCCGGTGAACTCCAGCAGCTGGGCGACCGAGTCGCCGATCACCGCCAGGCGCAGGTGGCCGACGTGCATCTCCTTCGCCACGTTCGGCTGGGCGTAGTCGATCACCGTGGTGCCGGGGTGCTCGGCGTGCGGGACGCCGAGGCGGCCGGTGTCGTCCGCGTACCGCGCGGCGAGGTTCCCGGTGATCGCCCGGTCGCCGATCGTGATGTTAGGAAGCCGGGCCCGGAGACCTCGACGTCCTTGATCAGATCGCCGGTGACGATGTGCGGAGACGACCTCGGTCGCCAGCTCCGCGCGGGTTCGCCTTGGCCTTCTTGGCCAGGGCGAGGATGCCGTTGGCCTGGTAGTCCGCCCGGTCGCGTGCGTCGCAGCAGCGGGTCCGCGCCGGCGGCCTCCGGCCGGGTGGCCGTGAGCGCGGACGCGAGGTGCTGCTGGACGGAGTCGCTGAGGGACGTGACCGAGGCCATGGAGTGGCTGCCGTTCTGCTCGGGTTCCTGGAGTACTACGGAAACCGAGTATCCCACGCGGTGAAAAGCGGTTTTCGCGGATGCGGGGCCGGGCTGGGAGAATGGAGCGGTCAGCCGTGCGACCGTCCGGCTGCTCAGCAGAACTTTCGGAAGAGGACGTGCCGATCTCGGTAGAGCACAGAGACCACCGACTGGGTCTCCCGTTTCGCGGACGAGGTCATCGCCGAGTCGGAGCGCCGTGCCCCGGGCAAACCCGTCGTCGTCGCGTCCGGACTCTCCCCGTCCGGTCCCATCCACCTGGGCAACCTGCGCGAGGTCATGACCCCGCACCTGGTCGCCGACGAGGTCCGCCGCCGGGGCCACCAGGTGCGGCACCTCATCTCCCTGGGACGACTACGACCGCTACCGCAAGGTGCCGGCCGGCATCTCCGGGGTCGACGAGTCGTGGGCCGAGCACATCGGCAAGCCCCTCACCTCCGTCCCGGCCCCGAAGGGCTCCGCGCACCCGAACTGGGCCGAGCACTTCAAGGCCGCGATGACCGCCTCGCTCGCCGAGATGGGCGTGGAGTTCGACGGGATCAGCCAGACCGCGCAGTACACCTCCGGTGTCTACCGCGAGCAGATCCTGCACGCCATGAAGCACCGGCGGGACATCGACGCGATCCTCGCCCAGTACCGGACCAAGCCGAAGACGGCCGGCAAGAAGTCGCAGAAGCCCGTCGACGAGGCCGAGCTGGAGGCCGCCGAGGGCTCCGGCGCCGCCGCCGAGGACGACGGCTCGGGCTCGGCCGCCGGATACTTCCCGTACAAACCGTACTGCGGCAACTGCGAGAAGGACCTCACCACGGTCACCTCGTACGACGACGACTCGACCGAGCTGACCTACGCCTGCACCGAGTGCGGCTTCTCCGAGACGGTCCGGCTCAGCGAGTTCAACCGCGGCAAGCTGGTCTGGAAGGTCGACTGGCCGATGCGCTGGGCCTACGAGGGCGTGATCTTCGAGCCGAGCGGTGTCGACCACTCGTCTCCCGGCTCAGTCGTTCCAGGTCGGCGAGCAGATCGTCGGCATCTCCGGCGGCGAGCAGCCGATCAGGCCGATGTACGCCTTCGTCGGCATCAGCGGCATGGCCAAGATGTCCTCGTCCAAGGGCGGGGTGCCCACCCCGGCCGACGCGCTCCAGATCATGGAGCCGCAGCTCCTGCGCTGGCTGTACGCCCGCCGCCGGCCCAACCAGTCCTTCAAGATCGCCTTCGACCCAGGAGATCCAGCGGCTCTACGACGAGTGGGACCGCCTCGACGCCAAGGTCGCCGACGGCAGCGCCCCTGCCCGCCGACGTCGCCGCCCACTCGCGCGCCGTCCGCACGGCCCGCCGGCGAGCTGCCGAGGACGCCCAGGCCGCTGCCGTACCGCACGCTCGCCTCCGTCGCCGACATCACCGCCGGACACGAGGACCAGGCGCTGCGCATCCTCAGCGAGCTGGACCCGGCCGACCCGCTGGGCGGGCTCGAAGAGGCCCGGCCGCGGTACGACAAGGCCGAGGCGTGGATCAACACGCACGTCCCCGCCGACCAGCGCACCATCGTCCGCGCCGAGCCGGACGCCGAACTGCTGAAGTCCCTCGACGAACAGGGCCGGGCCTCGCTGCGGCTGCTGCTCGACGGACTCGCCGACCACTGGTCCCCTGGACGGGCTCACCCACCTCGTCTACGGCGTGCCCAAGGTCCAGGCCGGCTTCTCCCGCCGACGCCACGCCGAAGGGAACTGCCGCCGGAGATCAAGACCGCCCAGCGGTCCTTCTTCGCGCTGCTGTACCACCTGCTCGTCGGCCGCGACACCGGCCCGCGCCTGCCCACGCTGCTGCTGGCGGTGGGGCAGGAGCGGGTGCGGGGGCTGCTCGGCGAGTAGGCCCGGACCGGGCCGTGCTGACGCGGTGACGGGGGCGCCGGCTTCGGCCGGGCGCCCCCGTCGCCGTACGTACACCCGCTACGCGATGTGCTCGTCCTCCAGCTCCGCGCTGTGACGGATTGGTGAAGCGGCTCACCAGCCGCTTGCGGCTCCGGATCGGCGAGCGGCGTACCGAACGTCGCCTCCACGTTGTCACCGAACTCGCGGGGCGTCGGATGGCTGCCGTTGATCGACTGCTTGAACACCTGGTAGTAGGCGTCCTCGTCCGGGCCCTGCGGCTCAGGCGTGCCACCGCCCCCCCCAGCTCGCGGGTCCGGTGGGGGCCGACCGGTATGGGGAAACTGCCGGTATCCTCGGAGAGGGCTCCCGCACCGGGGGCTCCTCCTCGAACTGCTGCCGGTACTGCTCGGCCTGCCGCTGTTCCGCTTCCCACTGGGCGTACTGGTCCGGGTCGTAGGCGGGGTCGTA
The DNA here is from genome assembly GCA_021502835.1 of Streptomyces thinghirensis. The sequence goes on from JAKFGP010000054.1 coordinate 34,505, forward strand.
GTCGCCGTGGTACTCGACGGACTGCGGGTCCCGGGCGTGCAGCCACGGATTCTGGTTCGGGTCCATCGCGGGGTTCTGGCCCGCTGCCGGGTTCTGGCCCGACGTGGAGTTCGGGTCCACCGCGGGGTTCTGGCCCACCGCGGCCTGCTCCCGCACCGGCTCCGGCTCCCGGCCGCCGACCAGCTCGGGGCGCTGCTCACCGACGGGCTCCGCCTTCCGCAGGGAGGGCGCGGTCCCGTGGGCCGCCCGTCCGTCCGGGAGCGCGTCGGCCTGCGGCGCCGGCGGCAACAGCGCCGGCTCGATGCCCGCCGCCGCCAGACCCGCCGGGGCCGTCTGCGACAACGGCACCCCGTAGCGGGCCAGGCGCAGCGGCATCAGCGACTCGACGGGGGCCTTGCGGCGCCAGCCGCGCCCGAACCGCGAGCGCAGCCGGGCCTGGTAGACCAGACGCTCCTGCTCCAGCTTGATGACCTGCTCGTAGGAGCGCAGCTCCCACAGCTTCATCCGGCGCCACAGCAGGAAGGTCGGCCCCGGCGAGAGCAGCCAGCGGGTGAGGCGGACGCCCTCCATGTGCTTGTCGGCGGTGATGTCGGCGATCCGGCCGATCGCGTGCCGGGCGGCCTCGACGGACACCACGAACAGGATCGGGATCACCCCGTGCATGCCCACACCCAGTGGGTCGGGCCACGCCGCCGCGCCGTTGAACGCGATCGTCGCCGCCGTCAGCAGCCACGCCGTCTGCCGCAGCAGCGGGAAGGGGATGCGGATCCAGGTCAGCAGCAGGTCCAGGGCCAGCAGTACGCAGATGCCCGCGTCGATGCCGATCGGGAAGACGTAGCTGAAGTTCCCGAAGCCCTTCTGCAGGGCCAGTTCCCGCACCGCCGCGTAGGAACCCGCGAAGCCGATCCCGGCGATGATGACGGCACCGAAGACGACCATGCCGATGAGAACGCGATGCGTCCGTGTCAGCTCTAGTGGCGCGGCCACCCGTACTCCCCTCCCAGTGCCTGTTGTTGCGCGCAACAGAGTGGCACATGTGTGCGGGGGACGGGTGGCCGGTGGGCGCTTCGGGGCTTGGCCGCTCCGGCGTCAGGGCCGCGGGGTCCAGGCCGCGACCAGTTCGAGGAGGCCGGGGAACCGGGCGCTGAGGTCTTCGACGCGCACGTGGCTTCGGCGTTCGAGCCCGTACTGGCGCTGACGGGTGACTCCCGCCTCGCGCAGCGCCTGAAGTGGTGGGTCAGCGACGACTTGGGCCGGTCGAGGGCCGAACCAGCCGCAGGTGTGGTCGAAGTCCTCGGACTCCAGGAGGAGTTTGCGGACGATCGTCAGCCGCAAGGGGTCGCTGAGGGCGCCCAGCACGGTCTCCAGGCGCAGTTCTTCCACTGCGGGTTCCGGCAGCGGCTCGGGCAGGCCGGACGGTTCGGGGAGCACCTTGATGGCGGGCGCGGCGGCCGTGGTCGCGGGCATAGGCAACTCCTCATGACGTGAATCCTGTGTACGACTTCAATCGTACTGCATGCTAAGTTCGGATCAACTCGTACTGCTGGTGGTTCCGCAGGAAAAACGCTCCACAGGAAGAACACGGGAGGAACAGTCATGTCCGAGACCCGGACCGCATCCGAAGAGGCCGTCGAAGGGGGGCGGGGAACGGACACCGCGCGGACCGACGGGCGGCCCGTCGCGCCGCTGTGGTGGGTGTGGCTGGCCGCATGGCCGGTCACCGCCGTCTTCGTGCTCTCGAACGCCGCCACGCCGCTGTACGTGCTGTGGCAGCGCGACATCGGCTTCTCCAAGGGCACCCTGACCGTGGTGTTCGCCTCCTACATCGTCGGCCTCATCGGTTCACTCCTGGTCTCCGGCGTGGTCTCCGACCGGGTCGGCCGCAAGCCGGTGCTGTTGCCCGCCCTGGCGCTCGCTCTCGCCGCCTGCCTGATCTTCGCGACTGCCACGGGCGTGGCCGCGCTGCTCGTCGCGCGGCTGTTCAGCGGCATCGCGGTCGGTGCCGTCGTTTCGGCCGGCATGGCCGCCGTGACCGATGTCGCCGGACCCGGGCGCAAGCGGCTCGCCGCCCTGCTCGCCTCCTGCGCGATGGTCTTCGGCGCCGGGCTGGGCCCGCTGCTCGCCGGCGTCCTCTCCGAGGTCGCGCCCGCACCGACCGTCACCGTCTTCGTCGTCGAGGCCGTACTCCTGGTCACCGCGCTGCTCGCCGTCCTGCGCATGCCGGTACGCCGCCCCCGAGGCGCGCGGCAGGCGAGTGTGGGTGCGGGTGCCCGGTGTCCCACGCGGCAGCGGTCGCCGGCTCGCCCTGGGCATCGCCGTGTTCGCGCCCGGTATCACCGCCACGTCCTTCGTGCTCTCGCTCGGCCCGTCGCTGCTGTCCGGACTGCTCGGCACCACGAGCCGGATCGTCGCCGGGGCCATGGCGTTCGTGATGTTCCTCGCCGCCACCGGGGTGCAGTTCGCCGTGCAGAGGCTGAGCCGCCGCATCATCCTCACTGCCGGCGCGGTGAGCACCACACTGAGCATGGTCACGCTGATCGTCGCCGTGCACACCTCGTCGGTACCGGTACTTGTCGCCTCCGCGCTCCTGGCCGGCGCCGGCCAGGGCATGGGGCAGCTCGGCGGCCTCTCGCTGCTCAACGCAGGCGTCCCGCCCGAGCGTCTCGCCGAGGCCAACGCCGCGCTCAACGTAGGCGGTTACATCCCGGCCGGCGTACTGCCCGTATCCGCCGGGTACCTCAGCGACGCGGTGGGCCTGACCGGCGGCGCCACGATCTTCGGCTGCGTCCTTCTGGGTCTCGCGGTCATCGGCGGCCTGGTGGTCCTCGCCACGCGGCGCGGGGTGACGGACCCGGCCTGACGGGGCGCGAGGCGCGAGGAAGGGCGCGCGTGTTCGGGGAACGGTGCACCACCGGTCGGCGGTGGTGCACCGTTCCCCCGGACGCGTGCGGGTACGGCCGCGGCCAGAGCGCTCAACCGGCCCGGACCGCAGCGAAGAGCAGAGCGCTCAGGTCACGCCAGCGCGACACGACGTCCAAACGGCCGCTGAGCACGTCGGAGACATGCTGGGAACCGAAGAACGCGGAGACCAGGGAGTGCGCGGCCCTGGACGGGTCGACGCCGGCGCGCAGCTCGCCCGCTTCCCGGGCCGAGGTCAGCAGGGTCTCCAGCAGGGAGATCCAGTCGACGTACGGCGTTGGCAACTCGGCGTCGATCTGCGGGCGTTCGATCTGCAGCCGGGCGCCGGCCTGCACGATCACGTCGTCCTGGAACGCGGCGGCCGCACGCTCCAGCATCCGCGCGGCAGTGTCCAGGGGCCGAACCCTTCCGCGGTCACTTCATCAAGCACTTTCGGCCAACGAGCGTAGTGTTCCTCCACGATCGCCACCGCCAGGGCCTCCTTGGTCGGATAGTGGAAGTACACGGCTCCTTTGGTCATCTCGACCCGGTCGGCAACGTCCTTGACCGACGTGTTGCGAAAGCCCCGCGCCGTGAAGAGTTCCGCGGCCCCCATCAGGACCCGCAGTCGGGTTCTGGCCGAACGGTCCTGTTTGGGATCGGTCCCCCTTCTGATGGGGATCTTCTTGCGTCCGAATGCGGTGGCCTGCGGCTCCTGGCATGAGGGGCTTCCTCTGTCATCGATCGGCTTGCGGAGGTGTGGTGGCGCGGAGGGTGGTCATGTGACAGCGCGGTGGCGAAAAATGATCTCCTAATATACCTTCCCGAAGGTATATTTCTCCTCGTCATCACGTGCTGCGTCGGGACCATACCCGTGCGCGGCCGCCACGGCGACACGGGAGAATCCGCGTGCCTGGCATACCTGGTCTTGAGACAAACACCGGCCGATGGGGGCCGGATCACGGGGGAAGCATGAACTTCGACCGATGTGTTCCGCGTAAGTCCGTCCACAAGGCGGTCGATTCGGAAGTGCTGCTGACAGATGCCGTGCGGCTCGGCGACGACCGCTTCACGGTCGCGGCTCGGTGGCACCGCGATCACTACCTCGCTCACCACGGTGGTCCGGCGGCCGACCCGGTCCTGTTGATGGAGACGGCGCGGCAGGCCGCGATCCACTTGTCTCATCGCTTTCTCGACGTCGAGTACGGCATGCCGTTCGTGCTGAGCGAAATATCGGCCGAACTCTTCGAGACGCTGCCCCCTGTGCGCGAGGACCACCTCGCCGTGGTGCTCGATGTCGTTTGCCGCCGTCCCGCCGAGGGTGCGCGGCGGCTGCGCTTGGAAATCGAGGCCGACGTCCTGGTGCGGCACCGCCGCGTCGGGCGGGTCGGAGTGTGCTGGGAACCGATGGCACCCCGCCGGTACGCCCTGCTGCGGCGGCGCGGTGGGCAGGAGCCCGGGGCGGTGCCGTCGCACCCCACACCGTCCCGGGACCCGTTGTGGCCGGCCCGCGTCGGCCAGATCGCCGAGCGGGATGTACTGATCGCCGACGACTCGCTGCGGAAGAACCGCTGGTGGCTGCGACTGGACCGGGAGCACCCCGTGCTCTTCGACCACGACTGCGACCACGTGCCGGGCATGGCGTTGGTGGAGGCGTTCCGACAGGCCGCCGGTGTCGCCGCGGCGGACAACCGGCCGGGTGCGAGTGGCGTGACGCTGCTCACCGTGGTGTTCAGCGCCTTCGGCGAACTGGACGCGCCGGTGTCGATCACGGCGGAATCGGTCACCTCCGGCGGAACCACCGCCATCCGTGCCCACCAGGGCGACCGTGAACTCGCCTTCGCCACGGTGCGCTGTGGCGCGGTGGACTCCGTCCTGGGTCGGCTGGAGGCGGCGTGCTGACCGCGCGGCGCCGGGCTCCGGGCGGAAGGGACGTACGCGACCTCCTCGTTGAGTGCGCGGGGCGGGACGCGCGGGGTGCCGACGAGCGGCGCAGGCTCGACGCGCGGGTCGCTGCTGCCGTTGTCGACGCGGGGTTCCCGGGGCACCTGGTGCCGGTGAAGTGGGGTGGCGCTGCCGGGAGTTTCACCCGGTTGCTGGCCGATGCCTCGGCCGTCGCGGAGGCCTGCGCTGCCACCGGATGGTGCGCGGCCCTGTACGCGGCACACGGCCGGCTCGCCGCATACCTGCCTGAGCAGGGGCAGTACGACCTATGGGCGCACGGCCCGGACGTCCGCATCGCCGCTTCGATCATTCCGGCACAGGGCCGCGCCACGCCGTGACCGGCGGCTGGCGGCTGGACGGGGAGTGGCGCACGGCCAGCGGTGTCGACCACGCGGAATGGGTGCTCCTCGCTTCCTGGACACCGGCCGGTGACGGCGTACAGGAGCACCGGATATTCGCCGTGCCCGCGGGGGCATCTCCGTCCGGGACACTTGGGACTCCCTCGGCCTGCGGGGGAGCGGCAGCAACAGTGTGGCGGCCGACGGCGTCGTCGTGCCCGTCCACCGGTCGGTCACCCTGAACGCGTTGCTGTGCCCTCTGCCCGACGCGGCGCGTTGCCACCGAGTCCCCTATCCCATGGTCGCCGCACCGATCTTCGCGGCTCCCGTGCTGGGAGCGGCCCGCGCCGCGCTGCGGGCCTGGACGGACGAGTGCCTTACGACTCAGGCGCCGGGGCCGGGCCAGAACCTGCTGCTGAGCGGGGCGTCCGCACGGATCCACGCGGCGGGCCTGCTGCTGGCGGGCACTGCCGAGCGGGCGGACCAGTACGAGATCACCCCGCTCACCGTGGCCGAGAACCGTCGTGACGCGGCGACCGCGGCCGCACTGTGCCGCGAGGCGGTCGACGACCTCTTCCACGCGTCGGGCATGCGCGGACAGTCCCCCGGCAGCGCACTGCAGCGGGCGTGGCGCGACGTCACGACGGCGGCGGGACACGGGGGCCCTCGGCCTCGACGCGGCGGCTGACGCGTACGCGGACGCGTTGTCGGCGAGTGGGGGCGCCCGATGACGCCGGTGGCCGAGAGGAGTGTTCCGCACTCGCGTTCTTCGACGTCGACGAGACCGTGATCGCCGAGAAGAGCCTGGTCGATTTCTGGGGGCATTGGCAGGCCGCGCACCCTCCGCTGGGTGCCGACACGACGGGTCCGCCGGCGTCGGCGGTACGCACCCGCGAAGCGCTGAACCGCGCGTACTACCGGCGCTACGCAGGCGTTCCCCTGTCCGCCCTCGAAGCCGCCGGCCGTCGCTGGTACGACGGCTACCGGCGAGGCGGCGCGGCCTTCGTGCTGCCGGTGCTCGACGCCGTGACGGCGCACCGTGCGGCGGGCCGCGAGGTCGTACTGGTCTCGGGCTCGATGCGTCCGCTGCTGGCCCCCGCTGGCCGAGGAACTGGGGGCGTCGGCGGTGCTGTGCACCGAACTGCTGGTGAGGGCCGACGGAGTGCTGACCGGGGAAGTGAGCCGCCCGATGATCGGGGAGGCGAAGGCGCAGGCCGCGCTCCGGCTCATGCGGGAGCGCGGCGCGGACCCGGGCGACTGCTTCGCGTACGGCGACCACGAGAGTGACCTCGCCCTGCTCAGTGCGGTGGGGGCACCGGTCGTGGTGGGTGACTGCCCCGTGCTGAACCAGGAGGCGGAGCGCCTTGGATGGCCGGTGACGCCGGCCCGCCGGGGCCCGTTGAGCGGATCGAACGCGTGAGACCCGCTGTGGAGCCGGACCACTCGAAGGCTTTCCATCCGATGGTATGTATGTGCTCTCTTTGACCCTGGAGGGCGCAAACATGGCACAACAGGAACGGGCTCGACGCACGAGGGAGAAGGCTCTGACGGCCGCGGCCGAGGTGTTCGCCTCGCACGGCTACAGCAGAACCACCCTGAGCGAGGTGGCCGAGCGCATCGGCATGACGAAGGGCGCGCTCTACGGGCACTTCCCCTCGAAGAGTTCGCTGGGCCCGGGCTCTGATCGACGAGTCACGGCAGGCCTGGGCGAGCCTGCGGACCGAGTACGACACTCCGGGTGCCGACGCCGAGGGTGTCCTGGAGGGTGTCGTCGTGAATTTCGCCGATCGGCTGCGGTCCGATGTGCGCCTGCGGGCCACAGTCAGGATCGCGGCCGACTGTCCGGTCCTGGCGCGCACTCTCGCCGATGTCCTGACCGAGGTGCAGAACGCCTTGATGGAGTTGATCCGCCGGGCGCAGCGTGACGGTGGCTTTCCCCGTATTCGCCGCGACTTGTCGCCAACCTGCTGATGACGGTGACGTACGGGGTGCTGTACGCGCCCGCCGCGTGTTTGGAGAGCGACGGCGCGCATGACGGGGAGCCGCTGTGGCGGCTGCTCTTTCGGGGCTCTGTCGGGGAGTGGGGTGACGGGATCCGGACGCGGGAGACGGCCGGGGCGTTTCGGATCCGTAAAAAATACCTTCGGGAACAGATTTTCTGTCATGCTGCCTCTGGTCCTACTGGGCGCGGGGCCGGACGGCTGCGGTCCTGTGCGGGGCAAGCCGACGACACTTGGGAGGAAGCAGATGAGCTTGCTGGACGAGGGGACGGGGCGGCGTGCCTCGGAGCGGGCCGGCCTCGACACGGGGGACCCGGATCCGGCGGGTGCCACCGCGCTTCGCGCGATGTCGGACGCGCGGCACATAGACGACTTCGACATGAGGCACCTTCGATATTTCCTGACCGTGGTCGCGCCGGAACCGTATCGGCGGCCGCCCAAGAACTGCGAATATCGCAGCCGAGCCTGAGTCAGCAAATACGACGCCTTGAGCAACGCGTCGGCGCCGCTCTTTTCATTCGTAGTTCACGGGGTGTTGAACTTACGACCGGCGGCCGGGCCTTTCTCAGAGAGATCCAGGGAATCCCGAGCCAGTTGCGCTCAGCCATCGCCGCCGTCGCACCCGCGCCTCGGGTCTGGTCCGTCGGGGTGTGCGGCGGAGTGCCGGCGGACGTCCTCATCGAGGTGGAGAACGGGCTGTCGGGAAGCCGCCTCCACGGCGGCCGCGACGCGGGCGTGAAGCTGCGGATGCGCTCGGTGGGCACGGCGGACCAGGACGAACTGCTGCGGCACGGAGAGATCGCCTTCGGCATTGTGCGTCTGCCCGTCCCGACGCCGCATCTGGTGCGCGCCGTGGTCTGGGACGAACCGCTCGGACTCGTGATGGCGCGGGAACACCCGCTCGCCTCGCGTGTGGAGCCGACTTGGAGCGAACTCTCCCGGCAGCGCCTCCTCTGGTACGACGAGGGGTGCGCGCCCGGGTTCGCGGACACGGTGCCCGCGCACCTGGCCAGACTCGGCTGGAACTCGGTACTGCATCCCGTCGACCGGGACGAGCACGCCTTGTTCCTGCACGCCTTGCAGACCACCGCGGACCTCGTGGCCCTGCGGCCGCGCCGGGCCGTCGAACGGGGAACCGAACCTGGTGTGGCGGCCGCTGCCGACGAGCAGACCACCACGCGAGCGCCTCGCCGTGACCGCGGTCAGCGGCAGTCGAGGTGCCCGCTCTCTGCACAAGGTCTCAGGGGAGCGCGGCTGGACGTTCTTCGCCGAGTAACCCCCCGCCCCCAGTCGGCGTGTGACCCGGGTCGTCCCCCCGCCCGGGTCACACGTCTTTTTCTTTTCCGCTGCCAGGCGGTATAGGTGCCCGCATATGGAAGTCACGCGGTTTACGTCTTGGACGAGGCGCAGAGATCTTGGCTAGTGTCCTGAATGCAGGACAGGGCAGACTTCCGGCCCTTTTCGAACCGCGGATTACCGAGAGAATCCGCGTTCTTTGCGCGGAATTCATCATCGAATTCGTCAGTGCTCTTCCTTCTCCAGGCCCGCCGGGCCCTGCTGAGCGATCGAACCGGACCAAGGGAGCATCGTGATCTCGACCAAGCTGACCGACCTGCTCGGAATCGACCACCCGGTCGTCTGCGCCCCGATGGAGGTCCGTGTCCGGCGGCCGGCTCACCGGCGCCGTGACCCGAGCAGGTGGTCTCGGCCTCGTCGGCGTCAGCTACGGCGACGCGGCCTTCATCGACGAGCACGTGGCCCAGGCCGCCGACGCCGGCGGGGTCTGGGGCGTCGGCTGCGTCATGTTCACCTTCGACGACCGGCCGGGCCTGTGGGACAAGGTGCTCGGCTACTCCCCGCCGGTCATCGCCCTTTCCTTCGGCGACGCGGCCCAGGTGCACAAGTACGTGGCGTCCGCGGCCGACGCCGGGTCCCAGGTAGTCGTCCAGGTGCACGACCCCGAGCAGGCCGCCGTCGCGGTACAGGCTGGAGCGTCGGTGCTCGTGGCCCAGGGGGCCGAGGCCGGTGGCCACCACCGGACGCAGGCCACCCTGCCGCTGATCCCGGCCGTCGTGGAGGTTGCCGAGGGCGTGGTGCCGGTGGTGGCGGCGGGTGGGTTCGCGGACGGCCGCGGTCTCGCTGCGGCCCTCGCGCTCGGCGCCGACGGCGTGATGATGGGCACCCGGTTCGCCGCAACCGAGGAGTCACTCGCCACCGCCGGTTTCAAGTCCCACCTGATCTCCGCGCGCACCGCGGACACCGTCAACACCCACGCCTTCGACGTCGTGCGCGGCATCCAGTGGCCGGCAGGCCACCCGGCCCGCTCCGTCAGCAACGACTTCACCCGCGCCTGGACGGGCCGGGACGCGGAACTCGCCGCCCGGCGTGCCACGGTCGAGCCCGAGTGGGCCGCCGCTGTCGCACGCGACGACACCAGCCAGCGCCCAATGTTCGCCGGCGAGGTCCTCGACCTGATCCGGGACATCCGGCCCGCCGCCCAGGTCGTTCACAGCGTCGTGGCCGACGCCGAGAGGATCCTCACCGGACTCACCCGGCAGATCAACGGTCCTGGCGCTGCCGCCTGAGCTCCCGTCACCCGCCCGCCTTCTTCCATCCACACCCGTCCGGAGGACTCGATGATCCACGTCCTGACCCTCACGTACCTCACCTCGCGCGAGACCGTCGTCGAGCACATGGCCGAGCACAAGGCCTGGCTGCGCGAGCACGGAGACCAGGGCCGCATCCTGCTCAGTGGCCCCCGCCCCGAGGGCGGCGCCGTCATCGTGACCGCCGACCTCGATGAAGCCCGAGTGCGCGAACTCATCGAGAGCGACCCCTGGCACAAGCTCGGCCTCGCCGCGTACGAGCAGCTCGCATTCGAGGGCCGCAATGCCAGCCCCGGCGTGGTCACCGCCGCCGAGCCGGACGACAGCGTGCTGCTGATCAACGTGGCCACCACGGACGACGCGGCCGCCAGCGTCTCCGCGCTCGCCTCCGCCGTCGAGCACGTCTCCGCCACGGCCGAGGGCTTCCGCGGCTCCCGACTGCTGACGAGCGTCGACGGCGACGCCATCGTCAACCTCGCGGCATGGACGGACCAGCAGCGGTTCGACGCGATCTTCGAGGACGACGAGTTCATCCGCCGCTATCAGGAGTTCGCCAAGACCACCACCGGTGGCAAGTACCGCCTCTACCGCACGAGCCGCGTCGTCACGCCCAATCGCTGAGCACGCACCCCGCACCAGACCCCCCGAAACTTCCGACCTCTCCCGAGGAGAGACCATGTCAGGCTCCAACACCCCACCGCAGTACGACCTCATCGTCATCGGGTTCGGCGCCGCCGGTCTGTCGGCCGCCCTGTCCTTCGCCGAGACCACCGAGGGCTGCGAGACCCCGACCCGGATCGCCGTGCTGGAACGGGCCACCAAGGAGGAGCGCGGCGGTGCCACCCGCTGGACCGGTGCGTTCCTTCGGATCACCCAGGACAAGCGGCTGGACACCGACTGGGCCGAGCACGTCGGTCGAGTCTCCGGCGGCCTCGCCGACACCGAGTACTGCCGCACGGTCGAGCGCGAGACCCGGCAGACCCTGGAATTCGTCGAAAAGCACGGCGTCGAGATCGCCTTCGAGGACTTCCCCTGCCGCACACCTTCGACGGCGGCACCCCGAGCTATGGCGCCGCCGGCCAGCCCGCGCGGCGGCGGCGCCTCGATCGTCGAACACCTGGGCACGGCCCTGGAGAACGACCCCCGCGTCGACATCCGCTACGAGACCGAGGCGCTGCGCCTGTCGACCACCGAGAACGGCGTCGTCGACGGCGTCCTGGTCCGCACCTCCGACGGCCAGACCCAGCGCCTCACCGGCCGCGCCGTCGTCCTGGCCTGCGGTGGCTTCGAGGGCAACACCGAGATGCTCACCCGCTACGTCGGCGACAAAGCCTGTGACCTGCCCCTCATCGCGCCCGGCATCGCCAACAACGCGGTGACGCGCTCCGCATGGCTCTGGAACTGGGCGCCGACACAGCGGGCCAGTTCGACGGCATTCACGCGGAGCCCGTCGATCGCCGCACCCAGAAGGCCGACTCGGTGCTGTACGGCTTCAGTACCGGCATCTTCGTCAACGGCAGGATGCAGCGCTTCTTCGATGAGGGTCGCGACACCTGGGACAACACCTTCGAGCACGTCGGCTACGAGATCTGGAAGAACCAGGAACAGGAGGCGTACTGGATCGCCGACGCCAAGACGCTCGCCATCCCCGGCATCATGAACTCCCTGCTCAGCGACGTGCCGCCGGAGCAGGCCGACAGTCTGGAGGAACTGGCGGAGAAGCTCGGTGTCGACGGCGAGAGCCTGGAGAAGACCGTCGCGGAGTTCAACGCGGCCGTCGGCCCCGGTGAGTTCGACCCGACCCGCCTCGACGGCAAGTCCACCGTCGGCGCCACTCCGCAGAAGTCCAACTGGGCGACACCGCTGGACACCGCTCCGTTCATCGGCGTTCCGGTGACCGCCGCCGTCTGCTTCACCTACGGCGGCATCCGCACCGACCTCGACGGCCGCGTCGTCACCCCGTCCGGCACCGCCATCCCCGGCCTCTACGCGGCAGGCGAGGCCACCGGCCTCTTCTACCACGCCTACCCGCCGGCCACGTCCGTGCTGCGCTCGCTGATCTTCGGCCGGCTCGCCGCCCACCACGCCGCCGCCCAGCAGTCCGCCTGAGCCATCCGCACCAGCTAACTGGAGGAACCATGAGCATCGTCAACATCGACGTCACCCTCCGCGACGGCGGGTACCGCAACAGCTTCCACTTTCCCCTGGACTACGCGCTCAAGCACGCGAAGCTCACCGTCGAGGCCGGCTTCGACTGGGTCGAGATCGCCTACCGCAGGGATCGCTCCTGCCGATCCCCGACATCGGCATCACCGGCCGCGGCGACGACGAGTTCATCGGCGCGATGGCCAACGAGATCGGGCCGGACCGGGTCGCGATGATCCTGCACCCGAAGAACATCACCGACCACGACCTGCCCGCCATGTACGCGGCGGGGGCCCGCCTGGTCCGCATCATCCTGCCGTCCAAGGGATACGAACGCGGCCTCGAGTACATACGCCAGGCCAAGGAAATCGGCTTCCGTGTCGGCGTCAACTTCGCCCGCATCAGCCAGTGGGCCGGCCGCGACGTCGTCGACGTGGCCACCGCCGCCACGGATGCCGGAGCCGACTTCGTCTACCTGGCCGACTCCAACGGCAGCCTCTCACCCGTCGACACCACCGACCTCACCACCCCTGACCAAGTCGGTCACCGGCGGCCCGGTCGGCCTGCACGCCCACAACAACCTCGGCCTCGCCCTGGCCAACGCGATCAGCGCGGTCGCCGCGGGCGCGACCTGGATGGACTCCTCGATCCAGGGCATGGGCAAGGGGCCCGGGAAACCTCATCGCCGAGCAGTGGCTGGCACACCTCGACCGCACCGACCCCGAGGCCGCCGGCCGCCTTCACCTGGGCCCCGCCCTGGAACTGGCGGATCTGCTCCTGGCCACCGTTCCCGAAGGCACCCCTTCCCTGCCGCTCCCCCGACCTGGTCCTGGGCCGCTACGACCTGCCCGTGGAGCACCGCAAGGACCTGCTGGGCGGCGACCACCGTGCAGGCGTCGCCACCGCACGCACCCTCGCCACCGTCCGATGACCCACGCCGACCTCGACGTGCCCGCGCTGGTCTCCGGACCGGAGACCAGCGCGGGCACGGCGCACGCGCTGGTCCTCGCCCCCCGTCACCCCCGCTGGGACGAGGAGCGTTCTTCGCCCCCCGTCACCAGGGTGCTGACCGACGCCGGTCTGCGAGTGACGGTCGTCGACACACTGTCCGTGTGGGACGAGGAGATCGACTCCTGGGACCGCTTCGTCACCCGCTGGCAGGCACTCCTCGCGCAGTACGGCCCCATAGACCTGCTCTGCGGCAACGCCCTCGGCGGCGCGATCGCCCAGGCCCTGCTACCCGACGTCGCCCCCCACCACGGCCGCACTACTCGTCTCGGGACCGGCCCGCGCCGACGCCCCTCCTGGCGGCCCGGCTCACCGAGATCGCGGACCTCGCCGCAGGCGGCCGCTCCGACCTCGCCCTGGCCCTGCTCCACCGGCGCGTCCAGCCGTACGGCCACAGCCCCGCCCCCGACAGCGACCCGTCGGCGCCGCACGACCCGCGCGCCGGGCGCCGGCTCGCCGCCGGGATGCGGATGCTGCGCGGCATCGACATGACGGAAGCGGTGCGGGCCCACCCCGGACCACTGCTGCAGATCGTCGGCGGCCAATCGCAGCTCGTCACCCAACGCCACACCGCGGCCGCACCGCACCACCGGGTGCACGTCGTCCCCGGAGCCGGCATGCGCCCCCACTTCGAACGCACCGCAGAGGTGTCCGCCCTCGTGGACACCTTCCTGCGCGAGAAGGGACTCACATGAAGAGCGTCGCTGTACTTCCCGGCGACGGCATCGGCCCGGAGGTCACCTCCGCAGCCCTCGACGTCGTGGAAGAACTCAGCCTCCCCCTCGACCTGCGCTTCGGCGAGATCGGCTGGGAGTGCTGGCGCCAAGAAGGCGACCCGGTGCCGCAGCGCACCTGGAAGCTCCTGACGGAGACCGACACCTGCCTGCTGGGCGCCATCACCAGCAAGCCACTGCGGGAGGCCGAGGCGGAACTCCCGTCCGACCTGCGGGGCACCGGACGAACCTTCGTCTCGCCGGTCATCCAGCTGCGCCAGCGGCTCGGCCTGTACGCCAACGTCCGCCCCGTCGTCGACCTGGTGGACACCCGCTTCGACTTCACCGTGATCCGCGAGAACACCGAAGGCCTGTACTCGGCTCGACTTCCACGGCCTGGATGACGCCCTGTGGAACCTGGTAGGCCAGCACCCCAACGCCCAGGCGTCCGGCCCCGAAGCGACCAGTGTCACGCTTCGTCTGCAGACCGAGTTCGGCATGGACCGGTTGCTGCGCTACGGATTCGCCTACGCCCGCTCCCGCGCCACCGCCGGCTCACCCTCGTCGACAAGCCCAACGTCCTGCGCCACAGCGGTAACCACCTGCGCGAACGTCTCGAATCGATCGCCGGCGAACACCCCGACATCGAGGCCGAGATCCTCAATGTCGACGCGGTCGCCCTGTGGATGGTGCGCCGGCCCGAGCGGTTCGGGGTGCTGGTCGCCGAGAACATGTTCGGCGACATCCTCTCCGACCTGGGCGCCGGCGTCATGGGCGGCCTCGGCCTCGCCCCCCAGCGGCAACATCGGCGACCACGGCAGCTACTTCGAGCCTGTGCACGGCAGCGCTCCAGGCATGGCGGGGCAGGACCGGGCCAACCCCATGGCGATGCTGATGGCCATGGCTCAGATGCTCGACCACCTGGACCTCCGAGTGCCGGGCGACGAACTCAGGGCGGCGGTGCGCTCGGTCACCGCGCGGCGCACGACCGTCACCTACGACTTGGGCGGAACCAGTGGCACGCGTGAGGTGGCGGGGCCGTGGCCGGCGAACTCGGTGTCACCGAAGCCGGCACGGGGGCGGCCGAGGACGCCGAAGACGTGGCCGACCGGCTCGCGCGTCTGGACAGTGCGTCCGTCTCCGACGCGCTGGACAGCCTGGGCGTCGGCGGTGTCCTCGCCGGGATCACACCGCGGGTTCCCGGCACGCGCGCCGCAGGGCGCGCGTTCACCGTCACGTACCAGCGCGTCGACAGGAACCGGACGGGCTTCCGCAACGCGGCCAACTACCTGGACGACGTCCCCGAGGGCTCGTTCGTGGTGGTCGACAACGCGGGCAGCACCACCTGCACCAACTGGGGCTCGCTCCTGACCCGTCTGGCTCAGCGGCGCGGAGTGCGCGGCACCGCCCTGCACGGCTCGGCCCGCGACATCACCGAGATCCGCGCCGCGGGATACCCGCTGTTCAGCACCGGCGCCACCATGGTCAGCGGCAAGAACCGGGTCGAGCTCGCGGCGACCGGCCAAAACATCGTCATCGGCGATGTCACCGTGCGCCCCGGTGACATCGTCGTCGGTGACGACAACGGCGTCCTCGTGGTGCCGGTCGAGTACGCCACGGAGGTCGCGGCACGGGCCGAGAGCGTGCAGCGGACCGAGACCGCGATCGCCGAGGCGGTCGCCGGCGGCCAACGGCTCGACGAAGCCCGCCGCCGGTTCGGCTACGCCAGGCCCTGGGACAACGGCGGCAGCAGCTCCTCCTCCCATGTGTGAACCGGTGGGGCGCGTGGTGGTGGACGTTCACTACCACGCGGGCCCCGACCTGTACCGCCGCCGGCTCACCGCCGCCGGCGCGGGCCGGGCGTACGCACAGGTCGGTGGCTGGGTGGTGCTCAAGAGCCACCTCGCCCCGACCGCGGCCTGCGCCTGGGAAGCCCGGCAGGAGGGACTGCCTGTCTCAGGCGCACTCGTCCTCAACGAACTGGCCGGCGGTGTCCGTACCCGGCCCATGGAACAGGCCGTCTACGCCCACGGTCCCGACACCCCCGCCCGCCTGCTCGTTCACCTGCCCACCCTGGTGGGGCCCGCACCCGTCCGCACTGCGGCGCACACCCTTCCACCCCGGGCTCGACATCGAACGGTGGCGTGCCGACCGGGTCGTGGACGCGGACGGGCGACTGCGGCCCGAGACGACCGAAGTACTGCGCGCGGCCCGCGACCTGCCCGTCGCCGTGGCGACCGGCCACTGCGATCGGGAGGCCGCCCTGCGCATCGTGGACGAGGCCGTACGGCTCGGTGTACCGCGCCTCCTCCTCACCCACGCCACACATCCCATGTCGGGCTTCACTCCGGAAGACCCTGACCGACCTGTCCCACGTGCCCGGCCTGTACGTCGAACTCACCGCATTGACGCTGCTGCTGGGCCACCGGGACAGCCGCCACCTCGCTGAAGTCGTGCACGCCCATCCGCGGGTGGTGTTCAGCTCCGATCTCGGCCAGCCCGACCAGCCGGACGTGAGGCAGTGGCTGTCCCTGAGCGCGACCTGGTTCCGCGATGCGGGCCTGACCGCCCGCCAAACCGAGGCCATTACCAGGACCAACCCCTCGAACCTGCTGGCGCCGTGACCCGAGACGACCTCGCCGAAGGGAGCCCAGCCATGACACACCGGACGCCCACCCCTTCGCGGCGCGTGCTACGCGCGCACCGCGTCGCCACCACCGCGACTCTGGCCGGCCCCCTTCACGGGCGCGCCCCCCAAGGCACACGCGCACGGCCTCGTCGGCACGCTCGGCGGACAGTCGGCGGTACGCACCCTCACCGTGGGGGACGTCCGGCTCACCCACGTCGTCGACGCGGCGATGGAGTTGGACCGGACCGGATTTCTGCCCGCCGTACCGGCCGCCTACTGGGAGGGAACACCCCGAGGCGCTGACACCCTCGGGGCGGGTAGCGGCCTCGGCGGGGTGGTGTGCTCGTCGAGCGGGGGCACCGTCGGCTGCTGATCGACGTGGGCCTCGGCGCAATGCGCTCTCGCCCTCACTCGGCGTCTCCCACGGCGGAGCACTGCTGCGCACCCTCCGGGCGCTACGCGTACCGCGAGAGTCGATCGACACCGTGGCCTTCACCCACCTGCATACGGACCATACCGGCCTCGGCTTCCTCCCGGGGCACGGTGGGAAGGCGCACAAGGCGTTCCCACACGCCGAATACCTGGTCGCGCGGGCCGAGTGGGACCCGTTCTGGAACGGCGAGATAGCGGTCGGGGCGCCATCCTGGGACGGCTTCATGGTGCCGATGTCGCGGGTGCTGCGCCGGTTCGACGACGGCGAGGAGGTGTGGCCCGGTGTCACCGCGCTGGTCACTCCTGGCCACAGCCCGGGACACACCACCTACGTCGTCTCGGCCCGCCGCGGGCGGCGCGTCCTGATCTTTGGCGACGCCTTTCACACGCCTGTCCAACTGGCCCACCCCGAGTGGCCTTCGGGGCCCGACACGGACGTCGCCGGCGTGCTGAAAGCTCGTACGACCTTGCTGGCACAACTGCACGCGCCGCGCACCCTCGGCTTCGCCTTCCACTTCGGCGACCAGACGTTCGGCCGGGTCACCGCGACGGCCAATGGCGCCCGACGCGTGCTCGGGCCCTGCTGCCCGCCCCGGTCCACCTGCCCTGAATCGGCGGCAAGGGGGCCGGGCGGGGTCTGGTCCGTCAGCTCGACTTCGGCGACTTCGGCGACGACTTGGACGGCGGCTTCGCGTCCGAGTCGGACGCCGACTTGGACGGTGACGACGAGGTGCCCGGCTTGCCGCCGTCGGTGTCGGCGGTGTTGGCCTTCGTCACCGCGGCCACCGCCTCCTTGGCCGCCTTCTGCGCGTCCTTGACCAGGTCGTCGGCGTCCGGTGTCTTGTCGCCGGCCAGGCCCGCGCCGTTGTAGTCGACGGTGACGACGACGTTCTCGACGCGCGCCACGACCGTCTGCTGCTTGAAGGTGCCTTCCTTCTTCTTCAGGTCGTAGCGCACCACCGACGCCTCGTCGCCCGTGCCGCTCACCGGCGCGGTCTTCACGCTCTTCGCACCCTGCGCGGACTGGGCGTCCTGCAGCTGCTTCGTGTAGTAGTCGTGCGCCAGCTTGTCGCCCTCGCCGCGGGAGGCGTCCGACTCGAAGCGCAGCATCGACACGCTCAGCCAGCGGAACTGAGAGCCCCTTCACACCGTTGTCGTCCAGGCTGTCCCAGGAGCAACCGGCGCGCGTCGCCGTGTCGTTGGACGCGCCCTCCTTGCCGGAATCGGCCTTCGGCGCCAAGTCCTCCAGCGTCTTCTTCGACAGCACGGAACACGGCTCCGGAAGTTTCCGTACGCCGCGGCCTGGACCGTCGGGGAGGGCTTCGCCGACTTGGACGCGGCCGTCTTGTCCGGCGCGCCTTCTCCTTGCCGTCGTCGGAGCCGGAGTCCGAGGAGCAGCCGGCTGCCACCAGCATCACGGGGACGGCGGCCGCGCCGACAAAGGCGCGGCGAGTCGTTTCGCTCTCCCCCACTGCCTGGACGGCGTGGGAGGTACCCCAGGTCTCGCTGGTCACGCTGGGCTCGTCGCTGCATGGTTCCTTCACTCATGGCACTCGTGGTTCCTGCGGTCGGAACGGGTCCGAGGGGCCACCGTACGCGGTGGGAAAACCGCACGGCCCTGCTTCAGGTGCATCGCGCGCGGACGCGGGGGACCCGAGCCGGGCTCAACCGCTCAGTGAATCCGCCAGCTGGGAAGCCAGATTCCGCGCCATGTCCTGCATTTCTAGCTGTCCGGCACGACTCCGAGAGTCGCCGACTGCTCCGCGTACTCGATGGTCACCACGACGTTCGACGTGCGGAACGCCACAGTCACCGTGCGCCGCTTCGCCGTCGGAACCGGAGCTGCTCAGCTCGTCGTCCACGAACGCCTCGTCACCCAGATCGTCCAGGAGCCGGGGCTGGAGCTCGCCGGGCGTGGCACCGGCCGACGCGCTCGACGAGGGGGCGGTGGACGACGCGGGAGCGGAGGCCGGGGGCGGAGGGCGTGCCGGGACGGTGCGGTGGCGGACGGCGACCCGGACTCCCGGTGCGGAACCGGACGCGGACTCCGAACCCGATTCCGACTCCGAGACGGTCGGTTCGGGGAGGTCGGCCGACTCCACCTGCTGGGCGAAGAGCGCTCGGCCTCGCTGTCGTCGCTCACGGAGTTGTCGTACGACACCACCCGCTCGAAGTCCACGAAGAGGTGGTTGGTGGCGTCCGCCGAATCCACCTTCCAACGGCAGCCGACCTTGCGGTCGGTGTCGTACCGCGAGCGTCGCCTCGCCCGCGTACGCCTTCTTCCGCTGCTCCTCGTCCGCGATCTCCTCGAGGCCGGGCAGCAGCGAGCCGAGCGCCTTGTCGCCGACCGCGCCGCACGGCTCCGGGAGGGTGCGGTACTTGCCGGGCTCGGCCGCCTCGGTCGCGACGCCGGGCTGTCCCGGGTTCGAGTCGTCCGCCGTGGCGCCGTCGCCCGAGCCGCCGGTGCAGCCGGCCAGCAGCGCCGCCAGGAGGGCGGCGACGCCGGGTACGTAGGCCTTCCGCTGCACGGTGCGGCTCCTCTCGCCGGTGTGGCTGTGGTCGGTACCCAGTGTCCCCGCTGGTTAATCGCTTGCCGCACGGGGGCGTCCCCTGCAGACAATGTGTATCGCACGCGCTGCCGTGAACGCCGGTCGGTTGTCCCTTTGGCTGTCCTTGGCGCCGGTTTGCGCTTTGAGACTTCTGTTGTTTTCCGGGGGAATGAGGACGATATGTCGTACGTGGAGATGCCGAGCGCGAAGGTACCGATCCGGATGTGGGCCGACCCGGCGACGGTCGAGGAGGGCGCGCTCCAGCAGCTGCGCAACGTCGCGACCCTGCCGTGGATCAAAGGGCCTGGCCGTCATGCCGGACGTGCACTACGGCAAGGGCGCGACGGTCGGGTCCGTGATCGCGATGCGGGGTGCCGTGTGCCCGGCCGCGGTGGGGGTCGACATCGGCTGCGGAATGTCGGCGGTGAAGACGTCCCTGACGGCGAACGACCTGCCGGGCGACCTGTCACAGGCTGCGCTCGAAGATCGAGCAGGCGATTCCGGTGGGGCGGGGGATGCATGACGGTCCCGTCGAGCCGGGGCGGTTCCACGGGCTGGCGACGGCGGGGTGGGACGACTTCTGGGGGCGGTTCGACGGGGTGGCGGAGGCGGTTCGGTTCCGTCACGAGCGGGCCGGGAAGCAGATGGGGACGCTCGGAAGCGGCAACCACTTTGTCGAGGTATGCACGGATACAACCGGTTCTGTGTGGCTCATGCTCCACTCCGGTTCCCGCAACATCGGCAAGGAACTTGCCGAGCATCACATCGGCATCGCCCAGAAGCTCCCGCACAACCAGGGCCTGATCGACCGCGACCTCGCGGTGTTCGTCGCCGACACCCCGCAGATGGCGGCGTACCGCAACGACCTGTTCTGGGCGCAGGAGTACGCCAAGTACAACCGCACCATCATGATGGCGCTCCTGAAGGACGTGGTCCGCAAGGAGTTCAAGAAGGCCAGGCCGGTCTTCGAGCCGGAGATCAGCGCACACCACAACTACGTCGCCGAGGAGCGGTACGACGGTGTGGACCTGCTGGTGACCCGCAAGGGCGCGATCCGCGCGGGTTCCGGGGACTACGGGATCATCCCCGGTTCCATGGGCACGGGTTCGTACATCGTCAAGGGCCTCGGAAACGCGAAGTCCTTCAACTCCGCCTCCCACGGCGCCGGTCGGCGCATGAGCCGGAACGCGGCCAAGCGGCGCTTCTCGACCAAGGACCTGGAGGAGCAGACACGGGGCGTGGAGTGCCGCAAGGACTCGGGCGTCGTGGACGAGATCCCGGGCGCCTACAAGCCGATCGAGCAGGTCATCGACCAGCAGCGCGACCTCGTCGAGGTCGTGGCCAAGCTGAAGCAGGTCGTCTGCGTGAAGGGCTGACGCCGGGGACGCCGTCCCGCGTCAGCCCTCCCGGTGGACCTTCGTGTTCGATGCCTGGGCGCGGGGGCGGACGACCAGGAGGTCGATGTTGACGTGGGCGGGGCGGGTGACCGCCCACGTGATGGTGTCGGCGACGTCGTCGGCGGACAGGGGGTCGGTCACGCCCTGGTAGACCCTGGCGGCCTTGTCCTGGTCGCCGCCGAAGCGGGTCAGGGCGAACTCGTCGGTCTTGACCATGCCCGGCGCGATCTCGACGACGCGGACCGGGCGGCCGACGATCTCCAGGCGGAGGGTCTCGGTGAGGACGTGTTCGGCGTGCTTGGCGGCGACGTAGCCCCCGCCGCCCTCGTAGGTGGCGAAGCCCGCGGTCGAGGAGACGACGACGATCGTGCCGTCGCCGCTCGCCTCCAGCAGGGAGCAGGGCCTGGGTGAGGTTGAGGGTGCCGAGGACGTTCGTCTCGTACATGCGGCGCCAGTCGTCCCGGGTCGCCGGTGGCCACCGGGTCGGCGCCGAGCGCGCCGCCCGCGTTGTTGACGAGGACGCCGACCGCCTTGAACGCGGTCGCGAACTCGTCGACCGCCTCGCGGTCGGTGACGTCCAGGGGTACGCCGTCGCCTTGTGGCCGGCCGCCTGGATCTCCTCCGCCAGCGCCTCGACGCGGTCCTTGCGGCGGGCGGTGAGGACGACGCGGTAGCCGGCGCGGCGAGCTGCCGGGCCGTGGCGGCGCCGATGCCGCTGCTCGCACCGGTGACGACGGCGATGCGGGGAGGCGGCGGACGGGGCGGCTGCGGGGGCCATGGGCTGCTCCTTGGTCGGTGTTACCGGTCCTGGTCGGTGTTACCGGTCGCCGCCCAGCGTAGTCAGCCGCCGTTGCGCGGTGCCCACATGATCACGGCCATCCCGGCCAGGCAGACCAGCGCGCCGGTCACGTCCCAGCGGTCGGGGCGGTAGCCGTCGGCGACCATGCCCCACAGGATCGAGCCGGCCACGAAGATCCCGCCGTACGCGGCGAGGATGCGGCCGAAGTGGGCGTCGGGCTGGAAGGTGGCGACGAAGCCGTACGCGCCGAGGGCGAGGACGCCACCGGTGGCCCAGAGCCAGCCGCGCTGTTCGCGTACGCCCTGCCAGACCAGCCAGGCGCCGCCGATCTCGAAGAGGGCGGCGACGACGAAGAGGGCGGCGGAGCGGAGCACGAGCATGACGGTCAGCTTCCGCACCCCTCTGTCCGGAGCTTCGGAGCCGGCCGGTTCCGTCTCCGCCGTCTCCGCCGTCTCCGCCGTGTACGCCGTCGGCGGTACCCCCACCGTCGCCCTGAAGTCCCGCACCAGATGGGCCTGGTCGGCATAGCCGAGTTCGGCGGCGAGTGCGGCCCAGTCGATGTCGGTGCGGGTGCCGGCGCGTTCCAGGGCTTCGTGGATGCGGTACCGGAGGACGACCCACTTCGGGCTGACGCCGACATGTGCCGCGAAGAGCCGCTGCAGGGCCCGCACCGACATGCCTTGCGCCCGGGCGAAGTCACCGACGTGGCGCACCGTGCGGTCGGAGCGGATGCGGTCGACGAGGCCCACGGCGTGGTCGGCCTGCGGGTCCGGGGCGCAGGGCAGGCTGAGCAGGAAGGCGTCCAGGGCGGCCACGCGGTCACGGTCATCGGCGGGGGTGGTGACGGCGTGGGCCGTGGCGTCCGTCACCTGGGGGAACACCTCCCGGGCGGGCAGGGCGCGCCCCGTCCATCGGGACACCGGCGTCCGGGAGGTGTACGGCCGGAAGCCTCCGGGCCGGAATTTCGCCCCGCAGACCCGGCCCCGTCCGGTCAGCTTCCGCGTGTACAGGCCGAGGGCGACCCCGGTGACCTCGGCGTAGGGCGGGCCGTCGTCCTCGTCCCACTGGAAGGTGAGGTTGACGCAGGGGTGCGGTACGACGTGGGAGGCGTAGGGGGTGGGCAGGTCCCAGTCGATGAGCCAGTACCACTCGACGTACCGGCGCAGCGGCTCGGCGGGCTCGTGCCGGCGGAATCGCACGCGGTGGAGCAGCGTGCCCGGGTCGACGATCCGCGGGTGTCGTGGCGGGGGTGCCTCCATGCCCGGATCGTACGTCGCGTCTCCCCGGGTGTCGCGTTTCTTCAAGAAGGGCGGCCCCGGACGTCCCTACGGTCGGGGCATGGACGCGAACGGTGTGAAGGCGTACGGCGTCGGTGAGCTGCTGGCCATGGCGCGTGAGCGGGCGGTCCCGGTGGTGCAGGGGCGTTCGGAGGCGGCGCTGGCCGCTCCCACGCCCTGCGCCGAGTACGACGATGAAGGCGCTGGTCGATCACCTTTTCCAGGTGATCGTGCAGTTCCAGCGGCTGGCCCGGAAGGAGGCGGCGGACTTCGGTGAGACTCCGGACCGGGTCGCCGGGAGCCCCGAGTGGCGTGAGCGGCTGCTGGACGAGGCGGACCGGCTGGTGGCGGCCTGGTCGGCGCCCGGTGCCGAGGAGGGGACGACCGGCGCGATGAACATGCCCGCGCGGCTGGTCGGCTCGATGGCGCTGCTCGATCTGACCGTGCACGTGTGGGATCTGGCGCGGGCGACGGGCCGGGGAGTACCCGGGTGCCGACGAGGCGGTCGTGGCGGAGCTGGCGGGCGCGGTGGCGGAGCTGGCGCCGACGGCCAGGGAGATGGGCATGTTCGGGGCGCCGGTCACGGTGGCCGAGGGGGCGTCGGAGTTCGAGCGGCTGCTCGCCACGGACGGGGAGGGATCCGTACTGGCGGTGGGGGCCCCGTACTGGTGGTGGGGATCCGTCACTGGCGGTGGGGGCCCGCAGGAGGAATAGTCCCTGGTCGCTCTCCGTTCTCCGAGTATAGTTGAAGCGTCAACAACTCGGAGGTTGAGCCGACCATGCAGTTCGGCATCTTCACCGTCGGCGACGTCACGCCGGACCCGACCACGGGCCGCACGCCGACCGAGCGTGAGCGGATCAAGGCCATGGTCGCCATCGCGCTGAAGGCCGAGGAGGTCGGCCTCGACGTCTTCGCGACCGGCGAGCACCACAACCCCGCCGCTTCGTGCCGTCGTCGCCGACCACCATGCTCGGCTACATCGCCGCACGCACCGAGCGGCTGGTCCTCTCCACCTCCACCACCCTCATCACCACCAACGACCCGGTGAAGATCGCCGAGGACTTCGCGATGCTCCAGCACCTGGCCGACGGCCGGGTGGACCTGATGATGGGGCGCGGCAACACCGGCCCGGTCTATCCGCGGTTCGGCAAGGACATCCGCGAGGGCATCAACCTCGCCGTCGAGAACTACGCCCTGCTGCACCGCCTGTGGCGCGAGGACGTCGTGAACTGGGAGGGGAAGTTCCGTACGCCCCTGCAAGGGGTTCACGTCCACGCCCCGGCCGCTGGACGGGGTCGCGCCGTTCGTCTGGCACGGGTCCATCCGGTCGCCGGAGATCGCCGAGCAGGCGGCCTACTACGGCGACGGCTTCTTCCACAACAACATCTTCTGGCCCCGCCGACCACACCAAGCGCATGGTCGAGCTCTACCGGGCCCGCTACGCCCACTACGGGCACGGCACCCCCGAGCAGGCGATCGTCGGCCTCGGCGGGCAGGTGTTCATGCGGCGGAACAGCCAGGACGCGGTGCGCGAGTTCGGCCCTACTTCGACGTCGCGCCGGTCTACGGGCACGGGCCGTCGCTGGAGGACTTCACCGAGCAGACGCCGCTCACCGTCGGCTCGCCGCAGCAGGTGATCGAGAAGACGCTGGCCTTCCGCGAGTACGCCGGTGACTACCAGCGCCAGCTGTTCCTGATGGACCACGCGGGCTGCCCCTGAAGACCGTGCTGGAGCAGCTCGACCTGCTCGGTGAGGAGGTCGTGCCGGTGCTGCGCGAGGAGTTCGCCAAGGACCGCCCGGCGAACGTGCCGGACGCGCCGACGCACGCGTCCCTGCTGGCCACCCGCAAGAACACGGCCGAGGAAGGAGTACGGGCATGAGTACGGGCATGAGGCTCGTCGTCGTCTCCGCGGGGCTGGGCGTCCCGTCGTCCACCCGGCTGCTGGCCGACCGGCTGGCCGCCGCAACCGTCGGCCGGGCGCCGGCGGAGGTCCAGGTGGTCGAGGTGCGCGACCTCGCCGTGGAGATCAGCGCACACCTTCACCAGCGGGTTCCCGGGCCGGAATCTCGCCGCCGCCTTCGACGCGGTGGCGGCGGCCGGCCGGCCTGATCGTCGTCACGCCGGTGTTCTCGGCCTCGTACAGCGGGCTGTTCAAGTCGTTCTTCGACGCGCTGAGCGTGACCGACGAGGACGCCCTCGCCGGGAAGCCCGTGCTGATCGGCGCGACCGGTGGCACGGCCCGGCACTCCTGGTCCTGGACCACGCCCTGCGTCCCCTCTTCGCCCACCTCAAGGCCGTCGTCGTCCCGACGGGCGTCTACGCCACCTCCGGAGGACTGGGGCGCCGAGGGTCTGGACGGGCGGATCGAGCGGGCGGCGGGGGGAGCTGGCGGGGCTGATGGCCGGGTTGTCGGGCGCACTGTCGGGCGGGCTGTCGGGCGAACTGTCGGCGGCCCCGGAACCGGCCGGGAAGCCGGCGGGCGACGCCTTCGAGATCGTGCCCTTCGAGGAGCGGCTCGCCGCCCTACGGCCCGCCGGGTGAGATCTCGGTAAAGCCCGGCCGTCCGGTCACCGGGCCCCTGGCCTTGGCAGACTGGACGCGTGCCCCGGACTGTTCTGCTCGCCGAAGACGACCGCGCGATCCGGCACGCCCTGGAGCGCGCCCTCACCCTGGAGGGCTACCGGGTCACGCGGTCGCCGACGGCACCGAGGCGCTGGCGCGGGCCCACAGCGACCGGCCGGACGTGCTGGTGCTGGACGTGATGATGCCGGGTATCGACGGCCTCCAGGTCTGCCGGGAGCTGCGCGCCGAGGGCGATGCCACGCCGATCCTGATGCTGACGGCGCTGGTGGAGACCGCCGACCGGATCGCGGGCCTGGACGCGGGCGCCGACGACTACGTGGTGAAGCCCTTCGACGTGGAGGAGGTCTTCGCCCGCCTGCGCGCCCTTGCTGCGCCGCACCGACCGTGAGGAGACGGGCACTCCGAACGCCTCCGGCTCCTCCCGCCACCTCCTCCTCCGGCTCCTCCGCCACCTCCTCCTCCGCCGCGGCCGACGCGCGCGCGGGGAGCCGGACCCCGCCCGCTGCCTGGAGGCGGCCGGGCTGCGCATGGACCCGCGGGCCCGCCGTGCCTGGCGGGGCGGGCGCGAGCTGGAGCTGACCCGTACCGAGTTCGAGCTGCTGGAGCTGCTGGTCCGCAACGTCGGCATCGTGCTCGACCACTCCACGATCTACGACCGTATCTGGGGCTACGACTTCGGTCCCGGCTCCAAGAACCTCGCCGTCTATGTCGGCTACCTGCGCCGCAAGCTCGACCAGCCGGGCGCGCCGCAGCTGATCCAGACCGTGCGCGGCGTGGGTTACGTGCTGCGGGAGGACTGAGTGGGCCCCTCCCCGCTCGGGCGCCGGCCCCGGCTGCTGTCGCTGCGGACGACGTTCGCGGTGTCCTTCGCGACGGTCACCGCCGTGGTCACGGTCCTCGTCGGCGTGCTGTCGTACAACTGCCGCGGCCCGGCTGGTCCGGGTGGACCAGGAGTCCGTCTTCGCGCAGGTCGTGCAGGACCTGCGGGCCGGGTGCGCGAGCGGCGGTTGTCGCCCGGTGACTTCTCCTCCTCCGCGCCCGGCCACGACATCGTACGACCGGCCCGTACGGACGTGCGGGTGCTCGGGCCGGACGGCAAGGTGTCCGACCCGGCCGGTCCGCCGCTGCCGGTCACCGACGCCGACCGGCGGACCGCGCACGCCGCCGTGGCCGGGCGCACGGTCCAGCACGAGGACGTCGGGGTCGGGCGCGACGTCTTCCGGGTCGCGACCGTGTCGCTGGGCGGTGGCCGGGGCGCGGTGCAGGTGGCGCAGGAGTTCAGCGACACCGAGGACCTGCTGCGGGCGCTGCAGCGGCGGACGCTGCTGCTGATGGCCGCGGTGGTGACGGCCGCCGGGCTGTTCGGCTGGTGGCTGGCGCGGCGCATGACCCGGCGGCTGGTGCTCCTGACCTCCGCCGCCGAGGACGTGGCCCGCACCCGTCGGCTGGGCGTCCAGGTGCCGGTCACCGGGCCCGACGAGGTGGGCCGCCTCGGCCGCGCCATCGACCTGATGCTGGTCCGCCTCGCCCAGTCGGAGGAGGACCAGCGGCGCCTGGTCCAGGACGCGGGGCACGAGCTGCGTACGCCGCTCACCTCACTGCGGACCAACATCTCGCTCCTGCGCCGGATCGACGAGCTGCCGTCCGGCGCCCGCCAGGAACTGGTCGCGGATCTGGGCCAGGAGGCCCGCGAGCTGACCGACCTGGTCAACGAACTGGTCGAGCTGGCGGCCGGGCAGTCCGCCGGGGAGGCCCCCGCAGCGGGTCGACCTGGCGCGGGTCGCACGCGACGTGGCGAGCCTGGCCCGGCGCCGCACCGGGCGGGAGATCGGCGTGAGCGTCCGCGGTGAGACGGTGACGGAAGGCCGGCCCGCGATGCTGACCCGTGCGCTGTCCAACCTGGTGGAGAACGCCGCGAAGTTCGACCCGGGCGGCACCGGGCCCATCGAGGTCGCCGTCGCCGGGCCCGCCCTGGAGGGCCCGGTCCGCGTCGAGGTCCGCGACGCGGTCCGGGCATCGCCGAAGCCGACCTGACCCGGGTCTTCGACCGCTTCTTCCGCACCGCCGACGCCCGTTCGCGGCCCGGTTCCGGCCTCGGCCTGTCCATCGTGCGGGAGGTGGCGCTGGCGCACGGGGAGCGCCGTTCGCCTTCCGGCGGGACGGGGGCGGGTCGGTGATCGGGTTCACGGTGAGTGGAGGGGGTGCGGAGGAGGGGGACGACGGGCGGGCGTGAGGGGCGGGGCGTACGGGACGGGCGTACGGGACGGTGACGGGCGTACGTGACGACGGGGCCTACGTGGTGGTGACGGCGTGCGTGACGGCGACGGGCGGGCGTGACGTCCCGTCGGGCCCGTGACGGGAGCCGGAAGCGGGCCGGAAGCGGTTCGGAAGCGGTGTGCGGCTGGCATCGGAAGCAGGGCCGCTGATGCCCTGGAGCGCATGACGACGTCACCAGCGGCCCTGCGCGCCTCCGTCGCCGCTCGCGGTGCTCACGCCGGTGCCGCCGTGCCGGGAGGTGCGCAGGAACGTGCCGAGCGCGGACAGGTCGGTCCGCTCCAGGTCCGCCGGCCGGATCACGATGCGCAGTTCCGGCGCGGTCGTCGGCTCCCGGCGGCAGTGGGCGGTGAAGCTCTCCACGATCATGAGCAGCAGCTGGGTGCGGTCGAGTTCCACGACCCGGGCCAGCCCGGAGCCGATCAGCGGGATCGCGACCGGCTTGTACATGCCGTACCGGGCGACGGCCGGCCAGAGGGCGTTCAGGCTCGCCCGCAGTTCCGCCGGTGCGGAGCGGGCGACGAGGTCGTTGCCGAGGCGGGGAGTAGGCCACGGCGAAGACCCGGCGGCCGTCCACCGGCAGGGGGGACGGTGGTGCCGAGGGGGTAGCGGACGCGCCGGCCGCGGGGCTTGTCCTGGATCCGTTCCGTGCGCAGCCGGGGTGAACGCCTTCAGCCCGGCCTGGAGCCGGTCGTCCAGCAGCTTCCGCTCGCCGCCGAACAGCCGCTCCACCAGCTGCCCCTGCACGCTCTCCCGGCTGATCACCGGGTCCCGCTCGGTGGCGGTGTCGAAGGTGTCGGTGAACCCGACGACCAGATTGGCGTCCTCCTGGTCGAACAGGTCGCCGCGCACCACCACGAGGTCCCCCCGCGCCGGGGAACGGCTGCCGCAGCAGTTCCTGCCCGTGCCGCTCCCGCAGCCGGTCCCGCAGGGAGCCGAGCAGCTCGGCGACGTCCCGGTCGTCCGGCCGTTCCCGGGCCATCCGTTCGGCGACCGGCAGGGCGAGGTCGTGCCGGCCCAGGTCCACGCGGCTGCGGATCAGCTGGCGGCGGGCCGTCTCGCGCAGCGCGGTGAGCCGGCGGATCAGGGGCAGCGCGAACTCCTCGTCGGCCACTTCGGCGAGCGGGCGGCCGCGGACGAGGCCGAGCGCCGCCGCGAGCCGGTCGGCGGCCGACGCGGGGGCGCGAGCAGACCGGAGTTGACCAGGTCGGTGAACTCCGAGCAGTCCAGCTCGTCGGGCGCGAGCACCAGCCGGTACGCGGTCTCGGGCGCCGGGGCGGCCAGCAACTGCTCGGTGCGCAGCACCCGGGCGCCGTCACCGTTCTGGGCGGGGTCGAGGGCGCGGCGCAGTTCGAGGACGCGCTTTCTGCACGTCGTTACGGTGGCGCCCGGTCCGGTGCGGCTGCGCGCCGGCGACCGCCCACACGTCCCGGTGCAGCCGGCGTACCGGTACCGGCTCGCCCTCCGCCGCCACCAGGCGGACCAGCAGCCGTGTGGTCAGCGGGGTCAACCGGACGGGCACGCCGTCGACTTCGAGTTCTGCCGGTCCCAGGACGCTCACACGGATGCGCGCCATACAGGTGGTCTCCACTCGCTTCCTCTCTCCCGCCGAGCGGTGGCGGGGGAGGTTTCGGCAGCGTATCAATCGTCCGATTGGGGGAGTTGTGGATTCGGTCGGTTCGCGTGGGGCCGGTCCGGTCGTACGTCGTCCGCCGCGGCGGAGCGGCCGGCTGAGCCCCGGGGGCGGCGGAGCCGGGGCGGCCGTCGCGGGCTGTTCGGCGGGGCGCGGACCCGGCGAGGTGTTCGCCGGCAGTGTGATGGCGGCCTTCGGCGGGGTGTCGGCGGTCGTCCAGTTCGTGGGGCAGGTTGGCCCGCGGCCATCCCCCGCCCCGGCTCCGGTGCTGGCGGCGTCGGCGCTGCTGTGCCTGGCCTGGGGTGTGCTGCGAAGCCGGCCTACGGTGGCGTGTGCGCCAGGAGTTCCGGCGGCCGCAGATGTCGGTGACGGTCGGCCCCGGCGATCTCTTCGACGAGTCCGCCCACCTCGTCGTCGGGTTCTGCGACACGTTCGACACCGACGTCCGCGACGGCGTCGTCATCAGCGGCGCCAGCGTGCAGGGGCAACTGCTGGAGCGCCGGTACGACGGTGACGCGCGGCGGCTGGACGACGAGCTCGGCGCGGCTCTGCGCACGGCCGTGCCGGTCGCCCGGGAGTCCCGGGAGGACAAGCCGTACGGCAAGCTCGACCGCTACCCGGTCGGCACGGTGACGGTGCTCGGCAGCCGGCGCAGGCTGGTCTTCGGGGTCGCCTACAGCCGGCTCGGCAACGACTGCGTCGCGCGGTCCAGCACGGAGGAACTGTGGCTCAGCCTCAGCCGCGTGTGGGACGCCGTCTACCGGCACGGTCAGCTGGACTGCGTGGCCGTGCCGTTGATCGGTTCGGGGCTGTCCCGGCTGCACGGGCTCGACGAGGAGAGTCTGCTGCGCCTGATCCTGCTCTCCTTCATCACCCACTCCCGGGAGCGGGTGATCTGCCGCAAGCTGCGGGTCGTACTACGCCCCGCCGAGCTGGAACAGATCGATCTGGCGGAGGTCGCGGCGTTCCTCGGGGTGCTGGCGGCGGCAGATTCCGGCGGCACGGGGTAGGAGCGGGCGCCGGCCCCCGGACGCGATGCCGCCGTGGCGGGAAGCGTCCGGGGGCCGAGTTGCGCCGGTCCCCCGAGCGGCGCCGGATCCGCCGGAGCTACGGCCGGCGGTGGTAGGCGGACAGGTGCTGGAACGGGTAGGTGTGGCGCCAGTCGGACCCGGTGTCGTTGACCGTGCAGCCCGCCAGCTTCAGCCGCTCCACGATCTTGCCGAGCGCGGTCCCGGAGCCGTCGAAGCGGATGACGTTGCGGCCCGCGATGTCGGCGATCGGCCTGAGGCCGCCGACCTCGACGTCAGCGTGCGCTCGGGGGTACGCCATCAGCACCATGCCCAGCTCGATCGGGACGTTGGGGCGCGGCTGGCACACCGGGCCGGGTCTCGTAGTCGGGCTCGTTGTGCCCTTGCAGGTCAGGTGGAGGAGACGACGTCGTCCGGGGGTGAGCAGGACGAGTGCCGCCTGGGCCTGCGCCGGGCGCCGGCGACCACGTCACCGAGGAAGGGGAGGCGTGGCCGGTCGCTCTGACCAGGTCCTCCCACTCGCTGGGGCGCAGATCGAGCCGGCGCAGCGGCTCGTACATCTCGCGCCGTACCTCGTCGTCGCGGCCGTGGACGACGAAGACGCTCCGCGCCCGGAATCGGCGTCGCCGAGCACGCGGCCGGGTCGGACCGCCACCCGCCGGCGTGCGGCAGCCCGGCCGAGTCCGGACGGCGCGGGGTGCACCGGCGCGGTGTCGCCGAAGGTCTGGGTCGATGCCGCTGTTGCCGACGCTCTGGTTGCCCCCGAAGTTGGTGTTGCCGCCCGTGGCCGGAAGCCGTTGCCGTGGAACTGCTGGCCGCTCATGCCGGTCGTGCCTCCTGGTGATGCCGGAGTTGTTGCCGAAGGTCTGGGTGAGTTGCCGGTGTTGCCGACGCTCTGGTTGCCGCCGAAGTTGTTGGTGCTGTGGGCGCCGAGTTCTGCTGGAGGATGTTGGTCTGGTTGGCCTCGTACTCACTGGTGTCGACGTCGTGGTCGTGCAGGAAGTCGCCGACGATCTGCAGCAGATGACGCTCGATGATCTGGATGTACTTGATCGCGTCCGTTTCCTGGAAGAAGTGGTGGAAGTCGCTGTTGGGCGCCAGTTCGCGGACGCTGGTGAGGCGCGCCGCAGTCACGACGGTCAGCGCGTAGCGGCCGAGCGGAACTCGCTGGTGTCCGCCGGCTGGCGCGCCAGCCGCCCGGACGGTGTCGGAGCCGAAGCGGCTGGGCAGCCGCTCGCGCAGCGGGTTGGTGATCAGCCGCAGGAGTTCGCCGGGCGCGCTGCGGGTCACGTCCCAGGCGATGCGCCGCATGGGCCTGCCGTCGATCGTGGCGGGCAGCCGGTCGGCGGGGTGGAAGCTCTCCGGCACGGGACCGAGTACGTAGGTGTAGAACTCGGTGTGCAGGGTGCTGCCCTTGATGTCGAAGCCGATGAACACCGAGGTCACCAGCTCCCTGTTGCCACGCTCCGATCCGGATGCACAGGTACTCGCGGCTGGCGTCGTAGTCCTCCCGCCGGTGTTCGTCAGTGGCCGGGGGTCGGGCGTGTCGATGAGCGCGGCGACGGAGTCGTCGCCCTCGGTCGTCCGGACGGCCTTGGCGAACCGGCGCCGGTCGACGGAGAGCAGCTGGATACGGTCGCTGGGGGCGGGTCTGTCACGCAGTTCCGCGAGCATCCGGTCGCGGACGCGGCCGGTGATGTCCTCGACGGTGAACGGGATGATCGGTTTGCGCTCGACCGGCCTACCGTCGCCGGCGCCGTCCGCCGGGCCGTGCTGGGCGGGGACGTGCCCGTTGAGCAGGCCCTGGCCGAGCGAGCCGTTGCGGGACACCGGGGCGCCGAGGAGCAGCTCCGCGTTGGCCCACACCGGCGGATCGAGTGGCCCGCGCCGACGAACGGCTTGTAGCCGCCGTAGTACACCGTGTCGGAGGCCTGCTCCCGGTCGATCTTGCCGACCAGTTCCGGGGTCAGCCGCGAGGTCGTCGGACAGCCGCCGTCGAATCCCCTCCGGTCGTCCGCCGGCGGCGCGAGGTGCTCGGCGAGGGTCTGGAGGATGGCGAGCCGGCGCAGGAACATCGTGGCCCAGGCGAGCCAGAAGACGAGCAGGGCCGCCGAGACGCCGTTGAGCAGTCCCGTCGCGAGCAGCAGCGCGATCACGGCGGTGCCCGTCCACAGGGCGATCAGCTGGTTGCGGCGCAGGTTGTGGGCGGCGAGGGCGTGCGCCAGCACGGGCGCCGCGTCGTAGCCGTAGGGAGGGGCCACCACCCGGTAACGGTGGGTCAGCAGCTCCCGGATCACCGCCTTGCGGTAGACGGGGTCGAGGTAAGGTGCCCGCGCACAGCGAGGCGGGTGGCGTTGCTCGTCGCGTCGGGGGGCGGCGGGGCGGCGTGGGTGGTCATGGCTGCTCAGTTCCCTTCCCGCATGTCCGCCGAGGTGATGACGCCGTCGGTCACCGTGTAGGTGTCCCTCGTACGTCGTCCGCGTGCCGTCGGTCTCCCAGGCCCACGACCGTGAGCGACACCTCGTCGCCGGTCGTTCCGGTCACGGTGACCTCGTCCCGTTCGGTCGTCTCGAAGCCGGCGACGAAGTGGTCGTAGTCCGGGTCGAGGTTCTTGCCGCCCAGCTCCCAGGCGGCCTGGAAGTCGCGGTTGTTGATGGCCTCGAAGTACGCGGTCACCGTCGCCTCCGGCGGCACGTACCCGTCCCCGTCCCCGTCCCCCGTCCGTGTGCGGGGAGTCGGTGAGGATCGTCGGTCGCGTCGCCGGTGGCCGAGCCGCCGGTGGCCGTGTCGTCGGTGGTGTCGTCGAGGGGCGCGTCGGTCGTCCCGTCGTAGGTCCCGTCGCCATAGGTCCCGTCGGTCGGCTCGTCGGTCGTCCCGTCGTCCCAGGGCGACGTGTCCTGACCGGTCGGGCCGCCCGAGCCGTCCGGGTTGGTTCCGTCGTCCGTGGTCCCGTCGTCGTCCGTTCCGTCCACCCAGTCCGGCAGGGCTCCGTTGCCGTAGAGCCCGTCGGTGGCGGATGTTCCGTCGTCACGGCCGGTCGCGGCGAGCACGACGGCCAGCACGACTATGAGGACGAAGGGGACCGCGATGACGGTCAGGGCCTGGTTGCGTACGTGGCCGGGCGCGAGTGCTAGCCCCGGTGCGGGGTAGGAACCCCGGGCGCGGGACGGTACTCGTGTACTACTCATCTGTCACCTCATTGCCGCCGGTATCCGGCTGAGCGGATACGGCACGCGCCCCCGAGTGGGCCGATGTGCCTTGTGCATCGCCCGATCCGACCAGGGGCAGCGCTTCGAGACCAGATTTCTCGGCTTCCGATGCGCTTCCGATCGGCTTCCGGTATGAGGTGCGTCCCGGAGCCCGGGGCTCCTCACCTCTCCTCGGCCGGGGCCTTCCCCATCAGGCCGTCGCCCGGCAGCGGCGGGCCCGGCAGGTCCATGAGCGCGAGTTCCGGCCGGGTCGATCACAGCGGTGATCGTGGTGTGATGCCGGCCGTCGGCGACGGTGAAGTCGAGGAGGGAGAGCGGGGTGCCGTCCGCGCTCCAGGAGATGACACCGGGGCGGCCGTTGACGGTCGCCGCATGCGCTCCGCCGCGTCGCGGGCCATGCGGGCGCGGGCGGCGACGTCTGTGGCTCGATCGTGACGAACCGACCGTCCGGGGTGTGGACGGTGAACTCCACATCGGGGTGCAGAACGTGCAGCAGCCGCTCGAACTGTCCGTCGCGGGCCGCGGCCAGGAACGCCTGGACCACCTCGCGTTGCCGCCGTGCTGCGGCGCCCGCAGGCTGCTGGGCGGTCTGTACTTTCCTGCGGGCGCGGCTGGTGAGCATCTTGGTCGCGTCGGCGGACTTGCCGAGAATCGCGCCTATCTCCCGGTGGGGGCACGGCGAACACGTCGTGCAGTACGAACGCCGGTCGTTCGTCCGGGCGCAGCGGGTCGAGACCCGTGGGGAGCGCGAGGCCGACGGGTCACCGAGCGCCACGAGGTCGTCCGGTGCGGGGGCGTCGTCGAGCGTCACGGTGAACTCGGGCAGCCGGTCGTCGGGAGCGACTTCCGGGCAGGTCCGGCCCGACCGCAGGACGTCAGGCTGATACGGCCGACCACGGTGGTCAGCCAGCCGCCGGGGTTGTCGATGGTGCCGGTGCCCTGGCGGGAGGCGCAGCCACGCCTCCTGGACCACGTCCTCCGCGTCGGCGTGCGATCCGAGCATGCGGTGGGCGACGGCTCGGAGCCGGTCGCGGTGGGACTCGAAGGCATCGGCGATCGGGTCCGTGCGGTGGGCGTCGGCCACGTTGTTACACCCTGGGACTGCTCCGTCGTAGGGTGACGGCGCACCAGCCCCGGAACAGCCAACCCCGATCAAGGAAGCACTTCCGATGGAGAACCGACTCAAGGAACAAGAACATCGACAACCCCGACGTGTGGACCGCGATCCAGCACCTCCACAGGGCGATAGCCGCCGGGGGCGTCGACCCGAAGCTGCTCGCGCTGCTCCACCTGCGCATCAGCCAGGTCAACGGCTACTCGGCGTGCGCCTACGCCGGTGTCGCCGGGGGAAGAGGCCGGTGAGACCGACGAGCGGCTGCACAACGATGGCGGCGTGGCGTGAGGCGCCGTTCTACACGGATGCGGAGCGCGCGGCACTGGCGCTGGCCGAGGGGCGCCACCCGGCTCCAGGACGGCGCGGAGGAGGGCGTCACCGACGAGATGTGGGAAGAGGCCAACGCCCATTTCACCGAGGAGGAGATCGGCGCGATCAACCTGGAGATCGCGCTGACCAAGCTTCTTCAACCGGCTCAACCGCACCGTCAGGGAACCGGCCGGCCAGACCTGGGGCTGAGTCGCGCGGCTCCTGCCCCACGGGCGGGCCGAGGAGGACGGCAGGAAGCAGGCCCGGCTCACCGAGGCGCGAGGTGGGCACGGACCCGTTCGTGGTCGGTCGGACGGTGGTCCTGGGTCGGACGGTGGTCTTCACCGAGGTCCTGGTCCTCGTCGTCGTCTCGGTGCTCTCACCAGCGTTCCTGGCGCGGACGAACTCCAGGAAGGTGTTGAGTTCGCGCCTGGCGACGGGGGCGAGCAGGTAGAGCCGATGATGTTGATGACCGCGAGGGAAGAGGACCGCGTCGGCCAGGTCGATCAGGGTCTGCAGCGTCAGCAGGGAGCCCGCGATGGCGAGGCGGTGTAGACGACCTTGTACGTCACCTCGCTGGTCCGGCTGCGGCCGAAGAGATACGTCCACGCCTTGAGGCCGTAGTAGCCCCAGGTCAGCACCGTGGAGATCGCGAACAGCAGCACCGCGACGGTCAGGATGTACGGGAACCAGGGGCAGGACCGTCTCGAAGGCGTCGGAGGTGATCGCGACGCCGCCGATGTCCTTGCCGAGGCTGTCCGGGTTGGCGATGACGATGGTCAGCGCAGTCATCGTGCAGATGACGACGGTGTCGATGAACGGCTCCAGCGGCGCGACCAGGCCCTCACTGGCGGGGTGCTTGGTCTTCGACCGCGGAGTGCGCGATCGGGGGCGGAGCCGAGACCGGCCTCGTTGGAGAACGCGGCCCGCTTGAAGCCGATGATCAGCGCACCGAGCACACCACCGGCGACGCCCTCGGGGTTGAAGGCGCCCTCGACGATCGAGGCGACGGCGTCCGGTACGGCGGTGACGTTCACCAGGATCACGACCAGGCACGCCACGATGTAGACGCCCGCCATGGCGGGCACGAGCCTGCTGGTGACGCTGGCGATGGAGCGGATGCCGCCGAGGAGCACGATGCCGACGAGCGCGGCGATCAGGATGCCGAAGAACAGGGCGCCGCGGAGGAGCCGAGCGCGCCGTCCTCGCCGCCGGTGACCGAGACCAGCTGCGCGTAGGACTGGTTGACCTGGAAGAGGTTGCCGCCGAAGAGGCCGAAGAACAGGATCATGAGGAGGCGAGGACCGCGAGGACCTTGCCGAGGTCTTGCCGTTCTTGCCGAAGCGCTCGGCGAGGCCCTTAGAGGAGGTAGTGCATCGGGCCGCCGGAGACGGTGCCGTCCGCGTGCACCTCGCGGTACTTCACGCCGAGGGTGACCTCGACGAACTTGGTGGCCATGCCGAGCAGGCCGCACAGGATCATCCAGAACGTGGCGCCCGGACCGCCGATGGAGACGGCGACGGCCACACCCGCGATGTTGCCGAGGCCGACCGTGCCGGATACGGCGGCGGTCAGCGCCTGGAAGTGGTTGACCTCGCCGGCCGACCCCTTCTCGTCGAACTTCCCTCGTACGACGTCCACGGCGAGCTTGAACTTGCGGACCTGGATGAATCCGAACCAGCCCGGTGAAGACCAGACCGGCGACGACGAGCCAGGCGACGATGAGGGCGAGTACGGTCCCGCCGACGAGGACGGCGTAGAAGACCACCTCCCCCAGCCACTTGGCTATGGGCTCGAAGAATCCGCTGACTGCTTCGTCGACGGACTGGGTGACGGAGTCGAGTGACACTTTGCTACCTCGATGACGCGGGGCTGGCGGGCTGGGGAGTCTCGCCGGGGTGAGCGGTCTCTGAGTCTCTGAGCGAACGTCGTTGTCCGGTGGGCGAACGTGGCGCGCACCGTCCCGTTCCGGAACGTGATCGTGCCGAACGGGGCCGCCGGTGGTGCCGACCCTCCGCGAGCGGCGCTGTACCCAGTCACCTGCGGAGTTGCGTTGTTCTACCACGACTTTGCCGGTGTTTTAGTGATGCAAATCACATCACCATCCGTGACCAGGCGAAATCCCGATACGATTGGGACCGGACTGTTATGCCGTCGCGGGATACGTGCAATGGGCACTTATGTCTGTTACGGCCGGTGCGGCGTCCGGCCGGTCGACGCGTGCGTGCACCGCGTTACTCCTGGGAGCACCGGTGCCCGGGGGGCGTGGGCCTGACGCCTTCTTAACGGTGCCCGGCATGCAGCGGTGGCGGGAAGATTGCCGGAAGACGGCAATGCGGCAAGGGCGGTCGGTCGGCAGGATATGAGTGAGGGGAGCACATCGGATGGCTCCGGTGCCTGATACCGGCAGGTGACGGTATCGGAGCCCGACGATGCCGTCGCCGTCACGGACGGGATCACGGGGAGGAAGCATGCGGACGTTCGCCGAGGTCGCCGTGGGCTTCCCCGTCTTCCACTTCACCGTCGCCCTGCTCGTCGTGGCGGTGTTCTGGCTGCTCGTCGCGGTGGGCGCCGTGGGCTCCCGTTGCTTCGACAAGGACGTGGATGCCGCTGCCTGGAGGCTGGGCGAAGTGCCGGTCGCCGTCTCCTTCTCGCTGATGACGGTGTTCGCCTGGTCCGGCGCCCTCGCCGCCGGCCTGCTGCTCGAACCCGTTCCCGGGGGAACCGTGCGCGCGCTGACCGGTTTCGCGGTCCTCGTCGCCGCCCCCGTGGCCGCGTCGCTCGCGACCCGCCTGCTCGTACGCCTCTGGCGCCGGCACGTGCCCGACGAACGCGGGCGCCGTCCCGGACGACCACTTCCTGACCTTCGCGTTTCTGACCCTCGCGGACGCGGTGCCCTGCGGGCTCGCCGGGCCGCCACCGTGGACTCCGCCGAGCCCGGCGCGGGCTCCACCTTTCCCTACCTGCCAAGGACGTAGCTGATGAATGCCATGATCGTGGGCGCGGGCGTGCTCGTCGTCCTCTGCCTGCTCGCCGTACTCGTCGTCTCCCGGCTGTTCCGCAAGGTGGAGCAGGGACAAGGCGCTCATCGTCTCCAAGATGCGCAAGGTCGACGTGACCTTCACCGGGCAGGTCGTGCTGCCGGTGCTGCACCGGGCCGAGGTGATGGACATCTCCGTCAAGGCCATCGAGATCACCCGGGCCGGCAAGGAGGGCCTGATCTGCCGGGACAACATCCGGGCGGACATCCGGATCTCGTTCTTCGTCAAGGTCAACAAGACCGTCGAGGACGTCGTCAAGGTCGCCCAGGCGGTCGGCACGGCGCGGGCGAGCGACCGGAACACCCTCCAGGAGCTGTTCCACGCGAAGTTCTCGAGGCGCTGAAGACCGTCGGCAAGCAGATGGACTTCACCGACCTCTACACCAAGCGCGAGGAACTGCGGTACCGGATCATCGAGGTCATCGGCGTCGACCTCAGCGGGTACCACCTGGAGGACGCGGCGATCGACTACCTGGAGCAGACGCCGCTCACCCAGCTCGACCCGGCCAACGTCCTCGACGCGCAGGGCATCCGGAAGATCACCGAGCTGACGGCCGTGGAGCACGTGCGCACCAACGAGGCCCAGCGCACCGAGGAGAAGGAGATCACCCGGCAGAACGTCGATGCCCGGGAGGCGATCCTGAGCTGGAGCGCCGGCAGGTCGACGCCGAGACCAAGCAGAAGCGGGAGATCGAGACCGTACGGGCGCGCGAGGAGGCCGAGACCGCGCGGGTGGTGGAGGAGGAGCGGTTGCGCGCGCAGGGCGCCTTCCTGCGCACCGAGGAGCAGCTCGGCGTCCAGCGTGAGAACCAGGCCCGCGAGGTCGCCGTCGCCGCGAAGAACCGGGAACGGGTCATCGCGATCGAGAGCGAGCGCATCGAGAAGGACCGACTCCTGGAGGTCATCGCGCGGGACCGGGAGACCGAACTGACCCGGATCGCGGCCTCCAAGGAGGTCGAGGCCGAGAAGCGGGACATCGCCGAGGTCATCCGTGAGCGGGTCGCCGTGGACCGCACGGTCGCCGAGCAGGAGGAGTCCATCAAGAAGCTGCGCGCGGTGGAGGAGGCGGAGCGCGATCGGCAGACCGTGATCATCGCCGCCGAGGCCCAGGCGCAGGAGAGGCTGGTCAAGGACATCAAGGCGGCGGAGGCGCGGAGCAGGCCGCCACCCACCGCGCGGCCGAGGAACGACCCTGGCCGAGGCCCGGCTCCAGAGCGCCGACCTCGACGCGCGGGCCAAGCTGCGGCTCGCCGAGGGCATCCAGGCGGAGAGCGCGGCCAGGGGCTAGCCGAGGTACAGGTCCGCGACAAGGAGGCCGAGGTCATCGAGAAGGCCGGCCGCGCGGAGGCCGAGGCCGCCCAGGCGCGGATGCGCGCGGGGAGGCCGAGGGGACCAGGGCGAAGGCGCTCGCCGAGGCCGAGGGCGTCGGCGAGAAGCTGAAGGCCGAAGCGGCCGGTCTGACGGAGAAGGCGGCGGCGATGGCGGCGCTCGACGAGGCGTCCCGCGCGCACGAGGAGTACCGGCTGCGGCTGGAGGCCGAGAAGGACATCCGGCTCGCCGGCCTGGACGTGCAGCGCCAGGTCGCCGAGGCGCAGGCCACGGTGCTGGCCACCGGCCTGGAGAACGCCGACATCAACATCGTCGGCGGCGAGTCGGTGTTCTTCGACCGCCTGATGTCCTCCATCGCGCTCGGCAAGAGCGTCGACGGCTTCGTCCAGCACTCCGAGACCGCCCAGGCCCTCGCCAAGCCGTACCTGGACGGCACCTCGAACCTCCCGGACGACCTCGGCCGGGTCACTCGGCTCGGTCTCCACGGCGGACGTGCAGAACCTGACCGTCTCCGCCCTGCTGTTGAAGCTCATGAAGACGGACGACTCCGGCCAGGTGCGGAAGCTCCTCGACGAGGCGGGTGGACCGGGCCCCTCGCCGAGCCTCGCCGGCGCCCCTCAACGGCAGCGCCGAGGCCTGACCGTCCGACCACCTGGTCTCTCCGGAGCCGCCGAGCAGGGGACGGCGGCTCCGAGCCCACCCGCGGAAAGGAACCCCGTGGCAACCGGGGCGGACACCAGCACACAGGAGACGCCGGGCACCGGCCCGCACATCGCACCGAGCACCGGCCCGCACACCGGCCCGGGGGCCTCCGGCGCTCACGGAACGCTGGACACCGGAACCTACGAGGTGCTGCGGGACCGGCTCACCGCGCAGGCCGCCGAACTCGCCCGGCGGGCCGAGGCGCTCAACGCCCGCCGAGTCGAGGAGTTCGGCTCGGTCCGGCTCGAACTCACCGGCACCGAACGGCTGGGCACCGAGCGGGCCTGTGTGCCACAGGACGTCGGGCCGTCGAGACACGCTGCTCCTCGGATACAACACGGCGTTCGCGACCCAGTCCGAGGCGACCGTGGGCGACGTCTTCGCGCTGCACGACCGGGACCTCGACCGGCTGCCCGAGGACGCCGTGCCGGGCCTGCTGGACGACCCCGCCGTTCGTCCGTGAGTTCGGCGCGCTGTACCGCTACTACCGTCAGGCCACCCTCATCCGGCTGCGCCGCGTCGAGGGCAGACTCCTCGCCGTCTTCCGGACCGGTGAGAAGGCCGACGACATCCGCGTACTGCGCTGGGCACTCACCGAGGACGGACGGGCGGCCTTCCTCGACGCACGCGGCGACCGCGACCACGTCCTGCCGCCCTCCCACGACTTCACGTGGACCGAGGCGACCCGCGAGGACCACGTGCTCGGCCGGCACCCGCACGTCTCCGTCCGGGGCGAGGTCTTCGTCGCCACCGTCGGCGGCGCGCTCACCGTCAAGGTGGACAACGACACCGAGACGGCGCAGGGCATCCACGGCGAACCGTCGACGAGCCGCTCCAGGCCCTCGCCGACGCGGAGATCGCCCACGCGCGCGTGGGTGCCCTGATCCTGCTGCGCGTCCGCCCCTACAAGGAGGAGACCGACCGGTACCTGGTGTTCAACACCCTCACCCGGACAGTGGTCCGTCTCGACGGCATCGGGGAGGCGTGCCGCCGGCCTCGAGGACCAGGGGATCATCTTCCCCGGGGGCCACTACCTGGCCACCGGTGATCACCGCACGTACGAACTCGATCCGAACGGCGTGGAGTTCGAGCGCGAGGTGCTCTCACCGAACGGCGAGGACGTGCTGTACACGTTCCGCGCGCCCGCCCGGGGCCGCACCCTGCTGCTGCCGTACAACCGGATCCGCAAGAAGGTCGCGGCCCCGCTGTCGTACCAGGGGTGGGCACTGTTCGACGACGGCACGCTCACGCTGCTGCGGTCCGAGGGCGGCGAGCCGGCCCGGGTGCATCCGGTCCAGCGCTGGTCCTCCCCCGTTCGTGTCCGACACGTACGACGCCGCCCGGCCCGCCGGCAGCGGCCCGCTGGCCCGTATCGGCAACGCCGACCTCGTCCGGGGCATCGCCGACTGCCTGGCCGTGACCCGTGCCGCCACGGAGACCACCCCGACCGGCGGGGTGTACGCGGAACTGGCCGCCGCCTGCGCCCGGGCCGCCGACGCCCACCACTGGCTGGGCGATCCCGAGACCGGTGACCTGGCGGACCCGCTGGCACAGTTGCGCGACACGGCGGAGCAGGTGCTCGCCGAGTTCGAGAACGTGCAGGCCCCTCACCCGGCAGGCGGCCGACGCGCTCGACGAGGCCGCCGCGCGGCCTCGCCGGGGTGGTACGCCGGCTGCGCGGCGAGGCGCCACGCGGAGCCGCCGCGTGGGTGGCCGGGCTGACCGAGCTGCGCCGGGCACGGGGCACCTGCTGACCCTCAAGGAGACGCGGTACGCCGACACGGCCCGCATCGACGAGCTCGCCACCGGCGCCGAGGCCGACCTGGCCGCCTTCGGGCAGCGGGCCGTCGCCCACCTGGCGCGCGAGGACGCCCTGGCCGACCACCACGCGGACGTCGAGCGGCTCGTCGCGGA
The DNA here is from genome assembly GCA_021502835.1 of Streptomyces thinghirensis. The sequence continues at coordinate 76,378 of JAKFGP010000054.1, forward strand.
AGCCGAGGCGATGGACACCGCAGCCGAGGCCGCACCCCTCGGGGCCCGCCCTCGACGAGCTGGGTGAGCAGCTCGGCGCGGTGACCGAGGTCGTCGCCGGGCTCGACATCGGCGACGCCACGGTCCGCACGTCCATCCTGGAGCGCGTCGCGGAGGCCCTCGGTGGCGTCAACCGGGCCCGGGCGGTTCTCGACACCCGTCGGCGTGCCCTGCGCGACCGGGAGGGCCGTGCCGGGTTCGCCGCCGAGTTCGCGCTGCTCGGGCAGGCGGTCACCGGCGCCCTGGCCGTGGCGGACACCCCTGACGCGTGCGACGAGCAACTCGCCCGCCTGCTGGTCCAGGTGGAGAACCTCGAAACCCGTTTCGCCGACTTCGACGACTTCCTCGGCGAACTCGCGGACAAGCGCGACGAGGTCCACGAGGTGCTCTCCGCCCGCAAGCAGTCCCTCGCCGACGCCCGCGCCGCCGCGCCGAGCGCCTGGCGGACTCGGCGGACCGTGTCCTGCGGACGGTCGTCCGCCGCGCCGCGACGCTCGCCGACCCGGACGCCGTGACGACCTTCTTCACCTCCGACCCGATGCCCGCGAAGGTGCGCCGCACCGCGACGGAACTGCGGGAACTGGGCGACCCGGTGCGCGCCGAGGAACTCGACGGCCGCCTCGACGCCGCCCGCCAGGAGGCGTCCCGCGCCCTGCGCGACCGCGCCGACCTGTACGCCGACGACGGCCGCACCCTGCGCCTGGGCGGCCACCGCTTCGCAGTCAACACCCAGCCCCTCGACCTCACCCTCGTCCCCGACGGCGACGGCCTGGCCTTCGCCGTGACCGGCACCGACCACCGGTTCCCGGTCACCGACCCGGACTTCTCCCGCACCCGCCCCTACTGGGACCGGCTCCTGCCGTCCGAGTCACCCGGAGGTCTACCGTGCCGAACACCTCGCCTCCCGCCTGCTCGACGCACACGGCCCGGCGGCCCTCGCCCAGACCGACGACCTGGCCGCCCTGGTACGGGGCGCGGCGGAGGAGGCGTACGACGAGGGCTACGAGCGCGGCGTCCACGACCACGACGCCACCCTGATCCTGACCGCCCTGCTGCGCCTGCACGAGGCCGCCGGTCCGCTGTGCCACGAGCCCGCCGCACGCGCCGCCGCCCAGCTGTTCTGGGCGCACGGGCACGACGGACCGGGCGCGAGGCGACTGGCAGCGGCGCGCGGTCTCCTGGCCCGTGCCCGGGACACCTTCAGGCTCGCGCCCGCCATCACCGACCTGCGGGGAGAACTGGCGCAGGCCATCGGCGGGGAGAACGCGGAGGCCGGCGCCGCGTACCTCTTCGAGGAGCTGACCACCGGCCCCGACGGCTTCGTCCTCGGTGCCGCCACCCGCACCCTGCTGGAGAAGTTCCGCCGCACGGTGGGCGGTCCGGCCTACGACGACGACCTCACCGCCCTCGCCGACCCGGCCGCGCGCCGCCAGCTCGTCGAGGCGTGGCTCACCGCGTACACGACGTCCACCGGCGCGGACACCACGCCCGGTGACCTGGCGGAAGCGGTGGCCGCCAAACTCTGCCCGGACCTGCCCCGCTACGCGTGCGACGCCCCGCTGACGGAGACCGTGCGGGGCCTGCTCGGCACCCACCCGCGTATCACCGGCCAATCCTCACGGTCCGTGTGGACGAACTCCTCGCCCGCACCCGCGCCTTCCGCGCCCACGACGTGCCCGGCCACCGTGCCTACCAGAGGCGCCGCGGCACCCCTGGTGGCCGCCGAGCGGGCCCGGCTGCGCCTGGACGAGTACCGCCCACGCGTGATGTCGGACTTCGTCCGCAACCGGCTCATCGACGAGGTGTACCTCCCGCTGATCGGCGACAGCCTCGCCAAGCAACTCGGCACCACGGACCCCGCACACCGCACCGGCACCGGCGGACTGCTCCTGCTGGTCTCCCCCGCCCGGCTACGGCAAGACGACGCTCCTGGAGTACGTCGCCGACCGCCTCGGCCTCATGCTGGTGAAGATCAGCGGCCCGGCGCTCGGGCACGCCGTCACCTCGCTCGACCCGGCCGAGGCCCCCAACGCCACCGCTCGCCAGGAGGTCGAAAAGATCAACTTCGCACTGAGTGCGGGCAGCAACACCCTCCTGCACCTCGACGACATCCAGCACACCTCGCCCGAGCTGCTCCAGAAGTTCATCCCGCTGTGCGACGCCACCCGCCGCGTCGACGGCGTACGGGACGGCGAGCCCCACACCTACGACCTGCGCGGGAAGCGCTTCGCCGTGTGCATGGCCGGCAACCCCTACACCGAGTCCGGCAGCCGCTTCCAGGTCCCCGACATGCTCGCCAACCGCGCCGACGTCTGGAACCTCGGCGACGTACTCACCGGCAAGCAGGACGCCTTCGCGCTGAGCTTCGTCGAGAACGCCCTCACTGCCAACCCGGTCCTCGCCCCGCTCGCCGGCCGCGACCGCGCCGACCTCGACCTGCTGCTCCGCCTCGCCGAGGGCGACACGTCGGCCCGGACGGAGCGGCTCACCCACCCCTACGCTCCGGCGGAACTGGAACGAGTCCTCTCCGTCCTGCGCCACCTGCTCACCGCCCGCGCGCGACGGTCCTCGCCGTGAACGCCGCCTACATCGCCTCCGCGGCCCGGACGGACGCCGCCCGCACCGAACCGCCCTTCCGGCTCCAGGGCTCGTACCGCAACATGCGCAAGATCGCCCAGCGGATCCAGCCGGTCATGAACAGCGCCGAACTCTCCGCGCTGATCGAGGACCACTACCGGGCCGAGGCCCAGACTCTCACCGCGGGGGCGGAGGAGAACCTGCTGAAGCTGGCGGAACTGCGAGGCACACTCACCAGCGGACAGTCGGCTCGCTGGGCCGAGGTGCGGGCCGCCTACGTCCGCGGCCGGGCCCTCGGTGGCCCGGAGGACGACCAGCCGACCCGCGCCGTGGCCGCCCTCGGCCTCCTCGCCGACCGGATCGCCGCCGTCGGGACGGCGATCGACCGCGCCGCCGGACCGCCGCACCGTCCGACCGGCGCGCACGCCCGGCACGCGACAGCGGAGAAGCCACAGGCCGGCGCCCCGCCGAACGGGCCGTGTGCTCAGTGAGCCGACCGCGCTCGTGGTCAGGGACCGAAAGCTCGAAGTGTCGCGTCAACGAGGGAATCCGCGTACGCGGTCGTCAGCGGACCGCTACGGTGCAGCCATCTCAGGAAGAGCGGCGCGTAGAGCATTTCGAGGACCAGGTCGAGGTCGGCGTCGGGGGCGAGCCGGCCCGCCTTCTGGGCGCTGCGGAGGCGTGCCTTCTTCGCCTCGTCCAGCGGCCCGGCCAGCTTCTCGCGGTACTCGGCCGCCAGTGCGGCGTCGTTGGCGATCTCGGTGTTGAGGGCGCGGATCAGCTTGTCGAAGGACGGGTCGGCGAACTCCTCGACCGTGGCGCGCATGACGAGCTTGAGGTCGGCCTGGAGGTCGCCCGTGTCCGGCAGTGTGACCGACTGCCCGTCCGCGTCCTCGCTCAGAGCCAGAAGGGCGGCGAAGACGACCGCGCTTTTCGACGGCCACCGCCGATAGATCGTCTGCTTGCCGACGCCGGCGCGGGCGGCGATGGCTTCGACCGTGACCTTCTCGTACGTCTCTTCGGTGACCAGGGCGCGGGCAGCCGCGAGGATCGCCTGCCGGGACCGTTCCTTGCGCCGGGAGTGGTCCGGCCCTTTCTCCTTGGACATGCGCCCAGCCTACTCAGAAAAGGAAACGAGACGAACCGTATTGATGCGATCGCCCCGATGCTCTACGCTCAAAACGAACCGAGACGGCTCGTTTTACTTACTTGGGGTGACGCATCATGACGGACGCAAGGGTCTGGCTCATCACCGGCGCATCCCGTGGCCTGGGACGCGCTTTCGCCGAGGCCGCCCTGGCGGGCGGCGACCGCGTGGTGGCTGCCGCCCGCAATGTCGGGCCCCTGGAGGAACTGGCCAAGGAGTACCCCGACCACCTGGTCCCGCTCCCCTTGGACGTCACCGACCGCCGGATGGTGTTCGACGCGGTGGAGCAGGCGGTGGCCGCCTTCGGCAGGCTGGACGTCGTCGTCAACAACGCGGGCGCGATGCTCTACGGCATGGTGGAGGAGGCCACGGAGGAGCAGATCCGGGCACATATGGATGTGAACTTCTTCGGCGCCGTGTGGGTGGCTCAGGCGGTCCTTCCGCACCTGCGTGCCCAGGGCGGCGGGCGGCTCCTCCAGGTCACCTCGATGGGCAGCGGCGGCGGCATGGCCACCGTCGGCTACTACGGTGCGGGCAAGGCCGCACTGGACTCCGTGAGCGAGGCACTTGCGATGGAGGTCGAAGGGTTCGGCGTCAAGGTCACCATCGTGCAGATGGGCGGCTACAACACCGGCTTGTTCACCGCCGGCACCACGAACACCGAAGCCCTGGCGCAGTATCAGCCCCTGCGCACCGAGATGGAGGCGATGTGGGGCGATGCCGTCGCCCCCGGAGCCGGACACCGCCGCCCCGGCTCATCATGGAGCTGGCCGCACTTCCGGATCCGCCCCGACGGCTGATTGTCGGCAGCCAGTCCTTCGATCATGTCTTGGAGATGGACCGGGCCCAAGCGGATCTGTACCGGTCCTGGGAGCACCTCAGCCGCATCGCTCCAGGCTGATCGGGTCGCCTGCCGAGTTGCCGCCTCTCGCGTGAACTGCCATGAGCGTTCGCCCGAGAGCGGCGCCGCGGGATCGGACAGGCCCAGTCGGTGGGCCGGGACCGGCAGGTCCGTGAAGGCGAAGTGCTCGGCCCCGGCAACCCCGGAGCTGCGAAACCCCGGTTCAGACCGGCTCAGGGCCACACCAGGCAATACGGCTGATGCCCCGCCTCATGCAGCCGATGGCTGAAGTCCTGCCACTCGTGCAGCGATTGAACGCGGCGGGTCGCTGACCTGGTGCTTCTCGGTGAAATGTGCGTTGACCTGCGGAACTGCTTTCGGTAGTTCTCACGGGTCAACGCCGTTTCCCATGCTCATGTGCCCTGGAAGTGCCCTCCTGGCTCACAGAGCCAGAGGCTTGGACAGTGGTATCGACCTCTGCTGCAGACCTTCCAGTACGAGGTGAGGGACGACTTCAAGCGCCGTGTTCAGGGCGTACTCCAGAGACGCAGCATCGGCAGACCGATCGATGTCGAGGGCATCGGTCCATTTGCGAGGCTGATAACGCGCCAGCATGGAGAAGCTGTAGAGGAGCAGCCACCAGGACATCAACGGAGTCGGTGGCGCTTTGCCGGGCTCGAAAGCCGCCCGCAGGTAACGGTGCGCTCTGAAGCGGTAGACCGGGGACCGGGCATCGAAGAACTCTTCGATGTCCACCTCTTGCATGTCGTTCTTGGGAGCTGGCCAACACAGATCGACAGAGAAGCACCCGGCCTTGATTTCCTCGAACGCCTCATCCACATCGCCCCAGACTCGCGCGGCCTGGAGGCCCGCGTACTTGGCGATGAAGTCCTTGACCCAGACACCTCTGTCCTGCAGCGGAGGGAGTGTCCTCGTGTACGAAGACAGTGGCGCGAACGTATCCCGTGGGTTCACGTGCGGTGTCGTCAAACCACCCGCCCAAGTCCGCGGCAGGCACATAGCTGCGCGCCAAAGGTCGACTTTTGGGGTGTGCTTCGATCCTTCGAGCGGAACCTCGACAAGTTCAGGGATCGAATTCCATGTGGATCGAGGCTGACTACCGTCGGTCATCGTGCGTTCCGACCCAGTGGCGCCGGAGACTGCCTGGAAGGCACCCACCTCCGGCCTGACTACGATGTCCGGGATGTCGCTTTTCATGTCCAGGATCTTCAGGCCGTGCTTGTCAAAGGTCCACGTCCCCTCCGAATGGGCGGCTGTGATCACAAGTCCAGCTTGGACGAGGCCGTAGTACATGGATGGGGCGAGTGGCGGAGGAGACGACTTCGGCCGCCTTCATCTGCTCCTCGAACTGCTGCAGGGCGGCGGAGAAGGTTCTCCTCCTGGAGGCAGAACTCTTGAGGTGACTCTTGTCCGTCAGGCTCGTGCGACAGTGTCGCAGCCCCAGCTGTATCGCAGTTGTCCCGTTTCATGTTATGCCCGCCTTCTTCCGTGAAGGACAGTGTGGCTGGTCGTGAGTCAGGAAGACGGGTAAATGCGAAAGGGGCGATCGGTTGACCAGGGCCCCACGAAAGCGAGTAAGGGCCGCGCCTGACTCCGAGTCGTCAGTGTGTGCTCCGGGCGGGGAGCTTGCGTGGTTGTGCTCGTTCGGGTCGCAGTCGAAGATTCGTAGCGCTACCTGTTGCCGGGCAGGGCATGCAGGTGGGCATGGAAGGCGACCGCGTGACCGGCCATCGAAGCCTTCCAGGGTGCGGCATCGTCGCGGGCGATCTCCCGCCACGCCGCAGCGTTGGCGGCGGCGAATGCCTCCTTGGCCTCCGCTGGTGCGGTACGCCGGGAGGAGAATCGGCTGGCGAAGACGTCCGCCTCAACGAGCCTGTGTCCGGCTTCGAGCAGGCGCAGGATGAGGATGGCGGGATCGATCCAGGTTGCGCCGCTTGTGGGCCAAGCCCAGTCGATGATGTGGGCGCGGTCGTCCACGAGCACGTTGTGCGGGGGCGAGGTCGGTGTGTAGGAGGGTGTCGCCGGAGAAGAGGGCGGCGGTTCCGGGCGGGGCGTAGGCGGCCCAGCGCTGTTCGGCGGCCTTGATGGGAACGTCCGTGGGAGCGGTGGTCTCCTGGAGTTCCGCAAGAGCGGCAGCAGCGAGGGGCAGGTCTGGGGAGCCCGGGCTGTAGTCGGCGTGCCGCCCCCGGGAGGACTTCGTATCCGAGGAGGTCCCAGCCGGCCGTCTCGATGTGCCAGTACAGACGGGGGCAGGCACGGGGGAGGTGTGGGTTGATTGCGGCCTCTCGACGCTGGGCCGGGGCCTGTGGGTGGTCGGTGGGGATGCCCTTGACGAAGACCGGGCCGTGATCGGTCTCGAGGAACGCGGCGATGCCCGAGTTCAGCCCTCCGTCGGCGGTGCGGGCGGCGTGGACGGGGCCCGTCTTGTCGGCGATGGCCTGGCGTGCCTCCACGGGAAGGTCGTGGAAGTGGCGGCGGATCATTGACACGGCGCGGTTCCTCGGAGAAGGCGATGGGCTGCCCCGGCCAGCGTACGGCCGGGGCAGCGCGCCGGAGCGTACCCCACTGCTCACCAACCAGTCGAGCAAGCGCTCCCCTCGCCTCCCAACTCTTGGCACCAGGCCCTCGCCGCCACCGAGCGCATCCCCCACCACCTCAGTGGTCACGACGATGGAGCACTCCCAGGCCCCCTCGCCGCCTTCGGTGAAGCTCTCGACGCTACTAGACCCCGGTTCGGCGGCCTCCAGGCGTGCTCGGATCTTGGGGAGGGACAGGTCCAGGGCGAGTGTGGAGCCGGAGTACCAGATGGGTTCCTTGCCGGCGGTGAGGTTGTCTTCGCTGGCGACCTTGTAGCCGCGCACGTCGCCAGAAGGGAAGTACACGGCTTCGACCAACACACCTTCGGTGCGGCTGAGCAGGCGGATGAACTCCTCGGTGCTGGTGGAGGCGCCACGGCAGTGCGGACGATGGTGCGCAGGCGTTCACGAGCCGACTTGTCTCGGCCTTGGCGGTGTGCCTTCTCCTGCTCGGCGCGAGTGGAGCGTCTGGCGGCGGTGCGGTCTCCGCGAACGACTTGAAGGAGTCCGTACTCCTTCTCGATGGTGGCGAGTTCGCGGTCGGCGGTGAGGTAGTCGTTCCAGTGGCGTGCGGGGCGGAGGTCGCCGCGGACCTTGGTGGCGGCGATGTGGATGTGGTCGGGGGCGTGGCGGACGGCGACCCAGCGGCAACCGTCCGGGTCGTCTTGTGGCGCGATGCCGGTGGCAGCCACGACGCGGCGGGCTATGTCGGCCCACTCCTCGTCGCTGAGGTGGCGGTCGGTTGTGGCGGTGCGAAGGGAGCAGTGCCAGACGTGCCGCTCGGGTGCGTGGCCGAGTCGGCGGGCTTGCTTGACACGGAGGTCGAGGTCAGCCACGAGAAGCCGCTTTGTGGCGGTGAAGTCGTCCGTGCGGCCGGGGTCGGGGGCGAAGCCGTCCCAAGAGGCGACGAGGTGGGGATCCGTGTGGTCTTTGGCCTTCTTGGTGTCGAACAGGTAGCGGATCAGGACGGCCGTGTCCTTTCCGCTGCTGATCTTGGCGATCACCGGGCGGCCTTGTTGATGAGGGCCTGGTTCGCAGCTACGGCGATCTCGCTGATGGCTGCTCGAACCGCGCCCAGAGTGCGTTCGGCCTGGGCGAGCACGAAGGTGTCCCCAGGATGTGGATGACCGCCGGAGTTGAGCTTCCGGGCGATCTGATTGGCGTTGTTGCCGATCTTGGCGACCTGCTCGCGCAGGGCGGTCAGCTCGTCGATGTAGTCGTCCAGGGGGTGCGCTGGCCCGGAAGGGCGAGGTCGCCGTGGATGTGGGCCATGACGACGGCGCCAACGTAGTGGGCGCCGGCGATGTTGAGGGACCGGGCCTTGGCGAGAATGGTGCTCTTCTCTTCGACGCTGTAGCGCACGTCGACGCGTTCCTTGCGCTGGGTGTCTTTGCGCTTGCGGCGACGGGCGATGCGGTGCAGGGCGGCGGCTTCGGCGGCACGCGGCAGGACGACGGGCGTGGCCTGGAGGCGGCGCCCCCTCCTCGGGTGCCCCCTGGCTCCCGAGAGTCACCGCCACCCCGGGGCGGAACTCCCGTTGGACCGGCCCTTGGACGGTCCAACGGCATACCTGCTGGCTGGGTGAGGCGTGTGGTCATCTTCAGTTGTCCGGACAGCGGCTCACTCCGCGATGCGCGCATCGGTCGGCCCTTCTTGATGTTGAGGTGGGTGGAAGTTGGCTGGACCCTCATGGAGAGGCGTGCTCACGCGTGCGGTCGAGTTCGGCCTGCAGGCGACGGGTGATCTCGGTGAGGCGGTCTTTACCGACGGGGTGGCCTTGGGCTCGGATCGCCGCTTCGACGTGGCGGCGGGAGATACGTCCTTGGCGGCCCAGGGGCGCGGCGCGGCCGAGAGCCAGGAGCGTTTCCGTGGAAACGCTGGGCTGGCGGCCCCATGATCTGGTTCTGGGGCTGACGGGCCTCCGCCACCTCGGCCGGGGGTCCGCCGCCTCCGTGATGTCATCCGCCACAACTTCAGGCCGTGCTTGTGCCGCCTCCTTCGAGGCATCGGTCGCATCGCTGTCCGTAGCGGGCCGCAGCACGTTCTCGACGTGAAAGTGGCGCTGAACGCTGACTGGTTCAGTCGGGTGCCGTCCGGTGGGCTGGCGGCGTATGACGAGATCCAGGTGGACGGCTCCGGCGAGCGCGAGCGGGGCGATGGCCGACAGGGCGCCGACGGTGACGTCGTCCAAGTGGAGTCCGGTGGCGTCGCTCTCCTGGTTGGAGACGGACGGCGTGCAGGGCGTTTGCCCAGATGCTCGTGATGGTGGCGATGCCGACGAGGGCCCAGACGTAGAGGCGAGAGCGCCAGGGGGGCGGCGCGCAGGATGAGCAGGGCCGCGACGCCGATGGCGATGAACCCGTCGATCACGAGCGGGAAGGCGTACGTCAGCACTCCACGGATGTGGATGGCCACTGCCATCTGCCGCAGGGCGTCGTACGAGAGGGCGAAGCCGATCGTGCCGACCAGAGCGACCCCCAGGCGGATCGCGGTGGTCATCATCGGTACGGGGGTTGCGGTGGTGCGTGCAGGCAAGCGGGTGCTCCAAGCGGGGGAAGGGCTGGGGGCGGAGTGGTGGCGGACCCGTCGCACCCGTCGCACGTTGGTCAGAGCAGGTACGGGTGATCGTCGTGGTACGAGACGACTCGTCGCAGCGACGACACCCGTCACGGGGTTGACCTGCGATGCGACGGGTGCGACGAGTCTTTACGGGTGCGGGTCCGGGCCTGTCGGGGCGCTCTCGTCACTGTTCTCGGAGGCGGACTCACTCCGGGCAGTACCGCGCCCAGGCATCGGTGAAGCGGAGCCGGGCGAAGCCCTTGGCCTGCCTGCCGCCCTCGAAGCGGAGGGTGGCGGCCTTGATGTCGAAGTCCTTCAGGAGGAGCCCAAGATGGCGTGGGCTGAGGCCGGTCGTGCCGTACTCGGCCCACGGAGCCTCCTGGTCCTTGAGAAGTTCCTCCAGCAGGTCCCGGGTGCGCATGATGTCCGGGTCGCTGCAGCGGGCGAAGGCGCGCCGGATGTCCTGCAGCAGGCGGGTCTTGAGGTTGGACTCGTCGTCCTTGTCCGCCTCGGCGGCGCACATGGCCGCGCATGCAGCGCGCGCGTCCTCGGGCCAGGTGCCGCCGGCCAGCTCCGCGACGATCTACGAGCGGTTCCCAGGTGTCCGCCGCGCGGTCCTGCACCGGCATCCGCGGTACCAGGTCCTCGGCTGTGTCCATGAGCGGACGGATCCAGGCCGCCAAGCGATCCCGCAGAGCGTGCAGGGCGGGGATGTCACGGCGGGAGCGGAACTGCTCGACGCGCTCTCCGTCCTTGCGGCGTTGCATGCGGATCACCACCGCCCGGTCCATGACCGTGTCCGGCAGGGCGCCGATGCCGGCGAGCGCGGCCATGGCGAAGGTGGGGAACTTCCGCGTCTTGTGCTCGGGGCCGGAGATCCGCAGGGCGGGCCGGTTGCGCTGGTGGCCGGCGTTGAGCAGGCCGCGCAGCTCCTCGTTCTTCTCGGCGGCCTTGATGCTGCCGAAGATGGGGGCGTACAACCGCAGCGTCTTCAACATGGGCGCCTGGAAGCGAGCCCTGGTCGCCGGCGGCGTGATCCCTCCCCGCGCGCGGGGGCGAGGTATCTCCAGGCGGCCCCTGGGGACGGCATGCACGCCCTCCGGCACGCATACGCCTCCGTGCTCCTGGACGCGGGGAGAGCATCAAGGCGCTCTCCGAGTACCTCGGCCACCAGATCCCGGCTTTACGCTCCGGACGTACACGCACCTTCTGCCGTCCAGCGAGACCCGCACCCGCAAGGCGATCGACGACGCGCTCGCAGAAGAGTCCGAGGCAGAAGGGATCGGCGGCCCGCCCGCCATCCAGGGGACATCATCGTCGGACGCACCGCTGTCCCCTCGACGCGCTTCGGCTGCCTGACGGCCCCTGCAGCGCGTGGCGAGGGCAGAAAGCGAATGCTCCGTTGCGAACCATGCCGGTGGCACGGGCGGAGGCGCACCGACCAAGGCCGCAGAAGGAACGATGTCAGATGATGGGGCACGCGTCTGATGGGAACCCGCGTGCTGGGGCCGGAGGCCCCTCCGGCACGGAGGACGGCGCCGGTCCGGACCCAGGCGTCACCGCGAGGCAGGAGCGACGACCGTGACCATCTCGATCACTCACCGGGATCCCGCGGCGCTGGGAGGCTACGGCAGCATCCTCGTGCGTCAGCGCCGGGATCACGCCCGGCTCGACAGGATGATGAACTGCTGGCTGGCCGGGGGTTCGGACGACGAGCTTGATGCCCTGTGGCAGGACATCGTCCAGCTGGTGTTCAGTCACGCCTTCGCGGAGGAGACTGTTCTGTGGCCCGTCCTGCGTCGAGTGGCTCCCGGCGGGGAGGAGCTCACCGGTCGGGTGGAGGAAGAGCACCAGGCGATCAACGAGCTGGTCGCACAGGTCGAGAAGTCGCCCGACGACCCTCGGCGAGCCGAGTGGATCCGGCAGGCGTTCACCCTCATCCGTCAGGACATCCGTGACGAGGAGGACGAGCTGTTGCCCCATCTGCGGGAGGCGTTCGGCGACCGCCGGTTGCGGCGGATCGGCGCTGTGTGGGAGGCGGTTCGGGCGACCGCTCCGACTCGCCCCCACCCCGGCGTCCCGCGGCGCCCGCCGGGCAACGCCGTGCGAGGTGTCCCCCTGACCCTTTTCGACCGGCTCCGTGACCTCGCACCGGCCGGTGGCTCCGCCGCCCGCCGCGTCGCGTTCACGGCCTTCGCTGCCGCAGGAGCTGCGGCCGCCGTATTCATGCGTGGTTCGTGCCACCCGTCGTCCGGAGGGCCGCGGATGCCGGGGAATGCTGCTGTTCGTGCGGCTGCGTCTGATGGCGGGCGCTTCCTGTCGTCTGCCGGTCGTTGGCACCGCCGCCGGAGCGACCGCCTCACTTGTCGCGATCGTCGGCGGTTCGTCCGTGGCGGGAACCGGTGTACGCGGCGTCACGGAGGCGTCGCAGCCGTTCGGTGGGGTGCAGGCGGGGCAGGGTTGTGCGCGTAGGGGTCGTAGGACCGGTGCGGGGGCCGGAGCGGGGCGCACCGCCTCCAGGCTCAGGGTGGCGAAGGTGCGCCAGGGCTCGTCTAGTGCCG
>JAKFGP010000055.1 GCA_021502835.1 Streptomyces thinghirensis
GGGCTGTGGAGCAGGTGGCCGCTGTCCGGCACCCGGCCGGTCGATATCGAAGCGGGACGCGTCGGGCCGCTGGGGACGCCAAGCCGGTCGAGGACAGGATGGCCGACTACCGGGCGCTGCGCACCACAGTGGCCACGGACCAGGGGCCGCTGGCGGTGTACGGGGCCCACCTGGGTTCCGTACAGGTAAACCCCAGGACGGGCTTCTGGACGGACTCGCGGGACCGGAACGCGCGGGCGCTCGGCACGGCCCTCGCCGCCGAGCGGAACGAGCGGGTGGTGCTAGCTCGGCGACCTGAACGGCACCATGGACGACCGCGCGCTCGGCGGCATCACCTCGCAGCTGCACTCCGTTCAGGACGTGTCCGGTGACGGCTTCGGGTTCACCTGGCCGGCGAAGTTCCCGATGGTGCGGATCGACTACGTCCTGGTCCGCGGCGTGCAGCCGGAGAGCTCGTGGCTGCTGCCGGCCACCGGCAGCGGCCACCGGCCGGTGGCGGCCGGGATCGAGCTGGTGAACCGACAACATCGTGACCTCGCACTGTCTGACCGGGCCAGCGGCGAGGCTCGCCCCCCCCCACGGGCGACGGCCCGCCGCGGGAGTGACAGGAAACACCAGACCGTACCCTGCGAACCGTCGATGCCGAGGGCTTCCGTAACCGCCCCACCAGGCAAGACAGTTGGCCGGGCACGCCGCCGGACCACCTCGCCGCACCGTCGCACCGGAGCGGCCGCGGCTCCGGGCGTGTGCCGACTCCCCGGGGCCCCGCCGAGCACCACGGAGGTGCTGTCTGCTCTTGATATCGTCACCCCGCAGGGCACCAGCGCCACACCCCTGCGGGGCGATTGCCACGTGGCTCATCGCCGTCGGAAGGCGTCCGGTCGCTACCGACGAGGTGGAAGGGGTAACCATGCAGGCGAAGGTACGGGCCGCTCTCGATGCGCTCTTATGAAGCGGCTGGTCAGGGGGTTGGAGGGACGCCCACGCCCCCAGCACATCGGCATCATGCTCGACGGCAACCGCCGGTGGGCCAGGATGTCGGGCATCGACGACCCACGCGAGAGGCTACCGGGCCGGCGGGGCGAAGGTGCTGGACTTCCTGCGCTGGTGCGACTCCGCGCAGATCGAGCACGTCACCCTGTTCATGCTCTCCGACGACAACCTCCACCGGCCCGAAGACCAGCTGAACCCGCTCATCGACATCATCGCCGAGGTCGTGGAACGGCTCGCCGCACCGGGCAACCCCTGGCGCGTCGAAGCGGTCGGCGCCCTGGACCTGCTGCCCGCCGAGTCCGCCACCCGCCTCAAGACCGCCACCGCCGCCACCCAGGACCGCAAAGGGCGGCACCAAGGTCGATGTCGCCGTCGGCTACGGAGGCCGACGAGAGATCGTCGACGCCGTCACGCTCCGCCCCTCACCGAGCACAGCTCCCAGGGCGGGGACATCGACGAGTTCATCGAGACCTTCACCATGGAGCACATCTCCAAGCACCTGTACCTCCAAGACACGGTCCGAGTCCGACCTCATCATCCGCACCTCCGGCGAACAGCGCCTCTCCGGATTCCTGCTCTGGCAGTCCGCCTACGCCGAAGTCCACTTCTGCGAGACCTACTGGCCGGACTTCCGCGAGATCGACTTCCTGCGCGCCCTGCGTTCCTACTCCCTGCGCGAACGCCGCTACGGCCGCTGAGCGGCGGTGTGAAGGCTTCGACGGTTTCACGTGAAACATTGCCGCGGGCGGGAGACTCCAGGGTCTCCGCCCCCGCGGCGATGTGAAATCGTCAGCGAAGGTCAGCGGGGCTCGTCGCCCTCCGCCGCCTCGTCCTGGGCCTGCTTGGCCTGAACCTCGGGATCGAGGATCGCCTCACCGGTGCCGTCCACCGACGTCAGCCGCCCCGACTCGGGTACCTCCGTCGCCTCGGGCGGTTCCACCAGCCAGTCCGGGTTGGCCTGCTTGTCCCACCACTTCCAGGCAGCGAAAGCACCGCCCGCGCGACACCCGCCAGCGCCAGAACCTTGGCGATACGCCAGGCCCTCGCCCGACGCTGATGCTTGCGCGTCAGCTTCTGGATCTCCTTGGCCGTGACCTGCCCCCGCAGCGCGGCCAGTGCGGCGGCACCCCGCGCGGCGGCCTCGTCCCTGACGGGGCCGGCCGCGGCCACCGCCTGCTCGATCCTCGGCCTGGAGTACTCGGCCGCCTGCCGGGCGGCCAGACGGGCACGGACGGCGGCCTCCTGAGCGGCAGCGTCCATCTTCGGCGGCACATGCGTACGGGCCTGCTCCAGTCGCGGCGCGACATGCGCGCCGTACTGGTGACGGGCCTGGCACGCGGCCTGCGACACCTTGGGCGCCAGTCGTCCGCGCGCCTCCTGTGTGTAGTGAGCGGCCCTGTCCTTGGCCGTGTCGGCGTAGGGCGCCACCACTTCCGCGGCGTGCAGCACGCTGTCCTTCGCCGAACCGGTCGCGGCGCGCACGCTGTCGATGCGGGTCACGGGTTCCTCCTCCTCGGTGGCGTACGGTAATTCGACTTTCCACCCTTTTACGGATCATGCCTGCGGACGCACTGCCAGGCATGTGAGGGGCGGGCATCCGGGTCATGGACGATGCCTTCGGGCCCTCTGGGGCAAGTGGTGATGAAGTTGCGGACAAAAGTCGATCAACATCAATAACGGATGAATACCGGGCAACGGGAGCCTGCCGACGACAATGCCACGGATCGGCGCCCCGCGCTCGTAACCCAGGACTACACGCACCCCCGATCGTGCAAGGATCGACGAGCACGACAGGACGACGGAAGGCACGACGTGGCCGAGCAGCTCTACGCCACCCTGAAGACCAACCAGGGCGACATCGAGATCCGGCTTCTTCCGGACTACGCCCCCCGGACGGTCCGGAACTTCGTCGAGCTCGCCCAGGGCGCCAGAGAATGGACCCACCCCGCCACCGGCGAAAGTCCACCGACAAGCTCTACGACGGCACGTCCTTCCATCGAGTGATCAGCGGCTTCATGATCCAGGGCGGCGACCCGCTCGGCAGCAGCCGGCGGCCCCGGCTACCAGTTCGAGGACGAGATCCACCCCGACCTCGCCTTCGACAAGCCCTACCTGATGGCCATGGCCAACGCCGGCCTCGACACCAACGGCTCGCAGTTCTTCATCACCGTCTCCCCGACGACCTGGCTGAACCGCCAGCGCACGATCTTCGGCGAGGTGACCGACGCGGCCAGCCAGAAGGTCGTCGACGCCATCGCCATCACCCAGACCAACCCCCGCACCGAACGCCCCCTCAACGACGTCGTCATTGAGTCGGTCGTCGTCGAGACCCGCCAGGAATGATCACCGGCACTGGCCACAAGGACTACCTCCCCGCCCGCAGGGCGGGAACCAAACGCCCCGCCCATCCGTAAAAAGGGCGGGGCGGTGCATGTGCCCACACCGCTCACCGGACGACCGAGGGGAAGCCATGGACCACGCGGCAGCCGGCCCACCGGACGCCCAGAGCACACCCGGCTGCTACCGCCACCCCGACCGGGAGACGGGCATCCGCTGCACCCGCTGCGAACGTCCCATCTGCACGGACTGCATGGTGAACGCATCCGTCGGCTTCCACTGCCCCGACTGCGCGAGCGGCCGCACCGGCGGCGGACCGGCCCCGGCCGCGTCCCGGCCGCGCACCCTGGCCGGAGGTACCGTCGCCGCCGACCCCCACCTCCTCACCAAGATCCTCATCGGGATCAACGTCGCGGTGTTCATCGCCGTACACGCCCTGTCGGAGTCCTTCCTGGACGGCATGGTCCTGGTCGGTCAATGGCCTCCCGCCCCCTACTACATCCCGAACGAGGGCGTCGCTGAGGGCGAGTGGTACCGCCTGGTGACGACCATGTTCACCCACGAGGAAATCTGGCACCTCGGCTTCAACATGCTGAGCCTCTGGTTCCTCGGCGGCCCCCTGGGAGCGGCCCTCGGCAGAGCCCGCTACCTCACCCTCACCTCGTCTCGGGCCCTGGCCGGCAGCGCGCTCACCTATCTGCTGGCCTCGCCCACCCAGGCCACCCTCGGTGCCTCCGGCGCGGTCTTCGGCCTCTTCGGCGCCACCGCCGCACTCGTCCGCCGCCTCAACGCCGACATGCGGCCGATCGTCATCCTCTTGGTGATCAACCTGGTCTTCACCTTCACCTGGGCCAACATCGCCTGGCAGGCCCACGTCGGCGGCCTCGTCGCCGGCGCCGCGATCGGCTACGCCATGCTCCACGCCCCGCGCGAGCGGTGAGCGCTCGTGCAGTACGGCACCTGCGCGCTGGTCCTCGTGGCCGTCGTCGGCCTGACCCTGTTGAGAACCGCCCAGCTCACCTGAGCACGCGTTGTCCACAGCGGGTGGCGGATCTTGTGCACAGCGTGTGGGAACAGTGTGCCCCCTGTAGCTGACTTGGGTTTCCGCAGGTCAGACAGGGGGGCGAACGTGCTCGGTTGCCGGTACTTCCGTCACACCGGCGTCAATGCCCAGTGGGTTATCCACAGATCGTCTTTTCTTTTCCCACACCGTGTGGACAACGCCTGTGGATAACTCCGTGGATAGCCCTGGGGAGAGCTACTTCCACTGCGTCGAGACACCGAATCCCGCGGCGATGAAACCGAAGCCCACCACGATGTTCCAGTTGCCCAGCGCGTCGATGGGCAGTGAACCGTCGGTGACGTAGAAGACGACGATCCAGGCGAGGCCGATGACGAACATGGCCAGCATGACGGGTGCCACCCAGCTGCGGCTGGTCAGCTTGATGCTGGTCGTCTGCTTCGACGGCGGCGGCGTGTAGTCGGCCTTCTTGCGGATACGTGACTTCGGCACGAGGGTCTCTCCTGTCGATGCGCTGCGTGGCCGCGCAGGGAACGGGGTCGGGGACTCTGAGGCGCTCCCCGGGCGTCCGTTAGCGTAGTGCTTCCGTGGCGCCGAAGGAGATAAGGGGTACGTTGAGCAATTCTGCCGACTCCCCCGGGACGGGATCCAGCCCTGCCCGCAGGCGCCGATTCCGGCCCGTGCGCGTACTCACGGCGGCCGTCTTCGCTCTGGCGGGACTCATATTCTTCACCAGCTTCCATACCGCCAAGGGCACCAATATCCGCACGGACGCCTCTTTGCTCAAGTTGTCCGATCTCATCCATGAGCGCAGTGGGGAGAACGGTGAGCTGGAGGAGTCCAACGCGGCTCTGCGCGACGAGATCGACGCGCTCGCCGAGCGCGACAACGGGAGTACGAAGGCGGAGGCGGACAAGCTCGCGGCGCTGGAGAAGAAGGCGGGCACCCAGAAGCTGAAGGGGCGAGTCGATCTCGGTCACGCTCGACGACGCCCCGCCGGACGCCACCGCCAAGCTCCCCGGCTACCCGGAGCCCGAGCCCGACTACCTGGTGATCCACCAGCAGGATCTGCAGGCCGTGGTGAACGCGCTGTGGCAGGGGCGGCGCCGAGGGCATCAAGGTCATGGACCAGCGGCTGATCTCCACCAGCGCGGTGCGCTGTGTGGGCAACACCCTGATCCTCCAGGGGCCGGGTCTACTCACCCCCGTACAAGATCCAGGCGGTGGGCGATCCGGAGCGGCTGAAGGAAGCGCTGGCCGCGTCCCCGGCGATCCAGAACTACATGGTGTACGTGAACGTCTACGGGCTGGGCTGGAAGGTCGAGGACGAGGGGCGGGTGACGCTGCCGGGCTACTCGGGCACGGCTGACCTGCACTATGCCCAGCCTGTGGATTGACGCCTTTCCGGAGGGCCCCGCGCCGTTAGTCTGGTGCGGTACGGCGTGAGTCTGGCGCCGTGGTGCGACGGAAGGGACGGCATGTACGGCTGGATCTGGCGGCATCTGCCGGGGAACGCGTGGGTGAAGGCGCTGCTCTCACTCATGCTGGCGGTGACCGTGGTCTACGTCCTCTTCCAGTACGTCTTCCCGTGGGCCGAGCCGCTGCTTCCCTTCAACGATGTGACGGTGGACAACCAGTGAGTGCGCGCATCCTCGTCGTCGACAACTACGACAGCTTCGTCTTCAACCTGGTCCAGTACCTGTACCAACTGGGCGCCGAGTGCGAGGTACTGCGCAACGACGAGGTGTCGACGGCGCACGCCCAGGACGGGTTCGACGGCGTGCTGCTCTCTCCCGGCCCGGGTACGCCCCGAGCAGGCGGGGGTCTGCGTCGACATGGTCCGGCACTGCGCGGCGACCGGGGTCCCCGTCTTCGGCGTCTGCCTCGGCATGCAGTCGATGCAGGTGGCGTACGGCGGTGTGGTGGACCGGGCGCCGGAGCTGCTGCACGGGAAGACCTCGCCGGTCGAGCACGCGGGCCGGGGGCGTCTTCGCGGGCCTGCCCTCTCCCTTCACGGCGACGCGGTACCACTCGCTGGCGGCGGAGCCGGCCACGGTTCCGGCGGAGCTGGAGGTGACGGCACGCACGCACGACGGGATCGTGATGGGGCTGCGCCATCGTGAACTGCCCGTCGAGGGTGTGCAGTTCCATCCGGAGTCGGTGCTGACCGAGCACGGGCACCGGATGCTGGCCAACTGGCTGGCGGAGTGCGGCGACCAGGACGCGGTGGCGAGGTCGGCGGGGCTCGCCCCGGTGGTGGGCAGGGCCACGGCGTGACCGCGCTGCGCCCCCGAGCGCGAATCCGGCGCAGCCGGTGACCAGGGATCCTCGTACGGGCGGCCGTACGGGGATTCCGGTGCGTTCGGGGGCGGTTGGCACGAGGACTCGGGTGCCGAGGACTTCTCCTCCGGGGAGCCGTACCGGCCGGTCGTCGCCGACGACGAGACGGTGGCGCTGCGGGTTCCGGACCCGCCGCCGGAGCGGCGAACCACCGCTCCTCCCGTGACCGGTGGGCGCGCGGCCCGCAGGAAGGCCGCGAAACGGCGTCACGGGCGCCGTGGGGCCTCCCGGGGCCCGTCGGAGGCACAGGAGCCGGTCGAGGAGCCGAAAGCGCCTCTGTCGCGCGTTGAGGCGCGTCGGCAGGCCCGGGCACGCAAGCCGGGCCCGCGGTGATCGCCAGCCGGGCGATCGGTGAGGTCTTCATCACGACCGGCGTGCTGATGCTGCTGTTCGTCACGTACCAGCTGTGGTGGACGAACGTGCGGGCACAGGCGCAGGCGGACAAGGCGGCGAGCAGCCTCCAGGACGACTGGGCGAGCGGCAAGCGGAACCCGGGGACGTTCGAGCCGGGGCAGGGGTTCGCGCTGCTGCACATTCCCAAGCTGGACGTCGTGGTGCCGATCGCGGAGGGCATCGACGACAAGAAGGTCCTGGACCGGGGCATGGTCGGGCACTACGCCGAGGGCGCGCTGAAGACGGCGATGCCGGAGGCGAAGACGGGCAACTTCGGGCTGGCGGGGCATCGCAACACGCATGGCGAACCGTTCCGGTACATCAACAAGCTGAGCCCGGGCGATCCGATCGTCGTCGAGACGCAGGACGAGTACTTCGTCTACAAGATGGCGTCGATCCTGCCGGTGACGTCGCCGAGCAACGTCAGCGTCCTCGACCCGGTGCCGAAGCAGTCGGGTTTCACCGGTCCCGGCCGCTACATCACCCTCACCACCTGCACGCCGGAGTTCACGAGCAAGTACCGGATGATCGTCTGGGGCAAGATGGTCGAGGAACGGCCGCGCAGCAAGGGCAAGCCGGATGCGCTCGTCAGTTAAGGGCGGATGACCAGTGGCAGCGACCACCGACACGGAGCACGAAGAGCAGACCGGCGCGGACGGCCCACCGGAGCCCGCGGCACGCCGCCGCGGTCGCGGCCCGGGGCGGATCGTCGCGCTGGCCGTCAGCGTCTTCGGTGAACTCCTGATCACCGCCGGGCCTGGTGCTCGGCCTGTTCGTCGTCTACTCCCTGTGGTGGACGAACGTGGTCGCCGACCGCGCGGCGGACGCGCAGGCCGACAAGGTCCGCGACAACTGGGCCGAGGACCGGGTCGGTCCGGACGGTCCGGGGCAGCTGGACACCAGGGCGGGCATCGGCTTCCTGCACGTGCCGGCGATGGGGAACGGCGACATCCTGGTGGAGAAGGGCACGTCGATGAAGATCCTCAACGACGGCGTGGCCGGCTACTACACCGACCCGGTCAAGTCGGCGCTGCCGACCTCGGGCAAGAAGGGCAACTTCTCGCTGGCGGCGCACCGGGACGGGCACGGGGCGAAGTTCCACAACATCGACAAGATCGAGAAGGGCGACCCGATCGTCTTCGAGACGAAGGACAAGTGGTACGTCTACAAGACCTACGCGGTCCTTCCCGAGACGTCGAAGTTCAACGTCAAGGTCCTCGACGCGGTCCCCGAGGAGTCCGGCAGGAAGAAGGCCGGCCACTACATCACGCTGACGACCTGCACACCGGTGTACACGAGCCGGTACCGGTACGTGGTGTGGGGGGAGCTGGTGCGCACGGAGAAGGTGGACGGGGAGCGGACGCCGCCGGAGGAACTGCGCTGACTGACCTCCTCGCGGGAGGTCAGTCCTCTAGTATGACGGAGGCCCGAAGCCGCAACTTCTCTCTGCGGCTTCGGGCCTCTTGCCGTGCGGCCTACCGGAGCGCCTTGGGAGCACTCCGGCGCTCCAGGCTTCCAGCTGCTCGCGGTTCACGGTGATGACTCCGCTGAGTTTGGCGATCGCCTCCGATTCGTGGCTGAAGTTGGAGGTGGCGACGAACAGGGCGACGTCCACGTGGTCGATGGCAGCGTGCCGCGCCCGCGAATTTCTGCATGTCCGCGCTGGGTACGGTCCAGCGGCCGGACCTGTTCTTGCACTGGACGGCGACGGTGCGTCCGTCGGCGGTGCGGCCGGTGATGTCGATGCCGCGGTCGGTGCGGGCCTGTCGTACGACGACGTCGACGCAGCCGTCCCGGCGCAGCAGGTCGGCGACGTGGTGCTCGAAGGCCCGCCAGGTCATGGCGTTGAGTTTCGCCCTGACGTCATCGGCGGGGTTGTCTCCCCCACCATCGCCGTAGTCACGTGCATGCCGTCTGGCAGCAGCGACAGTGCCTTGACGCGGTCGAGCGCGTCCGTGCGGTCGAGGACGCTGCTGCGTAGGGCCGGTGATTCCAGTAGGGCGGTCTCGCTGATCATGTCTCGGCCCCCGGTTGGGTTGTGTGGTCACCTTTTGTCAACGAGTCATGACATACGAAGACACGATCGATTCGCGGCGGCGCGTAGCGACAGAGCCCCGGTCCCTCCGCTGAGGGGCCGGGGCTCTTGTCCTGCCGGGAGTTGCCGGGGTGCGTCAGTCGTCGCCGCGGAGGCCGCCGATGATGCCGCCGTTGTTGTTACCGCCGTTGTTACCGCCGCCGTTGCCGCCCACGGTCGTGAGGGTGATCTGCGTGGCGGCCGGGTCGTCGACCTCGGTGCCCGCCGGCGGGGTCTGCTGTATCACCACGGCGTTGCCGTCGTTGGGACCGGTGACCTGGATGTTGGTGAAGCCGGCCTGCTGCAGGGTCTGCTGGGCCTGTCCCAGGGGGTACCGAGCTTGATCTCGGGGACCTTGGTCTTCTCCACAGCCTTGCCCACGACGATGGTCACCTGCGAGCCCTTGTCGACCTGCTGGCCCTGCTGCGGCGTCGTGGAGATGACCTTGTCGACCTGGTTCGGGTCGTTGGTGGGCTGGTCCGTGCAGGTGGCTTCGAGGTCGTTGTTCTCCATCTGCGCCTTGGCCTCGTCGCAACTGCGGCCGACGACGTCCGGCACCGTGGCCTTCGCCTCGGCCTTGGCGACCTCCAGGGTCACCGTGGAGCCCTTCTCCAGCTCGGTGCCCGGGTCGGGGTCCTGGCTGAGGACGGTGCCCTCGTCCTGGGAGGACTCGGTCTGCTTGGTCTCGACCTCGAAGCCCTTGTCCTTGAGCTGCTGGGTGGCCTCGTCGACGTTCTTGTCGATGACGTTCGGCACGGCGACCTTGGGGGCGCCGGTCGAGACGACCAGGTTGACGGTGGACTCTTTTCGACGCTGGTGCCCTGCGCGGGGTCCTGCGAGCAGATGCTGCCCTTCTTCTGGTCCTCGCAGGGCTTCTGCGTGAAGGCCAGTTCCAGGTCGGCATTGGTGGCCTGTTGCTGGGCGTCGGCCTTGGTCAGTCCGACGAAGGTGGGCACGTCGACCTTGTCGTTGCCTGGCCCGCCGTCCCCGCTGAACGCGTACTTGCCGATCAGGATCGCGCCCACGAGGACGAGGATGCCGGCCAGGACCAGGAAGATCGTGGAGGTGTTCGACTTGCGCGGCTGCTGGCGGCGCCGGTCGGGGCGGTCGTCGTAGCCGTAGCCGCCGTCGTCCGGGTTCGTGGGCGGCAGCATGGTCGTGGCGCCGCCGCCCGCGTCCGAGCGCAGGGCGGTGGTCGGCTGGTCGTCGGGGTAGGCGCCGTAGCCGCCGCGCGCCATGGCGCCGAGCGCGGCGGTGGCGCCGACCGGCTGGCCGTCGAGGCAGGCCTCGATGTCGGCGCGCATCTCGTCGGCCGACTGGTAGCGGTAGTCGGGGTCCTTGACCAGGGCCTTCAGCACGATCGCGTCCATCTCGGGCGTGATCTCGGGGTCGAAGACGCTGGGCGCCTGCGGTTCCTCGCGAACGTGCTGGTAGGCGACGGCGACCGGGGAGTCGCCGACGAAGGGCGGCCGCACCGTGAGCAGCTCGTAGAGGAGGCAGCCCGTGGAGTACAGGTCGGAGCGTGCGTCGACCTGCTCGCCCTTGGCCTGCCCGGGGAGAGGTACTGGGCGGTGCCGATCACCGCGGTCTGCGTCATCGTCATGCCGGAGTCGCCCATGGCGCGGGCGATGCCGAAGTCCATGACCTTGACCTGGCCGCCCCGCGTCAGCATGACGTTGGCCGGCTTGATGTCGCGGTGGACGATGCCGGCCCGGTGCGAGTACTCCAGCGCCTGGAGGATGCCGATGGTCATCTCCAGCGTCCGCTCCGCAGCAGCTTGCGGCCGGAGTGGAGCAGCTCACGGAGCGTGGAGCCGTCGACGTACTCCATCACGATGTACGGGATCGACACGTTGTCGATGTAGTCCTCGCCCGTGTCGTAGACCGCCACGATCGCGGGGTGGTTGAGCGAGGCGGCCGACTGGGCCTCCCGGCGGAAGCGGGCCTGGAAGGACGGGTCGCGCGCGAGGTCCGCGCGCAGCGTCTTCACCGCCACCTGGCGTCCGAGCCGGGTGTCATGCGCGTGGTAAACCTCCGCCGTGCCACCACGGCCGAGCACCGGGCCCAGCTCGTACCGGCCGCCGAGGCGACGCGGCTCTTCCATGGTTACTACCAGCCCTCTCCGTCGGTCCCGACCGGCATGCTTGTACGGTCGGAGGCTCGTCCGGCCTACCGTACCCGGCTCGCTCCGGGTGACCTGGCCAAGCCCGATACCCGATACAGGACCGGTATCGCAACGTGCGCCTATGTGAAGGGGACGTGACCGGAGTCACGTCCTGTTCAGTTCGTGGTCACTTCTTGCTCTCCAGAACGGCCTCCATTACGTCCCTTCGCGATCGGCGCCGCGAGCCCGCCGCCGGAGATGTCGTCACGGACGGCGTTCTCGTCCTCGATCACCACGGCCACGGCGACGGGCGAGCCGCCGTCCCCTCGCCCTTGGCGTACGAGATGAACCAGGCGTAGGGGTTCTCCGTTGTTGTCCACACCGTGCTGCGCCGTACCGGTCTTGCCGCCCACGGTGACGCCGTCGATCTGTGCGTTGGTTCCCGTGCCGTCCTCGACGACGGTCTCCATCATGTCCTGGACGATCTGGGCGTTGTCCGCGGAGAACGGCTCGCTCATCTCCTCGGGGTCCGTCTTCTCGATGGTGTCGAGGTTTGGGGCCTGAGTTCGTCGACCATGTACGGCTTCATCAGGGTGCCGTTGTTGGCGATCGCCGAGGTGACCATGGCCATCTGCAGCGGGGTCGCGGCGGTGTTGAACTGGCCGATGGAGGACAGTGCGACCTCCGAGGGTGCCATGTCGTCCGAGAAGACGGAGGCGCTGGAGCGGACGGGGACGAACTGCTCCTCGGTGAAGCCGAACTTCTTGGCCGTCTCGAGCATCTTGTCGTTGCCGAGGTCGGAGCCGACCTTGCCGAAGACGGTGTTGCAGGACACGCGGAGTGCCTCGCGGAGGTGGCGTCCTCGCAGGGGAGGTCGCCCTCGTTGGGCAGCTCGGTGTCGGTGCCGGGCATCGTCCAGGGCAGGGGGAGTCGGTCTTCTCGTCCGCCGAGTCGTACAGGCCGTGCTCCAGGGCGGCGGCCGCGGTGAGCACCTTGAAGGTGGAGCCCGGCGGGTGTGACCTCGCCGCAGGGCGCGGTTGAGCATCGGGTCGTCAGGGGTTGTTCTTCTTCTGGAGCCGGTTCCAGGCCTCGCCGGCCGCCTCGTTGCTGCCGGCGATCGAGGTAGGGTCGTACGACGGGTAGGAGGCCATCGAGAGGATCTTGCCGGTGGACGGTTCGAGCGCCACGACGGGCGCCCTTGGCGCCCTGCTTCTTCAGGCCGTCGTAGGCGGCCTCTGGGCGGCGCTGTCGAGGGTGGTGACGACGTTGCCGCCCTCGCGCTTCTTGCCGGTGATCATGTCGAGGGTGTTGCGGAAGAAGAGCCGGTCGTCGTTGCCGGTGAGGATGCCGTCGTTGATGGCCTCGATCTGGGTGGCGCCGTAGGCCTGGAGACGTAGCCGGTGACGGGCGCCCACATGGCGCCGTCCTTGTAGGTGCGCTTGTACTTGAAGTCGCCCTTGGTGGTGGCGTGGCCGGTGATGGCCTGGCCGTCGACGATGATGTCGCCGCGCGGGCTGGCGTACCGCTCGATGGCGACGCGGCAGTTGTGCTCGTCCTCCCTTGAGCTCGTCCGCCTGGACGTACTGGAGCCAGTTGTCGCGGATGAGCAGGGTGAGGACGAGGAGGCCGCAGAAGATCGCGATTCGGCGCAGTGGCTTGTTCACGGTCGGACCACCTGGGTCATCTCGGCGTCCGGGTTGGCGGGAGCGGCGGGTGCCGGCCTGCGGGCGGTGTCGCTGATGCGCAGCAGGATGCCGATCAGGGCCCAGTTGGCGATGACGGAGGAGCCTCCGTAGGCGAGGAAGGGCATCGTCATGCCGGTGAGCGGGATGAGGCCCATCACGCCGCCGGCGACGACGAAGACCTGGAGGGCGAAGGCGCCGGAGAGGCCGATGGCGAGGAGCTTGCCGAACGGGTCGCGGGCGGCGAGGGCGGTGCGCACGCCGCGTTCCACGATCAACGCGTAGAGCAGGAGCAGGGCCATGAGGCCGGCCAGGCCGAGTTCCTCGCCGAAGGTGGCGAGGATGAAGTCGGAGTTGGCGGCGAACCGGATGAGCTCGGAGTGGCCCTGGCCCCAGCCGGTGCCGAGGGTGCCGCCGGAGCCGAAGGCCCACAGGGCCTGCATGGCCTGCTCGAGTGGCCGCCCTGGCCGGCGCGGGAGAGCGTGTACTCGCGCATCGGGTCGAGCCAGGCGTCGACGCGCTGCTGGATGTGCGGTTCGAAGCTGGCGACGCCGACGGCGCCGACGGCGGACATCAGCAGGCCGAAGACGATCCAGCTGGTCCGCTCGGTGGCGACGTACAGCATGATCACGAACATGCCGAAGAACAGCAGCGAGGTGCCGAGGTCGGTCTCGAAGACCAGGATGAGGATCGAGACCATCCAGACGACCAGGATGGGGCCGGGGTCGCGGCCGCGGGGGCAGGTAGAGGCCCATGAAGCGGCGGCTGGCGAGCGCGAGCGCGTCGCGCTTCACCATCAGGTAGCCGGCGAAGAAGATCGCCAGGACGATCTTGGCGAACTCTCCGGGCTGGATGGAGAAGGAGCCGACCTGGATCCAGATCTTGGCGCCGTAGATGTTCTTGCCGAGACCTGGCACCAGCGGGAGCAGCAGGAGGAGCAGCGCGGTGACCATGGAGATGTAGGTGTAGCGCTGCAGGACGCGGTGGTCCTTGAGGAAGATCAGCACGGCGACGAACAGGGCGATGCCCATCGCGGTGTACATCAGCTGCCGGGGCGCGGCGGTGCCGGCCTGCTCGATGCTCTGGAGGAGTTCGGACTGGTCGAGGCGCCAGATGGCGACGAGTCCCAGTCCGTTGAGCAAGGTGGCCAGCGGCAGCATCAGGGGGTCCGCGTACGGCGCGAACTTGCGCACGACGAGGTGGCCGACGCCGGCCAGGAGGCCGAGGCCGAGGCCGTAGCTCAGCAGGCCGGCGGGCACCTCGTCGTTGATGGCCAGGCCCACGTTGGCGTAGGCGAAGACCGGGATGAGGACGGCGAACACGAGCAGAGCCAGCTCGGTGTTGCGCCGGCTCGGGGCGCCGATGGCGCCGATCGTGGACGTGTGGTGCGTCGGCGAGTTGGTAGAACTGCTCATCGTGTGACAGGGCCTCTCACGGCTTGCCTACTGCTTACCGCACAGCGAGACGACCTTCTGCTCTTCCTCCGAGAGGGTCGGTCCGGAGCCTGGGGTGGGTGCGGTCGTGGACGGGGACTCGGACGATTCGGGTGCCTTCGGTGATCCCGAGGGGTTCGGGGTCGGTGAGGCCTTGGA
Organism: Streptomyces thinghirensis; assembly: GCA_021502835.1. The sequence goes on from JAKFGP010000055.1 coordinate 14,536, forward strand.
CGTGAAGGAGGCGGGTGTGGTTCCCGTGGTGCCTCCGGCCTCGCCCTCGCCCGTCTTCGCGTTCTTCTCGGTCTCCGCGGTGCGCCGGTCGGCCTGCTTCTTGCAGGCGGAGGCCTGCACCGCCAGTTCCTCGATCTTCGCCCGGGCGTCGGCCAGGTCGCTCTCGGGGATGGTGGCCTCGACCAGTTTCTGCTGGTAGGGCGGCAGGTACTTGAGTTCGATCTCGGGGTGATCCTTCTGGATCTTCGAGAGGGAGACCCAGGCGAGGTCCTGGCTGATGCCCCGGTACAGCGCGAGGTGGTCGTTGTTGGTGCCGACGTAGTACTGAGTCTGCGTCCAGCGCCAGCCGCCGTACGTGCCGCCGCCGATGACGGCGAGGGCGAGCACGGTGTAGAGGGATCTCTTCAGCCACTTGCGGCTCTTGCGGGGCTTGGCGAAGTCGTCGGGGCCGTAGTCGTCGAAGCCGCCGGCCGGGATGTAGCCGGTGGTGTCGCCGCTGCCGGGCGGGCCGAACTCGCCGCCTCCGCCGCGCTGCCCGCCGCCCTGGCGGCCGAGTCCGGCGGCGCGGCCGGCCGGGTCTGCATGATGCCGTTGTCGCCGAACTGGGCCTGGTTCTCGGCGACGGCGCCGACCATGATCGGGGTGTCGGAGAGCTGGCCGGCGAGGGTGTCACCGGTGTCCAGGTCGAGGACGTCGGCGATGATGACGGTGATGTTGTCGGGGCCGCCGCCGCGCAGGGCGAGCTGGATCAGCTCCTGGACGGTCTCCTGGGGGCCCTGGTAGCTGGCGAGGGTGTCCTCCATCGTCTGGTGGGAGACGACGCCGGAGAGTCCGTCGGAGCAGATGAGGTAGCGGTCGCCGGCCCTGACCTCGCGGATGGACAGGTCGGGCTCGACGTGGTCGCCGCTGCCGAGCGCGCGCATCAGCAGGGAGCGCTGCGGGTGGGTGCCGGCCTCCTCCTCGGTGATGCGGCCCTCGTCGACCAGGCGCTGCACCCAGGTGTGGTCCTGCGTGATCTGCGTGAGGACGCCGTCGCGCAGGAGGTAGGCGCGGAGGTCGCCGACGTGGACGAAGGCCGAGGCGCTGGCCGGTCCAGAGCAGGGCGGTGAGGGTGGTGCCCATGCCTTCGAGGGCGGGGTCCTCCTCGACCATCTGCCGGAGCTGGTCGTTGGCGCGCTGCACGGCGGTGCCGAGGGAGGTGAGGATGTCGGAGCCGGGCACGTCGTCGTCGAGGGCGACGATGGTGGAGATCACCTCGGAGGAGGCGACCTCGCCGGCGGCCTGGCCGCCCATGCCGTCGGCGATGGCGAGCAGGCGGGGACCGGCGTAACCGGAGTCCTCGTTGCCCTCCCGGATCATGCCCTTGTGCGATCCGGCGGCGAAGCGCAGTGACAGACTCATGCGCACCTCGCCCGTCGGCTCCGGGTACAGCCGGTCGTGTCGAGCCACACTGCCCACCCTCCGGTCGGGAGCGCGCCGGGGCCCGGGGTGCCGGCCGCCGCTGCGTGCTCGCTCCGCTCGCGCTCATTCATTGGTGTAGCACTACTTCCGCAGCTCGATGACGGTCTTGCCGATGCGGATCGGCGACCCCGGCCCGATCGGTGTGGGGGTCGTCAGCCGGGACCGGTCCAGGTAGGTGCCGTTGGTGGAGCCCAGGTCCTCGACGATCCACTGGCCGTTCTGGTCGGGGTAGATCCTGGCATGGCGGCTGGAGGCGTAGTCGTCGTCCAGCACGATCGTCGAGTCGTGTGCCCGGCCGAGCGTGATGGTCTGGCCCTGGAGGGCAACGGTGGTGCCGGTGAGGGTGCCCTCCGTCACGACCAGCTTGGTGGGAGCGCGCGCGGCGTCCCCGGCCGCCGCTCTGCTGTTGGCGCTGCGGTGGAGGCGCCTGGCCCTGGCGCGCGGCGGCCTGCTGCGGTCGGGCGGCGTCGCGCCGCGCTCCGCGCTGGGTGACCCGCGTGCCGAACAGGTCGCTGCGGATGACCTGCACGGCCACGATCACGAACAGCCACAATACGGCGAGAAAACCCAGCCGCATGACCGTGAGGGTCAGCTCTGACATTGCCCCCGGATCACCCCTTCGGCTTGCCTATAGATAACGGTGGTGCTGCCCACGACGATCCGCGAGCCGTCGCGGAGCGCAGCGCGGGTGGTGTGCTGCCCGTCCACCACGATGCCGTTGGTGGACCCGAGATCCTGGATCGTCGAGGGCGTTCCGGTCCGGATCTCGCAGTGCCGGCGGGAGACGCCGAGGTCGTCGATCCGCACGTCGGCCTCGGTGCTGCGTCCGAGCACGAGCGTCGCGCGGGAGATCTGATGGCGGGTGCCGTTGATCTCGATCCAGTGGCGGGTGCGTCCGCCGGCGCGCGGGTGCGGCCGGGGGCTGCTGGCCGCCCGCGGGCTGCGGGTAGCCGTATCCGCCGGGGCGTCCGCCGGGTGGCGGCGCGGCCGGCATGGGTGGGGCGCCGCGGGGGCGGCGGCCGGCGGGTAGCCGTAGCCACCGCCCGGGCCGCCAGGCCGCCCCGGTGGGGGGCAGGGGGTGCGGTGGGGCCGCGGGCGCCAGGCCGCCCTGGTGGCTGCTGGAGGAGGCGAGCGTACGGCTGCGCACCCGGTACAGACCGGTGTCGAGGTCGTCCCGCCTTCTCCAGGTGGACCTTGATCGGTCCCATGAAGGTGTAGCGCTGCTGCTTGGCGTAGTCGCGGACCATGCCGGCGAGCTCGTCGCCGAGGCTGGCCGGAGTAGGGGCTGAGGCGCTCGAGTCGGGCGTGCTCAGTTCCACGATGAAGTCGTGGGTACGACGGTGCGGTCGCGGTTCCAGATGGTGGCGTTGTTGTCGCATTCATCGCTGGAGCGCTCCCGCGATCTCCACGGGCTGCACCTCGGACTCTGAACACCTTCCGCGAAGGGTGCCGTTGACCAGACCTTCAGACGCTGCTCGAACTTCTTCAGGACTC
>JAKFGP010000056.1 GCA_021502835.1 Streptomyces thinghirensis
CAGTTACGTATTGCTCGGAGAGTGACCTGCTCGCGGTAGACACCGCGCAGCTCGGCGGCCAGCCGGGTGGGCCAGGCCGTCGTCGCCGCACACCACCATGTGCGCGTACCTGTACCGCCCGGCGGAACCTGGTTCGGGAACGCTCCCGTTTGAGTCCCCATGAGAGAGGACAAGTACCGGCCGAGGCCAGCGGTTCCAAGAGCGCCAGGAAGAGACGGAGGGCGGCATTAAGACTTGCTTGTAAAGATTGCGGAAAAACGGCAGTGGCTCCGGTTCTCAACTTCGCCGTGTGAACATTTCGTTTCACCGAAGCTCAGCGACGGGCAGGAGGGGGACGGCACGACTGGCGTGTTCGGTTTCTCCCGGGCTCGCGCGGGCATCACCGGGTGCGTGCTGCTCGCCCTGTCGCTGGTCTTCGACGGACGCTGGAAGGCGCGTTCGGGGAGCGCTGGACGGCGTCCTGGAGGGTGGGCTGTCGCTGCCGGTCGTCGCCGGATTCACGGCGATGACCGGCTTCGGGCGCCATCGCCCTCGGTACCGGTCTGGCCGAACCCGCGGCGCCGCCGGGGTCGGCGCGTCGCCGGGATGAGGCCGGCTGGCGACGTACCAGCTTCAGCCGCGCGCTGATGCGCGACCAGACCGGCGTCACACGAGCACGGACGACCTCCGGGTACGTCCGGCGAGGTCGTCACCGCCATTCCCGCGGACGGCTTCGGCGAGGTGCTGCTGCGGCTCGCGGGGCAGCCGCCGAGTGCGCGGCGCGCAGCGCGGAGCCGGTGGCGCGGGGCGCCGAGGTCTGGTCGAGGCGGTGCCGGACGGACGTCGGTCGTGTGCGCCCGGTCGAGCGCCGAGCCTTCTTCCCTTCCGCTTCTCTTCTGTTCCTTTCCCGATTCGGGGGCGTTGCCATGAGTCCTGTCGTTTTCGTGGTGCTGGGAGTCGTCACTTCTGGTGCTGATCGCGCTGGTGGTGGTCAGCCGCTACAAGGTGGCTGGGGCGAGCGAGGCGTTCATCGTCACCGGGCGGCGCGGCAAGAGCTCCACCGATCCGGAGCCGGGCCGTGTGTTCACCGACAACAGCGGCCAGAAGGTCGTGGTCGGCGGGGCGTGCGTCGCCCCCTTCGTGCAGCAGCGGTTCACGCTCGACCTCTCCTCGCGGCACATCCCGGTCGCCGTGCGCGGCGCGGTGATGCTGCGCGGCGTGAAGGGCTAACCTGGAAGGCGTCGTGATCAGTTTGAGCGTCGGCGGCACCGAGGACGCGATCCGCGCCGCCGCGCAGCGGTTCCTGATGCAGCAGAACGGCATCGCCGGCTTCACCCGGTGGCCCGCGCTGCGCGCCCCATTGTCGGCCGGGATGTCCGTGGAGGACGTCATCCGGGACCGGGCCGCGTTCGCCGGGCAGGTCGCCGAGGAGGTGAGAGGCAGCCCGTCTGGCCAGGGTCTGGTGCTGGACGCCTTCCAGATCCAGGAGCATCACCACGGAGGGTTCCTACCTGAGTGACCTCGCCGACCTGAGGCGGCCCGCGCCGCGCAGGAGGCCTACATCGCCGAGGGCCGTGGCCCGGCGGGCTGCCGAGCAGGGCGCGGCTGGAAGGCCGAGGAGGAGATCGCGGTCGCGCAGCGGACCCCTCTACCTGAAGCAGGCCGAGATCAAGGCCGAGCACCGGACCAGGCGTCGGCCTCGCCGCCACCGCGCGGGCCCCTCGCGCAGGCCGCCCGCGAGCAGGACATCCTCGCCGAGCAGGAGAAGGTCGCCGAGCGGCAGGCCGCGCTGAAGGGACCGCCAGCTCTGACACCGAGGTCCGCAGCCCGCCGACGCCCAGCGGTATGCGGTCGAGAGCAGGAGTCGGAGTGCTCGCCGGGTGGCGCGGGTGAAGCGGCGCGGAGGCCGAGCGGCCGGCCGAGATCGCCGCCGCCCTAGGCCGAGGCCGAGCGGGCCCGGCTCACCGGTGAGGGCGAGAAGCAGCGACGTGGCGCGCTGGCCGAGGCGCAGGCCACCGAGGGCCTCAAGCAGGGTGAGGCCGGCGTGCCCGCCGTGCGGCGATCGCCGAGGCCGTACGGCTGGAGGGCGAGGCGGAGGCCGCCGCGATCGGTGCTGCTGGCTCAGCCGAGGCCGAGGCGATGCGGCAGAAGGCCGACGCGTTCGGGCAGTACGGCGACGCCGCCGTGCTCCAGATGCTGGTCGAGGTGCTGCCGCAGGTGGTGGCCAAGGCGGCCGAGCGCCTGCGGCCGTGGACAAGATGACGGTCATCTCGACGGACGGCGCGAGCCGGCTGTCGCGCACCGTCGCCGACAACGTGGCGCAGGGCATGGAACTGCTTGGCCTCCACCACGGGCGTCGATCTGCCCGCGCCGCTGAAGAACATCACCGGGCAGGACGCGAAGACGGCGGACCGGCCGGAGCAGCCGGAGGAGTCCGACCCGCAGCGCAACGGCAAGGTGGAGATCACGGGCTGACGACCGCTCCCACTGTCCGGGGCCGGCCCGCCCAGATCTCCTGGGCGGGCCAGCTCAGCAGCCGGGTCCCGATGACCGCGGCTCGCAGGGTGTAACGGTGCACCGGGTCGGCGGGGCTGGCCCGGTCAGCTGGTGGATGCGCTCCAGCCGGTAGGTGAGGGCCTGCACACTGAGCGCGAGGCGCCGGTGGCTCCGCCGCGGCATCCCGGCGTCGAAGCACACCTCCAGGGTCCGCAGCAACGGCTCAACACCGCCGCGAGCCTCGCGCAGCGGACCCAGCACACTCAGCACGAGGTCGGCTATGGCCTGCCGGTCGCGGGTGAGCACCGGGTAGACGAGCAGGTCGGCGGCGCGCAGCACGGGGTCGTCCAGCTCCAGCCGCTCGGCGAGTTCGAGGGTGCTCAGCGCCTCCTCGTAGCTGTGCACCACGCCGCCCGCGCCGGTCTGGGGGCGCCCGATGGCCACCCGGCTGCCGTCCGTGGCCGCGTACGCCTGCTTGGCGAAGAAGCGAGGACGTCGTCCCCGTCGCCGGGCGCGATGCAGATCAATCTGCCCGTTCTCAGGTGATCAGGATGCGCCGGTCGCCGAAGCGGGAGATGAGCGCCGTCTCCACGAGCCGGTGACCGGTGCAGGTCGTCGTACGCCCGGCCCCCCGGCCACCGCGACGGCGTGGGTGTGGGAGAGGACCAGGCCGAACTGCTCGGCCTGTTCGGCGAGCCGGCCCAGGTCGCTGCGCCCGTAGAGCAGGTCGTCGATGAACTCGCGCCGCGCGGCCTCCTCCTGCCGTACGGCGAGACTGCTGGGCGCGTTCGTGCCCCCTCGGCGAAGGCGTCGACGGCCTGGGCGACGGCGCAGGACGGTGTCCGTGACGCCCGGCCGGGGACCGTCGAACCGCCGGGCCAGGAGGCGCGCGTGGTGTCCAGGTGCAGTCGTACGAGACTGCGCAGACTGTGCCCCGCCTCCGCGGCCTGCCCACCCAAGCGCCGCCGGTCCTCCAGCTCGTCGCGGGTCAGCCTGCGCCCCGTGCCGGCCGCCCCGGCCAGGATCTCGGCGTACCCGGTCAGATACGTCCCCGACTGATCCGTCCGCTGATCCGTCCGCCGGCCCGCCTGCTGGTCCGTCACCCCGCGCCTCCCCTGCCGTTTCACGCCCGGTGCGCGGTGTCCGGCAACGTGAGGGTAGGTCAAGGCTGCCGGAAACCGGCAACGCGGAGGGTGCCCGTCGTCAGGGGACGGGCACGACCTTGCCGAGCTGTGCTCGTGCCTCCATCAGTTCGTGCGCCCTTGACGGGCGTCTTCGAGTCCGAACTGCTCGCGCACGATCGGGCGCACCTTGCCGGTGGCGATCATGTCGAGCAGGTCGCGCGCTGTCCCGCCGCGATGGCCTCGGGCTTGTTGTGGAGCATGGCGTACAGGGCGAAGCCGGCCACCGTCTTCATCCGGCTGAGCATCAGCGGGTGGATGGGCTGGACGTCGCCGCCGGCCGAGCCGTAGAAGACCAGCGCCTGCCGAACTGGGCGGTGAGGGCGACGCTCTTGGTCAGGATGTCGCCGCCGACGGTCTCCAGGACGACGTCCACCCCACGGCCGTCGGTCGCGGCCCTGACCTGCTCGTCCCAGTCGTCGTCGGTGTAGTTGACGGTGACGTCGGCACCGAGTCCGCGGACGAAGTCCAGCTTGGCCTGCGTGCCGGCGGTGGCGATGACCTTGCCGGCGCCCATCGCCTTGGCGATCTGCACGGCGAGATGGCCGACGCCACCGGACGCGGCGTCGATGAGGATCGACTCACCGGGCTTGAGCCGACCGGACTCCTTGATGGAGTGGTACGCGGTCTGGGCCGGGCTGGGCAGCAGGGTCGCCTCCGCGGCGTCCATGGTGTCCGGAATGGTGATGGCCCAGCCGGAGTCGGCGACGACGCGGTCGCCGACCCGGAGGTCGGTGACGCCTTCGCCGAGCGCCTCGACGGTGCCGGCGACGTCGCCGCCGGGGGCTCCGGGGAGGGTGGCGTGCCCGCCGATCGGGATGCCCCTGGCGGCGCTGGACCTCGGCGAAGGTGACGCCGACGGCTCCGGAGCGGATCAGCACTGCACGTCGAGCGTCACGGCCGCTGGTAGGGCTGCTGCTGCGGCTGCCCGTGCGCCTGGTCGCCGGGGCCGCCCTGGCCGCCTCACGGCCTGCGTCTGGAGCTGCTCCGCCTGCTCCTTCGACACCTGCTGCTCGGCGCCGCAGAAGGTGCACTGCGTCAGGTACTTCGTGGGAGAACGGGAACAGCGGCACGAAGAACAGCGTGAACTTCGTGACGCGCTTCCTGAGCGTGTGCGCGGAGGGGATTGCCGCACTGGCCGCACACCAGTGTCAGTATCGCCAGCTGGTAGAGGTATCCCTGGTGCCGAAGATGATCACGGGGCGGTCCTTCCGGGTCGGTGCCCGCGGGCGCGCAGGGCACGCAGATCTTCTCCCAGATTGCGCCCGGGTGGGCCCCGGAAGCCAGCCGCGACCGGCGGCGGCCGCCATCACCCGCCCGCGTCCGCGCCCCCGCCTCCCAGCGCAGCAGGTCGCCCGGCTGGCACTCCAGTACGTCGCAGAGCGCGGCGAGCGTCGTGAAGCGCACCGCCTTGGCGCGGCCGTTCTTGAGCACGGCCAGGTTGGCGGGGGTGATCCCGACGCGCTCCGCCAGCTCGCCCACGGACATTTTGCGCTTCGCCAGCATCACGTCGATGTCGATGACGATCGCCATAGATCACCTCTGCCAGCTCGTCCCGCATCCGCGCCGCCTCGATGTCGCGCGCGACGGCCTGGGCGAGCAGCATCCGCAGGACGAGCACGACCAGCGCCACGCCCAGGACCGCGACGACGACCCCGCCCAGGATGAGGACGATGCCGGGCGCGACGGCCCTCGCCCGGGGCCAGGACGACCCCGAGCGTGAAGACCAGAGCGCGGCCGCGACGAAGGCGCCGATCACGACATGGACGTACCGGAAGGCATCGAGGGAGAACACGGTGCCCCGCCGCACCATCGTCACCAGCCGCCAGACGCAGACCAGCACGACCTCGGCTGCCGCGGCACCCAGGACGACGATCAGGAAGACCGGCGTGCGTACGGACGCCAGGGCGGCGTCGGGATCACCCGAGCCGGCCACCAGCAACCAGACCAGCACGGCCTGAACGAACACCGAACCTGCGAGCAGCATGATGAGCACGCCCCTGCAACGCGAGAACTGTCAGCTGTCCCATCACCCCTCCTTCATTCGACTTCTTCATTCGATTTCAATCGACCTACGATGGGAATCTATCGAGAAACGATAGGTAGGGCAAGGTCTGACGCACAAGGGGCGGGTGTCATCCGTCCGGTTCGGGGCACCCCATAAGCACGGAGAGTCAGCGGTCGGGAGCGGTCGGTCATGGCGGTGGCGCAGGAACCCGGAATCGCGGAGGCGGCGGAACCCGCCGTCTCGCCGGTCAGTTCCCACAACGAGTGGGACCCGCTGGAGGAGGTCGTCGTCGGTCGGCTGGAAGGCGCGACGATTCCCTCCGACCACCCGGTCGTGACCTGCAACGTCCCACCGTGGGCGGCCCGGTTCCAGGGACTGGCCGCAGGCTTCAGGTATCCGCGCGTCCTGGTCGAGCGGGCGCAGCGGGAGCTCGACGGGTTCGTCGCCCTGCTGCAGTCGCTCGGCGTCACGGTCACGCGTCCGGACGCGGTCGACCACCGCCGGCGTTTCAGCACCCCCGACTGGTCGTCACGCGGCTGCTGCAACACCTGCCCGCGCGACTGCCTGCTCGTGATCGGCGACGAGATCATCGAGACCCCGATGGCCTGGCCGTGCCGCTACTTCGAGACGCACCCTACCGCCCGATCCTCAGGACTACTTCCGGCGCGGCGCGCGCTGGACGGCCGCGCCCAAGCCCCAGCTCACCGACGAGCTGTTCGAGCCGGACTTCCGCGTCCCCGCGGCGGGCGAGCCGATGCGCCACATCCTCACCGAGTTCGAGCCGGTCTTCGACGCGGCGGACTTCGTGCGCGCGGGACGCGACCTCTTCGTCACCCGCAGCAACGTCACCAACCGCATGGGCATCGAATGGCTGCGCCGCCACCTCGGCCCCCGGCTACCGCATCCACGAGATCGAGAGCCGCTGCCGCACGCCCATGCACATCGACACGACGTTCGTCCCCCCGCGCCCGGCAGGGCACTGGTCAACCCGGAGTACGTCGACGTCGACCGCCTCCCGGACGTGCTGCGCTCCTGGGACATCCTGACCGCGCCCGAGCCCGACCCGGATCGACGACCGCATGCTCAAGATCACCTCGATGTGCGGCAAGTGGCTCAGCATGAACGTCCTCGTCCTCGACGACAAGCGGGTCATCGCGGAACGGCACCACACCGGCATGCTGCGCGCGCTGGAGAGCTGGGGCTTCGAGCCGATCCCGTGCGACCTGCTGCACTACGCGCCGTTCGGCGGCTCGTTCCACTGCGCGACCCTCGACGTACGGCGCCGCGGCACGCTCGAGTCGTACACCGACTGACGGTCGAACGGCTGACCCCTACACGTCGTGTGCGGTCGCTTTTGGGTCCCGTACCGGATGGTGCCGACGGCCCGAGGAAGGCGAAGCTGTAGTCGATCCAGCCTTTCCCGGACACAGTCCGGGGTGGGTCGGCCACGTATGCGCGCGCTGCGCCACCCGCCCTGGTGTGATCGTGACGTTCCCACCCTCGCAGGAGACGGATGGCCCGCCCCACCGACCGCGTCGCCTGCCCAGGGCCCCGCGCCGGGAGGAGAGACCATGCCCGATCCGACGACCAGCGGCTCAGTGAGATCGAGTCCCGCCTGCACCGCGACGACCCACGTTTCTCCCACGCCCTCGACACCGGCCGCCCACGCCGGCCACGTGAGTACCGCCACCTCCGGGCCTGGCTGCTGCTCGCCGCCGCCCTGGCGGTGCTGGGCTCCGGGGTCGTCCTGGCCCAGGGGCTGCTCATCGCCTCCGGCCTGGTCCTCGCGGGCATGGCCGGGGAACTCTTCGACCCGCATCGACGCGGGCGCGCGAACCGTTACCCTCCGCCCCGCTTCTGGACCCGCTGACCGCGGGCCGGCCCCGTACGGTCCGGGGGCGGGCTCGATGACCCTGCCGGAGCTGTACCTGACCCTGTTGATCGGCGGCACGGTGCTGCTGGCCAGCATCGCCGCCGCCCGCGCCGCCCACCGGGTGGGCCTGCCGAGCCTGTTGCTGTTCCTCGCCGTCGGTGTCGTCGCCGGAGAGGACGGGCTGGGCCTAGAGTTCGACGACGCTCAGCTGGCCCCAGGCACTGCGGCACCGCGCCGCCCTGGCCGTCATCCTCGTCGACGGCGGCCTGACCACCCGGTGGAGCGACGTCAGGCGCCTGCTCGCCCTCGCCGGCGTGCTCGCCACCGCGGGCGTGGCCGTCTCCGTCGCGGTGACCGCGGCCGGCGCGCACTTGCTGCTGGGCATGGAATGGCACCTCGCTCTGCTGCTCGGTGCGATCGTCTCCTCCACCGACGCCGCCGCTGTCTTCGCCGCACTGCGCATCACTGCCGCTGCCGCAGAAGGTGACGGGTCTGGTGGAGGCGGAATCCGGCTTCAACGACGCCCCGACCATCATCCTGGTCCTGATCTTCTCCACCACCACCGCGGCGACCTGCCCGGCCCCGCCCCCGGTCGTGGGCAACCTGCTCTACCAACTCGTGGTCGGCGGCACCCTCGGCGTGCTGATCGGCCGCCTGGGCGCCGCCGCGCTCCGGCACATCGCGCTTCCCGCGACCGGCCTGCTACCCGCTCGCCACGGTCGGGTTCGGCATCGTCGCCTTCGCCGCTGCCGGGGCGGTCAACGCCAGCGGCATCATCGCCGCCTACCTGTCCGGCCTGGTCCTCGGCAACGCCGAGCTGCCCCACCGCGCCGCCACACCCGCTCCTTCGCCGAGGGGCGCCGGCTGGCTGGCCCAGATCGGCCTGTTCGTCATGCTCGGCCTGCTCGTCGACCCCAGCGAACTACCCTCCGCGATCCTCCCGGCCCTCGCCGTCGGCCTGGTCCTGCTGCTGGCCGCCCGCCCCCGTCTCCGTCCTCCTCTGTCTCCTCCCCTTCCGCATCCCCTGGCGCGAGCAGGTGTTCATCTCCTGGGCGGGCCTGCGCGGCGCGGTCCCCATCGTGCTCGCCACGTTCCCCATCGTCGCCGGGGTCGCCGGTGCCCGCGAGAGTACTGAACATCGTCTTCGTCCTCGTCGTCCTCTTCACCCTCGTGCAGGGCCCCCACCCTGCCCGCCGTCGCCCGCCTCCTGCGGCTGACCCGCTCCGACGCGCTGCGCGAGATCCAGGTCGAGACCGCCCCGCTCGACGTCCTGGACGCCGACCTGCTCACCGTGGCCATTCCGCGGGCTCCCGCCTGCACGGCGTCGCCGTCTTCGAACTGCGCCTGCCGCCCCCGACCGTCCTCACCCTGATCGTGCGCGACGGCGTCACCGTCGTCCCCGACCGCGACACGCCGTGCTGCGCGCCGGCGACGAACTCCTGCTCATCACCACCCCCGCACACCCGGGAGGTCACGGAACGCCGCCTGCGTGCCATCGGCCGGCGCGGCAGACTCGCCCGCTGGCTCGGCGAACACGGCGCCCCGGAACCGGAACCCCGGCCGGGCACATCGGCACGGACCACGGCACGAGCAGGTCAGTGGTAGGCGTGGACCACGGCGTGACTCCTTGCCGCGGCCGATCATCCACTTGTTGACCGGCGTGGTGATCACGAACGCCACGGCGAAGCCACCGAGGAGCGCCGCCCAGAACAGCCCGTCGGACAGGTGCGCGTCCATCGCTCCCGGCGTCAGCGCGATGATGCCGTTGTCGACCAGTTCCATCACCGCGATGGAGACGGTGTCGGCGGCCAGCGCGACCTTGATCGCGGCCTTCAGTGAAACCCCGGCGCGCACCACCGCGAAGAGGGTGAAGGAGTAGCCGAAGACGAAGGCCAGGGTGATCGCGAGGACCATCGTCTGCACGTTGCCCCACATCAGGGCGGTGCCGATGACCATGCCGAGGATCTCGCCGATGGCACACCCGGTGAGGCAGTGCAGCGTCGCCTTCATCGCCGTCGCCCAGGTCGTGCCCTTGCTGTGGTCCATGACCTTCATCCCCATTCGGCTCGACGTCCCGCCTAGGACCTCGGCGGCCCCACACGTGAAAGAGTATACCCCCAGGGGTGCACGGAAAGGAGGGTTGGAGGTTGGAGGGAGGGATGTCGGCGGGCAGGCCGGAGCGGAACCGGCGCCGACGGCCGCCCGCTCCGCTCCGGGGTGATTCCGGTCAGTCCTTGCCGAGCAGCTGGTTCATCTGCTCGATCTCCCGCGCTCTGCGAGGTGATGATCTCTCCGGCCATCTTCTTGGCCGGACCGTGGGCGCCGTCGGACTGCTCGGTCTTCGCCATCTCGACCGCGCCCTCGTGATGCTTGATCATCATCTCCATGAAGGCGGTGTCGAACGCCTTGCCCGAGGCGTCCTCGAGCCGGTTCATCTCCTCGGCCGTCATCATGCCGCCCATGCCGTGCGAGGAATGGTCCATGGCGCCCTCGGCGGGCACCTCCTCGCCCCAGGAGGTCAGCCAGCCGGAGAGCGTCTTGATCTCCGGGCCCTGGGCCTTCTTGATGTCCACGGCGAGCTTCCTCACCTCGGCCGACCGCGCGCGGTCGGGCGCGAGGCCGGCCATCTCGACGGCCTGGCGGTGGTGGGGATCATCCCTTCGCGAAGGCGACGTCGGCGGCGTTGTGCTGTCCCTGCGACGCAGAGGCAGAGGCAGAGGCAGAGGCAGAGGCAGACGCCGACGCCGACGCCGAAGAGGAAGCGGGCGCGTTGTGGTCGCCGTGTCCGGCCGAGCCGTCGCCGTCGCCACCACAGGCGGCCAGGACGAGGTGCTGCCGCACCGGCGGCGGCGACGGCGGCACTACGGCGGACGAGTGAGCGCTTGCAGGTCATGGTCGTGCATCTCGCTCACGCGCGCCGTTCGCGTGCAAGCGCGGTTCAAGCGGATGTGGGAGTGCGCACGGCACCCGTCATCGGAGGACCGACTCCGGTCCGGTCTCCGGGATGCCGTGCGGGGCGCTCTATATCCGCAGGAGTTGCAGCTCGGAAAGGTCGGGGGCGCCCGGCCGTGCCGGGCGACTCCAGCGCCGCCGCGGCGGGCGAGGACGCGGTGGGCGCGTCGAGCACGTCGCCGGCCAGTGCCGGCGGCGAGTAGGCGGAGCCGGTCCCGGCGGCGGCGCACGTCGCGTCGGCATGGTCGAGGTGACTCGATCCGCCCTCCGGGTGCGCGCATCCTCCGCCCCGCGTGCGGAGCGCGCTGTCCGCCGAAGCCGCCGCCATCTCGTGGCCGGCGCGCGGCTGCGCCGTCGGCGTCACCTCGGGCAGGCCGTGCATGCCCAGCACTCCGGCCAGAACGGCCATCACCAGCAGCACGAAGAGTCGCCCCGCCGGGCGGCTGCTCGATCGGATGCTCCCTGGCCACGCGCCCATCGTACGGCGCACCGGAAACAAACGAACGAACTCATCGCCGGGGCTACTCCGTCCGGGGGAGGTCGCAGGGCAGCGGCCTTCATGACGCGGGGTGACCGCATGCTGGAGCTCCTCGGACTGATGGAGTCATGACTGCCGAGACCGCCGAGTTCGAGCGGCTGCGGACACAGGACGCCGTCCACGTCTAGCCGGGCCGCGCACCGGACGCGCTTCGATGAGTTGGCCGTAGTCGAGCCTTCCGTGTATGCCACTTCCGGGCCGTCCGGGAGTGCCAGGATCGTCAGCGATCCCCCCATCGCCTCGTGTCCGCCTTGGTCGAACGGCAGTACCTGCACGTCGATGTGGCGTTCCGCTGCCGCATCGAGCAGTCGCGCCAACTGCTGCCGCATCACGCCGTGGCCGCCGATGGAGCGCCTCAACACCGCTTCGTCCAGGATCACCACCAGCTCCGGCCGGGTTGGCGAACTCAGGCGTTCCTGCCGTCCCATTCGGGCTGTGACGCGCTCCTCCAACTGCTCTTCGCTGTCGAGCATCGCGTCCAGAGCGAGAACCGCTCGCGCGTAGTCCTCCGTCTGCAACAGACCTGGCACCACATGCGCCGCGTGTTGCCGGATGACCACCGCCCGTTCCGAGTACTCCATGAACCGCCGCGACCAGTCCGGAAACGCCTCCCGATACACGTACGGCCACAACTCCACCAGCAGATCCTCCGCGCCGAGAGCCGCGTCCAGCGCCCGCGTCAGCTCCAGCGTCGGCTTCGCCCCGGAGGCCGCTCGATCTGCGTGATCCGCGTGCTGACCACTGAGTCAACTCGCCGAGTTCGGCCTGGGTCAGGCCGGCTGCCGTGAAGTCTGCGCACCCGGTTGCCGAACAGGGCGGCCATCGACGCGCTGGGATCAATTCCGTTGGCCATGGCATCACTTCCGTTCCTTACGGCTTGAAGGGTAAGGCCGCACCCCTGCCGAGCGTATGACGATCGGTCGACTCTTGAGCACGGAACGTGACGACTTGGACCGAAGGGACGGACGCACGGTGCTCACAGAAACCGCCACGTCAGGAGACGAGCCGCAGCGAAGCGCTGAGCGGCTTACGGGGCTCGGAGACGGTGAGGTCCGAACACCGGCCGTTCACCGCGCAGTTCCCCTCGTCCCCGCGAGGCGCGCAGCTCGCCCGGCGTCACGCGGTCCGGTGGCTGGAAGGCCGGGGTCACCCGCCGACGTCGGTCGTGTCCTGCACCGCCGCCCTCGTCGCAGGAGAACTCGCGGCGAATGCCGGCTACAACACGGTCGGGTCCCCGGTCACGAGTTCGGCCTCCGGCTCACCCTCGACCGGGCCGCGCGCCTGCTACGGGTCGAGGTCGACGACGCCGCCCTCCGCGAAGCGGTTGCCAATGGTCGCTCCCTCGTCGTATCCCGAAGGCGAGTCCGACTGCTCCTGGTGGACGTCCTGGCCGTGCGGTGGGGCTCGCTTCCGCGCCGCCCGGCCGGCAAGACGGTAAGGGCCGGAGCTGAGGGCGGGAGAGGGAGAGCGCCACTGACAACGAGGGAGCCCCCAAGGCGAGTCAGGGACCCGACCCGCACCGCGGACGGGCCCCTGACCTGGAACTTCACTGTCGGGGTGGCGGGATTTGAACCCACGACCTCTTCGTCCCCGAACGAAGCGCTGTCCTGCGCTGCGCCACACCCCGATTGTCGCTGCTCGTCGCGGCGACGTCGTTTACTCCAGCCCACCGGCGGCCGGAGGCGAAATCCGGTTTACCAGCGGCGGCGGAGCGGGTTCGGGCGGATGTGGTCCAGGGCCACGAGGAGGACGCCCAGGGCGTAGGGGGCGAGGCCGAGGAGGAGGGCGTTGCCCAGGACGCCCTTGTACCCGTGCTGGTCGACGTCGAGGAAGGGGTAGAGGTAGCGGTCCTGGGTGTCGGGAATGAGCAGCCGCCGCCCGGCCAGGGAGAAGGCCAGGTAGGCCAGGGGGTAGAGGAGCCACGCGGCGGCCCGGCGCAGGTGCAGGCGGCCGGGGTGGTCAGCAGAGCCAGTCCAGGACCAGCGGCGACGGGGACGGCCGTGTTCAGGAGGTGGGTCGCGACGGCGTGCCAGCCGGAGCCGGCGCTGTCCGTCACGAGCGAACGGACTCGCCGCGTTGGCCAGGAGCAGGTGGTGGACGAGCCCGGCGGCGACGACGTAGAGCAGGGCCGCGCCCGTGAGGGCCCCTTGACAGGGGGCGGCGGGCGGACCATGCGCGGCGGGCGGAGGCGATCAGGACCAGGGCCAGCAGGATGCTGCTCTGCGTGGTGAAGTGGCTCAGGGGCCTGGTGACCGGCCCGGCCGTGAGCAGCTCGATGGTCACGCCCGTCACCGCCAGCAGCGCGGTGACGAGGCGGAAGACGGCGACCAGCGGGCGGCGCACGGGGGTACGACGGCCGTGGCCGGGACGGGGAGGGCAGCAGTCTGGGCGGGCTCGGGATCGCGGGGAGGTCCGGGATGTCCCTGGTATCGGGGCTGTCATGGCCCCACGCTAGACAGACCGGACATAACGGGCTATGCGGGTGAGCCATGTGGGCTACCCCCAGCCCCACCCGCATGTGCGCCCCTCCCGCTACTCCCGCCCCACCAACGTCAGCAGCGTTGCCTCCGGCGGGCAGGCGAAACGTACCGGGGTGTAGCGGTTGGTGCCGCAGCCCGCCGACACGTGGGAGGTAGGCCGTGCGGCCCTCGGCCGTGTGTGTCGACAGACCCTTGACGCGCTCCGTGTCCAGGTCGCAGTTGGTGACCAGGGCGCCGTAGAAGGGGATGCACAGCTGGCCGCCGTGGGTGTGGCCGGCGAGGAGGAGGGGTAGCCATCCGCCGTGTAGGAGTCGAGGACGCGCAGGTACGGCGCGGGACCACGCCCATCGAGCAGTCGGCCGTGCCGGAGGGGCCGCCGGCCACCTGCGCGTACCGTCCCGCTTGATGTGCGGGTCGTCCAGTCCCGTCAGCTCGACGGACACGCCCTCGACCTTGAGCGTGCCGCGCGTGTTCGTGAGGTTCTGCCAGCCGGCGGCGTCGAAGCCGTCGCGGAGGTCCTCCCACGGGTTGTGGACGACGCCCTCGGCGGGCGCGTTGCCGTTCAGGCCGTGGCGGCCCCTGGGCCTTCTCGATCAGGTACCGGGCGGGGTTGCGCAGCTTGGGGCCGTAGTAGTCGTTGGAGCCGAAGACGTAGGCGCCCGGGACCTCCATCAGGGGGCCCAGGGCGTCCAGGACCTCCGGGACGCCCTCCGGGTCGGACAGGTTGTCGCCGGTGTTGATCACGAAGTCGGGGCGCAGGCCGGCCAGCGAGCGCAGCCAGCGCTGCTTCTTGCGCTGGCCGCCGACCATGTGGATGTCGGAGACCTGCAGCACGCGCAGGGGCGCATCCCGGAGGGCAGGACGGGGATCGTCACCCGTCGCAGGCGGAACGAGCGGGCCTCGAAACCCGCCGCGTAGACCAGTCCGGCGGCGCCAACCGCCGTGATTCCCAGGGGTACTCCGTATCGCGCGCGCATACGTCCATCGTGTCAGAAGCGGTGGCGGGGGCCGACCGCCTGTGGACAAGCCGGCAGGCCACTTAAATCGGCAGGCGCCCTTCCTCCCGCACCTGCGACAATCACCGCCATGACCACGCTCAAGTCGAAGCTGCAGGACGACCTCAACGCCGCGATCAAGGAGCGCGACGAGCTCCGCTCCTCCACGCTCCGGCTGACGCTCGCCGCGATCACCAAGGAGGAGGTCGCGGGGGAAGGAGAAGCAGGAGCTCTCCGACGACGAGGTGCAGAAGGTGATCACCCGTGAGGCGAAGAAGCGCCGCGAGGCCGCGGACGCCTTCGCCCAGGGCGGCCGCCCCGAGAGCGCCGAGCGGGAGAAGGCGGAGGGCGAGGTACTCGCCGCCTACCTGCCGAAGCAGATGTCCGACGACGAGCTGAACGCGATCGTCGCGCAGGCCGTCGAGGAGGCGAAGGCGGCCGGTGCCGAGGGGCCGCGGGCCATGGGTGCCGTCATGAAGATCGTGAACCCGAAGGTGGCCGGGCAGGCCGAGGGCGGCCGGGTCGCCGCCAGCGGTCAAAAGCTGCTGGCGGGCTGAGCCTGCCCCACCGCGGGCGGCCGTATCGAGACGAAGACCGACGACGAAGACCGGCGGCCTTCCGGTGAGGAGGGGGCCGCCGGTCTTCGTCGTCGCTACAGGACCTCAGTCGCGTCGGCCGCCGATGCCGTTGCCGCCGTTGCCCTGTCCCTGGAAGAGGTTCCCCGGGAAGCCGCCGTCGGTGCCGCCGTTGTCCGTGCCGCCGTCGATCAGGCCGCCGATGACACCGCCGTCGCCGTTGCCGCCGTCGCCGTTGTCCTCGTCACCGTTGCCGCCGTCGTCGCCCCGGCCCTTGTCCTTCTCCTTGCTGTCCGGGATGTCGACGAGGTTGAACTCGGAGACCGGCTCGCCCTCCAGCGCGCCCGACATCATGTCGCCCCAGATCGGTCCGGGGACCGCGCCACCGAAGACCTTGGCGTGCGGTACACCGCCGATGGTGATGTCGACCATCTGCCGCTCGTGCTTGGGGTCGCCGACCCACACGGCGCCGGCGAGGTCCGGCGTGTACCCACGAACCAGGCCGCATAGCGCTCGTCCGTCGTACCGGTCTTGCCGGCGCTCGGGCGGCTGTCGAGGCCGGCCTGCTTGCCGGTACCGTCCTCGACGACGCCCTTGAGGAGCGTGTTGACGGTGTCGGCCGTGGTCTCGGACATGGCCCGCGAGCAGGTGGACTTCGGAACCTCGAGCGACTTGCTCTTGTTGCCGACCCGCTGGCTGATCGACTCGATGGCGACCGGCGTGCAGTGCATGCCGCGCGATGCGAAGGTCGCGTACGCGCTCGCCGTGGTCGGCGGGGACACCTCGGTGACACCGAGGGCGATGGACGGCGTCTGCTCCAGCTTGTTGCCGTTGGCACGCTCCACGCCCATCTTCTCGGCCATCTGCGTCACCGGGCAGATGCCGATGTCACTGATCATCTGTACGTAGTAGGTGTTGACCGACTTGGCGGTCGCCTCCTTCATGTCGTACGGGCCGACCTCGGTCTCGTTCTCGTTGGCGAGCCGGGCACCCTTCTCGTTCCACGTCTTGCCGTCGCAGGCCGCGACCGGGGTCGGGTAGTCCATCTCGTACGGCGAGGAGTACGACTTCGTCACCGGCATGCCGCCCTCGAGGGCCGCCGCGCCACGATCGGCTTGAACGTCGAACCGGGCTGGTAGCCCGCGCCGCCGCCCATGGCGTTGTTGACGGACAGATTGAGAGTGGTCTCGCCCTTCTTGACGTCGATGCCGTACGGGCGTGACTGGCCCATCGCGACGATCTTGCCGGTGCCGGGCTCCACGATGGTGGCCGCGGTCGCCACGTCGTCGCTCGTGTAGACGTGGTCCTTGATCGACTGCTGCACCGACTTCTGGGCCTGCGGGTCAAGCGTCGTACGGATCGTCAGGCCGCCCTGGTTCCAGACCTTGGCCCGATCCTCCTTGGTCTTGCCGAAGACCGGGTCGCTGAGGAACACCTCGCGTACGTAGTCGCAGAAGAAGCCCGCGCCCTTGACGGCCGTGATGCAGCCGTTCTTGGGCCGGCTGACCTTCAGCCCGAGCGGTGCTTCCTTCGCCTTCTCGGCCTCCGCCTGGGGAGATGTCGCCGACCTGCGCCATGCGCGTCAGGACCACGTTGCGCCGCTTGATGGCCTCCGCCTCGTCGTTGACCGGGTCGTACCGGCTGGGCGACTGGACGATGCCGGCCAGGAGGGCGGACTCCTGGATGTTGAGGTCCTTGGCGGACTTGGAGAAGTAGCGCTGGGCGGCCGCCTCGACGCCGTAGGCCTGCTGGCCGAAGAACGTGATGTTCAGGTAGTTCTCGAGGATCTTCTTCTTGCCCAGCTCCTCCTCGACCTGGATCGCGAGCTTCAGCTCGCGGATCTTGCGGCCGATGGTCTGCTGGGTGGCCTGGGCGACCTTCGTCGGGTCGTCACCGGCCTCCTCCACGAACGTTCTTGACGTACTGCTGCGTGAGCGTGGACGCGCCCTCGGAGACCTCGCCGCTGCGCGCGTTCTTGTTGAGCGCGCGCAGGACGCCCTTCAGGTCGACCGCGCCGTGCTCGTAGAAGCGCGAGTCCTCGATCGCGACGATCGCCTTCTGCATGTACGGCGAGATGTCCTTGAGGGCCACCACCGTGCGGTCGCGTGAGTAGACCGTGGCGATGGTGCCGCCCTCGGCGTCGAGGATGGCGGTGCGCTGGCTCAGCGGGGGAGTCTTCAAGTTGGCCGGGAGAGCGTCGAAACTCTCCACCGACCCCTTGGCGGCCAGCCCCAGCGCGCCCACGGCGGGCAACGCGATGCCGGCCAGCACTGCTCCCGCGAGCACACTGACACCGAGGAACTTGGCGGCCTGCTGCGTTGGCGACAGACCACCGCCCGAGCGCTTCTTTGGCATGGAGGCAGCCTACGTTCTCATTCGCCGGACACGCGTATATGCCTTGGCCTAAGCTGCACTCAACTGTCACAGCAGTGAGGCCACGTATCAATACGTCCGGCGACCCCGAATCGTTCCGGATCTGCTCGACTTTTTCTGAAGGGCCCCGCTGGGGCGCGTTGGTGTGTACGGGCGCGTGCCACGGCGTGTGGGATGCGTGTCCGAATCCGCCTCGTGTGTCAATTGGTGTCCGTTGTGGCGCAACAGAGATGACCTGAATGCCGGGATCATCGCGAATGTCGCCAGCCTCACTCCCCCGGGTGATCTGCCGCTTACCCATAGTCCGTTCGGGCCATTCAAGATTGGGCCCGAAGGGGTGATGCGCTGTGCCCACCTTCCGTAACGTCCTCAACTGGCGGCGGTGAATATGCCGCTGCCGCCGTGGGGGGAGCCTCGATTCGGGAGAGGACGGCGCCGGTATGGGCTGGGTAACCGACTGGAGTGCGCAGGCCGCCTGCCGCACTACCGATCCGGACGAACTGTTCGTTCAGGGAGCAGCGCAGAACAGGGCCAAGGCGGTGTGCACCGGATGTCCG
Source organism: Streptomyces thinghirensis (assembly GCA_021502835.1). Next base: position 18,008 of record JAKFGP010000056.1, read on the forward strand.
GTACGCACCGAGTGCCTGGCCGACGCGCTGGACAACCGCGTCGAGTTCGGCGTGTGGGGGAGGCATGACGGAGCGGGAACGCCGCGCACTGCTGCGCCGGCGGCCCACCGTGACCTCCTGGCGCCGACTGCTGGAGACGGCGCGGACGGAGTACGAACGAGGGGTCGGCATCGTGTCCCTCGACGACGAGGAAATCTACGAGAACTACGCGGCCGTGGGCTGAGCCGGCCCGGGGGTCGTTCCCCGGACACGGATGTGCCGGGGCGCGGGAGGTCCCGGTCGGATCAGACACTCGTCTCGGGCAGCTCGGGCCGGTCCGTCGCGAGACGGACGCCGATGTCCCGCAGCCCCGCGAGGTCGTGCACGTCGCCGGGCAGCGCGGCCACTTCGGTGACCGCCACCTCGGGGTGACGCGCGGTGAAGCGGTCACGCGTGCGCTGCTCGCGGGCGAGCAGATGCATCCGGTCCGCGTGCAGCCTCAGCAGGCCCGCGGCGAGCTGGTCGACGGAACGCTCCGGTGTGCCGTCTGGCGCGCCGCTCAGTGTGTCGTCCAGCGTGCCGTCCGTTGTGTCGGGAGCCTCGGGAGAAGACTCGGAAGAGGGCTCGGTAGAGTCTGAACTGCCGTGCGTGTCAGGAGAGTTACGAACTCCTACTTTCCCGCCGTCCTGATCCACAATGCGGGGATCCTCAAGATTTTCCCCGGCGAGACTTTCCGCGGCGGCGAGCGCCCGCTCGGCCGACAGCCGGTCGGCGCCGCTGCCGTGGACCCGGTTGAGCACCAGACCGGCGAGCGGCATGTCCTCGGCCGCCAGCCGCTCCACGAAGTACGCGGCCTCGCGCGCAGCGTCCCGCTCCGGGGCCGCGACCACCAGGAACGCCGTCCCGGGCGCCTGGAGCAGCTTGTACGTCGCGTCCGCGCGCGTGCGGAAGCCGCCGAACATCGAGTCCATCGCGGCCACGAAGGTCTGCACGTCCTTCAGGAACTGCCCGCCCAGCACCTTCCCCAGGACGCCCGTCATCATCGACATGCCGACGTTCAGGAACTTCATGCCGGCCCGGCCGCCGACCTTCGCCGGGGCCAGCAGGACGCGGATCAGCTTGCCGTCCAGGAAGGACCCGAGACGCTTGGGTGCGTCCAGGAAGTCCAGCGCCGAGCGGGACGGCGGCGTGTCGACGACGATGAGGTCCCACTCGTCCCGCGCCCTCAGCTGGCCCAGCTTCTCCATCGCCATGTACTCCTGCGTGCCCGCGAAGCCCGCCGAGAGCGACTGGTAGAAGGGGTTGCCCAGGATCGCCGCCGCCCGCTCGGGATCCGCGTGCGCCTCGACGATCTCGTCGAAGGTGCGCTTCATGTCGAGCATCATGGCGTGCAGCTCACCGCCCGCCGAGTCGTCGACGCCCTTCACCCGGCGCGGGGTGTTGTCGAGCGAGTCGATGCCCATGGACTGGGCGAGCCGCCGGGCCGGGTCGATGGTGAGGACGACCACCTTGCGTCCCCGCTCGGCCGCACGCAGCCCCAGGGCCGCCGCGGTGGTCGTCTTGCCGACCCCGCCCGAGCCGCAGCACACCACGATGCGGGTCTTCGGGTCCTCCAGCAGCGGGTCGACGTCGAGCACACGCGCGGGGAGAGGCGTCGCGCGCCCTCCTGGTGCCGGGCCGGGTCCGGACTCATGCGATCCCCTGCTTCCGCAGCTCGGTGGCCAGTTCGTACAGGCCCGCCAGGTCCATGCCCTCGGCGAGCAGCGGGGAGTTCGTGCAGCGGCAGGTCCAGCTCGCCCAGGACGCCCCGCTGCTCCGCCTCCAGCGCGTACCGCTCGGCGTACTCCTCGGCCTGCGCCAGCAGCGGATCGACCAGCCGCTCGGCGTGCCCGCCCCGCCGCGCCCCGCCGAGCCCGGCCCCCGCCAGGGACCGGGCGAGTGCCGTACGCGGGGTGCTCCGTACGAGTTCCAGGTCGGCCGCGTCCAGCACCTCGGGCCGGACCATGTTGACCATGACCCGCCCCACCGGGAGCCGTGCGGACCGTAGCTCGGCGATGCCGTCCGCGGTCTCCCTGGACGGGCATCTCCTCCAGCAGCGTCACCAGGTGCACGGCGGTCTCCCGCGACTTCAGCACCCGCATCACGGCCTGCGCCTGATTGTGTATCGGGCCGACCTTCGCGAGACCGGCCACCTCGTCGTTGACGTTGAGGAACCGCGTGATGCGGCCGGTCGGCGGGGCGTCCATGACGACGTAGTCGTACGCGAACCGCCCGCTCTTGTCCTTGCGCCGGACCGCCTCGCACGCCTTGCCGGTCAGCAGGACGTCTCCTGACGCCCGGCGCGACGGTGGTCGCGAAGTCGATCGCCCCGAGCTTCTTCAGCGCCCGCCCTGCGCTGCCCAGTTTGTAGAACATCTGGAGGTAGTCCAGAAGCGCCAGTTCGGGGTCGATGGCCAGGGCGTACACCTCCCCGCCCCCGGGAGCGACGGCGATCTTCCGCTCCTCATAAGGCAGCGCTTCGGTTTCGAAGAGCTGCGCGATGCCCTGGCGACCCTCGACCTCGACGAGAAGCGCGCGCTTCCCCTCGGTGGCCAGGGCCAGCGCGAGGGCCGCGGCCACCGTGGTCTTGCCGGTTCCGCCCTTGCCGCTGACGACCTGGAGCCTGCTCACGGATTCGAGCGTAACCAGTCGCGCGCGCCGAGTACGCCGGAGGCTGTGGACAACGTGTGGAGAACGCCTCCCCGGTCGGCCGTCCGAGGGGCCCGGGGCAACGGCTAGAGTCGGCCACATGACCAAGTGGGAATACGCAACCGTGCCGCTGCTCGTCCACGCCACGAAGCAGATTCTGGACACCTGGGGCGAGGACGGCTGGGAGCTCGTCCAGGTCGTGCCCGGGCCGAACAACCCCGAGCAGCTCGTGGCCTACCTGAAGCGGGAGAAGCAGGCATGAGCGCCGTCGAGGCGAAGCTGGCCGAGCTCGGCCTGACGCTGCCCGAGGTCGTTCCGCCGCTGGCCGCGTACCAGCCGGCCGTGCAGTCCGGCCCGGTACGTCTACACCTCGGGCCAGCTGCCCATGGTGGAGGGCAAGCTTCCGGTCACCGGCAAGGTGGGCGCCGAGGTCACGCCGGAGGAGGCCAAGGAGCTGGCGCGCACCTGCGCGCTGAACGCCCTGGCCGCCGTGAAGTCCGTCGCCGGTGACCTCGACCGCATCGCGCGCGTGGTGAAGGTCGTCGGCTTCGTCGCGTCCGCGTCCGACTTCACCGGCCAGCCGGCCGTGATCAACGGCGCCAGCGAACTCCTCGGTGAGGTGCTGGGCGACAAGGGCGTCCACGCCCGCAGCGCGGTCGGCGTGGCGGTACTGCCGCTGGACGCGCCGGTGGAGGTCGAGGTCCAGGTGGAGCTGGTCCAGGCGTAGGCAGGCGCGGCGCAGGCGCGGCGCGAGGTGGGCGTTGCCGGCCCGGCAACAAACCTCGCCCTCGCCGCCTCCGCCCCGGCAGGATCGCATCCGGCGCCGCGTACGGGGCGGGAGCCGGTCGTGGTTGCCGGCCCCGGTCAGTCCGGGCGCCGGACCGACCGTGTGCCCCAGGAGGAGCCGTGCCGCATCAGCCCGCGCCGCATCAGCCGCCCGTGACCGATCACCAGCCCGTAGCCGATCGGCAGCCGGTAGCCGATCACCAGCCCGCGACCGATCAGCCGCCCGTGCACCGGCTGGTGCCCTCACCGGCCGGCCGGATCCATCTGGTGGAGCAGGGCAGCGGCCCGCTGGTCCTGCTCGTCCACGGCTTCCCCGAGTCCTGGTACTCCTGGCGCCGCCAGCTCCCCCGCGCTGGCCGCCGCGGGCTTCCGCGCCGCCGCGATCGACGTGCGCGGCTACGGACGCTCCTCCAGGCCCGACGCGGTGGCGGCGTACCGGATGCTCGACCTGGTGGCGGACAACGTCGCCGTGGTGGAGGCGCTGGGCGAGCGGTCCGCCGTGATCGTCGGCCACGACTGGGGCGCGACCATCGCCGCGCACTCCGCGCTGCTGCGGCCCGACGTGTTCCGCGCGGTCGGTCTGCTGAGCGTGCCGTACACCCCGCCGGGCGGACCGAAGCCCAGCGAGGTCTTCGCCGGCATGAGCGATCCGGCCGGTCCCTTCGCCGGGCAGGAGTTCTACGTCTCCCTACTTCCAGGAGCCGGGCCGGGCCGAGGCGGAGATCGAGCCCGACGTACGCGGCTGGCTGGCCGGCTTCTACGCCGCCCTGTCCGCCGACACCATGCCCGCCCCGGAGGCACCCGACCCGCACTTCGTCGTCCCCGGCGGCAGGCTGCGCGACCGGTTCCCGTCCGGCGGTCGGCTGCCGTCCTGGCTGACCGAGGAGGAGCTGGACGTCTACGCCGGGGAGTTCGAGCGCACCGGTCTGACCGGCGCCCTCAACCGCTACCGCAACATGGACCGCGACTGGGCCGACCTCGCCGACCACCGCGGCGCCCCGATCATCCAGCCGTCCCTCTTCCTCGGCGGCGGCCGGGGACGCCTCCACCACCTGGCTGTCCGACGCGATCGAGGCGTATCCCACCACCCTGCCCGGCCTGACCGCCTCGCACCTCCTCGACGGCTGCGGCCACTGGCTCCAGCAGGAGCGCCCCCAGGAGACGAACCGGCTGCTCACGGAGTGGCTGACCGCCCTGCCCTCCTGACGCCCGTCCGGCCCCGGGCGCCACTCGAACATCCGCCCGTCACCGGATAGCCTCCGGCCATGGCGAACGGTCAGGCGAATGATCAGGCGAGCGGTCGGGCGAACGGTCAGTGGTACCCGCCGGAGTGGCCGGACCGCATCCGCGCACTGGCGGCCGGCACCCTCACCCCCGTCACCCCGAAGCGCGCGGCCACCGTCATGCTCCTGAAGGACGCCGGTACCGGGCCCGCCGTGCACATGCTGCGGCGCCGGACCTCCATGGCGTTCGCCGGAGGCGCGTACGCCTACCCGGGCGGCGGGGTCGACCCGCGCGACGACGACCGTGACATCGGCTGGGCGGGCCCCACGCGCGCGTGGTGGGCGGACCGGCTAGGCGTCGACGAGGCGGGCGCCCAGGCGATCGTCTGCGCGGCCGTACGGGAGACGTACGAGGAGGCGGGCGTCCTGCTCGCCGGTCCGACCGGCGACTCCGTGGTCGGCGACACGACCGGCGCGGACTGGGAGGCGGACCGGGCCGCCCTGGTCGACCGCGAGCTGTCCTTCGCGGAGTTCCTGCACCGCAGGGGGCCTCGTCCTGCGCTCCGACCTGCTGGGCGCCTGGGCCCGCTGGATCACCCCGGAGTTCGAGTCCCGGCGCTACGACACGTGGTTCTTCGTGGCCGCGCTCCCCGAGGGGCAGCGCACCCGTAACGCCTCCACGGAGGCAGACCGCACGGTGTGGGTCACCCCGGCCGAGGCGGCGGCCGGGTACGACAAGGGCGAGCTGCTGATGATGCCACCGACCATCGCGACCCTGCGCGGTCTCGCGGCGTGCGGTACGGCGGCCGAGGCGCTGGCGTCGGCTCCGGGGGCGCGACATGACGCCCGTGCTGGCCCGGGCGCGGCTCGTCGGCGGCGAGATCGTGCTCTCCTGGCCGGGGCACGACGAGTTCACCAAGCACGTCCCGAGCACCGACACGGCCGCGCCTTCCGGCCCGGCGCCGGCGACACCTTCCGACCCGACCGGGGGAGCCCCCGCATGACGGACGCAGCAGCACTGCCCGGACAGCCGCGCGGCGGCGTCCTGTCGGGCCCGGCCACCGTGCGCGCGGTGAACGTCCTGGCACCCAACGCCTCCGCGATGACCCTGGACGGCACCAACACCTGGATCCTCGCCGAACCCGACTCCGACCTGGCCGTCGTGGTCGACCCGGGCCCCCTGGACGACGTCCACCTGCGGCATGTCGTCGCCACGGCCGAGCGGGCGGGCAAGCGCGTCGCGCTGACGCTCCTGACGCACGGTCACCCGGACCACGCGGAGGGCGCCGCGCGCTTCGCCGAGCTGACGCGGACGAACGTGAGGGCGCTGGACCCGGCGCTGCGGCTGGGCGGCGAGGGGCTGGCCGCCGGTGACGTGATCGAGGTCGGCGGCCTGGAGCTGAGGGTCGTACCGACCCCCGGGCACACGGCCGACTCCCTGTGCTTCCATCTCCCGGCCGACCGGGCGGTCCTGACGGGCGACACGGTCCTGGGCCGCGGGACGACGGTGGTGGCCCACCCCGACGGCCGTCTCGGCGACTACCTGGACTCACTGCGCAGGCTCAGGTCGCTCACGGCCGACGACGGGGTGCACACGGTGCTTCCGGGCCACGGCCCCGTCCTGGACGACGCACAGGGCGTCGTGGAGTACTACCTCGCCCACCGCGCCCATCGTCTCGCCCAGGTCGAGACGGCCGTGGAGGACGGCTACCGGACGCCGGGCGAGGTCGTCGCCCACGTGTACGCGGACGTCGACCGCTCACTGTGGCCGGCGGCGGAACTGTCGGTGCGGGCGCAGCTGGAGTACCTGAGCGAGCACGGGCTCATCTAGCCACGCCCCGGGGGAGGAAGGTCAGCGGGAGCGCTTGGCCAGCCGCTCCACGTCCAGCAGGATCACCGCGCGGGCCTCCAGGCGGAGCCAGCCGCGCTGGGCGAAGTCCGCGAGCGCCTTGTTGACCGTCTCGCGGGACGCGCCGACCAGCTGGGCCAGCTCCTCCTGCGTCAGGTCGTGCACGACGTGGATGCCCTCCTCGGACTGCACGCCGAAGCGGCGGGACAGGTCCAGCAGGGCACGGGCGACACGGCCGGGAACGTCCGAGAAGACGAGGTCGGACATGGCGTCGTTGGTCTTGCGCAGGCGGCGCGCGACGGCGCGCAGCAGTGCGGTGGCCACCTCGGGGCGGACGTTCAGCCAGGGCTGGAGGTCGCCGTGCCCGAGGGCGAGCAGCTTGACCTCGGTCAGCGCGGTGCCGGTCGCCGTGCGCGGGCCCGGGTCGAACAGCGACAGCTCGCCGATCAGCTCGCTGGGGCCGACGACGGCCAGCATGTTCTCGCGTCCGTCGGGGGACGTGCGGTGAAGCTTGACCTTGCCCTCGGTGACCACATAGAGGCGGTCTCCGGGGTCCCCCTCGTGGAACAGTGTGTCGCCGCGGGCGAGGGTCACCTCACTCATGGAGGCGCGGAGCTCCGCGGATTGCTCGTCGTCGAGCGCCGCGAAGAGCGGGTTGCGCCGCAGAACGTCGTCCACGAGTTCTCTCCTTGTCGACCGGCTCAGAGGATCATGTTCCCCCGGTGTACCAGGGGTCCGTGGTGCCCATTTTGCCGGACAGTCCAAACAGTGTGATCTGTCACAAGGATGCCGCACTGGTGTCCTGGGGTACGCGGCAGGGGTCCAATTGGGCGCCGATCTTCGGGGTCCGGGGCGGATGTCGGTGCCGGGCCGTACGCTGGCCGGGTGTCCAAATCGCCGGTGAGAGCACAGGCCGAGGGGGCTGCGCGGGTGGGTGTACGTCGCGATTCCGCTGTGGGCGAACAGAGCCCCGATGGCGGTAGGAAAACGGCGAAAGCGACAAAGAAGGCGGCACCTGCCAAGAGGGTGACTGCGCAGGAGGGTGCCGTGAGGAAGAAGACCGAGAAGACCGTCAAGAAGCAGGCGCCCGCCAAGAAGCCCGCCGTCGCTCCGAAGAAGGCCGCGGCCGCCGTCAAGGGCGTCGCCCCGGCGAAGACCGTCGCCCCGAGCGCGCCGCGCGGCGAGTCGCGCACCGCGCTGGTGCGCCGCGCCCGCCGTATCAACCGCGAACTCGCGGAGGTCTTCCCGTACGCGCACCCGGAGCTGGACTTCGAGAACCCGTTCCAGCTGGTCGTGGCCACGGTGCTGTCCGCCCAGACCACCGACCTGCGCGTCAACCAGACGACGCCCGGCCTCTTCGCCAAGTACCCCACCCCGGAGGACCTGGCCGCCGCCGATCCCGAGAAGGTCGAGGAGATCCTGCGCCCGACCGGCTTCTTCCGGGCCAAGACCAAGTCGGTCATAGGGCTGTCCAAGGCCCTGGCGGAGGACTTCGGCGGCGAGGTCCCCGGGCGCCTCGAAGACCTCGTGAAGCTGCCCGGTGTCGGCCGCAAGACCGCCTTCGTCGTCCTGGGCAACGCGTTCGGTCGCCCCGGCATCACCGTGGACACGCACTTCCAGCGCCTGGTGCGCCGCTGGCGGTGGACCGCCGAGACCGACCCGGACAAGATCGAGGCCGCCGTCGGCGCGCTCTTCCCCAAGAGCGACTGGACGGACCTCTCCCACCACGTGATCTGGCACGGCCGCCGGATCTGCCACGCCCGCAAGCCCCGCCTGCGGCGCCGCCCTATCGCCCCGCTCTGCCCGGCGTACGGCGAGGGCGAGACGGACCCGGAGAAGGCGAAGAAGTTGCTGAAGTACGAGAAGGGCGGCTTCCCCGGTCAGCGTCTGAACCCCCGCAGGCCTATCTGGACGCGGGCGGGAAACCGGCACCGCCGCTGGGGGCGGCCGGGTGACGGAACGATCTCGGTGGCCTCGGGCGTTGGAATCGGCAGAACAGGGGGTGGCTATGACGCGGGCGAGCGACACACAGGGGCAGATCCGGGGCGGGATCCTCAGCAAGGAGGGCCTGCCGGGCTGGCTGGACCCGGTGGTGCGGGCCGTCGAGACGGTGCGCCCCGACCAGCTGAGCCGCTTTCTGCCGCCGGAGGACGGAGCCGGGCGTCAGTCCGCCGTCCTGATCCTCTTCGGTGAGGGCGCGGCCGGTGTCGGCCCCTGAGCTGCTGCTCATGGAGCGGGCCGGCTCCCTGCGCTCGCACGCCGGTCAGCCGGCCTTCCCGGGCGGCGCCCTCGACCCGGACGACGGCGATCCGCAGGGCGACGGCCGTTGCGGGCCGCCCTGCGCGAGGCCGAGGAGGAGACCGGGCTCGACCCGGCCGGCGTGCAGCTCTTCGGCGTCCTGCCCAAGCTCTACATCCCGGTCAGCGGCTTCGTCGTCTCACCGGTCCTGGCCTGGTGGCGCGAGCCCTCCCCGGTGGGCGTCGTCGATCCGAACGAGACGGCGCGCGTCTTCACCGTCCCCGTGGCGGATCTCACGGACCCCGCCAACAGGGTCACCACCATTCATCCGAGTGGTCACCGAGGCCCGGCATTCCTGGTCCGAATCGGCGCTCGTGTGGGGCTTCACCGCCGGCATCATCGACCGGTTGCTGCACTTCGCGGGCTGGGAGCGGCCCTGGGACAGGGAGAAGCAGGTCCCGCTGGACTGGCGGTCATGACAGGGTGACCGGTGTGAGCGTAGGACGACAAGGCGGGGCCTGAATCAGTGAACGTGCTGGACATCCTGTTGCTGCTGGCCGCCGTCTGGTTCGCGATCGTCGGGTACCGCCAGGGCTTCGTCGTCGGCATCCTGTCGGTGACCGGTTTCCTCGGCGGCGGTCTCGTCGCCGTCTATCTGCTGCCGGTGCTCTGGGACGCCCTGACGGACAACGCGGAGGTGAGTACGACCGCCGCCGTCGTCGCGGTCGTCGTCGTCATCGTCTGCGCCTCCGTCGGCCAGGCCCTGACCACCCACCTCGGCAACAAGCTGCGCCGGTACATCACCTGGTCCCCGGCCCGCGCCCTGGACGCCACCGGCGGCGCCCTGGTCAACGTCGTGGCGATGCTCCTGGTCGCCTGGCTGATCGGCTCCGCCCTCGCGGGCACCACGCTGCCGACGCTCGGCAAGGAGGTCCGCAGCTCCACCGTGCTGCAGGGCGTCTCCAGGGCGCTGCCCGCACGGGCCGACACCTGGTTCGCGGACTTCTCCTCGGTCCTCGCGCAGAACGGCTTCCCGCAGGTCTTCAGCCCGTTCTCCAACGAGCAGATCCCCGAAGTCCAGCCACCCGACCCGGCGCTGGCCAACAGCCCGGTGCCGGCCCGCGCCAAGCGCTCCATCGTCAAGGTCATGGGCACCGCCGCCGACTGCGGCAAGGTCCTGGAGGGCACCGGTTTCGTCTTCGCCGACCGCCGCGTCATGACCAACGCCCATGTCGTGGGCGGCGTCGACGAGCCTACGGTGCAGATAGGCGGCGAGGGCAGGAAGTACGACGCGACGGTCGTCCTCTACGACTGGCGGCGCGACATCGCCGTACTGGACGTGCCGGAACTGAACGCACCCGCGCTGCGGTTCGCCGACGAGGACGCCGCCCGCGACGACGGCGCGATCGTCGCGGGCTTCCCGGAGAACGGGGCGTACGACGTCCGCGCCGCGCGCGTGCGCGGGGCGCATCACGGCCAACGGTCCGGACATCTACCACCGCGACACCGTCCGCCGCGACGTCTACTCGCTGTTCGCGACCGTCCGTCAGGGCAATTCCGGCGGACCGCTGCTGACGCCCGAGGGGCGAGGTCTACGGCGTGGTCTTCGCCAAGTCCCTGGACGACGCCGAGACCGGCTACGCGCTCACCGTGGACGAGATCCGCGAGGACATCGCCGAGGGCCGCACCGCGAACCAGCAGGTGGACAGCGACAGCTGCGCCCTCTAGGCCCTGTCGTCAAACTCCCGTCTGCCTCGCGACGCCATGCACGCACTCTCGCCGCACGGGGGCCCTGACCCAAGTACTCCAGTACGAGGATCAGGGCCCCGCGCGCCGAGAGCACGCACCTGACGCCGCGAGGCCGCCCTCCGGGCGGACGACGGGAGTTTGACGACAGGGACCTAGAGAACAGGGACCGGTGGCGCAAGTCGGGCGGGCGCCGGCCCGGTCAGCTCACGCCGCGTGGATGGCGCAGGCGCACGGAGACCCAGCGGGCCCGGCGGCGCAGGATGCGCGGAATGCCCACCCGTCGGTCCGCACCCGCGAGTTGCGGGGGCCTCCTCGTCGGTGGGTGCTGCTCACGCCGCTCGTGGAGCGGCCGTCGCGTGCTACGTCACTGTAGTCGTGCGTCCAGCCCATACCCGGACGTGTGCCCCCACCCCAAGGTCGATAACCGTTCTCCGGGCCCCCAATTGGCCTATGCGCCGGGCAAGTGGCCGCTCATAGGACAAGCGTTCCGGTTCGGATACCGGGAGCGTTCGTTCGGTCACCGATCGGGTTCGGGATCCTTCAGCCAATTGATCAGTTCGGTGGAGAACGCGACCGGATCCTCTTCGTGCGGGAAGTGCCCGAGCCCGTCGAACAGCCGCCAGCGGTAGGGCGCTTCGACGTACTGCCCGGACCCGGCCGCGCTCCGCGTCCGCATCACGGGGTCCAGCGAACCGTGCAGATGCAGGGGTGGGCACGCGTACCGGCCGCTTCATACGGCGGTAGAACTGGATGCCGTCCGGACGCGCCAGGGAGCGCACCAGCCAGCGGTACGGCTCGACGGAGCAGTGGGCCGTGGAGGGGATGCACATGGCCCGGCGGTAGATCTCCACCGCCTCGTCGTCCAAGGGGCGCGGCCCCGACCAGTTGTGGATCAGCCGGCCGACCAGCGCGCCGTCGTCCGCGGTCAGTTGGCGCTCCGGGACCCAGGGGCGCTGGAAGCCCCAGATGTAGGACCCCGCCCGGGTCTGACGGACGTCCCCGAGCATCGCCGAGCGCCAGCGCCGGGGATGCGGCATGGACGAGACCGCGAGCCGCCGCACGAGCTTGGGCCGCATCGCGGCGGCCGTCCAGGCCAGGTAGCCGCCCAGGTCGTGGCCGACCAGCGCGGCGTCCGGCTCGCCGAGCGAGCGGACCACGCCGGTGATGTCGAGGGCGAGGCCGGCGGGGTCGTAGCCGCGTGGGGTGCGGTCGCTGCCGCCGACGCCGCGCAGGTCCATGGCGACGGCGCGGAAACCGGCGTCCGCGAGGGCCACCAGCTGGTGCCGCCAGGTCCACCAGAACTGGGGAAGCCGTGCAGCAGAAGTACCAGCGGCCCGTCACCCAGCTCGGCGATGTGGAAGCGGGCGCCGTTGGCGGCGACGTCCCGGTGGGTCACCTCGTGCCCGCTCGGGATGTCGTGCCGTACGACCGAGGTGGGTTGTTGCGCCGATGGGGATTGCCCCGAAGGGGTTGTCCCGAAGGGGGACTGTCCCGAAGGGATGGAGAGCCCGTCATGAGGACGAGCGTGCCACAGCCTCGATGGCTTCGGGGGACCGGTCTGCGGGCAGTTCCGGCGCCGGGTGCGGCTTGGCGTTCTGCAGGACACCCGCCGACTGCTTCACGGACGCGGCGACCTTCTGCGGGCCGCGACCCTTCTTGGCCTTCTTCGCGAAGACGATGCCGATCAGCGCGAGGAGAGCGGCGAGGAGGACGTTCGCCGCGAAGGACAGCAGGAAGCAGACCGCCAGGTTCCAGTCGCTCCAGGTCCGGATGGCGTAGGCCAGCGCGAAGCTCAGCATCGGCAGCGAGAACAGGAGACCGGCGCCGGCCAGCGAGAACGCGCCGCCGCTCGTCGCCCCACGCTTGACGTCCTGCCTCAGCTGCGCCTTGGCCAACGCGATCTCGTCGTGCACGAGCGCCGACAAGTCGGTGGTCGCCGAGGCGAACAGCTGACCGATGCTGCGTTCGGTGCCGACCGGGCTGCCGTCGGGTGCGCTCATCGCGGTCTCCCTCTTCTGCTGGCTCATCTGCGTACGGTTCCGTGGCTGTCGTGTGCTGCCCGCCTGCTGCAGGCCCGACCGCGTACGGTCCGTCTTTTTGTACCGTCTCGTCAGATCATGCCGGACGGTCGCCCTCATCGCCTCGCCCCGCCGGGTCACTTCGGCAAGCCCGTGGCGCTCCTGGGTCTTCTCCCGGGCGAGCCGGCGGTGCTCGGCGGCCTTCTTCTCGTGGATGGCGGCCATGCGCAGGTGGTACGCCGGGGTCGTCCTCCTCGTAGATGTCCGGGATGCCGCTGAGGTCCTCGTCGCGCTCCTCGGCCTCGGTCATGCGCCGGTACTTGGCGTTCCGCACCTTCAGCAGCACCGTGGCCAGGAGCGCCGCCATCAGGGAGCCCATCAGGACGGCGGCCTTGACCTGGCCGGTCATCTCACCGTCGCCCTCGAAGGCCAGCTCACCGATGAGCAGCGAGACGGTGAACCCGATACCGGCCAGGGTCGCCACCGCGAACACGTCAGCCCATTCAGGTCGTCGCTGAGCGAGGCCCGGGTGAAGCGTGCCGTCAGCCAGGTCCCGCCGAAGATGCCGAGCGTCTTGCCGACCACGAGCCCGAGCACGACACCGAGGGTCTCCGGCTTGGTGAACACGTCGGCGAGCGCACCACCCGAGAGTGCGACACCCGCACTGAACAGCGCGAACAGCGGCACTGCCAGGCCGGCCGACAGGGGCCGCACGAGGTGCTCCGATGTGCTCGCCCGGGAGTGCCGCTCACCTTCGCGGGTGTGGCAGCGCAGCATCAGGCCCATCGCGACGCCGGCGATGGTGGCGTGGACGCCGCTGTTGTACATCAGCCCCCAGATCACCAGGCCGAGCGGGACGTACACGTACCAGCCGCGTACGCCCCTTGCGCAGCAGCAGCCAGAAGACGCCGAGACCGACGACCGCGCCGCCGAGCGCGGCGAAGTTGAGCGACTCGGTGAAGGACCGCGATGATCAGGATCGCGAACAGGTCGTCGACGACGGCGAGCGTGAAAGGAAGGCGCGCAGGGCGCTCGGCAGGGACGTGCCGATGACGGCGAGTACGGCGAGCGCGAACGCGATGTCGGTGGCGGTGGGCACGGCCCAGCCGGCCAGGGAGCCGCCGCCCGCGGAGCTGGTGACCGTGTAGACGACCGCGGGTACGGCCATGCCGCACAGCGCCGCCACCACGGGGAGCGCGGCGGCCTTCGGGTCCTTCAGGTCACCGGCGACCAGCTCGCGCTTGAGCTCGATGCCGGCGACGAAGAAGATCGCCAGCAGTCCGTCGGCGGCCCGGTGCGCGACCGACAGGTCCAGGCCGAGGGACTCGGGACCGAAGTGGAAGTGGCTGACGCTCGTAGCTGTCGCTCAGCGCCGGTATGTTCGCCCACACCAGCGCGGCGACCGCGGCGACGAGAGCAGGACGCCGCCGACCGTCTCGGTGCGCAGCGCCTCCGCGACGTAGTTCCGCTCCGGGAGGGACAGGCGTCCAAAGGCTTTGCGGGGGTGCGGGGCGCGGTCACGGGGAGAACCTCCGGTCGGTGGGCAGCACGAAACACTTGCCGACCAGACTTCCCGGCACACCATGAGGATCTTCGAGAGGGATTTCTTCGAGGATCTTGTTGAGGTCTCTTACGCGTTCCCAGCCTACCTAAACTGCGGCGAGGGTGCCGGGTGATCTCCGTGACGGTGCGTAATGGGGCACTCCATACGAAAAGGGCACCCGGCGCGGTTCTCGCCGGGTGCCCCTCGGAGCGGGCGGTTCAGTCCTCGCTGGACGCCGCCGGGAGCTTCGTCTGGATGAGATCCATGACGGTGGAGTCGGTCAGGGTGGTGACGTCCCCGAGCTGCCGGTTCTCCGCCACGTCGCGCAGCAGGCGCCGCATGATCTTGCCGGAGCGGGTCTTCGGCAGCTCGGCCACCGGCAGGATCCGCTTGGGCTTGGCGATCGGGCCGAGGGTGGCGCCGACGTGGTTGCGCAGCTCGCCGACCAGGGTCTCGGTCTCCGCGGCCGTGCCGCGCAGGATCACGAAGGCCACGATGGCCTGTCCGGTCGTCTCGTCCGCCGCGCCGACCACGGCCGCCTCGGCGACCGACGGGTGGGAGACGAGGGCCGACTCGACCTCGGTGGTGGAGATGTTGTGCCCGGAGACGAGCATCACGTCGTCCACGCGGCCCAGCAGCCAGATGTCGCCGTCGTCGTCCTTCTTGGCGCCGTCGCCCGCGAAGTACTTGCCCTCGAAGCGCGACCAGTACGTGTCGATGAACCGCTGGTCGTCGCCCCAGATGGTGCGCAGCATCGACGGCCACGGCTCGGTGAGGACCAGGTAGCCGCCACCGCCGTTCGGCACCTCGTTGGCCTCGTCGTCGACGACGGTGGCGGAGATACCGGGCAGCGCGCGCTGGGCGGAGCCCGGTTTGGCCTCCGTGACGCCCGGCAGCGGCGTGATCATCATCGCGCCGGTCTCGGTCTGCCACCAGGTGTCGACGACCGGGGGTGGCGTCGGCGCCGATGTTCTTGCGGTACCAGATCCAGGCCTCGGGGTTGATCGGTTCGCCGACCGAGCCGAGGACGCGCAGGGACGACAGGTCGAACTTCGCGGGGGATGTCGTCGCCCCACTTCATGAACGTCCGGATCGCGGTGGGCGCGGTGTAGAGGATGGAGACCTTGTACTTCTGCACGATCTCCCAGAACCGGCCCTGGTGCGGGTGTCCGGGGTGCCCTCGTACATGACCTGCGTCGCGCCGTTGGCGAGCGGGCCGTAGACGATGTACGAGTGCCCGGTGACCCAGCCGACGTCGGCGGTGCACCAGAAGACGTCGGTCTCCGGCTTGAGGTCGAAGACGGCCCAGTGCGTGTACGCCGTCTGCGTGAGGTAGCCGCCGGAGGTGTGCAGGATGCCCTTGGGCTTACCCGTCGTACCGGACGTGTACAGGATGAACAGCGGGTGCTCCGCCTCGAACGCCTCGGCGTGTGCTCGGCGGACTGCCGGTCGACGGTCTCGTGCCACCACTTGTCGCGGGAGTCGTCCCAGGCGACCTCCTGGCCGGTGCGGCGGACGACGAGCACGTGCTCGACGATGCCCGCGCGCTCGACGGCCTCGTCGACGGCCGGCTTGAGCGCGGACGGCTTGCCGCGCCGGTAGCCGCCGTCGGCGGTGATGACGATGCGGGCGTCGGCGTCCTGGATGCGGGTGGCGAGGGCGTCCGAGGAGAAGCCGCCGAAGACCACCGAGTGGGCGGCGCCGATCCGGGCGCAGGCCAGCATCGCGATCGCCGTCTCCGGGATCATCGGCATGTAGACGGCGACCCGGTCGCCCTTTCTGCACGCCCAGCTCCAGCAGGGCGTTGGCCGCCTTGGAGACCTCGTCCTTGAGCTGGGCGTAGGTGATGGCGCGGCTGTCGCCGGACTCGCCCTCGAAGTGGATGGCGACCCGGTCGCCGTTCCCGGCCTCCACGTGCCGGTCCACGCAGTTGTAGGCGACGTTGAGCTTGCCGTCCTTGAACCACTTGGCGAACGGCGGGTTCGACCAGTCCAGGGTCTCGGTCGGCTCCTCGGCCCAGCTCAGCCGACGGGCCTGCTCGGCCCAGAAGCCGAGCCGGTCGGCCTTGGCCTGTTCGTACGCCTCCGCCGTGACGTTGGCGTTCGCGGCCAGGTCGGCGGGGGGCGCGAACCTGCGCTCTTCCTTGAGCAGGTTGGCCAAGGATTCGTTGCTCACGACATCTCCCATTCTCAGGGTTGTCCGTTGTGTCCCAGGCCACAGCTCATCAGACCCGGGGGCCGGTGACAAGGGTCGACGGGCAATTGGTTTAGACCTGTCTGGCGATCGCCTGTCTTCGTGGCCAGTGGTCATCCGTACCCACGGACGCCGACGGCGCGGGGTTCAGGGTCTGTAACACCCCTCACACTCCCCGCGCCTCGGCCCACCGTGTAGCTCAGGCGGTCAGGTCGGTCTCCAGCACCAGCTCGAACACCCCGTCCCCCGAGTCCTCGGAGAGCAGGTACGCCTGGGCCTCGCCCACGTGGAAGTACATGCCGTGCAGCTCCAGGTCGCCCGCGCCCAGCGCCCGGGACACCGCGTCGTGGGCGCGCAGGTGCTCCAACTGCTGGACCACGTTGGCCAGGCAGAGCTGCTCGGCCGCGTCGGCGGACCGGCGTCCGGCCAGGCGGGGTCGGGACGTCTCGTCCTCCCGGCATGCGTTCCAGGCTCGGCAGCCCGTGCCCGCAACCACCGCTTGAGCGGGGTCTGCGCGCCCCCGGGCTCGGCGCTGAGCAGCGCCTGCATGGCCCCGCAACCGGAGTGCCCGCACACCGTGATGGACCGGACCTTCAGGATGTCCACCGCGTACTCGATCGCGGCGGCCACCGAGTCGTCGCCGCTCTCCTCGCCGGGCAGCGGCACGAGATTGCCCACGTTGCGCACGACGAAGAGGTCACCGGGGCCGCTGGAGGTGATCATCGACGTGACAACCCGCGAGTCGGCGCAGGTCAGGAACAGCTGAGAGGGCTGCTGCCCCTCGCGAGCCAGCCGGGCCAGCTCACCGCGCACCAGCGGGGCGGTGTTGCGCTGGAACGCGCTGATGCCGCGGGCCAGTTCCCGTCCGCTGGGCCCGTTGGGGCTGTTCGGTCTGATGGGCGCGTCGAGCTTGCCGGTTGTGCCGTTCCTGCCGGTCTTGCCGCTCGTGCCGGGCGCGTCGTGCCGTCCGGCTGATCCGGCTGATCTGTTGGGCCCGTTGGGTCCGTTGGAATCGTTGGGTCCGCTCGGACCGGTCGCCGCGTCGGCGTTCTCGCCGGCGGCTTCCTGCCGGTCCGTGCCGGGCGGGGATGCCGACTGCGTGGGTGTCGGCCGCGGGGTGCCGGCCGCGGGGTTCGCACTGGTGATTGCGCCAGGGCGTCCAGGGGCGGCAGCGGCAGCCGTCCAGGTCGGCCGGTTCGGAGATACGGGTGCCGGGCCGGCGGCCGGTGATGTCGACGGAGCCGCCTTGCGCGGTGTGCGTCCGCTGCCAGTCCTGCAGTGTCTCGTACGCCGCGTGGTCCATGAACGAGCCGTCCAGCTCCACAACGGCGTCCGCACCTTGCGGAACGTGGTGCAGGACCCGGCTGAGCCTCGGCACCGCGAGGAACGTCAACTGGCCTCGACGTACGCGATGGACTCCTTGCGCCTCGTCGTGCGTGATCCGGGTGCGGGTCAGACGGTGCAGGGCGACACCGACGGCGACGGCGATGCCCAGCGCGACGCCCTCCAGGACGCCGAAGAACACCACGCCGCAGGTGGTGACCGCGTAGACCAGCAGCCTCACGGTGGCGGGTCACCGTGCGGATGTGGTTCAACGACACCATCTTGAGGCCGACGGCCATGACCAGGGAGGCCAGCGCGGCGAGCGGGGATGAGCTCCAGGGCCGGGACCAGCAGCAAGTGCGGCGATCACTACGAGAACGCCGTGCAGCATCGTGGAGTTCCGGCTGACGGCGCTCGCGCCCACGTTCGCGGAACTGCGCACGGCCACACCGGCGATGGGCAGTCCGCCGAGCGACCCGGAGACGATGTTGGCGGCGCCCTGTCCGAGCAGCTCGCGGTCGAGGTCGGAGCGCTTGACGCGGCCGGTCAGGCCGGGCCGGGCGGCGGCCAGCTTGTCCACGGCGACCGCGCCGAGCAGGGACTGCACACTGCACACCAGCGTGGTCGTGAGGACGGCCGCGACGAGTCCGAGCACCGGGCCCTCGGGCGGCGTGGCCAAGGCGTGGCTGCTCCAGGACGGCAGGTCGACCTTGGGCAGGCGGAGCCGGCGAGGGCCGCGACCACGGTGGCGCCGGCGACGGCGATCAGGGCGGCGGGGAGCTTGCCCAGAAGCCGCCCGGCACGGCCGGGACGCGCGGCCAGAGCAGCAGCAGAATGGGGTCAGCACGCTCACCGCGAGGTCGGCCGGTCTGGGGCCCGCCAGCTGGGCCGGCAGGGCCCGCAGGTTGTCGGGCACGGAGCTCTGCGGGGTGCCGCCGAGGACGATGTGCAGCTGGGCGACGGCGATGGTGACGCCGATGCCGGCGAGCATGCCGTGCACGATGGCGGGGCTGACGGCGAGCGCGGAACGCGCCACGCGCAGACAGCCGAGGCCCAGCTGGGCGAGGCCGGCGAGCACGGTGACGGCACAGGTCGTACGCCATCCGTAGCGCACGATGAGGTCGGCGGTGACCACGGTGAGTCCGGCGGCCGGGCCGCTGACCTGGAGCGGGCAGCCGCCGAGCCAGCCGGCGACGATCCCGCCGCACTGCGCGGCGACGAGGCCGGCCTGGAGGGGCGCCGGTGGCGAGGGCGATGCCCAGGGAGAGGGGCAGGGCGATCAGGAAGACGGCGATCGAGGCCGACAGGTCGGCGCCCGCGACGCGGAAGCGCCTGGGAGCACGCCGGGCGGCGGGCTGTGCGGTGGATGGACTGTTCGGTTCGGGCCGAATCGGCACGGGCGGGGACGCAGGCGGACATGTTTTCCCGTCTCCTCCGGGGCTGCGCGGTCGCGGTCATGGTCGGTCCCCGCTGGACGGGGGCGGTTCGCGGCCGTGGGTCACGGCGTACAGCGGCGGGATGCCCGAGCGCTCGGTTGTGTTGCGCTCTGTAAACAGATCGTAATTCAGAGTAAAGAAGAGGCATAGACTTTTCCCCAAATGGCGTAATGCGCCGCTCAAGCAGGTGAATCGGGCTTTTCATCGGCTTGTCGTACTAATTCCTTCTCGCATTCGTGCCACCTTGACGGCGCTGACGGCACGTCCCGGCTCAGCACCCGACATCGCCCTCGTCGGCGTTGGCCCGAGAGAAGGAAGAAGGTGGGCGGAACATGGCCGCCACCCAGAGGATCGCCGGCGCGCACCGCGATCGCCGCCGCGGTCTGCGCCGCGTCGCTCGCCGGTTGCGCGATCGGCAGCAGTAACGGTTCCGGTGACCGGGACGCACGATCCGCAGAAGGAGAAGGAAAAGCGGCACCGGCGCCCAAGAACGCGGTCCGGCTCATCGGCGACGGTTCCACCGCGTACACCGGAGCCCAGCCGCACCTGCCCCGCCCCGAACGCCTCAAGCCGGGTCAGAAGCCCCCGCAGTTCGTGGTGTTCTCCTGGGACGGCGCGGGCGAGGACAGCCAGAAGCTGTTCTCCCACTTCCGTGAAGTGGCCAAGGAGAACGACGCGACGATGACGTACTTCCTGAGCGGCGTGTACATGCTGCCGAAGGAGAAGCGGGACCTGTACCGGCCGCCGCAGCACTCCCCGGGCCGCTCCGACATCGGCTTCAACGACGAGCAGGGCATCGCCGACACCGTCAAACAGCTGAGACTGGCGTGGCTGGAGGGCAACGAGATCGGTACCCACTTCAACGGCCACTTCTGCGGCGCCGGCGGCGGGGTCGGCGAGTGGTCCGTCGAGGAGTGGAAGGACGAGATCAACCAGGCCAAGCAGTTCGTGAAGACCTGGAAGACCAACACCGGGGCGAAGAACGCCGCACCCCTGCCCTTCGACTACGACAAGGAGCTGATCGGCGCCCGCACCCGTGCCTGGAGGGCCAGAAGAACTTCATGCGGGCCGCCGCCGAGATGGGCTTCCGCTACGACAGCAGCGGCGTGAACAACCAGGTATGGCCGAAGAAGAAGCAGGAGCTGTGGGACCTGTCGATGCAGCTCGTGCCGTTCCCCGGGCACACCTTCGAGCAGCTCACCATGGACTACAACTTCATGGTCAACCAGTCGGGCACCACCACCCAGGGCGACCCGGCCAAGCACGAGTTCTGGGGCGACCAGATGCGCGACGGCCTGCTCCAGGGCTTCCAGCGGGCCTACGACGGCAACCGCGCACCTCTGATCATCGGCAACCACTTCGAGTCCTGGAACGGCGGCACCTACATGCGTGCCATCGAGGAGGTCATCGAGGGGGTGTGCACCAAGGACGAGGTGCGCTGCGTCTCCTTCCGGCAACTCGTGGACTGGCTGGACGCCCAGGACCCGAAGGTTCTGAAGAAGCTGCGCACCCTGGATGTCGGTGAGGCCCCGAAGAAGGGCTGGGCGTCCTTCCTCTCGGCCGCCCCCGCGCCGGCGCCGAAGGGCGTGCCCGGGGCGCCGGCCGCCAAGCAGTAGCCGAGGCGCCGGGAACGGTCAGGGCGTCGTCACGCCGGGGCGACGACGCCCTCGCCCAGCACGAACCCGGGGTCGACCTGCGCCACCAGGTCGGCCCCGGTGCGCTCGTTGCCCCAGCTGCGGGCGTTCTTCACGTGGAAGTGGACCATCTGGCGCGTGTAGCGCTCCGGGTCCCGCAGCTCGTACGTCGCGTCGACGGCCGTGTGCAGGGCGCTGAGCGCGGCGGTTGGCGTCCTCCAGGAGCTCGAACAGAGGTGGCCGGCCCTTCTCCATGGCGCGCACCCAGTCCGAGTGCCCGACGGTCACCAGCAGGTCGTCCCCCACCTGTTCACGGAGGAAGTCGAGGTCGTCCGGCCCCTCACTTTGTTGCCGACGACCTTCAGGGTGACGCCGAAGTCGCGGGCGTACTCCTTGTACTGGCGGTAGACGGAGACCCCCTTCCGGGTCGGCTCAGCGACGAGGAACGTGATGTCGAAGCGGGTGAACATGCCGGAGGCGAACGAGTCGAGCCGGCGGTCATGTCGACCACGACGTACTCGTCACGGCCGTCGACCAGGTGGTTCAGACACAGCTCCACCGCTCCCGTCTTGGAGTGGTAGCAGGCGACACCCAGGTCTGCGTCCGTGAAGGGCCCGGTGACCATCAAACGGACGGTCCCCCCGTCCAGTTCCACCGGCCGGGCGCAGGCGTCGTAGACCGGGTTGTCCTCGCGTACCCGCAGCAGGCGCGAGCCCTCGCCGGGCGGGGTGGTTTTGATCATCTTCTCGGCGGAGGCGATACGCGGGTTGGTGCCGCGCAGGTGCTCCCTTGATCAGCGGGAGGTGCTCGCCCATCGCGGGCAGCCCGGCCGCCTCCGCCTCGTCGAGCCCCGGCGCGGCCCCCAGGTGCTGGTTGATGTCGGCGTCGATCGCGACGACGGGTGCCCCGGTGGCGGCGAGATGACGGACGAACAGGGAGGACAGGGTGGTCTTGCCGCTGCCGCCCTTCCCGACGAAAGCAATTTTCATGTTCACCAAGCGTAGTTGGGTGGTGGCCGTAGGTGGCACGGGAGTCCGGAGCCACGTGAAGAAGACCACTCGTTCGTGGGGTGTGGCGCCGGGATGCGTAGGGTCGTACTCATGAGTACGACAGGCGCGACCGCCGATCCGCCCGCGGCCCTGGGCGCACTGCCCGGCGTGGCCGAGTCCGTGGAGTCCGTACGCAAGGCCGTGGACCGGGTCTACGGCCACCGGATCATGCGTCGCCGCAGCAACGAGATCACCTCCGAGGCGGCCCTGCGCGCCGCCCGGGGCTCGGCGGCGCTGTCCGGGGCGGACTG
Organism: Streptomyces thinghirensis; assembly: GCA_021502835.1. The sequence goes on from JAKFGP010000056.1 coordinate 39,967, forward strand.
GGCCCTGGAGGAGGTGCGCAGGCGGACCGACTTCAGTGGCGACGACGAGGCGCGTGCGGTGGGTGCGGCCCTGCGGCTGACCGCCGAGGCGGGGCAGCTGCTGTCCATCTGGCGGCAGTCCCCGCTGCGGGTCCTGGCCCGGCTGCACCTGGTGGCGGCCGCGGACAAGGCCGACCAGGTGGGACCCCCCCCCGGCCCCGCCAGAGGGCGAGCCGGTGGACGAGCCGCTCGTGGAGCTGCCGCTGCCCGACGCCCAGGAGGCGCACGGCCGCCTGGACGGCCTGGCCGCGCTGGTCATGGCGGGCGGGTCCGCGCCTGCTCTGGTGACGGCGGCCGTCGTGCACGGCGAGCTCCTGGCGTTGCGTCCCTTCACGACGCACAACGGTCTGGTCGCGCGCGCGGCCGAGCGCATCGTTCTGATCAACAGCGGTCTGGACCCGAAGTCGGTCTGTCCGGCCGAGGTCGGCCATGCCGAGCTGGGCCGCGCGGCCTATCTGGCGGCGCTCGACGGCTACGTCTCCGGGACCCCGCAGGGCATGGCCGCCTGGATCGCCCACTGCGGCAGGGCGGTCGAACTGGGCGCGCGCGAGTCGACGGCGGTGTGCGGAGGCGCTCCAGCGCGGGGCGGCGTAGGAGGACGGCGGGAGAGGCGCACGAGCGTCACACGCGAGGCGTACAAGAGGTGCCGTGGACGGAGAGTGCGGCGGTACGAGTGCTCAGTACCGCCGCTGGCATGACCACCGGGTTACCAGGCGTCCTCGATGTGTTGCCCATCAGGTCGGGAACTTTGCCCGTCACCTGGTGCGGCTGGCCCGTAATCGACGGGTCGACGTCGCGTGGGTGCCCGGTGTTCATGCTCGGTCCGTGGGGCCAAATGCGTTCTTAAGGTGATCCTTTCGGATGTCCTCGGTCTCGCGGGCCGTTGATTCCTTTGTACTCCTGCCCCGGAGCAAGCGGAAGTGCCGACGGCACTTCTTTACTTTTGCGCTCATACGCGGGTGAAAGGGCGCATCCAGGGATCGGCGAGTGAAAGGGCGCATCCGGGGATCGGCGGGTGGAAGGGCGCATCCGGGGATCGGCGGTTCAGGCCGCCGCCGCTGGACCGCCGTCGGCTCGCGTACCAGACGAGGCCCGGTGGCCCATGCCGCGGCGCCTATCGCGGCAGCGGCGACGAGCGCCGGACGCGGCGGTACGGAGAAACCCCGGACCCGTTGCTTGAGGCGTACCGGACGGTGGAAATCGAGAATCGGCCACTCGCGCGCGAGTGCCTCGCGGCGCAGGGCACGGTCCGGGTTCACCGCGTGGGGATGTCCGACGGACTCCAGCATCGGCAGGTCGGTCGCCGAGTCGCTGTAGGCAGTAGCAGCGGGTCAGGTCGTACCCTCGGACTTGGCCAGCTCCTGGATCGCCTCCGCCTCGGTGGGGCCGTACGCGTAGTACTCCACCTCCCGTGAAGCAGCCGTCGTCGCCCACGATCATGCGGGTCGCCACCACCCGGTCCGCGCCGAGCAGCTCGCCGATCGGCTCGACGACCTCGGCGCCCGACGTGGAGACGATCACGACGTCGCGGCCGGCGGTGTGGTGCTCCTCGATCAGGGAGGCGGCCTCGTCGTAGATGATCGGGTCGATCAGGTCGTGCAGGGTCTCGGCGACGAGGTTCCTTGACCAGCTGGACGTTCCAGCCGCGGCACAGCGCGGAGAGGTACTCACGCATCCGCTCCATCTGGTCGTGATCGGCTCCGCCCGCCAGGAAGACGAACTGGGCATATGCGGTACGCAAACTGCCCCTGCGGTTGATCAGCCCGCCTTGGTAGAACGACTTGCTGAACGTGAGCGTGCTCGACTTCGCAATGACCGTCTTGTCCAGGTCAAAGAAGGCGGCTGTGCGGGGCATGGAGTGCGGCAAGGGTGGTTTTCCACGACCCCGAGCATAGGCGCAGCCCATTCGGCGTAAGGTGGGGCGCGTGGGTTTGCCTGAGATGGCTCTGGGTACACCATGGAAGTCACGGATCGTTCGCGACCGTGCTAACCCGGTCCGACTCCTCCCCCCGAGTCGGCCGTGGAGACGACCCCCGCTCTCCCCCCCGGCGGGGTCGTCGCATGTCCGGATGCGTTTTCTCCCTCTCTTCGACCCCGTTTTCCGGGTCGTGACGGCGCCGATCCGCGACGACATGTCATGTGCATGTCCTGCTACGCAGAGTAGTCGTCGGACTGCTCTGCGGGAGTCGTACACGGGGTAGAGGGCGTGCGTCCGGACTCACCGGTTTGAGTGACGCGACATTCACAATCGTTGAGTTGTCCACAGTTTATGACCAAGATCCACACGATTTTCCGGATCGCTGCACCGTGATTCCCATGCGTCCGGGCCGCGCCGACTTCCACGGCCGGTTCCGTTTGCCGGATGCGTATGGCCGGGTTCGACCGATGTTCAAGCCGACGCGCAAGTCGGTGGCAAGTCGGGCGTTCACGTAGGCCGTTCATGTGGGGACCGTTTGCCGGTTCTTCACACGGTTGGGAATCGCGGGGCCGCGAGGGCTGCGCGAGGTCACAGAAGTCGGGCGCGACCGCGGAGTCGCGGCGAAGGGGGACGCAAGCCATGACCGGAACCATCACCCATGACCCGCCGCCCGCCGCCGGAGGGCGGCAGAGCGGACCACTGATCGTCACCGAGGAACTGAACTCCTCGACGACCTGCTGCGCCTGTGCGCGGCGGCCGGCGCCACGCCGGAGGTACACCACTCGGTGCCCTCGGCGCCCTCTGCCTCCGGACGCGCGGGCGGCTGGGGAAGCCGCGCCGCTCGTCCCGTCGGCGACGACGCCGCGCGACAGTACGCGGAGCCGTGCGGAGACGAGGAGTGGTCCTCGTCGGCCGTGACCAGGACGATCCGGGGGTCTGGCAGCGAGCCGTCGAGATCGGCGCCGACCACGTCCTGATGCTGCCCGACGGCGAGCAGTGGCTGGTCGACCGCATCGCCGACGTCGCCGAGGGCGTCGGCAGGCCCGCACTCACCGTCGGCGTCATCGGCGGCCGAGGGCGCCGGAGCGTCCACGCTGGCCTGCGCGCTCGCCGTCAGCGCCGCACGAGAGGGGCTGCGCAGCCTCCTGGTGGACGCCGACCCGCTGGGCGGTGGCCTCGACGTGCTGCTCGGCGGGGAGACGGCCGAGGGGGCTCAGGTGCCTGCGTTCGCGGCCTCGCGGGGGCGGGTCGGCGGCGGCGCCCTGGAGGAGTCGTTGCCCGAACTGCACTCGCTGCGGGTGCTCAGCTGGGACCGGGGCGACTGCGTCACGGTGCCGCCCCAGGCCGTACGGGCGGTGCTGGCGGCGGCCAGGCGCCGGGGCGGCACGGTCGTCGTCGACCTGCCGCGCCGGATCGACGACGGCGTCGCCGAGGTACTCGCCCAGCTCGACGTCGGACTTCTCGTCGTCCCGGCCGAACTGCGGGCCGTCGCGGCGGCCGGCCAGGTGGCCGCCGCGGTCGGCATGGTCCTGCGCGACCTCCGGGTCGCGGTACGTGGGCCGTACGCCTCCGGACTCGACGACCGCGAGGTGGCCCGGCTGCTCGGACTGCCCCTGGCCGGCGAGGTGCCCGTCGAGCCCGGCCTCCTGCGCGCCACCGAGGCCAGGCGGCCCCGGGCGCGCGTTCGCACGCGGGCCGCTCGCGCGCTTCTGCAGGGAGTTCTGGGAGCGGGCGCTGGTGGAGACGGGAGGGGGACGCATGAGGGCGCTGATGGGTCCGGAGAGGGCGACTGGTGGCAGGTGGGCCGACGCGGTGAGTGGTGAGGGAGGCGGGTTGTCGGGGTGGGTGCGGGGTGTCTGGCGGGATTCCGGGCGCGGGGACGACGGGGGCCGAGGGTCGCGGGGGCCGCGGGGACGACGGGGGGCCGAGGGGTTCATGGGGCGGCGGGAGTGGCCCTCGGGGGTCCGCGGGGATGACCCGCCGGGGAGCTGCTGGGCCGGCCTCTCGGGCGTCGACGGGGGGCGGGTCCCGGTGGGGTTACGACGGCCGGTCGCCGGGCGGTCGCCGGGCGGGGTCTCCGGGATGCCCGAGGGGCGGTTCTCGGGAGAGAGCCTGGAGCGCGGGCTGGACTTCCGGTGCGCCTGCGGAGGGGGCCAGGGCGCCTGGACTTCCGGGGCGCCTGCGGGAGGGGGCTTGGAGGGTGGCCGGACTTCCGGGGCGCCCACGGGGGCCGACTGCGCGGACGGCCCCGGAATGGGCTTACCGGGCGTCCCCTGGAGCGGCTTCCCGCCTGGGCCGCGGGGTCGGCCGTTGGGCGGCTGTCGGGGGCGGCTTCCCGGCGTACGTCGACGGCGACTTCCGGAAGGGGGCCGGGGCCCGGCCGCCGGGATGCTCGACGGTGTCCGGCGGTGGCTTGCCGAGGAGCGGGGCCGAACCGACGCCCGCGCGGGTGGCGCAGGCCCTGCGGGGAGCAGGGGCGGGTGCTCGGGGACGCCGAGATCCTCGGTGCCGCCGGTCAGCTGAGGTCGGAACTGGTCGGCAGCGGGCCACTGGAACCGCTGCTCGCCGACCCCTCGGTGACCGACGTACTGGTGTCCGCCCCGGACCGGGTCTGGGTGGACCGGGGCGGCGGCCTCGAACGACGACGGTCTCCTTCCCGGACGCCGGTGCGGTACGGCGGCTCGCGCAGCGCTCGCCACCGTCGCCGGGCGCCGGCTGGACGACGCCCGGCCGTGGGTGGACGCCCGGCTGCCCGACGGCACCCGGCTGCACGCGGTGCTGGCCTCCGGTCGCCGTCGGCTGCACGTGTCTGTCGCTGCGGGTGGTACGGCCGCGCGCGTTCACCCTCGACGAACTCGCGGCGGCCGGCACCGTGCCGCCCGGCGGTGACCGGGTACTGCGCGCACTGCTGGGAGCACGGCTGTCCTTTCTCGTCAGCGGTGGCACCGGCAGCGGCAAGACGACGCTGCTGAGCGCGCTACTTGGGCTCTCGTCGGACCGGACGAGGCGCATCGTGCTCGCCGAGGACTCGGCGGAGCTGCGGCCGGATCATCCGCACGTCGTCCGCCTGGAGACCAGACCCGCTAATCAGGAAGCCGCGGGCCTGGTGACCCCTGGAGGACCCTGGTGCGGCAGGCGCTGCGCATGCGACCGGACCGGCTGGTCGTCGGCGAGGTGCGCGGGCCCGAAGTGGTCCATCTGCTCGCGGCGTTGAACACCGGCCACGAGGGCGGCTGCGGAACGGTGCACGCCAACGCCGCCGCCGACGTACCGGCCCGGCTGGAGGCGCTCGGCACGGCCGCGGGCCTCGACCGGGCGGCCCTGCACAGCCAGCTCGCGGCGGCGCACCGGTGGTCCTGCACCTGGTACGGGACGGGGCCGGACGACGCCGGATCGCCGAGGTGCACGTACTGGAGCGCGACCCGTCGGGGCTGGTGCGGACGGTTCCGGCGCTGCGGTGGGGAGCGGAGGCCTTCGTGGCCGAGCGCGGGTGGGAGCTGGCTGCGGGAGCTGCTCCGCGGTGACCGGCTCGACATGCGAGCCGTCGGACGGGAGGCGTACAGGTGACGGGGACGGTTGAGCTGTCGACGGGCGTGGCCCTCGGTGCCTGGGGGCGGCGGCGTGAGCCGGCCGGGGGCGGGTGGCACTCCGGGGTACGGCGTGCACGGCTGGTGTCGCGGACGGCGTGGCGGTCGGCACCGGGCCGCCGCACTGCGCCGGATGACGGACGGGCTGCGGCGTGGTCCGTGGCCGGCTGCGGCCCGAGTGGTGGTCGTTCGCGGCCGGGCTGCTGCTGGCGGTGCTGGGCAGTTCGGTGCTGCCGGTCGTCGTTGGAGCGGCCGGGGTGCCGGTGCTGCGACGGGCACGGCTGGCCGGCCGGGCACGGCGAGCCCGGGAGCACCGGCAGGACGGGGTGATCGCGCTGTGCGGGGCGCTCGCCGGGGAGGTGCGCGCGGGGCGGCAGCCGGGCGAGGCGCTGCTGTGTGCCGCCCACGACTCCGGAGGGCTCGGTGAACCGCAGGCGGCGGTACTGGCGGCGGCTCGCTTCGGTGGGGACGTACCGGGGGCGCTCGTGGCGGCGGCGCGGCAGCCGGGGCGCCGAGGGGCTGCGGGGGCTCGCGGCGTGCTGGCGGGTCGCCGTGGACCAGGGTGCCGGGCTGGCGGCCGGGCTCGATCGACTGGAGGGCGCACTACGCGCCGAACGGGACCAGCGCGCCGACCTGCGAGCCCAGTTGGCGGGCGCTCGCGCCACGGCGGTGATGCTCGCCGGCCTGCCGGTCCTGGGTCTCCTGCTCGGCTTCGCCCTCGGTGCCGACCCGCTGCACGTGCTGCTGCACACCGGCCCGGACTGGGTTGTCTGCTGGTCGGCGGGGTTCTGGAGGGCCTGGGCGTGTGGTGGGTGACGCGGATCGTGCGGTCGGCGGAGGCGGTGTCGTAAACGGGGACGTTGTCCACAGGCTGGGGGCAGTGGTGGGGACGGTGCTGGTCGCCGGATGGCTGGTGCGCGCGGTCGGGGCCGCGCGGCGGGAGCGGACGGTACGCAGGCGGCTCACCGCGCTGCTGACCCCGCAACCGGCCCGCACCGCCCCACGACGGGCCGAGGTGCTGGGCGCCGTGCGCCGGATGGCTGCCGCTGGTGGGAACGGTGGGTGCCGGCTGGGCCCTGGTCGGTGGCGGTGCCGGGGTCGTGGTGGGCCTGCTGGGCGCGGCAGCGCTCGGCGTTGGCGCTCCCGACAGGCGGCCTCCGGCACGGCCGCGGCGGAGACCGTTGCCGCGGAAGCCGCCCGCCAGATGCCGTTGGCGGCCGATCTGCTGGCCGCGTGCATCGCGGCGGGTGCCGGACCGGTGGCCGCGCCCAGGCGGTGGGCGACGCCCTCGGCGGACCCGTCGGAGACGCGTTGGGAGCGCGGCGCCGCCGAGGTCCGGCTGGGCGGCGAACCGGGCGGTTCCTGGCGGGGCTTGGCAGTGATCCCGGGCGCCGGTCCGCTGGCGCGGCTGCTGGAACGGGCCGACGTGTCCGGCCTGCCGCGGCCGGCCCGGTCGGCCAGGCTCGCCGCCCAGGCCCGTGCCGACTGGGGGCCGCGCCACGGCCGCCCGGGCCCGCCGGGCGGCCGTCATGGTCACCGCGCCGGTGGGGGCTGTGCTTCCTGCCCGCGTTCATCGCGGTGGGCGCGTACTGCCGGTGGTGATCGGGCTCGCGGGCGAGGCGCTGGAGACGGAGGAGGCGGCGGCTGATGGAACGGAGAGGGGCGGGCGGGCGCCGGGCCGCAGGTGATGACCGACGACGGACGAGCAAGTGACAACGGGAACGGACCTTACGGGGGTTGCGATGTATCAGGCGGTACGGGCACGGCTGAGTGCCCTGGTGCGCGGAGCAGTACGGATGGCGCGACGGGACGCGGGGATGGTCACCTCGGAGTACGCGATGGGGATCGTCGCGGCGGTGGCGTTCGCCGTGGTCCTCTACAAGGTGGTGACGAGCGGCGCGGTCAGCGCGGGAGCTGCAGGGCATCGTGAAGCAGGCACTCGATGCGCGGATGTGAGCGGGCAGCGAGGGCGGGAGCCCGCAGAGGCTTCGTCTGGTGCTCCGACAAGGGGTTCGTGACGGCGGAGACGGCCGTGGTGCTGCCGGTGCTGGTGGTGTTCGCGATGGCGCTGGTCTACGGGCTGCTCGTGGTGGCCGCTCAGATCCAGTGCGTGGACGCGGCCCGGACGGGCGCCCGCGCGGCGGCCCGTCAGGATCCGGCCGACGCGGTCGCCGAGGTCACGAGGGAGGCGGCACCGCGCGGGGGCGCGGGTCACGGTCAGCCGGGAGGCGGGCCAGGTCCGCGTGACCGTGGTGGCCGAACCACCGGCGTTGCACGGCCTGCCCTTCGAGGTCCGGGAGGAGGCCGTGGCTTCGGTGGAGCGGACGGTGGGGGCGGGGCCATGAGGGGCGATGTCCTGCTCGGGTCGGGAGTCGGCCGGTGTGCGGGGGCTGGCTCGGGCCCGCGCACCGGCTCCGGCTCTGGAACAGGCACCGGCTTCGGCTCCCGGAAGCGGCACCGGCTTCGGCTCGGGCACCGGCTCCGGAACCTGCGTCGGTTCGGGTTCGGGCTCTGCCTCCGGCTCCGGTTCCGGCACTGTCTTCGGCTCGGGCGCCGGCTCTGCCTCGGGCGCCGGTTCCGGCACTGGGTCCGGCTCGGACACTGACTCCGGCTCCGGATGCGGTTCCGGCTTCGGAAGCGGCTCCGACAGAGGGTCCGCAACGGTCTGGAGCGTAGGCGCCGTCGCCGTTCTGTGCCTGGTGTTCGGCATCGTGCTGGCCCTGGGGCAGGCCGTCGTGGCCCGGCATCGCGCGGCCGGCGGCGCCGATCTGGCGGCGCTCGCGGCGGCGGACCACTGGGCACGGGGCGGCACGGCCGCTGTGCCAGGGCGGACCGGGTCGCGCGGGCCCAGGGGGCGCGGTTGGTGCGGTGCGTCCTCACCGGCCAGGTCTCGGACGTGACGGCGGCATCGGGCCGAGGGCCGTTCGCGGCGGAGGTCCGGGCGAGAGCGGGCCGGCGACGGACGTACCGGGGGCGGGCGCCCCGGGGATGAGTGTTCCGCTGGGTGGGGTCCCGGGGGCGGGTGTCCCGTCGGCTCGGGCCCCGGGCGACCGGTGACCCGTTGGCCGGCCTCCCGGCGACCGGCGTCCCGCCGAGAGGGCTCACGGCAGACGTTCCGCCTACCCGGCCTCCGTACCGGCCGCGTCCGTACCGGCGGCGGGACCCGCCTCCGGATCCACCTGCGGACCCTCCCTGGACCTGGACCTGGACCTGGACCCGGTCCCGTCCCCGGACCTCGTCCCGTCCCGGCATCCGGACCCGGACCCCTATCCGGACCCGGACCCCCATCCGGACCCGGACCCGCATCCGGACCCGGACCCGGACCCGCCCCCCATCCGCCCTCACCCCCGCGCCTCCGTCCGCCTCCTCCTCCGCAGCTCCCCGCAACAGCACCGTGAGGAGCCGTACGGCCCCCCGCTTGTGCAGTGGCTCGTTGCCGTTCCCGCACTTGGGGGACTGGATGCAGGACGGGCAGCCGGCGTCGCACTCGCAGGAGGCGATGGCCTCCCGGGTGGCGGTGAGCCACTCGCGGGCCGTGTGAAGGCGCGCTCGGCGAAGCCCGCGCCGCCGGGGTGGCCGTCGTAGACGAAGACCGTCGGGAGGAGCGTGTCGGGGTGCAGGGGGACCGACACGCCGCCGATGTCCCAGCGGTCGCAGGTCGCGAAGAGGGGCAGCATGCCGATCGAGGCGTGCTCGGCGGCGTGCAGGGGCCCCCGCCGAGGATCTCCGGGTTGATCCGGGCCGCGTCCAGCTGGTCCTCGGTGACCGTCCACCACACCGCGCGGGTGCGCAGCGTCCGAGGAGGGAGGTCGAGCTTCGTCTCACCCAGGACCTCGCCGGTGATGAGGCGTCGGCGCAGGAAGGAGACCACTCGGTTGGTGACCTCGACGGAGCCGTAGCACAGGCGCCCGTCGCCCCAGGGGGACCTCGATGTCGGTCTCCAGGACCGAGATCGCCGTCGTGTCGCGGGCGACCGTCGAGTAGGCGGGTGTGGCCTCCTCGACCAGCGCGACGGAGTCCTCCAGGTCGAGGGAGCGGACGAGATACGTGCGGCCCCTGGTGGAGGTGTACGGCGCCCTCGTGGACCGTCGTGTGGGCGGCGCCGGCGTCCACCGTGCCCAGCAGCCGGCCCGTCCCGGCCTCGACGACCTGGACCGGCCGTCCGCCCTCTCCGCGGATGTCGGTCAGGTCGGCGGCCCTCTCCCGGCGCGTCCAGTGCCAGGCCCGCGTCCGGCGGCGCAGCAGTCGGGCCGCCTCCAGCTGGGGAAGCAACTCCTCGCAGGCGGGGCCGAACACAGCGTCAGGTCGTCGTCGGTCAGGGGCAGCTCGGCCGCCGCCGCGCACAGGTGGGGGGCGAGGACGTACGGGTTGTCGGGGTCGAGGACCGTGGACTCCACGGGCTGGTCGAACAGGGCCTCGGGGTGGTGGACGAGGAAGGTGTCCAGTGGATCGTCGCGGGCCACCAGCACCGCGAGGGCTCCCCGCCCGGACCGCCCCGCTCGGCCCGCCTGCTGCCACAGCGACGCCCGGGTGCCCGGGTAGCCGGCGATCACCACGGCGTCCAGGCCGGAGATGTCGAGGCCGAGTTCGAGGGCGTTCGTCGCCGCGAGGCCGAGGAGTTCACCGGAGTGCAGGGCACGTTCCAGGGCGCGGCGCTCCTCGGGGAGGTAGCCGCCGCGGTACGCCGCCACGCGCCGGGGCAGCGAGCGGTCGACCTCGGCCAGACGTTCCTTGGCGATCACCGAGATCAGCTCGGCGCCACGCCGGGAGCGTACGAAGGTGATCGAGCGCATCCCCTGCACGGTGAGGTCGGTGAGCAGGTCCGCGGCCTCGGCGGTGGCCGTGCGGCGGACCGGCGCGCCCTTCTCGCCCTCCAGCTCGGTCAGTGGCGGCTCCCAGAGGGCGAACACCAGTTCACCGCGCGGTGAGGCGTCGTCGGCGACCTCGACCACCGGCAGCCCGGTGAGCCGGCGGGCCGCCACCGAGGGCTCCGCGGCGGTGGCCGACGCGAGCAGGGAAGACGGGCGACGCGCCGTAGCGCGCAGCACAGTCGGCGCAATCTGCGCAGCACCTGGGCGACATGGGAGCCGAAGACGCCGCCCGGTAGGTGTGGCACTCGTCGATGACGACGTACTTCAGCGACTTCAGGAAGGAGGACCAGCGGGGGTGGGACGGCAGGATGCCCCGGTGCAGCATGTCCGGATTGGTCAGCACGTAGTTGCCGTACTGGCGGATCCACTCGCGTTCCTCGAACGGCGTGTCGCCGTCGTAGACCGCGGTCCGCACGGATGTGCCCAGAGGCTGTGAAAGTTCCTTCACGGACCGGCACTGATCTGCGGCCAGTGCCTTGGTCGGAGCCAGGTAGAGGGCGGTGGCGCCACGCCCGTTGGGGGCCTCGGATCCGTCCAGGAGCGTCGACAGCACCGGCACCAGATACGCCAGGGGACTTGCCGGACGCGGTGCCCGTGGCGACGACCACCGAGTCGCCGTCCAGGGCGTGCTCGGCCACGCGTGCCTGGTGGGCCCAGGGGTGTTCGATGCCCGCGGCCCGCACCGCCGCGAGGACCTCCGGACGAATCCGGTCCGGCCAGACGGCATGACGGCCCGCACGCGGGGGGCAAGTGCTCCGTATGAGTGATGCGCGTAGCCCGGCTCGGTCCCGTGGCGAGCCGGTCCAGGAGCATGCCCGGTTCCGGCCTGGAGCCAGGCTCCGCCGGGGGTCGATCGGATCGGTGATTCTTGGCCATCGGCACCGAGTCTGTCACCGGCGTGACGGACAATGGGACCAAGGCGTCGTGCACGCCTGCCGGTAAGTGATTGAATGCCATCGCGGCTGGCGAACCGTCCTGGGGGCTTCAAGCCGAGGTGTCCCGAAGGGCGACCCGCTCGATAGCAAGGTGCTGGAGGATCCGTGGACCTGTCCCTGTCGACCCGTACCGTCGGCGATCGTACGGTCGTCGAGGTCGGTGGCGAAATTGACGTATACACCGCGCCCAAGCTGCGAGAGCAGCTGGTCGAGCTCGTGAACGACGGGAGTTTCCACCTCGTCGTCGACATGGAGGGCGTGGACTTCCTCGACTCCACCGGGCTCGGCGTGCTGGTCGGCGGACTGAAGCGGGTGCGTGCCCATGAGGGCTCGCTTCGCCTGGTCTGCAACCAGGAGCGCATTCTCAAGATCTTCCGTATCACCGGCCTCACCAAGGTGTTCCCCATTCACACCTCGGTCGAGGAAGCGGTGGCGGCCACCGACTGACGACCTGTTCCGGGCCCCCGGGTCCGGGACGCGAGAGAACAAGGGGGTCCGGGCTGTCGGCGGCCGGACCCTCAAAGCACGCCCGTAGTTCCGAGGGGGATGCATGGCCACCGTTGAACTCCGCTTCAGCGCGCTGCCCGAGCATGTCCGCACCGCCCGTCTGGTGGCGGCGGCGGTGGCACGCAGGGCCGGAGTGGACGAGGCCGTCCTCGACGAGGTCAGGCTCGCCGTCGGCGAGGCCTGCACCCAGGCTGTGGGTCTGCATCAGCACGTCGGCATCACGGCGCCGGTCAAGGTGTCGCTGATCGAGGAGGAGAAGCAGTTCTCCATCGAGGTCGGCGACGAGGCGCCGCACGCGGTACCCGGGGCCGGAAACCCGGGCACCGCCGCCGACGCGCTGGAGGCCGAGGAGGACGAGATGGGTCTCGCGGTCATCAGCGGACTCGTCGACGACGTGGGAGGTCACGGCCGGCGAGGACGGCGGACTGATCCGCATGACCTGGCCGACCGCGCCGGCGGTGCTGCCGCCGCTCTGACACCCACTTCCGTCACCCGAAGTCACCCGCCTCACCCGTTTCACCCAAAGGGCCCTACCTCGTAGGGCCCTTTGTCATGTGCGGAAGCCGAGGTCCACGCCTACAGTGGTGCCGAGCGGGCGTTAAGTGAATTCATTCACGATCCGTCGTGCGATCAGTCGCGCGATCAGTCGTGCGATCAGTGGTGCGATCAATCGCGCGGGGAAAAGGATCACGACGCTAATGCCGGACGGGCATTACTACTTCTGGACCCCTTGTGGTTGACAGGCCAATTCCTTTTGTCGTGCACTGTTTTGATCAGGTTCCGGTACCTACAATCCCGTCCACATCTTGAGCTCAGCCCAAGCGTCAAGGAGGACGAATGGCGGAGCTTTCCACCCCTCATCAGTTGGGCGATACCTCGACCATCGCAGCCGCCGTGCTGACCGACTCGAACCGCGCCCTGGTCGCGGTCATCGCGGTCGTCGCGCTGGCCGCGCTGGTGCTCGCGGGTGTCCTGGTGCGCCAGGTGCTCGCGGCGGGCGAGGGAACCGACAGCATGAAGAAGATCGCGGCGGCCGTCCAGGAAGGCGCGAACGCCTATCTGGCCAGGCAGCTTCGCACGCTCGGCGTATTCGCCGTCGTCGTGTTCTTTCTGCTCATGCTGCTGCCCGCGGACGACTGGAATCAACGGGCCGGACGATCGATCTTCTTCCTGATCGGCGCGGCGTTCTCGGCGGCCACCGGCTATATCGGCATGTGGCTCGCCGTACGCAGCAATGTGCGCGTCGCCCGCGGCGGCGCGGAAGCGACACCGGCCCCCGGCGAACCGGAAAGGATCTCACTCTCGTCTCGCACAAAGCTACGAAGATCGCATTTCGCACGGGCGGCGTGGTCGGCATGTTCACGGTGGGGCTCGGCCTGCTGGGCGCCTGCTGCGTGGTGCTGGTGTACGCGGCCGACGCGCCGAAGGTGCTGGAGGGCTTCGGCCTCGGTGCCGCGCTGATCGCCATGTTCATGCGAGTCGGCGGCGGCATCTTCACCAAGGCCGCCGACGTCGGCGCCGACCTGGTGGGCAAGGTCGAGAAGGGCATTCCGGAGGACGATCCGCGCAATGCCGCGACCATCGCCGACAACGTGGGCGACAACGTCGGCGACTGCGCGGGCATGGCGGCCGACCTCTTCGAGTCGTACGCCGTGACCCTGGTGGCCGCGCTGATCCTCGGCAAGGTGGCCTTCGGCGACGCGGGACTGGCGTTCCCGCTGCTGGTGCCGGCGATCGGCGTGATCACGGCCATGATCGGCATCTTCGCGGTGGCGCCCCGGCGGTCCGACCGCAGCGGCATGAGCGCGATCAACCGGGGCTTCTTCATCTCCGCGGTGATCTCGCTGGTGCTGGTGGCGGTGGCCGTCTTCGTCTACCTGCCCGGGAAGTACTCGGAGCTGGACGGCGTCACCGACGCGGCGATCGCCGGCCGGGACGGCGACCCGCGGATCCTCGCGCTCGTCGCGGTGGCGATCGGCATCGTGCTCGCCGCCCTGATCCAGCAGCTCACCGGCTACTTCACCGAGACCACGCGGCGCCCCGTCAAGGACATCGGCAAGAGCTCGCTCACGGGCCCCGCCACCGTCGTCCTCGCCGGTATCTCGCTCGGTCTCGAATCCGCCGTCTACACCGCCCTGTTGATCGGCCTCGGCGTCTACGGGGCCTTCCTGCTCGGCGGTACGTCGATCATGCTGGCGCTGTTCGCGGTGGCACTGGCCGGCACCGGCCTGCTCACCACGGTCGGTGTGATCGTCGCCATGGACACCTTCGGGCCGGTCTCCGACAACGCGCAGGGCATCGCCGAGATGTCCGGCGACGTCGAGGGCGCGGGCGCCCAGGTGCTCACCGACCTGGACGCGGTCGGCAACACCACCAAGGCCATCACCAAGGGCATCGCCATCGCCACCGCCGTCCTGGCGGCGGCGGCCCTGTTCGGGTCGTACCGCGACGCCATCACCACCGGCGCGGCGGACGTGGGCGAGAAACTCAGCGGCGAGGAGCGCCGATGAGCCTGATGATGGACATCTCGCAGCCCAACAACCTGGTCGGGCTCATCGCGGGCGCGGCGGTCGTCTTCCTCTTCTCGGGGCTGGCGATCAACGCGGTGTCGCGGTCGGCGGGCGCGGTGGTCTACGAGGTGCGACGGCAGTTCCGGGAGCGTCCCGGAATCATGGACTACACCGAGAAACCGGAGTACGGCAAGGTCGTCGACATCTGCACCAGGGACGCCCTGCGGGAACTCGCCACGCCCGGGCTGCTCGCCGTCATGGCGCCCATCTTCATCGGGTTCACGCTCGGTGTGGGAGCGCTCGGAGCGTTCCTGGCCGGCGCGATCGGCGCGGGCACGCTGATGGCGGTGTTCCTCGCCAACTCCGGTGGTTCCTGGGACAACGCCAAGAAACTCGTCGAGGACGGCCACCACGGCGGCAAGGGCAGCGAGGCCCACGCCGCCACCGTCATCGGCGACACCGTCGGCGACCCGTTCAAGGACACCGCGGCCCGGCGATCAACCCCCTGCTGAAGGTCATGAACCTGGTGGCGCTGCTCATCGCGCCGGCCGTCATCAAGTTCTCCCTACGGCGCCGACAAGAGCATCGGCGTACGGGTCGCGATCGCCGTCCTCGCGTTCGTCGTCATCGCCGTGGCGGTCTACGTGTCCAAGCGGCGCGGAATCGCCATGGGTGACGAGGACGACACCGACCAGGAGCCCAAGTCGGTCGATCCGGCGGTGGTTTCGTAGGTCTCAGCCGGGAGCCCTGCCACAGGCGCGGGTCAAGAAGTGGGCGGACGGCGCGTGTTGACGCGTCGTCCGCCCGCGTCGTGCGTGCGTGCGCCCCTCACCGTGAGCCTTCTCTCTCTTGGTGCAAATGGCTGCAATACGGTCTTAATGGATGTTCGTCCTGCGAGTGTCCCCCATCCGGCGTGTATGTTCCGGGGCCGAGAGCCATGGAAGGGACCAATCCGGTGAACAAGAAGCTCGCGGCCGCACTGTCCGGCGGTGCGGTACTGGTACTGGCGCTGACGGGATGCAGCAGCAGCGACGACAACGACAAGCTGGACTCCTGGGCGAAGGACGTCTGCGACGCCTGTGCAGCCGCAGGCCAGGAAGATCGAGGCGGCCAACGCGGCGATCCAGAAGGGAGACCTCGGACAACAGCACGCCGGCGGAGGTCCAGAAGACCGACGCGAAGGCGTTCCAGGACATGTCCGACGCCTACAAGGCCATGGGCAGCGCCGTCCAGAAGGCCGGGGCTCCGGACGTCGACGAGGGCGAGAAGAAGCAGAAGGACGCGGTCACCGAGCTGAACGGCCTCTCCTCGTCGTACGCCTCTCTGCGCAAGCAGGTGGAGGATCTCGACACCAAGGACCAGGCGAAGTTCGCCGACGGCCTCAAGGACATCGCCACCGAGCTGAACAAGCTCAGCAAGAGCGGCAACGACGCCCTGAAGACCCTTGAGGAGGGCGACGTCGGCCAGGCGATGGCCAAGCAGGAGAGCTGCAAGTCGGCCTCGGTGACGCCGTCGGCCGCGGCCGGCTGACCTCTGCCGCACGGGGGGCGGGGCGGGGGGCGCGGGGGCCACAATGGGGGTGTGAGTAACGCCAGCCTGTCCCCCTGCCCTCCGCCGACCGCCCCGACGTCACCGCCCGGTTGCGGGACGCCCTGCTCGGGGCCTCCTTCACCGCCGACGGACTGCTGGAGCTGCTCGGCGCCCCCCGCCTACGCGGCGCTGTCGCGCAGCGAGACCGTGCCCGCGCTGCGGGCCACCTGCGGCGACACGCCGCTCGAACTGCTCGTACGGCTGTTCCTGCTCCAGCAACCGGTGCTCCACGCGCGCGTGGCCGACGTCCCTGCCCGTCGACGCCTGCCTGGAGAGCGGCTGGCTCGTCCGCGCGGGCGACGACGAGGTGGCGGCCACCGTGGACGTACGGCCGTACGGCGGGCCCGGCGGCGAGGACTGGTTCATCGTCTCCGACCTGGGCTGCGCGGTCGGTGGCGCCGGTGGCATCGGCAACCGCGCCGAGGGCGTCGTCCTCGGCGTCGGCGGCGCCTCCATGACGCTGGCCGGCCTCACCGTCCGTACGCCCGTCTCCGCCGCCCTCGACCTCGGCACCGGCTCCGGCATCCAGGCACTGCACGCCGCCCGGCACGCCACGCGCGTGACGGCGACCGACCTCAACCCGCGCGCGCTGCACATCACCGCGCTCACGCTCGCCCTGTCCGGGGCCCCGGCCGCCGAACTGCGCGAGGGCTCGCTCTACGAACCGATCGAGGACGACGAGACGTACGACATGATCGTCTCCAACCCGCCGTTCGTGATCTCGCCCGGCGCCCGCCTCACCTACCGCGACGGCGGGATGGGCGGGGACGATCTGTGCCGCTCGCTCGTTCAGCAGACGGGGGAGCGCCTGAACGAGGGCGGGTTCGCGCACTTCCTCGCCAACTGGCAGCACGTGGAGGGAGGACTGGACGGACCGGCTGCGCTCCTGGGTGCCGCGCGGCTGCGACGCCTGGATCGTGCAGCGCGAGGTGCAGGACGTCACGCAGTACGCCGAGCTGTGGCTCAGGGACGCGGGCGACCACCGCGCCGACGCGGCCGAGTACCAGGCGCGGTACGACGTGGCTGGACGAGTTCGAGACGCGCAAGGTCAGGGCCGTCGGCTTCGGCTGGATCACCCTGCGCCGGACCGGGTCCGCCGAGCCCTCGATCACCACCGAGGAGTGGCCGCACCCCATCGAGCAGCCGCTCGGCGAGGACGGTGCGCGCGCACTTCGACCGCGTCGACTACCTGCGCGCCCACGACGACGCCGCCCTGCTCGAGGCGCATTTCACACTGGCCGGCGAGGTCGTCCAGGAGCAGGTCGGGCTGCCCGGCGCCGAGGACCCGGAGCACGTGGTCCTGCGCCAGAACCGCGGCATGCGCCGGGCCACCCGGGTCGACACGGTCGGCGCCGGGTTCGCGGGCGTCTGCGACGGGACCATGAGCGCGGGCCGCATCCTGGACGCCATCGCCCAGCTGGTGGGCGAGGATCCGGTGGCGCTGCGCGACCGCACGCCCGCCCAGATCCGGCTGCTGGTGGAGCAGGGGTTCCTCGAACCGGCGTAGGGACGCGTCGGCGCAGAGTGCCGTACGGGAGAAACGAGCCACGGGCCGGGGCACACCGAGTCCGTCGGCTCCCCGTTCACCTGGGGTTCGCCTGCCCGCCGCCCGTGCGTGACAGCCTCCCGGAGACTGGACACTCGCGGGTTGGAGCAAAGGGGCACGGGGACCATGGAGAGCGGGCCGGCGATCTTCGCGGGAATGGTGTTCGCCCTGTTCGGGGCCGGTCTGCTGGTGTGGACCGCGACGCGGGTCCGGCACGGCCGGCCCGTCGCGCACGGTGTGAGCTCCCGTCGCATCGGCGACCGTCGCGAAGCGTCGCCGCCGTGGTCGCGCTGGTTCTCGGGGCATGGGTGCCTGACGCACGTGTGAGAGGCCGGTTCCGGCCCCCGGCCGCGCCCCCGCCCGAGTAACCGGGGGATCGCGCTCCGGATACACGCATCAGGGCCGGTAAACACTCCGGGCGGCAGGAACAGGGTTCGTCGGGTTACCGTTCGAGTGGCCGTTGCGGGCTTTTCCCGTTTGACACGGGGGCGGGAGGTACCGTCACACTCCGCAGCGTCACGACCGAAGCGCAGCAAGACCCGACCCCGGGAGCACTGCCTGGGGACGCCCCAGCGTCGACCGGAGAGAAGAGCGAAGTTGTCCCCGACCAGCGAGACCGCGAACGGCGGCCGCCGACTCGTCATCGTCGAGTCGCCTGCCAAGGCGAAGACGATCAAGGGCTATCTCGGCCCTGGCTACGTCGTCGAGGCGAGCGTCGGGCACATCCGCGACCTTCCCAGCGGCGCACGCGAGGTGCCCGAGAAGTACACCGGCGAGGTCCGCCGCCTCGGTGTGGACGTCGAACACGACTTCCAGCCGATCTATGTGGTCAACGCCGACAAGAAGGCCCAGGTCAAGAAGCTCAAGGACCTGCTGAAGGACTCCGACGAACTCTTCCTCGCCACCGATGAGGACCGCGAGGGCGAGGCCATCGCCTGGCACCTCCAGGAAGTTCTCAAGCCGAAGATCCCCGTCAAGCGTATGGTGTTCCACGAGATCACCAAGGACGCGATCCGCGCCGCCGTCGCCAACCCGCGCGAGCTGAACCAGAAGCTCGTCGACGCCCAGGAGACCCGCCGCATCCTCGACCGCCTCTACGGCTACGAAGTCTCGCCGGTCCTGTGGAAGAAGGTCATGCCGAAGCTGTCGGCGGGCCGCGTCCAGTCCGTCGCCACCCGCCTCGTCGTCGAGCGGGAACGCGAGCGCATCGCGTTCCGCTCCGCCGAGTACTGGGACCTCACCGGCACCTTCGCGACCGGCCGCGCGGGAGACGCCTCCGACCCGTCGTCGCTGGTCGCCCGCCTCCAGACCGTCGACGGACGGCGCGTCGCCCAGGGCCGCGACTTCGACTCCCTGGGGCGAGATCAAGAGCGCGAACACCCTCCACCTCGACGAGGCGAACGCCCGCGCGCTCGCCGCCGCGCTGGAGAACACGCGCTTCGCCGTCCGCTCCGTCGAGTCCAAGCCGTACCGCCGCTCGCCGTACGCCCCGTTCCGTACGACGACGCTGCAGCAGGAGGCCAGCCGCAAGCTCGGCTTCGGCGCCAAGTCGACCATGCAGGTCGCGCAGAAGCTGTACGAGAACGGCTACATCACCTACATGCGTACGGACTCGACGACCCTGAGCGACACGGCGGTCTCCGCCGCCCGCGCCCAGGTCACGCAGCTGTACGGCGCCGACTACCTGCCCGCCCAGCCGCGGACGTACGCCGGCAAGGTCAAGAACGCGCAGGAGGCGCACGAGGCGATCCGCCCCTCCGGCGACCGTTTCCGCACGCCCGCCGAGACCGGTCTGACCGGCGACCAGTTCGAGCTCTACGAGCTGATCTGGAAGCGGACCGTCGCTTCCCAGATGAAGGACGCGACCGGCAACAGCGTCACCGTGAAGATCGGCGGCGCGCGGCCTCCGACGGCCGGGACGTCGAGTTCAGCGCCTCCGGCAAGACGATCACCTTCCACGGCTTCCTGAAGGCCTACGTCGAGGGCGCCGACGACCCGAACGCCGAGCTGGACGACCGCGAGCGCCGGCTGCCGCAGGTCGCCCAGGGCGACGCGCTGACGGCCGAGGAGATCACGGTAGACGGTCACGCCACCAAGCCCCCGGCCCGCCACACCGAGGCGTCGCTGGTCAAGGAGCTGGAAGAGCGCGAGATCGGCCGCCCGTCGACGTACGCGTCGATCATCGGCACGATCCTCGACCGCGGCTACGTCTTCAAGAAGGGCACCGCCCTCGTCCCGTCCTTCCTCTCCTTCGCCGTGGTCAACCTCCTGGAGAAGCACCCCCGGGCGGCTCGTCGACTACGACTTCACCGCCAAGATGGAGGACGACCTCGACGCCATCGCCCGCGGCGAGGCGCAGGCGGTGCCGTGGTTGCGGCGCTCCTACTTCGGCGAGGGCGCGGGAAGCGGCGGCGCGGCCGACGCCGGCAACGGCGACGGGGACCACCTCGGCGGCCTCAAGGGGCTGGTGACCGACCTCGGCGCGATCGACGCGCGAGGTGTCGTCCTTCCCCGTCGGCAACGACATCGTGCTGCGCGTCGGGCGCTACGGCCCGTACATCGAGCGCGGCGAGAAGGGACTCCGAGAACCACCAGCGCGCCGACGTGCCGAGGACCTGGCACCGGACGAGCTGTCCGTCGAGCTGGCGGAGGAACTGCTCGCCAAGCCGAGCGGCGAC
The DNA here is from genome assembly GCA_021502835.1 of Streptomyces thinghirensis. Next base: position 60,148 of record JAKFGP010000056.1, read on the forward strand.
TTCGAGCTGGGCACCGACCCGGCCACCGGTCACGCCATCGTCGCCAAGGACGGCCGCTACGGCCCCTACGTCACCGAGGTGCTCCCCGAGGGCACCCCGGAAGACCGGCAAGAACGCCGTGAAGCCGCGTACGGCCTCGCTGTTCAAGTCGATGGCGCTGGACACGGTCACCCTGGACGACGCCCTCAAGCTCATGTCGCTGCCGCGTGTCGTCGGCGCCGACGCCGAGGGCGTGGAGATCACCGCGCAGAACGGCCGCTACGGCCCGTACCTGAAGAAGGGCACGGACTCGCGGTCGCTCACCTCCGAGGAGCAGCTCTTCACGATCACGCTGGAGGAGGCGCTGGCGATCTACGCCCAGCCCAAGCAGCGTGGCCGGGCCGCGCCAAGCCGCCGCTGAAGGAGCTGGGTACCGACCCGGTCAGCGAGAAGCCGGTCGTGGTCAAGGACGGCCGCTTCGGCGCGTACGTCACCGACGGCGAGACCAACGCGACCCTGCGCTCCGGCGACAGCGTCGAGGAGATCACGCCGGAGCGAGGCTACGAGCTGCTCGCCGAGAAGCGCGCCAAGGGGCCCGCCAAGAAGACGGCGAAGAAGTCCGCCGCGAAGAAGGCCCCGGCCAAGAAGGCGACGGCGAAGAAGACCGCGGCCAAGAAGACGACGGCGGCCAAGACGACGGCCGCGAAGAAGACCACGGCCAAGACCGCCACCAAGAAGACCGCCACCACGAAGACGGCCACCAAGAAGGCGACCGCGTCGAAGACTTCGGAGGACTGACCTCCTCTCCTCGACGCTTCGCGGACTCTCCCGCAGTGTTCCGCGCTCTTCGCGAAACGAACGCCCCGGCATCATTTCGGTGTCGGGGCGTGCGTACGTTCGGCCGGGCACGCCGGACTGTCGGTGCCGACCGATAGGCTGAACGCATGACGCGAGCCGAGCAGCCAACGGCCCCCTCACCCCGCCCCGGACGACGCCCTGGTCGCGGACTCCCGCGAGCGCGCCGTCCGCGCCCTGCTGCGCCGCCCGCAGCTGAGGCGGTTGTGGAGCGCACAGCTCGTGGGGGGTGTCGGCGACATCCTCGCCCTCCTGGTGCTGGTCCTCCTCGCCGTCCAGGCCGCCATCGGCGCGGGCTCGTTCGGCGGCGGCTACCGGGGCGTGGCGTTCGCAGTGGCGACCGTTTTCGGCGTGCGCATCCTGGCGACGCTGCTCTTCGGTGCCGTACTGCTGGGGCCCCTCACCTCACTCACCTCGCACGACGGTCCGCTCGACCGCCGCTGGACCATGGTCGGCGCCGACGGGCTGCGGGCCGCGCTGCTGATCGTCGCGCCCCCTGTGGATCGACTGGACGCCGGACGACGCGCTCGCCGTCCTCCTGGTGACCGTCTTCGTCACCGGCGTCGCCGAGCGCTTCTGGACCGTGTGCCGGGAGAGCGCGGCGCCCGCCCCGCTGCCCGCCCCGCCCCCGGAGGGCGCGACGGTACGACCGCTGCCCGACCACATGGACGCGCTGCGCCGCCTGTCGCTCCGTACGGGCTTCGTGGCGGTCCCGCTGGCCGGTGCCGTGCTGGTCGTCGCGGGGCTGTTCAACAACCTGCTGGGCGCCGGTGTCGACTGGTTCGCCGAGCACCAGGGCGGCGCTCGGTTCGTATGTCGCGGCCGGGCTGTTCGCCGCCTCCCTGTCCGTTGTGACCTTCCTGGAGCTGCCCGGCGTCCGCACCCCGCGCGCGCGGTCGCCGCTGGAGGGCATGCGCCGCCCGAAGAGCGAATCGGGCGTCGACAAGGGCCGCACCGGCGCCCTCCCGCTGCTGGTGCTCGCCTGCGCGGCGGTCGCGCGGTGGTGGCCGCCGCGTCGCCGTGGCGGTGCTGCACGCCAAGGACCTCGGCGGCGGCCCCGTGCTGTACGGACTGATGGTGGGCGCGCTGACCGGCGGTGTCGTCGTCGGCATCCGCACGGCCCCGCCCTGCTGCCCTCCCTGTCCCGTCGGCGGCTGCTGGCCCTGGCGATCGCCTTCGCCGGCGTCGCCCTGCTGGCCGCCGGCCTCGTTCCGGACGACACCACCGTGCTGCTGCTCCTCGCGCTGGCCGGCGTCGGCGCGGGCGTCGCGGCCAACACCGGGCACACGCTGCTCGACCAGGAGACCGAGGACCACCGCCGGACGCGCACGACCGAGCACCTGCACGCGGTCGTCCGGGTCTACGTGGCGCTCGGCGCGGTCGTCGCGCCCGTGGTGGCGGCGGCGATCGGACCGCACCGCCTGGAGAACGGCAAGTTCGTCTTCGCGCACGGCGGCGCCGCGTTCGTCCTGATGCTGGTCGGCGCGCTGCTGCTGCCGGTGGCCGCGCTGGTGCTGGCCAAGGTCGACGACCGTTCCGGCGTGCCGCTGCGGCACGACCTGCGGGACGCGCTGCTCGGCGGCGACGACCCGGTGCCAGCACCTGCGACCAGCGGCTTCTTCATCGCCCTGGAGGGTGGCGACGGCGCGGGAAGTCCACCCAGGCCGAGGCACTCGCCGAGTGGATCAGGAGCAAGGGGCACGAGGTCGTGCTGACGCGCGAGCCGGGGCGACCCCGGTGGGCAAGCGCCTGCGGTCCATCCTGCTGGACGTCTCCAGCGCCGGTCTGTCGCACCGCGCGGAGGCGCTGCTGTACGCCGCCGACCGCGCGGAGCACGTCGACACCGTGGTCCGGCCCGCCCTGGAGCGCGGTGCCGTGGTCATCTCCGACCGGTACATCGACTCCTCGGTGGCCTACCAGGGCGCCGGCCGCGACCTGTCACCGACCGAGATCGCCCGCATCAACCGCTGGGCGACCAACGGGCTCGTGCCGCACCTGACCGTCCTGCTGGACGTCGCGCCGGAGGCCGCGCGTGAGCGGTTCACCGAGGCGCCGGACCGGCTGGAGTCGGAGCCCGCCGAGTTCCACGCGCGCGTGCGCTCCGGTTTCCCTGACCCTGGCCGCGGCCGACCCCGGTCGCTACCTCGTCGTGGACGCGGGCCAGGAGCCCGAGGCCGTCACCACCGTCGTACGCCACCGGCTCGACCAGGTGCTGCCGCTTTCCGAGGCCGAGATCAAGGCCCGGGAGGAGGCACGCCGCAAGGCCGAGGAGGAGGCGCGCCGCAAGGCCGAGGAAGAGGCCGCGCGCAAGGCCGAGGAGGAGCGCCTGGAGCGCGAGCGCCTCGAACAGCTGGACGGCTGCGCGCCGAGGAGGAGGAGCGCAAGCGCCGCGAGCTGGAAGGAGGCGGCAGCGGCGCGAGGCCGAGCGGCAGGCGGAGGAGGCCCGGCAGCGGGCCGAGGAAGCGCGCCGGAAGGCCGAGGAGGAGCGGGCACGGCTCCTCGCGGAGGAGAAGGCACGGGCCGAGGAGGAGGCGCGGCGCCGGGCCGAGGAGGAACGGCGGCGCAAGCAGGCCGAGGAGGAGGAGCGGCTGCGGGCCGAGGCCGAGGCCCGGCGCCTGGAGAAGCAGCGCAAGGCCGAGGAGGCCCTGATGCGGGCCGAGGAGGCACGCCGGGCGGCGGAGCAGGCGGCGGCAGCGGCGCGGCGGGTCGAGGCCGACGGCGCCGCCACGGCGGACGCGCCCCGGCCGAAGTCGGCCGCTCCGGCCCAGTCGGACGCGGTGACCGTGCCGACGCCGGTCGTGACCCCGACGAACGCCTCCGGCGGGCCGGTCGAGGACCACGGCGGGTACTGCGGCCGGTGCGGGACTCGGTCGATGCTGGGGACGCTGCCGTCTCGCGGGACGACCGGGGTGGCGCCGAGAGACGACACCCGGGGTGGGCGCGGCGACGACGGCCGGGCGTCCGAGGCGTCCGCACCCGAGTCCGAGTCCGAGGTGACGACCGAACTGCCCATGCCGCCGGTGCCGCCCGGCGCGGCGGACGAGACGGCGGTGCTGCCGGCGGTGGACCCGCGGGCCGCCGACGAGACCGCGGTGCTGCCGCCCGTGACGCCGGGTGCCGCCGACGAGACGGCGGTGCTGCCCCCGTACGCGGGGACGACCCCGCCGACCGGGTCCCGCCGGGCTACTTCCGGGAGGAGGGTCCGGCCGCTCGCTCCGGACCGGTCCGAGGAATCCCGGGACCGCACGCGCGAGCTGCCTCAGATCGACCCCGACCAGGCACCGCCCCGCAGGCGCCGCTCGGACTGGGCCGAGGAGACACCGCTGGACGACCTGCCGACGCTGGCGGGACGAACTGCTCGGCCCGCGTGACAGCGACCGTGACGGAGGCGGCCGGGGTGACGGCGGCCGGGGTGACGGTAGGCGAAGCGACGGCCGTGACGGCGACGAGGGCGGTCGGGGAAGGGACGGGGCCGACGCTGACCCCGGGACCCCGGGACCCCGGGACCCCGGGACCCCGGGACCCCGGCTCCCCCGGGCCTTCGGGCCGCGGGGGCCGGGCGTCCCCGCCCGCCGCCAGCTGCCCGCCGCCCGCCGCCCCCCCGGGAGCCCCGGCCCCCGTTGTCAGTGCCGCCCCCGCACAATGGAGGACGCGGCGCGGAGTGCGGAGCAGCGCGGCGGAGATGACGGAACGTGACGGAAGGGCGGCGTGACCCATGACCGTGTGGGACGACCTCGTCGGGCAGGAGAAGGTGAGCGAACCGCTCGCCGCCGCTGCCCGGGACGCCGACGCCTTCGTCACCGCCGCCGCGGCCGACGGCCCCGCTCCCCGAGACGTCGAGCATGACGCACGCCTGGCTGTTCACCGGCCCGCCCGGCGCGGGGTGGCGCAGACGGCGCGGGCCTTCGCCGCCGCGTTGCAGTGCGTGAGCCCCGACCGCGCGCTCGGTGGTGTCCCCGGCTGCGGCTTCTGCGACGGATGCCACACTGCGCTCGTCGGCACCCACGCGGACGTCAGCACGGTGGTCGCCATGGGGGCGGAGATCCGCGTCACGGACATGCGGGACACCGTCCGCAAGTCATTCACCTCGCCCGCGAACGGTCGCTGGCAGATCATCCCTCGTCGAAGAGGCCGAGCGGCTGAACGAGAAATCCGCCAACGCCGTCCTGAAGGCCGTGGAGGAACCCGCTCCGCGTACGGTCTGGCTGCTGTGCGCCCCGTCCGTCGAGGACGTCCTGCCCCACGATCCGTTCCCCGCTGCCGCCACCTGAACCTGCGTACCCCGACGGTCGACGCCGTCGCGCCGACATGCTCGTACGGCGCGGAGGGCGTCGAGCCGGACGCCGCCGCCGCGGCGGCCCGCGCCACCCAGGGCCACATCGACCGCGCCCGCCGCCTGGCCACGGACCCGGCCGCCCGGAGCCGCCGGGCCGCCGTGCTGAAGCTGCCGCTACGGGTCGAGGACGTCGGCGGTGCCCTCAAGGCGGCCCAGGAACTGGTCGACGCGCGGCGGAGGACGCCAAACAGCTCGCCGAGGAGATGGACACCAAGGAGACCGAGGAGCTGAAGGCCGCCCTGGGCGCGGCACAGGGCGGCCGGCTGCCGCGCGGCACGGCGAGCGTGATGAAGGACCTGGAGGAGAACCAGAAGCGCCGCAGAACGCGTACACAACGCAACAGCCTCGACCTCGCCCTGACCGACCTCACCGCCTTCTACCGCGACGTCCTCGCCCTCCAGCTCGGCTCCTGTGTGGCGATCGCCAACGCCGACGCCGAGGAAGCCCCTGGATCGTCTCGCCCAGCGGCAGCTCACCGGAGTCCACGCTGCGCCGCATCGAGGCGGTCGCCGCCTGTGGGGAGGCCCTCGACCCTATGTGCCGCCCCTTCTCGCGGTCGAGGCGATGGCGATGGCACCTCAGAGCGGGCTGATCCGGGGGCCTCGGTTGACGACGTAACTCGTACGAGGCACGTCGAGCACGCTCAGCATTGATGCCGTCGCGGAGAGTTACGCTCGCTGAATGCACACAAGGCGCACTCACCGCAGGACCCGCATCGGCAGGACCCGTACCGGAGCCACGCTTCTCGCCGCCGCGTTGCTGGCCACCGCCTGCTCGGCCGGGGGCGCGTCGACGTCCGCCGAAATCGGCGGCGGCCGAGGCGGCCGGATCCACGGAGGCGGCGAAGGCGACGCTGGCCGCGTTGCCGCAGGCCACGCCCCTCCGCGCTGGCGCCGTACTACGAGCAGAAGCTGAGCTGGCGCGACTGCGGTGTCCCCGGCTTCCAGTGCGCCACCATGAAGGCCCCGCTCGACTACGCGAAACCGACCGGGAGACGTCCGGCTCGCCGTGGCCCGCAAGAAGGCCACCGGCCCGGGCAAGCGGCTCGGCTCGCTGCTGGTGAACCCGGGCGGGCCGGGCGGTTCGGCGATCGGCTACCTCCAGCAGTACGCGGGCATCGGCTACCCCGAGGAGGTCCGCGCCCGGTACGACATGGTGGCGGTCGACCCGCGGGGCGTGGCCCGCAGCGAGCCCATCGAGTGCCTCGACGGCCGCGAGATGGACGCGTACACGCGGACGGACGTCACCCCGGACGACGAGGGGAGGCGGAGGAGCTGGTCGACGCCTACCAGAAGTTCGCCGAGGGCTGCGGAGCGGACGCGCCGAAACTGCTGCGACACGTGTCGACCGTCGAGGCGGCCCGTGACATGGACGTCCTGCGGGCCGTGCTGGGCGACGAGAAGCTGACCTGCGTGGGCGCGTCGTACGGCACCTTCCTCGGGGCGACGTACGCCGGCCTGTTCCCGGACCGGGCGGGCCGCCTGGTGCTGGACGGCGCGATGGACCCGTCGCTGCCCGCACGCAGGCTGAACATGGAGCAGACGGCGGGCTTCGAGACGGCGTTCCAGTCCTTCGCGAAGGACTGCGTACGGCAGCCCGACTGCCCCCTCGGCGACCAGGGCACCACCCCCGACCAGGTCGGCAAGAACCTGAAGGCCTTCTTCGACGACCTGGACGCCAAGCCCGTCCCCACCGGCGACGCGGACGGCCGCAAGCTCACCGAGTCACTGGCCACCACCGGCGTGATCGCGGCGATGTACGACGAGGGCGCCTGGCAGCAGCTGCGCGAGTCGCTGACCTCGGCGATGAAGGAGAACGACGGCGCCGGCCTGCTGGTCCTGTCCGACAGCTACTACGAGCGCGAGGCCGACGGCGGCTACAGCAACCTGATGTTCGCCAACGCCGCCGTGAACTGTCTGGACCTCCCCGCGGCCTTCTCCTCCCCGGACGAGGTGCGAGAAGCGCTCCCCGACTTCAGAAGGCGTCCCCGGTCTTCGGCGAGGGCCTCGCCTGGTCCTCCCTGAACTGCGCGTACTGGCCGGTGCAGGCCACGGGCGAACCGCACCGCATCGAGGCCGCCGGCGCCACCCCCATCGTCGTGGTCGGCACCACCCGCGACCCGGCCACCCCCGTACCGCTGGGCCGAGGCCCTGGCCGACCAGCTCTCCTCCGGCCGCCTCCTCACCTACGAGGGCGACGGCCACACCGCCTACGGCCGCGGCAGCACCTGCATCGACTCCGCGATCAACACCTACCTGCTGCGCGGCACCGCGCCGGAAGACGGCAAACGCTGCTCGTAGCCACCCCGGCAACCGTCCCGTCCGCCCCGGAGCCCCAGCCTCCGGGGCGGGTACGAAGCACCCTCGGAAACTGTGTAGACTTACCGACGTTGCTGATCGCACCATGGTGCCCAGCGCACGCCGCCTTAGCTCAGATGGCCAGAGCAACGCACTCTAATGCGTAGGTCTCGGGTTCGAATCCCGAAGGCGGCTCCATACGAACCCGCGGGTCAGGTATCTGATCTGCGGGTTCTTTGTTTTGTGCGCCGATGCTCCGGCGGGAGCGGGGTGCGTCCGTTGAACCGTTCCCCGCGGTTCTCCGTACCAGTGACCAGTGACCAGTGATCAGTGGCCAAGTGGCCTGGTGACGCGGGCCACGCGGCCAGTGCGGCGAACCGCGGGGGCGCGGGTGGGCGTACGCCGGGGATCGCGGTCGTGAACGGCTAGCATCGCGCACACGTTGTCGGCCGGAACGAGGTGAGGGCATGGGCGAGCACACGGGTGGACCGGAGGATCGCCGTCGCCGTGGTGACCATGGGGAACCGGCCCGCCGAGGTCGACGCCCTGCTGGAGTCCGTGGCCAAGCAGGACGTTCCGCCCGCGCGGATCGTGATCGTCGGAAACGGCTGCCCGCTGCCCGAGTTCGCCGCGCGGCTGTCGCTGCCCGGCGAGGTCACGTCGATCGAGGTCGACGAGAACCTGGGCTGTCCCGGCGGGCGGAACGTGGCGCTCGCGCGGTTGCGGGAGTTCGGCGACACCGACGTGGTCGTGGAGCTGGACGACGACGGCCTCCTCGTGGACGCCGATGTGCTGCGCCGGGTGGGGGAGCTGTTCGCCGCCGACGACCGGCTCGGCATCGTCGGCTTCCGGATCGCCGACGAGCACGGCGAGACACAGCAGCGGCACGTCCCCGGGTCGGCGCCTCCGACCCCATGCGGGGCGGGTACGTCACCGGGTTCCTCGGCGGCGGGCACGCGCTGCGGTCGGCGATGCTCGACGAGGTCGGCGACTGGCCGCGGAGTTCTTCTTCGCGCACGAGGAGACCGACCTGGCCTGGCGCGCGGCCGACGCCGGGTGGCGCATCCTCTACGCGCCCGAGCTGCTGCTCCAGCACCCGAAGACCTCGCCCGCACGGCACGCCGTCTACTTCCGGGTCAACGCCCGCAACCGGGTCTGGCTGGCCCGCCGCAGGCTGCCACTGCCGTTGATCCCCGTCCACCTCGGTGTGTGGATGCTGCTCACGCTGGCGCGCAACCGGTCGCTCGGCGGGCTGCGAGCCTGGTTCGGCGGGTTCGCGGAGGGCCTGCGCAAGCCCGCGGGGAGCGGCGGCCGATGCGCTGGCGCACGGTGGGGCGGCTCACCCGGCTGGGACGGCCGCCCGTCATCTGAGCAGGACGAGAGCCCCGGTCGTTCACCTCTGACGAACGGGGCTCTCCTACGTCCCCGGACCCGGCGCGGCGGCGACACTCCCCCGAGCAACGCGTTCTACGCGCGCACCCCCGGGCCAGATCCGATGATGTGATCACATCAGACCTTGCCAACGGATCGCTAACATGTGGCCAACGGTTCTCCGTTGACCAGGGGTGGCCGTGACGGAGACGGTCGTGGCGGAAAGTCGCCGTGAGGAAGGTGGTAGGGCGGCGTGAAGCGGTACCGCCTGCGGTTCGGACTCCTGGGGCCACCGGTCCTGTACGCCGCCGATGCCGCCGTCCCGCTGGGCGATGCCGCTCCTGTCCCCGCCCCCATACCCGTCGCCAGTCCCAAGGCCCGGGCCCTGCTCGCCGCCCTGCTGCTGGAGGCGGGGCGGTCCGTGTCCGTCGAGTCGCTCGAGGACGCGCTGTGGGGCGGCGCCCCGCCGCCGTCCGCGCGGGCCTCGCTGCACAATCACGTGACCCGGCTGCGGCGGCTGATCGGCGAGCCCGGCCGGCTGCGCACCGTGCCGTCCGGCTACCTCCTGCGGGTCGAGGAGGGCGAGGTGGACGTGCACGTCTTCGAGGCCGCCGCGAGTGAGGCGCGTGCCGCGCACGCCGACGGCGACTGGGCACGGGTCGTGCGCTCGGGCTCGGCCGCACTGGCGCTCTGGCGGGGCGCGCCGCTCGCCGGGCTGCCGGCCGAGGTGGGCGGGTACGCGTTCGCCCAGCGGCTCCAGGAGACGCGGCTCCTGCTCACCGAGTGGTGTTACGACGCCGAACTGTCCCTCGGCGGCGCGCGGCTGGAGAGCCTCGTACCGGAGCTGTCGGCGCTCGCCGCCGAGCATCCGCTGCGGGAGACGTACCACCGCCAGCTGATGCTGGCCCTGCACCGCACCGGGCGGCGGGCGGAGGCGCTGGCCGTCCACCGTGATCTGCGCGCCCGCCTCTCCGAGGATCTCGGCATCGAGCCGGGCCCCGCCGTGCGGGCGGCGCACGTGGAGGTGCTGCGGGGGGCGGCCGCGCCGCCGAGCGCGGCTGCGCAGCGCCCGGCGTCGCGGGCGCCGTGCCGCAGAACCCACGGGATGCCGCGTCACAGAACCCACGGGATGGCGCACCACAGAACCCACGGGATGCCGCACCACGGAACGCCGCCCCCCGCGACCCCGTACCGCGCGTCGACGTCCCGCCCGTCCGTCCGGTCCCGGAGCAGGCGGCCTCCCTCCGCGTCCGGCGCAACTGCCCGCCGGTCCACCGCACTTCACCGGTCGCGGCACCGTGCGGGGCGATCTGGTCCGCGCCCTCGCCCCTGGCTCGTACCCCCCGCGTAGCCGTCGTCAGCGGCATGGCCGGTGTCGGCAAGACCGCCCTCGCGCTCCATGTCTCGCATGGGATGAAGGAACGTTTCCCCGATGGGCAGCTCTACCTCAACCTGCACGGCGCCACCCCCGGAATGTCCCCGCTGACCCAGGAACAGGCGCTCACCGCACTGCTCCGCGACCTCGGCGCGGATCCCCGGCTGGTCCCCGAACGGACCGACGCCGCGGCCGCGTTGCTGCGCTCGTTGCTCGCGCCGACTCGTACGCTCATGCTCCTGGACGACGCCGAGAACGCCGCGCAGGTACGTCCGCTGCTGCCGGCCGGCCCCGGCTGCGCGGTGATCGTCACCAGCCGGTCGCCGCTCACCGCGCTCGACGGTGCCCACCGCTTCCCGCTCGCGCCGCTGTCCGGGGCGGAGAGCGCGGCGCTGCTGCGGGCGGCGTCCGGGCGCGACAGCCGTTACGGACCGGACGCCGACCACCCCCTCGTCGAGCTGACCGGCCGTCTTCCCCTGGCCCCTGCGTGTCGTCGCCGCCCGGCTGGCCGCCCGGCGCGCCCTCACCCCCGACGCGCTTGCCGGCCAACTGGCCGCCACCGAAGGGCGGCTGAACCACCTGGAGTACGACGACCTGAGTGTGCGGCGTTCCCTCGCCGTCGCCCACGACGCGCTCGCCGCCTCCGACCGCGAGACCGACCGGGACGCGGCTCTCACGCTGCGCCGCATCGGTGCCCTGGATCTGCCCGCGTACGGCGCACCGCTGCTCGCCCGTCTCATCGACGCCGACGAGGGCCGCGCCGAGGCCGCCCTCGACCGCCTCGTCGACGTGGCCCTGCTGGAGGAGACCGCGTACGGCCGCTACGCCCCGCACGACCTGGTGCGCGAGTTCGCCCGGGAGATCGCCCGCGACGACGGTGCGGATGACGTCGCCGGGATCACCCTGCGCTGGTACGCCGCCGTCGCCGAGCGCGTCCTCACCGCGATCGTCGAACCCGGCATCGACCAGGACGACCGCCGTCGCCCCACCGCCGCACAGCCTCCCGAGCACGCGACGGAGGTCGCCTCGGTCCCGCCCTTCGCCCGCTGCGAGGACGCCTTCGCCTGGGGCGATCTGGAGTCGGAGAACGTCGTCACACTCGTCGAGCGCCACGGCGGCGGTGACGGCGGTCACGGCGGTGACAGCGGTGGCGGTGACGGCGGCGGCTGTGATGGCGGTGGTGGCCGGACCCGTCATCTCGCCGTTCTCCTCCGGCTCCTCTTTCCCTATGCCCAGCGCAGCTGCCGGGTCGCCGAGATGGAGGTGCTGGGCCGGGGCGCCCTCGGCCTCGCGCGCCTCCACGGTGACGAGGCCGCCGAGGCCTACGCGCTGGGCGACCTCGCGGGCCTGCACTTCCTGACCGGCCGGCTCAGTGACGCGCTCGCGCTCAACGACCGTTCGCTGGCGGTCTGGCGGCGGCTCGGCACGGTCAGCCGGATCCGCCGCTGCCTCAACAACCGTGGCCTGCTCCTCGAAAAACCTGGGCCGACACGACGAGTCGGCCGAGGCGCTGCGGCAGAGCCTCGCGTACTCACAGCGGCTGAACGACCCGTGGGGCGAGGCGATCACCCACAGCCATCTCGGCAACCTCTACGAGCACACCGACCCACGGGCGGCGATCGAGCAGCACCGGCGTTCGCTCGCCATCGGCGACGAGATCGGCAACGTGATCGTGCAGCACTCGGCGCACTGCAACATCGGCTATGCCCACCTCACGCTCGGCGAACCGGCCGCCGCCGCAGCGCCACTTCGAGGAGAGCATGCGCATCCTGGGCGGGCACGGTGACTGGCACGGCGAGTCCCAGACCAGGCTCGGCCTCGTCCGCGCCCTGCGCCTGCTGGGCCGTACCGAACGGGCCGCGGAGGAGTGCGCGGAGCTGCTCCGTCGCGCCGAGGCCCGCGCCGACCGCTACACCGGCGGTCTCGCCCGGCACCAGCAGGGGCTGCTGCTGCGGGAGCGGGGGCGCGACCGGGAGGCGTACGAGCAGTGGCGGGCGGCGCTGGCGGCACTGGACGGGACGGACGCGAAGACGGTGGCGGGGAGTTGCGGGAGCTACCGGCCGAGGGCCCTCCCGCCGACTGATCACTTGGCGTCCGCGCAGCACGCCATCGATCCCGGCGTACGCGTCGCATGCCACCGATCACTTGGCGTCCGCGTAGCACTCCACCACCGCCGTCGTGAACGGGAAACGCACCGGCGTCCGGCCGAACGTCAGCCGTCCCGCCAGCTCCGCCGCTTCCCGGATCGCCGTGACGACGGCGTCCGCCTCCTCCTCGGGGCAGTGCACGATCACCTCGTCGTGCTGGAAGAAGACCAGCTCCGCCGACTTGTCCGCACAGGCCTGCCGCAGCGCGGCGAGCAGCAGCAGGGCCCAGTCCGGCGGCGCTGCCCTGGACGACGAAGTTACGGGCGAAGCGGCCTCGCGCGCGGGCGTTGGTGGACGCGTAGCCGGGCACCCTCCCCTGCGCCTGGCCCGGCGCGTCGGAGGGGTCGTCCTGCGGCAGGCCCGCCTCCTCGGCACCGTCGGCCGCCCCGGCCGCCGGTGGGCAGGTGCGCCCCAGCCAGGTCCGTACGAGCGCCCCTCCTCGCCCGCGCGCGCCGCGTCGTCGACGTACGCGACCGCCCCGGGGAAGCGGCGTCTGAGCGCGGCGAGGTTCTTCAGGCCGTCGCCGGAGGTCTGACCGTAGACCGCGCCGAGGACGGCGAGTTTGGCCTGGGCGCGGTCGCCGGAGAAGGCGCGGTCGGACACTGCCTGGTAGAGGTCGGTCTCGCGGCCGGCCACCTCCATCAGGCCGGGGTCACGGGAGATCGCCGCCAGCACGCGCGGCTCCATCTGGTCGGCGTCGGCGACGACCAGCCGCCAGCCCCGGGTCGGCGACGACGGCCCGCCGGATGACCTTGGGGATCTGCAGTCCGCCCCCGCCGTTGGTCACCCAGCGTCCGGTGACGGTGCCGCCGGCCAGGAACTCGGGGCGGAACCGTCCGTCGCGCACCCAGTCCTGGAGCCAGGACCAGCCGTGGGCGACCCAGATCCGGTACAGCTTCTTGTACTCGATCAGCGGCTTCACGGCCGGATGGTCGACCGACTCGATCTCCCACCGGCGGGTGGAGCCGACCTTGATGCCGGCCCGCGCGAACGCCTTGACCACGTCCGCGGGCAGATCGGGCCGCACCCGGTGCCCGGAACGCCGCGACACCTCCTCGGCCAGCTCGGCCAGGCGGCGCGGCTCGCCTCCTCCCGCGTACCGCTCGCCGAGCAGGTCGTGCAGTACTTCCCGGTGTACGTCGGCACGCCAGGGCAGCCCGGAGCGGTTCATCTCGGCGGCGACCAGCATCCCCGCCGACTCGGCCGCCGTCAGCAGCCGCATCCGGTCGGGGGTGGGCGGACCGGTCGTGGCGGCGCTGCTGCTCGGCGTAGACGGCGAGCAGGTCGTCCAGGGGCAGGTGGACGGCCTGGGGCTCGAAGAGCGGGGACTGCGCGCCGGGCTCGGCGGAGCGCTGTGGCGGGTCGGGCGGTACCGGGTCGCCGCGCAGCCTGGCCAGGGCCGCCGCGGCCGAGCGTGGCTCCCCGTACCGGCCTTCGTGGCCGAGCAGGAGGGTTTCGGCGGCCTCCACGTCGTAGCACCGCTCCACCCGCACCCCGCGGCGAGCAGGCGCGGCGCGGTCTCGGCGGTGGACCGCCACACCCAGCGCGCGACGTCCGGCCTGCTCCGCACGGCCTCGGCGAGACCGGCCTCCCCGCCGCACGGGTCCTGCGGGCAGCCCGTCGGGGCCGAGGGGGGCGACCTCCACGCCGCCGTCCTCGGCCTCGGCGAGTGCCCACCGGTCGGCCATGTCGCGAGTGTCGCAGGAGGGACTGACAACAACCCCTCGGCGGACGACCCCTCGGCGGACAGGGCCCCGGCCCTCTCCTCTCAGCCCTCTCCCTGCCCGGGTGCCGTCTTCTCGGTCTCCTCGGTCTCTCGGTGACCTCGATGAACTCCGCCAGCACCTCGGTGACGTACCGCTCGGTCGCCTCCTTGTCGAGTCCGAGCCCGCTGAGTACGCCCTCGCCGTGCTCGTGCTCCAGCAGGGCGAGCAGGATGTGCTCGGTGCCGATGTAGTTGTGGCCGAGGCGCAGGGCCTCGCGGAAGGTGAGTTCGGAGGACCTTCTTGGCGGCGGGCCCGTAGGGAACCAGCTCGGGAACCTCCGCGGCGCCGGGCGGGAGGGCCGCCGTCGCCGCCGCGCGGACCGCGTCGAGGGTCACGCCCTGTGCGGCGATCGCCTTGGCGGAGAGGCTCTCGCGTTCGGTGAGCAGGCCGAGGACGAGGTGCTCGGGCACGCCCTCGGCGTTGCCGGCGGTCTTGGCCGCGTTGTGGGCGGCCATCACGACGTTGCGCGCGCGGGGCGTGTAGCGGCTGAAGCCCTGGCTCGCGTCCAGGTCGGCCGACTCCTTGGGCACGAAGCGCTTCTGCGCCGCCTGCCGGGTGACGCCCATGCTCCTGCCGATGTCCGTCCACGAAGCGCCCGAACGCCGGGCCTGGTCCACGAAGTGGCCGATCAGGTGGTCGGCCACCTCACCGAGGTGCTCGCCGGCGATGACGGCGTCCTGGAGCTGTTCGAGGGGCTCCGGGTGCACCTTCTTGATCGCGGTGATGAGTTCGTCGAGTCGTACGGATGACGTGATGCTCGGGTTCGTCGTCATGTCAACCGTAGGTTGCGCCCCCAGAGGGTGTCAACCGCCGGTTGACAATCCTCTCGACCGGGCGACGGGCGACGGATCGCCGGGCCGTACGGCTACTTCGGCGACGCCACCACCAACCGCACCGCCAGCCCCGTGAACACCGTCCCGGAGACGATGTTCAGCCAGCGGTTCACCCGGGGCGCTGCGCCGGGTAGGCCCGCCAGCCGCCCGGACAGCAGCCCGACGAAGCCGTCCCACAGGAAGCCCATCACCACGAGGGTGCCGCCGAGCAGCAGCAACTGGCCGGGGACGTGCCCGAGCGAGGGGTCGACGAACTGCGGCAGGAACGCCACGTTGAAGAGGATCACCTTGGGATTGAGCAGGTTGGTGATCGCGCCCTGCCAGAAGGCCCGCCGCATTCCCGCGCCCCGGGGCGCCGTGTCGTCCCCGCCCGGCACCGAACGGTCCCGGAAGGCCTTCACCGCCAGGTACAGCAGATAGGCGGCGCCCGCCCAGCGCAGTACGTGATACAGCGTCGGCAGCGTCGTGAACAGCGCCGACAGCCCGAGCGCCGCGGCGACCGCGTGCACCAGCATGGCGCAGGCCACCCCGAACGCGGCCATCACCCCCGCCGTGGGGCCGCCCCGCCCGCCCATCGCCACGATGAACATCGTGTCGGGCCCCGGGGTGATGCACAGCGCGAAGGCGGCGACGAGGAACGCCGCGTAGAGAGTCATGTCCACCATGGGCGCCATGCTCGACTCCGGGCGGCGCGGCCTCGGCCGAATTCCGCGGAGTGAGACGGACCGGGGACCGTGGCACCATCGCCGGGTGAGTACGCCCCGCACCGTCGACCGTGCCTTCGAGACCGCCCTGTACGACGCCGCAGACGACGCCCTCGACACCGCCGCCTCGCTGCTCGCCGCCGACCCGGCCGCGGACGCGGAACTCGCCCGGCGCGGGGAGGAGTTCGTGGCCATGGCCTGGCGGCGCGGCTGGCAGCCCGCCGACCTCGTACGGATCGTGCGGCGCGAGCTGGATGATGTCCACGTACGGCTGGTGGCGGCACTGATCCGGGCCCAGGCGCCGCACGACCGACCGCGCGGCCCCCGTTGGGCCGCGCAGCTCGACGCCGTACCGGATCAGGCGCCGCCCCGCACCGACCGCTTCTCGCAGGCCACCGCCGTACTCGAGCTGTACCGCCTGCTGCTGCGCCTGCCGACCCTGGACCCCCTGGAGCCGGGTGTGTCGGGGCCGGCGGGCGTGTCGGGCGCCCCGGGTGAGGCGTCCCGCCGGGAGAACCGGCCGGAGTCCCGCACCCTCGCCCGCATCCGCGCGCGCTGCTCGCCAAGGCTGAGGCGACCGGGTATCCGGAGGAGGCGGAGGCGCCTCAGCGCCAAGGCGCAGGAGCTGATGGCCCGGCACAGTATCGACGAGGCGCTGCTGTCGGCCCACGCGCCCTCGCCCGACGCCCCGGGAGCCTGCCGGATCGGGGTGGAGCCGCCGTACGAGCAGGCCAAGGCGGTGCTGCTGGACGCGGTGGCCGACGCGAACCACTGCCGGGCGGTGTGGAACGAACCCCTCGGCTTCTCCACCGTCGTCGGCTTCGGAGGCCGACCTGGAGGCGGTCGAACTCCTCTACACGTCCCTGCTGGTGCAGGCCGAGGCGGCGATGACGAAGGCGGAGGCCGCGCAGCGCGCGGGCGGGCGCAAGCGGACCAAGACCTTCCGCCAGTCGTTCCTCGCCGCCTACGCCCACCGCGCGGGCACCCGGCTCCGGGCGGCGACGGACGCGGCCACCGCCGAGTCCGGCACGACGACGGACGTGGACCTCCTGCCGGTCCTCGCCTCCCGCGAGGTCGCGGTCACGGACCGTCTGGAGCGCATGTTCCCGGAGACGACGACCACCCGACTGCGCGGCGCCGGCGACGCGGCGGGCTGGACGGAGGGCACCCGCGCGGCGGACGACGCCCGGGTCGACCGCCGACGGCCACTGAGGTAGGCGTCCCGCCCCCGGCGGTCAGGAGCCGAGGCCGGCCGTCGGAAGTCCGGGCGGCAGTGACCCGCCCTCCGACTTGGTGTACGTCTCCTCGCCGAGGCCGCCCTGCCACGTCACCTTGAGGGACGTCCCGTCGACCGACTCGACGGTGCCGGTCGCCCGGTCGTCGCTGCCGTCGGTGCACTTCAGGCGGATCGTCCGGGTGCCGGAGTCCTCGCCCGTGGTCCCACTGCACACGGTCCCGCCGGTGGCGAAGAGGGCGGCCTTGTCGCCGGTGACCATCAGCGCGACGGCCTGGCCGTCGGTGGTGGCCAGCCAACTGCCCTCCAGTTCACCCGCGGCGGCGGACGGCGATCCGCCGCTGCCGCCACCCGGGTCGGTGCTCGCGGACGCGGACGCGTTGGGCGCGGCCGAGGACTTGTCGCCCCCGCCCGAGCCGCCCCCGCCCGAGCCGCCGTCGTCGGAGTCGCCGCCGTCGGTGCACGCGGTCAGCGCCAGTGCGCCCACCAGCCCGACGGCCACGGCGGTGGCCCGCACGGACCGACGGACCGCCCGCCCGCGCCGTTCCCCGCTCCCGCGGTCCTACTCGTCGCGCTCGCCGTACTCGTCGCGCTCGCCGTACTCGCCGTACTCGTCGCGTTCGCCGTGCTCTCCGCAGTCACCAGTGTCACCGGAAGCTCCAAGCTGTAGCCGGACGGCCGGGTCGGCCCCAAGACAGCCGCAAGCTACCAGGACGACCTACCAGGACGACTTGCGAACTCCCGGCAGATATCCGGCGTGCGCCTGCCCACGCAGATTCACCCGGGACAGCCCGAAGACGCGGAGTAGCCGCGTGGGCGCCCGTCGACCTGGTCGCGGTTGCGCACGCGCGTGGGGCTCGCGTCGCGGGGCTGCCGGCGCAGTTCCCGCTGGGCGGCGAGCCGTTCGGCCTCCGTGGAGGACGGCCGGCGGACGATCTCCTTCAACTCGGACCGTCGCGCGGCGTACCGCGCGACGGTCTTCCTGCCGCTGCTCGTTCTTCGCGATCTTGCTCTTCTTGGCCATCGGATCCTCAGCCCCTCGGTCCTCTTAGACCTTCACCCCGCGCGCGCGGATGCGCCGCCACGGCCGCCTCGACGCCGATCGCGTCGACCGTCTTGATCGCCTTCGTGCTCAGCCGCAGCCGTACGTGCCGGCTCTCGCTCGGCAGCCAGTAGCGCTTGGTCTGGATGTTGGGGTCGAAGCGGCGGGAGGTCCGCCGGTGGGAGTGGGAGATGCGGTTGCCGAAGCCGGGCCGGGTGCCGGTCAGCATGCAGTGGGCGGACACGGTGACGTACCTCTCCTTCGGACCGGACGGTCCCTAGCTGTTAATGGAATTCATTTTCAGTAAGATACCAGCATGGCACGCAACGAACTCCGTCCGGTCATCAAACTCCGGTCCACCGCCGGGACCGGCTTCACCTACGTCACCCGCAAGAACCGCCGCAACGACCCGGACCGGCTGACCCTGCGCAAGTACGACCCGGTCGCCGGCCGTCACGTCGACTTCCGAGAGGAGCGCTGACCCCCGCCATGCGCAAGGGAATCCACCCCGAGTACCGCCCGGTCGTCTTCCGCGACCGCGCCGCGGACTACGCCTTCTCACCCCGCTCGACCATGACCAGCGAGCGCACGATCGAGTGGGAGGACGGCCAGACCTACCCGGTCGTCGACGTCGAGATCTCGAACGTCAGCCACCCTTCTACACCGGCACCGCCCGTGTCCTGGACACGGCCGGCCGCGTGGAGCGCTTCGAGCGGCGGTAGGAAAGCGGGACGGGGCATGAGCGGGCCGGACCACCCGGGCCACTCGGACCACCGCGGTCGCCCGGACGACCCGGGCCGCCCCGCCCTGCCGGTGGTGATCGTCGGCGGGCTGCACGCCGACGCCCGGAGGGCGGCCGGCCCGGGTGCTGGCCGACGTGCCCGGCAGCGTCGTCCTCCACCACGACCTGGCGACGGCTACCGCGGCACGGTCGTCCGGACCGTCCGGGACGCCACCGGCATCCTGTCCGCCGGTGAGGCGCCCCTGGTCAACGACTGCGCCTGCTGCGCCCTGCGCGAGGACCTCGTCCCCGAGCTGGAGCGGCTCGCGGACGCCGGAGGTACCCCGCTGGCGGTCGTCGAGCTGTGGGACTCCGTCGAGCCCAAGGCCATGGCGGAGGTGGTGACGGCCGGCGGCTTCACCGTCACCGGCGTGATCACCGCCGTCGACCCGGCGCTGGTGCTGCCGTACCCGGCAACGGCGACGACCTCGCCGAGGGCGGCCTCGCCGCCGCGGCCACCGACCAGCGCACCGTCGCCGACACCTTCGCGCGCCAGCTGAGTACGCACCCGTCCTTGCCCTCGCCGAGTCCCTCCCCGGCTCCCCGGAGGCCGACGACGAGGACCGCGAGCTGCTGGCCCAACTGCATCCGACGGCCCGCCGGATCCCGATCGGCCACGGCCACGGCGACGGCCCGGCGGGCACCCCCGCCGCGCCCTCGGAGCTGGCGCGGGCCGCCCTCGCCGGCTTCGACGTGGAGGGCGCGGCGGCGGCCCAGCACCCGGCCTGCGCCCTGCTGCCCGCCGAGGCCGACGCGCACGGCGTCGCCACCCTCGTCTGGCACCGTCGCCGCCCCTTCCACCCGGAGCGGCTGTACGCGGCGCTGGAGGACCTGACCTGCGCCGCCGCCCGCAGCCGGGGCCGGTTCTGGCTGGTGGTAAGGCGGACACGCTGCTGCACTCGGGACGCCGCGGCGGGGCCCTGTGCGTGGAGAGCGCGGGGGCCGTGGCTCGCGTCTCTGCCCGACGCCGCCTGGGAACTGGTCCCGCCGGTGCGCCGCGCCGCCGCCGCGCTGGACTGGTACCCTGAGCACGGCGACCGCTGCCAGCACCTGGTCTTCACGTCCCCCGGACTCGACCGCGACGGCCTGGAACGGCTCCTGGAGTCCTGCCTGCTGACCGACGCCGAGTACGCCGCGGCCAGGCCGCCCGGGAGCGGCTGCCGCCCGCCTTCGACACACCTCCTGGAGGTCCGACCCCCATGCCACGCAGAGCGACCGCAGCCCGCCGGGAAGCGGCCCAACCCTGGATTAGGCCGGAGTGACGTACATCGATTATAAGGACACCGACCTGCTGCGGAAATTCATCTCCGACCGAGGCAAAGATCCGCGGCCGTCGCGTCACCCGCGTGACGTCCCAGCAGTAGTGGCAGCTGGCCAGGGCGATCAAGAACGCGCGCGAGATGGCACTGCTGCCGTACGGCATGCGCTGACCTGCGCGCTCGTACCTCGTCCCGCCCCATCACACCGGGGCCCGCTCAGAGGAGCGGCCCCGGTGTTGTCGCTGTTGTTGACGTGTCTACGGAATCCGGGGCATACGCGGAACGACTTCTCGGGAGCGGGCGTCAGAGAGGGCAGAGGGCTTTCGGTGGGGAGCGGCCGCGGGGCTGTAACCCGCGAGAATTGGCGCGTGCACGTGCATTTGCTCATGCATCTCGTGGAACAGGGTTATGATCCGGATCAGTTGACCACTGCATCAATGGCCACATCAGCCAGTGCACCACCGGGGAGCGACCTGTGGACCACGACGTGTACAACGGCATGGCCGCCACGCAACTGCACGACGTGGCCTGGCAGAAGAGCCGGCACAGCAACTCGCAGGGGTCCTGCGTGGAGTTCGCGCGGTTGCCGACGGCGGCGTGGCGGTGCGCAACTCCCGCTTCCCCGACGGTCCCGCGCTCGTCTACACGCGCGCCGAGATCGAGGCCATGCTGCTGGGTGTCAGGACGGCGAGTTCGACCACCTGATCGCGAGCTGACACGCGTACGCGAGCCTGATACGCGTGGACGCGAGGCGACACGCGTAGAACGCGGCGCGGACGGGCGTCGCGGTTCGTCGTCACTCGTAGGCGGGCGGGTCCGTCATGTCGTCGGGCTTGTGGAGCCGGAACAAGGCCCAGACCACCTTGCCGTTGAGCGTCCCGGCGAGCGGGTGCCAGCCCCAGCTGTCGCTGAAGGAGTCGACGAGGAACAGGCCCCGGCCCCGACTCCGCCGAGAAGTCGTCCGTCTCGCGGGCCACCGGACTGTCGTGACTGGGGTCGCGCACCGCGCCACCAGGCGCTCGGTCCAGCGCATCAGATGCAGCCGGACGGGGCCGTTCTGCTCCCCGTGCCGAGGGGTGTCGGCCGGCAGCGCGTGGCGCAGGGCGTTGGTGACGAGTTCGGAGACCACCAGGCAGATGTCGTCGAAGCGGTCGCCCGCGTCCCAGCCGTCGAGCGTTCTGCGGGTGAATCTCCGGGCCTCGCGGACCGCTTCTGTAACGCGGCGGCAGGGCGCAGGAGGCGGCGTTGGACACGGCCCGGGTCGAGTGGCGGAAGGCCCTGCCGTAACGGCTCGAGCATGGTCGATCCATTCGTCCCCATGCGAGGCACTCCCGGGAATTCGCGGTCGTAGCGATGCGGCGCGGTGGTGCGGGACCATGGTTTCGGATGCGTACCGCAGATGCAGGGCAGATGCACGTGCACGTGACCGAAATGGACCTGCCCGTACCGCTTGTTGGTCAATTTTTCCGTCATCTTCGCCCCCTCTTCATGTCGCGAGGCGGCCACTTCCTGGCCGCTGCGTGCATGATCCCGGAGCGTTTCCTTTGGCTCGATTCCGTTTCCGTAACCGGACGAGTACTGCTCGGAGTGTTTTAGTGGCAGACTTCGGCCCCTGAAGACGGTTGGGGAGGCTGGCGAACGTGAGCGCGGGAGAGCCCGGATCGGTGGTGCGGCGCATGCTGCTCGGATCACAACTCAGGCGACTGCGTGAGACGCGGGGGATCACGCGGGAGGCGGCGGGCTACTCGATCCGCGCCTCGGAGTCGAAGATCAGCCGGATGGAGTTGGGCCGGGTGAGCTTCAAGACGAGGGACGTCGAGGACCTGCTGACGCTGTACGGCATCACGGACGAGCAGGAGCGCGCCTCCCTGCTGTCCCTGGCCAAGGAGGCCAATGTCGCCGGCTGGTGGCACAGCTACTCCGACGTGCTGCCCAGTTGGTTCCCCACCTACGTGGGCCTGGAGGGGCGCCGCCTCGCTGATCCGGGTCTACGAGGTCCAGTTCGTGCACGGCCTGCTGCAGACCGAGGAGTACGCCCGCGCGGTCGTCCGGCGCGGCATGAAGGGCGCCGGCGAGGCGGACGCGTCGAACGGCGGGTGGCGCTGCGCCTGGAGCGGCAGAAGCACCTCGTCGCCGAGAACGCTCCCGAGTTCCACATCGTGCTGGACGAGGCCGCGCTGCGCCGCCCGTACGGCGACCGCGAGGTGATGCGCGGGCAGCTCCAGCACCTCATCGAGATGTCCGAACACCCCAATGTGCGGCTGCAGATCATGCCGTTCGGCTTCGGCGGGCACTCCGGCGAGTGGCGCGTTCACGATCCTCAGCTTCCCCGAGTCCGACCTGTCGGACGTCGTCTACCTGGAGCAGCTGACGAGCGCGCTGTACCTCGACAAGCACGAGGACGTCACCCAGTACGAGACGGCGCTGAAGGAACTCCAGCAGGACAGCCCGGGGCCGGACGAGAGCCGGGACCTTCTGCGGGGCTCCTTCAACTCTCCTGAAACGTAAGTACGATGACGCTCAATCAGGCGGCTCGCTCGCGGGCGGCTGCGGCAGCTAAGGGGATTGAGGGATCACATGTCGTCGTACTTCACCGACCTCGCCCAGCAGTACATCGACGGCGAGTGGCGCCCCCGGGCACCGGTTCCTGGGACATCATTGACTTCAACCCGTACGACAACGAGAAGCTGGCCTCGGTCACGATAGCCACGGTCGACGAGGTCGACGCCGCGTACCGGGCGGCCGAGCGCGCGCAGAAGCAGTGGGCGGCGACGAACCCGTACGCGCGCCGCGCGGTGTTCGAGAAGGTGCTGCGCCTCGTGGAGGACCGCGAGGCGGAGATCAGCGAGGCGATCATCGCCGAGCTGGGCGGCACCCGCCTGAAGGCCGCCTTCGAGCTGCACCTCGCCAAGGAGTTCCTGCGCGAGGCGGTCCACCTGTCGCTGCGCCCCGAGGGCGGATCATCCCCTCGCCGGTCGACGGCAAGGAGAACCGCGTCTACCGGGTGCCGGTCGGTGTCGTGGGCGTCATCAGCCCCTTCAACTTCCCCTTCCTCCTCTCCTGAAGTCGGTCGCCCCGGCCCTCGCCCTCGGCAACGGCGTCGTCCTCAAGCCGCACCAGAACACGCCGATCGTCGGCGGCACCCCTGATCGCGAAGCTCTTCGAGGACGCCGGCCTGCCCGGCGGCCTGCTGGAACGTGGTCGTCACCGACATCGCGGAGATCGGCGACGCCTTCCTGGAGCACCCGGTCCCCAAGGTGATCTCCTTCACCGGCTCCGACAAGGTCGGCCGCCACGTGGCCACCGTGTGCGCCGCGAACTTCAAGCGCTCGGTCCTCGAACTCGGCGGCAACAGCGCCCTGGTGGTCCTCGACGACGCCGACGTCGACTACGCGGTCGACGCCGCGGTCCTTCAGCCGCTTCGTCCACCAGGGCCAGGTCTGCATGGCCGCCAAGCGGGTCCTGGTCGACCGCTCGGTGGCCGACGAGTTCACCGAAGTTCGTCTTAAGGTCAAGTCCCTCAAGGCCGGCGACCCGCGCGACCCGTCGACCGTCATCGGCCCGGTGATCAACTCCTCGCAGGCGGACGCCCTCTCGGGCGTCGTCGAGCAGGCGCTGGCCGAGGGCGCCACCGCCTGGTGCGCGGCACCACCACGGACAACCTCGTCGAGCCTTCCGTCCTGACCGGCCTGCCCCGCCGACTCCCGCGCTGCTCCAGCAGGAGGTCTTCGGCCCGGTCGCCTTCCTTGTCCCGTTCGACGGCGAGGAGGAGGCCGTACGCCTCGTCAACGACACCCCGTACGGCCTGAGCGGCGCCGTGCACACCGGGAACGTCGAGCGCGGCGTCAACTTCGCCAAGCAGATCGACACCGGCATGTTCCACGTGAACGACGGGACCGTGCACGACGAGCCGCGATCGTGCCCTTCGGCGGCGAGAAGCACTCCGGCGTCGGCCGGCTCAACGGCGACACCATGCTGGACGCCTTCACCCCCGGAAGTGGATCTCGGTACAGCACGGCCGGAGCGGGTTCCCGTTCCGAGCGTCCCGAGGCCGCCGAGAACCTGAGCGGCCCGGGGTGAGCGCACCGCCTTGACATGGGCCGGACCGCGTGCCCGGTCCGGCCCTCTCGCCGCTAACCTGGACCCATGTCAGTGATCCGTCTCCTGGTGCTCGGCGCGGTCCGCCAGCACGGGCGGGCCCATGGCTACCAGGTGCGCAACGACCTGGAGTACTGGGGCGCGCACGAGTGGTCCAACGCCAAGCCCGGCTCGATCTACCACGCGCTGAAGCAGATGGCCAAGCAGGGCCTGCTGCACGCGCACGAGATCGCCCCGTCGACCGCCGGCGGGCCACCGCGCACCGAGTACGAGATCACGGAGAAGGGGGACCGAGGAGTTCTTCGGTCTCCTGCGCGCGTCCCCTGACCGCCTACGACCAGAAGCCGGACGTGCTCTCCGCCGGGCTCGGCCTGATGGTCGACCTCGGTACGACGAGGTGCTGGCGCTGCTGGAGGAGCGGGTCCGGGCCATCCGGGAGTGGCGCAAGTCCGTCACCGATTACTACACGCCCAGGAGGGCCCGGAGCAGCTCGGGCGCATCGGCGAGATCATGAACCTCTGGGTGCACTCCGCCGACACCGGCGCCGAGTGGACACACTGCGCTCATCGAGCGCATCCGCGGCGGCGCGTACACGTTCGCCGGGGAGGGTGAGCCCTTCGTCGGCGTCCTCGGTGAGGGTGAGGAACCCGTTCGCGGTGGGGAGCGGCATCCGGGGAGATCTCGACTAATCAAGTTTGACTAAGCCGAGCGGCGGGCATAGGCTCCCCGAGCTGGTAGTCAAGTTTGACTAATCGAGTGGTAGTGACCGACGCGGCGATCACCGTCGAAGGGGCACGCAAGAAATACGGCAGCAAGGACGCGCTGGACGGACTCGACCTCACGGTCACGCGCGGCACGGTCCACGGCGTACTGGGCCCGAACGGCGCGGGCAAGACGACGCTGGTCCGGATCCTGTCCACCCCTCCTGCGTCCCGACGCGGGCCGGGTGGAGGTGGCCGGAACGACGTCCTCACCCAGGCGTACGCCGTACGGCTGCGCATCGGACTGCTCGGCCAGCACGCGGCGCTCGACGAGGAACTCGGCGGCCGGCAGAACCTGGAATGTTCGGCCGCCTGCACCACCTGGGCGCCCGGCGGGCACGCGCGCGTGCCGACGAACTGCTCGCCCGCTTCGACCTCACCGACACCGGGCGCAAACCGGTCGGTGCCTACAGCGGCGGTATGCGGCGCCGCCTGGACCTCGCCGCGTCCCTGATCACCGAACCGGAGGTGCTCTTCCTGGACGAGCCGACCACCGGCCTCGACCCGCGCGGCCGCGCCGAGGTGTGGGACTCGGTCCGCTCCCTGGTCGACGGCGGCACGACGGTCCTGCTCACCACCCAGTACCTGGAGGAGGCCGACCAGCTCGCCGACCGCATCTCGGTCGTCGACGCCGGCCGGGTCGTCGCCGACGGCACCGCGGACGAACTGAAGGCCGCCACCGGCGGCGACCGCGTCGACGTCGTCCTGCGCGACGCCGGACAACTGACCGCCGCGGCGGCCCTGTTGCCCCTCACCGGCGTCCGCGTCGACCCCGACCGCCGGCTGCTCAGCGCGCCGGTCACCGACCGCATGGCGGCGCTCTCCGGCGTCGTACGGGCGCTGGAGGTG
The DNA here is from genome assembly GCA_021502835.1 of Streptomyces thinghirensis. The sequence continues at coordinate 85,835 of JAKFGP010000056.1, forward strand.
GCCGCGGTCTGGAGGCGGAGGACGTCGCCCTGCGCCGCCCGACCCTGGACGAGGTGTTCCTGCACCTCACCGACCGCACCAAGGAGGCCGTGTGAGTACGAGCACCGTCATGAACACCGTCGCCAACCCCGCGACGTACGCCCCTGACCGACTCCTGGACCATGACCCGCCGTGAACTGGCCCGCTGGGCGCCGGCAGCCGGTCGCGGTGGTCGTCAATCTGGTCTTCCGGTGATGCTGCTGCTGATGTTCGGCTACCTGGTCGGCGGCGGCCGGGGCGTGAGCGGCGACTACCTCGACTACCTGATCCCCGGGATGCTGGCCTCTCACCATGGCCTTCGGCCTGGAGGGCACGATGGTCGCCGTCACCCGGGATCTCGAGAAGGGCGTCGTCGACCGCTTCCGTTCCCTGCCGATGGCCAACGGCGCGGTGCTCGTGGGACGTTCGGCCGCCGACATGATGCAGTCGGCGCTCGGCCTCACGGTGCTGATCGCCGTCGGGTACGCGCTCGGCTGGCGGGCGCAGGGCGGCCCCGGCGCCTTCCTGGGGGCGGTGGGCCTGCTGCTGCTCTTCCGGTTCGCGATGCTGTGGATCGGCATCTTCCTGGCCCTGGTGGCCGGGAAGCCGGAGCTGGTGCAGGCGGTGCAGATCCTGGTCTGGCCGGTCGGCTTCCTCTCCAACGCCTTCGCCACGCCGGAGGCCATGCCGGGCTGGCTCGGCACGGTCGTCCAGTGGAACCCGATGTCCCAGACCGCCACGGCCGTACGCGACCTGTTCGGCGGCCCCGGCGGCGAGCCCGGCCACGTCTGGGCGGCCGTCGCCTGGCCGCTGGCCCTGCTCGCGGTGTTCTTCCCGCTGGCGGTACGGAGGTTCGCGCGCCTCCAGCCGATAGCCGCCCCCGGGGCGCCCCTAGTGGTGGAAACCGGTCGCCGCGCCCTTGTCGCCGGTCAGCGGGCGCGGCTGCCGGCGCAGCGAGGGCAGCAGCCGCTCCAGCTCCTCCGCCAGCAGGTCGGCCATGTCGGCCGAGAAGCCGTTGCGGCACACCACGCGCAGCACGGACGGGTCCTCGCGGTGCGGCGGGGAAGGTGTACGCGGGCACCAGCCAGCCGCCCTCCCGCAGCCGCCGGGAGACGTCGAACACGTCGTACGCCGTCACGTCGTCGGCCGTCGTGAAGGCGAACACCGGCAGCTGGTCGCCGCGCGTGAGCAGCCGGAAGTCGCCGAGCGCCGCCACCCGGTCGGCGAGCCCCGCGCGATGTCCCGCGAGGCCTGCTGCACCGCCCGGTAGCCCTCGCGGCCCAGCCGCAGGAAGGTGTAGTACTGCGCGACCACCTGCGCGCCGGGCCGGGAGAAGTTCAGCGCGAAGGTCGGCATGTCGCCGCCCAGGTAGTTGACCCGGAAGACCAGCTCCTCCGGCAGCGCCTCCGCGTCCCGCCACAGGGCCCAGCCGACGCCGGGGTAGACGAGGCCGTACTTGTGCCCCGAGGTGTTGATCGAGGCGACCCTCGGCAGCCGGAAGTCCCACACCAGGTCCTCGTCGAGGAAGGGCGCGACCATGGCACCGGAGGCCCCGTCGACGTGCACCGGGGATGTCCAGCCCGGCCCGTTCCTGGAGCGCGTCCAGGGCCGCGCACAGGTCGGCGACCGGCTCGTAGGACCCGTCGAAGGTGGAGCCGAGGATGCCGACGACCCCGATGGTGTTCTCGTCGCACAGCTCGGCGGCGGCCTGCGGATCGAGATGGAAACGGTCGCCCTCCATCGGCACCTGCCGGGCCTCGACCTCCCAGAAGTTGCAGAACTTCTCCCAGCAGACCTGCACGTTCACGCCCATGACGAGATTGGGCCGCACGTCCTGTGCCGGATACCGGTCGGCGTTGCGCAGCGCCCAGCGTCGCTTCAGCGCCATCCCGGCCAGCATGCACGCCTCGCTCGATCCGGTCGTCGAACAGCCCACCACCGCCGAGGGGTCGGGCGCGTGCCACAGGTCGGCGAGCATCGCCACACAGCGCCGCTCCAGCTCGGCGGTGCGGGGATACTCGTCCTTGTCGATCATGTTCTTGTCCCGGCACTCGCTCATCAGCACCCCGGCCTGCGGCTCCATCCCAGGTGGTGACGAAGGTGGCCAGGTTCAGCCGCGCGTTGCCGTCCAGCATCAGTTCGTCGTGGACCAGCCGGTACGCCGTCTCCGGGGGCAGCGGGGAGTCGGGGAGCCGGTGGGTCGGCGGCGCCTCCGTCATGCCGCCGAGGGGTTCGTCGCCCCGTGGAACGGGTTGACGGCGAGCCGGCGCCGGTCACGGTCGTCGTCGTGGGACGCGTGGGGCCCTGGTGCAGTGGCATGCAAACGACGGTAGGTCCGTGGACCGGGCCCCGCACTCGGGCTTGCACCTCACGTCACGTGAGGCGGCAGCGTGGAGGGCGTCAGAGGAAGGAGCGGAAGTGAGCTACTCCGTAGGACAGGTCGCCGGCTTCGCCGGAGTGACGGTGCGCACCCTGCACCACTACGACGACATCGGCCTGCTCGTACCCAGCGAGCGCAGCCACGCGGGCCACCGGCGTTACAACGACGCCGACCTCGACCGGCTGCAGCAGATCCTGTTCTACCGGGAGCTGGGCTTCCCGCTCGACGAGGTCGCGGCCCTGCTCGACGACCCGGACGTGGACCCGCGCGCGCACCTGCGCCGCCAGCACGAGTTGCTGACCGCCCGGATCGAGAAGCTGGAGAAGATGGCGGCGGCCGTGGAGCAGGCCATGGAGGGCACGCAGCATGGGCATCAACCTCACGCCCGAGGAGAAGTTCGAGGTCTTCGGCGACTTCGACCCCGACGAGTACCAGAGGAGGTCCAGGAACGCTGGGGCGACACCGACGCCTACCGCCAGTCGCGGCAGAAGACCGCCTCGTACACCAAGGAGGACTGGCAGCGTATCCAGGACGAGGCCGACGAGCTCACCCGGCGCTTCGTCGCCCTGATGGACGCCGGTGAGCCCGCCGACTCCGAGGCGGCCATGGACGTCGCCGAGGACCACCGGCAGGGGATCGCCCGCAACCACTACGACTGCGGGTACGAGATGCACACACCTGCCTGGGCGAGATGTACGTGTCGGACGAACGTTTCACGCGAAACATCGACGCCGCCAAGCCGGGCCTCGCCGCCTACATGCGCGACGCGATCCTCGCGAACGCCGTCCGCCACACCGCCTGAGCGGTGGTCGTGGCCCGGTTCACTCCCGGGCCACGACCACCGCCGTCCCGTACGCGCACACCTCGGTGCCCACGTCCGCGGCCGCCGTCACGTCGAAGCGGAACGCCAGCACCGCGTTGGCGCCACGCGCGCGTGCCTGCTCCACCAGGCGTTCCATCGCCTCGTTGCGGGTCTCGACCAGCGTCTTGGTGAGCCCGCGCAGCTCACCGCCGACCATCGACTTCAGCCCGGCACCGATCTGGCTCCCCAGGTGCCGGGAGCGCACGGTCCAGTCCGAAGACCTCCCCGAGCACCTCCTGCACGCGATGGCCCGGCAGGTCGTTCGTGGTCACGACGAGCACCTCGGGCCCGGGGCCCTGTCCGCCGCCGTATTCTTCAATACCCATGGTTCTCAGGGTTTCCCCGGGGAACGTCACAGTGCACCCCCAGGACTCCCGTGGAACCTGGAACGCCACGGCTGCGTTATACGTTTGGGCAGCCAGGTCCCAGCCCGCCTCCCCCAGCAGCAGGAGCCACAATCCCGTGACCACCCTTGCGCTCGGCCCCGAGTGGCTCAGCCCGGACTATCTGATCGAGACCTTCGCTCTGCCGGGCATCCTGCTCATCGTCTTCGCCGAGTCCGGACTCTTCGCGTTCCTGCCCGGCGACTCGCTGCTGTTCACCGCGGGCCTCTTCGTCGCCCAGGGCGAGTACATCAGCCAGCCGCTGTGGCTGGTGTGCACCTGATCGTGCTGGCCGCCGTCATCGGCGACCAAGTGGGCTACATGATCGGCAAGTTTCTCGGTCCCAAGCTCTTCAACCGCCCCAACTCCAAGCTCTTCAAACAGGAGAACCTGGACAAGGCCCACGAGTTCATGGAGAAGTACGGGCCCAAGGCGATCGTCCTGGCCCGCTTCGTGCCGATCGTGCGCACCTTCGCCCCCATCGTGGCGGGCGCCGGCCGCATGAAGTACCGCACCTTCCTGACGTACAACATCATCGGCGGCGTGGCCTGGGGCTCCGGCGTCACTCTCGCGGGCTACTGGCTCGGCCAGATCGAGTTCATCCGGACCAACGTCGAGCCGATCCTGGTCCTGATCGTCGTGCTCTCGGTCGTCCCGATCGCCATCGAGTACTTCCGCGAGCGAGGCAAGAAGAAGCGCGCCGCCGCCGAGCCGCAGCCGACGCCGGTGCAGCAGCAGTACGAGCAGCCCAGTACCCGGTCATGGACGACGCCACGACCCAGCTCCGCAGGGTGGACCCGTACCCGCCCCAGCAGCAGTACCAGCAGCCGCAGCAGCAGCCGGCTACGACCAGCCCTACGGCCAGCAGCAGCCGTACGCCCAGCAGTACCCCGCAGAACTACGGCCAGCAGCCGTACGGCGACCAGCAGGGCGGGCAGTACCCCCTACCACCAAGGCCGCTGAGGCCCGCCCAGGGGCGCGGGGCTGTATCGACGTGCGGCTCCGCCGCGTGGGCGGCACAAGCCACAACGGACCCGCAGCCGCCTACGAAGCCGCAGTCCCGAGCCAGTAGGCGGCCGGCGCCCAAAAGGACACCGCACCCCGGAGCTAGAACCCTCGCGTCCGCTTCGCCGCCCGGCGCCCCGCGGCGCTCGCCGCCCCGGCACCTTCAGGAACAGCCGCGAGATCTCCCCACCGAGGTTCACCCCCGATGGCGATGGCCATGGCGAGCGCCACGGCCGTCGACAGGGACACGAGCCCCTTGTCGACCTCGCTCTGCGCGATCGCCAGCAGCCCGAAGTACGTCGCCGAACCGGGCAGCAGCGGCCCGATGGCGCGGTCGTGTACGGCAGCGCCGACGCGAACCGGTACCGGGACATCAGCTGCCCGAACAGGCCCACCAGCCCCGCCGCGGCGGCCGTGGACGCCACCGGCGAGATGTCGCCGGCGATGTGCATCGCGCCGTACACGCTCCAGGCGACGCCCCCGTTGAGGGTGACCGCCAGCACGGTGGATCGTTCCTGCTGGAGCAGGATCGCGAAGGCCAGCGACAGCAGCATCGACGCGCCGATCTGGACGAGGGGCTCGTCGCCCGTGCCCAGCTGGGCGTCCGGATTGAGCTCGGCGCCCAGCTGGACGCCGAAGTACAGCACGACCAGCACCCCGGCGACGATGCTCACGAAGAAGTACATGACCTCCAGCAGGCGCGCCGCGGCGGTGATGTAGAAGCCGGTCAGCCCGTCCTGCACCCCCGCGACCAGCGCCCGCCCCGGCAGCAGCGCGAACAGGCCACCGGTGATGACCGCCGACGCCTTCACGTCGACGTGGACCAGCGTCAGCGCGATCCCCATCGCGGCCGGCGGCATCGCGGCCACCGCGAACTGGTAGAACTCCGGCAGCCCGCGCCCGGCGCACAGCCAGGCCAGCCGGTCACCGAGCATCGAGCCCAGCATGGCCGCGACGAAAACGGTCAGCCCACCGCCGACGAGCACGGACGCCGCGCCCGCGAGCGAGTCCGCTCGCCGTGGTCAGCACCCAGGTGGGGGTACGGGTGCCGGTTGCGGCGCATCTCCGCGAGGCGCCGGTAGGCCCTCCTCCAGGGGAGATGTTCGTGTCCGGGTCGCTGAGGTCGTCCACCAGGTGGAAGACGGCCGCGAGCCGCGTGTAGTCGGTGCCCCGGCGGCGGGACCGTCCGCGAGGCCGTCACCGGGTCCTCGACCAGGGACGGCTGGTGGGAGATCGACAGCAGGGTGAAGGTGACGTTCGGCTCGCAGCGGTCCAGGCCGTAGGACCGGCAGACGGCGAACATCGCCGCCTCCACGTCCTCGGCGCCCTCACCGCCCGCCAGCAGCAGCTCCCCGATACGCAGGGTCAGGTCGAGCACGCGCGGGACGGCCGGGCCGGTGTCGTCGTCGTGCCGCTGCGCCGTCTCGGGCGCGGGCCGCTCGGCCACCGGCATGCGCAGCATCGCGCGCATCCGGTCCTGCCAGGGCACGTCCGTGAGGTTCACCGCCGGGAAGCCGCTCGCCGGAGTGAACGCGGCCGGCGCGGTCCAGGCGTGGTACGTGCTGGGCGTGGTGAACGCCGACCCCTCGCCCTCCGCGGGCGCCGCCGGGAGCGTGTCCAGTCCCTCCGGCAGCGAGAACTCCAGGTCGTCTCGGACTCCGTGCCGGCGTTCCGCGGGACGGCCAGCCCCTGCGGGATCTCGAACTCGGACGTCGTCGACGACTCGCCGTCGATCGACGCCGCGACTGAGCCGGGCGGCCGGAAGGCACTGCGGGCCTCGTCCGACTGCGGCTTGCGGTCCTCCGCCTCCGTCACCTGCGCAACGCTCCCTGATCCGTACACACCCTCCCTGCCTGTAGCCCCTCAGTATGCCGCAGCCAAGCGGAACGGGCCGCACGCGTCATGCGTGCGGCCCGTTACGGAAGTGACCTGATCAGTGATCAGTGGCCGCCCTGGTCCTTGAAGCGCTTGTAGGACCGCTCGATCTCGGCCTCGGCCTCGGTGCGGCCCACCCAGTCGGCGCCTTCGACGGACTTGCCGGGCTCCAGGTCCTTGTAGACCTCGAAGAAGTGCTGGATCTCCAGGCGGTCGAACTCCGACACGTGGTGGATGTCACGCAGGTGCTCCACGTGCGCGGGTCGGTCGACGGCACGCACAGCAGCTTGTCGTCGCCGCCGGCCTCGTCCGTCATCCCGGAACATGCCGATCGCGCGGCAGCGGATGAAGAGGCAGCCCGGGAAGGTCGGCTCGTCCAGGATGACCAGCGCGTCCAGCGGGTCGCCGTCCTCGCCGAGGGTGTTCTCGACGAGCCGTAATCGGTCGGGTAGGCGGTCGCGAGGTGAAGAAGGCGGCGGTCCAGGCGGATACGACCGGTCGCCGTGGTCCACCTCGTACCCATTCCGCGAACCCTTCGGGATCTCGATCGTGACGTCGAACTCCACCGGACGCTCCTCCATGATCAGCACATAAGTTCTGGTGATTAAGTGTCCCTCACGCAGGTGTGTGTGATCGCGAAAGGGGCTGGTGACTGATAGCCAGAGCTGAGGCCTTGGCGGGCCGCGAGACCGCACGTGGTGCGCGCGGCGGGCGCCGTACGTCCCCTCTCGCACGCGCCGCGCGGGCCGACAAACCGCGGTTCGCGCGGTTCGCGCGGACCACGGCGCCGCTGCAGTAACGAGGCCGAAGACCGCAGCAGTACACCGCCGGTGCCGCCACCGCCGGGCTGGCTCTCCGCCGCCAGGGTGTGGTGACCGCCGCCGGCCCCTGGACTCCACGGGTCAGCGTACGGCCGAGCGGGACCGGGCCATCGCCCTGGAGCGCACGGGTGGCGTAGATCACGGCCTGGCGATCCGGGGATCCGGTACGACGTCCGGGGCGCCCCGCCCGCGCCCAGCGCCGACTCCGTCTGGCGGGCCTGTCGACGACTCCTCGGCGGAGTACGGGCGGCGGCCAAGGCGGCGCCGACCGCCATAGGCCCTCGCGGACGTCCTAGGCCCCTCCTCGACGACCCGGCGCTCGGCACCCACCGGGGGCGGCCGTCGTCGACCTCACCACCGGCGAGCGCCTGTACGGCCGCGGCGCCGACACGGCGCTTCACCCCCCTCCACCACCAAGATCGCCACCGCCGTCGCCGCCCTCACCGCCCTCGGCCCCGACCACCGCCTCACCACCTCGCACCGCCCTGGAGGCCGACACCGGCGAACTCGTCCTGGTCGGCGGCGGCGACCCCACCCTCACCGCGCGCAGAGCGACGCCAGAGGCCCTCGCGAGCCTGCGCACCCTCTTCGAGAAGACCGCCGCCGCCCTGAAGAAACGGGACGTGCTAGGTGACGCTGTCCTACGACACGACGCTTCACGCCGGTACGGAAACGCACCCGATCGGGGTCAACGAGAACCTCGCCCGCGTCACCGCCCTCATGGCCGACGAGGCCCGCACGCACGACCCACCAGCGGCCCTGTCCCGCGCGTGTCTTCGACCCGCCGCCGACGCCGCCCGCACCTTCGCCGACTTCCTCGAGTGGCAGCACGGCATCACCGCGTCGCCCCCCGGTTCCTTCAAGGGCGACCTGACCGCGCCGACACCCTCCCCACCGTCTCCTCGCCCCCACCTCGGCGTCCCTGGTCGAGCGGATGCCGACCCACAGCGACAACGACATCGCCGAGGCCCTGGCCCGCCAATACCGCCCTGGCGTCCGGCGAGGCCGCCGACTTCGACGGGTCTCCGCCGCCGTTCCGCCCGCCTGAAACAGCTGGGCCTGCCCGTGCGCGGTGCTCGCTCTCCACTACGGCAGCGGCCTGGGACCCCACCGGACCGCATCACCGCCGAGCTGCTCACCGCCTGCTGGCCAAGGCCGCCTACCCGGACCGGCCCGAGTTCCGGCCCCATCTCTCACCGGTCCTCCCCCGTCGCCGGCTTCACCGGCATCGCTGACCAGCCGCTACACGGACGGCGCGGCCGGCCTGGTCCGCGCCAAGACCGGCACCTGACGGGCGTCAACACCCTCGCAGGCACCATGGTCACCGAAGAGGGGTTGCCTCCTGCTTCGCCTTCCTGGCCTTCGGACACGACGGATGTGTGGGCGGCCCAGAACGCCCTTGACCGCTTGGCGACGACCTTGGCGTCGTCAAGCGCGCCGCACGCCGCCGCCAGTGCCCATAACGCCGGGGTGCTTCCAAACGGACTCCGGCCCTCGCCGACCCCACCGCCCACCCCTGCGCCCCGCACAGCCTGCCCCCAACGGCAGCGCTCACGTACACGTTGACGCATGACGAGCATCGGCGCAAATTCCGGCATGGTCGACTGGAACCTCGCGGTGGCGACCGCGACCCGGCTCGTACGGCCGGGCCCCGAGGTGAGCCGCGACGAGGTGAGGGCCGTCGTCGCGGAACTTCGCCGCCATGCCAAAGCCCGGAGTGAACACGTCCGGGGCTTCACTTGTATGGCCACCGAGGAGGCCCACGACACCCCCGTCCTGGTCGTCGACCGTCCCGGCTGGGTCCGGGCGAACGTCGCCGGGTTCCGGGAGATCCTCAAGCCCCTGCTGGAGAAGATGCAGGAGCGGCGCGGCGACGGCGCGGGCAACGCGGTCCTCGGCGCCGTCGGCGGCGCAAGGCCCAGTGGAGCTGGGCATGCTGCTGTCGTTCCTGTCCCCGCGCGTCCTCGGCCAGTACGAGACCTTCGCCCCGGCCACCCGCGAACTCCCGCCGGCGCGAACGGCGGCGGCCGGCTGCTGCTCGTCGCGCCGAACATCGTGCACGTGGAGCGCGAACTCGACGTCGAGCCCCCACGACTTCCGCCTGTGGGTCTGCCTGCACGAGGAGACGCACCGCACGCAGTTCACCGCGGTGCCCCCCTGGCTGCGCGACCACCTGGAGGGCGAAATCCAGTCGTTCCTCGCGGGAGACCGACGTCGACCCTGACGACCGTGCTGGAGCGTCCGCGAGGCCGCCCAGACGCTCGCCGGGGGCCGCCCCGAGGCCGAGGAGGACGACGGCGGCCGGTCGCTGGTGGAGCTGGTGCAGACCCCGGCCCAGCGGGAGGTCCTCGGCCGGCTCACCGCCGTGATGTCCCTGCTGGGAGGGGCACGCCGACTTCGTGATGGACGGCGTCGGCCCGGCGGTCGTGCCGAGCGTCGGGGAGATCCGCGAGAAGTTCCAGCAGCGCCGCGCCAAGGGCGCCTCCCGCCTCGACATGGCGCTGCGCAAGCTGCTCGGCCTGGACGCCAAGCTCCGTCAGTACCGGGACGGCGAACGCTTGTGCGGGCCGTCGTCGACGAGTGCGGCATGGACGGTTTCAACCGCGTCTGGACCTCGCCCAACACCCTCCCCACCAAGTCGGAGATCGCCAAACCGGCGGACTGGATCGCGCGGGTGACCGCAAGCCGGAGTCGTGAGCCCCGTGGGCGGGCGCGAAACGAATCCGGCCGACGGCAGTCGAACGCCCCTCCAATCACCCGTCCGAGGGACCGTGAGCCCTCGACAGGCGTGCGATGCTCCGGGGAACGGCCCGTTTCTGTCACCATCTACACACTCTGCGTGACCGAATCTCGGGCTCACCCCCGACAACTTCATGAAGGGCACCGGACATGGGTCCCCATCCTGCGGTCGCGGCGATACGCCTGGCGGTCCGCCGCGTCCTCCACGACATCCTCACCGAACTGAAAACCACGGCCGGCGTTCCGCCGCGACGGCCGCCGACCGCGTGCCGGACCGCGAGGCCGGACTCCCGGCGTCGCCGCTCGTGCTCGTGGCCTGCTCCGGCGGCGCCGACTCCATGGCACTCGCCTCCGCCCTCGCCTTCGAGGCCCCCGGCTCGGCATCCGCGCCGGCGGCGGTCACCGTCGACCACGGCCTGCAGAACGGCTCGGACCTGCGCGCCGAAGAGGTCGTCCTGCGTCTGCGCGAACTCGGCCTGGACCCCGTCGAGGCCACCGCCAGGGACCGTCGGCCGCGGGGGCGGGCCCGAAGCCGCCGCCCGCGACGCCCGCTACGCCGCCCTGGACGCCGCCGCCGCCCGCCACGGCGCCGCCGCCGTCCTGCTCGGCCACACCTCGCGACGACCATCAGGCCGAGACCGTCCTGCTGGGCTCCTCGCCCGCGCGCCCGGCATCCGCTCTCCGTCGGGCATGGCCGGCGTCTGGGGGCCGGCGGGCCGTTACCGGCGCCCCCTTCCTCCAGGTCGACCGGCAGACCGCCCGCAAGGCCTGCATGGGTCCAGTCCCGCCCGTCCCGGGGACGACCCGCACAACGCCGGACCTGGCGTAGTCAACCGACCTGCTCCGGCTGCGGTGCCATGAGGGCCTGGCCCGCCCTGGGAAGGCGGCGCGCTCGGCAAGGGCGTCGTCGAGGCCCTCGCCCGTGTCGGCGCAACTCTCCCGGGACGACGCCGACGCCCTCGACACCTTCGGGCCCGCCAGGCCGAGGCCGGCGTCCGCGACGCGCGGGGCATGCTGGAGTGCGCCAAGCTTCCCACGCCCTCCCGCCCGCCGTACGCCGCCGGATCCTGCGCCGCGCCGCCATCGAGGCCGGCGCGCCCTCACGGGCGCGCTGTTCGCCCGCCACATCGAGGAAATCGACTGGTTGATCACCGGCTGGCGTGCGTCAGGGGGACATCAACCTCCCGGCAAGTCGTCGCCCGGCGGCAGGGTGGCAGACTGGTGATTCGGCAAGGCTGAATCCGGACCCTCCCACCGATCCGCGTACGGATCGCCGGGGCGCTCCGGAGTGGCCGGTGGGACGACTCGAAAGTGATGCGGGTGGACGCGAACGACATGGGTGCCGACCTCGAGAAGGTACTCATCACCAAGGAAGAGATCGACGCGAAGCTGGCTGAGCTGGCCGCGAAGATCGACGCGGAGTACGCGGGCAAGGACCTGCTCATCGTCGGTGTCCTCAAGGGCGCCGTGATGGTCATCGGCGGACCTCGCCCGGTCGCTGTCCACCCCTGTCACGATGGACTGGATGGCGGTGTCCTCGTACGGCGCGGGCACCCAGTCCTCCGGCGTGGTGCGGATCCTCAAGGACCTCGACACCAGACATCAAGGGCAGGCACGTCCTGATCGTCGAGGACATCATCGACTCCCGGCCTGACCCTGTCCTGGCTGATCTCCAACCTCGGCTCGCGCGAGCCCGCCTCCCTCAAGGTGTGCACGCTGCAGCGCCGAAGCCGGACGCCGCGAAGGTCGCCATCGACGTGGAGTGGGTCGGATTCGACATCCCCAACGAGTTCGTCGTCGGCTACGGCCTCGACTACGCCGAGAAGTACCGGAACCTTCCGTTCGTCGGTACGCTCGCGCCCCACGTCTACGGCGGCTGACACGGCCTCGTAGCGGGCGCCACGGCGTATCGGGGGGCTACCGGGACCCTGGAGGCCTCCGCGCCGTTGGAGCATGCAGACGGGAAGCCAGCGGTCCCGTGCGGCTGAGGGCCGCCGGGCTGGGGTACCGTCAGAAGAACTGTCTTATCAAACTCACTATGGCAGGAGGGACGGGGCGCCACCGCTCCGTGTGGATGGACGTGAAGCGATACTTCCGTGGGCCAATCATGTGGATCGTGCTGGCCGTCCTTGCCGTGGTCGTGTTGATGCAGGTCGTCGGCTCGTCCGGCGGCTACAAGACGGTGGACACTGGCCAGGTCGTCCAGGCGATCAACGACAACAGGGTCGAGTCGGCCAAGCTGACCACCGGCGACGAGCAGAACATCAAGGTTCAGCTCAAGGACGGCGAAAAGGTCGAGGGCAGCTCGAAGATCCAGGCGAGCTACATCGGCGACCAGGGCGTGACCCTCGCCAGCACGCTGCAGAACAAGTACCAGGACAAGCAGATCCCCGACGGCTACACGGTGTCGCCGTCGAAGCAGAACCCGTTCGTCGGGCTTCTGATCACCCTGCTTCCGTTCGTCCTCATCGTGGTCATCTTCCTGTTCCTGATGAACCAGATGCAGGGCGGCGGCTCCCGCGTCATGAACTTCGGCAAGTCCAAGGCGAAGCTCATCACCAAGGACACCCCGAAGACGACGTTCTCGGACTCGCCGGCTCGGACGAGGCCGTCGAGGAACTCCACGAGATCAAGGAGTTCCTGCAGGAGCCGGCCAAGTTCAGGCCGTCGGCGCCAAGATCCCCAAGGGCGTGCTGCTGTACGGCCCGCCCGGCACCGGCAAGACCCTGCTCGCGCGTGCCGTCGCGGGCGAGGCGGGCGTGCCGTTCTACTCGATCTCCGGTTCCGACTTCGTCGAGATGTTCGTCGGTGTCGGTGCCTCCCGGGTCCGTGACCTGTTCGAGCAGGCCAAGGCGAACGCGCCCGCCATCGTCTTCGTCGACGAGATCGACGCGGTCGGCCGCCACGCGGCGCCGGCCTCGGCGGCGGTCACGACGAGCGTGAGCAGACGTTGAACCAGCTGCTCGTCGAGATGGACGGCTTCGACGTCAGGGCGGCGTGATCCTCATCGCCGCGACGAACCGTCCGGACATCCTCGACCCGGCGCTGCTGCGCCCCGGCCGCTTCGACCGGCAGATCGCCGTCGACCGTCCGGACATGCAGGGCCGTGCTGAGATCCTCAACGTTCACCAGAAGGGCAAGCCGGTCGCTCCCGACGTCGACCTGTCGGCCGTCGCCCGCCTTACGCCCGGCATGACCGGTGCCGATCTGGCCAACGTGCTGAACGAGGCCGCCCTGCTGACGGCCCGCAGCGACCAGAAGCTGATCGACAACCACATGCTGGACGATACGACCGCGTGGTCGCTGGGCCCGCAGAAGCGGACCCGGATCATGTCGGACAAGGAGAAGAAGATCACCGCGTACCACGGCGGACACGCCCTGGTCGCGGCGGCCTCACCGAACTCCGCATCCGGTCCACAAGATCACGATCCTGTCGAGAGGCCGGGCCCTCGGTTACACGATGGTGCTCCCGGACGAGGACAAGTACTAGACCACGCGCAACGAGATGCTCGACCAGCTCGCCTACATGCTGGCGGCCGCGCGGCCGAGGAACGGGTCTTCCACGACCCGACGACGGGTGCCGCCAACGACATCGAGAAGGCCACCAGCGTGGCCCGCGCGATGGTCACTCAGTACGGCATGACCGAGCGCCTCGGCGCGATCAAGTTCGGCGGCGACAACAGCGAGCCGTTCCTGGGCCGTGAGATGGCGCACCAGCGCGACTACTCGGAAGAAGTCGCCGCGCTGGTCGACGAAGAGGTCAAGAAGCTCATCGAGACGGCGCACAACGAGGCCTGGGAGATCCTCGTCGAGAACCGCGACGTCCTCGACAACCTCGTCCTCGCCCTGCTGGAGAAGGAGACGCTCGGCAAGGAGGAGATCGCCGAGGTCTTCGCCCAGATCGTCAAGCGCCCGGCCAGGCCCGCCTGGACCGGCGGTCCTCCCGCCGCACGCCCTCGACCCGTCCGCCGGTGCTCTCCCCGAAGGAGCTCGCCCTGACGAACGGAGCGAACGGTGCGCGCCGGCGGCGATCTCCACCGCCAAGAGCACCACGCCGGAGCCGGCCCCGGCTCCGGAACGAGCCCCGGAGGAACGCCCGGAGAGCTGACCCAGCCACTCCCGGCGGCCCCACCAGGCCCGGATCTGTGTGCCGCACCCCCCAGGTTCTAGCCTTGGGGGTGCGGCATTTCCGTATGCCGACCGCAGGACAGGACAGGAACGAGGCACCAGATGACCGACCCCGTGACGCTGGACGGCGAGGGCCAGATCGGCGAGTTCGACGAGAAGCGGGCCGAGAACGCCGTACGCGAACTGCTGATCGCGGTCGGCGAGGACCCGGACCGCGAGGGTCTGAGGGAGACGCCGGCGCGCGTGGCGCGGGCGTACAAGGAGATCTTCGCGGGGCTGTGGCAGGAGCCCCGGGACGTGCTGACGACGACGTTCGACCTCGGGCACGACGAGATGGTCCTGGTGAAGGACATCGAGGTGTTCTCGACCTGTGAGCACCACCTGGTGCCGTTCCGCGGCGCGGCGCACGTCGGCTACATCCCGTCCACCAACGGCAAGATCACCGGTCTGTCCAAGCTGGCGCGTCTCGTGGACGTCTACGCCCGCCGCCCGCAGGTGCAGGAACGTCTCACCACGCAGATCGCGGACTCCCTGATGGAGATCCTGGAGCCGCGCGGTGTGATCGTCGTCGGAGTGCGAGCACATGTGCATGTCGATGCGCGGCATTCGCAAGCCCGGCGCGAAGACCCTGACGTCGGCGGTGCGCGGACAGCTGCGCGACGTCGCCACGCGCAACGAGGCGATGAGCCTGATAATGGCGCGCTGACGCCCGTCGGCGCCGAGCCTGGCGGACCCCCACGCGACCGCCGGCGCGCAGGCGGGTCAGGCCGCCGTGGCCGCGCCCGGGTGGTCGTCGTCCTCGGTCCTCCGGGAGCTTGCAGACGCGCTCCAGGAAGATCGCGGCAGCTATCACGCCGATACCCGCCACGACCGAGAAGCCGGCGTAGATGGCCTGGTCGCGGCGGGCCGGGACGTCGAGGTACTCCAGCAGGAAGGCGCCCATGCCGCCATACATACCGGCGACGAGGGCGGCCACCAGGGCGCTGGCCTGGCCGAAGACGACCGCGCGGGCCGCCATCATCGGGTCGACGCCCTTGGCGTCCGGGACACGGTCCCGCTGGGCCTTCAGACGGGCGCGGATCGACAGGGCCGTCGCCAGCAGGATCACGGCGATCAGCGCGAGCACGACGGGGGGCGGCCAGGGGGACGCTCGGGGAGAGTCCCGATCGAGTTCCACAGACGGGCGCCCGCCCAGGACAGGATCCCGGCCACGACGAACACGCCGGCCAGCACCCTGATGCGCAACTCTTTCACGGTGTCCCGGTGTCCCTTCGGTTCCCCTGCGTGGCCGTCCGACCCTGTCGACCTTAACGACTACTCGGGCAGCCGGAGTTCCAGGTCGGCGCGGGGCGCGATGCCGTCCCTGGTGACGGAGTCCAGGAGGTCGGCGACCGGGCCGTGTCCCGGCAGCTGGGCCCCGGGGTCCACGTCGTGCCAGGGGGCGAGCACGAAGGCGCGTTCGTGGGCGCGCGGGTGGGGCAGGGTCAGGTGCGGATCGTCGGAGACGACCTCGGCGTAGGCGACGATGTCGACGTCGAGGGTGCGCGGGCCCCAGCGCTCGTCGCGGACGCGGTGGAAGGCCTCCTCCACGGCGTGCGCCCGCTCCAGCAGGGAGGACGGGGGCAGGGTGGTCTTGAGGATCACGACCGCGTTGAAGTACGACGGCTGGCTGTCGGGGTCGACGCCCCACGGCTCCGTCTCGTACACCGGCGAGACCCCTTTGACCCGCACGCCCGGGGTGTCCTCCAGCGCGTCGATGGCGCCCTGGAGGGCTCCAGGCGGTTGCCGAGGTTGGCGCCGAGGGCGATCACCGCGCGCTTGGGGTTGGACAGCGTGGTGTCGGCGGCGTCGACCTGCTCGATGACGGAGGCGGGCACCGGCTGTACGGTCGGGTCGCTGGGACCCTTGGTGAAGGGGGCGCTCATACACGGCTCGGATGATGGTGACGGTCACGTCGTTGAAGGGGACGGTGATCGGAGCGTCCGGCTTGTGGACGCAGACCTCGACCTCCTCGACCCCTTCTGTGTTTCAGGCAGACCTGGGCGATGCGCTCGGCGAGCGTCTCGACCAGGTTGACGGGCTCGCCCTCGACCACGGCCACGACCTCCTCGGCCACGATGCCGTAGTGCACGGTCTTCGCCAGGTCGTCGTCGGCCGCGGCCGGTCGGGTGTCCAGGCCAAGGACGATGTCCACGAGGGAAGGTCTGGCCGTCCCTCGCGCTCCTTGGGGAACACACCGTGGTGCCCGCGTGGCCTTGGAGGCCGCGCAGCGCGACACGATCCACGCGAATCACTCCTGCAGTCGTCGGTCTCGGCCGGTGCGCACCGCGTGCGGGGCGGTACGCCGACCTCAGTCGAATCTACCCGCGGGCACCGACAGTGCCGGGCCACGGGGGTGTGGGGCCGGTGGAGGCCAGGAGGTTTCACCGTGCGTTCGCCCTGGCGGTCCCGGTGGATCACGGGTTGGTAGCCGCCCATACCCGCCGGTCCGTGATTCCAACCACTTCTTGGTTCTCCCGGGTCAGGAAGGTGTCTCCTCGCCCTCCTCGTCCTCCGTCTCGGCCATCACGGGGGAGGCGTGGTGCGACCAGAGTTTCCAGCCGGAGGGCGTGCGCCGGAACGCGTTGGTGGCGACCACGAGCTGGCCCACGAGCGGACCGAGCTCGTCGCCGCCCTCGGGGGCGGGGCCGCCGCAGGATGTTCTCGGTGCAGGTGACCAGGGGCGGTGTCGCCGGTCACGGAGACGTAGCACGTCGGTGAGGAAGAACTGGATGTAGTCGGTGTTCGCCATGATCAGCGCGCGGTGGAGCGGAGCGCCTGCCGCGGCCGGTGAGCACCGGCCAGCCGGGGTGCACGCAGGAGACCACGCCGGCGTCGGCCGGGTCGTGGTACGACTCGTCGACGCCCAGGTCGGACGGGGTGAGCCAGAACTCGGACACCTTCTCGAAATCGCCCTGCTCCAGCGCCTCGTAGAAGGCGGTGTTGGCGGCCTCGACCTGCTCCACGTCGATGTGCGGCGCGTTCACCGGGCTCCTTCGGGCCGCTGCCCGCCGTCCGGGCCCCTTCGACGGCGCGCGCGACCCGTACGGCGTCGGCGGTGGCGCGTACCTCGTGCACGCGTACGGCCCACGCGCCGGCGTGCCGCCGCGAGCGCGGAGACGGCGGCGGTGGCCGCGTCAGCGCTCGCGCGCGGGCGGCGGGGAGGCCCCCGGCCCGGCGAGGACCCGGCCGAGGAACCGCTTGCGGGAGGCGGCGACGAGCAGCGGATGGCCGAGGCCGTGGAGGCGGTCGAGGTGGGCCAGCAGCACCAGGTCGTGCTCGGCGTCCTTGGAGAAGCCGAGCCCCGGGTCGACGACGACGCGGTCGGGCGGGACGCCGCCCTCGACGACCGCCTCCACGCGCGCGTGCAGCTCGTCCACGACCTCGGCGACGACGTCCTCGTAGGCGCCCCTGACGTTGCCGCCCTCCGGGAGGCCGCGCCAGTGCATGACGACGAAGGGCGCGTCGGCATCGGCGACGACCGGGATCATCCGGGGGTCGGCGAGGCCGCCGCTGACGTCGTTGACCAGGGCGGCGCCCGCCGCGAGGGCCTGCTCGGCGACCGAGGCGCGCATCGTGTCGACGGAGATCGTGACGCCCTCGGAGGCCAGGCCGCGCACGACCGGGACCACGCGCCTGAGCTCCTCGTCCTCGTCGACGCGGGTCGCGCCGGGACGGGTGGATTCCGCCGCCGACGTCCACCAGGTCGGCGCCCTCGGCGACCAGGTCGAGGCCGTGCTTGATGGCGGCCGTGGTGTCGAAGAAGCGGCCGCCGTCGGAGAAGGAGTCGGGGGTCACGTTGACGACCCCCATGACCGCGCAGCGGTCCCATGCGGTCAGTCCCGCCAGGTGGCGGCGGCCGGTCTGCTTGCTCATGTCTTCAGCGTAGGCCCCGCAGGTGGCGGCCTTCCCGCGCGGCCCGGCCCTGCGGGGCGGGGAGCCGCTCCGCGCACGCGGATCTCTCACGCCGCCCGGGCGTCCTGCTCCACCACCCGGTGGGCGCACGGGCGGCGCGCGGTGGTGCGGCGGCGCAGGAAGCGGGGCAGCGGCGGGGCGAGGGTGACGAAGCCCTCGGCCTGCATGGCGGCGAAGCCGATGCGGGGCAGGTCGGCGGAGGCGCGGTACACCACGAAACGGGGTTCCCACCGGGGGCGGAACTTGGCGTTGAACTTGTACAGGGACTCGATCTGGAACCACCGGGAGAGGAACACCAGCAGTCCGCGCCAGGCCCGCAGCACCGGCCCCGCACCGATCTTCTCGCCCCGGGCGAGCGCCGCGCGGAACATGGCGAAGTTCAGCGAGACCCGCGCGATCCCGAGCTTCGGGGCGGCCTGGAGCGCGGCCACGATCAGCAGCTCGTTCATGCCGGGGTCGGCCGAGCGGTCGCGGCGCATCAGGTCGAGCGACACCCCGTCGGGGCCCCACGGCACGAAGTGCAGGATCGCCTTCAGGTCGCCGTGCTCGCCGGCCTCGGCGTCCTGCTTGTGCGCGGTGGCTATCAGGCAGTCCCCGTCGGAGGGGTCGCCGATGCGGCCCAGCGCCATGGAGAAGCCCCGCTCGGTGTCGGTGCCGCGCCAGTCGTCGGCGGCGCGGCGGACGCGGTCCAGTTCGGCGTCGCCGAGGTCAGCCACGCGCCGTACCCGGGTCTCGTAACCGGCGCGCTCGATGCGCTTGACCATCTGGCGCACGTTGCGCATCGCGCGGCCGGCCAGGGAGAAATCCGCGACGTCCACCACCGCCTCGTCGCCCAGTTCGAGGGCGTCGAGCCCGGTCTCGCGGGTCCACACCTCGCCGCCGGTCTCGGAGCAGCCCATGACGGCGGGCGTCCAGGAGTGGGCGCGGGCCTCGTCCATGAACCGTTCGATGGCGCCGGGCCAGGCCTCGACGTCGCCGATCGGGTCGCCGCTGGCGAGCATGACGCCGGAGACGACGCGGTAGGTGACCGCGGCCTTGCCGCTGGGGGGGAAGACGACGGCCTTGTCGCGGCGCAGCGCGAAGTGGCCGAGGGAGTCGCGGCCGCCGTGCCTGGCCAGCAGGTCCCGCAGGCGGGCCTCGTCGTCCTCGGTGAGGCGGGCGGCGGGGTGTTCGGGGCGGAAGGCCAGGTAGACGGGAGTGGTGATGGCGGTGAGCAGGCCGAGGGCGCCGAGGGAGAACGCGACCGTCCAGGAGGTGTTGTCCCAGTAGTCGACCGGGCCTCGACGCCGAACAGGCCGTACAGCACGTGGGTGAGGCGGTCGGCCAGGCTCGGGTCGCCGACCATGCAGTGCGGGTGGGCGTTGACGACGACGAGGCCGAGGACGAGGGAACCGGCGCCCATGAGCACGAAGTTGGCGAGCGCTCGCCACCGCTGCGCGGGTCGGGCGCGCCGCGAACTGGTCCCGGTGCCGCAGCAGGGGCGGGAGCAGCGCGAGGAGATCAGCACCCCGACGAGGGAGTGCCGGTAGGTGAACTGCGCGACGGCGCCGAGCGGCGCAGGGCCACGGCCGCCCGCCACGCCCGGCGTTTACGGCGCTTGGGAGTCGTGGGCGGAGCAGCAGCAACAGCACCCCGGCGCTGAGCAGAGTGCCGCCGCGAACGGGCCGAACGCGCCGGGCAGTACCTCGGCGAGGGCGTGCGTGCGGCTGTGCCGGAACCGGGGAAGACGCCGGCGGCGATGTCCAGCAGGCCCACGAGGCGCGCAGGCGCGGCCGACGAGGAGGGCACGGTCTCGGGCGAGGACCGCGCAGCACCCGGCGTACGCTCGTGGGCTTCGTCGAACCGCACCCGACATTTCCTCATCTGTCCTGACGGACATCGCACCCGTAGTTCTGCGAGAGACCGTGGATCCGGGCCCGTTTCGGGCATCCGGCGACACATTGCGCCCTCTAGGACGGTGTCTTGGCGGGAGAGGTTCCTCCCGACTTTGGAAACCCCGGAGGGTGCGCGGGGGTGGTGGTCGGGCGGAGGGCCGGGAACGGACGCATGGAAAGCGCAGGCAGGTAGCAACGCATGGGTCTCACAAGCAACAAGGTGCTGGCGCTGGCGGTCCTGTCCGGCGTGCTGCTGTTCGCCGGCACGGTGTGGCTGTGGCGCGGCTGGCCGGGCGTACCTGGCGGGCGGTCCTCGGGCGGGTGGGGCTGCTGTCGCCACCCAGCTGGCGGTCTTCGCCGCGGTGGGGCTGGTGGCCAACCAGTCCTTCGGGTTCTACGGCAGCTGGGCCGACCTGTTCGGCCGGGAGAAGCGGCCGGGGCGTGGTCGTCGACCACTCGGCCGACGAGAGCCGGCGGCCCGCCCGGGTCGTCGGCGACCGGCGGGTCGGCCGGGGCCGGGGCGCGCCGGAGGTCGGCGGGCGGATTCCAGGAGGTACGGGTCAGTCGGCCGTACGACGCGGATCGCGTCGCCCGCGTAGCCGTGTACCTGCCGCCGGAGTACTTCCAGGCGCGGCACCGCGCGCGTACGTTCCCGCGGCCGTCGTCCTGACCGGCTATCCGGGGACGGCGTCGGCGCTGGTGGACGGCTCCACTACCCGCGTACGGCGTTCGACCTGGCCGAGGCGGGCCCGGGATGCGGCCGATGATCCTGGTGATGCTGCGGCCCACGGTGGCGCCGCCGCGCGACACGGAGTGCGTGGACGTCCCCGGGCGGCCCGCAGACGGAGTCGTTCTTCGCCAAGGACCTGCCCGAGGGCCGTGAGGGCGCCCACTACCGCGTGGACCGCCGGGCCGGGCGGCTTTGGGGTGTCGTCGGCAACTCGACCGGCGGTTACTGCGCCCCTGAAGCTCGCCATGCACCATCCCGAGGTGTACGGCGCGGGGCCGGGCTCTCCGCCTACTGCGCGGCGCACGAAAAACGCGAAAGCGTTTCAATGATAAATGCGAAAACAAGGTTACACAAACCCTGGACAAGGGTTAAACACCCAAAGATAACTGAACGAAGTACAA
>JAKFGP010000057.1 GCA_021502835.1 Streptomyces thinghirensis
CCGGGATGAAACAACGGGAGAAAGCGACCTCTAAGCTCTAGGAAGAGATGTCCCTAGAACATCCAGGACGGACCGCTCCTGGGCCCGAAACCCTCGGGCGGTCCTTCTTGCCCTGCTGACGATGCTCACGTCTCGGACGTCATCAACAGGTCCGAAGAAGCCGATCGTAAAAACAACGCGCTTCCAAGACACACGCGAGGACGCCCGCCGTTTCGCACGCGTTCACCTCCCAGGACTTCGCCCCGTCACTGGAGCGGCGGGCGATACCAGGCCGTGCTGAACACTTCTGTCGGCAAGGGCGGCGGCCTCCTGTTTGCTGTCGAGCCTGCTCAACGGTTGGCACCCGTGTGATCGATGCAGTTCTCCAAGCCGTATCGCCGCGCTGTGCACTTGTTCGGCCCATCTGACGCTGCTGTACGCCGTTGCTTCACGATTGTTCTGTCCCCGGATCGCCGCCCCAAATCAGCGCGCATGGCGCCGACGGATCCTGTCGGGACGTCGCCCGCTCGTAGACGCCCAGGCACGAACATTGCCTCGATCTCGAGCTCACTCCACAGCGCACGGTCACCCCCGAGAGGTCACCGCTGTTCATAGGACAGAGGGCTGGCCTTCCCACGGGTGTCATCCGACCCCCGCAGCGTGCGCCAGCCGTTTCAGGAGCAGGCGAAGTCATCCCTCTGTGTTCCGCGCCGACCATACATAGCGACGTTGGCGCCCCTGACACGCAGCCCCGCCGGACATGTCGACCGGCAGCAGGCGTCCGGGCGCTGCATTAAAGCGGTCGCCGACAATCCACGGCGCGGCAATTTCCACCACGGCCAGGCCCGGCCGCGCCACGTGCCTCGCTGATCGATCTCACGCTCGCTGTCACGCGCCGCTGCTTGTCGGCAGTTCGCCGGGTACGGGTCGCGGAGCGTTCTCCACGGTTTCACGATCGCCGGATACTTCCGGCCCTGCCGAGTACGTCGGCGAACTCGGCGAACCGGCCCAGGGCGGCTTCCTCGGACGGCGCCGTGTAGACGGGCTTGTGGACGATGTGATATTCCCCAGGCGGAAGTTCACGTAATTCCCCAGCCACTGACGTGAGCTGACGGTAAGGCAGATCGCGAGCTGTTTCCAACCTCAGCTTGAGCAGGTCAGATGCAGGGTGAGGACCGCACCCGCAGCAACCGCTTCAAGCGCTGAACACTTCGCGAAGAACCCGCTGCAGGCGGTCGCGAGCGCTAGCAGGTCGGCACCGACAACGGCGAAAGGCGGATCGGCGCGCCGGCTCGGACGTGCCTCGCGCCTGGTCGCGGCGTGGCGACCACCAGGTATCCATCGCTCTCGGGGTCGAATGTGGTGGACTGCACCGTGAGCCCGACACTCCGCAACTGCGCCACGAGGTCCACGTACCGAGTAGGGCCAGATGGACAACCGCTCCGAGCAGGCTCGCACTGCCCCGTCCGGCTCGATCTGGGCGACCACGATCTCGAGGAAGTGTTCCTGCTCCCAACGCTGCTCGATCTGCCAGTAGTAGCTGACGACCGCATCGCGGTCGTTGCGGCCGGATGAGTCGATCGCGGACGTCTACCCGTGAGCCGGCGGAGCGCACGAGCTCCCAGTTGCGTGAGTGGAGCACAAGGCGTCCGCCCGGATTCAGCAGCCGCGACATCGCTTCCAGTGCGGTCAGGCGCCCGGCTGCGCCCTCAGCGTGCCCGAGCAGATGCCGACGCAGCACACCAGATCGAACGTGGAGTCCTCCAGGTGGTCGGGCAGCTCGTCCCAACTCGCGCGGAGGGCTCGAAGCGCCACACCCTGCTCGTCGGCGGCCTTCTCGGTCCGGCGAACCATCCCGCTGCTGGCGTCTGCGGCGACCACGTCAAGGCCAAGACTCGCGAGACCGACGGCGAGCTGGCCGGTTCCACACGCGCAGTCGAGGACGCGCGCGTTGGGCGGCAGAGAGCCCACGACATCGCTGTAGTAAACGCGGCTGCCTTGGCGGGGGTCAACCTGTCGTCCCCGATCAGCCACTCGCAGACGTCGGAGAAGGCCCGCTAACCAGCCACCGCGATAACCTCCATCACTCGACGACACACGGGCTGACCGCGCCTGCGATTCGGACCTTGCGCCTCCACTGTGCCGGGCCGTGTCAGCGAAGCATTGAGCAGGACCCAACCACTTCCGGCCGCTGAGACTCCACCGGATTTCGTGGGAAACCGCGGCACACCGCACGACGCAGGTCCCACTCCACCGGCGCCCCATCGGCCACGATGGGGACCGCCGACCGGCAAGCGCGCGTTCACTGCGGAGCGCTTTAGGCACAGCCATCCAGCTGATTGCCAAAACGCCGCGTCCGGATGAAGGGCCGTCAGCGACCGCCCCCACTGCCAAGGATTCCGACGACGTTTACCGGCTTTTCCTACTTGGTCTTGTCGGTGGGGTTCCTGGGCCGCTTGTTCGGGCGGTAGCTAGGCCCGTTCACGATCACCTGATGGCTGGTGTTGATGAGCCGGTCCAGGAGGGACTCGGCGACGACGGGGTTGGGGAAGAGGGGATACCAGTCGCTGGGCGCCCTGTTGCTGGTGATGATCAGCGAGCGTCCCTGCCGCTCGGAGACGAGTTCGTAGAGGTCGTCGGCCTGGGCGCGGACAGCTGGCGCATGGCGAAGTCGTCGAGGATGAGGACGTCGGGGCGCACGAGTTCGCGGACGCGTTTCTCCCATGTGCGGTCCGCGTGGCCGCCGGCGAGGTCAGCGAGGATGCGGCTGGTCTTGGCGAAAGCGGACGTGGGCGCCCTGGCGGACGGCGAGGTGGCCGAGGGCCTGGGCGATGTGGGTCTTGCCGACGCCGACGGGGCCGAAGAGGATGACCGATTCGCCGGCGTGGAGCCAGCGTGATCCGCCGTGTACAGGCGAGCGAAAGTCTGCGGGCCAGCACTTTTCGGGAACGGGGATCAGCCCCGACCTGAACCACGCCCACCAAGGGCGCAGGCGTGCCAGGGAGTAGCGCTCTCCTCCTCGAACCTCGCCCCGACCGCACGCATGTCGCAGACGGCAGCTACGGTCACGAGAACGTGCTCGAAGTCCAGCTCTTCGAGGACGGCGGGTTGCGCCT
Organism: Streptomyces thinghirensis; assembly: GCA_021502835.1. The sequence continues at coordinate 3,096 of JAKFGP010000057.1, forward strand.
GTACATGACCCGGCTTTTCCGACGGCCTCAGAAACCACCACGGGAACGGCGAGGAAGAGCAGGTTCTCTTCGACGTGGGCGCCGTCCTTCACACCTGGTACATGCTGGAATTGATCCGCTTGGTCTCCGACGACGTCGGTTACCACGGAAACTGGGCTGTGGCAGTAGGAGCCAACCGGCTCCGCGGCCGCCGCCCAGGTACAGCGGACAGTCGCACTGGCCCAGCAACGACAGGTACAGCGCCGACACCTACGGGGAGAGCACAGGTACGACCCCTGGCCGAACTGGGTGACGCACCGGGCACGGTGACCCGCAGACTTCTCGGGCCCTGCTCCGCTCGCTGGACTCCGAAGAACTTTTCGCCAAGGCCCTGACCGATGAAAAGTAACCCTGGCCCTCCAACGCGATACGGCCGCGGAGGGCCAGCCCTGATTCCCGGGGCCGGGCCCGGGGACGCACCGTTCGACGAAGCCGCGACAGCGTCGGCACCCGGCGGCCAGCACCGCAGGCACGCTCGGGCCCTCTTCGTCGGTGAGGAGCCGGCTGGTGGAACGATGCCTACTCGAAGGCATGGATGACAGCGTCGAGGATGGCCCGCACTCCCTACCCAGTCCTGGGTGTCGATGAGCGAGGGATCAAGCTGCGCATGGGCGAGTTTTGCGGCGTAGGCATGGCTCGGACTGGACGAAGAAGTGCTGAACGGCGTCAGGCCCCGCTGGTTTCGCATGCATGCCACCGATGCGAATACCCCTCGCGCAGCGGCCCGCCGATCAGCTCCAGGAGCTCCGCAACCGCGGCTGCCAACCCGGTCGGATCGGCCCGCTCTGCTACAGCCTGGTATCCGTCCAGCAGTGCCGTTCCCAGATCTGGGTCCGCCGCCACGAGTCGGCGAGGCAGCCACTTGCCGATTCCTGTCCACGCCCCATGGTGGGCGGTGACGAGTTCTGCAGCTTCCCGAACGCGTGGTCAGCGATGACAAGCTGCTCGTGGCGGCTGGAGGGTGGGGCGCGTCAACCAGGTCGTCGAAGTAGCAGGGTCAGCACCATAGCGGCCGTGGCGCCACTGTTCTGCTGTCAGGGAGCGGTGGCCCCAGGGCGACGATCTCTTCTGCCAGCTGACGAGTGCGGGCCACGCGGCCACGGGGGTCGATCAGAGTTACCCCTTGGGCATAGACGAAAACCACGGTCGCCCGGCGACGAGTACGGTCCCAGCGGAAGAATTTGGGGCAAATCATCCACGGGTTGAGGAACAATTCCACTGGCAGCGCCCTTCGTGACGGATCACCTCCCGGCCGTTTCCAGCGGAGCCCGGGAGGAGGACTCCGGATATCGAGGTCGCTGGTCGGCGTGGAACGGCCCTGGGCGTGACCCACCGAGAACGGCCCCGAGCGACTGCGGGAACAGTTCTCCCTACCAGGCGACCAGCCTGAGCTAACGCAGCTTCTTGATCACTCATGGGCGTTCATCGTTGCCAGGCCAGAGGCCTTGCATCCAGACCCCAGACGGTCTGGGACCACCGGCATGTACTCAAACACTCACTCAACTGGGCCGGGTCCCCCTCCGTTGGGCCCCCGATTGACGATGCGTGTCACACCGCCGCCTACTCCAGCCCGAGGCGGCCACCGCGGCCAGCTGGTCGGCGTCCAGCTTGCGTGACTGTTCTTGGTGATGGACAGGAACACCCGAGGCGGACCTCGGTCCCGTCCTCCAGCCGCTGGGTCGTGTCCTGGCGATGGCTTTGACGGCCGAGTTCAGCAGCCGCAGCTCGTCGAGCAGTTGCAGTGACGGCAGGACCGGCGAGTTCGCGAGCATGGAGTCCTCTGGGTCCGGTTCCCACGCGCGGATGGCGACCGGGGTGTCCGGGTCGAGGTTCTCCGGGTCACCGGCGGGGGTCTCGACGTCGACGGCGTCGATGGTGGCCGTGAGTTTGCTGGACTGCTGGCGGACTTCCTTGGTGGACAGGACCCGCCAGTCATGGCCGTCCTCGGGGGCAAGCGGGCTGAGGAGCTCGCTGTTGAGCGGTCCTTCCTGGCCCGCGCCGCCCGCGACGTGTGGGGGCCAGGACGCCAATGCAAACGGGGAATCCATCACGGGCCGCTGCTTGGGTAGACGGCCAGTTGGGCCAGCCCGCGATGAAGGAATCGTCATTGCGGGTTCCATGGCGATTTCCGCAGCCCGCTTAGCGGACACTTCATGACATGGGAGAAACGCGCAACTTCTGCAGCATAGCCAGGTGTTGACGCGCGCGACGTCGTCGCCAAGGATGGTCGCGATCTTGCTCACTCCCCTAAAGGAAATGTATGAGCATCACTCGCCGGTCTTTGAGCGCATTCGTCATCATGGCAAGCCTCATAGGCGCCAACCTCGTCATGTCTCAGCCAGCACAGGCCGCCACGACCGCCATATCCTGCTCCGGTACCGTCACGGCCAGATACTACGCCTCCTACCCCGGAGTAGGCGTGGTCGGCGAATTGATCGTCTACTACAACAGTGCGAACGGCGGCACTAATAGCGCCTGCATGTACCACCGCGCCCAGCTTACGGCGTGGCCAGCGATACCGCCGTCAATATCTCCAAATGCTCAGAGACTTCGGGCGAGGGAGAGGGTGCCGCGAGGATTGGCTACGATCAGGACCGTGGCAACTTCAGCTCCTACGCCGGCCCGGCTGGCGTGACCGGCACAGCAAACAATTGCGTGGCGGTTACAGGATGGGTGGATTACCGCGGTGTCCTCCTATCCGCGGGTAGGGGGACGACAGTCGGATGCTGAACTGATCGCAGCGGCGGTCGACTGGTACCTCATTCGCGGTCCGCGGAAGGGCCCGCAGTGAATTTTACTGTAGGGGTCGGCGGGTATTCACCACTGGCCCCTACAGCCTCCGTGGAGAGGCCAGCAACCCATCACCATAGAGCTGATAATCGAACGAGGATAGTTCCCTCACCTGCTCGCGCATGTTTGCAACCACGGGGCGCCTTTCACTACTCTGAACGATCAGATTTCCAATCCAGCACTCAGGAAGCCAGTACTCCCCACCCCCACTTCTGCCCCTAAGATGCGAGCTGCTGCCGCGCGTCGGCGCGTCCATTTCTGGCAGAAGCATCACTCCCCACAGTCCCACCCGTTGCAACAGCGAAAGTGCCTTATGCTTGAATCTCAGGCTCGTTCGGCATCTCAAAACAGGCGTCCTTTCTCTTCGGCCTCGAACGTGAAGAGAAAGTCGGCCGTCGGATTTAGCCACCAGCGGGCTCGAGAACACATGCGCCCGAGCTGTTCTTCACTCCCGAGGACAAAACCGTGACGCACGATAAAATCATCCAGCTCGCCGCGCGGAGCACTAGAAGGAACCGCCAGAGCGAGTACGGGAGTCATGCGACCGGACAGCTCTAGCCCAACCGGCAGGCCGATAACCGCAGGCATATTCTCAGCCACCGTGGTGACTCGTCGTTGACTCATTGGTGCGTCCCTCCGCAGCAGGCGTTTCCGAACCGCGAGCACCCCGCAGGCAGATTCTAGATGCCGACGGTGACGGTGGATCTGACGCATGGGTGTGAGCCCCTCCACACTCCGCCAGCCGGTACACGCAGGCTATGAGCCCGCCTCGCTGGGCGTCTCACCCGCCTAACGAGCTCGTGCACGGTAGGCGGTGAGACGCCGAGCCTGGATGGTTGATCATGGTCGGGTGGTGGGGGAACTCGACGCGTGCGGTGATCATCAGCAATCGGCGGATCACGGGCCTGACTGCCGGGTGATTGCTGAACTCGTCGAGGAGATCGGCCCGTTGTGGCAGGGCGTCACCAGGCGAGGCTTGCGTCCCGTCGCGGAAGCGGGCCGTGGACGCCGGCGCGGAAAGCACCGGCTGGTGTTCGTCGACCGGCTCCTGGCCACGCTCGTCCATCCTTCGTCATGGGGTCACCCTGACGGCGTGCTGGCCTGCTGGTTCGGAGTGGACCGCTCCACCATCACCCGGGCCGTCGGTGGAGGGTGCGGCCCCTGCTCGCCGAGCGAGGGTGCCGTCAGCCCTGGCGGTCGCGGCTGCGGTCTCTGGCCGAGGTCATCGACCATCTCGGCTCGAGCGGGACGACCGGCATCGTCGACGGTACCGAGATCCGGGTCCGCCGCCCGGCCGCCGGACGCAGGACCGCGACGCGTTTATCTCCGGCAAGAACAAGCAGAACGCCGTCAAGTCCGCTGAGTCGTCACGGACGGCGAAGGCCACGTGCTCTGGTGCAGCCCGGCGGCCCGCAAGCTGCGCGGACATCACCCAAGCCCGCCAGTTAGGGCTGGTCAGGCTCTGGCCGACGAGGCCCGCGGTGGAGATCCTCGCCGACGCCGGCTACCAGGGCCTGGGGCGCACAGGCCGGTGGCCGGGTGGTGACGCCACCGCACCGCAAGTTCAAGAAGAACGCCCCGGACTGGTACGAGGAGATGCACGAACGCCAGCGCAAGGCACACTCCTCACGCCGTATCCGGGTCGAGCACGGCATCGCCCATCTGAAGAACTGGCGGGCCCTGGCCCGTCATCTCGGCCGCCGCGAGCACATGAGCGACACTCATCCAAGCCGTCGCTGGCCTGCTGTCCCACCAGCAGACCGTGGACCTGAAGCCGACACGGCAGACGTGAACCCAGGTCACACCGAAGCTCGCGACGTCTCACCGCCTACCGTGCGAGCTCGCTAGGCTCGCCGCCGACTTCCTCCTGCTGGACGGGGCCAGGACACCAACCCCGTAGATCGAGCAAATCTTCTTAGCCAGCGCGACCACGCCCAGCTGGTCATGGTCGGTGATTCCGCTCAGGCCATCTACCACTGGCGCGGCGCCAAAGGACGTCATGACCGGCTTCAACGGCACCCGGCTTGCCCTGTCCCAGTTCTTCCGCTTCGGCCTCGACCTCGCCGAGGAAGCCAACCGCTGGCTGCGACTGGCAGACGCCCCGATCCGCCTCACCGGAACCCCCACCGTCCCCACCGAACTCGGCCCCGTCACCGACCTGGACGCAGTCCTGTGCCGAACCAACGTCGGGGCCATGGCCCAAGATCATGACGCTACATGGCTTTCCGGACGCCGGGTAGCACTCGCCGGCGGCGGAGAAGCCCTCCAAGCCCTGGCCCTCGCCGCCCGCGACCTGAAGGAGGGACGCCGGACCCACCATCCCGAACTCGTACTCTTCCCCTGTTGGGGCGACCTGCAGGACTACGCCGCACGCGGTGACCCGGCCGGACGCGACCTCCTGCCTCTCGTCAACCTCGTCGACACCCACGGCACCGACGCCATCCTCACCGCCGTCGCACAGCTCACCACCGAGCAGCACGCCCAGATCACGGTCTCGACAGCACACAAGGCCAAGGGCCGCGAATGGCAACGAGTCATCGTCGCCGGTGATTTCGAGCCGCACCGAGGACACCTCCTCCGACCCGACCGGTGACCACACCCACGCGCCGCGACGACCCCATCGACGACACCGATGCCCGTCTGGCCTACAGTAGCGGTCACCCGTGCCCGCCAACGCCTCGACCTGGGAGGCCTGTCCTGGATCACGCGATCACCCTGACGGCACCGGACCCAGGCCCGGAACAGCGCCCGCCTCATCCGTAACGCACAGCGCTACGACGTAAACCCTCCGACACCTGTGGTTCCATCGCCAGGATCGTGGCTGTGGCTCGAAGTCTGCGGTGACCTTACGGACAGGTCCAGCAGTTGCGCCGTGCTGTCGTAGAACTCGCGCAGTTGACCGTGGCCTGCTAACACGAGGGTGGCCCAAGCTCGCGGATTGCCGTGATCAGCTCACGGGCCAGTGCAACCTGAAGTGCTCCCTGATTCGCGCAGTCGAAGGCGGGTGGAGAGCGAAGCTCGTGTGCTCCACAACTCTGTGTAAAATCGCACGATCTTCAGTCTTGCACTGGCTAACTGAACCTGAAGTTTTGGTCAGAGCACTGGTGTGAGAGCCGGTGGGCGTGCTCGTGCTGCTCACGGCTGGGATGGACGGCGCAGCGTCACTCCTCGGCCGTCACAGGCAGCTGAGCACGGGTTCTGGCGCGCAACGGCCTGGTCGACCACCAGCACCGGGAGCACGAGGAGCGTAGGTACCGGCGACGGCAGCCCGACGCGCCACGCAGCGGTGGTAGACGGGCATTGTCTCGGGCGTCCCGCTGGCCGACGGCCGGGAGAGCGAGCTCGTTGCAGGACGTCGTACAGGCGGCCGATGGGCAGCGGGCATCAGCGCGGGGGCGCGCCACATTTTCGGACATCACCCTCGTGCGGCCTGATGCTGTGGTGGGGTGGCGGTGGACGTCACCGGCCGTTCCCGGGCCAGCTTCCGGACTACTCATGTCCATCGAACGATGATCCCCCCGGGTCCACGACTTGCCAGCGGGGGCCCGGTGTGGCGACCGGCCGGAACAATGACAGCCGGTCGCCACACAGCATGACCTTCCGGGGATACGGAGGGCCTCGTGGCATTACCTCGTTGCTCCAGCCGGGTCGGATGGTCAGGCTGGGCTGCCGAGGCAGTCGCCTATGAGGTGGCTGAGGTACTGGATGTGCCGCGGTCCGCGCCGAATGCGTGGGCGAGCTGTTCCAGGGGTGCTGAAGACGAGGTTGAGAGCCCTCAGCATCTTATCCAGCCAGTCCAGGCCTCCCCAGCCCACCCGGCCCCACCACATCCGCATCGGGAACGTCCTCCGCGAATCGCAGTGGGGCCGCGTGCCGAAAGCCAGGAGGAGCTTACGGCGCGGGGCGCATGGCAACGCCCTTGTTGAGGGTGCCAGTGCCCGTTCCGGTGTAAATGAGCGGCGTGCTCTGACGCCGACGGCGGCGATGTCACCTTGTTGTCGCCGTTGAAGTCGCCGCCGATGATGCGCTTCATGGGGCTCCAGGTGTTGTCGGGCCCAGCTTGCGGGCGGCGTCCAGGCCGCCCTTGGTGTTACCTGCATCCCAGTTCAGGCTGCCGTCGTCGCGGACGCGGTGAGGTCATCCCGGTCGTCGGCGTTGATGTCGGCGGTGCCGGTGAGGCGGGTCTTGCCCCAGGTGGCGTCCGGCCACATCTTGATCTTCGTGCCCGTCAGCGCGCCGTCGGCGCCGGTGTAGTAACCATAGAGGCTACCGTCGCCCCGGTGGGCGACCAGACCCGTCACGGCCGTTGAACTTGAACCGGGTGACCTGCTCGATGGTCTTCCAGGACGTGTCGTGCCACATGGGCTTGCTCTTGTTGAGGATGCCGGTGGTGGTGCCCGTGTACAGGTTGAGGGTGCCGTCGCTCCGCACACGCGGCGATGTCGCCGTTGCCGTCGTTGTTGAAGTCGCCGCCGATGATCTGCACCATCAGGCTCCAGGTCTTGTCGTTCCACAATTCGGCGCCCGTACTCCAGCGTCCCGTCGGGCTTGGCGTAGAAGGCGTGAAGGGATCCGTCGTCAGGACGGCGGCGACGTCGGTGCGGCCGTCGCGGTTGAAGTCGGCGGAGGCCGCACCAGGTCGCTCAGGTTGCCAGTGCCGAGATCACGGTTGACGGTCTGCGTGACGAAGTGCGCATCGATCGGCGCTGCGACGGCGTCCGTACTGGTCGTCTCCGAGCCGTAACAGCCGCCCTGCGTAGAGCGGTTGTTGACGCCCACCATCTGCAGGGCGCCGTTCTTGTCCTGCAGCAGGGGTCCACCGGTGTCACCAGCGCATATGGCGTCGCCGCCCTGGCCGGTTACGTTGACCGCGTCGGCGGTGACCGACGTGACGGTGAAGGCGCCTTAGGTGGCGCTGGGTGGAGCACCCATTCGTCCTTCGTACGGCCGAAGCCGACGGACTGGAGCGTGCTACCGGCGGCCGGTGCGCTGGCCGCCAGGCGCACCGCCGTGATGTCGGGGATGGCCTTGTCCAACCGAGCGAGGACCATGTCTCGCTTCGAGTGCGGGACGAGTTCGACGACCTCACGTACATAACCGTTGGCGATGTTGGAGTCGGCCCGGCCTACGGTGGCCCGGGTGACCTGCTTGGGCTTTCCGGCAGCGACGGTGCCGGCATGATTCGGGTCGTCCGCGAAGCAGCTCGCTGCGGTGAGCACCCACTGCGTGTTCTGCCAGCGCACCCGAGCATGACCGGTAGTCGGTACCGATCGTCAAGCGAGCAGTGAAGTCCAGCTTCGCATCAGTGGCCGGGTCACCCACGGTGGCATGAGCCGGACTGGATATCAGGGCACCGGCAACGACGGCGGACACACTGGTCACCCAGATGGGACGCGAGATACGGAGCATGAGAATCCTTGTGCAGGAAGTTTGATAGTGACGGTGCGGGAGGGAAGGGTTAGCGAACGCTGCGTTCGCTGGGCCAGCGTGCTTGTTCCTACCTGCCACGGCTGAGACTGCTTGGAGCATGCTGGGCTCCTGCCGTAGCGCAGAGACCGCCTTTTACCGGGGCGGGGGCCCTGGCTGGCGCGAGTCGCGGCGGTGCGGGTTCACCAGGCGCGGCCGTCGCATCCGCCGTCTGCGCGATCGCCGTTCCTTTGTCTACGGTGCTCTTTGTGCCGACCAGCTCCGACGCCATGGCAGATTGTTGCGGATGCCGGGCGAGGACCAGCTGATGGCCACGACGAGCCGGCTATCAGCGTTGATGACCACCTGGTCGTTGGTGAGGCACCATTTCCTCAACTGCTCGGCCATGGTGGGACCGCGATCGACAGCCAAGGTGCTGTCTGAACGGGTGGTCCAGATCAGCTCCGACGCCGTGACTGCATCAGCCACGACGAGATCGTCTCGCACGCGACAACGGTCATGTAACAGCGCTTAGGCGGCGGGGTCAGCCCGTGACACGGAGTTCGACCAGGACCGAACGCAGACCGGTGTCACCGGCTTCCCCCACGGGCTGGTAGTCGTTGGTGGGCGCATTGATGACAGTCTCTTCGCCCTGGGCGGTCAGCGTTGCCTCGACCGGGTGTTCCTCAGTCCACACGCCGTAGGCATCAGGCGGATTCAGAGTCCAGCCAGCCTGACTTAGTGGTTTTGATACGGAAGCAGTAGCCACTGTTGTCCAAACAGAGACTCGATCTTGATGCTCCCACGTCTCGCTGCAGTTCACCAGCGTGATGTGGCTCATCGCCTTAGCAAGGCTGATATTCCGCTCTTGGAGGACTCGGCTAGCTCGGGGTAGTTGAAGTCCTCAACCACAGAAGACCATCTCCGGTGGCAGCCTCCGCAGCGGTCACTGTCCGGTTGGCACTTGCGGAGGCCTGTACTATCCCGTGGTCAGCGCTATGGTCTACCAATGCTAGCCCAAGGCACCGGAGGCCCCTGGCGCAAGGTGCCTACAGGCGCGCGACATCGACATGTGGATCCTTCCCCTACGAGAACGAGGGGACGGACTCACCTCCGCTTAGCGGAAGTAAATCACATGCAAGAGTGTGGACGTCCCATGAAGGAGCTCTCTGTGCAGCTCGGCTGACGGCTCCCCTCACCTACGAGAGGGAGAGAGCCGGGGCGTCTGTCTTAGCGGTCGCACGTCATCGCGCGTTGTCCCACGACAGCTCACCGCCTCGCTTTGCGCGGGCCTGGGTGCCGGTGTGCGTGAACCCACGTTTGAGTACTAGAGGAAGTTCCAGGTGAAACCACAAGCACGCTCCACACCAGTGGGGGCGCATACTCAGAACCGGCACAGCCCGACGGGCGCGCGATCTCAACTTCCGCCGCGCCAGCAGTGTTCTGCTGTCCAGCGTGATCGCGGCCAGTCTGCTGGGGTCTTCCCCGCAGAAGCAGACGACTCAGCAGTGCCCGCAGACCGTGAACTGGTAGTCGACCTTTGGTCATCCGGTGGCGCGGGTGTCCAGGAAGCAGCCGAGCAGGCGCTCCTTGGCTCCGACGAGGACATCAGGCAGTTCCTCGACGCTAAACAGGATCTCCAGCTGGCCATGACAAGGTGGATGCCAGCCGGGTTCTGAACGCGGGGGCCCCGCCGTGCGCTAAACAGCCAAGGCCGCGCTGCAGGGAACCCCCGATGACCTACGCGCGTTCCTGACGGAAGGTTGGAAAGCTCCACCAGAGCAGGACCAGCGCGTCGAAGCGTCTCCGGGTCATCCCAGCCTCGGGGGCGTCGGCGTACAGGAAGCCGGCAAAGCCGCGCTGAACGGCACACCTGGAGGACGTCAAAAGTTCCTCGACAAGCGGGCCAGTACACCGCTCGGGAGACAGACGACCGTGTCCAGGTCTCCAAGCTTTACAACAGTGGCGGACCGAACGTAAAGGCAGCTGCCAAACTGGCGCTGCAGGGGACCCCCGATGACATCATCGAGTTCCTTGCAGTGGGCCAGTTCGTCGCACGCACACCCGCGACCAGGGAACACGCCACCGTCGAGAGCGAGTTGACTGAGCAGGCCAAGCAGGCAGGCAAGCAGGCTGAGGACGCCACCAAGCAGCTCAGGAAGCCGCATCGAAGGCGAGGCAGCCTCCGAGCTGGCCAAGCAGGCCGCACAAAAGGCAGCCAAGGAGACAGAAGCTGCCAAGGACGACGCCCGGGCGCGCAGTGGTTAGGCCAAACAGGCTGCCAGGCGCTGCGCGGGCTGCCGCAGATGCCGAGCAAACGGCGATTGGCGCAGCCAACGCCGCAAATCGTTCCTCGAGAATCGCTGCACTGGCCGCTGCACAGACCGCCAGTGCTGCAGCCGACCGCCGGCGTGCGGCGACGCGCGTACAATGCAGCGATCGCCGCTGGCAGGATAAGAACCAAGCTCAACATGCCTCCAACATGGCCCAGCTGCCCGCGCTGCAGCAAACCTGGCCACTGAGTCCGGCAGGGCCGCCGCACCAGTACAAAGCAAAGCGTCACTGGCAGCCGCTAATGCTGTGGTTGCGTCCAAGAGCGCAGTCACTCAACGCCGATCTAGCTGCCGACGCCGCCGATGAGGCAGCTGGTCACGCTGCTGCCGCCGGGGCCTCCTCGGTAGAAGCGAAGGCCGCAGCCGCAGAAACGCGGCGACACGCGGCCGAGGCCAATCGAGCCGCCAACGCTGCCGAAACCCTGGCACGCCAAAAGTCAGCCACCGCGCGGCATCCGAGGCCCGCGACGCCGCTAACTCCAGCAGCTGAGCATCGCCAACAACGCCGCCGACGCGGCCGAGGAAGCGGCTCTACATGCCGGAGAAGCCAAGCGACGCCGCAGCGAGGCCACCGAAGCAGGCCGGCGCCCGCAAAAAGTTGCAGCCGACGAGCCACCGCCCGCGGTAGCCACCCGCACGAAAGACCTTGACCTAGCGCGCCAGACCCATGCCGAGGATCTGACGACCCGCACCACTGCGGCCATCGAGAAGGCCAGAGTCGCAGAGGGCCACGGCCGGAGAGACTTCGCTGGCGAAGCAGCTGGCACCGTAGTCGAGGTCAAGCCATCATCGACGACACAATGGCCTTGGCAGCAGAAGCCAATAAGCCAGACACGGACACAGCCGCGCTCGCCAAAGACGGTCGAGCCGTTGCCCTGCGAGCAATGAAATACTTCGGCTCTTTGGCGACCCAGCAAGCAGCAGCCCCAAGCGCTGGCCGGCACTCGACCAAGTGATGGACTACCTGCGCTACCGGCTGAAGGAAGCCGAGCAGGCAGAATTCGACAGCAAGTGTCCAATCTCGCTACCACCAGCCCTTACGCAGCTGTACGCGAGGCTGCTACCCGCGCCCTGGGAGGAACCGACCAGGGATCCACGACTTCTCACACCACCGGCCAATACAGAAGCAGGGCTTGCCGACTACCGGGTCAAGGTCGCCAGATTCACAACATAAGCGGCCCGCGTGTCAGGGAGGCCGCCGAGAAGGCGCTGGCGGATGGCAGTGCCCAAGGATTGCTCGCCTTCCTCAACAACGGCCAGTACACGCGCGCACCGGTGACGACGAGTGACAGCAACCCAACTAGTCAATACCGGAGGCCCGGGAAGTACAAGCTGCGGCAAAGATCGCCCTGTCCGGGCCGGTGCACCAACTGCACAGCTTATCCAGGCCGGTCAGTACACCGCCGCACGGCAGGACCAACTCGCCATCACCCACGTGGCACAAGTGGAGTGACTAATTGCCGAGGGGGCGGCATCATCGCAGCCACCGCACAGGAAAATCGGTGGCTTCTGCGGAGGCCGCCGCTGACGCCAATCAGGCGTCAGCAGAAGCCGACGCTGCTGCCGCGCAGGCTCAAAAAGCGCCAAGGAAGCCGACGGGTACCGCCCTGGACGCCGACCAGGCGGCTACCGACAACGCTGAGTCGAGGTGCCGCTAAGGCCTGCGAAATCGGCCGCCACTGCTCGGACAGCGGCCCAGCAGGCAGAACAGGACGCCATCAACGCCGCCGAGGCAGCCGCCCAGGCAGAGTTCTCCGCCAACTACGCCTACACCTCAACAGCCAAAGCAAAGAATCTCGCCTCTGACAACGCTCGAGACGACGCGACCCAGCCGCCGGCAAAAGCGCGCCACAGAAGCAGAAAATGCGGCAACTCCAGGCGTGGGACAGGGTCGTTGAGTTGCGCGAGTCTAGGCTTCAAAACGTAGGCAAGCCGAGGCACAGCGCAAGGCGAAGAGGAAGCTGACCGCACTGCTACCTCTACCCCACGCGCGACAACCTCCGCCCTGCGCTCTGGCCGGTAAACATCACCCCGCGCCCATCGACGATCCTCAAGGAAATCATCTGGGGCTCACAGGCCTCAACGATGCCAAAGCCTGCGTCAAGACCCCAGCCTCGGAAAGTGCTCAGCCTTTTGCAACCATGGCGTGCCTATTGGCCGGATAAGGAAGGCGCTGAAAACCTTGACAACACAGTCGATGCGGCCGTTGAGGCGTCAAGGGTCAGCCGCATCGCGGAAGCGTCTCGCATCGCATTTCAAGGCAGCCGAACCCTGCTGAGATTTTCATTCAAAAATAAGCATCTATCTACCGCAACCGGTGGGTGGGCAAAGTTTGAATCGACGGATATCGCCGAGGTCAGTCGTGGGTCGCAGAAGGGCTAAAATGGATAATGCCACGTTCGCTTCCCAACAAGGACACCTCCTTCAGGTTATAGTCGACATGGGAAGGGCTCTCGGCTTTAAGGGAGAGACCGGTATAGAATCATGGTCGGAAACGACGGGAAAGTGTTCAACTGCTTTCCAGAAAAATCCGATAGATCCGGGAGGGAAGAGATGATCTTCGTGCGACAACTTCACCACGCAAGACCTGCGGGGCGACAGCACCTGAGCAGCTGTTCCTGGTATGAAGCCGACCTGCGCATCGCCGACGGCGGCGAGTGAAATTTATGCGGAGGTGCTCTTCCCTGTCGCTGACTGGCTGCGGAGTTGACCCCGCTGGCGCAAGCGAGGCGCAGACCACAGCGAGCCGAATTCAACTTCGATTCCATGTCTTTCGCCGAAAGGATCAGTTCGAATCCGCCCCGACGACGAGGGCTGGCGCATCGGTTCCGTCTTCTCGCCCAAGGCATGCGAGCAGGGTGCTAGACGACGAGGAGCTTGCTGCGGAACTGTCGGGTTTACCATCCAGCGAGTAGAAGCCGACTTGGCAGCGGCGGGAATCGATGCCCGGCGCATCGATACGGAGTGATCTGACGTACAGCATTTGACCTCACTCTTGCCCAACGGGCCGCCGATTATGTCGGCGGCCCGTTTCGTGCTCTGTGACTGGTAGCGCGACGTTGCCGACTGCAATCCGGCCCAGGGCTCACAGGGGGATGCCCTGGCACAACTACCGGCTCACCGCTGACCGCCCCCCTGAGACGGTCGACTTAGATCATTGAGCTTCTTCGAGGTGGCTACCGATCAGGTGACGGTCCGCGAGCCGCAACGAGCGAGCTCCCAGGCTGATCTATCGAGATGTCTGACGTCTCAATCACGCTGCTCAGGGGGCCCGGGTGAGTTATCTACCCTGCCGCACTTGACCGTGCCTCATACGCTCGTGGAGGTGGGTCTCGCCATGCTCATCGTCACCCGTGAGGGCGACCGGCGATGCAAGCTCCGCCCGCCTCCCAGCGCGCGATGGTGGCATTGTGTACCTGCGCGAACACGTCACCCTCGCCAAGATCGCTGCCGGGTTCGGGATCGGCAGAGCCCACCGCCCACGCCTACACCAGCGCGGTCATCCGTCGCTGCTCGCCGAACGAGCTCCGGGTCTGCTGGAAGGTCCTGCGCGAACACGACCCGAACTTCATCCTTCTGGATGGCACGCTCGCCGAGTGCGACCGGATCGGCGAGCGGACAGGCCGACTACTCCCACAAGCACCGCCGGCACGGCACGTAACGTGCAGGTTCACCGATCCGGACGGCCGGCTGCTGTGGCTCTCGCCCCTGCGCTGCCGGGCCGGGCTCACGACCTGACCAGCCGCCCGCACCCACCGCATCATCCGCATCTGCGAGCGCCAGGACGTCCCCATCCTGGCTGATCTCGCCTACCAGGGCGGCGGTCCATGGCCGTGGACCACGGGCATCAAACGCAGGCCCCTGCAGGAACTCACCCCACAGAGAAGGACCGCCACCGGGCCTTGGCCTCGGCACTGGGCGCCGGTCGAACGCGGCGTCGCCCGACTGAAGTCCTGGAAATCTTCCGCAGGTCCCGATGTAGCCCCAACCGTACGTCGTCAATCGTCAAAGCGTGCTCACGCTGGAGCGGCAACGCTGAAGAAGCTCAATATGTCCGACGGGGATGCGTCTGCGGGGTGTCGGACGATCCCCTGCGGGTGCTGACGGGGTGGAGAGCCTGCTCGACAGCTCCTCCAGACGCCGCCGTTGCCGACGGCTGGTGGGGCCGACCAGGAACATGCCTGTCACGAACAGCTGGAAGCAGGCATATCCGTAGTTATGATCGAGGAACTGTGCCACAGCGCTCACCCAGCCACAGCAGTGCGGCTGCCGCTGCCAGCCAGAGCACCTTATCGGCGCTGCTGGGTATTCACCATACGGCGCTGACGTGCGACGATGTCGATCGCGGCCGACAGCTCAGCGGGATCCTCTCCGACAATTCGCCGCGCTGTATCCGACGGCCCACCCACATGTGTCAGCCACCGGCTCGCGCTCAGTCGAGCTGTGCCGCCCGGCGCCGAGTCCACCACCACACCCCGACGGCCACCGCCAAGCCCAGCAGAAGGTAGGCGGCAGCAAACAGCAAAGCCCCGAGACACGTCCACTCGTCCTCACCGACGACCACTCCCAGCAGGAAGCCTCCAGCGCGTCCGCCGCCAGCAGTACCGTGAAGAGGGCTCCGCCGCACTCCCGCACGTCCTGCACCCCCGCGCGTTCTCCCGGCTGACCCGGACACGCCCCGTCCCCCCTTCACTCGTACCCGTGCATGACCGGCTACCCCGCTGGCCGCCAACACCCCCACCAACGCACGGGAAGGAGGAACGCACCGGCTCGCCAGCGACGGGGAACCGGGTGTGTCCCAGTCCCGGGACAGAGCTGACCCACCGAACCGCGCCCAGCCCCGGCAGGGTGGCGGCCCCTGGCTGACCACGGGCATCAACGCAGGCGTTGTAGGAGCTCACCTTCACCGCGAGAAGGCCGTCAACCGGGCCCTGGCCGGCGCACCGGCACCGGTCGAGCGTGGCGTCGCCCGCTTGAAGGCCTGGCGGACCTTCCACAGAGCGCGAGCAGCCCCAACTGCATGACGTCAATCGCCAAAGCCGTCCTCACCCTGGAGCAGCAACGCTGAAGAAACTCATTGGTCCCCTGCTGTAGACGACCGGTAGTTCAATTGCTCTGGACGCCTGCATAGGCTGACCGCCAGTGCAGTAGCTGCGTGGCGAGCGTGATGCTCGGGAACCCGCTCGGAGAGCGCAGTGAGGGCGATCTCGGTTTCCACACGTGCCAGTGTCGCGCCCAGGCCGTAGTGAATGCCGCGCCCCAGGCAAGGTGAGCAGAAGTGTCGCGGCTGAGCTTGAAGTTGGTCCGGCTCGGCCAACCACGCTTCGTGGTTGGCTGCTGACAGCGACAGCAAGACGGCGGCCTCGCCGGCCGGGACAGTCAGTCCGCCGATGGTGATGTCCTGAGTGGGAAAGCGACGAAGGAGGAGCGGGGCAGGGCTTTTCACGGGGCGCATCAGTTCAGCTGCGGCGCCCGGGATCAGTTCGGGGTGCGCGCGCGCATTGGCCAGTTGCCCAGGGGTCTTGAGAAGAGTGAGCACAGCATTGCCGATGAGCTGGACTGTGTTCTCGTATTCGAGGATGAATGAGGAAGGACGAACGAGCGGTTCCTCCGCGGTGAGTCGGTCGTCTTCCTCGTGCATAGCAGATCAAGTCAGACAGCATGTCGTCAGCGGGCTCTCCGCGTTTGTGGTCGAGGAGCCGAGTGAAGTAGCCGAGCATGGCTGTGACGGCGTCGTGAGCTGACTCCGGTCGGGCGGGACCGGGCGCTATGAGGGCGCCGATCCAGACCGAATATTCCGGCGGTGTTGTGCCGGGACACTGAGCAGGCTGGGCGATCACTTCGCAATCGGCAGGGGAGCGGCATAGGGCAGTGATCAGGTTGGTACGTCCCTGATCACCGAGCGCGCTGAGAAGCTGGTCTGTTGGTTCTGCCTGATGGGGATGCGTAGCTGAGTGACGTGGCGTGCGGTGAGGGCACTGCCGACCAGGCGTCGGATGCGGGCGTGGTCGGCGGGCCCATGTGGAGAAGGTTCGCGTCCAGAGAGGGAGGCGAGTGCAGTCCCCCGGAAACCGCCCTCCAGGGCCCTGCGCTTGTCCAGGGACAACATCGGATTCGTCAGTTCGCACGGACGTCCTCGTGTCGTGACGATCCAGGCCGGACTGCCGTCGGGGCCGGTGGATGCGGCGAATCGGGGCGCTGGAAAGCAGGCGCCGGTCTACCTTGCGGGGTGGTCAACAAGACCCTGATGCAGATCCACGACGCCACCCTAGAGGCCGCTGTGCCAATCGATTCAGCGGCCTGTCACTGCTGTAGCAGGATGGCGGCGACCTTCTCGCGCAAGGGCATCTTCCGTCCCGCCGCGTCGGGCAGCGTCAGTGGGCGAGGCACAGACTTTGACGCTTATCAGCGAACGGCGGATCGGACGGTCCACCCCGAAAGGGGGCCTTGCATGTCGTTCACCTGGCGCTACGTCCTACACGACGACGGATCCTTCTGCCGTATCGGCAACATCGACGGCAGCCTCGACAAGGGTGTCCGACGAAGAACTCGCCCAGCTTCCCCGTCCGAGACGAAGACGACCATCTGGCCCGGCCCTGCCCCTGCTGCCACGCCGAACTCCTGGTGCACTGGCACGGCCCGCTGATGATCGGCGTCTGGATGGAACTCTCCCGACCTACGACGCACACCCGCCCGCCGCCCGCGCGTTCATCCAGTGACACCCCGACGCCGACCGTGACCGAGGCGCTGCCCCAGTTGTTCGAGGACTGGGAGACCGAGACCATGCACGCCCACGGCTGGTCCCGCACGCCACAGCCTGAAGCGCCGCCCAGCCCACCGGCCCACCTGAGCCTTGTACCGTGCGGACGAGGCTGAGCGCAGGGGGCAGTGCCTGCGCATGGACTTCTGGCGCCGGCCGGACCGGCGCAGAGGGCATTGACAGCGAGGATAGTGCCAGCGCGCCCCGGTCGGGGCGTGGTGCGGGGCGTGGTCGGGTGGTCGCGGCGCTCAGGCCGCTGGCGCGGGCGATGCCGTCCAGCTCGTTGTAGAGGCCTGCTGCTCGGTGACTAAGCGGCGGTACTTTTCGCGCAGCTCCTGCAGTTCCGCCGGGTCGTCCGGCCGCAGAGGCTTCCACGATCGCGAAGCCGGGGCTGCCGTCGGGGCCGGGCATTTCCACGAGTCGGTGGTCCATGCGGCCGGACAGGAAGATCGCCAGGACCGTCGCGTACTCGGCACTTCACCGGTGAACTGTGAGGCGTCACCGACGGGGCAGGCCTGATGGCCCTCGGCTATCAGGTGCACTCGTCTCGTCCACGGCCCTGGCCAGCACGTTAGCACTGCTCGAGTCCATGCGGGCCTTGAGCGTCTCCATGTACAGGAGACGTTGTCGATCCTGCAGTTCTGAGTCGAAGTCGTCCGCGTCGTCTCATTTCGACAGCCTGGTTTGGTACGTGGCGGGCGTCCAGGGCCGTACACGGTCGGTGCGCCACGCGGGCCCGGACGCGGACTCGCGTGTTGCCGTCGGCAGGGTATGGCGATCGGCAGGGTCGGCGAGAGATGACAATCCAACGGCGCTGGGAGACTGGTCGGCACTCGCTCTGCAAGCGCGGCACCATTTGGCCGCCTACCCCAGACCGAAGCCGGCCAGCCCCGGGTGCCGAGCGCACGTGAGGCGTATCGGATGTTGGTCATGCTGCGCGCGTTGTGGATCAGCCGCAGATTCCCGATCCCGGTGCCGATTCGACTGAGTCGAGCTTGAGCAGTCCGATATCTACGTAGGTGCGGTACAGCCGTGGTCGCCTCTTACCACCACAGCCTCGTCCAGTTTGATCCCGTCATGCATCTGGCCTGGTCCGCGCCATCGAGTTGTCCAGGAGGCTCGAGAGTGCCTCAGGTCCGTGCGGAGGTTCTCGACTGAGACCGAAGCTGGGTGACCACCTCCGCGGTCATCAGAGCGCGTAGCAGGTCCTGAGCTCCGCGCGAGGGCACGTCCCTTTCAGGGTGAGGGTGTAGTGAGCGTGCCCTCCGTGGCTTCGACGTACTGGAGCACGCGCGGCAGGTCCCGATGCACGCAGCATGACCTGCGAGGGAAGTGCCCTCGGCATCGCAGTCGACAAGGAGCGCAATGAGTGCAGTTGCCGGCCATCATCCTGTCGGTAGGCCGAACCGGTGACTCGGCCCTCCATCCGGCGGCGCGCAGGCTACACATGCGCCCTCCTGCTGCGCCAGGCTCGAGCGCGTTCGAGAGAGCGGACCCGCCAAGCCGTGCCGCGCGCGCGTGCGCGAGGGAGAGGTCCGCACAGCCAGATGGACCTCTACCGGCACCGCCCTCAACCAGGCCGGGGCCTTGGCATAGCTGTGTCGGAGCGGCCTCCCCGGCAAGAGTCCGGGCGAGTCGGGTAACGTTCCCCGCCAGGATGGCCGCCAGCCCGCCAGACAGATCCAGGACGCTGGCCAGTCCGTATTCGAGCGTGCCTGGTCCCTTTCCACCCAGATCTCCGCTCAGGCCGGCATTGAGGTCCAGGAGGTCGTGCGAGCTCGTGTCGAACTCCTCTCCGTGTTCTGTTCGCCCACCACCTGTTCGAACACGTCCGCTCGTCGTATCGACGCCCTCCCGCTGTTGCAGGCGAGCAGCAAGCACGCGGCGGGCCTTGAGGAGGCTGGCGCGTACGGTTTCAGGACTGATGCCCAGCTCCTCAGCGATCTCCGAAGGAGAGTGGCCGTCACTTCCATGCTGGTGATCTGCCGCTGGCGAGGAGGAAGATCGGCCAGTAACCGCAGAAGGTCCTGCTGCTGTTCCCGCTGCCGCAGCAGCGTCCGGGTGAGGAGAGGAGCGGGGAAGGCTCTGGAACCTCCTCGCAAAGGTCTGCCTTCAAGCGCGGCTGACATGCCGGACGAGGTCTCGGGATGCGACCCGCCGCGCCCAGGCTCGTGGGTTGTCGATCTCCGCCCACCTCCCGAACGCTTGATCATGGTCTCCTGGGTGACTTCTGCCGCTATCGCCAGGCGGGCTCCCTGCCGGATGAGGAAGCCGACCAGTGTGGGCGTGAACCTCCTGGTAGAAGGCCTCGAAACTGTGCGATGGAAGGGCAGGCGGGAAGCGTTTCGGGCTGGTTGTGCTGTGCTCGTGGCTTCCCGCGTGTTCACGATCGCTCATGCTCGCCGCCCTGTTCACGACCAGACGCAGACAGGTTCCGTCCCCGCACTGTCCGGGTCGAACCGCTCTCCCGGAGGGCCTGAGCGATTACCAACGAGGTAGGCACCTCGCGCCTGCTCTGCCCACGCGCCAGGTGAGAAGCCACAAGGCCAAATCGGGCCGGTCAAGCCGCGCATAGGGCCAGAGTTGAGAAGGTCCATACTAGGTAGAGGGCTTTGAACCCGCGAGCGTGAACTGCTCCCGCAGAATGCAGGACCGTCACGACCAGTACTCCCGACAAGCCGGCGGTCCTGTTCTTCCTGGACTTCATCAAGGTCCGCACCGGGCCGTCATTTTCTGCGGCGACGACGTTGCCCTCAGTCCGCCGCGACGCGCCGATTCCACCCACTACACCCTGCCCGGTGGCAACGTCGAAGATGGAGAAGACTTCCGCCCACGCGAACTCGCCGAGGGATTCCACCCGAACATCGACCAGCCGACGGCGGCGATCTGCTGCGGGTCGTCGACCAGCGCGTCAGCCGCCCGGGCCTCGACCCCGTCGCCGCGCAAGTCCACCTGGATATACCGCTTCCACATCACCCCGGGAAGCCCGCGCGAGGCCCTTGCCGAGCAGGAACTGGACGAACTGTCCGACGGCAGCCACAAAGTCGGAGTCGTTGAATGGGTCGACTACCGCAAGACTCGCCGACCTGCCCACCTTCCCACCCATCGGGTCTCTCCGCCCTCGCAGCACTGGCCAACCCCGCTCCACCGCCCGTGACGCCGTCACCGACGAGAACTACACCTGGGTGTAAGCCCTGAGTCGACCTCGGCCACCAGCTCCGGCACCACCAGAGCGACGTCCGCAGTTCATTGACTTCCCCATCCCGCGGAGAACGACCACCCCCCCCCCCTCCAGGTGCTGGGAAGTGGGTACGAGGCCTCCGGTCTGGCGGGAGCGAGGAGGACACCGGGACGGTTTCGCCGGCCGCGCAGGCGAGGGTCGTGGTGGTGCCGTGCCGTAGTGCAGGCGGCCGGTGTCGGCGTACCGGCTCAGGAGCAGCGTCTGGGGAGCCACCGGCGGACCGGTGGCCGCCCCGACGAGGGCCTCGGCCGTCTCACGGGCGTGTACTCCTTCCACGACCCTCGCTCCCGGACCGTAGACGCTGTCCAGCGGTTCGAGACGATGCCCTCCAGTCCGGTCGTCATGGCTCAGGTGAGCCACTAGCGCGCACCATCGCGGGGTCGTGGTCGACGGGCACAGCGTCCACGGCGCCTGAAGCCCCCAAGCGGCGAACAGGTCCTTCAGGGGTGGGTGCGGCGTCGCCGGCAGCTCCACTCTCCAGCACCCCCCGCTCAACGATACCGACGGCAACAGGTCATCGAACAAGCCAAATGAGATGACCTGTAGGCCGGTTCTGTCGTGGTCCGGCACGTCTGGTCTGCTCCGAGAACCCGTAACCTGGCGCTGATCGCGGGCTGACACGCACCGCATACCCGCGTCGCCCCGCCGTGCGCGCTGGGCAGGCCACCGAGCAGCCGGGGACGATGCCCCGGCGGTCCGAAGTGCCGACCGGGTTGCAGAAGATGCCGCAGCCGGCGAGGAGCGTCTTCGGCGTGCAGCTTGCTGCCGGCGTCTGGCGACACGGTGCTTTGAAGATCAAAGGCCCATCCGTCGACCAGGGCATCTCCTGCTGGTGCGACATCTTGGTCTGAACGAAGTGACTTCAGTAAACCGTGAGTTCGATCACATACGCCTTCCCGGGGGTGGCGGGCGTTGGGTGTGTGCGGCGCGTACATGCCATACCAAACCGTCTGGGAGGACGACCGAGTGAGACTTTGACGTCGTCGCCCGGCATATGACCGCTGGTGCCACTCTGCACTACTGGCGGGGATGGGTACTGCCGTCGCGGCCCCGGTACCGCCAACGCCTGATACAGGCCGCCTCGGCAAGCGCTAGCGGCTGCCGGGCCGCAGGACCTGCTGGCAGCCATCGCCGCCGGAGGCAGCGGCCGGCCTCGGCAACGCTCCCTTCGGCCGGCCCCCAGTTCAAGAAATCAGGACCGGTCTGGCGGGTCACTACTCCAGACGTGATCCTTCAAACACCGTGACTGATGCGGACGGCGACACCCGCGAACCTCACGGCGCTCCAGGTGTACACCACGAACGCAGACGGGACCCCGAAGGCGCAGGTACCGATCTCGACGGCTCCCGGGCAGTACGTGGGTGCTGGTGTCTCCTTCAGCTCCGGGCACCCTGGCAAGGGTTGCGCCGGTCCCGTACGGCAAGCTGAAGCCCGGGGCTTGCGTACACGCGCACCTCCGCCTCGACGGCAGCCTCCTGTACGAGACGGGACTGGTCTCCGGGCCGACTTCCGCATCGAGCCCTACGTGTAGTTCCCTGCCGCCAGTCGTCCTCGGCCATTGATCCGACCGCGCAGGAGACAGCCGAGGTCACCCGCCCGGACCCGGGGCCGGCTCTGCCGGCGTTCGACGCGAACGGTGCCGTGAAGCGGAGGGCCACCCAGGAGCGAACCTGCGGAAAGCCCGACGACAAGGGCCGTAAGGTCTGCATCCAGCTGTCCCCCTCCCACCGCGAGTCCAAGGCACGCGCTGAGAAGCGCGCGAGGGCGCAGCGCACGGCTGAAGAAGCAAGAGCTCCGAAGCCGGAAAAGTCTCCCGCTGAGGCAGGTGCCGGCAGCGGCGGCGGCCGCGCCCGCCGTGGACTTGTCGACTGGTGTTACGACTATCGCCGGTGGGCAAGACTACATGACCCGGGCGGATAGGCCCGCCTCAAGAACATCGGATCAGCTAATCTGTTCTCGTCGACCCGGACGAGGCTGCCGATCGGCTTCGCCAAGTTCGACTTCGAACAGCGGACTCAAGGCCTACCCCAACAAGGGTGCGTCCGGATCGGACTCGCGGGAATTCCGACCAGCAGATCGTCATCGTGCCGGTCTCGATCGACCCGCCGCTGAAGGCGTCACCACGAAGTGGAACGCCGGGAGGGCATGCAAGTCGTGCGTGACGCTCGAAGACCCTGGTGGCCGACAATCAGAACAACTCGGCGGGCGACAGTGCCTACTGGGATGCGAACGACCTGAGCCGTACGGCGGCCGGTGGGGGACCATCCAGATGAACCTGGTCCGGCACAGCGCAAGCATCATCGACCTGGGCTGGTCTGGTGATAGCGACGGTGAGCGCCAGCCTCACCAGCTTCCGCGACGGCCGACTTCGGTAGTTCCAGATCAGAAGTCCAAGAGCTTCACCGCGCCTGACGACATCGTCAGAGGCTCGCGCCGACGTGTACCGCCGTACTCAGTTGAACTGGACGGTGGACACCAACCTGTACCCGGCCGCCGGTGGATACTACTGGTACATGCAGCAAGTGATGTCTGACCATGCCGACTCCGGGGCGGTGGGACTTCACTGATGCACTACTTGGGCCCCGATACCCCCGTGAAGAACAGTGCTGGTGCACGTGGACAGCGGATACCAGCCGTACTTCGCGTGCGCTGGACAGCGCACACCTGGAGCGTGCACCCGTCCGACGCGCCGGTGGGGACAGTCGACTGCGACGAGTTCGCGATGGCCTCGACGCACGAGTCCGGCGGGCGTACCCGAAGAGCGTGAACCTCGTGACGTCCGGGAGCAAATGCGCGCAGCTGTTCACCGACAAGATGGGGACGGCTCTGCGAATTACGGCCTGTTGGCGGACACCAGCACGGCGACGAAGGGACCGAGCGGTGTGCCTGAACGATGCGGGCGTGCGGCCATCCCGAGCCTGCAGAATCAGCGGGCGTTCAGCGGCTTTCCGGTTCGCGTCATGGCGGATGCTCGACGGCGACGATCTTTCGTGATCCCTCCCGGCTTCGAACACTGGCACGTCGACCGCGGCTACCTGCACCTGGCGCAAGATCGGCCGAGGGCAGTTAGTCCGAGCCTGCGGCAGGCGTAGCGGGAGGGGCCCAGCCAAGCTGGCCCCTCCGTCGGTGTTCAACCGGCCAGTGGCTGCCAATGGCCTTCCTGCGCGGGGTCGATCCTGCTGCCCCACACCAGCACCCCACCGACCAGGCCCGGCTTGTCCCGTATGGCGAGAGCAGGGCTTCGAGCATGTCGGCGATGTCTTCCAGGTAGGTGGCCAGTGTGTCGAGCTTGTCGTCCTGGCCCTCGTTGTAGCGGGACCAACGGCCCAGGTACCCGGTCGATGTGTCGAGGTACAGACCCGAGGTGCGGTCAGTCACGCCGTAGGAGATCACCGGAATCCAGGAAGACCTCCACACGATGATCCGGTCGTATTCCGGCCGGCGGGCGTTGAGGGCGTCCTGGGCCCTTGGGAGTCCATCTGCTGCCGGTAGACGGCAGTTCGCGGCATTCAAGGACATCAGAGCCTGGTTCCCGGGCAGGCACCCGCGCCATCGACCCCGTCATCACCTGCGGTCAGGGACCACAGGGCGACGAAGTCGGCGGTACCGCCAGACCGAGGTCCCCTTCCAGGGCAGCGACGGCGGGTGCGTCCACGCCGGCACACGGAGCGCAGCTTTGGAGCGGGGGCGTTGTGCTGGAGCCAGCGGGTGATGCGGTGCCAGGCATCGCTGATTTCGCGTGCGGCGACCGCGTCGGAGGCAGGGTCGGACCCTCCGGTCCCCTGCCTGCTCCCGGGCCTCCGTGGCGGGGTCGGCGGTGGGGACCGCGTTCACATAGCGGATCTGGATCCGGTCGGGCTCGCGAATGTAGCCAATGGTCGGGTCGGGGCAGTCCTCGAAGACGGCGCCGTCGACCGTCACGGACAGAATGCCGGGCAGAGCCGACGGCCGACCCATCTCAGGGTCGTCGGCCAACTGGCCGGCCAAGACCTTCAGGGCGTAGGGAACGCCTGCCTCGAGCCGCGCGGCGGTATCGCGTATGTCCGGAGGGATCTCCACGTTCACAGCTGCTCCTTGGCGGCGTAGGGAAGGTGCCCTCACACAGTGGGGCGGTCACCCCCACGGTGGGTGGATCATTCCCTCCTAGCGTGGGGAGGGAGCGGGCCACTGCGAGCTCTGGTGGAGAGCTCTGTCGCGCAGCTCGATTGGCGCCTGGCGGAGAACCCGGGCATCTGGCTGGCGTGGGGAGGGTCCCGCCGTCTGAGGCGTGTCTGCACCTGGATGCCTCGGTGAACGTTCCTCTGCCGGCTTTCAGCTGTTGTATGTACCCACCCCCCAGCACTGACAACTGCGGCCGACTCTGGAGACCGAGGGTGCCCGCTACGGGTGGATGGCAGGGGGACGGTGCAACGGCAGGCGTGACTTGTTTGTCTAACCTGATCTTTAACATCCGACATCGAATGGCGCCTCGAACTTGATCACTCGGTCTGGTATCCGGCGTACACAAGCGGCCTTCGTCTGAACATGTGCTCCGACCAAGGAACACACACGTCCAGCACGAAGGCCGCAAGGATGAGTTCTGCTGCATCGCGATACCCGGCAAGAGGAATTGGCGCAACTGTCACGCTTTCGGGGCGAGTTCCACTCCTGTCTCACCGCTCGTTCGGACGCGTTGTTCGAGCTGGCCGACGCTGTTCTGTGCGGCGACGGGCCGGTCAGGTCTCTGGCCGAGCTGTCACTGGTGGGCGAACACCGTCGTGGTCACGGCGGGCTCTATGCGGCAGTGGCCCGCGGTCAGGTGGATACGAACCGGCTGCGGCGGGCTCTGACCGCGGTGTCCCTGTCGCGGGCCGTTGACGGCCGACTGGTCCTGGCCGTCGACATCACCTGCTGGCTGCGGTCCAATGCCCACACCTCACCGCAGCGGATCCTGTGCCACACCTACGGACGCGGCAAGGACCAGCACATCCCCGTTCCCGGCTGGCCGTACTCCATCGTCTGCGCGCTCGAGCCCGGCCGCAGTTCATGGACCGCGCCGCTGGACGCGCTTCGGCTGGCGCCCGGAGATGACACCGCCACTGTCACCGCCCGACAGCTGCGCGAACTGGTCGAGCGACTGATCACCGCAGGGCAGTGGCAGGCCGATGACCCGGACATCCTCATCATCGCGGACGCCGGCTACGACGCACCCCGCTTGGCCTTCCTCCTGCGAGATCTGCCCGTGCAGGTGCTGGCCCGGATGCGTTCGGACCGGGTCCTGCGCAGAGCCGTCCCGCCCCGCCAGCCGGGCACGATGTGGCCGCCCACCCCGGCACGGTGGTGAGTTCGTCTTCGGCCAGTCCGACACCTGGGGCACCCAAGACACCGAGACCGTTACCGATACCCGGCTCTATGGCACCGCGCTGGCCCGCTCCTGGGACCGGCTGCATCCCAAGCTGACCCACCGCTCCTCCTGGGCTGCGGCCGACGGCACCCTCCCCATCATCGAGGGGACGGTGATTCGCCTGGACATCGACCACCTGCCCAGCGGAGCCACCCCCAAGCCGGTCTGGCTGTGGTGGTCGGGCACTGGCGCTACGGAAGCCGACGCCGATCGCCTCTGGCAGTCCTGCCTGCGGCGCTTCGACATTGAGCACACCTTCCGCCTGTTCAAGCAGACCCTCGGCTGGACCGCACCGAAGATCCGCACCCCGAAGCGGCCGACCGATGGACCTGGCTGATCCTCGCCGCCTACACCCAACTCCGCCTCGCCCGGCCACTGGCAGCCGACCGGCGCCGCCCCTGGGAGAAACCCAGCCCGCCGGACAGACTCTACCCCTGCCTCGCGTCCGCAGGGACTTCCGGCACATCCGCCCGACGACCACCTGCCCAACCCAGGCACCGAAACCCTCCCGGCCCGGTCCCGGACGGCCACCGGGCCGCAAGAACACCCGGCCCACACCCCGCCACGACGTGCACACACCTCGCAAAAGCACAGCCGACGCAACGACGAACGAAGAAGTCGGCCACTCCACAGCCCCGCCGCACAGGTTAAAGATCAAGATAGGGCGATCGCAACATAAGGGCCTCACCAGCAGCGAATCGGTCGTCCGCGTTAGCAGCGCTTGCCGGTCGGCTCTGAGTTGCTCCCGGGTCTCGGTCTGTGTCCTGCGCAGCGCGCCCGGCCGCCCCTTGCAAGGATGGGGTCCGGGCGCTCGGCGTCGGCGGGTCATCCGATGGCGATGCGGTCCTTCCAGTAGGAGCGGGCTGTGATGATTTCTGCTCCTGCGCCGGGGAGTACGTCGGGTTTTCCGGCGTATATGCGGACCGAGCCGTCTGCGCGGACGGTCCAGACACGTCGGGGACGGAGTCGCCGGTGACGTCGGGGGTGCCGAGAATGTGAGGGGATGGAGGCGCGGGACCAGCCGCCTCCGGAGTACGCGATGTCCGTGCCGCCGGCGGAGTTGGCCCCGGAGGCCAGTGATTGTAGGTCGACGCCGTTGCCCGAGGCGTGGGCGATGCCCTTGCGGAGACGGAGGGAGGCGCCCGGGTCGGTGCGGTAGATCATGTCGGCGACTCCGTCGCGGATACGTCTCCGACGGTGACGATGTCCCGCTCGTCCCAGAGGGTTGAGGTGAGCCGGGTGGCGCTGCTGATCGTTGCCCCGTGATACCCGACCAGTGCCCATAGTTCCGGTGCCGGCGCGCGGGCGAAGAAGTCGGTCCTTCCGTCACCGGTGATGTCACCGGCTGCCACGATCTGGTCGATGGACGCGGGTGACGGGGCGCCGGCCGGAAGGATTACTCTCTTCGTTTGTCGACGTTCACCGCGCCGTAGCCGTCGCCCGGGTAGACCCACAGCTTTCCGCCGACCCTGACGACGAGGTCCTGGAGACCGTCTCCGCCGTAGATGTCACCGTTGTGTGTGATCAGGAGTCCTTGAAGTGACCGGAGGGTGCGGCGACGAAGCTGGGAAGACCGTCTTCGGAGCCTGGGTCCTTGGCGGGATTGGCTCGGTAGGCGCCAGGCATGGAGTAGTCGAGGTCACCGCTGGCGCGGGTGAGGTCGGGGGTGGCCTGGGACGGATAGAGTGCGAGATTGCCCGGCTGGCGGTCACGACCATGAGGTCGGCGAGGTCGTCGCCCGTGAAGTCGCCGGCGTTGTCGGCTTCGTCACGTGGGCTGACGTAGAAGAAGTAGAGGGTCGGGGTGGAGGCGTTGCCTGCCGCGTCGACGGCACGGATGTACAGGACGTTGGGTCCGGCTGTCGGGGGGCTTGGCGTCTGTGATGGTGGTCGGGGTGGTGACGGCGGTGCCGGCGGTACGGCTCTTGGAGAAGTTGTAGTTGGAGCCGTTGAACGAGTACTCGAAGCGGACGGTGTCGGTGGAACCGGCGTAGCACAGTGAACGCCGCGGTACCGAACTTAGTTTCGACCAGTTGGCGTCCTCGGTGTCGTTGCCGAAGCCGTTTTCCGAGCCGTCTGCGTCGGGAAGTCGGTGGAGGTGACTTTGGGACGCTTGGGTGCGCTGGTGTCCAGGATGAACCGGCGGGGCGTTTTGGCTGGCGAGTAGCCGGATGTGGCGCCCTTGTCGTCGATGCTAGGACCCGCCAGGATTACGGGGGTGCCGTTGGTCAGTTTGCTGGTGGAGAAGGCGGGCGTGGAGCTCAGGGCGTCGCCGTCAGCACTGCCGGTGGACTACTGCCTGTGAGCCGAGCACGTCGCCGGTGGTGCCCCACTTGCCGGTGGGCCAGAGGTCGAAGTCAGGTAGTCGAGTTGCTGTCCTTGTCTTTTGCCCGCGCGGTGAAAGGTGACGCTGCCGCAGCCCCATCCAGACGTACGGCTCGGTGGTGGTGCACTTGGCGTCCGGGGGACAGGTCGAGGTTGGTGGGGGACGAAGGGCGGCGGTTGTAGACGAGTTCGAGTGCTGGGCCGTTGTCGCCGTTGGCCTGGAACTTCTTCCAGGCGTATCGGGACTTCTCATCGCGGGCGCGCAGACCGAAGGTGATTTTGGAGCGGCCGAGGTCGGCGTAGTTCTGTGCGGCCTTCTTCACGTCGAAGGTCTCGTAGGCGTCGCGGCAGCCGGACTTGTAGGCCGTGCGCGAGAAGCTGCGGGTCTGCAGTTTGTTGCCGTCGGTGAGCTTTGGGGCGTTCTTCCAGTTGGTCTTCTTGCCCAGATCGCTCCGGTGACGTGGACGCTCATCTGACCGTGCGCTGCAGGACCAGGAGTACGTCTCCAACAGGCGCAGCTTGGCGCTGCTGATCTTCGCGCCCTTGAGGGTTCTTGTCGAAGTTCATGTTGAAGAAGAGGGCGCGAAGTGCCCCAGGTGTCGGACTCGAAGCCGACCCGGGCCTCGTGGGTGCCGCCCTTGTTGAAGCCCTTGCCGTTGTAGAAGGTGGCGTTGGGGCGCTACAACGGCTGTAGGCGGTCGTCCAGTTGTCCATGTGCTTGGTGACGGACGGGTCGACGAGAGACCGGGTAGAGTGGTCTCGGGAGCGTTAAGGAAGTCCAGGTCCGGGGTGATGACCCAGTTGTCGCCCGAAGGTCGGACTCACGGTGTTGCCCAGGGGAGTCCGGCGATGCGCCCGTCGAGCAGTGGGAGCGAAGAGCGTTGCCGCTGACCCGGTCTGCGACGGGCCGGGGGTGGGTTCGGCCGGGTGCGGTGGTCGGGGCGGTTTCTGAGGGGGTGACCTCTGGTCCGTCGTGGGTGTGGGCGGGGCTTGGGACTTCGGATTCCCGGTCGGTCTGCTCGTCCGACCGGAGTCCGTTCAATCCGCCTCCTCGGCCGGCACCTCTTCCGGTTATCCAGGACGCCGAGGCGCTGGGCTCGGGGCTCTCCGAGCCGGTCGGCTGGTCCCAATCCCGACCTGTATCCGTCCGGTGATGGCGGGCTGGC
The DNA here is from genome assembly GCA_021502835.1 of Streptomyces thinghirensis. The sequence continues at coordinate 32,538 of JAKFGP010000057.1, forward strand.
CGGTGGAGTCCACATCAGCCGGGTGATTGCCGGGC
>JAKFGP010000058.1 GCA_021502835.1 Streptomyces thinghirensis
TTCGGGCCCTGATTCCCAGTCGGCGGGATTTGTCGAATGCCTTCTGGCTTTCGCCCGTCGGCCTCTCGACATTCACTACGTTAGCCGATTCCTCCGTGGACTCATAATCGAGTCTCGCGAGTTTGAATTCAGGCATGCGGACACGCCGAATTCGCCCCCGCTGAGGGGAGTCGTAGGTAGTGGGTTGGCCGCTTCCGGCTGCAGGCGATTGCCGTACCCGGGTCAAGCGGCTCGGGCTACGTTACGCGCCTGCCAAGGGAGAGTCAACTTCGGCGGCGGCGGGGCACATGGGCCCGATAGGGCTGACCGTCGGGTCGTCGGCGACCCAGTACCGCCAGGGATGGACGCCGCCCTCGCCGGCCACGCCGGTGCGTGGGCCGTTGCGTACCTGGTCGCGGGGCACAGGTGCGCCGGTCAGGATGCGCAGGGGGTTGCCTCGGCGGTGCAGGCGTCCGTGCCGTTCAGGGCTCGGTCCACGCCCAGGGCGGTGGCGAGGCGGGCCGGGCCTTTGGCCAGTTCCTTGTCATTGCGGGCGGAGAGTCGACGGGTGCGGGCCAGCTCGGCGCCCTCGATGATCTCGCCGGCGCGGAGCAGAACGGCGCTCGCCCTGCCCTCGGGACCGCACACCAGGTTCATGCAGAACCACATGCCGTAGGTGAAGTAGACGTACACGTGTCCGGGGGACCGAACATCACTTCGTTGCGGGGCGTGCGACCGCGGTAGGCGTGGGAGCCGGGGTCGTTCTGACCGTCGTAGGCCTCGACCTCTGTCAGGCGGAGGGCGATCGGACCGTCCGGGGTGTCGCGCACCAGGATGCGGCCCAGGAGGTCCGGGGCCACCTCGAGGATGGGCCGGTCGAAGAAATTTCTGGGCAGAGGCGTACGGTCGGGGCTCGCGATCATGCTGTCCGAGCGTAACGCAGCCGGGTTCGTGCGCGAGGTGGTCAGGGAGCGTCCGCCTTGCCAGGGTGTGGGGCGCGGAACCGGTCACGGCCGAATCGCGTTTGTAGGGATCAGGGGTTCACCCAAAGCCTGGAGAGGGAGAGACATGGCGTTCAAGAAGCTGCTCGCGAGCCTGGGGGCCGGCGGGGCTTCGGTCGAGACCGTGCTGAGCGAGGTCAACGTCGTTCCGGGCGGTGTCGTCCAGGGGCGAGGTGCGGATCCAGGGCGGGTCCGTCGACCAGCAGATCGAGGCGCTGTCGGTCGGGCTGCAGGCCAAGGTCGAGGTGGAGAACGGTGACCAGGAGTACAAAGCAGGACATCGAGTTCACGAAGAGCCGGCTCGGTGGTGCCTTCGAGCTGAAGGCGAACGCCGTACACGCCGTGCAGTTCGGGCTCGAGATTCCGTGGGAGACGCCGATCACGACGATCGACGGGCAGGCGCTGCGCGGGATGAACATCGGCGTGACCACGGAGCTGGAGATCGCGCGCGCCGTGGACTCCGGTGACCTGGACCCGATCAACGTGCACCCGCTGCCGGCGCAGAAGGCGATCCTGGACGCGTTCATCGGGCTGGGCTTCCGCTTCAAGAGCGCGGACATGGAGCGGGGCCACATCCGCGGTACGCGGCAGAAGCTGCCGTTCTACCAGGAGATCGAGTTCCTCCCGCCGCAGCAGTACCGGGGGCTGAACCAGGTCGAGCTGAGCTTCGTCGCCGACGCCCAGGCGATGGACGTCGTGCTGGAGATGGACAAGAAGCCCGGGCTGTTCAGCGAGGGGCAGCGACACGTTCCGTTCCTTCAAGGTGGGGCTGAACGACTACCAGGGGACCGACTGGACGGCGTACCTCAACCAGTGGCTGTCCGAGGTAGGCAGCAAGCGGAACTGGTTCTAGGGGTTCTAGGCTCGGACCGCACTGCACCGAACGATCAGGAGGTACCGAGGTGACCGAGCTCAAGCGGCGGCCGCTCCCCCATGACTTCCACCCGCCCGTGCCGGCGTTCACGGTCACGAGTGAGGACGTCCAGGAGGGGCCACGCTCAAGGACGCTCAGGTTCACGCGGCCGGCAACACCTCGCCGCAACTGCGGTGGGAGGGTTTCCCCGCCGAGACCAAGAGCTTCGCCGTGACGTGCTACGACCCGGACGCCCCGACGGGCAGCGGGTTCTGGCACTGGGTGGTGTTCGACATCCCTGCCTCGGTGACCGAGCTGCCGGTGGGCGCGGGCAGTGGCAAGTTCGAGGGGCTGCCGGAGGGGGCCGTACAGGCACGCAACGACTTCGGCAGCAAGGACTTCGGCGGCGCCGCGCCGCCGGCCGGGGGACGGGCCGCACCGGTATGTGTTCACGGTGTACGCCGTGGACCAGGAGAAGCTGGGGCCGGACGCGGAAGCCACCCCGGCGTTCGTCGGCTTCAATCTGCGGTTCCACACGATCGCGCGTGCCCAGCTGATCGGTGAGTACGAGGTGTCTGCCGAGAGCTAGTGCTCCGAGCGTTCATGGAACGTTTGCCCGCCTCTGGTCTTGGAATGGATCAGGGGGCGGGCATTTTTGTTGCCGGGGGGCGTGGGGAGCTTTCCCCTCGCAGGAGCAGCAGATATTGCGTTGTCCATCTCGGCGTGCCCGGCCAGAGTTGATCCCAGCCCGCCACGGGGGTGGGCCGGTGCGCACGGGAGGTGGGCTGGTATGCGGGACACGCTGGTACTGAACGCGAGCTTCGAGCCGTTGTCGACGGTGACGCTCAATCGAGCCGTCGTTCTGGTGCTCCAGGACAAGGCCGTCGTCGAACAGGCCCACCCCGAACTGCGGATGCGCGGAGCCGCGCTCGACATACCGGCGCCCCGGGTGATCAGGGCTGTGCCAATACGTACGGGTGCCCTTCCGAAGACGCGCTCCGTGGTCGAGGCGGGGCGTGCTGGTCCGGGACCGGCACCGGTGCGCGTACTGCGGGCGGCGGGGGACGACCGTCGACCACGTGGTGCCGCGGTCGCTCGGCGGGCAGGACACATGGCTGAACACGGTGGCCTCGTGTGCTGAGGACAATCACCGGAAGGCGAACCGGACGCCCGAGCAGGCGGGTATGCCGCTGCTGCGGAAGCCGTTCGAGCCGACGCCTGCGGACGCGATGCTTCTCGCCTTGGGTCAGGACGACTTCGACGCGTTGCCGGAGTGGCTCGCCCAGCCGGCCGCGTGACCACTACGCCGATGGGGGCGTACCTCTGGTGAGAGGTACGCCCCCATCGGCGTAGTGGGTACTGGCGTCAGTCGATGGACGGCTTCTCGCGCCGCTCCTGGGCCGGGACGTTCGCGCCGCCGCCGCTGCCCGAACCGCCGCCCATACCGCCGAAGTTGCCCATGGCGCCGGACAGGCCCCTTGAGGGCGTCGCCGATCTCGCTGGGGACGATCCAGAGCTTGTTGGCGTCGCCCTCGGCGATCTTCGGGAGCATCTGGAGGTACTGGTAGGAGAGCAGCTTCTGGTCCGGGTCGCCGGCGTGGATGGCCTCGAAGACCGTGCGGACGGCCTGGGCCTCGCCCTCGGCGCGCAGGGCGGCGGCCTTGGCCTCACCTTCGGCGCGCAGGATCTGGGACTGCTTCTCGCCCTCGGCACGCAGGATCTCGGACTGCCGGACACCCTCGGCCTGGAGGATCGCGGCGCGCTTGTCGCGGTCGGCGCGCATCTGCTTCTCCATCGAGTCCTGGATGGAGGTGGGCGGTTCGATGGCCTTGAGTTCCACGCGGTTGACGCGGATGCCCCACTTGCCGGTGGCCTCGTCGAGGACGCCGCGCAGGGCCGCGTTGATCTCCTCGCGGGAGGTGAGGGTCCGTTCCAGGTCCATGCCGCCGATGATGTTGCGGAGTGTGGTGACGGTCAGTTGCTCGATGGCCTGGATGTAGCTGGCGACCTCGTACGTCGCGGCGCGGGCGTCGGTCACCTGGTAGTAGATGACCGTGTCGATGTTGACGACCAGGTTGTCCTGGGTGATGACCGGCTGCGGCGGGAAGGGGACGACCTGTTCGCGCAGGTCGATGCGGTTGCGGATGGTGTCGATGAACGGGACGACGATGTTGAGGCCCGCGTTCAGTGTCCGCGTGTAGCGGCCGAAGCGTGACGATGGCGGCGCTGGCCCGTGGGATGACCTGGATGGTCTTGATCAGGGCGATGAAGACCAACACCACCAGGATGATCAAGACGATGATGACCGGTTCCATCGTGGTTGTCCGTTCCCTTCTCCGCCTCGGCGCTCTGGCAGATCCTATTGGCCCTGACTGGCGACCCTGACTACTGCTGATCTTACGGCTGTTGAGGATCTTGCTGGTCGAGTCTGACAGACCGTCGTGTACCGCGGAGGGTGTTCGGTCCAGTTGTGTCCGGTGAGGTCACATGATGATCGCCGTGGCCCCCTCGATGTCCACGACGTCGACTTCCTCGCCCGTCTCGAAGGTCCGCCCGGTGTCGAGTGCGCGTGCCGACCAGACCTCCCCGGCGAGCTTGATCCGGCCGCCGGAGCCGTCGACCCGTTCCAGTACGACGGCCTGTCTGCCCTTCAGGGCGTCCACGCCCGTGGCCAGTTGGGGCCGTTGGGAGCGGTGTCGGGCGGCGATGGGCCGTACTACGGCGATGAGGGCGACCGAGACGATGACGAAGACGAGTACCTGGACGACCACGTCCGCGCCGAACCCGGATGCGACGGCGGCGGCGACCGCGCCGACGGCGAGCATCCCGAACTCCGGCATCGCGGTCACGACGAGCGGGATTCCGAGCGCTGCCGCGGCGACGAGCCACCACACCCATGCGTCGATGTCGTTCACATGGTCATGGTAGGTCCGGGTGACGTGCCGGGGACAGGGCGCACGGGGGGCGGGTCAGGACAGGGGAGCCCCTGTGCGGTCCAGCGGTCGCCGACCTGCTCGACGACGAGCGGGAGTCCGAAGCAGAGGGAGAGATTGCGGGAGGTCAGTTCGAGCTCCAGCGGACCGCGGCCATGATCTTGCCCTGACGGATCATCAGGACGTGGGTGAAGCCCGGGGCGATTTCCTCGACGTGATGGGTGACCATGATCATCGAGGGGGGCGATCGGGTCGCGGGCGAGGCGGCCGAGGCGGCGCACGAGGTCCTCGCGGCCGCCGAGGTCGAGACCGGCGGCCGGCTCGTCCAGGAGCAGCAGCTCGGGGTCGGTCATCAGGGCGCGGGCGATCAGCGTGCGCTTGCGCTCGCCCTCGGAGAGGGTGCCGAACTTCCGTTCCAGGTACTCGGTCATGCCCAGGCGGTCGAGGAAGGCGCGGGCGCGCTGCTCGTCGATGTCCTCGTACTCCTCCTGCCAGCCGGCGGTCATGCCGTAGGCGGCGGTCAGCACGGTCTGCAGGACGGTCTGGCCCTTGGGCAGCTTGTCGGCCATGGCGATGCCGGCCATGCCGATGCGCGGGCGCAGTTCGAAGACGTCCGTGCCGGGCTTGCCGAGGGTCTCGCCGAGGATGGTGGCGGTGCCGTTGCTGGGGTAGAGGTAGCTGGACGCGACATTGAGGAGGGTGGTCTTGCCGGCGCCGTTGGGGCCCAGGATGACCCAGCGCTCACCCTCCTTCACCGACCAGGAGACCTGGTCCACCAGAGCCCGGCCCTCGCGGACCACGGATACGTCCTGAAGCTCCAGAACATCGCTTGCGAGCGCGTTGTCTCCCCTTGCATTGTGGCCGGTCTCGGCTGTCGCGTACGCCTCTGGCTCGGGCCGCCGCGCCGGTGGGCGCAGGCCCTCCAGGAAATCTACGCCACCGGTCGGCTTCACCGTTCCATCGGTCCGGTCGCTGGGGTGGGGGCATGCTCTCGGAACCACGCGCAGGGCGCCTTGCCGCCTGGGGAAATGCCCTTATTGCCGGAATGGTCTCGCCGGACGACGCCGCCGTCGCGATTGTCGGCGACGACGCGGTGCACCGGGTGGAGGGGTTGCCGGACGAGTCGGCGCCGGTCGGTCTCACGCTGGCGCTGGGGCGGCTGCGGGCGCTCGGGGCGACCGGGCTGCGGGTCGCGCTGCCCGCGCCGGGGCATCCGCTGGGGCTGAGCGGGCCGCCGGAGTTCAACGCGCGGGCGCTGGAGGCCGAGGAGGCGGTGATCTGTCACGGTGCCGCGCTCGGGCTGGTGCCGGAGGTGGCACGAGGCCGGGCCCGAGGGTGACGTGCATGTCGAGGTCGTCTGGCACTGCCTGCCGGTGCGGGAGGCCCCGCCGGCGGATGTGCCCTCGCTCGGGGAGGCGGAGCGGGAGCTGGCGGAGGCGCTGCGGGACGCGACGGAGGTGCTGACGCGGCTGGATGTGGCCGGGTCCGGGCCGGTGGCGGAGGCGGCGGTCGCGGCGTACCGGGCGCGGGCGGAGCGGGGGCGGGAGGTTCTTGCGCCGGGGTATCCGCCGCGGGCGGTGCGGGTGCTGGAGTTGGCGCAGCGGGTGGGGGCGTTGGTGTCGCTGGCGGGTGAGAACGGGCACGGGGGTGCGGTGAGCGCGTCCGAGATGGTGGCTCGGGGGAGGCGTTGCGGCCGGTGGAGCGGACGGCTCGGCGGGCGCAGGTGGCGGCGTACAACTCCGTTGTGGAGGAGCGGGAGCGGGGGGTGCGGTGACGTCCCTTGGTTGTGCGGGGGCGCGTTTGTTGGTGGTGCGGTGACGTCTGTCGGTGGGGGGGCCCGGCGTCGGGGGTGGGCCGGGGGTGGGTGCGCGGCCCGGCGGTGGCGGGGTGCCGCTGCGCCCACCCGTGCCGCCCCAGCGGCACGACTGCCCGCAGCGGGGGCTGCGGAGCACGGCTGCCCGCGGCTGGGGGGCGGGGCACGGCTGCCCGCAGTTGCGGTGGCGCGTGGCTGGCCGTGGCTGGGTGGGGGGGGCGGAATGCGACCGGCCTCCCGGGTGGGCCCGGGAGGCCGTGGTTAGCTTGGTGGCCTGGGTCAGTGGTTGACGCCGAGGTTGCCGAAGGCCGGGTTCAGGACGCCGATGACGTTGACGCTGTTGCCGACGGCGTTCACCGGGATGTGGATCGGCGCCTGGACGACGTTGCCGGAGGCGACGCCCGGGGGAGCCGATGGCCTCGCCGTGGGCGACCGAGCCGTCGGTGGCGGAGGCCGTGCCCGCGCCGGCGGCGATCAGCCCGCCGGCCACCATCGTCACGGCCGCTGCCTTCTTCAGGTTCTTCACTTACAAGCCCTCCTTGCGATTGCCGCGGCAGTCGCCGCAGCTACGCACTGGAGAACGGCCGGACGCCGGAGAGGATGCGCCATTCGGGGGACATTCCCACGACGGTATGAATCTCCGACCGGAAGGGAACCCTCCGAGTTGCCGCCGCGTACGGGGTCAGCCGGTCACACCGTGGCGCACGGCCCACAGTGCGGCCTGGGTGCGGTCCGCCAGATCGAGTTTCATCAGGATGTTCGAGACGTGGGTCTTCACCGTCTTCTCGGAGAGGACGAGGGCGCGCGCGATCTCCCGGTTGGAGCGGCCGTCCGCTATCAGGCCCAGCACCTCGCGCTCCCGCTCCGTGAGGGCACCCGCTCTGCCCTGCCCTGAGTTGTTCTCCTCCTGGGACAGCAGGGCGCCGGCGACCTCGGGCTGGAGCAGGATGTGGCCGGCGTGGACGGAGCGGATGGCGCCCGCCAGCGCGTCGGGATCGACGTCCTTGTAGACGTAACCGGCCGCGCCCGCCCGCAGGGCCGGGACGACGGTGCGCTGCTCGGTGAAGCTGGTGACGACCAGCACCGCGCGCGGTTGTCCAGCTCGCGGAGTCTGCGCAGCGCGTCGACGCCGTCCATGCCCGGCATCTTGACGTCCATGAGGATCACGTCGGGTTTCAGTTCCTCGGCTCGGTCGACGCCCTCGGCGCCGTCGGCGGCCTCGCCCACCACATCGATGTCGTCCTGCACCTCAAGGAAGGTGCGCAGGCCCCGGCGGACCACCTGGTGGTCGTCGACGAGCAGCACCTTGATTGCGTCAGCCACCGGGGGCCTCCATCTCGATCGTGGTGCCCTTGCCGGGCGCCGATTCCACGGTCAGCCTGCCGACCGGCACCGCTCGCCCGGTCCCGCATCGAGACCAGGCCGAGGTGGCGTCCCGCGCGGCGCACCGTGCGCGTGTCGAAGCCGCTGCCGTCGTCGGTGACCCGCAGCACGGCTCCGGCGCCGCGCCGGTGCAGTGTCACGTCGACGTGCTCCGCCCCGGAGTGGCGCAGGGCGTTGTGCAGTGCCTCCTGGGCGACGCGCAGCATCGCCTCCTCCTGGGCGGCGGGCAGGGCCTTGACCCGCCGTGGCCGGTGAAGGTCACGCGCGCGGTGTGGGCGCGGTCCAGGACGTGGATCTGGGTGCGGAGGGTGGCGACGAGGCCGTCCTCGTCCAGGGCGGCGGGGCGCAGTTCGACGACGGCGGCGCGCAGTTCGTCGGCGGCCTCGGCGGCGAGCCCGGCGACCTGCTGCAGTTCGCCCTTGGCGCGTGCCGGGTCGCGGTCGACGAGGGTGGCCGCGGCCTGGGCGGTCAGGCGCAGCGAGAACAGCTTCTGGCTGACCGCGTCGTGCAGTTCGTGGGCGAGGCGGGAGCGCTCCTCGGCGATGGTCAGCTCACGGCTGCGTTCGTAGAGGCGGGCGTTGGTGAGGGCGATGGCGGCGTGCTGGGCGAGGATGCCCAGCAGTTCCTCGTCGTCCGCGGTGAAGCCGCAGCCGCCGGTCGGCTTCGGACACGGAGGGTGTGGGGGGTGTCCCCCACAGGGCGCGGGCGCAGCTTGTTGGCCAGGAACAGCGCGCCGATGACCTCGTCACCGTCGCGGATCGGCAGCCCCAGGAAGTCGACCAGGTCCGGGTGGGCCGACGGCCAGCCCTCGAAGCGGGGGTCCTCGCGGACGTCGCCGAGGCGCTGGGGTGTGGCCTCGTGCAGCATCGCGGCGAGGATGCCGTGCTGGCGCGGGAGGGGGCCGATGGCCTTCCACTGCTCGTCGCTGACGCCGTCGACGACGAACTGGGCGAAGCCGCCGTGGTCGTCGGGGACGCCGAGGGCGGCGTACTCCGCGTCGAGCAGCTCGCGGGCCGAGGCGACGATCGTCTTGAGGACGTCGCGCACCTCGAGATGCCTGCTCATGGCCAGCAGCGCGGAACTGACCGCGGCGAGGCCGGACCGGGGGCCGTGACTCATGTCCCCACGGTACCGGCGGGGTGTGACGGCGGGATCGGCCTGTGGACGCCGTCGCCTAGGGCGGTGGGCCTAGGTCCCGGGTCCCGCCCGCCGGTCCTAGGGCGAAGGGCCCCGCACGGTTGCGGCCCGTGCCCGAGGCGGCCGGTGCGGCGCGGTTCCTACGTTGAGGACCACGCCGGCCCGATCAGAGGGCGTGGACGACGAGGGGACGTGTGTCATGCCGGTTGCGATCATCACGGGAGCTTCGAAGGGACTGGGCCGGGCACTGGCCGGGGCTTTGGCGGCGCGGGGCTGGGACCTGGTGCTGGATGCCAGGACGCCGACGGTGCTCAAGGAGACCGCGGCGGCGCTGGAGGCGTACGGAACGCGCGTGGCGGCCCTGCCCGGGGACGTCACCGACGCCGGGCACCGGGCCGGGCTGGTCGCGGCGGCCCGGCGGCTGGGCGGGGTGGATCTGCTGGTCAGCAACGCGAGCGCGCTGGGCGCGGAGCCGCTGGTGCGGCTGGAGGAGCTGCCGCCGGCCGGGCTGCGGCGGGCCCTGGAGAGTGAACGTCGTGGCCGCGCTGGGCCTGGTCCAGGAGGCGCTGCCGTTGCTGCGTGCGGCCCCCGGCGGGCGCGGTGCTGACGGTCAGCTCGGACGCCGCGGCGGGAGGCGTACGAGACGTGGGGCGGCTACGGGGCGTCCAAGGCGGCCCTGGACCAGCTGGCGGCGGTGCTGGGCGCCGAGGAGCCGGGGCTGCGGGTCTGGGCGGTCGATCCCGGGGACATGGCCACCGACCTGTACGCGGCGGCCGTACCGGACGACGACGATCCGCGGCCCGATCCGGTGGATGTCGTCCCGGCGCTGCTCAGGTTGCTGGACGAGCGGCCGGCCAGCGGGCGCTACGGTGCTCCGGCGCTGCTGGAGGGACCGCGATGACGCTGGCGCTGCGCGTTCCGGAGGAGCTGTCGGCGCGGGTACCCGCCGAGCAGCGGGGGCCCGGGCTGGACCGGGACGGCGTACGGCTGCTGGTGTCGCGTGGCACCGAGGTGTCGCATCACGGCTTCCGGGAGCTGCCGAGGCTGCTGCGGGCCGGGGATCTGCTCGTCGTCAACACGTCGGCGACGCTGGCCGCGGCCGTCGACGGGCGGATCGGGGACGCGCCCGTGGTGGTGCACTTCTCCACGCGCGGCGACGACGGCCGGTGGGCGGTGGAGCTGCGAGCGCCCGACGGAAGGGGCACCACACGCGCGCGTGCGGGCGGGCCGGAGGGGGACGGAGGTGCGGCTCCCCGGCCGTGCGCGGCTCGTGCTGGAGGAGCCGTCGAGTGCGCGCGGGGAGCGGTTGTGGTGGGCTCGGGTGTCGGGGGCGGAGGTGCCCGTGGTGCTGCGGGAGTACGGACGGCCCATCCGTTACTCCTACACGGAGCGGGATCAGCCGTTGACCGTGTACCAGACCGTGTTCGCGCTGCCGTCCGCGGACGGGACGGGCAGCGCGGAGATGCCGAGCGCGGCACGGCCCTTCACGGCGCGGCTGGTGGCGGAGCTGGTGAGCCGGGGGGTGCAGTTCGCGCCGGTGACGCTGCACACGGGGTGGCTTCGGCGGAGTCGCACGAGCCGCCGTATCCGGAGCGGTTCTCCGTGCCGGAGGCGTCGGCACGGCTGATCAACGCCGCCCGGGCCGGTGACGGACGGGTGGTGGCCGTGGGGACGACGGCCGTGCGGGCGGTGGAGTCGGCGGCCGGCGCCGACGGGGTCGTACGGGCCCGGGCGGGGTGGACCGATCTGGTCGTGACTCCGGAGCGCGGGGTACGGGTGGTCGACGGGCTGCTGACGGGGCTGCACGAGCCCGAGGCCTCGCATCTGCTGATGCTGGAGGCGGTGGCGGGGCGGGCGGCGATCGACCGCGGGTACGAGGCGGCGGTGCTCGGTCGCTACCTGTGGCACGAGTTCGGGGACGTCCACCTCCTCCTGCCGTAGGAGCTGCCGTGGGACTGCCGTGGGAGGGAGTGCGCAGGCCCTCACACACTGCATTGCTTCAGCAACCTGCTGTGAGAACGGCGGGGGTGCGCGTGTGAGCCCGCGCATAGGGCGCACGTCACGTACGAAGGGGAGTAGGAGAACGACTCGTCCGTTTTGAGCGGGGCGGATGGTCCAATCTGCCCCGCTTTACCCTTCCCTGATCCACTACCTCGGATCGTACGTCACACCTTTGCCTCCGAATTTTGCGGCCGCTAAGAATTGCTCTCGTCGCTCAACGCCGTGGGTTGTCGCCCCGCGGCGTTTGTGCCGGAAGCACCCCCTGTCCCCACCGGACGAGAGCGACCTCCGCGCTATTCGAAGAGGTCTATCCCGCCATGCCCAAGAACATCTTCACCCGTGGTCATAGTCGTCCCCCTGAACCGCACCCACAAGCTCGCGATAGCCGGTGTCGGCACGCTCGGCGCCGCCGCCGTCGCGCTCACCGCGGTCCCGGCCAGCGGTCAGACGACCACGAGCGAGGCTGCCGCTCCGAAGGCCAAGGTGGCGTACAGCACCGAGCAGATCCAGGACGTGCACGCCGGCGTCACCGGTCAGCTCGCCGGTGCCAGCCAGAAGGTCGCCTCCATCGAGGCGAAGAAGGAGGCGACCGCCAAGGCCGCCGCCAAGAAGAAGGCCGCTGCCGAGAAGGCCGCGGAGAAGCGCGAGGCCAAGGAGACCGCCAGCCGGTCCGCCAAGCGCGCCGAGGTCAAGAAGGCCTCGACGAAGAGCTACTCCGACAACCTCGACGGCTGGATCCGCGAGGCCCGGGACATCATGAAGAAGCACGGCATCCCGGGTACCTACGAGGGCATCCACCGCAACATCATGCGGGAGTCCTCCGGCAACCCGAAGGCCATCAACGACTGGGACATCAACGCCATCAACGGCATCCCGTCCAAGGGCCTGCTCCAGGTGATCCCGCCGACGTTCGAGGCCTACCACGTGCCCGGCACCTCCAAGAACATCTACGACCCGGTCGCCAACATCGTCGCCGCGTGCAACTACGCCGCGGACAAGTACGGCACCATGGACAACGTCGACAGCGCGTACTGAGGTCGGCGCGGACCTCTTCACGACGTCGCCGACGCCGATCCGAACGCCGAAGGGCGGCACCCTCCTGACGGGGTGCCGCCCTTCGGCGGCGTCGCGGCCGCGGCTACTCGCGGCCGCGGGCTACTTGCGCATGACCTCGGGCTCGTGGCGGCGCAGGAAGCGTGCCACGAAGAAGCCGCAGATCACGCCGAGGACGATCAGCGCGGCCATGTTCAGACCCCAGGCGCCGACGGTGTGCTCCCACAGCGGATCCGCCTCGGCACCCTGCTCGGGCGGGCTGATCCGGTTGAAGTCCAGCGTGGACCCGGCCGCGGCGACCGCCCAGCGCGACGGCATCAGGTACGAGAACTGGTTGACGCCGACCGCGCCGTTCAGGGCGAAGAGGCAGCCGGTGAAGACGACCTGGATGATCGCGAACATGACCAGCAGCGGCATGGTCTTCTCGGCGGTCTTCACCAGCGAGGAGATGATCAGGCCGAACATCATCGAGGTGAAGCCCAGCGCCATGATCGGCAGGGACAGCTCGGAGGAGCGTCAGCCCTCCGAGGACGAGCCCCTCCTCCGGGATCTCCCGGGTGGCGAAGCCGATGACGCCGACCAGCAGGCCCTGCAGCACCGTGATCACGCCGAGCACGAAGACCTTGGACATCAGGTACGCGGAGCGTGACAGGCCGGTCGCCCGCTCCCGCTCGTAGATGACCCGTTCCTTGATCAGCTCGCGGACGGGAGTTCGCGGCGCCGGCGAAGCAGGCGCCGACCGCGAGGGATCAGCAGCACCCGTGGTGGCGGTGCCGTTGGGAATGATCCGGCCGGTCTGCGGGTTGGCGGGATTGGGCAGCAGGCCCCTTGTCGGCGTCGATGAGCAGGCTCACCGCGCCGAGGACGGCCGGCAGGATCACCATCAGGGCGAGGAAGCCCTTGTCCGAGACGATCACCGAGGTGTAGCGCCGCACCAGCGTGACGAACTGGGACATCCAGCCCCTGCGGCTTCGGCGGCTTCATCGCCTGCATCGCCGGTACCTGTACGGACTGCGGCGCGACGGCGTCGATGTCCGCGGCGTACATCTGGTAGTGCTGCGAGCCCTTCCAGCGGCCCGCCCAGTCGTAGTCGCGGTAGTTCTCGAAGGCGGAGAAGACGTCGGCCCAGGTGTCGTAGCCGAAGAAGTTCAGCGCCTCCTCGGGCGGGCCGAAGTAGGCCACCGAGCCGCCCGGCGCCATCACCAGCAGCTTGTCGCAGATCGCCAGCTCGGCCACCGAGTGGGTGACGACGAGGACGGTGCGGCCGTCGTCGGCGAGGCCGCGCAGCAGCTGCATGACGTCGCGGTCCATGCCCGGGTCGAGACCGGAGGTCGGCTCGTCCAGGAAGATCAGCGACGGCTTGGTGAGCAGTTCCAGGGCCACGGAGACATCGCTTGCGCTGGCCACCGGACAGGGACGTGACCTTCTTGTCCTTGTGGATGTCCAGCTTCAGCTCGCGCAGCTTCCTCGTCGATGCGGGCGTCGCGCTCGGCGGCCGTGGTGTCGGCCGGGAAGCGGAGCTTGGCCGCGTACTTGAGGGCCTTCTTGACGGTCAGCTCCTTGTGCAGGATGTCGTCCTGCGGGACCAGACCGATGCGCTGACGCAGCTCGGCGAACTGCTTGTACAGGTTCCTGTTGTCGTACAGGACCTCGCCCTGGTCGGCGGGCCGGTAGCCGGTGAGCGCCTTGAGCAGGGTCGACTTGCCGGAGCCGGACGGGCCGATGACCGCGATCAGCGACTTCTCGGGGACGCCGAAGGAGACGTCCTTGAGGATCTGTTTGCCGCCGTCGACCGTGACGGTCAGGTGCCGGGCGGAGAAGGACACCTCACCGGTGTCGACGAACTCCTCGAGCCGGTCGCCGACGATGCGGAACGTCGAGTGGCCGACGCCCACGACGTCGGTCGGGCCGAGCAGCTGGGAGCCGCCCTTGGCGATCGGCAGACCGTTGACGTACGTGCCGTTGTGCGAGCCCAGGTCGCGGATCTCCATGCGCCCGTCGGGCGTCGCGTGGAACTCCGCGTGGTTGCGCGAGACCTGCAGGTCGGAGACGACCAGTTCGTTTTCCAGGGCACGGCCGATGCGCATCACGCGGCCGAGCGAGAACTGGTGGAACGTGGTCGGACTGCGGTCGCCGTAGACCGGCGGCGCCCCCGCCGCGCCGCCGGGCCCCTGCTGCTGGGGAAGTGCGGCGCGGCCTGCTGCGGCTGCGGCGCGTGCTGCTGCTGCCAGCCGGCCTGCTGCTGGCCGTGCTGCTGGGCCTGGTGCGGCGGGGCCTGCTGCTTCTGCGGTCCTGCGCCGGTGCCTGCTGGGCCCAGCCGGCGTTCGCACCCTGCGCGGCGTACGGCTGCTGCTGGGGCTGGGCCTGCGGCGTGCCGACGGCGCCCTGGGCGCCGGTCAGGCTCACGCGCGGTCCGTCGGTCGCGTTGCCCAGGTTCAGCACCGTGCCGGCGCCGAGCTCCACCTGCTGGATCCGCTGCCCGTGCACGAACGTGCCGTTGGTGCTGCCGTGATCATCGACGACCCAACTGCGGCCGTTGAAACTGATCGTGGCATGCCGCCAGGAGACCCTGGCGTCGTCGAAGACAAGCTCCCCCTGCGGATCGCGTCCGGAGCGCATATGACCGGGGACGGGTCAAGCGTCCAGGTCTGTCCATTGGATTCCAGTACGAGTTCCGGCACTCCATGCCCCACTGAGTTGTCCCCCGATTTGCTCCCGTCGCGGGGAGTCTAGGGATGTCGAACATCGGGGGGGAACTATTTCAGGCTCGGCCCCCTGACCGAAAGTCGGGCCTTGTGAAGAGTGCGTAGGTACTCTCCCGGCCGTTCCCGTTGACGGGGTTGAAACCTGCCCGGAGAGTGGTATTCCACGCGAGGGGGACGTGCGCGGCAACCCCGCCGCGCAGCGGATCGGGGGTCTGCCATGAGCGCGTCCACAAGCGTCGGCACCGAGGAGTACGACAGCAAAGGTGCCCTGGGGAGACGTTCTGCTGTCCGCGATCGCCGCCGTGAGCTGGTCGTTGATCGGTATGGCGGGGACGGCGGCGCTGGGTCTGCGTCTGCTCGACGCGGACGCTGCGGGCTCGCTCGGCCCGATGACGCGGCGGTCGTGGCGCTCGGTGCGGGCGGTTCGGTCACACCGGCCGGAGATGTGTCCGCGTTCGGACTGGAAGGGGCCCAGGCCCACACGGCCATCGAGATCACGCCACTGGGTGTCGGTCTGGTCGGTGCGCTGCTGCTGGCGTTCTTCTTCCTACGGTCCCCTGCGGGCGGCCGGAGTTGTGGTCGCGCCCGCCGAACTCCTCGCGCGCGCGGGTGCGGTGATCGCCCTTTTCGTGGCGATGACGGGCGGCCTGGCCTGGGCGGGGCACGATGTCGTCACGATCGACGGCGGCTCGCTCGGGCTGGACGACCTGCCCGGCGGCGGTGGTGGCATCGAGATTCCGGGGCTCGGTGACGTGGGTGACATCGGCGGGCTGCTGCCCGACCGGATCGGTGACCTCGTCGACGCCGAGGCGACCGTCGGCTTCACCGTCGACACCGCGCCGACGCTGCTCGGCGGGCTGATCTGGTCCGCCGGGGTTCTGCTGATCGCGCTGCTGGCCTCGCGTCGCACTCCCCCTGCCGCGCGGGTTCGAGGCCGTGCACCGGGTGGTGCGGCCGGCGGTGTCGGCCATCGTCACGGTGGCGCTCATCGCGGTGGCGGCCGGTTTCGCGGCGGCGGCCTACGCGGCGATCGGCGACGACCACCCCCGGCGGATCGCCGGTGCCGCGCTGCTGGCGCGCCCAACGGAGTCTGGCTCGGTGTTCCGGTCGGCCTGTTCGTGCCGTGGGACGGGCGGGCCACGGGCGAGCTGGTCGGGGTACTCCCTCGCTCCGCTGGACGAGCTGCTGGGCGCCGGCGCCGAGGGACCGGTCACGCTCGGGCGACTGGCGGAGCTGGACGGACGAGTGTGGCTGCTGGGTGTGGCGGCGGCGCTGATGATGCTGCTGGCCGGTGTGCTGACGGCGGTACGGACACCGGTGACGCGGGGGTGACGGCGCGCTCCCTCGCTTTGCCGGGCGGTGTGCTCTGCGACTGGGCGTCGCCACCGCGCCCTGCGCTGCCGCTGCTGGCCTGGCTGACGGAGGTGTCCGTGAACGCCTCGCTGTCCGTGCTCGGCGTCGACGCGTTCGGCGCGGGCATCACTCTGCGTGGACACCTCGGCACGGCGCTGCTGCTGGGTGCCGTGTGGGGCGCGGGGGCGGGGGCCGCCGGGGCGCTGCTGGCACGGGCGAGCGGGGCGGCCGGGGCGCGAGCGACACCCTTGGCACGGGGTGCCGGGACAGCTGGGGCGGAGGCCGCGGCCGGGGGTGGCGGAACCGCGGGCGACACGACGTACTCAGGGCCGCCGTCGGGGCCGTACCGGCCGGGCGCGCCGCAGCGGCCGCCCGACCCCGGCGCCAATCCGTACCTGCGGCTGCGGGAGGGGCCGGAGAACCTGAGGACGCGCCGCCGGCGGGGCCGCCCACCCCGCCTCCGCCCGCTGCGGGGCGGACGCCGGCGAGCGGACGGCCCGACCCCGGAGCCCGGCCGCACGGCGGTCCGGGGCATCCGTGGCAGGGGCGCGCGGAGGTGGGTCGGCGACCCGAAGGCGCGGGGCAGCAGCCCGACGGCGACGAGCGGCACAGCGGCGACGATGTGTACGGCGCCCCTACGGTGGCCGGGCCGCTGGGGCCGCCACCGCGACGGCCTCCGCGCCCGGGAGCCGGCCACGGTCCCGGTGGGGCGAAGGCCCGCCACCGCCGCCTCCCCGCCTCCGGCGCCGCCGCGGGACCCCGCGGACGGCCGGTGAAGCGGTCGGCCCCGGGGCCGGAAGCCCCTGCCGTCACCTCCAGCAGCGCCGGGACGGACGGTGAAGGGGCGGGAAGGTGATGCGGGCGGCCTGCGTGCGCCGGCCGCCGTCCTCGCCGGGGTGAGGGCCGACCGGCTCCCCGGGCTCCAGCGACCGCCCCCCGCGTTCCCGGAGGCGACAGCGATGTCGTGTCCGTCAGGCGGACCTCGGGGGCGGGAGGCACCGGGTGCCGGATACGGTTGGAGCACCATGAGCGCTTCGCAGACCTCTGACGTTCCCACGCTTCTCGTCAAGATCTTCGGCAAGGACCGACCGGGCATCACGGCCGGCCTGTTCGACACCCTCGCCGCCTACTCCGTCGACGTGGTCGACATCGAGCAGGTCGTCACCCGTGGCCGGATCGTGCTGTGCGCGCTCGTGACCGAGCCGCCCCGAGGGGCTGGAGGGCGACCTGCGGGCGACCGTCCACGGCTGGGCGGAGTCGCTGAAGCTGCAGGCGGAGATCATCTCCGGCATCGGCGACAACCGGCCGCGCGGTCTCGGCTGCTCCCTGGTCACGGTGCTCGGCCACCCGCTCACCCTGGAGGCGACCGCCGCCATAGCGGCCCGGATCACCGAGTCCGGCAGCAACATCGACCGTATCTTCCGGCTGGCCAAGTACCCGGTCACCGCCGTCGAGTTCGCGGTGTCCGGCGTGGAGACCGAGCCGCTGCGCACCGCGCTGGCCACCGAGGTCGCGGCGCTCGGTGTGGACGTCGCGGTCGTCTCGGCGGGGCTGCACCGGCGGGCGCAGCGCCTGGTCGTGATGGACGTGGACTCCACGCTGATCCAGGACGAGGTCATCGAGCTGTTCGCCGCGCACGCCGGCTGCGAGGACCAGGTCGCCGAGGTGACGGCGTCCGCGATGCGCGGAGAGCTGGACTTCGAGCAGTCGCTGCACGCGCGCGTGGCGCTGCTGGCGGGGCTGGACGCCTCGGTGGTGGAGAAGGTGCGCGGCGAGGTGCGGCTGACGCCGGGTGCCCGCACCCTGATCCGTACGCTGAAGCGGCTCGGCTACCAGGTGGGGGTCGTCTCCGGCGGCTTCACCCAGGTCACCGATGATCTGAAGGAGCGGCTGGGGCTGGACTTCGCCCAGGCCAACACGCTGGAGATCGTCGACGGCAGGCTGACCGGCCGGGTCACCGGGGAGATCGTGGACCGGGCGGGCAAGGCGCGGCTGCTGCGCAGGTTCGCCGCCGAGGCGGGCGTGCCGCTGTCGCAGACCGTGGCGATCGGTGACGGTGCCAACGACCTGGACATGCTGAACGCGGCCGGACTCGGCGTCGCCTTCAACGCCAAGCCGGTGGTGCGCGAGGCGGCGCACACCGCGGTAGAACGTGCCCTTCCTCGACAGGTTCTATATCTGCTGGGCATCACCCGCGAGGAGGTCGAGGCGGCGGACACGCTGGACGAGGGTCCCGGCGAGGACCTCGGCCTGCCTCTCGACCGGATCTGACCTCGCGGGCGGGCGCCCGACTACGTCGAGGCCCGTCCCCCGCAGGGCCAGGCCCCGCCCGGGTGCCGGGCCTGTGGCGCGGGGGTGGGGTCGGATCAGTCGGTCGGCGCCCAGTAGTCGGCCAGGGAGGCCGCGCCCGGCTCCACGTCCTTCCACGAGCCCGTGAAGGTCAGGACGGCGAAGGCAGCGGTCGGGAAGCCCCGGCCGCCCATCCGCTCGCGGCCTGTCCTCGGTCGAGCCGGCCAGGATCTCGGCGAGTCCCCTCCATGCCCGGGTTGTGGCCGATCACCAGCACGTTCCGCAGGTCGTCGGGGGTCTCGTTGAGCACGGCGATCAGCTCGCCGGGCGAGGCCTCGTAGATCCGCTCCTCGTAGACGGTTTTCGGCCGCTGCGGGGAACTCATGGACGGCCAGCTTCCAGGTCTCGCGGGTCCGGATCGAGGTGGAGCACAGGGCCTGGTCGAAGGGGATGCCGGTATCCGCCAGCCGGCGCCCGGCCTCTGCGGCGTCCTTGCGGCCCCGATCGGCGAGCGGCCGCTCGTGGTCGGTCACCTGTGGCCAGTCGGCTTTCGCATGCCGGAAAAGGACAATCCTGCGGGGTTCTGCGACGCTCATGGCATCCAGCTTCGCATGAAACAGGCCACGGGGCGCAGGGAGTTGACATGCGGATTCGCCGCCTGGGGCGTATCCGGGCGTCGATCCGGCCTCAGTGCGCGGTCAGCTGCCGCACCCGCTCCAGGAGGTCCGCGATCGCGGGCTCACCGGCGGCGGCGTGGGCCTCGGCGGGATTGAGTATCAGCAGGAGCAGCGTGACGAAGGCGAGCACGGGCAGGGCGAGGGCCCACCAGGGCAGCCGGATCTCGCCGCCGCTCCGGGTCGCCTGGGGAGGCCGGGTGTGGGTAGGGGGCCGACATGAGTGCCTCCGCTGGTCTTCGGGCGTCCCGGTCCGTGCTCCGCGGCCGCCTGTCGCGGGCACATCTCGAAACTACGGAATCCGCGGGCCCCAACCCATCCGGAGGTCCACCCACTTGACCCTGACCCTCACCCGCTAGGGGTTGGGGGTTAACCCCACCATCGGGTGGACGAAACCGGCATCACGGCGAGGCGATCGTCGCGATGATGCCGATGATCACGAAGATCGCGAGGAAGCCGCCGAAGACGTACAGCATCTTCTTCTGGCCGTGCTGAGGGTTCGGGTCGAGGACTGGCATGAGGCAAGTCTCGCATCCGCCGCCCCGCTCCGGGGCAGGCGGGCCGCCGACCGGGCGGGAGGGCCGCTGCCGGAATCAGCGGGCCGCCTCCTCCTCCACCGTGCGGTCGCGTCCCGCCAGGAAGCCCACCACGATCTGCGGCACCATCAGGGCGCTCATCAGCGCGATCGGCAGCCCCGCCCCCGCTGTGCTGGTAGAGCACGCCCACCAGCAGCGGGCCCGGGATGGAGATCAGGTAGCCGGTGCTCTGCGCGAAGGCGGACAGCTGGGCGACGCCCGCGCCCGTCCTGGCCCGCATCCCGACCATGGTCAGCGCGAGCGGGAAGGCGCAGTTGGAGATGCCGAGCAGCAGGGCCCAGGCCCAGGCGCCGCCGGCCGGGGGGAGTACAGGCCGGCGTAACCGGCGAGCCCGCACACGCCCAGTATCCAGCACGATCGGGCCCTGGTGGGGCAGGCGGGTGGCCACGCGCGGGATGACGAAGGCGAGCGGCACGCCCATCATCATGATGACGGCGAGCAGCAGCCCCGTGTGCCGGCGGACACGCCCGCGTCCCGGAAGATCTGCGCCCATCCAGCCCATCGTGATGTAGGCGGCGGTGGCCTGGAGGCCGAAGAAGACGGCGAGCGCCCAGGCCGTACGGCTGCGGGTGATCCGCAGCGGGGGCTGTTCGGCGGACTGCTCCGTCGGCCGAACGGCACGCGCGGTCGCGGGCTCGGCGCCGGCCTCGTCGGCCCGCCGGGGCGTCCTGGGCGGGCGAGAGGGTGGACGGTGCCTTCCGGGGCCGTACGAACGGGATCCACGGCAGGACGGCCGCCGCCGCCAGCGCCGCCCACACCGCGAGGCCGGGCTGCCGTGTCCGCCCAGCGCGTTCGTCACGGGCACGGTCGCCGCGGCGGCGATCGAGGTGCCGAAGGCGAGGGCCATCGAGTACAGGCCGGTCATAGGGCCGACCCGGTCGGGGGAAGAAGCGCTTGACGATGACCGGCATCAGGACGTTGCTGACCGCGATGCCCATCAGGGCGAGGGCGGTGGCGGCCAGGAAGCCCGCCGTACCGCCCGCGTACGGGCGTATGAGCAGGCCCGCGGTGATGGCGACCATGCCCGCGCAGACCACCGCGCCGGGCCCGAAGCGGCGGGCCAGCCGCGGGGCGGTGACCCCGAAGACGGCGAAGCAGAGCGGGGGCACGGAGGTGAGCAGTCCGGCCACGCTGCCGCTCATGCCGAGCCCGTCGCGGACCTCTTCCAGGAGCGCGCCCAGGCTCGTGATGGCGGGCGCGCAGGTTGAGCGCGGCCAGGACGATGCCGAGGAGGAGCAGGCGGGTCGTCCACGTCGTCCACGCGCGCGCGCCGGGCGTCTGGGCCTCGTGCGCGGTCGACTCGCCGGGGAACGTGGACGCAGAGGTTCCCGTTCGCTTTTCCGTCCGAGTCTCCGTCCGGGTTTCGTCACTAGCCATGAGACCCATCGCCAGAATCAAGGGATGATTGCTTGTCCACTCGCGTGCGAAGGTGAGCCATGCCTCTGAGTCACCCCCGTCGTTCGGCGCTGTCCGAGCAGGTCATCGCAGCACTGCGGCAGCAGATCGCCTCGGGCGAGTGGCCGGTCGGCTCCCGCATCCCGACCGAGCCCGAGCTGGTCGAACAGCTCGGCGTCGCCCGGAACACGGTCCGTGAGGCGGTCCGCGCGCTGGCCCACAACGGCCTGCTGGACATCCGCCAGGGCTCCGGTACGTACGTCGCGGCGACCAGTGAGCTGGCGGGGTGATGCAGCGCCGCTTCGCCGACGCCGACCCCCGGCACATCGCCGAACTGCGTTCGACCCTGGAGTCCGCCGCCGCCCGGCTGGCCGCCGAGCGGCGCACGGAGAAGGACCTCAAGCAGCTCGACGCGCTGCTGGTGCGCCGCGAGGAGGCCTGGGAGTCGGGCGACACGGAGGCGTTCGTGACGGCGGACGCGACCTCCACCTGGCCGTCGTGGCCGCCTCGCACAACGACGTGACGACCGCCATGTGCGCGGACCTCGGCGAGGTGATGCGGGACTGGCTGCGGGTCGACGTCGGCAGCGAGCTGGACGCCGGAGACGCACATGGACCGCTATCGCGGCTGGTCGACGCCATCCGCGCGGGGGACGCCGTGACGGCCGCGGAGGAGGCGGCGGGCTATCCGTTCCTGTGCCGTCCGGGCCGGTTCAGCGCACCCCGCTGGTGACTGACCCACCGCCGCCCGGGACCTCCTTCCAGCACCGTCCGTCCAGACGTACGGTCTGCGCGGGTCCGGCCGGGACCGCTGAACTGTCGCTGTCGAGGTCCCACCAGCGGGCGCACTCGACGTGCAGACGCACGTGGTCGGTCTCCGGGTACGGGTTGTGGCAGTAAGGCG
The DNA here is from genome assembly GCA_021502835.1 of Streptomyces thinghirensis. The sequence goes on from JAKFGP010000058.1 coordinate 22,069, forward strand.
GTCACGTCGGAGTCGTCGACGCGAACCCCGCATGCGGCGCCGAACAGCTGTCCCGACGGGGTGTCCGAGGCGGCACGCGCGCGTGGACACGGCTTCGTACGGCAGGATCAGCACGAACGCGAGGGCGACGGTCGCTGAGGCCAGGCGAGGGAGCAGACGCATAGGGACCTCCTCGGCCGCGCTGGGGAGGAAAACGCATGGTGAACCCGATGCTTCAGCGTGCGCCGCCGGCCGCCCCGCCGCCCGGCCGACTGGGCCGAACGGGTGACATGCCGAGGGCCCGCGCCCCCGGGAAGGACGCGGGCCCCGGAAGGGCGAAGCGGTCAGGCGCCGACGGCGTGCAGGCCACCGTCGACGTGGACGATCTCACCCGTGGTCTTCGGGAACCAGTCGCTCAGCAGCGCGACGACACCGCGGCCGGCCGGCTCCGGGTCCTTCAGGTCCCACTCCAGGGGGCGCGGTTGTCCCACACGGAGGCCAGCTCGGCGAAGCCCGGGATGGACTTGGCGGCCATGGAGCCGATCGGGCCCGGCGGAGACCAGGTTGCAGCGGATGTTCTGCCTTGCCCAGGTCACGCGCCATGTAGCGGCTGGTGGCCTCCAGGGCGGCCTTGGCCGGGCCCATCCAGTCGTACTGGGGCCAGGCGTACTGCGCGTCGAAGGTGAGGCCGACGACCGAGCCGCCGTTCTGCATCAGCGGCAGGCAAGCCATGGTCAGCGACTTCAGGGAGTACGCCGAGACGTGCATCGCGGTGGCGACCGACTCGAACGGCGTGTTCAGAAGTTGCCGCCGAGCGCGTCCTGCGGCGCGAAGCCGATGGAGTGGACGACGCCGTCGAGGCCGCCCAGCTCCTCGCCGACGATGTCGGCCAGGCGACCGAGGTGCTCGTCGTTGGTGACGTCCAGCTCGATGACCTTGGTGGGCTTGGGCAGCTTCCTGGCGATGCGCTCGGTCAGCGTGGGCGCGGAACGCGGTCAGGATGATCTCGGCACCTGCTCCTGGGCCAGCTTGGCGGTGTGGAAGGCGATGGAGGACTCCATCAGCACACCGGTGATCAGGACGCGCTTGCCCTCGAGAATTCCGCTCATGGTGATCAGTGACCCATTCCCAGTCCGCCGTCAACGGGAATGACGGCTCCAGTGATGTACGAGGCGTCGTCCGAGGCGAGGAACTGCACCGTCGCGGCGATCTCCTCGGGCTGCGCGTACCGGCCCAGCGGCACCTGCGACACGATGTTCGACCGCTGCTCGTCGGTGAGCGCCTTGGTCATGTCCGTGTCGACGAAGCCCGGCGCGACGACGTTGAAGGTGAGGTTGCGCGAGCCCAGCTCACGGGCGAGGAACGCGCGAAGCCGACCAGGGCGGCCTTGGAGGCGGCGTAGTTCGCCCGTCCCGCGGAGCCGAGCAGCCCGACCACCGACGAGATGAGCACGACGCGGCCCCTTCTTGGCGCGCAGCATGCCGCGGTTGGCCCGCTTGACGACGCGGAAGGTGCCGGTGAGGTTGGTGTCGACGACGGAGGTGAAGTCCTCCTCGGACATGCGCATCAGGAGCTGGTCCTTGGTGACGCCGGCGTTGGCGACCAGGACCTCGACGGGACCGTGCGCTTCCTCGATCTCCTTGTGGGCCTGCTCCACCTGCTCGCTGTCGGTGATGTCGCACTTGACGGCGAGGCAGCCCAATTCGGTCAGGGCCTCCGGCGGCTCACCCGAGCGGTACGTGATCGCGACCTGTCACCGGCGTCGGCGAAAGCGCGGGCGATGGCGAAGCCGATGCCCCGGTTGCCTCCGGTGACGAGAACCGAGCGGCTCAACGGATCACCCTTTCGATAGCGTTCTGGTACCCGCCCGGACACCCGGTTGACAGGCGGTGATGACAGGCGGCTTCCTCGAAAACCTATCGGTCCCCGCCCGTCCGCAAAGACTCGGGCGCCCACAGTGGCTTACGGGGCTGGCTGTCGGGTCCCACAGAAAAGGACCCGGCCGCGAAGGGCCGGCCACGGCTGAAAGTGGTCCCCGTCCGGCCCGACGCGACATGATGCGGCGCAGCCCCGGTGTCGCGGCAGACGACCGGTCGTCGACAGAAAGAGACGCAGGTGCCTCCACAGTATCGACGAAGCCTTCACGGCACTCCCCTACGCGCCCTCGCCGACGCCGCCCTCGCACGCGCGCGTGCCCTCGGTGCCGAGCACGCGGACTTCCGGCTGAGCAGGTGCAGCGACGCCTCCTGGCGGTTGCGGGACGCCAAGCCCGCCGGGTCCTCCGACACCACCAACCTCGGGTACGCGGTGCGGGTGGTGCACGGCGGTACGTGGGGCTTCGCGTCGGGGGGTGGACCTGACGATGGACGCCGCCGCCAAGGTCGCCTCCCAGGCGGTGGCGATGGCGAAGCTGTCCGCGCAGGTGATCAAGGCGGCAGGGTCCGAGGAAGCGCGTGGAGCTGGCCGACGAGCCCGTGCACGCCGACCGGACATGGATCTGCGTCGTACGAGACCGATCCGTTCACCGTGCCGGACGCGGAGAAGTCGGCCCTGCTGGCCGACTGGAGCGCGCGGCTGCTGGCGGCCGACGGGGTCGACCACGTCGACGCCTCGCTGCTCACCGTGCACGAGAACAAGTTCTACGCCGACACCGCCGGGACCGTGACCACGCAGCAGCGGGGTGCGGCTGCATCCAGGTGCTCACCGCCGTGTCGGTGGACGACTCCAGCGGCGAGTTCGACTCCATGCGCACCCTCGCGCCGCCCGCCGGACGCGGCTGGGGAGTACCTGACCGGAACCGGCTGGGACTGGGACGCCGAGCTGGCCCGGATCCCGGAACTGCTGGCCGAGAAGATGCGGGCGCCGAGCGTCGAGGCGGGCCTGTACGACCTGATCAGTCGATCCGTCGAACCTGTGGCCGACTATCCACGGGTCCATCGGGCACGCGACTGAGCTGGACCGCGCCCTCGGCTACGAGGCCGCCTACGCCAGGCACCTCCTTCGCCACCTTCGACCAGCTCGGCAAGTTGCGCTACGGCTCGGAGCTGATGAACGTCACCGGCGACCGCACCGCCGAGCACGGGCTGGCCACCATCGGTTACGACGACGAGGGCGTCGAGGGCCAGTCCTGGGACCTGGTGAGGGACGGCACGCTGGTCGGCTACCAGCTCGACCGGCGCATCGCGCAGCTCACCGGCTTCGAGCGGTCCAACGGGTGCGCCTACGCCGACTCCCCCGCCCATGTGCCCGTGCAGCGCGCTGCCAACGTGTCGCGCTGCGGCCGGACCCCGGCGGGCTGTCCACGGAGGACCTGATCGGGGGCGTGGAGCGCGGGATCTACGTCGTCGGGGACCGGTCCTGGTCCATCGACATGCAGCGCTACAACTTCCAGTTCACCGGACAGCGGTTCTTCCGGATCGAGAACGGGCGGCTCGCCGGCCAGCTGCGGGACGTGGCCTACCAGGCGACGACCACCGACTGCAGGGGGTCCATGGCAGCCGTCGGCGGTCCGCAGACCTATGTCCTGGGCGGCGCCTTCAACTGTGGCAAGGCGCAGCCGGGACAAGGTCGCGTCCGTCTCGCACGGCTGCCCGTCCGCCCTCTTCAAGGGAGTCAACATTCTGAACACCACCCAGGAGGCGGGTCGATGAGCGCGGGTACGAGCAGGCCGCATCGAGATCGTCGAGCGGGCGCTGGAGCTGTCCCGGGCCGACGGGTGCGTCGTCATCGCCGACGAGGAGTCCACACGCCAACCTGCGCTGGGCGGGCAACGCGCTCACCACCAACGGCGTCACGCGCGGACGCACGCTCACCGTCGTCGCCACCGTCGACGGCCGGGAGGAGCACGGCGTCCGGGGTCGTGTCGCGCTCGGCCGTGACCGTGGACGAGCTGGAGCCCCTGGTGCGCGCCGCGGAGGCCTGGCCGCACGCCTGGCGCCGGGCCGGCCGAGGACGCGCAGCCGCTGGTCAGTGGTGTGCCCGCCTCGCCCGACTTCACCGACGCGCCCGCGCAGACGTCGTCGGCCGTGTTCGCCGACTTCGCCCCGGCCCTCGGGGAGGCGTTCGCACGCGCGCGCGGGCGGCCGGGAGCTGTACGGCTTCGCCAACCACGAGCTGACGTCGACGTACGTGGGTACGTCCACGGGGCTGCGGCTGCGGCACGACCAGCCCAACGGGACGCTGGAGCTGAACGCCAAGTCGCCGGACCGCACCCGGTCGGCGTGGGCGGGGCGGGCCACGCGGGACTTCAAGGACGTCGACCCGGCGGCGCTCGACACCGAGTTGGCCGTACGGCTCGGCTGGGCCCAGCGGCGGGTGGAGCTGCCGCGGGGCGGTATGAGACGCTGCTGCCGCCGACCGCGGTCGCGGACCTGCTGATCTACCAGCTGTGGTCGGCCTCGGGCCGGGACGCGGCCGAGGGGCGCACGGTGTTCTCGAAGCCGGGCGGCGGCACGCACGTCGGCGAGCGGCTCGGCGCGCTGCCGCTGACCCTGCGCAGCGATCCGCACGAGCCGGGTCTGGAGAGCGCGCCCTTCGTGGTCGCGCACTCCTCGGGCGGCGATCAGTCGGTGTTCGACAACGGACTGCCGGTCGGGGCCACCGACTGGATCCGCGCGGGCGAGCTGAACCGGCTGACGACCACCCGGCACAGCGCCGGGCTGACCGGGCTGCCGGTGGCGCCGGCGATCGGCAGCCTGATCCTGGACGGCGGCGACCCCGACCGGTCCCTGGAGCGGATGGTCGCCGGCACCTCGCGCGGGCTGCTGCTCACCTGCCTCTGGTACATCCGCGAGGTCGATCCGGCGACGCTGCTGCTGACCGGGCTGACCCGGGACGGCGTCTACCTCGTCGAGAACGGCGAGGTCGTCGGCGAGGTGAACAACTTCCGGTTCAACGAGTCGCCGGTGAGCCTGCTGGGCCGGGCCACGGGCGGGGCGCACGGAAAGACGCTGCCCAGGGAATGGGGCGACTGGTTCACCCGGGCCGCGATGCCCGCGCTGCGCGTCCCCGATTTCAACATGAGCTCTGTCAGCCAGGGCGTATAACCTCGTAGTCGGCTGTCACCCGGCTGCCCGAAGATCATGAGCACGTAGGAGACACGAGAACCGTGACGGACATCGTCGACGAGCTGAAGTGGCGCGGGCTGTTCACCTAGTCCACTGACGAGGACGCTTTGCGCAAGGCGCTCGCGGACGGTCCCGTCACGTTCTATTGCGGTTTCGACCCGACCGCGCCGTCGCTGCGTGGGGCACCTGGTGCGGGTGCTCACCGTGCGCCGGCTCCAGCAGGCCGGTCACCGGCCGCTGGCGCTGGTCGGCGGCGCGACGGGCCAGATCGGCGACCCGCGCCCGACCGCCGAGCGCACGCTGAACTCGCCGGAGACCGTCGCGGGCTGGGTCGAGCGGCTGCGCGGCCAGATCGAGCCGTTCCTGTCCTCGAGGGCGAGAACGCGGCCGTGCTGGTCAACAACCTCGACTGGACCGCGGGCCTCTCCGCGATCGAGTTCCTGCGGGACATCGGCAAGCACTTCCGGGTCAACAAGATGCTGACCAAGGACTCCGTCGCCCGGCGGCTGGAGTCCTCCGAGGGCATCAGCTACACGGAGTTCAGCTACCAGCTCCTCCAGGCGATGGACTTCCTCCAGCTCTACCGGAGGTACGGCTGCACGATGCAGCAGGGCGGCAGCGACCAATGGGGCAACCTCACGGCCGGCCTGGACCTGCTGCACCGCCTGGAGCCGGACGCCACCGCGCACGCCTACGCGACGCCGCTGATGACCAAGGCGGACGGCACGAAGTTCGGCAAGACCGAGGGCGGCGCCGTCTGGCTCGACCCGGAGATGACCACGCCGTACGCGTTCTACCAGTTCTGGCTGAACGTGGACGACCGGGACATCTCGACGTACATGCGGATCCTCTCCTTCCGCTCCCGGGAGGAGCTGGAGGAGCTGGAGCGGCAGACCGAGGAGCGCCCGCAGGCCCGGGCCGCGCAGCGCGCGCTGGCCGAGGAGCTGACGACGCTGGTGCACGGCGCCGACCAGACGGCCTCCGTGATCGCCGCGTCCAAGGCCCTCTTCGGCCAGGGCGACCTGAGCGAGCTGGACGACCGGACGCTGGCCGCGGCCCTCTCCGAGCTGCCGCACGTGCGCGGATCGCCGAGCCGGCCCCGGTCGTCGACCTGTTCGCCGAGGTCGGCCTGGTCGCCAGCAAGTCCGCCGCGCGCCGCCACGGTCAAGGAGGGCGGCGCCACGTGAACAACGCCAAGGTCACCGGCGAGGACGCCGTCCCCGCCAAGGAGGACCTGCTGCACGGGCGCTGGCTGGTGCTGCGCCGCGGCAAGAAGAACCTGGCGCGGTGGAGGTCACCGGCGCCTGAGCGCGCGTGCGAGGGCGGTATCCGGTGCCTTGCGGCTCGCCGAATGCCGCCCCTTCGCCGTACAGAGTTCGCGCGGGTGGTCGAGCCCGCTCGCGCATCTTCCTCTTGCCGCGCACCGACATGCAGATCGCGTCACCGACGGCGACGATGATGACCGCGGCCACCAGCTGGAACAGGTGCCGCCACCAGTCGATGCCGGAGGTCGACTCGACGCCGACGGCACGCGCGATCGCGTTGCCCGCGATGGCGCCGAGCATGCCGAAGATGGTGGTCAGCCGCTAGGGGGCTGTGCTGCTTCCCGGGAATGATCGCCTTGGCGATCAGACCGAGCACAAATCCGACGATGATCGCCCACAACCAGCCCATGACTGCCTCCTCGTACGGCTCTACGCGAGCATTACCGCCGCAATGTTCGGCCGTACCGCGTACAGCGCATGCCGGATACGGCCGAACGAGGTACCCGGCTGCGCGGTGCGGCGCACGCCTGTGCGCGAGTTCGGGGTGCCCCGGTCTCGTAGGCGGCGCAGGCGCGGCGTAACGTGGGGAGTTGTCCGGGACCGGAGTCCCCGAGCGGCCGCGGACGGGAGCGGGCGGGGAGAGTCCGATGCGGGCGGATGGTGGAACCAGATGCGGAAGCAGAGTGCCGGCGGCAGTGCCGAGGTGTTCCGGATCACCGGGGCCCGGACGGGTCTCCAGGAGGACGTGCGCGGGCGGCAGCGCCGGTACATCATCTCGATGTCGGTCCGAACGGTGTCGGTGGTCCTCGCGGCCTGCCTGTGGAACGTGGAACGGCACGTCGCGATCGTGGCCCCTGGTCCTCGGCGCGGTCCTGCCGTACATCTCGGTCGTGATCGCCAACGCCGGGCGCGAGAACGCGCCATCGTTGCCGTCGACGTTCGTCACCGTGCCGACCCCGCCGATGATCATGCCGCCGCCGGCCGACGGCGGAACCGCGCGGAGCCCGGCCCGGAAGATGTCGTGTCCGACCCTGCGCCGGGCGCGGCGAGCGAGCCCCGCGGCAGATCGTGACCGGGAGTGACCCGCCGGGGCGGGCATCGATTCCGCGCCAGGCCTGAGAAATCCTCAGATCAATCATGTTGTTCCGGTGCCGGGCGATGGGTGACCCGTGACATACTTCGTACGCGCTCCGCATCCCCGTCGGAGCGACAGACCGACGCCGGGCAGCTCCCCCGTGGCTGCTCGGCGTCGCCTTGTGTGTGGACCTGTGAGACGAACCTGCGGTGACGAGACCGCCCCGATCTGCTCCGCCAAGGGCTGCCGCACCGCCGCCGTGTGGGTGCTGGCGTGGAACAACCCGAAGCTGCACACGCCGGAGCGCCGCAAGACGTGGATCGCGTGCGAGGAGCACCGGGAGCATCTGTCCCAGTTCCTGGGGGTGCGGGGCTTCTGAAGGACGTGGTCCCGCTGGCGGACTGGGAGTCCCCGACGCCCCCTAGCCCCCGATCGCCGACATCGGCCGGTCGGGCTGGACGAACGTCGGGTCGTCGAGGCCGGCGCCGGCCTTCTTGCCCCACATGGCGAGCCGCCAGATGCGGGCGATCTCCTCGTCGGGGGCGTCGGAGCGCAGGGCGGCGCGCAGGTCGGTCTCCTCCGTGGCGAACAGGCGGGTGCGCACCTGGCCGTCGGCGGTCAGGCGGGTGCGGTCGCAGGCCGAGCAGAACGGGCGGGTGACGGAGGCGATGACGCCGACGCGGTGCGGGCCGCCGTCCACGAGCCAGCGCTCGGCGGGGGCCGAGCCGCGTTCCTCGGAGCCCTCGGCGGTCAGCTCGAAGCGGGTGCGCAGGGAGGTCAGGATGTCACCGGCGGTGACCATGCCCTCGCGCTTCCAGCCGTGCTGGGCGTCCAGGGGCATCTGCTCGATGAAGCGCAGCTCGTAGTCGTTCTCGACGGCCCAGGCCAGCAGGTCGGGGGCCTCGTCGTCGTTGAGCCCCGGCATCAGGACCGAGTTCACCTTGACCGGAGTCAGCCCGGCCTCGCGGGCGGTCCAGGCCCTCCAGGACGTCCTTGTGGCGGTCCCGGCGGGTGAGGGTCTTGAAGACGTCCGGGCGCAGGGTGTCCAGGGACACGTTGACCCGGTCCAGGCCCGCCGCCTTCAGGGCGGTCGCCGTACGCCGCAGGCCGATGCCGTTGGTCGTCAGCGACATCTGGGGGCGCGGCTCCAGGGCGGCGACGCGCTCGACGATGCCGACCAGACCGGGGCGCAGCATAGGTTCGCCGCCGGTGAAGCGGACCTCCTCGATACCGAGGGAGGTGACGGCGATGTCGATGAGGCGGACGATCTCGTCGTCCGTGAGCAGGTCGGGCTTGGCTAGCCACTGAAGGCCCTCTTCGGGCATGCAGTAGGTGCAGCGCAGGTTGCAGCGGTCGGTGAGCGAGACTCTCAGGTCGGTGGCCACTCGGCCGTAGGTGTCGATGAGCACGTGGGCCCCCTCCTCGACGCGGATCGGTGGAGCACTTATCTCCTCCGATACCTGCGAGCCTACGTGACGGGTCCGACATCGACAGCGGCCCGATCCCACGACGTACGGCGCGACCGCGTCGTAGGGATCTACGAGCGGCCGCGTCCTCGACGGGTCGGGTACGGGGTTCAGTGCGCTCCGGTGCCGGTCAGGGACCGGACCTCCAGCTCCGCGTACTTCGCCACGTTGGGCTCCTCCTTGGACAGGACCGTGCCGAGCCAGCCCATGAGGAAGCCGAACGGGATGGAGATGATGCCCGGGTTCTTCAGCGGGAACCAGGCGAAGTCGACGTCCGGGAACATCGCCTTCGGGTCGCCGGAGACCACGGGCGAGAAGAGCACCAGGCCGACGGCGACGATCAGGCCGCCGTAGATCGACCACAGGGCGCCCTGGGTGGTGAACCGCTTCCAGAAGAGGCTGTAGAGGATGGTCGGCAGGTTGGCGGACGCGGCGACCGCGAAGGCCAGGGCGACCAGGCCGGCCACGTTGAGGTCGCGGGCGAGGGCGCCCAGCGCGATGGAGACGATGCCGATGAAGACGGTCGCCCAGCGGGCCGCCTTCATCTCCTCCTTCTCGGTGGCCTTGCCCTTGCGGATGACGTTGGCGTAGATGTCGTGCGCGAAGGACGAGGACGAGGCCAGGGTGAGGCCGGCGACCACGGCGAGGATGGTCGCGAAGGCCACCGCCGAGATCGTGGCGAGCAGGATCGCGCCCCAGGCCGAGTCGACGCCGCCCACGTGCAGGGCGAGCAGCGGCGCGGCCGTGTTGCCGGACGGGTTGGACGCGATGATCTCCTTCTGCCCGACGAGCGCCGCGGCGCCGAAGCCGACGCGATGGTCATCAGGTAGAAGGCGCCGATGATGCCGATCGCCCAGTTCTACGGACTTACGGGCGGCCTTCGCGTTGGGCACCGTGTAGAAGCGGATCAGGATGTGCGGCAGGCCGGCCGTGCCGAGCACCAGGGCGATGCCCAGGGAGATGAAGTCGAGCTTGGTGGTGCCGCTGGCGCCGTACTGGAGGCCGGGCTCCAGGAAGGCGGCGCCCTTGCCGCTGTTCTCGGCGGCGGTGCCGAGCAGGTCGGAGATGTTGAAGTTGAACTTCAGCAGCACCAGGAAGGTGATCAGGATGGTGCCGCCGATCAGTAGCACGGCCTTGACCATCTGGACCCAGGTGGTGCCCTTCATGCCGCCGATGGAGACGTACACGATCATCAGCAGACTGACGAGGGCGACGATCAGGATCTTGCCCCGCGTCGGAGGTGATGCCGAGCAGCAGGGAGACGAGGATGCCCGCGCCCGCCATCTGGGCCAGCAGGTAGAAGATCGACACGACGATGGTGGAGGTACCGGCGGCGGTGCGCACGGGGCGCTGGCGCATGCGGTACGCGAGGACGTCGCCCATCGTGTAGCGGCCGGAGTTCCTCAGCGGCTCGGCCACCAGGAGCAGGGCGACCAGCCAGGCGACCAGGAAGCCGATGGAGTAGAGGAAGCCGTCGTAGCCGAAGAGGGCGATGGCGCCGGCGATGCCGAGGAAGGACGCCGCCGACATGTAGTCGCCGGAGACGGCGAGCCCGTTCTGGAAGGCGCTGAACCGACGGCCGCCCGCGTAGAAGTCGGCGGCGTCCTTGGTCTGGCGGCCCGCCCAGACGGTGATGCCGAGCGTCGCGAGGACGAAGACCGCGAAGAGCGTGATGATCAGCGGGCGGTGCTCGCTGGCCTCGTGGCTGCAAGCTCGGCGGCGAAACGGTCTGTGCGGGGCTCATGCGCCGCCCTCCATCCGGGACTTGATGGCCTCTGCCTTGGGGTCGAGCTTGCGGCGGCGAACCGCGAGTACCACCAGGCGATGAGGAATGGTGACGAACTGGGCGATGCCAGACGAAGGCGACGTTGATGTTGCCGAACAGCCTTGGTGCCCATGAAGCCGCCGGCGTAGTTGACAGCAGCCACAGGTACCAGGCCACAGGCGATCGTCAGGGGAACGCGAAGGAGCGGAAGGAGCGGCGCAGTTCGGCGAACTCAGCGCTCTGCTGCACTTCGGAGAACTCCTCGGCGGAGGGAAGTGGGCGTTCCTCTTCGAGGGGGTGGTGCGTCGGTGGCCACGGAGTCTCCTCGTACGACGGACATGACGGCTTGGACCTCGGTGTTCTCTCACAGGAAGCTGGTCGTGCTCGGGCCCCCTGTCCAACGACACGGCGCCCTGCGGGCACCGGTTCAACACCCGGGGCACTTTCCGAAGTCACCCGTGGCGGGTCATTGCTGGCCAGCGGCTCCTGGGGATAGCTTCGCCCTGCACTACTCCGTCATGTACCTGCCCGAGCACCACCTGTGTCTCGGGCCGGTTTCGTTTCCGGATGATGTGGAGACCCCATGGATCATCTGTACGCGCCGCGTTCGTCGCGGTCCACGCGTTCCAGACGGCGGCTGGCCCTGGCCGTACCCGTCGTGCTGTCGCTGACCGCGTCGCTCGGCTTCCTGCCGGCGGCCGCCTCGGCCGCCCCGCAGGCGGAAGCCGCCGCGGAGGCGGCGCGGGCCGACCGGGCGGCGGACGCGCCCAGCCTGGCCTACGTCGTCAACACGAGGACGGACCACCGCACGATCGCGTCGGTGAAGCGGGCGATAGCCGAGGCCGGCGGCAGTGTCGTCACCACGTACCAGAAGATCGGCGTGATCGTCGTCCACTCGTCGAACCCGGAATTCGGCGAGCGGATCCGCGAGGCGCGCGGAGTGCGGTCGGCGGGCGCGACCCGTACGGCGCCGCTGACGGCCGCCGGGACGACGGACCAGGGCGCCGCCGAGATGCTCTCCGCCGAGCAGGCCGCGAGGACCGCGAAGGCGTCCGAGGCCGCGGGCGCCGGCGAGCCGCTGGAAGCGGACCAGTGGGACCTGCGCGCGATAGGCGCCGACAAGGCCGCGAAGATCAACCCGGGCAGCTCCCGGGTCACCGTCGCCGTGATCGACACCGGCGTCGACGACACCCACCCCGACCTCGCCCCGAACTTCTCCGCGTCGCAGTCCGCCAACTGCGTCGGCGGCAAGGCGGATACCAGCGAGGGCGCCTGGCGGCCGTACACCGCCGACGACTACCACGGCACCCACGTGGCCGGTGAGATAGCCGCCGCCCGCAACGGCATCGGCGTCGCCGGGGTCGCGCCGGGCGTGCAGGTCTCCAGCATCAAGGTGAGCGACCCGGACAACGGGCTCTTCTACCCCGAGAACGTCGTGTGCGCGTTCATGTTCGCCGCCGACCATGGCGTGGAGATCATGAACAACAGCTACTACGTGGATCCCTGGCTGTACAACTGCATGGACGACCCGGACCAGCGCGCGATCGTCGACGCGGTCAACCGGGCCCAGCTGTACGCCCAGCGCAAGGGCACCCTGCACCTCGCCTCGGCCGGCAACTCCAACCACGACCTGGACTCCGACGCGATCGTCGACGACTCCAGCCCCGACGACTCCACGCCGGTGACGAGGACCATCGACCCGCACGAGTGCTTCGACGTGCCGACCCAGCTGCCGGGCATCGTCACGGTCAGCGCGACGGGCGTCGACGAGGAGAAGTCCTACTACTCCTCGTACGGCAAGGGTGTCGTGGACATCGCGGCGCCGGGCGGCGACGCGCGCTACCAGATCCCCTGACACGCCGTCGAAGAACGGCCGCATCCTGTCGACCATGCCGAACAACGAGTACGCCTGGCTCCAGGGCACCTCGATGGCCTCGCCGCACGCCGCGGGCGTCGCCGCGCTGCTGAAGTCGAAGCACCGGCACGCGTCCCCGGCGATGCTCCAGGCGCTGCTGAAGGCCCAGGCGGACAACCCGGGCTGCCCTGCCTCCTACGACCAGGACGGCGACGGCGCGCAGGACGCCACGTGCGAGGGCGGCAAGCGGATCAACGGCTTCTACGGCTTCGGCATCGTCAACGCGCTGCGCGCGGTGAAGTGACCGGGGCCGCACCTCCCCCGTCCGGGGTTTCCACTCCCTTCCGCGAACCAACTGGAGACATCGCACATGACAGCGCCCCCACCCCGCGTCACCGTCGTGCCCTCGCGATCCCGGCCGGCCTGGCCGTGGCAGCGTCCCTGGCCCTCCCTGCCGGGCGTCCCGGCCTCCGCCACGGAGGCCGCCGAGGCCCAGGGGTCGGCTCAGGCCGCACCCTCCGCCTCGGCCGACTCGGCGTCCTCGCTCAGCTACGTCGTCAACGTCCGGCCCGGGCACGGTCCCTCGGCGCACGTGAAGCGGGCGATCGCCAAGGCCGGCGGCACGATCGTGACGTCGTACGACCGGATCGGCGTGATCGTCGTCCACTCCTCCGACCCGGACTTCGCCAAGTCCGTCCCAGCGCGCGGCGTGCAGTCGGCCGGTGCCACCCGCACCGCGCCGCTGCCCTCGGCAGCCACGACGGACACGGGCGCGCCGAAGGTGCTCAGCGGCAAGGAGATGGCCGCCGCGGAGGCCGCCGAGGGCAGGACCCCTTGCAGCCCCTCCAGTGGGACCTGCCCGCCATCAAGGCGGACAAGGCGCACGAGAAGTCGCTGGGCAGCAGCAAGGTGACGGTCGCCGTCATCGACACCGGCGTGGACGACACCCACCCGGACATCGCCCCGAACTTCGACCGGGACGCCTCCGTCAACTGCGTGTCGGGGCAAGCCGGACACCGCGGACGGCGCCTGGCGGCCGAGTGCGGCGGAGAGCCCGCACGGCACGCACGTGGCCGGGAGATAGCCGCCGCCAAGAACGGCGTCGGCATGACCGGGGTGGCGCCCGGGGTGAAGGTCGCCGGCATCAAGGTGTCCAACCCGGACGGATTCTTCTACACCGAGGCCGTGGTCTGCGGCTTCATGTGGGCGGCCGAACACGACGTCGAGGTGACCAACAACAGCTATTACACCGACCCCTGGTACTTCAACTGCAAGGACGACCCGGACCAGAAGGCGCTTCTGGAAGCCGTCACCCGGGCCTCGCGGTACGCGGAGAGGAAGGGCGCGGTCAACGTCCCCGGCCGGCAACGAGAACTACGACCTCGCGGCCGACGAGATCACCGACCCGGTCTCCCCGAACGACTCCACGCCCTCGGACCGGGTGATCGACCCGTCCGAGTGCCTGGACATGCCGACCCAGCTGCCGGGTGTCGTGACGGTCGCGTCGACCGGCGCGAAGGACCTCAAGTCGTCCTTCTCCAACCACGGCCTCGGTGTCATCGACATCGCCGCGCCGGCGGCGACTCGACGGCCTACCAGACGCCGGAGCCGCCCGCCACCAGCGGACTGATCCTGGGCACGCTGCCCGGCGGCAAGTGGGGCTACATGGCCGGTACGTCGATGGCGTCGCCGCACGTCGCGGGCGTCGCCGCCCTGATCAAGTCGACGCACCCGTACGCCTCCCCGGCGATGGTCAAGGCCCTGCTGTACGCCCAGGCCGACGCCACGCCGTGCACCAGCCGTACGACATCGACGGTGACGGCAAGGTCGACGCGGTGTGCGAGGGCTCGAAGAACCGCAACGGCTTCTACGGCTGGGGCATGACCGACGCGCTGGACGCGGTGACCTGGCAATGACCTGGTAAGCGGCACGCGCGCGTGAAGCGGGCCGGGGGCAGTTCCCCCGGCCCGCTTCCGCTTGTCGTCGTACGGCAGGATCTTTGCCATGCACACGTACGTGGACCCGCGACCTGGGCGCCCGAACCGGTCCGGCCGCGATGGAAGTTGGCCCTACGCTTCGCCGCGACCCTGTTGTTCGTCCCGCTGCTGTGCGCGGTGTGGCTGGCCGTGGCGGTCGTGCTCTTCGTGGTGGGTCTGTTCGCCGACGCGATAGCGGCTGTCAGCGAGGAGCTTCGAACGCGGCTACATGAGGTTCATGGACGACACCCTGGGCGGAATCGCGCGGCTGGGCGCCTGGTGCGTGTCCTGGCCGGAGCTGCGGCACGAAGGTGACGTCGAGTACTACAGGGCGCGCGTCGACAAGAAGGTCGCCGACTGGACCGCGCGCGCCTCGGCCCCGCACGAGCCGGAAGCGGCCGCGGCCTCCCGTGGAGTGCGAGATACCGCTACGTGACTACCGCGGTGTGGGCGGCTGGTACGTCGCCGAGGTGGCGCTCGCCCAGGGGTGGAGCTGCGGCCCACCGACGTGCGCAAGGAGGTGCGGCTGTGGTGGTCGGCCGCCTCCGGGTCGACTGAGTCAGCGCGGGGTCGGCTCCGGCGGGCGGTGTGACGCGTTACTCATCCGCTCCACGGCGCTCCCGAACCGTACGGCGGCCGAAAACGTCCTCTTGTGTGGAATGCCGGACCGCCAGTTGTTTTCCGGAACTTGCCCGGATCTGGGGGAGCTGGTGAAGATCTCGAGGTGACCTTGACAAGACCCCCGTCCCGGACCGTCGGCACCGGACGGCACGCGCGGCCCGCCGGTACCGGCCGGACCGTGGCGGTGCTCGTGCTGGTGGTGCTGGCCGCGCTGATACCCGTCCTCGGCCCGTCCCCCGCCCTGCACGGCACGGGGGGAGGCCGAGGCACCCGGCACCGGCGGCATAGCCCTGCTGCGTACGGTGCTCTTCGCCGCGCTGAGCGTTCCGGTCGGCGAGCTCTTCGTGAACCGGCTCACCCGGGCGCTTCCGGCGCTTTCCCCGGAGCGGCCCCGCAGCTGGTCGCCGTACGCGGCCGCGGCCGGTTTCGTCGCCGCGCTGGGTCTGGCGTCGGTCGTGGCCCACGGGCAATCTGGTGCCGGACAGCGTCGCCGACATCGACGTCGGCGGCCTCTACGGAGTCCCGCGACGGCAAGCTCGCGCTCCTGGAGGTCAACGGGTTCCTCGCGGCCGGGGCTGTGCGCCACCTCGCGCCGACCCGGCCTCCAGGTCTGGCCGCTGGCCGCCGATCATCGTCGCGGAGGCGCTGCGCGCCCACCCCACGACCGAGTACAGCCCGCTGCTCGGCTCCGGTCTGACCCTCGTCCATCTGACGTGCGCTTCGCTGTGGGTGGGCGGTCTCATGTACGTGCTGCGGACGCTGCGGCAGTGGCGGGGCGCCGAGGCGGGTCCGGCGCTGCTGGGTCTGTACGCGCGCGTGGCGGCCGTTCTGCTCGCCGCCATCACGGCGACGGGGGTGTGCAGTTCGCTGCGCCGGATGCCGCCGGGCACGATCGCGGACCAGCTGACGGACACGGCGTACGGGCGGGTCCTGCTCGCCAAGGTGATCCTCGTGGCCGCCGTCGCCGTGCTCGCCCTGTGGGCCAGGATCCGGCTGAGCCGCGCGGCCGACCCGCTGACCGCGTGCTCGCCCGCGCGCGCGGAGGTCGTCGCCCTGGGTGTGGTGGTGGCGGTGTCGGGCCTCCTGACGGCCCTTCCGGTACCGATCCGGTGGTGACCCAGCAGCCGAGTGCACCGCCCGCACGAGCGACGTAACCACCGGTCGCACCACCCCCGCGCGACCGCGCGGCGTCACCAGGCGGGAGCACCGGAGCCACCAGGCGGCGGCCCCGCGCGGAAGCGCTACACCCCGCGACGTCCAGCAGTGAGCCCGTCGCGTACGTGACCCGCCATGGCCAGGGCGCCGCCTGTCACGTTGCGCAGGACCGCCCGGCCCGGCGGAGCCCCGCCCAGGCGTGCGCTGCTCCAGCCCGTCAGGACCAGGGCGCCCAGCACGCAGCAGACGGTGACCGTCAGCCGCAGGCCGGCCGGCGGCAGCACCATCGCCAGCAGTGGCAGCAACGCGCCCACCGTGAACGCCAGGAAGCTCGCCCACGCCGCGTGCCACGGGTTGGTCAGCTCGTCGGGGTCGATACCGAGCTCCACGCGCGCGTGGGCCCGCAGCGCGTCCCGCCGGGTCAGCTGCTCGGCCGCCTCCCTGGCGACGTCGCGGCTCAGTCCGCGCGCCGCCAGGAGGTCCACCAGCTCCTCCAGCTCGGCCTCCGGCTGCTCGCGCAGCTCCCGTTTCTCCATGGCCAGCGCGGCCTTCTCCGGAGTCCCGCTGAGTGGAGACGGACACGTACTCGCCCGCCGCCATCGACAGCGAACCGGCGAGCAGCCCCGCGAGTCCGGCCGTCAGCAGGGCGGGAGCGGTCGCCCGTCGCGCCGGCCACGCCGACGACCAGCCCGCAGTGGACACGATGCCGTCGTTGGCGCCGAGGACCGCCGCCCGCAGCCAGTTGAGCCGGGTGCCGAGGGCACCGCCGTGGGCCTCGTCGTGCGTGGGTTGCGTCACATGGCGGAGGATGCCATCCGGCGCGCCGCTCGCCCTGCACCGACGCTCCGCGGCCGTCTCCTCACCGTGCCGCCGCAACCCTTCCCCGGCGCGCGGAACTCGACGGAGGGGACCGTTTCGCCGGGCACTGCGGGGCCCCTGCGGGTCCGGTGTGTCAGTCGCGGCCCGTATCCTCATTGACCATGCTCGAGACCGCACGACCGCACCGCCGTCCGCCACGGCGTGGCCGGCCGCGTATCCGCAGGGGTACGCGGTCGTTGACGTGGAGACCACCGGCCTGGCCCGCGACGACCGCATCATCTCCGCGGCCGTCTACCGGCTGGACGCCCGCGGTGAGGTCGAGGACCACTGGTACACCCTGGTCAATCCGCAGCGGGATCCCGGCCCGGTGTGGATACACCGTCTGACGAGCGACGTGCTCGGGGAGCACCGCTCTTCCCGGACGTCGCCGAGGAGTTCGCGGCCCGGCTCGACGGGCGGGTGCTCGTCGCGCACAACGCCGTCTTCGACTGGCAGATGATCGCCCGGGAGTACGCGCGCGCGAAGCGCGAGGCGCCGGTGCGCCAACGGCTGTGCACCATCGCGCTCTCCAAGGAGCTGGGCCTGCCGCTGCCCAACCACAAGCTGGAGTCGCTGGCCGCCCACTTCGGCGTCGTACAGCAGCGGGCGCACCACGCGCTGGACGACGCGCGGGTGCTGGCCGAGGCGTTCCGGCCGAGCCTGCTCGCCGCGGCGGCGGGCGGCGTGCGGCTGCCGCTGCACGAGTGCCGGCCACTGACCGAGTGGTCGGACCGGCCCGCGCCCCGGATCGGACAGCAGGCGGGCTACGGCGGCTACCGGCAGACCAGTTGGCGCCCCTCCCGCAAGAGGCCCGCATGCCCGTACCCCCAATCCGGGACGGTACGAAGAGGGCAAATGCCTCAAGCAGGGCATGCGGGTCGCCTTCTCGGGTGACACCTCCGTCGAGCGGGACCTGCTGGAGGACCGCGCGACAGAGGCCGGGCTGCACGTCGCCACCAGCCTGTCCCGGCTGACCAGCCTGCTGGTCACCAACGACCCGGACTCGGGCACCTCGAAGGTGGTCAAGGCCCGCCAGTACGGGACGCCGGTGGTGGACGAGGCGGCGTTCGGGCAGCTGCTCGCGGACGTCGAGCCCGCGGACGGCTGAGCCGTACGTGAGCTGAGCCGTACGTGAGCTGAGCCGTACGTGAGCTGAGCCGTACGTGAGCCGTACGGACGGGTGATTCCGGGCGACTCGCCCGGCGCCCGCTCGCCCGCGTCGCGGAGACGGCTCACCCTGTGGCGCATGGCGACATGTGAAGTCTGCGGCAACAACTACGGAATGACCTTCGAGGTCCACGCCCAGGGAGCGGTGCACGTCTTCGACTGCTTCTCCTGCGCGATCCACCGGATGGCGCCCATCTGCGAGCACTGCCGGGTGCAGATCATCGGCCAGGGGGGCGTCGAGGTCGAGGGCCACTGGTTCTGCGGCGCCCACTGCGCCCGCGCGGAGGGAGGGCGGGGATCGTCGACAAGGTCTAGATCCACGGCCGACGGCGGCGCAAGGCCGTACCCGCCGCGTCACACCCCACGACCGAGTTGTACCGTCGTGGGGTGTACCGCTCCTGTTGTCCCGCCAGTGGGTGATCCTCACCCTCGTGGCGCTCGCGCTCATCCCGACGATGATCGAGCTGGGCTTCTGGCAGCTGCACCGCCACGAGCGCAGGGTCGAGCTGAACGGCGAGATCGCCGACTCCCTGGCGGCGGAGCCCGTGCCGGTCGAGTCCATGTCCTCGCCGGGAGCGGAGGTCGACGACGAGCACCGCTACCGCAGGTGACCGCGAAGGGTCACTTCGACCGCGCCGACGAGGTCGTGGTCCGTCGCCGCACCAACGCGGACGACCGGATCGGCTACCACGTCCTGACCCCGTTCGTCCTGGACGACGGCAAGGTCCTGATCGTCAGCCGGGGCTGGATCCCGTCGAGCGGCGGGAGTCAGACCGCCTTCCCGAAGATCCCGGCGCCCCCGGAGGTGGAGATCACCGTCACCGGCCGGCTGATGCCCGACCAGACGACCGAGGACAGCGGCATCAAGAACGTCGAAGGCCTGCCCGACCGCCAGGTCATGCTGATCAACAGCGAGCAGCAGGCCGAGCGTCTCGGCGAACCGGTCCTCGGCGGCTACGTCGAGCTGACCGAGCCCAAGCCCTCGGCCGACACCCCCGAACTGATCGCGGAGCCCGACCACGACAGCATCGGCAACCACACGGCGTACGCCGTCCAGTGGTGGCTGTTCGCTCGCGTGGCGTCCCGGTCGGCTGGTTCGTCCTGGCCCGCCGCGAGGCCCGGGACCGGACGGCGGAGGACGAGCAGGGGACCGCGGAGGCGGAGCCGGCGGCGGCGTAGCCGCGTGCGGGGCCGTCCGGCAGGAGGACGGCGGCGGATCCGATTGCTCCGCCCCCGCTCGGGAAGACGGAATCCCGTGCACCCCAAATCGAGGACTACGCGCTCATCGGCGACCAGCAGACGGCGGCCCTGGTCGGCACGGACGGTTCCGTGGACTGGCTCTGTCTGCCCCGCTTCGACTCCGCCGCCTGCTTCGCCAAGCTCCTCGGCGACGAGGACAACGGCCACTGGCTCATCGCCCCCAAGGGCGCCGAGCGCTGCACGCGCCGCGCCTACCGGCCGGACACCCTCGTCCTGGACACCGAGTGGGGAGACCGAGGACGGCTCGGTGCGGGTCACCGACCTGATGCCCCAGCGCGACCGCGCCCCGGACCTCGTACGCATCGTGGAGGGCCTGAGCGGTGAGGTCACCATGCACAGCGTGCTCCGGCTGCGCTTCGACTACGGCTCGATCGTCCCGTGGATGCGCAGGGCCGACGGGGCACCGAGGTGGCCGTCGCCGGACCGGACGCGGCGTGGCTGCGCAGCGAGCCCGAGGTACGCAGTTGGGGACAGGACTTCGGGACGCACGCGGAGTTCACGGTCGCCGCGGGCGAGAAGGTCGCGTTCGTCCTGACCTGGCACCCTCGCACGAGCCCCGCCCGCCGCTGATCGACCCGTTCGTCGCACTGGAGCACAGTGTCGAGGACTGGCGGGCCTGGGCCGCGCACTGCCGCTACGACGGCCCGCACCGGGACGCCGTCGTCCGCTCCCTCATCACCCTCAAGGCGCTCACCTACAAGCCCACCGGGGGCATCGTGGCCGCCCCCCACCACGTCGCTGCCCGAGGAGCCCGGCGGCGTGCGCAACTGGGACTACCGCTTCTGCTGGCTGCGCGACTCCACTCTCACCCTGGGCGCCCTGCTGTCGGCCGGATACCTCGAGGAGGCCGAGGCCTGGCGCGACTGGCTGCTGCGCGCGGTCGCAGGCAACCCGGCGGACCTGCAGATCATGTACGGCCTGGCGGGCGAGCGGCGGCTGCCCGAGTTCGAGCTGCCGTGGCTGTCCGGCTTCGCCGAGTCCACGCCCGTACGGATCGGCAACGACGCGGTGAACCAGCTGCAGCTGGACGTGTACGGCGAGGTCATGGACTCGCTGTCGCTGGCCCGGCTGGCGGGGCATGCACCCGCAGCCGCAGATGTGGGAGCTGCGGTGCGCCCTGATGGACTTCCTGGGCACGGCGTGGGGGAGCCCGACGAGGGGCTGTGGGAGGTGCGCGGCGGGCGCCGGCAGTTCGTGCACTCGAAGGTCATGACCTGGGTGGCCCTGGACCGGGCCGTGCGCACGCTGGAGGAGCATCCCGAGCTGGGCGGTGGTGACCCGGACGGCTGGCGCGCGCTGCGCGAGGAGGTGCACCGCGAGGTGTGCGAGAAGGGCTACGACCCGGAGCGCAACACCTTCACCCAGTCCTACGGCTCGCGGGAGCTGGACGCCTCGCTGCTGCTCATCCCGCGCCTGGGCTTCCTGCCGCCGGACGACCCGCGGGTCGTCGGCACCGTCGACGCGATCGGCAAGGAGCTGACCCGGGACGGCCTGGTGCGCCGCTACAGCACCGAGGAGACCCCGTCGACGGGTTGCCGGGCGGCGAGGGGACCTTCCTGGTGTGCTCGTTCTGGTACGCGGACGCGCTGCACGCGACCGGCCGGGCGAAGGAGGCCCGGGAGCTGTTCGAGCGGCTGGTGGGACTCGCCAACGACGTGGGGCTGCTCGCCGAGGAGTACGACCCGGTGGCCGGCCACCAGCTCGGCAACTTCCCGCAGGCGTTCAGTCACATCGGCCTGGTGAACACCGCCCTCGCCCTGTTCGGGAACGAGGGGGCAGGATAGGGCCATGGATCTTGGACTGAAGGACCGGGTGTACGTCGTCACGGGAGCCACCCGGGGCCTGGGCAACGCCGCCGCGCGCGAGCTGGTCGCCGACGGGGCGAAGGTGCTCGTCACGGGGCGGGACGAGCAGAGCGCCGCCGACGCCGCGGCCGCGCTGGGCCCGGACGTGGTGGGGGTGGCCGCCGACAACGCCGACCCCGAGGCCGCCGGCCGGCTGATCGCGACCGCCCGTGAGCGCTTCGGCCGCTTCGACGGCGTACTGATCAGCGTGGGCGGGCCGCCGCCCGGCTTCGTCGCCGACAACACGGACGAGCAGTGGCAGGCGGCGTTCGAGTCGGTGTTCCTCGGTGCGGTGCGGCTGGCCCGGACGGCGGCGGCGGAGCTGGAGTCGGGCGGTGTCATCGGCTTCGTGCTGTCGGGCTCGGTGCACGAGCCGATCCCGGGCCTGACCATCTCCAACGGCCTGCGCCCGGGGCTGGCCGGCTTCGCCAAGTCCCTCGCCGACGAGCTGGGTCCGCGCGGCATCCGTGTAGTCGGCGTGCTGCCGGGCCGCGTCGACACCGACCGGGTGCGCGAGCTGGACGGCCTGTCCGCCGACCCGGAGGCGACCAGGGCGGCCGCCGAGTCCCGCATCCCGCTGCGCCGCTACGGCGCCCCGGAGGAGTTCGGCCGCGCGGCGGCGTTTCCTGCTGTCCCCGGCGGCGTCGTACGTGACGGGCGTGATGCTGCCGGTGGACGGCGGCGTGCGGCACGGGTTCTAGCCGCCGGTCCGCACCGGCTCAGTTGACCCGCTCGGCCCCGTGCTTGACGCCCCGGAGGTGGACCTCCGCGGGGAGGTTCTCGAGGTTCGCCGAGGCACGGGCGTGGGTCAGGGCGTGCGCGGTGAGGTCGTTCAGGGCGGTGCCGGGGTCCACGTGGGGGGCCAGGAGCAGGCGGATGCGGGTCGCCGGCGCGGTGCGGCGGCCGATGAGGCGGACCTTGGCCCGTTCGACCCCGTCCACCCGGTCCGCCTCCTCGGCGAGGACTGCTTCCAGGGCCCGGCCGCTGCAACGCCGCTCCCTCGCCGTCCCCGGTGTCGACGAGGAC
Organism: Streptomyces thinghirensis; assembly: GCA_021502835.1. The sequence goes on from JAKFGP010000058.1 coordinate 44,447, forward strand.
TTCGGCGAGCCGGCGGCGGCGCACCTTACCGCGACCAGCCACCACAGGGCGAGCAGCAGCAGGACGGCGAGTGCGGCGATGACGACCGGCCACCACCAGCCGGCGTCCCGCCACCGGGTCCGCTCGGCGTCACCGAAGCAGCACGTCGTGCGGCCCGTCGTGGAGCCACCAGGAGGGCGCGGGGGCGCCGAACCCGATGGCCAGGACCGAGCCGCCGAGGGCGAGCAGGATCAGGCCCACGAGCCCGAGCAGCACACGGTCGACGGTCCTGAGCACCGCCCTCACCCCTTTCGTCCCGGCCGCGCGACCCGCAGCGACACGGCGGGCGGCCGGGCCAGCCCGAGCCCCCGCAACCGCGTCGTCGAGCGCGCCGTCCAGATCGGTCCGTACGTCGTCCAGTTCACGGAAGTGCGACAGCGCGCGCACGCGGGCCTTCCGGCGGCGCATCCGGACCCGCGCGGACTGCACCCCGGCGACCTCCATGGCCCGGTCGCGCAGCACCGTGGCGGCGGCGTCCCGGTGGAGCCCGCGCGTACGTCCGGACGGGTGCGCCCGCATCGGGAGCACCTGCTGCGCAGACCGGGGGTGAGGGGCCAGGGCGAGCAGCCAGAGTCCGAGCGCCGCGGCGCTCCCGCGCCGACGAGGACCCACGTGTCGTCGAGGGGCCGGTCGGCGAGCTGCCGGGCCAGTTCGCGGCGCCAGCCGAGGGCGGACCGGCCGGCGCGCACGGCGACGACGTCGTAGAGGAAGGCGCCCGCGACGAGCAGAAGCAGCAGTGCGACGATGCCCGCAGGGACGCGGCGCGCCGACCAGAAGCGGCCGGCCGGTCCGCTGCCGGGCTCGGGGTCGGGCGGCGGTCCGTGCCGGCCGCCGGCTCCTTCTCCATGACGGGCTCCATGACGGGCAGGCGCCGCGTGCTGCCTTCGGTGCCCTGGGGCTCGCTCATCGCGTCCTCCCTGTCTGGCGCCGTACTCCGCCGCCAGGTGCAGCCGCTCCACCTGGACGGCGACCTCCCGCACCGCCATCCCACCAACGCGCGTACCCGCTGGACGACCGGTGACGCACCCGCCCGCAGCGGGCGCCGATGTCGCACGGGTGCAGTCCAGTTCCAGGTGGACCCGGACGTGGGCGGTGTCGTGGTGGACGACGACGGTGGCGTGCGGGCGCTCGGCGTCCGGGTGGAGCGGACCGACCGCCTCGCGCGCCGCCTGCGCGGCGACCTTGGCCACCACCCGGTCGGCGATCCGCGTGGCACCGCGCTCGCCCGGCGGTACGACAGCCGGGGTTTCGAGGAGCTCACCGGCCCCACCGCTCACGCCGGTCACCGCCGCCGGTCGTCTCGGCTGGCGGAAGAAGTCACCGAGGTCCATGTCCCCCCTCCAGCAGGCGGCCGACGACGAACCCGACGGCTCCCAGGGCCGCCACCAGCAGAAAGGCTCCGAACCCGCCGAAATACCCCGGCGAACCCCAGCGCCATGCCGGCGATCAGGCCGACCACGGCCATGCTCATGGTGCGCTCACCTCGTTCACCGCTCAGTCCACCCTTCGGTCAGCGTCCGCGTCACTTGATCCGGGGCCCCGGCTCCTCGTCCTCCTCGTCGGGCAGCTTCACGTCGCTCACCGCGATGTTGACCTCGACGACCTCCAGACCGGTCATCCGCTCCACCGCCGCCACCACGTTCTCCCGCACGTCCCCGGCGACGTCCGAGATCGACACGCCGTACTCGACGACGATCTCCAGATCGAGCGCGGTCTGCTTCTCACCGACCTCGGCCTTCACCCCGCGTGTCACTCCCGACTTCGTGCCCGCCGGGCACCGGTCGCGGACAGCGCCGAAGGCGCGCGACGTCCCGCTGCCCATGGCGTGCACACCGGCGACATCGCGATGCCGCCATTCCGGTGATCTTCTCCACGACGCCGTCGGCGGCGTAAGGTGGTGCGGCCCCGGTCTGGCGGGGGCTCCCCCGCCGCGCCGGGTGCCCCGCCCACGCTGTACACCGGTCTCGGTCGTTCACTTCTCCGTCAAGTCACTCATCACCCGCAGTCCCTTCCGGTCCGTCCTTCTCCGACCACCGTAAGCACGGTTGCCGCGATCCCGCGTCGTGGATGCGGCGGGCTGAAGGAATAGACGACGGCGGACCGGTGAAGGCGCGGACGGTGCAGGATCAAGCTGGGGCTCGGCAGGCTGCTGCCGCTGGAGGCGGCCCGCGGGGACGGCGCGTGGATCGCCGGCAGCGCGCGGCACCCGGAAGGACTGCTGGCCGCCGCCCGGGACGTGACGGGCGTGCGTCCGGGCGGCCTCGCACATCGCGCCCGCCGGCCAGGACGGCGCGCCACGAACCGGCCGTACCGCCGCCGCCGAGTGCCCTCCCGCCCGGCTCCGCTGCGGGTGACGGCCGACTTCGCGGCGACCGTCGGTCCTCTCGGCGACAGGGCGAACCGCTGCCGGCGACGGCCGCCCGGCTGCACGCGCCGCGCTGGCGGCGGCGCGACGAGGCTCGGTCGGACGGTGACCGACGTGGACCTGCGGGCGACGGCCCTGCTGGACGCGGCCATGGAACTGGACCCGGACGCCGTGGAGCCGGAGCCGGAACCAGCGCCTGGACGTGAGTCGCGGCGTCCCCGGCCGCTTAGCCCGGCGGACGGTGACGAAGACGCGCGGCCCGGCGCCGCCGCTGGCGGTCCCGGGCGTGGCCCGGCTGACGGCGACGCTGGGCCGTCCGGTGGATGTGACGGAGCATGCGCGGGAACAGGCCGCCCTGGCGCGCCGCCATGTCCGGGTGGAGCTGGCGGTGGACGCGGACCACCAGGCCGTAGGTGGCCCGGCGGGTCCGCGCGGCGGTGTCGGAAACATCTGGCGGACCGTCCGTCGGTCGCGGTGCTAGGTGACGGCGGTCGGCTGGGCAGGCCCCTCCCGGGACTCTCCCGAGCCACCCGGCCCGGCGGATCGTCGCGAGGGTGCCGAGCAGATCATCCGCGGCGCCCTGACCTCTCCCCGAGCCCGGCCAGGTCAGCGCAGGCAGCGGCGGGCCCTGCGCGGCCCGCTCGGCGGCGCGCTGGGCCTCGTAGTCCCGGTGCTGGGCGCCCTGGAGCAGCGCCTTGGTCTCGATGACGGCGTCGCGCGGCTGCGGCGGGGACCGCCGACGCCAGATCGCGCACGGCGCCGTCGAGCTAATCCGCAGGCACGGCGAGCGGGCCGGCTGGCCGGTGTTCCGGCCTCCTCAGCCGCGGCGAAGCGGCCCGTCGCACAGATCTCAGCGCGCGGGCGGTGTACCCGACTAGGGACACCAGGAGTGCGTGCCCGTGAGGTCCGGCACGGGCCGAGGGCTGGTCTCGCGCAGGCGAACTGCACGTCCTCGGCGACAACCCGCAGGTCACAGGCGAGGGCGAGCTGGAAAGCCGGCCCCGATGGCGTGGCCCTGCACGGCGGCGATCGACAGGATGTCGCTCCGTCGCCACCAGGTGAACGCCTCCTGGTACTCAGTGATGGTAGCGTCCAGCTCCGGCAATCGCCCCCCCGCAGAGATCGATGAACGACAGTTCGCCGTCGAGACCCTCGGGGTGAACGCCTGCCGGTCAGGCCCGGCCGGGAAGGACTTTGCCCTCGGCCCGCAGCACCACGACTCGGACCGGAGCCCGGCGGCAGCCGGCCGGCCTCGGTGAGCCACCCGCCACAGAGCGGGGCTCTGCGCGTTGCACTTGTCCGGTTGGTCGGCGTCACCATGGCGATCGCGTCGTCGACGGTGGAAACCGCACGCCGTCCTTGTCGAGTACAGGAGCGGGGTCGTGGAGCGTGCTTGAAGCCATGAGTGCCCCTCCGAAAGGTCTGCGGACGTCGTCCCCGCCGCTGCGCCGTGCTGCGACGCCGTACCACGGCAGAGCTTGGTGACTCACGCGGCCAACCCGGACGGTCGGACGACCGGCCGGGTGGCCACCTTCCACTTCAGGGTCGAGGCTACCCGGACGCTCAGGCCGATGTGACGCTGCCCCGGGTAGCCCCGCCACGCCCTCGGGGCGTGACACCCGACTCCATTGAGCATGCGGTGCACAAAGCCATACGAGCGGCCGGTCTCCTCGGCCAGCGCCCGGATGCTCGCACCGGCACGTCGTACTTCTTCTTCAGGTCTGCCGCGAGCTTGTCGCGCTGCGGCGCCAGTTACGCAGCTGCCCTTCTTCAAGTCTCAGCCACCCGGTCCTCCTCATGGGAGGTACGCTCTGGTCTCCTCCACGATCACCCCCTCCAGGGCTTCCTGGCCAGCCCATTAACGGCAAGGTCGGTGAGTCAGGGTTGTGACGACAGGGGCGAGTCCCCATGCGGAATCCCTGATTCCAGAGGATCACGTCCGTACCGCCAGACGGTACTTCCGCGGAGTTCAGGTCAGAAGGTGTCGCGGCCGGACCCCCGGCGTCGGGGGTCCGGCCGCGACATCGATAGGACACACCTCGTGATGGGGGAGATCTCACACAGATGGTGGATCACGGATCGGCCGAATGATCCATACCCGTGGATCATCCATTCGATCAAGCCAGGGCGACGAGATCCGCGTAGTCGGCGCCCCACAGGTCCTCGACGCCGTCCGAAAGCAGGGATGATCCGCTCCGGCTGGAGCGCCTCGACGGCGCCCTCGTCGTGGGTGACCAGGACGACCGCGCCCTTGTAGGTGCGCAGCGCGCCGAGGATCTCCTCGCGGCTGGCGGGGTCGAGGTTGTTGGTGGGCTCGTCGAGCAGCAGCACGTTCGCCGAGGAGACCACGAGGGTGGCCAGTGCGAGGCGGGTCTTCTCGCCGCCGGACAGGACGCCGGCCGGCTTGTCGACGTCGTCGCCGGAGAACAGGAACGAGCCCAGCGTCTTTGCGGACCTCGACGAGGTCGAGGTCGGGGTTGGCGGAGCGCATGTTCTCCAGGACGGTGCGCTCCGGGTCGAGGGTCTCGTGCTCCTGCGCGTAGTAGCCGAGCTTAGGCCGTGGCCCTCGATCACCTGGCCGGTGTCGGGCTTCTCGACGCCGCCGAGGAGGCGGAGCAGGGTGGTCTTGCCGGCGCCGTTGAGGCCGAGGATGACGACGCGGGAGCCCTTGTCGATGGCCAGGTCGACGTCGGTGAAGATCTCCAGCGAGCCGTACGACTTGGACAGGCCCTCGGCCATCAGCGGGGTCTTGCCACAGGGCGCCGGCTCGGGAAGCGGAGCTTGGCGACCTTGTCGGACTTCCGCTCGGCCTCCAGTCCGGCCAGCAGCTTGTCCGCGCGGCGGGCCATGTTCTGCGCGGCGACGGTCTTGGTGGCCTTGGCGCGCATCTTGTCGGCCTGCGAATGGAGCGCGGAGGCCTTCTTCTCCGCGTTCTGCCGTTCGCGCTTGCGGCGCTTCTCGTCGGCCTCGCGCTGCTGCTGGTAGAGCCGCCAGCCCATGTTGTAGACGTCGATCTGGGAGCGGTTGGCGTCCAGGTAGAACACCTTGTTGACGACCGTCTCGACCAGGTCGACGTCGTGGGGAGATCACGATGAAGCCGCCGCGTGTAGGTCTTCAGGTAGTCGCGCAGCCAGACGATCGAGTCCGCGTCGAGGTGGTTGGTCGGCTCGTCGAGCAGCAGGGTGTCCGCGTCCGAGAACAGGATCCGGGCCAGCTCGATACGGCGGCGCTGACCGCCGGAGAGCGTGTGCAGGGGCTGGCCCAGCACCCGGTCGGGCAGGTTGAGCGCGGCGGCGATGGTGGCGGCCTCGGCCTCGGCGGCGTATCCGCCCTTGGTGAGGAACTCCGTCTCCTGGCGCTCGTACTGCTTGAGCGCCTTCTCGCGGGTGGCGCCCTGGCCGTTGGCGATGCGCTGCTCGTTGTCGCGCATCTTGCGGATCAGCACGTCCAGGCCGCGGGCGGACAGGACGCGGTCGCGGGCGAGCACGTCGAGGTCGCCGGTGCGCGGGTCCTGCGGGAGGTAGCCGACCTCGCCGGAGCGGGTGACGTTGCCGGCGGCGGGCTGGCCCTCGCCGGCGAGGACCTTGGTGAGGGTGGTCTTGCCGGCGCCGTTGCGGCCGACCAGGCCGATGCGGTCGCCCTCGGCGATGCGGAAGGTGGCGCTTTCGATGAGGACGCGGGCACCGGCGCGCAGCTCGATGCCGGAGGCGGAGATCACCGGACAGACTCCAGGGCGGGTGGTTGGCGGGATGGGCGACTGAGGACGTTTCCCGCCGTCTAATGCGCGAGGAGAATGGCCATGGGGCCAGTCTAACGGGGCCGTGCAACCGCTTTTGCCGGGATACGGAGTCCGCGGTCCCTTGTTCGGGGCTCCGTGTTCGGGAGCGCTGGTCCGGGGCGTTGTCAGTGGGCGGTGCCAGACTGGGCGACAGGGCTGGATTCCGTGTCTTTCCGGACTTTGGCGATCTTCGCGGCATCCGCTCCTCGGGTTACCGGCTCACAAGGGAGTGATCGGCATGGCAGGCAACGACGGCGGGCGCCCGAGCGTCTACCCGACGCTGCTGTACGCGGACGCCAGGGCGGCGGTCCGGCAGCTCACCCAGGCCTTCGGCTTCACGGAACTGGCGGTGTACGAGGGCGAGGGACGGCTCGGTGGCCCACGCCGAGCTGAGCCGCAGGAGCAACGGCGCGATCATGCTCGGCTCGAAGGGCACCGGCAGCCACTTCGACGAGGCGATGAAGAACGCCGGTACGACGGGGTGTACGTCGTGGTGGCGGACGTCGACGCCCATCACCGGCGGGCGGTGGAACACGGCGCGGAGATCCTCATGCGCCCCCGACGGACCAGGACTACGGCTCGCGGGACTACATGGCCCGGGACCTGGAGGGCAACATCTGGAGCTTCGGGACGTACGCGCCGGAGATCCCGGGTAGCCTCCGGCGGTTCGCGGCAGGGTCGGTCGGCGCGGGGTCGGCGGTGTTCCGGGGCGCGGGGGCGGGCGGCGGGCGGCGGGCGGCGGGCGGCCTCACGGGTCGGTGCACGGCCGCGATCGGTTCCCGGAGCCACGCACCACGTAGTCGTCGCCCGTGCGGAAGCGTCCCCCGGTTGTGGGGCCGGGGGACGTCTCGGGCGGTGGGGCTCCCGGGCGGCCGGGGGCGAGGTGCCCCGGCCTCCGGCCGCGGGTGCCCGGGCGGGGGTCAGCTGCCTCCGGTGTGGACCTGGAAGGCCGCCCTGCGTACCGCCTTGGCCAGGGCCGGGTCGGGGTGCGCGGCGGCGAGGGCGACCAGGACCTGCACGGTGCGGGGGTGGCCGACGGCCCGGACCTCGTCCAGCAGGGCCGGGACGGTGGGCTACACCCGCGGACTCCAGGTGCCGCACGAGCAGCGAGGCCTCACCGTGGTCGGCGACGGCGGCCGCGGTGTCGACCCACAGCCACGTGGCCTCCTGGCGGGTGAGGACCTCGTGGGCGTCCTCGGGGTCGGCACCGTCGTGCTCGGCCAGCCACAGCAGGGCGTACGGCCGCAGCGTCGGCTCGTCGAGGACGGCGCGGACATCGGGCTCGGCGGGGGGCGCCGACGACGCGCAGCGCCTCGAAGGCGAGGCCGCGCAGCAGGGCGTCCTCCCCCGGGCGCCGTCGAGCAGCTCGGCGACGGCGCTGCCGACTGGGCGGGCGGCGAGCCAGGCGCGGTACTCGGCGCGCGGGCGGCGTTCGGGCGGAGCTGGGCGCAGCCGCGGAGCACGTCCTCCGCCGACTGCTCATGTTGCCGGCGGGGTCTCAGCGGCGACGCAGATCTGCTCGAGCTTGACCCAGACCGCCCAGCTGCCGAGCGGAGTGAGCGTGGCGGTCCGCCGCCGCAGGTGAGGGCGCCGACGGAGGAGAGGGCGTAGCAGGGCCCCAGTCGAGGAGGGGGCGGGAGTGGGTGTCGGCGGTGGCGTCCGGGAGGCGTCGCGGCGGCGGGCCACGGCGGTCTGCGGCGTTCCCGGGTCGAGGCGAGGCCGTAGGACACTTCGCAGCGCTCGGTGCGCAGTTCGGTGACGCGCTGCTCCAGCAGGTCCAGGAGCTGCGCCACCGGGACGGGCCCGGCGGACAGCTGGAGGAAGGAGAGTACCTGGGGCATCGTGGAGATGACCTCGGCCACGGCGGCGGGGCTCCTGCCCCGTCGGGCTCGGGGTGGGCCAGCGACCAGGCGTCGAAGAGGGGCGACCCAGCCGCGCAGTACGGCGCTGTCGTCGCGGTTCCAGGCGCGCAGCCGCCAGCCCGGGCGGGCGCTGCCGCCGATACACCTCGACCAGTCCGGCGAGCTCGGGCGGTGTCCCAGTCGGCGCGGACCTTGGCGGTGGTCAGGCCCAGTTCCCGGCCACCCGGGCAGCGGTCGGGCCGGAGAGGGTGGCCTTGCCGTCGGCGGCCGCGCTGCCGCGGCCGGGGCCGAGGGCGGAGTCGGCCCAGCGGGCGACACGGGCCGCGTCGGCCAGACCGGAGCGCGCCATTCTGGCCAGCTCCGACCGGGCCGGTGTGTCCCCTCCGGGGTCGCGGCGCGGCGCTGCGGCGCGACGCCGCTGGTTCATCGCTGGAGGGGCGGCGGCCAGGGGTCGCGGGCGGACGAGTCGGAGCCTGGAGTCGCGCGGGATACGGGACGTCACGGGTGCAGTCTTCCGGTTGACGGTCCGAAAACCCAAACGGAATGCCTCGGCGGGCGTCCGGGGCGGCGGACGCACGGGGCCGGGACGGCGCCGGGGCATCGGGACAGGCCAGTGGTACGGCGCTAAACGGAACCGGAGCGGCGGGCGGTGGGCCGGGGGTGCGGCGGGGTTGCTGCGGGGTCACACCAGCGGCGTCATGAAGCGGCGCAGGGTCTTCGTAGTCGTCGGGGTCGGCGTTCACATGGCGCCGTGCGGGGCGCCCTCGACCGGTGGAGGGCGACCAGGCGCGGGTGGGTGTCGGCGAGGCAGGCGGGAGAGCGCCCACGGGGCCACCAGGTCGTCGGGGCCGTGGAAGATCAGGGTCGGCACCGCCGGGCGGTGGAGACCGGCGGTGTGGACGTCGCTGTCGGCGTGCAGTCCGGCGCGGCCCTGGGCGGCGCGGACGGCGAGCGGCAGCAGCGCGCCCGGGGTGCGGCGGGCGGTGGCCAGGGCGCGCAGGGTGGCCTCCCAGCTGAGCACCGGGGAGTCGGGTATGAGCCTCGCGATGCGCTCGCGTACGCCGGAGAGCGCGGCCGTGCGCAGGGCCATGGTGGCGCCGGTGGACCAGCCGAGCAGGACGACCTGGCGGGCGCCGTGATCGACGGCGTAGCGGACGGCCGCGTCCAGGTCGCGCCACTCGGTCTCGCCGAAGTGGTGCAGTCCGTCCCGGCGAGGTGCGCGGGCGCCGACGTCGCCGCGGTAGGCGAGGGCGAGCACCGGACGTGCCGGCGACGCAGGGGGCCGTGAAGTTCATGGCGTGCTCGCGGGTGGCCCCCAGGCCGTGCGCGGCGATGATCCAGGTCGGGCGGGAGCCGGGCAGGAACCAGGCCGGGAGGGGGCCGAGGTTCGCCGGAGACCTCGACGTCGGCGTACTCGAGGTCGAGGGCGGTGCCCGGGTTTACGACGTACAGGTTCGGGGTGAACCACGCGCGGTCGCCAGCCGCGAGGGTGCCGTGTGTGACGCGTTCGAGGCGGCGGACGACGGTGTCGGCGCCGTGCTCGGCCGGTGCCGAGGACCGGGCCGACCACCGCAGTGCGAGCCGTCGCCGGCGAGGGCGTACCGGCCCGGGCGCAGCGCGGCCAGGTCCCGGGTGAGGGGTGGATTTGCCCGCTTGGCGGGTGCCGTGCACGGTGAGCCGGGTTCGGTGGGCAGGGGCCAGCCGGGAGAGCGCCTTGAGCGCGGCGTCGCTGGCGAGCCGGCCGGCGGCGACGCTCGCTGCACCGGCCGCCAGGGGCCGCGGTGACGGCGGCGGCCGTCGCTGTGACAGTGGCATGGGGCCGGTCTCCTGTTGGAGTCGCCAGGCGAGCCAGTGGGCGGGGCGGCGGGGAGTGACGAGCCCCGTCGGCCGCCCGGTCGGGCCCTGGAGCCATGAGTCGGTCCCGCTGCCGGTACCCCGAAGCAGCGCGGTACGCTTGCCGCCGACGGCGGGTTCCGCTGGGATGTCGGCGGCGCCGTGCGCCGGGTGCCCGGGGCTCGCCCCCACGCCGGAAAGCACCGGCTGCCGGCCGTCGACCGGTGGCCGGCGGCCCGATCGGCGACCGACGGCCGGCGGCCCGGTCGGGCGTGGCGGCCGGCGGCCCGGTCGGGCGTGGCGGCCGGCCGCCCGGTCGGGCGTGGCGGCCCACGCCCTCGCCCTCCACCGGACGCCCCCGCCCCTATGTCCCGCCCGGCGCCCGGGCCTCCCGAGCCGCCCCCCACCCCCTCCCGGCGGACGCGTCGACGATCGACCGTCCCGCCGGCCACGCAGGGCCCGAGGGTCAGAAGCCACGCCGGCCACCGAACACACCCCTGGCCACCGCACCCCACCCCCCACCCCCACCCAGGGCCGCTCCGCCGCCGGCCCCGGCCACACGCGGCGACGACCGGCCGTCCGTCGGCGCCCCGCGAGCTCGAAGCCCCGGGCCCGGCGCCCCCCCACCCCCGCACCCCCGCACCCCGCACCCGTCACCCGTCACCCGTCACGGCCCGGCGCCCAGCACCCCCTGCGCGCCCCTCGCCGGACGTCACGCGGCCCCCGCCCGGTGGTCAGCAGTTCGTCAGTCCCGCCCCCCGTACCCCCGCTGCCCGTACCCCCGGAGCCGTTCCGTCGCCTCCGTCAGCTGGTCGTCCGTCAGCAGTGACGGTGTGCGGCCCGGTACCGAGGAGGCGGTCACTAGAGGTGGCACATCCACTCCAGTTGGGCCGTGCGGTCGTAGGCCTGGTCGAGGGAGGTGCCGTAGGTGATCGTGCCGTGGTTCCGCAGGAGGCAGCCGGTGCGGTCGGTGAGGGCGTCGAGCATGTGGCGGGCGAGCTCTTCGGTGCCGTAGGCCGCGTAGGGGGCGACTCGGACGGGGCCGCCGAGGGCGGCGGTCATGTAGTGGACCGGCGGGAGTTCGCGGACCAGGAGCGAGACCGCCGTCGCGTGCACGGCGTGGGTGTGGACGACGGCCCGGGCGTCGGTGGCGCGGTACACGGCGAGGTGCATGGGCAGTTCGCTGGTGGGGACGAGCGTGCCGAGCACCTGCCGGCCGTCGAGGTCGACGCCGGTCGCGTCGGCCGGGGGCCAGACGGTCGTACGGCACACCTGAAGGGGTGACCAGCACCGTGTCGCCCACGCGCACCGAGACGTTGCCGGAGGTGCCGACGACCAGGCCGTCCGCCACCGTTCGACGGGCTGTCGCGACGAGGGCCTCCCCAGGCTGCCGCCCTGGCCCGTTCCTCGTCCGCGCCCACCCCTCCGACCCGCGAATACGTCACAGTCACCGTCTCCTTCGGGCACTTCCGCGCCCCTCACGAACCTCCGCCGACCGGCCTCGCGGGCGATCCCGCCAGGCACGTATCCGGAGAGCATCGGGCCGGGCACGGAGAGGGAGGCGGCGGCGCCGGTTCCGGTCACCGTGGCGCCCTGTCCAGTTCATCTTCCGTTCACTCTGATTACCTACGTTCGTCCAGCCAATGACCTCGAACGATTGCCTGGGTAAATGGAAAGCTTCTCGCTGATCCTCGCGATTGTGGTGGTAACCGCACTCGCGTTCGATTTCACGAACGGTTTCCACGACACCGCGAACGCGATGGCAACGACCATTTCGACCGGTGCGCTCAAGCCCAAGGTGGCGGTGGCGATGTCCGCCGTCCTCAACCTTGTAGGCGCCTTCCTCTCGGTGGAGGTCGCCAACACGATCTCCAAGGGTCTCGTCGACGAGACCGGCATCCGTCCCGAGGTCATCTTCGCCGCTCTGGTGGGCGCGATCCTCTGGAACCTGCTGACCTGGCTGGTCGGGCTCCCGTCCAGTCTCCTCGCACGCCCTCATGGGCGGTCTGATCGGTGCCGCGGTCGCCTCGGCGGGCGTCGGTGCGGTCAACGGCGACGCACTCGTCACCAAGGTGCTGATCCCGGCGATCGCAGCCCCGCTCGTCGCGGCCTCGCGGCGCTGCTCGGCGCGCGGCTGACGTACAAGCTCGGCCGCAAGGCCGACGGCAAGGCCGCCGCCAAGGGCTACCGCGCCGGGCAGATCGCCTCCGCCGGGCTGGTCTCGCTGGCCCACGGCACCAACGACGCCCAGAAGACGATGGGCATCATCACCCTCGCCCTGGTCGCCGGCGGCCCGCTCGCCCCCCGACTCCGACCCGCCCATGTGGGTCATCCTCTCCGCGGTATCGCCATCGCGCTCGGTACCTACCTCGGCGGCTGGCGCATCATCCGCACCATGGGCAAGGGCCCGACCGACCTCCAGCCGCAGCAGGGCTTCGCCGCCCAGACCAGCGCCGCGACGGTCATCCTGGCCTCCCTCCCACCTCGGCTTCTCCCTCTCCACCACGCACTCGGTCTCCGGCGCGGTGATGGGCGCGGGCCTCGGCCGCAAGGGCGGCGTGGTGCGCTGGTCCACGGCCACCCGGATGTTCGTCGCCTGGGGCCTGACCCTGCCGGCCGCGGCCTGGTCGCGGCGATCGCCGAGTGGGTCTGCGGCCTGGGTGACTGGGGCACCGCGCTCGTCGCGGTCTTCCTGGTCGCCTCCAGCGCCGCCATCTGGAAGCTCTCCCGGCGCGAGATCGTCGACCACACCAACGTCGTCGACGAGCCCGAGGAGGCCGGTGTGGTGACCACGGCGATGGCCGCCGTCTCCCCGCCCCCGGCGGGCGTGACCGAGGACCTGGCCGCGGCCGGTGCCCCCGGCTCCGCGTCCGACTCCAGCGGCCCTCGGCCACCACCTCCGTCTGAGCCTGCGCCCTGGGTACGAAGGAAAGCGAACTCCATGAGCATCGACTGGGCAGTCTCGGCTCCGTCTTCGGGGTCAGCCTGTGGCCACCGTGGCCCTGGTGGGCCTGTTCACCCTCGGCATCGTCGGCCTCTCCGCCAGGAGCGGGCGGCCGCACAGGGCGGCTCCGCGGCCCTCGCGGTCACCGGCGCGTACGCCTGCTTCGCGCCTGCGCGGCCGCGGCGTACGGCATCTACCTGATCGTCGCCTGAGCGACCACGCGCGGGCACCGCGCGCATCCTCTAGTGAGGCGGGGCGCGGGACGGACACCGACCGTCCCGCGCCCCCCCTCTTCTCGTGCCGGCGCACACCGCCCGTGTGTGGGGCCTCGCACACTCCCGCCGCAGGTCAACGCCAGGTTGACGGGTGTTCGCGGGCCGTGGTGGACTGCCGGAGCCAATAGGCGGCAGGAGAGGAAGCCCGGTGCGAATCCGGCGCGGTCCCGCCACTGTGACCGGGGCATAACCCCGGGAGCCAGGAACTCTCACCGCCGGTCTCTTCTAACCAGGGCGCGGACACCTCGAGTGAGGACATATCGCCATGCGCGGCTGCGGTTCCAGGTACAGCGGTCCCGGGTACACCGGTTCCCGGGCACACCAGCGACACGCTCTCCCGCCCCGCGGCCGGTTGAGCCGTGCGCGCCGAACGCGCTTCGCGTACGGCGCCGCCGCCGGCCTTCTCGGTGACCTCCTCCTCGGCGACCCGCGCCGCGGACATCCGGTCGCCGCGTTCGGCCGTGCCGCCGGTGCCGTGGAACGGGTGCTGTGGCGGGACCACCGGGGGCTGGGTGCGCTGCACACCGCCGTGTGCGCCGGAGGCGCCGCCGCCCCCCGGAACGGCCGCCACACGCGCCGTACGCCGCTCCTCCGCCGCCTCCGTCACCCCTGACCGGCGCCGCCACCTGGGCCGTCGTCGGCGGCACCTCGCTCACCCGTGAGGCCCGCGCTGATCGGCCGTGCCCTGGAGGCCGGCGACGTCGAGGCGGCCCGGGCGCGGCTGCCGCACCTGTGCGGGCGGGACCCGCAGGCGCTGGACGCCGACGGGATCGCCCGGGCCGTCGTGAGTCCGTCGCCGAGAACACCTCGGACGCGGTCGTGGGCGCCCTGGTGTGGGGCGCGGTCGGCGGAGTACCCGGACTGCTCGGCTTCCGGGCCGTGAACACCCTGGACGCCATGGTCGGCCAGAAGTCTCCCAGGTACCGGCGGTGCGGCTGGGCCTCGGCCCGCCTCGACGACCTCGCGGGCTGGCCGGGCGCCCGGCTGACCGCCGTACTGACCACCGTGGCCGGCGGCGATCGCGCGCGGCGCCGTACGGGCCTGGCGCGCCGACGCCGCACAGCACCCGAGCCCCAACGCGGGCCCCGTGTAGGCGTCGTTCGCGGGCGCCCGGCGTACGGCTCGGCGGAACACCTCCTACGGCGGGCGGGTGGAGCACCGGCCCGTCCTCAACGGGGCGGCGGGACGCGCCGTCCGGGCCGGCTCCGGCGACATCGACCGGGCCGTCCGGCTCTCCCCGGCGCGTGGGCCGGCTGGCGCTCGGCGTGTGCGCGGGCGCGCGGCTGCTCGCGCGCGGGGCCGTCGGGAAGGGGCGTACGTCGTGAGCGGTCGCCCTCAAGGAAGGGACGTGACGTCACGAACGGTGGCCTCCTCGTCGCCGGCACCACCTCCGACGCCGGCAAGAGCGTCGTCACTGCCGGGATCTGCTGCTGGCTGGTGCGGCAGGGCGTCAAGGTCGCGCCCTTCAAGGCGCAGGTGAACATGCTCGCTCAACTCCTCCGTCACCCGCGAGGGCGCAGAGATCGGGCGGGCGCAGGCCATGCAGGCCCAGGCGTGCCGCGTGGAGCCGACCGCGCTGATGAACCCGGTGCTGCTCAAGCCGGGCGGCGAGCGCAGCAGCCAGGTCGTGCTGCTCGGCAAGCCGGTCGGCGAGATGAGCGCCCGCGCTACCACGGCGGGCGGCAGCGGCAGTTGCTCGGCACAGTGCTCGACTGTCTGGCCGAGCTGCGGGGCACGTATGACGCGGTGATCTGTGAGGGGGCGGCAGTCCGGCCGAGATCAACCTGCGCCGGACGGACATCGTGAACATGGGGATCGCCCGGGGTGCCGGGCTGCCCGTGCTCGTGGTGGGCGACACCGACCGGGGCGGGGTCTTCGCCTCGTTCTTCGGGACGGTGGCGCTGCTCGCGCCCGAGGACCAGGCACTGGTCGCCGGGTTCCTCGTCAACAAGTTCCGGGGTGACGTGTCGCTGCTGGAACCGGGTCTCGAGATGCTGCACGGGCTCACCGGACGGCACACGGCCGGCGTCCTGCCCTTCCGACACGGGCTCGGCATCGACGAGGAGGACGGACTGCGGGTCTCTCTGCGGGGACCGTGCGCGAGTCGGTCGTCGCGCCGCCGGTCGGCGAGGACGTGCTGCGGGTCGCCGTCTGCGCGATCCCGCTGATGTCCAACTTCACGGACGTGGACGCGCTCGCCGCCGAACCCGGTGTCGTGGTGCGGTTCGTGGACCGGCCGGAGGAGCTGGCCGACGCGGACCTCGTGATCGTGCCGGGGACGCGTGGGACGGTCCGGGCGCTTCAGTGGCTGCGGGAGCGGGGCTCGCGGACGCCATCGCGCGCAGGGTGGCCGAACAGCGGCCCGTGCTGGGCATCTGCGGCGGCTTCCAGCTGCTCGGCGAGCACATCGAGGACGAGGTCGAGTCCCGGCCGGGCACGTGGACGGGCTCGGAGTGCTGCCCGTGCGGGTGCGGTTCGCCCGCGAGAAGACCCTCACCCGGCCGGTGGGCGAGGCCCCCGGCGAGCACGTCGAGGGGGGTACGAGATCCACCACGGGGTCGCCGAAGTCACCGGCGGCGCACCCTTCTTGGACGGCTGCCGGGTCGGCCAGACCTGGGGCACGCACTGGCACGGCTCGCTGGAGTCGGACGGCTTCCGCGGGCGTTCCTGCCCTGGTGGATACGCCGCCGCGGCCGCCGCTTCGTGCCGGCCCCCGACACCTAGTTCGCCGCGCTGCGCGAGGAGCAGCTCGACCGGCTCGGCGACCTGATCGAACACCACGCGGACACGGACGCGCTGTGGCGGCTCATCGAGTCCGGCGCGCCGCAAGGACTGCCCTTCATTCCACCGGGAGCGCCCGCATGAGCACAGTGCTTGTTGTTGTCGACCGCCGACACGGACCTCCTGGCGGCCCGAGCGCGGAGGCCGCCTACCGGATCGGCAACCCGACCCGGGTCGACGTGATGGAGGAGCTGCCGGGGCTCGTCGACGGCGCGGACGTCGCCGTCGCACGCCTGCTGGGCGGCAAGCGCGCCTGGAGGACGGGCTCGCCGCGCTGAAGGCCGCCGGCATCCCGACCGTCCTGCTGGGCGGCGAGAGCGTGCCGGACGCGGAGCTGATGGCCGAGTCGTCGGTGCCGGCCGGGGTGGTGGCGCAGGCGCTGCGCTACCTCGTCGAGGGCGGGCCCGCCAACCTCACCCAGCTCGCCCGGTTCCTCTCGACATCGTGCTGCTGACCGGCGAGGGCTTCGACGAGCCGGAGAAGATGCCGGAGTTCGGCGTCCACGGCTCACGGCCTTCGTGGAGGGACGCCCGACGGTCGGCGCCTCTACCGCGCCCACCAGCCGAGCGGCAACACCGCCTTCGTCGACACGCTGTGCGAGCGATCGAGGCGCACGGCGCCAACGCCCTGCCCGTGTACTGCGGTTGCTGACGCGGCGGACCCCGGGCTGTACGAGCTGCTGGGCCGGGCCGACGCCCTGGTCGCCACCGTCCCCGCGGCCGGCGGCACGCACGCCTCGCAGGCCTCGGCCGGCGGCGACGAGAGCCTGGGACATCGGGGCGCTGGCCGACCTGAACGTCCCGGTGCTGCAAGGCGTCTGCCTCACCTCCTCCCGCACCGCCTGGGAGGCGTCCGACGCCGCCCTCTCCCCCATGGACGCCGCGATGCAGGTCGCGATCCCGGAGTTCGACGGGCGCCTGGTCACGGTGCCGTTCTCCTTCAAGGACAGGGGCCGGACGACGTACCGGTGTACGTCGCCGATCCCGAGCGGGCCGGGCGGGTCGCCGGGATCGCCGTGCGGCATGCGGCGCTGAAGCACAAGGCGAACGCCGACAAGAAGCTGGCGCTGGTCTTCACCGCGTACCCGACCAAGCACTCCCGCGTCGGCAACGCGGTGGGGCTGGACACCCCGGCCTCCGGTGCGGTGGGTCCTGGACGCGCTGCGGGACGCCGGGTACTCCTCACCGACTACCCCTCCGGCGGCGACGAGCTGATCCACCGGCCTCATCGCCGCCGGCGGCCACGACGTCGAGTGGCTGACGGAGGACCAGCTGGCGGCGGCGCCTGCGCGGTGCCGCTGGCCGACTACCGGGCGTGGTTCGAGAAGCTGGACCCGGAGCTGCGGGAGGGCATGCGGGAGGCGTGGGGCGAGCCGCCGGGTTCGCTGTACGTCGACGGGGACGACATCGTGCTGGCGTCGCTGCAGTTCGGGAACGTCGTGGTCATGATCCAGCCCGCCGCGCGGCTTCGGCGAGAACCCGATCGCGATCTACCACGACCCGGACATGCCGCCGTCGCACCACTACATGGCGGCCTACCGCTGGCTGGACAACAGCTTCGGCGCCGACGCGATCGTGCACATGGGCAAGCACGGCACGATGGAGTGGCTGCCGGGCAAGGGCCTCGGGCTGAGCGCGGGCTGCGCGCCGGACGCGGTCCTGGGCGACCTGCCGCTGATCTACCCGTTCATCGTCAACGACCCCGGCGAGGGCACCCAGGCCAAGCGGCGCGGGCACGCGACGGTGGCCGATCACCTCGTACCGCCGATGGCGCGCGCCGACACGTACGGCGACCTGGCCAAGCTGGAGCAGCTGCTCGACGAGTACGCGCTCGTCTCCGACCTGGACCCGGTGAAGGCGCCGGCGGTCCGCGCGCAGATCTGGACGCTGGTCAAGGCGGCGGAGCTGCACCACGACCTGCACGTGGACGACCAGCCGGACGACGACGCGTTCGACGAGTTCGTCATGCACATCGACGGCTATCTGTGCGAGATCAAGGACGTGCAGATCCGCGACGGCCTGCACATCCTGGGCGGCGGCCCGGTCGGCGAGCCGCGCGTGAACCTCGTGCTGGCGGTGCTGCGGGCCTCGCAGGTGTGGGGCGGGCAGGCGAACGCGCTGCCGGCCTGCGGGCCGCGCTGGCCGGGCACTTCGGGCTGGTGGAGAAGGAGCTGCTGGCCGAGCCGGGCGCGCCGGTGAAGGTGCCGGTGGAGCTGACGGACCTGGTCGAGGGGCCGTCCCGCAGCGCCGCCGACGCGATCGACCTGCTGGAGCAGCTGTGCCGGCGGATCGCCGAGGGCATGGAGGAGCGTGGCTGGGCGGTCGCTAGAGCGCCCCGCTCGTGCGGGAGGTGCTCCGCACCGAACTGCCCGACGCCGTGGCCGTCCTGGAGTTCGCCTGCACCGAGGTCGTGCCGCGGCTCGCCCGGACGACGGACGAGATCGGGCACATCCTGCGAGCGCTGGACGGCGGTTACGTCCCGGCCGGACCGTCCGGGTCGCCGACGCGCGGGCTGGTCAACGTGCTGCCGACCGGCCGGAACTTCTACTCCGTCGACCCCAAGGCGATCCCGTCCCGGCTGAGCTGGGAGGTAGGGCAGTCCCTCGCGGACTCGCTGATCCAGCGCTATCTGAGCGACACCGGCGAGTACCCGAAGTCCGTCGGCCTCACGGTGTGGAGCACCTCCGCGATGCGCACCCAGGGCGACGACATCGCGGAGATCCTGGCGCTGCTGGGCTGCCGCCCGGTCTGGGACGACGCCTCACGCCGCGTCACCGGCTTCGAGATCGTGCCCCCGGCCGAGCTGGGCCGGCCGCGCGTCGACGTCACGGTGCGCATCTCGGGCTTCTTCCGGGACGCGTTCCCGCACGTCGTCGGGCTGATCGACGACGCGGTGCGGGCGGTGGCGGAGCTGGACGAGACCGCCGAGCAGAACTACGTCCGCGCCCACGCCGACGCGGACACCGCCGAGCACGGCGACCGGCGCCGGGCCACGGCCCGCATCTTCGGCTCCAAGCCGGGCGCGTACGGTGCCGGTCTGCTGCCGCTGATCGACGCCCGCAACTGGCGCTCCGACGCGGACCTCGCCGAGGTGTACGCGGTGTGGGGCGGCTACGCCTACGGGCGCGGGGCTGGACGGGCGGGCGGCGCGCGGGGACATGGAGACGGCGTTCCGGCGGATCGCGGTCGCGGCGAAGAACGTGGACACCCGCGAGCTACGACCTCGTCGACGCCGACGACTACTTCCAGTACCACGGCGGCATGGTCGCCATGGTGCGGCACCTGACGGGGACGAGCCCGGAGGCGTACGTCGGCGACTCGGCCACCCCCGACCAGGTGAAGACCCGGACGCTGGGCGAGGAGACCCACCGGGTCTTCCGGGCCCGCGTGGTCAACCCGCGCTGGATGGCGGCGATGCGGCGGCACGGCTACAAGGGCGCCTTCGAGATGGCGGCCACCGTCGACTACCTCTTCGGGTACGACGCCACGGCCGGGGTCGTGGACGACTGGATGTACGAGAAGCTCAGCGCCGAGTACGTCTTCGACCCGGAGAACCGGGACTTCATGAAGACGTCCAACCCGTGGCGCTGCGCGGCATCACCGAGCGGCTGCTGGAGGCCGCCGACCGCGGCCAGGGCCGAACCGGACGCGGAGACGCTGGAGCGGCTGCGCGCCACCTATCTGGAGCTCGAGGGCGACTTGGAGGGCGACGAGAAGTGAGTACCCCGTTCCCGTTCACGGCCGTTGTCGGCCAGGACGACCCGCGGCTCGCGCTGCTGCTGAACGCCGTCTCCCCGGCGGTCGGCGGTGTGCTGGTGCGCGGCGAGAAGGGCACCGCCAAGTCCACGGCGGTGCGTGCGCTGTCGGCGCTGATGCCGGAGGTGGACGTCGTCTCCGGGTGCCGGTTCTCCTGCGATCCGGACGCGCCCGACCCGGGCTGCCCGGACGGCCCGCACGAGCCGGGGGCCTTCGCGTCCCGGCCGGCGCGCATGGTGGAACTCCCCCGTCGGCGCCTCCGAGGACCGGCTGGTCGGCGCCCTCGACATCGAGCGGGCGCTCGCGGAGGGCGTGAAGGCCTTCGAGCCGGGCCTGCTGGCCGACGCGCACCGCGGGATCCTGTACGTCGACGAGGTCAACCTGCTCCACGACCACCTGGTCGACCTGCTGCTGGACGCAGCCGCCATGGGCGCCTCGTACGTCGAGCGCGAGGGCGTGTCGGTGCTGGCTTATGCGGCGCGGTTCCTGCTGGTCGGCACCATGAACCCCGAGGAGGGTGAGCTGCGGCCGCAGCTGCTCGACCGGTTCGGGCTCGACCGTCGAGGTCGCGGCCTCACGCGAGCCCGACCAGCGGGTGGAGGTCGTACGGCGCAGGCTCGCCCACGACGACGACCCGGCCTCTTCGCCGCCCGCTGGGCCGACGAGGAGACCGCCGTACGGGCGCGGATCGTGGCGGCGCGGGAGCTGCTGCCCTCGGTGCGGCTCGGCGACGGGGCGCTGCGGCAGATCGCGGCGACCTGTGCCGCCTTCGAGGTGGACGGCATGCGGGCCGACATCGTGATGGCCCGGACCGCGACCGCGCTGGCGGCCTGGGCCGGGCGTACGGACGTGCTGGCGGAGGACGTACGGCAGGCCGCTCTGCTGGCCCTCCCCCACCGGCGACGGCGCAACCTGTTCGACGCGCCGGGTCTGGACGAGGACAAGCTCGACGAGACGCTGGAGGAGTTCGGCGGACCGGGCGAGGACGGCGACGACGATCCCGACCCGGGGCCCGGCGGTCCCGGTGGTGGGCAGCCGGAGCCCGACGACGCCCCGCAGGGCGATGGTGACACCGCCGCGCGGCCCGAGGCCGGTGAGGGCGGGGAGCCGCAGCCTTCCGGCGGCGGTGCCGGTGAGCAGTCCCCCGCGCGGGCCGCCGAGGCGTTCCGCACGAAGGTGCTGAGCGTGCCCGGACTCGGCGAGGGCGCCGCCGGGCGGCGTTCGCGGGCGCGGACCGAGCACGAGGCGGACCACCGGGGCCCGCCGGCCCCGGGGTGCGCTGACCAAAGTTGCACCTGGCGGCGACGGTGCAGGCGGCGGCGCCGCACCAGCGGGCGCGGGGCCGGTCGGGGCGCGGGCTGGTGGTGCGCCGGGACGACCTGCGGCAGGCGACGCGTGAGGGGCGTGAGGGCAACCTCGTGCTGTTCGTCGTGGACGCCTCCGGGTCGATGGCGGCCCGGCAGCGGATGAGCGCCGTGAAGGGCGCCGTGCTGTCGCTGCTGCTCGACGCCTACCAGCGGCGGGACAAGGTGGGGCTGGTGACCTTCCGGGGTTCGGCCGCCGATCGTCGCGCTGCCGCCGACCTCGTCGGTGGACGCGGCGGCGGTCCGGCTGGAGTCGCTGCCGACGGGCGGGCGGACGCCGCTGGCGGCCGGGCTGCTGCGCGCCCATGAGGTGCTGCGGGTGGAGCGGCTGCAGGACCCGGCGCGGCGGGCGCTGGTCGTGGTGGTGACGGACGGGCGGGCGACGGGCGGCCCCGAGCCGGTCGCGCTGGCCGGGCGGGCGGCGCGGCTGTTCGCGGCCGACGGCATCGCCTCCGTCGTCGTGGACTGCGAGTCGGGGCCGGTGCGGCTGGGGCTGGCCGGGCAGCTCGCGGGTGAGCTGGGCGGTACGGCGGTGACGCTCGACGAGGCTGCGGGCGGACTCCATCGCCGGTCTGGTGAAGGACGTTCAGGGCAGCAGGAGGGCCGCGTAATGCCGCAGGGCAGCCGAGTGTCGTACCGGACGACGGGCTGACGACGCGTCAGCGGCGGAACCGTCCGCTGGTCGTCGTGCACACGGGTGTGGGGAAGGGCAAGTCGACCGCCGCCTTCGGGCTGGCGCTGCGGGCCTGGAACCAGGGGTGGCCGATCGGGGTGTTCCAGTTCGTCAAGTCGGCGAAGTGGAAGGTCGGCGAGGAGAACGCGCTGCGGGTGCTGGGCGCCAGCGGTGAGGGCGGGTCCGTCGACTGGCACAAGATGGGCGAGGGGCTGGTCCTGGGTCCAGCGCGACGCGCAGATGGACAACGAGGAGAAGGCCCGGGAGGGCTGGGAGCAGGTCAAGCGGATCTGGCCGCCGAGACGTACAAGCTGTACGTGCTGGACGAGTTCGCCTACCCGATGCACTGGGGGTGGATCGACACCGACGAGGTCGTGTCCGTGCTCCGGGACCGGCCCGGGACCCAGCACGTCGTGATCACCGGGCGGAACGCCCCGGAGAAGCTGGTGGAGTTCGCCGACCTCGTCACCGACATGTCCAAGGTCAAGCACCCGATGGACGCGGGGCAGAAGGGGCAGAGGGGCATCGAGTGGTGACCTCGCCCTCCGTTCCCCGGCTGGTCGTCGCCGCGCCCTCCTCGGGCAGCGGCAAGACCACCGTCGCCACGGGGCTGATGGCCGCGCTCGCCGGGCGCGGGCTCGCCGTGTCGCCGCACAAGGTCGGGCCCGACTACATCGATCCCGGGTACCACCTCGCTCGCCACGGGGCGGGTGGGGCGGAACCTGGACGCGTACCTGTGCGGGGCGGAGCCGGTGGCTCCGCTGTTCCTGCACGGGGCGCGCGGCTGCGACATCGCGGTCGTCGAAGGTGTGATGGGGCTGTACGACGGTGCCGCCGGGGAGGGTGAGCTGGCGTCCACCGCGCACGTCGCCAAGCTGCTGCGCGCGCCGGTCGTGCTGGTCGTCGACGCGTCGTCGCAGTCGCGGTCGGTGGCGGCGCTGGTGCACGGGTTCATGAGCTGGGACCCGGAGGTGCGGGTCGGGGGTGTGATCCTCAACAAGGTCGGGTCGGATCGGCACGAGGCGCTGCTGCGGGAGGCGTTGGACTCGTCGGGGTGCCGGTGCTGGGCGTGCTGCGGCGGGCCGCGCGGGTGGAGACGCCGTCGCGGCATCTGGGGCTGGTGCCGGTCGCCGAGCGGGGCGCTCAGGCGGTCGAGGCGGTTGCGGCCATGGCCGCACTAGGTCTCCGACGGGTGGACTGGAGGCGCGGTCGGGTTGGCGCGGAGCGCCGGGGGCGTTGGGGTGTGCGGCTTGGGACGCGAGTGAGGCTCTTCGTTCTTCGTCCCCGCCGCACCCTCCCGTCCCGGCCCTACGGGGACTGCCGCCCCCGAGCCTCCGCTTTCGGCCCTGAACGGGCCTCGTCCTCAGACGCCGGACGGGCTGAAGCGCGTCGCCGTTGCCGGCGGAGCGGCCTTCACCTTCTCCTACGCCGAGCACTCCGAACTGCTCGCCGCCGCCGGGGCCGAGGGTCGTCACCTTCGATCCGTTGCGGGACGAGGAGCTGCCGGAAGGCACTCGGGGACTCGTCGTCGGGGGCGGGTTCCCGAGGTGTACGCGTCCGAGCTGTCCGCCAACGAGCCGCTGCGCAAGGCCGTCGCCGGACTGGCGCTGAGCGGTGCTCCCGTCGCCGCCGAGTGCGCGGGGCCGCTCTATCTGTGCCGGGAGCTGGACGGGATGCCGATGTGCGGGTGCTGGACGCGTCCGCGCGGATGTCGGAGCGGCCGACGCTGGGTTACCGGGACGCCGTGGCCGTGAGCGACAGTGCGCTGGCTGTCGCGGGACGCGGATGCGGGGGCACGAGTTCCACCGGACGGTCGTGGAGCCGGGGGCCGGGGCGGCGCCGGCGTGGGGATGCGGGCGCCCGAGCGGCGCGTCGAGGATTTGTGGAGCGCGGTGTGCACGCGAGCTATCTGCACACGCACTGGGCGTCCGAGCCCGGTGTCGCCCGTCGGTTCGTGGAGAGGTGCCGGACGTCATGAGCAGCAGGCTGATCGGGGTGGGAGTCGGCCCGGGGACCCGAGCTGGTGACCGTCAAGGGGGTCAACGCGCTGCGGGCCGCCCAGGTCGTCGTGGTGCCCGTGATGGACACTGGCGAGCGGGGGACGCGCCGAGGCGACCGTGCTGCACTACGTGGGCGCCGAGAAGGTCGTACGGGTCGTGTTCGCGCTGAACGAGCGCACCGACCGGGCCCGGCGCGAGGCCGCGTGGGACGCGGCCGGGGAGCGGGTCGCCGCTCTGCTGCGGGAGCACGGCAGCGTCGCCTTCGCCACCATCGGCGATCCCAACGTGTACTCGACCTTCACCTATCTCGCGCAGACCGTCGGCGACCTCGTGCCGGGCACCGTCGTGGAGACCGTGCCGGGCATCACCGCCATGCAGGACCTCGCGGCTCGGTCGGGTGCCGTGCTGACCGAGGGCACCGAGCCGCTGACGCTGGTGCCGGTCACCGCGGGGGCCGCCGTGCTCAAGGACGCGTTGAACGGGCCGGGCACGGTCGTCGCCTACAAGTTCGGCCGGCAGGCGGCCGAGGTCGCCGAGGCGCTGCGGGAGACCGGACGGCTGGACGACGCCGTGTGGGGTCGGCGCTCGGGCTGCCGGAGGAGTCCGTACGGGCGGCGGCCGAGCTGGACGGCGAGCCGCTGCCCTATCTCTCGACGCTCATCGCGCCCGCCCGGCGCGAGGGCGGGCGGGGCGGCAAGTTTGAACCGGGGTTCGTCACTCCGCCACGCCCACCACCAGCCAGATGAACGCCGCGCCCGCGACCGTGCACAGCAGGGTCGAGCGGGCGGGATGCTCGTGGTGGGCCTCGGGGAGGATCTCGGCGGCGGCGAGGTAGAGCAGTACGCCGCCGAACAGGCCGAGATACGCGCCGAGTACACCCTCCGGGATCGAGAAGAGGAGGGTCGAGGCGGCACCGGCCACGGGCGCCACGGCGTCGGCGAACAGCATCGCGACCGCGCGGCGGCGGGCGTTCCCGTCCAGGCTGGTCAGCGTGTAGGTGTTGAAGCCGTCCGCGAAGTCGTGGGCGATCACGGCCATCGCGACCGCCGCGCCCATGCCGCCGCCGACCTGGAA
The DNA here is from genome assembly GCA_021502835.1 of Streptomyces thinghirensis. The sequence goes on from JAKFGP010000058.1 coordinate 69,190, forward strand.
GGCCGCGCCGATCGCCACGCCGTCCATCGCGCTGTGCCCGACCATCGCGGCGGCGGCCGTCAGGCCCACTGGGCGAACGCTGTCCGTGCTCGTCGGCGCCGTGCGCGGCGCGGCGGGCGGCCAGCAGGCGTTCCACCAGGTGCGCGAGCAGGAATCCGGCGACGAAGAGCAGCAGCGCCTCGGGCACGCCGAACACCTCGTCGCCCGCCGCCTGAAGCGCCTCCGGCAGCAGGTCGAGGCCGACCACGCCCAGCATCAGGCCGCCGGCCAGGCCCAGGACCAGGTGGCGCCGGTCGGTCACGCGCTGTGCCGTCCAGCCGCCGGCCAGCGTCATCAGGAACGCGCCGAGCGCGACGAAGACCGCCATGGGCCCTTGCTATCCGATCAGAGCGCGTATCCGTGCGCACGACAGCGACAACCGCAGTAAATATGCGTAGGAAAGGACCCCATCCCATGGCTTCCGTGGCTCCCGAGGCTTCCGTTGCCGGTGTTCCGCGGCCGACGTCTCCCCCGGCAAGGTGACCTTCGTCGGTGCCGGTCCCGGCGCCGCCGACCTGCTGACGTTCCGCGCCGCGCGTGCCATCGCCGAGGCCGATGTCGTGATCTGGGCGGCGAGCCTGGTCCAGGCGGAGGTCCTCCAGCAGCGCGCGAGGACGCGGAGATCCTGGACTCGGCGACGATGTCGCTGGAGGACGTCGTCGCCGTCTACCGGCTGGGCACGCGAGGAGGGGCTGCGGGTGGCCCGCATCCACTCCGGCGACCCGGCGCTGTGGGGCGGCACGCAGGAGCAGCTCGACCGGTGCGCGGAGATCGGCATCGCGACCGATCGTGCCCGGCGTCTCCGCCTTCTCCGCGGTCGCCGCGCTCGCGCGGCGGGGAGTTGACCATCCCGGAGGTCGCGCAGTCCGTCGTCCTCACCCGGCTCGGCGGCGGCAAGACGCCGATGCCGCCCGGGGGAGGAGGTCCGCGAGTTCGCGAAGCACGGCACCACCATGGCGATCTTCCTGTCGGCGGCCCGCAGCGGTGGCTGGTGCGGGAGCTGCTGGAGGGCGGCTACCCGACCGAGACCCCGGTGGTCGTCGCCTACCAGGCCACCTGGCCGGAGGAGCTGGTCGTGCGGTGCACGATCGGCACGCTGGAGGAGACGGTCAAGGAGCACAAGCTCTGGAAGCACACCCTCTTCCTGGTCGGCCCGGCTCTCGACGCGCACGGCACCCGCTCGCACCTGTACCACCCGGGGCACTTCCACGGCTACCGGAAGGCCGACCCGAGGCTCGCAGGGAGCTGCGCACGCGGGGTGCGAGCACGTGATCACCGTGGTGGGGATGGGGGCCGGCGCGCCGCCCGGCGCGGACGTCGCCGCCGGTGCGGAGCTGGTCGTCGGCGGGCGGCGGCATCTGGACGCCGTACGGCTGCCGGAGGGGGCCGAGCAGGTCGTCCTCGGGGCGCTGACGCCCGCCCTCGACACGGTCGCGGAGTACGTCGCGAAGGAGCGGGCGGTCGTCGTACTGGCCTCCGGGGACCCGGGGTTCTTCGGGATCGTGCGGGCGCTGGCCAAGCGGTTCGGGCCGGAGCGGCTCGACGTCCGGCCGGGTGTCTCCTCCGTCGCCGCCGCGTTCGCTGCGGGTCGGGCTGCCGGGGACGACGCGGTGGTGGCCAGTGCGCACGGGCGGGAGCTGCGGACGGCGGTGAACGTGTGCCGCGCGCACCCCAAGGTCGCCGTGCTGACGGGGCCCGGGGCCGGTCCGGCGGAGCTGGGGGCCGCGCTGCGGGCCGACCCACGGGTCCTCGTCGTCGCCTCCGCGCTGGGGTCCGCCGAGGAGCGCGTGGAACGGGTGACGCCCGCCGAGGCCGCCGTCCGTGACTGGGGGGCGGCGGTGAGCGTGGTGCTGTGCCTGGACGAGGCGCGGACGCTGGGGCCGGTGCGGACGGTCGCCGGGCCGCCGCGGCCGGAAGCCGCCAGGTGGGCGCTGGACGAGGGGGGGGGGGGGGGGGGGGGGGGGGGGGGGGGGGGGGGGGGGACCGAGTTCGCGCACCGCGACTCGATGATCACCAAGTTCGAGGTGCGGGCGCTGGCGCTGGCCCGGCTCGGTCCTCGCCCCGGTGACCTGGTCTGGGACGTCGGCGCGGGCTCCGGATCGGTCGCCGTGGAGTGCGCGGCTGGGCGCCGCCGTCACCGCCGTCGAGAAGACGCCGGACGGTGTCGCCCGGGTCCGCGCCAACGCCGCCGCGCACGGTGTCGACGTCCGGGTGGTGCACGGGGCGGCGCCCACGGTGCTGTCCGGACCTGGACGACCCGGACGCCGTGTTCGTCGGCGGCGGCGGGCGCGAACTGCCCCGCGATCGTCGCGCAGTGCGCGCGGCGGGCGCGGCGGGCCGTGGTCGTCGCCATGGCCGCGCTCGACCGGGTACCGGCGGTCCGCCGGGCGCTGCTCGACGCCGGGCTGGAGTGCGACGGGGTGCTGTTGCAGTCGTCCCGGCTCGCGCCGCGCCGGGGGGACGTGACCCGGCTCGCGGCGACCAATCCCGTCTTCCTGCTGTGGGGCGTGAGGCCGCACAGCCGTACCCAAGGAGTTGCCCCTTGATCGGCCTCATTTCCGCCACCGCGGCGGGAGCGGCTGCGCGGGACCGGCTGGCCGCGGCGTGGCTCGGACCGCACGCGCGTGTACGAGGGTCCCGTCGCGGACGCCGTGGCCGGGCCGCGTTCGCCGAGTGCGAGCAGCTCGTGTGCTTCCTGGCCACGGGTGCCGTGGTCCGGCTCGTGGCGCCGTTGCTCGACGACAAGCGGACCGACCCCGGTGTGGTGTGCGTCGACGAGGGCGGGCGGTTCGCCGTGTCGCTGGTCGGCGGCCACCGGGGGCGGCGCCAACGAACTCGCCCGCGCGGTCGGCGAGGTGCTGGGTGCCGAGCCGGTGGTGACGACCGCGACGGACGCCGTCGGGCTGGCCGGCCTGGACACGCTCGGGCTGCCCGTGGAGGGCGATGTCGCCGGGGTCTCGCGGGCGCTGCTGGACGGCGAGCCGGTCGCGCTGCGGTCGGAGGTGCGGTGGCCGCTGCCGCCCCCTGCCCGTCGCCGGGGAGGGGTGCGTACACGGTCCGGCTGACGGACCGTCTGGTGGAGCCGGCCGAGCGCGAGGCCGTGCTGCGTCCGCCGTCCCTGGTCGTCGGCGTCGGCGCCTCCAAGGGGGCGCCGGTCGACGAGGTGCTCGGGCTGGTCGAGGCGGCGCTGCGGGACGCCGGGCTGTCCGCCGCGTCGGTCGCCGAGCTGGCCACCGTGGACGCCAAGGCGGAGGAGCCCGGGATCGTGGGCGCCGCCGAGCGGCTGGGCGTCCCCCCTGGTGACGTACGCTGCCGACGAGCTGGCGGGCGTGGAGGTGCCCAACCCCTCCGACGCTCCGCTCGCTGCCGTGGGCACGCCGTCCGTCGCGGAGGCGGCGGCGCTCGTGCGGGGCGGCGAACTCCTCGTGCCCAAGCGCAAGTCGGCGGCGAGCCCCGCCATGGCGACCTGTGCCGTGGTACGGCGGCCGGGGCGCGGGCGGCTCGCGGTGGTCGGGCTCGGGCCGGGCGCCCGGGACCTGGTCACGCCGCGCGCAGGCGGAGCTGCGGCGGGCTTCGGTGCTGGTCGGCCTCGACCAGTACGTCGACCAGATCCGCGACCTGCTGCGGCCGGGCACGCGCGTCCTGGAGTCGGGGCTCGGCGCCGAGGAGGAGCGGGCCCGGACGGCGGTCGAGGAGGCCCGGCGCAGGCACGCCGTGGCGCTGATCGGCAGTGGGGACGCCGGGGTGTACGCCATGGCCTCGCCCGCGCTGGCGGAGGCGTCCGACGACATCGACGTGGTCGGGGTGCCGGGCGTGACGGCGGCGCTGGCGGCCGGAGCGATCCTGGGAGCGCCGCTCGGCCACGACCACGTGTCGATCAGCCTGTCCGACCTGCACACGCCGTGGGAGGTCATCGAGCGGCGGGTGCGGGCGGCGGCCGAAGCGGACATCGTCGTGACGTTCTACAACCCGCGCAGCCGGGGCCGGGACTGGCAGCTGCCCAAGGCGCTGGCGATCCTCGCGGAGCACCGGGAGCCGGCGACTCCGGTGGGTGTCGTACGCAACGCGTCTCGGGCCGACGAGTCCAGCCGCCTGACCACGCTCACGGCTCTGGACCCGGCGACGGTCGACATGATGACGGTCGTGACGGTGGGCAACACCGCGACCCGGGAGATCGCCGGGCGCATGGTGACGCCGCGCGGCTACCGCTGGCAGGGGACGTCGTCCCAGGAGGAGCCGAAGTGAGCCGTGTCGTGCACCCCATCGAGCAGGAGTCCTTCCGGCGGCTGCGCGCCCGGCTGGACACCTCGCACTTCCCGCCGCTGACCCGGGCGGTGGTGGAGCGGGTCATCCACTCCGCCGCCGACCTGGAGTACGCGTCCGACCTCGTCATGGACGAGGGCGAGCTGGTCAAGGCGCACGCCGCGCTGCACGCCGGGGCGCCGGTCGCCGTGGACGTGGAGATGGTCGCGGCGGGGATCACCCGGCGCCGGACCGTGTGCCGGCTGAAGGACGCCGTCGCCGGTCCCGGGCTGACGCGTTCCGCGCACGCCATGCGGCTGGCGTACGAGCAGGTCGGGCCCGGCGCGCTCTGGGTGATCGGCTGTGCGCCGACCGCGCTGGAGGAGCTGCTCACCCTCGACGCCTCGCCCGCGCTCGTCGTCGGGCTGCCCGTCGGCTTCGTCGGGGGCGGCCGAGTCCAAGGCCGCGCTGCGGGAGAGCGGACTGCCCGCCGTGAGCAACGTGTCCGAGAAGGGCGGTTCGGCGGTCGCCGCGGCCGCGCTGAACGCCCTGCTGTACCACCCCACTCCGTACGCCGATCCGTACGCCGATTCGCCTCCGAGGGAGAAATCGTGACCACCCCCCCGCCCGCCCTGCTCATCGCCGGACACGGCACCCGGGACGAGGCCGGAGCCGAGGCGTTCCGCGACTTCGTGCGCGAGCTGGGCCGCCGCCACCCCGAACTGCCCGTCGCGGGCGGCTTCATCGAGCTGTCCCCGCCGCCGCTGGGCGAGGCGGTCGCCGAGCTGGTCGAGCGCGGTGTGCGCCGGTTCGCCGCGGTGCCGCTGATGCTGGTGTCCGCCGGGCACGCCAAGGGCGACATCCCGGCGGCGCTCTCCCGCGAGAAGGAGCGGCACCCCGGCATCTCGTACACGTACGGGCGTCCGCTGGGCCCGCACCCGGCACTGCTGCGGGTGCTGGAGCGGCGGCTGGCGGAGGCGGTCGACCCGTCCTGGGACCCCGCCGAGGTGACCGTGCTGCTGGTCGGGCGCGGGTCGACGGGACCCGGACGCCAACGCCGAGGTGTTCAAGGCGGCGCGGCTGCTGTGGGAGGGGCGCGGGTACGCGGCCGTGGAGACGGCGTTCGTGTCGCTGGCGAAGCCGGACGTGCCGGGCGGCCTGGACCGGTGTGTGCGGCTGGGGGCGCGGCGGGTCGTGGTCCTGCCGTACTTCCTGTTCACCGGCATCCTCCCGGACCGGGTCCGGCACCAGACCGAGGAGTGGGCCGCCGCGCACCCGGAGACGGAGGTCCGGTCGGCCGACGTGATCGGTCCGGAGCCGGAGCTGCTCGACCTGGTGTGGGAGCGCTACGAGGAGGCGGTGAAGGGCGATCTCCGGATGAACTGCGACTCATGCGTGTACCGGATCGCGCTGCCGGGGTTCGAGGACAAGGTAGGACTGCCGCAGCAGCTGCACTTCCACCCCGACGACGACGGCCATCACCACCACGGGCACCATCACGGGCATGGACACGCACACTCCCATGCACACTGAGGCCGCCGGTCCTGATCTGCGGCACCACGGGGACGCCGAGGTCCGCGACGGCGGCTCCGCCCTGGTGGACCTCGCGGTGAACGTCCGCGCGGACACCCCCGGCCTGGCTGCGCGAGCGTGTCGCCGCCTCGCTCGGCTCCCTCGCGGCCTACCCGGACGGGCGGGCCGCGCGGGCGGCGGTGGCGGCGCGGCACGGGCTGCCGGTGGAGCGGGTGCTGCTGACGGCGGGTGCGGCGGAGGCGTTCGTGCTGCTGGCGCGGGCGCTGAAGGTGCGCCGGCCGGTCGTGGTGCACCCCCAGTTCACGGAGCCGGAGGCGGCGCTGCGGGACGCGGGGCACACGGTCGACCGGGTGCTGCTGCGGGAGGCGGACGGCTTCCGGCTGGACCCGGCGGCCGTCCCGGAAGACGCCGACCTGGTGGTGATCGGCAACCCGACGAACCCGACGTCGGTACTGCACCCGGCGGCCACGATCACGGAACTGGCCCGCCCGGGGCGGACGCTGGTCGTGGACGAGGCCTTCATGGACGCGGTGCCGGGCGAGCGGGAGGCGCTGGCCGGGCGTACGGACGTGCCCGGTCTGGTCGTCCTGCGCAGCCTCACGAAGACGTGGGGGCTGGCCGGGCTGCGCATCGGATACGTCCTGGCGGCGCCTGGAGACGATCATCGACCTGGAGGCGCGCAGCCGCTGTGGCCCGTGTCCACGCCCGCGCTGGCGGCGGCCGAGGCGTGCGTGGCCCCCGGGCTCTGGCGGAGGCCGCCCACGCCGCCCACCGCATCGCCGCGGACCGGGGTCATCTCGTCGCCGGGCTGGCGCAGTTCGCGGACGCCGGGCTGCAGGCCGTCGCCCCGCCGAGGGCCCCTTCGTCCTCGTCCGCCTCCCGCACGCCGGCGCCGTACGCCACCGGCTGCGCGGCCTCGGGTACGCGGTGCGGCGCGGGGACACGTTCCCGGGGCTGGGCGAGGAGTGGCTGCGCCTGGCGGTACGGGACCGGACGACGACGGACGGCTTCCTGCGCACCCTGGGGCGGGCGGTGGCGGAACCGGCCTGACGAGGCGGCCGGCCTTGCCCCGGAGGCCCCCTCGACGCACGCAGCCACGCCCGGCGGGACCACCGGGGGGCGGGGGCGGGGGCCCCCACCGGCCCGGCTCGCCCCGGCGCGCCTGCGCGGGCCCGGGACCCGCCCGACCCCGAACGCCCCGGGCAGGCCCCCTGGCCCGCACGCCCGTGCGGTCACCCGCCACACGCCCGAGGCGGGCCGGGAGCCGCGCGACCGGGCCACATCCGGAGGCCCCCTCGACGCACGCAGCCACGCCCGGCGGGACCACCGGGGGCGGGGGCGGGGCCCCACCGGCCCGGCTCGCCCCGGCGCGCCTGCGCGGGCCCGGGACCCGCCCGACCCCGAACGCCCCGGGCAGGCCCCTGGCCCGCACGCCCGTGCGGTCACCCGCCACACGCCCGAGGCGGGCCGGGAGCCGCGCGACCGGGCCACATCCCGAGCTACCCCCGGCGCGGCCTGCGGAGCCGCGCCCCCCCGTTCGGCTCCGGCCCCCTTTACTCCGGCTCCGGGTCCGTCGCCCGCCTCCGCCCGGCCCCCGTTCGCTCCCCTGCCGCCGCCCGCCCGGGACCCCGGCAGGGTTCACGCCCTCCTGCGGTCAGGTGCGCCTGCGGCGGGTCAGGACCAGGGCTCCGCCGCCCGCCAGGACCAGGGCGGCGGCGCCTGCGGCGATGTACGGGGTCGCCGAGCTGCCACCCGTCTCGGCCAGGTCCGCCTCGGCGCGGGCGCCCTGGGCCTGCACGTCGGCCGCGGGTTCCGCGTCCGGCTCGGCGTCCTGTCGCGCGGGCGGCTCCTCGGCCTTCGCCGGCGGCCGCCCGGCCTCGGCCGCCGGGGCCGCCGGGGACTCGCAGGTCGCCTTCGCCAGGGTCACGGTGCCGTCGACCTCGGCGACGTTCAGGTCGAGGGGGTTGACGGACACCTTGAGTTCGAGCGCGGTGGCGGCGGCCGTACGGGACGTGGTCTGCGTCCTGGAGAGGTCGAGCCGTACCTCGCCGACGCCGGGCACCTTCACCTCCGTCGTCCCGCCGGTGGTCAGCGTGACCTTCTTGCCGAGGACCGTCACCGCGCCCAGCAGGTTCGCGTCGGCGACCGGCTTCTTCCCGGCCTCGCAGGTCGCCACGGAGGTGACCTGCTCGACCTCGACCACCGACAGCAGCGGCAGACCGGGGACGTGGAGCCTGGCACGGGCGAGGTTGGGTGTAGCCCTCGCTCTTCGCCGCGGTCGCCGTCGCCTTGGACTCGGCCACGTCGGCGCGCAGTACGCTGAAGGGCTTGCCGCCGTCGACGCCGTCCAGCCGTGCGGTCAGCGCGGTCTGCTGGGCGGTCTCGGGCGCGTGCACCTCGTTGAGGGTGACCGCGAGCGGGACGTTCACGGTCTTGTTGAGCAAGGACACGTCGAGCCCGGTGCGCAGGACGGTGGCGCTCGCGCGGCCGTGGTCGCCGGTCGCGTGTGCGGTGCCCGCGCCGGCCAGCACGGCGGGACCGGCGGCCAGGGCCGTGGCCGCCGCGACGGTGACGAGGCGGCGTGCGGGCATGCGGAAGGTGTTGCCGTTCAAGGTGGTGGGACCCCCAGTGAGACATGCGTGCGGGACACGCATGAGCGACATGCTTGGGACCCGGAAAGAATGTCCCCGCGCACACCGAACCGTCAGCGATCCCGGGGCACTTCACCCCTTCGTGGCGTTTCCGCCTGCCTATTCGAATCTCCGGGCACGGTTGTTCCCCGGCCTCACCCACGTCGGCTAACCGACGACCCGCCCGTTCAGCACCACCCGGCGCGGAGCGGCGAGCACGCGCACGTCCGCGCGCGGGTCCTCGTCGAACACCACCAGGTCCGCCGGCGCGCCCTCGTCCAGGCCGGGACGCCCGAGCCAGCTCCGGGCGGCCCAGGTCGTCGCGGCGAGCGCCTCGACGGGCGGGATGCCGGCGGTGACCAGTTCAGCGACCTCGGCCGCCGCCAGGCCGTGGGCCAGGGAGCCGCCGGCGTCGGTGCCGACGAAGACCGGGATCCCGGCGTCGTAGGCGCTCCGTACGGTGTCGTAGCGGCGTTCGTGGAGCCGGCGCATATGGGCCGACCAGCGCGGGAAGCGGGACTCGCCGCCGTCCGCGAGCGCGGGGAAGGTGGCGATGTTGACGAGGGTGGGCACGATGGCGACGCCCCGCTCGGCGAAGAGCGGGACGGTGTCGTCCGTCAGGCCCGTGGCGTGCTCGACGCAGTCGATGCCGGCCTCGACCAGGTCGCGCAGGGAGTCCTCGGCGAAGCAGTGCGCGGTGACGCGGGCGCCCAGCCGGTGGGCCTCGGCGATGGCCGCCTCGACGGCGCCGCGGGGCCAGCAGGCGGACAGGTCGCCGAGGTCGCGGTCGATCCAGTCGCCGACCAGCTTCACCCAGCCGTCGCCGCGCCGGGCCTCCTGGGCGACGTACGCGACGAGGTCGTCGGGCTCGACCTCCCAGGCGTAGTTGCGGATGTAGCGGCGGGTGCGGGCGATGTGCCGGCCGGCCCGGATGATCTTCGGGAGGTCCTCGCGGTCGTCGATCCAGCGGGTGTCGGAGGGGGAGCCCGCGTCGCGGATGAGGAGGGTGCCCGCCTCGCGGTCGGTCAGCGCCTGCTTCTCGGCGACGTCCTCGGGGACCGCCCGTGCTGGTCCAGGCCGACGTGGCAGTGCGCGTCGACCAGGCCGGGCAGCGCCCAGCCCTCGACGGTGCGGACGTCTTCGGCCCCGGTGGGGCGGTCGTACGAGATCCGGCCGTCGATCACCCACAACTCGTCGCGGACGTCCTCGTCCCGCGGCCCGACGAGCACCCGACCCTTCACGTGCAGCACCGTGCGATCGCTCATGTCCCGCACCCTAGGGGGTGCCGCGGGGTGTTCGAAGGCCCGGTCACCGGCCGCCCTCGCGAGTGGCGGCGCGGGCGCGTAGCTCGGTCGTGCACCCGGCCGCGACGGCGCCCGCCACGGCGGTCAGGGCCAGAACGGCGACGCCGGGGTTGACGTAGCCGGGGATGTCGGCGGAGTCGTAGCCGTCGCCGTCGGCGGTCTCGCAGCGGAAGCCGAGGGGCAGGAGGGAGGCGTCGTAGTCGATCACCCGCCCGGACAGCTCCGGGGCCCGCCGGTGCGGCAGGGCCGCAGCGGCGCGGAGCCGGTGCCGCCGTCCTCCGCCTCCATCACCGCGAACCCCACGCACAGCGCGCCCCAGACGTACAGCAGGGCGGCTGCCGCGCCGGCACACCCCGCCAGCACGCGGAAGCCCCCGCCGGGGCGGACGGGCGCGGGAGCGGCCGCGAACGCCTCGGGGGCGGGGCCGGCGTACGTCCCGGGGCGGCGGGCGAGGACGACGGCGGTCACGACCGCGACGAGGACGAGCAGCAGGAGAACGGACACAGGCCCGAGTCCACCAGGCAGACGAACATCATCGCTGTGGCGGAAGCCACAATTCCGGGCGTGGGGGTGTCGCAACGGATGCCCTCCGGCGCGAGTGGCGACAGGGGCCGTGGTTACTCTCGACTCCGTACCTGCCGTACACCTGCCCGTGAGCGAGAGAGCAGCACAGTGACCCACCCCTTCCTGGACCTCGCCCCGCTGAGCGCCGGCCGTTTCGCCGCGATCGAGGACCGGGTCGCGCGCCTGCTCGGCACCGGCCAGGACGTCGTGATCATGCAGGGCGAGGCGCTGCTGCCGCTGGAGGGCGCCATCCGCGCCGCCGCGGGGCCGGGCACCGTGGCGCTGAACGTCGTCACGGGGCCGTACGGGCAGACCTTCGGGAACTGGCTGCAGGACTGCGGCGCGACCGTGCACGACCTCTCCGTGCCGTTCCACACGGCCGTCTCCGCCGAGCGGATCCGCCAGAGCCTTCACCGAGCACCCGGAGATCGACTTCGTGTCCCTGGTGCACGCCGAGGCGGCGACCGGGAACACCAACCCGGTCGCGGAGATCGGCGAGGTGGGTGCGGGCGCACGGCGCGCTGTTCTACCTGGACGCCGTGGCCTCCGTGGGCGCCGGGCCGGTGCTGCCCGGACGCGTGGGGGCGTCGACCTGTGCGTCATCGGCGCGCAGAAGGCGATGGGCGGCCCGGCCGGCGTGTCGGCGGTGTCGGTGAGCGAGCGGGCGTGGGCGCGGATGGCCGCGAACCCCGGGGCGCCGCGCCGGTCGTACCTCTCGCTGCTGGACTGGAAGGAGCGCTGGATCGACGGTGGGCGCAAGGCGCTGCTGCACGCGCCGGCGCAACTGGAGATGCTCGCGCTGGAGGCGTGCGTGGAGCGCATCGAGGCGGACGGCCTCCGGGACCGGTGATGGCGCAGCTTACGCCTCGGCGGCGGCGGCCACGCGGGCCGGCGCGCTCGCCCTGGGCGGCGGTCTGGAGCCGTACGTGTACGCGGCCGAGGACGCGGCGCCGGTCGCGACGACGCTGCAGGGCGCCGTCGGACGTCGACGCGTCCGAGCTGGTGGCCCGGGCCCTGGAGTCCGACCCGGCGCTCCGCTGGCCGCGGGCGGGGGCGCGCTGGCCGCGGAGATGATCCGCGTCAACCATCTACGGTCCGGACGCGACGCGCGGGGCCGTGCAGGGCTGCCTGGCGGCACCTGGGTGCCGCGCTGGCCGAGAAGGGACTGAAGACCGACCTGGAGGCGGCTCGGCGGGCCGTCGAGGACGCCTGGGACGGGCCGGCCGGACCCGACCTTTCGGAAGCATGAATTCAGCGGAATTCCCGAAGCTCACACAAACAGAAGTAAGTAATTACGCTCAGCACAGCTTCCCGTATTCTTCTGCCCGCTTTCCCGGGACCTAAACACAAAGATTTCACGAACCTCGATCCTCGCATTTCGGGCACGTCTCGCACGGGTTACGCGATTGTGACCCGATAACATGCTGCCCGTTTCGCGACGTATGACCAGGCCAAACCCCCACATAGCGCCGCCGCCTCGCGCGGAAGCACGCGCCCGCGTGATAACACAGGACGCGCCCATACGTAACCCCCATCCGGCGATGCAATTTTGAATTTCGCTGGGTAAATTCCAATTTGCATGATTGCCGCGCAAGCAGACCTGCAAATCGACCGTCCGGAGAGTGGCCGACGGGGCCGCCCTGTGGCGGATAGCGAGGGATTCGAAGGTCCCTCGACCTGAACTCGTCCTACAGCTATCTGCTCTGGTGCCGGGACTTCGCCGCCACGTCGGCCGTCGCCCGGGACGGGCACGGTGTGCCGGTCGGCTTCGTCACCGGGTACGTACGCCCGGACCGGCCGGACACGCTGCTCGTGTGGCAGGTGGCGGTCGACGAGGCGTACCGTGGTCGAAGGCTGGCCGCCGCCCTGCTCGACGGACTGGCCGCCCGGACCGTCGCGGAGTTGGGACTGAACCACCCTCGAGACCACGATCTCGCCCGACAACACCGCTTCCCAGCGACTGTTCACCTCGTTCGCCGAGCGGCACGGCGCCCGACTGGAGCGCGAGGTGCTGTTCGACACGGACCTGTTCCCCGACGGGCCGCACGAGCCCGAGGTCCTGTACCGCATCGGCCCGCTGTCCGCGACCGCCGGCTGACCGACCGGCCTCCCGGACGGCCCGGCATCCCTGGCCGTCCGGCCCTCAGGACTTCCCGGCCGGGACCGCACCGGTCCCCCGGACCCGTACGACCTTCCTCTCCCACCCTCACCCAACGAGGAGCGATTCGTCGTGACCATCACCCAGCCCGACCTCTCAGTGTCTTCGAGACCGTCGAGTCCGAGGTGCGCAGCTACTGCCGCGGCTTGGCCCACCGTCTTCGACCGCGCGCTCGGCAGCCGCATGTACGACGAGGACGGCCACGAGTACCTCGACTTCTTCGCCGGAGCCGGTTCGGCTCAACTACGGGCACAACAACGCCGTCCTGAAACGCGCCCTGATCGACTACCTGGAGCGCGACGGCGTCACGCACGGTCTCGACATGTCGACCACCGCCAAGCGCCGCTTCCTGGAGACGTTCCAGAACCTGGTGCTGCGTCCGCGTGACCTGCCGTACAAGGTCATGTTCCCGGGCCCGACGGGCACCAACGCCGTGGAGTCCGCGCTGAAGCTGGCGCGGAAGGTGAAGGGGCGCGAGTCGATCGTGTCGTTCACCAACGCCTTCCACGGCATGTCGCTGGGCTCGCTCGCCGTGACCGGCAACGCCTTCAAGCGGGCCGGCGCCGGCATCCCGCTGGTGCACGGCACCCCGATGCCGTTCGACAACTACTTCGACGGCACCGTCGAGGACTTCCTGTGGTTCGAGCGGCTGCTGGAGGACCAGGGCTCCGGTCTCAACAAGCCGGCCGCCGTGATCGTCGAGACGGTGCAGGGCGAGGGCGGCATCAACGTCGCCCGGGCCGAGTGGCTGCGCGCGCTGTCCGAGCTGTGCCAGCGCCAGGACATGCTGCTCATCGTCGACGACATCCAGATGGGCTGCGGCCGTACCGGCGCCTTCTTCTCCTTCGAGGAGGCGGGCATCACGCCGGACATCGTCACCGTCTCCAAGTCGATCAGCGGCTACGGCATGCCCATGGCGCTAGCCCTGTTCAAGCCGGAGCTGGACGTCTGGGAGCCGGGCGAGCACAACGGCACCTTCGCGGCAACAACCCGGCCTTCGTCACGGCGACCGCCACGCTGGAGGCGTACTGGGCCGACGGGTCGGCGATGGAGAAGCAGACCCACGCCCGCGGCGGCAGGTCGAGCAGCACATGATCGCCATCACCGAGGAGAACCTCGCCGACGTCAAGGAGTACGCGGCGCGGCCTGGTCTGGGGCCTGGAGTTCCACGACAAGGACCGTGCGGGCCGGATCGCCAAGCGCGCCTTCGAGCTGGGGCTGCTCATCGAGACGTCCGGCCCCGAGAGCGAGGTCGTGAAGCTGCTCCCGGCGCTCACCATCACGCCCGACGAACTGGACGAGGGCATGAAGACCCTCGCGCGGGCCGTGCGCGAGACCGCCTGACACCACCGCTGCTTCCGGCGCCTTCGGCCCGTGCGGCCGAAGGCGCCGGGGACCATTGCACACCCTTCACCTAGGAGGCATCGCAACACCGTGATCGTCCGTTTCGTTCAAGGAGATCGAAGGCACCGACCGGCACGTGAAATCGGCGTCCGGCACCTGGGAGAGCAAGCGCATCGTCCCGCGAAGGAGAAGGTCGGCTTCTCCTGCACGAGACGATTCTGTACGTGGGTACGGAGACATCGATGTGGTACGCGAACCACATCGAGGCCGTCGTCTGCACCAAGGGCGAAGCCGAGTTGACCGACCGTGAGACGGGGAAGACGTACACCATCCGCCGGGCACGATGTACCTCCTCAACGGCCATGAGGCGGCACACGCTCAAGGTCAAGGGAGGACTTCCACTGCCTCTGCGTCTTCAACCCGCCCGTGACCGGACGGGAGGATCACGACGAGAACGGCGTCTACCCGCTGCTCACCGAGGAGGTGTGAGTCACCGTGACCACGACCACGAACGTCACCGATCTCTATCCCACCCGCGGCGCCACCGAGGTGGCGACTCCCCCGGCAGGACCCGGTCGTCTGGGGCTCCCCGGACACGCCCGGTCCCGTCTCGGCCGGTGACCTGCAGTCCCTGGACCGCGACGGCTTCCTCGCCATCGACCAGCTCATCGGGCCGGACGAGGTCGAGGTCTACGCGCGTGAGCTGGAGCGGCTCACCACGGACCCGGACATCCGCGCGGACGAGCGCTCGATCGTGGAGCCGCAGTCCAAGGAGATCCGCTCGGTCTTCGAGGTGCACAAGATCAGCGAGGTGTTCGCGAAGCTGGTTCGCGACGAGCGGGTGGTCGGCCGGGCCCGGCAGATCCTCGGCTCGGACGTCTACGTCCACCAGTCCCGGATCAACGTCAAGCCGGGCTTCGGGGCCAGCGGCTTCTACTGGCACTCGGACTTCGAGGACCTGGCACGCCGAGGACGGCCTGCCGAACATGCGGACGATCTCGGTCTCGATCGCGCTCACCGAGAACTACGACACCAACGGCGGTCTGATGATCATGCCGGGGTCGCACAAGACGTTCCTCGGGTGCGCGGGGGCCACGCCGAAGGACAACTACAAGAAGTCCTTGATGATGCAGGACGCGGGGACGCCGTCCGACGAGGCCCCTGACGAAGATGGCCTCGGGTACGGCATCAAGCTGTTCACCGGCAAGGCCGGCTCGGCGACCTGGTTCGACTGCAACTGCATGCACGGGTCGGGCGACAACATCACGCCGTTCCCGCGCAGCAACGTGTTCATCGTGTTCAACAGCGTGGAGAACACCGCCGTCGAGCCGTTCGCGGCACCGATCCGGCGGCCGGAGTTCATCGGCGCGCGGGACTTCACTCCGGTGAAGTGACCCGCATCTGAACTCGGGCAGGGGCCTTTTCGTGTGGGACGGGAGGCCCCTGCCCGATGTCAGTCCCGACGACCCGGCCGTCTCGGTCCGGACCGGCCGTCTCAGTCCGCCAGTACGTCCAGCAACCGGTCGACGTCCGCCGCCGTGTTGTACACGTGGAACGCGGCCCGCAGATTGCCCGCCCGGTCCGAGACCTGGACGCCGGCCCGGCTCAGCTCGCCCTGCCGGTGGCCGAGTCCGGGCACGGAGACGATCGCGGAGCCCGGCGCGGGCACCGGCTCGTGGCCGAGCGAGCGCACCCCTGCCGGAACCGGTCGGCGAGGCCGGTGTCGTGGACGTGCACGGCGTGCACGCCCAGTTCCTCGATCAGGGCCAGGGAGTGCCGGGCGCCGGTGTAGGGAGAAGAGCGCCGGGCTCTCGTCGAAGCGCCGTGCGGAGTGCGCGAGTTCCTCGACGGGTCCGTAGCAGCTGTCCCAGGGATGCTCTCCCGACGCCCACCCGGCGAACAGCGGCGTGAGTCCGCCGAAGTCCTCCGGTACGACGAGGAAGGCGACGCCCCGGGGCAGAGCACCCCACTTGTAGGCCACGGCGGCAACGTAGTCGAAGTCGCCGGCGGCCAGCGGCAGCCACCCGTTGGACTGGGAGGCGTCCACCAGCGTCCGCGCGCCGTGCGCCCGGGCGGCGTCCCGCAGCGCCGCGAGGTCGGCGATCCGTCCGTCGGCGGACTGCACGGAGCTGACCGCGACGAGCGCGGTGTCCGGGCTCACCGACTCGGCGATCGCTCCAGCGGCACGCTGCGCACCTTCAGGTCACCGCGCGTGTGCAGGGGGTTCACCAGGGAGCTGAAGTCGCCCTCCGCGGTGAGGACTTCGGCACCCGCGGGCAGCGAGGCGGCGACGAGCCCGCTGAACGTGGCGACCGAGGCGCCGGCCGCGACCCGGGTGGCGGGCACCCCGACGAGCCGGGCGAAGGCGGACCGGGACGCCTCGACGTCGGCGAACATGTCGAGCGGCTGCCCCTCCGCCGCGGACGCCGCCGCGTCACGCATCGCGACAGAGCCCGGGCGGGTAGCAGGCCGGTGCTGGCGGTGTTCAGGTACGTGGTCTTCGGGGCGAACTCGGCACGGACGAGGTTCTCGAAGCTCTCCATGGCACCACTGTGCGGCCCCTCGTCCCCCCCGTCCATCGCGTATTTCTACGCGGTTTCTCCAAGCAACGCTTATTTAAGGGCCCTCACCTGGGGTTCTCGGCCCCCGGCACCGCACAGCCGTCGGGGCCGCACGCCTCCGCGCCCCCGCCGTCGATCGGCTTCAGGGGAGTGCGCTCGCCCCATGCCTGGGTCAGCGCCCGGGCGAAGACCTCGGCGGGCTGGGCGCCGGAGACGCCGTACGCCCGGTCGAGCACGAAGAACGGCACGCCCGTGGCCCCGAGCTGCGCGGCCTCGTCCTCGTCGGCGCGCACCTCGTCGGCGTAGGCGGTGGGATCGGCGAGCACGTCACGGGCGGCGTCCGCGTCGAGGCCGGCGGCCACGGCCAGCTCCACGAGCCGCTCGTCGTCGTCGAAGACGGAACGCTCGTCGGCGAAGTTGGCCCGGTAGAGCGCGTCCAGCAGCGCTTCCTGCCGGCCCCGCTCCTTGGCGAGGTGCAGCAGCCGGTGCATGTCGAAGGTGCTGCCGTGGTCGCGGCCCCGGGTGCGGTAGTCCAGCCCCTCGGCGGCGGCCTGCGCGCCGAGGTTGTCCTCACCGGCGTGCGCCTGCGCCTCGCTCATGCCGTACTTGGCGGTGAGCATCGCCAGCACGGGCTGGACGTCGCCCTTGGCCCGCCCGGGGTCCAGCTCGAACGACCGGTGGACCACCTCGACACCGTCACGGTGCGGGAAGGCCGCCAGCGCCTTCTCGAAGCGGGCCTTGCCCACGTAGCACCACGGGCAGGCGATGTCGCTCCAGATCTCGACGCGCATGTCTCGGCTCTTCTCCAGGTCGTACGGGTGCGGAGGCCCTCTCCACCGCGTACGTGAACGTTCAAGCAGCGGGCCTCATTCCCCGGTACGCGAAAACGCAGGGACAGGTGGTGGTCGCCCTCGGCGGGCGGGTTCTCCGGATCGGGGAGTCAGCCCCGGCGGGCGTAGAACGCCTGGGCCCGCCGGTTGCCGACGTGCACGCCCAGGACGGCCGCCCGCCTGCCGTCGGCCCGCCACTGCTCGACGCAGGCCGTGTGCAGGGCGGTGCCGATGCCGGCGCGCCAGTGGTCGGGATCGACGTGGAACTGGAACAGCTCGACCGTGTCCGCCGGGCCCTCGTCGGGGACCCGGAAGGAGGCGATGCCGACCAGGCTTCCCCGCTGCACGGCGCACAGCACGTGCCCGTCGGCCCGCCCCGGCGGCGCTGCGCCAGGCGGCGACCCAGTCGAAGCCGTCGTCGGGGAGCCCGTCCGGGTAGTACGTCGCCCGGGCCCGGGCGTGCAGGGCGGCAACGGTCTCCGCCTCGGCGGGCAGGACGGTACGGATCACCCGGCTCCCGGTCACACGTTCGTCGATCATGCAACGCAGGACGCGGGAGCCGGGCCTTCCGGTTGCGTCAGACGCCGTCGCGCAGGTCCGCCGGCCAGGCCGGGCGGAACTCCAGGTGGTCGTAGGTCACCACGCACCCCTCCCCGTCGGCGCCTGCGCCAGGAAGCCGACCAGCGCCGCGCCGGTCTCCTTCTCGTCGCCCAGGGGTGAACAGCCGGACGAAGGTCCAGCGCTCGCCGTCGAGGGAGGCGTGGAAGGCGAAGGCCCGTCCGGTCCGGCTGACCCGCAGCCAGACGGAACTTCCTCCACCGTGAAGGAGTTGCAGTCGTCGGAGTGCCCCCGGGTGACCACCGTGCAGACGGTGGGCACGTCCGGGAGAGTTCTCCAGGCACAGCTTGGCCCAGGCCCGCTCGCCGACGTGGACGTAGAGGACCCCGGCGTCGAAGGCGCCGTTGAACCCGACCGTGACACGGGCGATCAGCTGGAAGTCCCCGTCGGGGGCGCCCAGCAGCCGGGGCGCGTCGGAGGCGGGCTCCAGTGCCTCCCCCGTCGGCGGCACGAACCGGTCCTGCCGGGGGCCGGCCGATCCGGTGAGGACGCCGTCCCTCGTAGGACCAACCGCCGTCGGGGCCGTGAGAGCGGAGGGAGAAGGGCAGTTCGGGAAGTTCGAGATCCATGTCCCTACCGCTCCAGAACCCCGTTGAACCGACGAGGCAGCCCCAGCGGATTCCCGTCCCGCAGCTCCGCGGGAAGCACGCCTCCGGCGTGTTCTGGTACGCGACCGGCCGCAGCCACCGCTCGATCGCGGTACCGCCCACCGACGTGGACGTCGAGGTCGTGGCCGGGTACGGCCCCCCGTGCTGCTGAGCCGCCGCCACGGCGACACCGGTCGGCCAGGCGTTGACCAGCACCCGCCCCGCGAGCGGCGTCAGCTCCGCGAGGATCTCCGCCCCGCGCCCTCGCCCCGCCGCCTCCTCGGCGGAGAGCTGCACGGTCGCCGTGAGGTTGCCGGGGAGCCGGGACAGCACGCCCCGCACCTCTGCCTCGTCCTCGTAGCGGGCCACCACGGTGACCGGCCCGAAGCACTCCCTCCAGGAGCAGGTCGTGCTCGCCCTCCGCCGCCAGCCGCCCGGCCGGCACGGTCAGGAACCCGGCGGCGACGGTGTGCTCGCCGCCCGAGCCCGGCGTCACCGGGGGAGTCCACGTCGGGCGGCGCCCGCGCGCTCGGCGACGCCGGCGACGAAGTTGTCCCGCATGCGGTGGTCGGGCAGCACGCCGGCGTCGGTGTCGCTGACCGCGTCCGTGAGGGACTTGACCAGGCCGTCACCGGCGGCACCCGCCGGCACCAGGACCAGGCCGGGCTTCACGCAGAACTGTCCGACGCCCAGCGTCATCGAACCGGCCAGACCGGCACCGATCGCCTCGGCCCGCTCGGCGGCCGCCGCCTCCGTGACGACGACCGGGTTCAGCGAGCCCAGTTCGCCGTGGAAGGGGATCGGGACCGGACGCGCGGCGGCGGCGTCGAACAGGGCGCGGCCACCGCGTACGGACCCGGTGAAGCCGGCCGCCGCCACCAGCGGGGTGCCTGATCAGTTCGACGCCGGCCTCGAAGCCGTGCACCAGGCCGACGACGCCGTCCGGGATGTCGTGCCGGGCGGCGGCCCGGCGCAGCACCTTGGCGACCAGCTCGGACAGGGCCGGGTGGTCGGGGTGGGCCTTGACGACGACCGGGCAGCCGGCCGCGAGCGCGCTCGCCGTGTCACCGCCGGGGACGGAGAAGGCGAAGGGGAAGTTGGAGGCCGAGTAGACGGCGACGACGCCGAGGGGCACCTTGTAGCGGCGCAGGTCCGGGACGGGCGGGGTCGCTGTGTCGTCGGGGTGGTCGACGACGACACCGAGGAACTCGCCCTCGTCGACGATGTCGGCGAAAGGCCCGCAGCTGGTAGCAGGTGCGGGCGAGTTCGCCGGTGAGCCGGACCGGGCCGAGCGCGGTCTCCGCGTCGGCCGCCTCGACGAGGGTGCTCTCGGCCGCCTTCAGCTCGTCGGCGGCGGTACGCAGGAACGCCGCGCGGACGGTACGGTCGGCGAGAGCGCGTCCCGGGCGGCGTGCGCGGCGCGGACGGCGGCGTCCACCTCCTGGGCCGTGGCTTCCACCGCGACCTGTTCACGCTGCTTCCCGGTACGGGGGTCGACACTCAGACTGGTGCTGCTGCCACCGCGGGTCCCTTCACGTGCTGTCGTGCTGTACCTGGGAACTCGTTCGATATACTGAACGCTGTCTCTACTGATGAATATGCTGTCCGGAGACTATATCTTCAGCTTCTCGTCGAACGAAGGGGTCAGGGGCGATGTCGGCTGTCGAGACGGGGGGCGGAGCGCAGGTCAAGTTCGCGGTGCGGACGGTTGAACTGCTCGAGTACTTCGCCGGACGCCCCCGGTATGCACACCCTCGCGTCGGTCCAGGAGGCCGTCGGCTATCCCAAGTCCAGTCTCTACATGCTGCTGCGCACGCTGGTGGAGCTGGGCTGGGTGGAGACGGACGCGACGGGCACGCGGTACGGCATCGGCGTACGGGCGCTGCTGGTCGGCACGTCGTACATCGACGGCGACGAGGTGGTCGCGGCGGCGCGGCCGACGCTGGACCGGCTCTCCGACGACACCACGGAGACCATCCACCTCGCGCGCCCTGGACGGCACCAACGTCGTCTACCTCGCCACCCGCCAGTCGCAGCACTACCTGCGGCCGTTCACCCGGGTCGGCCGCCGGCTGCCCGCGCACTCGACGTCGCTGGGCTAGGCGCTGCTGAGCACGTACACCGACGAGCAGGTCCGCAAGCTGCTCCCGGAGACGCTGCCCGCGCTGACCGAGCACACGATCACCGACCGGGGAGAAGCTCATCGAGGAGCTGCGCCAGGTGCGAGAGCAGGGTTTCGCCGTGGACCGCGAGGAGAACACGCTGGGGCTGCGCTGCTTCGGCGTGGCGGTCCCCTACCGCACCCCCGCGCGGGACGCGATCAGCTGCTCGGTGCCGGTGGCGCGGCTGACGCCCGCGCACGAGCAGATGGTGAAGGACGCGCTGTTCGACGCGCGCGACCGGCTGACACTGGCCACGCGTAGGCTCTGATCCATGCACATCGCCTCTGCGCGGAGGTACACGACAGTGATCTGCCCGTCTTCTTCCGGCAGATGAACGATCCGGAGGCCCTGCTGCATGGCGGCCTTCACCCCCGAGGATCCGGCGGACTGGGACGCCTTCGAGACCCACTGGAGAAAGATCCGGGCCTCGGTCGACGTCGTGCGGACGATCCTCGGCGACGGTGACGTCATCGGCAGCAGCGGCGGTGTACGCGGGAGCCGGGCGAGCGCGAGGTGACGTACTGGGTGAGACCGGGCCTACTGGGGCCGGGGCGTGGCCACGGCGGCACTGCGGGTCCTGCTGACCGAGGCGCCGGACCGTCCGCTGTACGCGCGGGGCGGCGGACAACACGGGGTCGCTGCGGGTCCTGGAAAAGTGCGGCTTCGAGGAGAGCGCCCACGCCCGGGGGTTCGCCCCTGCCCGGGGCGAGGAGATCGACGAGGTCGTACTCCACTCGCGGGCTGACCGGCTCCGCCGCGCGGCGGAGCCGGATCGTCGCCGCGCAGGAGGCGCCCGGGGTGCTCGCGCGGGAGCGTGGAGGCAGTGACGCAGACGCTCGCCTCCGCCCCTTCCCCGGCCGCCGCACACCCCGGCGCCACCCGGACCCGCCGGCTGCTGCGGGCGGTCGCCGTCCTCGCCTGCCTGCCGTACGTCGGGCTCAGGTCGCCTGGATCGCGGGGAGTCGGGCAGGGATCCCGGAAGGCAGCGTCCTGCTGGACCACCGGGCCAACCCGTGATCGCGGCCAACGGGTTCACCCTGCTGCTGGACAGCTGTGTGATCGTGCTGGCGCTGCTGCTGACCCGGCCGTGGGGGCTGCGGGTGCCGGCGTGGCCGCTGGCGTTCCCGGTGTGGGTCGCCGCGGGGCTGCTCGCGCCGGATCATGGCGGGGTTCCCGCTGCAGCTCCTGACGCGGGCGCTCGGCGGTGACACCGCCACCGAGTCCGGGCCGGGGCGTGAACCCTTCCTCGACGCATGGGTGTTCGGCATCGTGTACACCGGGTTCATCGTGCAGGGACTCGCCCTCGGGACACTGTTCGTGCTCTACGCACGGGACCGCTGGGGGCACCTGTGGCGCGGGCGGGTGTGGGAACTGCCGGTCGGCGTCGTCCGGACGCCGTACAAGGCCCTCGCCCTCGCCACGGCGGTCCTCGCGGCGTTCCCGCTCGCCGTCCGGCTGTACTGGGCGCGCGGCGGCACGGCGGGTCTCGGGGCCGGGGACCGCACCAGCGACTTCCGGGTGCTGGAGGGCATGCACGTCGCCTTCCTCCTCGCGGCCGTCGGCGGCACGCTGCTGTCGCCTTCCACCGCGCCCGCGTGCTGCCGGTGACGGTGCCGCTGGCCGCCGCCTGGGTCGGGTCCGGTGCCGCGGCCTGCTGGGGCGGCTGGGTGCTGCTCGCCGCGCTGCTGCCGGTCGATGATCCCGCCGACCGCCCGGCACAGCTGATGATGCTCGCCTACGCTGGGCAGATGACCGTCGGTCTTCTCCTCGCCTCAGTCGGCGCCCACTTCCTCGCCCGGCGGTCGGCCACGTCCCGCACGCTGCCGTGACCGCTCGCCCGGCTCCTGTTCGGCCGGCGGGCGCGCCTGCGGTGGATCCACCTGATCCTCGGTGGCGCGCTCGCCATGCCGTACGTCCTCGTCGGCTCGGTCGTCGTCGGCCCGCTCGCCGGGGACGCGGACGTCTTCCGGTCGCTCTCCCTGCAACTGGCCTCGTTCGCCTTCGGGTTGCGCGCTCGCCGCCATCACCTCGCTGTTCCCGCTGACCCGCCCCCTGGAGTCCGGGGTCGTGCGGTGGCTGTGCGGGGTGGAGGCCGACCGGCTCGCCTACGGGCCCGCCCGTACGAAGGGCGAGAAGGGACGCACGGCGGCCTGGTTCACGCTGCACCTGGGGACCGGCGGGATCATCGCGGGGATGTCGCTCGCGGTGCCGCCGTTCGCGGCCGCGCTGATCGCGCTGCCCTTCGTGCCGGCGCTGCGCTACGAGCGGGCGGGCCTGCCGGGCGTCCTCCACCACCCCTGGGCGCTCGCGCTCACGCCGGTCGCGGGCGCCGCGATGCTGGTCGCGCTCGCCGGATGCGCCGCCGGGTGCGGCGCCCTGCTGGCCCGCTGGGCGCCCGCGCTGCTCGGCCCGTCCCCGGAGGACCGGGTCGCGGCGCCGAGGCGCACGCGCCGCCGACCTCGCCGTCCGCAACCGGGCTCGCGCGCGAGCTGCACGACTCGTCGGCCACGCCCTGAGCGCGGTCACCCTCCAGGCGAGCGCGGCCCGCCGGCTCCTGGACACCGACCCGGAGTTCGCCCGCGAGGCGCTCGCCGCGATCGAGGACACCACGCGCCGCACGGTCGGCGAACTCGACGCCGTGCTGGGCGTCCTGCGGGACGGCGACGCGCCCGGCACCGCGCCGGCGCCGACGCTCGCCGCCGACCTCGACGGCCTGCTGCGCCGCACCCGCGCGGGCGGACTGCGGGTGACGGCCACCGTCACCACCGACCCGAGGCGCTGCCGCCGCTGGTCTCCCGCGAGGCGTACCGCATCGTGCAGGAGGGGCTGAGCAACGCGCTCAGGGCACGCCGGCGGACAGGTCGCCGGTGCGCTGCGCGTCGACGTGCTGGACGATCACCTGCGGATCACCGTCGAGAATCCTGTCGGCGAGGCCGGCGGGACGGCGGACACGCGGCGCCCCTGGTGGCGGCCACGGCCTGCGCGGCATCGCCGACCGGGCCGCCTGCTGGGCGGCGCGGCGGAGGCGGGCGACGTCGAGGGGGACGTGGCGGCTCCACGTACGACTGCCGCTGAAGGGAACCGAAGGGAACCGCACGACCCCGCCCGGACGAGACCCTGAGACTTACATCGACAGGACACCGCGTGACCCGCCCGAAGGAGACCGTGTGACCCGCCCGCCGACCCGGATCGTCCTCGCCGACGACGAGCGCATGGTCCGCAGCGCCCTGCGCGCCATCCTCTCCGCCGAGCCGGACATGGAGGTCGCCGGAGACGCGGCCACCGGGGCCGAGGCCGTCTCCGTCGTCCGGGAGACCCGGCCGGACGTCGTCCTCATGGACGTCCGCATGCCCGAGGTCGACGGCATCCGCGCCACCGAGCAGATCCTCGCCACGCTCGACGCACCGCCCCCGCATCGTGGTCGTGACCACCTTCGAGAACGACTCCTACGTCTACGACGCGCTGCGCGCCGGGGCCCGCCGGCTTCCTGCTCAAGCGCGCCCACGCCGACACCCCCTCGTCCAGTCCGTACGGCTGGTGGCGCACAGCGACATGCTGCTGTTCCCGGCGGCGGTACGGACGCTGGCCGCCGAGCACGCGCGCGCGAATCCCCCCCCCGGCCTGGGTGGCGCGGCTCATGGAACGCGAGGGCGAGGTGCTGCGCCTGATGGCGACCGGGCTGACCAACGCGGAGATCGCCGAGCGCATGCGGGTGGGGGCCCGCCACGGTGAAGACCCACGTCGCGTCGGTGCTCGCGAAGACCGGCACGCGGGACCGCACCCAGGCGGTGATCCAGGCGTACGAGGCGGGCTTCACCAAACCCGTTTGCATGAACGGAAGATGAGAAATCGGGGCGGACGGAACGATTCGCTCCCGCCCGTTCGTCCTCTCAGCGGGATGAACAAGACGATCAGGCGCGCATCGGTCCTCACGCTGCTCCTGGTGTTCGCTCTGCTGATCAGGGCGACCCTGGGTGCAGTTCTACAAGGCCGAGGCACTCGCGGACGACAAGGAAAACCGGCGGAACGCGATCGAGACGTACGCGGAGCCGCTCGGGAACATCATCGTGGCCGGCCGGTCGATCACCGGCTGGCGCCGACGGAAGGCGGTGACCTCGCCTACAAGCGCACGTACGACAAGGGCAAGCTGTACGCGGCGGTGACGGGCTACGCCCTCGCAGGCGTACGCGCCGACGCAGCTGGAGGGGGCATCTACCAGGACGTGCTCAACGGCACCGACCCGCGACTGAAGACGGTGATGGACACGATCACCGGCACGCGGGCCGAGCCCGGCAACGTGGTCACGACGATCGACCCGGCGGTGCAGAAGGCCGGGTTCGAGGGCGCTGGGCGAGACAAGGGCGCCGCCGTCGCGATCGACCCGAAGACGGGCCGATCCTGTCGGTCGTGTCGACCTGTCGTACGACCCGACGTCGCTGACCGACGCCAACTCCGCCGGTGAGGCCTGGGAGAAGCTCACCAGCGACCCCGACAAGCCGCTGACCAACCGCGCCCCTGCGCCAGCCGCTGCCGCCGGGCTCGACGTTCAAGCTGGTGGTGGCGGCCGCCGCGCTGGAGGACGGGCTGTACGGGTCGGTGGACGAGAAGACCGACAGCCGGACCCGGCCACGCTGCCGGGCACCGTGACGGACCTGACCAACGAGAACTCGAACGCCCCCTGCGAGGACGCCACGATCCGCACCGCGCTGCAGTACTCGTGCAACAACGTCTTCGCAAGATGGCCGTCGACCTCGGCCAGGACGAGCTGCGGGCGATGGCCGAGAAGTTCGGCTTCAACGACGAGTCGCAGGACGCCGGTGCGCGCCTAGCACGAGCGTGTACCCGAAGGACATGAACAAGTCGTCGACGGCCCTGACGGGCATCGGCCAGTTCGACGTGACGGCGACCCCGCTCCAGATGGCGATGGTCCCGGCGGCCTCGCCAACGGCGGCGAGCTGGTCTCCCGCACATGGTGTCGCAGATCACCGACAGCGGCGGTGATGTCCTGGAGGACCACACCGATCCGGACCTCGAAGCGGATCGTCTCCCTCCACCACCGCCGAGCGCTCCAGTCGGCCGCGGAGACCGTCGTCGACAAGGGCACGGGGTCGAACGCGCAGATCTCCGGCGCGACCGTGGGCGGCAAGACGGGCACGGCCCAGCACGGCGAGAACAACAGCAAGACCCCGCACGCCTGGTTCACCTCGTGCGCCAAGTCCGACACGTCGGACAAGGAGGTCGCCGTGGCAGTCATCATCGAGCAGTCCGACGCGGCCCGTTCCGAGGTCAGCGGCAACGGCCTGGCGGCCCCGGTGGCTCAGGCGATGATGGAGGCGGCGCTCAAGGGCTGACTCCTCCGGACCGGTTCGGTCTGCCATACGGCGTTCGACGCACCGCACGACCGGTGCGTCGAACGCTGCAATTCCGGACCCGGGCCCGGCGCACGGCTGTTCGACGCCGGGGAAGCCGCTGCGAGGAGAGTCCGCCGTGGGGACAGTCGTCGACGACGCCGCCGCCGCGGAGTTCCACGCCTTCTTCGAGCGCCACTACGCCGAACTCTCCCGCCTCGCCCGCCTGCTGACCGGCGAGCCGGACGCCGCCGACGACCTGGCGGCGGACGCCCCTGCTGGCCCTGTGGCACCGCTGGGACCGGGTCCGCGCGGCCGACCATCCGGTGGCTTACGCGCGCGGTGTCGTCTTAACCTCGCCCGCACCCGCGTCCGCACCGCCGTCCGAGAACGCAGACGGGTCGCCCTGTTCTAGTCGCAGCGCGAGGAGAGGACGGGAGGACCCGGACGTCGCCGGTGCGGTGGACGTCCAGGAGGCGCTGCGCCGGCCGCGGTTCCTGCAAGCGGGCGTGCGTGGTGCTGCGGCACGCGTTCGACCTCTCCGAGAAGGACACGGCGCTCGCCCTGGGCGTCTCGGTGGGTACGGTGAAGAGCCAGACGTCGAAGGCGGTGGCCGAACTGCAGCGGTTGCTCGGCACGCAGGCGGTCTCGAAGCGGGTGCACGCGGCGATCGCGCGCAGCGGTGGGGCCGCGGGGAGGAACCGATGACCGGGCGGGGGGACGTGGACGAGGAGCTGCGCGCTTGGCTGCACGGAGGCGGCCGGGGCGCACGAGCCCGACCGGGCGCGCATCCTGGCCCGGGTCGACCGCGGCATGGCGGGCCAGGGCGGGGGCCGCCCCGGGGACCACGGGACGACGCGTCCGCCGTTGCCTGGGCTGGGCGCGGGTGGCCGGTGCCACGGCGCGTGGCGGGCGTCCTGGCGGTCGGCGGCTACACGGTCGCGTCCGCGCTCAAGGACGACGCCCTCGCAGCGTTCGGTCGCCACCTCACCCACCCCCGCGCCGTCACCGGAGGCCGCCACCGGCCGGGCGCCCGCCCCGCCGGCCGGCCCGACGCCGAGTGTCCCGCCCGGGACGGAGACCCCGGACGCCCCCGCCTCCCCTCCCGGCGCCGGCCGCGACCGGGAGCGCGACCGCCCAGCCGCCCGTCTCCGCCGTGGAGGACGGCCCGCTGTGTGTCGGACGGCTCGGTGGACCCGCACAGCCACGAGTTCTGGGCACAGAGCAACATCACCCTGAAGACCGGTGAACCGCTGACCGCGCTCACCGTCGAGCTGGTGGTGGCGCAGACCGGCGGGGTCACGTCCACCGGCGCCTGGCGGTCGCTGCCGGAGGAGGACTTCACGTTCACGGTCGAGGAGCGGGACGGTTTCCTCGTCCACCGGGTGGACGCTCAAGCAGGGCCGAACGGTCCCGGCGGGGCGAGTGGATGTTCGCCGGCCAGTACGACCACGAGCGCGGCGACCGGGACGCGGGCGGCGACCGCTACCCGCGACGGCCACCGCCGGATCGAACGGCTCTCGGTGCGGGGCGACTTCGCTCCCCGCGGGGGTTCGTGAAGAGCCGCCGTGTGAAGGCCGAGTCGTGAAAAGCCTCTGGGGACGCGGCAACCCTTTCCTCACCAGTGGCGACCAGGAAGCGCAAGATCCTCTCCCACGCAAGGAACATGGGCATGACTGCACGAGCTGAACAGCGCGTCCGCCACCGCCGGGTCACCAAGCGGCGGGCGGTGATCGCCGGAACCGCTGCCTTCGGCCTCACCGGTGCGGCGATCGTCACCACGACGATGCTGTCCACCGCGGGGCCGCGTCGTCCTGGCCCGAGGACACCAGCAGCCAAGCCCGTCTCGTCGACGATCCCCGTCAAGGGGACGTACGACGGCGGGATGAAGAAGTTCTACGGCACCGGCGCCCTGGGCGGCGACAGCCAGGACGAGGGCCAGGACCCGGTCTTCGAACTGGCGGACGGCGCCACGCTGAAGAACGTCGTCATCGGCACCCCGGCCGCCGACGGCGTCCACTGTAAGGGCTCCTGCACCCTGCGGAACGTGTAGGGCTGGACGTCGGCGAGGACGCCGCCAGCTTCAAGGGGCACCCCGGCCTCGGCGGTCTACACGGTGTACGGCGGCGGCGCGAGGAACGCCGACGACAAGGTGCTCCAGTTCAACGGCGCGGGCAAGCTCGTCGTCTCGAAGTTCCGGGTCGAGAACTTCGGCAAGCGGTCCGCTCCTGCGGCAACCGCGGCAAGCAGTACCGGCGCACGGTCATCATCAACGACGTGGACATCACCGCGCCGGGCAAGTCGATCGTCGGCGTCAACCAGAACTACGGCGACACGGCGGCCCTTGCCGGAACATCCGCGTCCACGGTGACGGCAAGAAGAAGATCGAGACCTGCGTCCGCTTCGAGGGCAACGACACCGGCAAGGAGCCCGAGAAGCTTTCCCCGGTCGGCCCGTACGGCAAGACGTGCGACTTCACCGCCTCGGACATCGCCTACGAGTGACCGCTGGGGCCCACCCCTGATCCGCCGGCCCGCCCCCCCGCGCCGGTGCGCGCTGTCCGAGCTCCCACTCGGCCGGCCGTCGAACGCCCCCGCCGGTGACGACCGGCGGGGGCGTTCCTCCCCGGGGACCGTACCCGCCCGAAACTTCCGCCCCCTGCCGTCCCGTTGACGTCTCGGCCTCCACCGGTGACACTCCGAGGGCACACTATCCAACAGGACCTCTCAGACTCCCACAGGAAGTGTCATGCGCCGCCACACCGCCCGTCGCACGCTTCTGGTCCCCTTCCTCGCCCTCCTCCTCGCCCTGCTCGCCGCCCCGCCGGGCGCCGCACACCCGGGAGCCCTGCCCGCGAGCCCCGCCGGGTCCCCCACGTACGCGGGATACCTCTTCGCCTACTTCACCGGCGAGGGACCGCCGACGGCGAACAGATCCCGCTACGCCCTCAGCCGCGGCAATGACGCCCTGCACTGGCGCGAGCTGAACGCCGGGAAGCCGGTGCTGACGTCCACCATCGGCGAGAGGGGGCTGCGCGACCCGTTCGTGATCCGCTCGCCCGAGGGGCGACAGGTTCTACATGATCGCCACCGACCTGCGGATGTACCGGGAACAGCAGCGGCAGCTGGGACGAGGTCCAGCGGCACGGCAGCAAGTCGATCATGGTGTGGGAGTCCACCGACCTGGTCCACTGGACCGACCAGCGCCTCGCGAAGGTGTCCCCGGACAACGCGGGCAACACCTGGGCGCCGGAGGCCTACTGGGACGACGAGCTGGACGCGTACGTCGTCTTCTGGGCCTCCAAGCTCCTACGCCGACGACGACCGGACCACACCGGTTCGACGTACAACAAGATGCTGTACGCGACCACCGAGGACTTCCGCACCTTCAGCGAGCCGAAGATCTGGAACGACCCGGGCTACTCGGTCATCGACTCGACGGTCGTCGAGCACGACGACACGTACTACCGCTACACCAAGGACGAGCGCGACCTGTCCTCCGGCTCGCCCTGCTCGAAGTTCATCACCGGCGAGAAGTCGACGTCCCTGGACCGACACGTCGTACGACTTCGTCTCGGACTGCATCGGGCGCGGCGCGATGGACCGCGGCGAGGGGCCGACGGTGTTCAAGTCCAACACCGAGGAGAAGTGGTACCTGTTCGTCGACGAGTACGGCGGCCGGGGGATACCTCCCTTCGAGACCACCCGACCTCGACTCGGGCGAGTGGACGCCGTCGGCCGACCACCAGCTGCCCGCCAGCCCGGCGGCACGGCACGGTGATCCCGGTGACGCAGGCGGAGTACGACCGGCTGCCGCGCGCCTACCCGGCCGGTCCCGCGTCGGTCGTGGACGGCCGGTGACAGCAGATCGGCGTCGCGGTGGCCGACTCCAGCCATCGGAAGGCCGCGTCCTGCATGCGCCGCGGGAAGGCGTGGCCGACGTCCGGCCAGGTCTCGGTGCGCAGCCGGTCGGCGGCGCCCCCGGGAGTGCCAGACGGCGCGCAGCCTGTCGTAGGCGGTGCGCACGCCCTCGGCGGTGAACAGGTGGTCCCGTCACCGCCGAGGAACAGCATCGGTCTGGGCGCGGCGATGCTCGCCACGTCGGGGAGGTCGAGGTACCGGGCGAGTCCGGGGTGCAGCATGTGGAAGGCCGACTGCCCGCGCAGGGCGTTGTTCCCGGGCACCATCATCTCCTTCAGCCCGGTCATCCAGCACACGCTCACCGTGGCGGCGGCGACGGAGTCGCTGAGGGCGGCGGTCTGCCAGGCGCGGTAGCCGCCCATGGAGAAGCCGGCGGCCGCGATCCGCCGGGCGTCCACGCGGGTCGAGGGAGGCCAGGAAGCCGGCGGCGCGCTCGTCCTCGCGGGCCAGGAGCCCGGCGAGGGAACTGCCGAGGTGGAAGAGGCTGCCCGCCAGGGCCTGTCGCCGGGTGTAGGTGAAGCGGTTTCCGGTCGCCCCAGCCCAGGGCGTCCGCACAGAGCACCACGTACCCCCGCCCGGGCCAGTTCGTCACTGAGAAGCGCCCGCCGAAGTGCCGGTCCGCCCAGTCTCGGCGGCGGCGAGCCGGGAGTCGTCGTACCAGGGCCGACCCGTTTCTCCTTGCCGATGTCGAAGCGGGAGCTGGGAGTCAGCAGGAGCAGGACGGCCGGGAAGGGGCCTCTGTGCCGTGCGGGGGTGAGCAGGGCGCCGCGGACTCCGTCCTGGGGTGGGAGAGGGAGAGGGGTGACCGGGTCTCCCGCGTGTATCCGTCGCCGTCCGAGCGGGGCGAACTCGGGGCGTACGGCAGTCGTCCTGCTGGCCTGATGAGAGGGGGCTCTCTACCATCGCAAGGGCTGCCCGTCCGCCACATTCCTCGAAGTCCTGGATCAAGGAGCACGCCCCAGGCTGAAGTGGGAAGGACCAGTCGTCCTTGGAGCTACGATGGAAGTCGGGGTAGTCACTCTGGAGATCCTCAGTCTGGACGGGTCACTCCGGTGGTCATAGGTCGGACGCCAGTCGCTGAGGTACGCCTCCTTGAGCGACGCGGCCCTGGGCATTGGTCAGTCGAGCCGGTTCTCCGAGACGGCGATCGACGCCGGGCCGGGTAGCGGTACCCCGGAACTGCTGCTCCCAGCTGGGGGGTGCGCGTCCTATGTCGGCGTAGGGGGCGACCGCAACACGCCCGCGCCGAGGTGGGTCTCGCGCACGGGTGAGTATCGGCAGGCGGGGTGCTGGAGTTGGGCACCCAGGGGCTGGGCCGCGGGAGGCCGTCGGGGGCCTCGCTGCTGACGCACCCAGCGTGACTAGGTAGCCGTGCGGGCGGCGTTCACGGTGGACAGCGCAACAGAAGCCGTGGGGCGCGTCGGGCTCTGCGGACCGAGGGTGGGCGGGGGCAGCCCCGGCGCGACAAGCCGGCCGCCCGGCCGAAGACGAAGCCTTGACGTCGCCCTGCTGGCGTAGCAGTGGGCGTGCAATTGGCGGGCGAAGAGCCTGAGGTCCCGGGCAGGTCGGCGTAGAGGGGTGTCCTGGTGGGCCGAGGAAGCGGCGGTGGGGAACGCCGAGCGGCCGCCCTGGACCTTGATGGCGACGGCCTGGGTGCCGGTGAAGCCGGGGTGGTCGGCGCGCAGCCAGTCGCCGGCGAAGGTGATCCGGCGGGTGGTGAAGCTGTCGGCCCGCACGGTGGTGGTGGCGGAGCCGCTGGTGCTGTAGTGCCGGAGCCGTCGGTTTCGGGGTCCCGGCCGCGTTGTCGAAGACGATGACGGTGTCGCGCGGGTCCTCGGAGGCGCCGCGAGCCAGGTCGCCTCGGTGCGGGTCGGCGTCGACGGAGACCGTCTCGCGGTAGGTGCCGGGGGGCGAGGACCAGCGTCCAGTCGGCCTCGGCGGCGGTCACGGCGGCCTGGACGGAGGTGAAGTCGCCGCGCCGTGCGGGTCCACGTAGAGGGTCTTCGGGGTGCGGCGGGCGGCCGGTGAGCCGTACCGGCCGAAGGGGCGCGGGCGTGGCCGGGTGCCGGCTACGAGCGGGCCGGGCCGCGGGGGCCGAGGGCGGCGCCCGCGCCGGCGGTGGTCAGGAGGAAGTCCTGCGGGACGGGGCGGGTCGGTGGCCGCCGGGCCCTTCGGCGCGTACGTGGCGGGGTGCGGGAGGCCGGGGCGGTGCGGGCGCCCCGGCCCTCGGTACTGGGGTGTCAGCGCAGGCGGCTGGCGCCCGCGCCGTGGTCGACGACGAGGGGGGACCGCCCAGGCCGGGAGGACCTGGTGCGCAGGGTGGGCGTCCAGCCCGCGCCGGACCGCAGCGGCGTGTCCGGGTTCTCCGCGTTGTGCGCGGCGATCAGGTCGGCGGAGCGGCCGTTGACGCGGTTGTGCGCGGCGGTGAGCGGCGAGTCGTTCCACCGCTTCAGCACCTTCGCGGGGCTGACGCCGCCCGGCAGGGTGAAGGCGTTGTGCTCGGCGACGAGCTGGGACTCCCTTGCCGACACCGAAGCTGTAGGCGTAGTCGTGCGCGCCACGAAGTGGTTGTTGTAGACGTCGACCTGCCCGAACCGCACCCGGGGCGCGCGCTCGACGAGGTCCTTGAAGAGGTTGTGGTGGAAGGTCGTCTTCAGGTGCCCGCGGTCGCCGGCCGCGGCGGACTCGCTGTCGCTGTTGCCGATCAGGATCGTCTTGTCGTGCTCGGTGAAGATCGTTCCAGGAGGCGGTGACGGAGTCGGCGCCGCGCACGATGTTTGAGCTGGCCGTCGCGTTGCTGGTACAGCATGCCGAAGTAGGTGGGCGCCGCGCTGTCGGGGTGCTCGCCGTCGGTGAAGGTGTTGTGGTCCAGCCACACGTGCGTCGAGCCGTACACGACGGCGCTGTCGTACTCCGGAGTTCCAGTTGCCCTTGTCGCCGTCGGTGGGGTCCCACTGCGGGAAGCAGTCGACGGGGCTCTCGAAGGTCAGGTTGCGGACGATGACGTTGTCGACGCCCCGATCTGGAGACTGGCGCCACTCGATACGGCCGCGTTCCGCCCGGACGCCGATGATCGTGGTGTCGGCGGGGACGTTCGCCTGATGGCCCGGTCCTGCTGGGCGGCGGAGGCGCGGCGGAGTCCCTCGGGGCTGGTGTCGGGCTCGGCGCTCAGGTCGGTCTCCAGGCCCCAGTTCTCCGGGGAGTACTTCTCCAGGTAGGCGCCAGTCGTAGCCGGGCGCGGCGAAGGCGTCGCAGCCCTCGGAGACGGCGTCGATCGTGCCCTTCACCTTGATGATCCCGGGCGCGCCGCCGCCGGCGGCGAGGGCCGCCTTGAACTCGGCCCAGCTGGAGACGGTGTACACGTGCTCCGCGTCGGCGGCGCGCCCGCCGGTGGTGCCGGTGCCGTGGGAGGCCCAGCCGTCGCTGGCCGGCAGGGTCTGCCGGGCGGTGTCGCGGGGGTGGTGGTGGCCGGGGCGGGCCTGCGCGGTGGCGGCGGTCAGGGTCAGTACGAGGGCGGTGCAGCCGACCAGCGCGGCGGCTCTTCGCGTGGCATGCCCATGCCATCCGGGTGTGTTCATGGTGCGGCTCTCCCTTTTCCGTGGTTTGGGTGCTACGTACTACGCGGTGGCCGACGCCGGCCAGTCGATCCAGGACTCGGGGATCTCCTCGTCCAGCCGGCGCACGTCCGGCGCGCCAGGACCCGCGTGCGGCAGCTCCCGCGCGACGAGCCGGGCGACCGCGATCGCGCCGGGCGGGTTGAAGTGGGTGTTGTCCTGCTCGGTGGCGGTCCAGCTGAAGTACGCCTTGGTCCCTCCACGCCGAGCCGCTGCCACGGCGCGAGCGACAGCGCCTGCACGTCGAGCAGCGCCACGCCCTCCTGTCGCGCGAGCGCCCGCATCGCCGCCGGGTACTCCCGTGGCTGGGCCGCGCGTCGCCCGCCGCGTCGAACCGCCGCCGCTCGACGGGCGTGGCCAGCACCGGCCGCGCCCCGCGGCCCGGGCGCCGTCGACGTACAGCCGAAGGTGGTCCTGGTACGTCGTCCAGGGCTCGGTGTAGCGGGCGGGGTCCTCTTCTTCTCGTCGTTGTGCGCGAACTGGACGAGCAGGAGGTCGCCGGGCCGGATCGCGTCCAGGACTGCGTCCAGCCGCCCTCGTCGACGAAGCTCTTGGAACTGCGCCCGTTCACGGCGTAGGTTGGCGACCGCCGGAGTCTCTGCGGAGGAAGAAGGGCAGCGCCATCCCCCACCCGGTCCCGGGCGCGGCGTCGGCGTACTTCTGCGCGGCGGTGGAGTCGCCGGCGATGTGGAGGGTGCGGAGGCGGTGTCCGCCGGCCTCGGCGGTGCCGGTGGCGGCGAACGCCAGGGGCAGGGCGGCGACGGCGGACGCGGTGACTTGTCTTCGGGGTGGAGTGACACGCCGGAGCGCCTTTCGAGAGGGGAGGAGTGATAGTCCTCGCCGGGGACGGCTGCGCGGCCCGCGAACCACGGGCCGTCCCACGGCGGGACCCGGGACCGGCTAGCCCATCTGCTCGTTCCACTCGGCCTGCGCCTCGTTGAGCTGCTCGGCCATCGTGTCCAGGAACGCCTTCGCGCTCATCTTCCCGAGCAGCACCTTCTGGAGGTTCGGCTCGTTGTCGGCCTTGGAGATCGTGTTCCAGTCCGGCAGGTAGTACGGCAGCTGGACGATGGTCGTGGAGCCGTCGTTCAGCGCCTCGGCCGCCAGCTTCGTCGCTCCGCGCCTCTGGATCCACGCGTCCGTCGCGGCTTCGGTGTTGGACGGCACCTGGCCCGCGGACTCCGTTGAACTTTGAGTTCTTGCGCGTGCGAGGTGGCGAACTCGACGAACTTCCAGGGCGGCGTCCTGTTCTTGGAGCTCTTGAACAGGCCGAGCCTCGTCGACCGGGTTGGACACCTGGACCCGCTTGCCGGAGGCGCCGACCGGCTGCGGGATACCGCTGAACTTCTCGACACCGAGCGCCTTCACGTGGTCCTGGTAGGAGCCCAGGTTGTGGTTGAGCATGCCGATCGTGCCGGAGTCCCACTGAGCGACCATCTTGGCGAAGTCGTTGTTGACGTCGGCGGCCGGCGTGGTCTTCTTGTAGAGGGCCGCGTACTTCTCCAGCGCCTCGACGTTCTTCGGGTCGTTGACGGTGGTCTTCTCCTTGCCGGAGTCCCAGAACGAGGTGATGCCGGACTGCCCGTACATCGCGTCGAGCGCCTGGGCGATGGAGCCGGAACCGCCGCGGATGGTGTAGCCGAACTCGTTCTCACCCGTGTTCGTGAGCTTCTCGGCGGCCGTGTAGAAGGCGTCCCAGGTCGTGGGCGCCTCCAGGCCCTGCCTTGTCGAACAGGTCGGTGCGGTAGTAGAGGACGCCGTTGTTGGCCGAGGTCGGCACCGAATACAGCCGGCCGTCGCCGCCGCCCGCGCGCCTGCAGCGACTCGATCATGTCCTTGTTGACCCTGCCGTCCGGGGACGACCCGGTCAGCCGGTTGTCCAGCGGCTCCAGCGCGTCCTGGGGCCGAGAAGCCCGCGAGCATCGCCGCGCCGACACCGCCGACGTCCGGCAGGCCGCCGCCCTGGATGGCGGTGTCCACCTTGGACTGGTACTCGGTGGCGGCGATCCCGACGTACCCACGTCGATGTCCGGGTTCGCCTTCGAAGTCGGCGATGATCTCCTTCCAGACGGCCGTACGGATACCGCCGTTGTTGTCCCAGAAGACGATCTTCCCGTGCCGCTGCCCTCGGCACCCTTGTCGCCGCCCGCTCCGCTGCCGTCGTCACCACAGGCGGTGGCGGTCAGCGCGAGCACGGCCCCCAGGGCTACGGCGGCGGAGGTCCGGCGCCCGCCTGTCCTTCTGCTGCTGCGATTGCTGGTCTTCATTGATCGGCTCTCTTCTTCTGGATCCGACGGAGCGGTGAACGGAGTGTGGGGGAGTCAGTGGGCACCGAGCTGCTTCTGCGGCCCGGAGAAGCGCTCGACCAGGGCCGGGACGGCGGCCGCCGGGTCGAGCCGGTAGTCGTAGAAGTCGCGCGGTTCGAAGGCGTCGCCCCACGCGTCGTGCCGGCCGGTCGTGTCCTCTAGGACCGAGCCGCGCTGCACCAGTTCCGCGGTGGCGTCCGCCTGGTAGGGGTGCTGGTTACCCCGTCGTAGTAGCTGTTCTCGATGACCATCCGCGTCGCGCCGCGCGCCCAGTTCCCGTACGTCCACAGCGGGTCGCCGTCGGCCACCTGCGCGGAGAGGTGGTTGTTGTACAGGTGCGCGTAGGCGAGTTGTCGGCGGACGGATTGCGCTGTTTCGTGCCGGCGAACCAGTTGTGATCGATGGTGATCTGGGTGCGGACGTTGTCCGTCCAGCCGATGCCGAGCGCCTTGTTGTGGTTCTCGAACCGGTTGTAGGAGACGGTGATGTACTCGCTGTCCTTTGCGGATGTCGAGCAGTCCGTCGCCCATGCGCGTGAGGGCGGTTGTGGTCGATCCAGACATGGTGGACGGAATCCATCTGGATCGCGTCGAAGTCGGTGGTCTTGCCGTCCCAGTCGCCCTCGACGTAGCTGTCGCGGATGGTGAGATTGCGGATGATCACGTTGTGCGTGCCGGGGTTCAGGTGCAGCTCGCCGTGGACGATCTCGCCCGCGTCGCCGACGCCGACGATCGTCTTGTCGGAGCCGACCACGATCTCCGAGCCGAAGGGCGCGACGGCGATCGAGCCCGCCACCCGGATGACGTGGCGGCTCCTCGGCCGCCGCGTACTTCGCCAGCGCGGCCTGGTCGGTGACGGTGACGACCTCGCCGCCCCGCGCCGCCGGTCGTGCCGCCGGCGAGGGAGGCGAAGCCGTGCGCCCTGTCGGCGAGGCGGGGTGAGCCCGTCTCGTGGGCCGGGGCGGCCTGTGCCTCGCCTGCCGTCCCGAGGGCCAGCGCGGCGACCAGGCCGAGGACGGCGGCCAGGGTCCTGCCGGTTCCCGGCAAGCGCTTGCTACGGAGGTGCGCTCATTGCGGCTCCCAACAGGGCGTACGGGTGGGGTGGGTCAGCGGGCTTCGATCCGGAACTTCGTGAAGGTGGCCGCTCCGGGCGTCTCCCCTGGCCGGCGGGCGCGAGCGCGCGAACAGGCCGAGCAGGGCGCCGACCCAGCGCCACGGGGTGGCGGCGAAGACCTCGGCCGGTGGGGCGCGGCCCGTCGCCGAGGTCGTAGGAGAAGCGGCAGCGTCCGCCGGGGCCGGCCTCGATCCGCAGCCGTGCCCGGCCCTCGGGCGCGGGGCGAGGGGTGGTCGGCGTCCCGGTCGGCCTCCGCCACCGACTCGGCGAACCGGTGCACCAGGTGCACGGTCCCGTCCGCGCCCCGCTGGAGCCCGATCCAGCGGTAGGCGTCGCCGAGCACCGCGAGTCCGGCCCGCGCGCCCGGTCTCCTCGCTGTCCAGGCGCAGTTCCACCTCGATCACCGCGGGGTCGCCGGGCAGCCGCTGCGTGAGCACGTTCGGCAGCTTGCGCAGGTCGTGCGCGTCGGCCGAGCGGACGCACGCCAGCCGCAGCCCGTCCCCGGAGTGCTGGGTGGCCCAGCCGTCACGGGGTTGGCCGTCCACGACCACTGGCGGCCGAACCGCTCCTCCGGGGAAGTCGTCGTCGGTCGCGGGCGCGGCGGGCGGCTGCGGTGGCAGCGCGGGGCGTGTGTGCTCGGTGACCGGGGCGCCGTCGTCCCCCAGGACCGGCCAGCCGTCCGTGCCCCACCTCATCGGCTGGAGGTGGACCACCCGGCCGTACGCGCCGCGCTGCTGGAAGTGCAGGAACCAGTCCTCGCGGGTCCCGGTGCGCACCCAGCCGCCCTGGTGGGGGCCGTTGACGTCGGTGTCCTTCTGCTCCAGGACGACCTTCTCCTCGTACGGGCCGAAGAAGCCGCGGGAGCGGAAGGCACCCTGCCAGCCGGTCTCCACCGCCGGCGGGGGCCAGGATCCAGAACCAGCCGTCGTGCTTGTAGAGCTTGGGGCCTTCCAGGGTGAACCAGCCGGGAAGGCGGTCGGCGTCGACGATCACCTTGCCCTCGTCGAGGAGTCCGGTGCCGTCGGGTGCATACGGTGGCCGGTGAGGCGGTTCTTGATCCCGGAGCGGGATCTGGCCCAGGCGTGCACGAGGTAGGCCTCGCCGGTCTCCGTCGTCCCACAGGGGGCAGGCGTCGATCAGGCCCTGCCGGCCTTGACCAGGTGGGGCGCGGTCCACGGGCCCCGGATGTCGGGCGCGTTGACCTGGAAGATCCCGTGGTCGGGGTCGCCCCAGAAGATCCAGAAGCGGTTGGCGTGGTGACGCAGGGACGGGGCCCAGACGCCGCAGTCGTGACGGGGCGTCGCGAACGCCTCCGCCGGCTCCAGGCGGGTCAGGGCGTGCCCCACCAGGGGTCCAGCCGACCAGGTCGCGGGAGTGCAGGAGCGGCAGGCCGGGGACGCGGCCGAAGCTGGACGCGGTCAGGTAGAAGTCGTCGCCGACGCGGAGGACGTCGGGGTCGGACCAGTCGGCGTTCAGGACGGGGTTGGTGTACGTCACCGGGGTCTCGGAGGTCACGGGGACGGTCTCGGGGGTCACGGGAGTGGTCTCGGGGGTCACGGGCTCACCGCCTTTCGTACGAGGGTGGCGGCGCCGTCGGCATCGAGCCGGCCGTCGGCGACGACGGTGACGATCCGGCGGACGACGGTGTCGCCGGGGGCGACCGTCAGCCGTTCGTCGTAGGCGAGGGAGGAGCCGACGCCCGGGTACTCCTCGGTGCGCACGAACCACGGGTCGCGCCGGGTCTGCTCCGTGGCCCCGGCGAACACCAGCGACCAGGTGTCGCCGGTCAGGGCGAGCCAGTCGGCGCGGGTCCCGTGGATCTCCTGCTCGCCCTCGCGGTCGGCGGTGAACACCCTGGGGGCCGCGCTCTCCTTGCGGGCGCGCCAGGAAGAAGCCGCCGTAGGCGGCGCCGGGGCGCCCGTTGGTGGCGGGGCTGCCGATGGTGAGCGGGTCCGGGGTGACGTTGGTGAGGGAGAAGGTGAAGTCCAGCGCCCAGGCCGTGGCGGCGAGGCCGGCGGCGGTGAGTTCGGTGGCCGCGACGGTGCGGCGCTCGCGCAGCAGTTCGGTGCCGGCGGCGACCCAGCGCAGCTCCTCCACGAGGCCGTCGGGGTCGCGGAGCTGGAAGGCGATGTGCCGCTGGGCGCCGTGGTTGTCCAGCTCGGTCGGGCCCCTGGTCGCGGACGTAGGTGCGCCCGCCCCAGAAGTTGTGCCCCTCGACGTCGGGAACGGCGACACCGACGCCGAGGTGATGGAGGTGGTCGGCAGGGGCTGAACTCGGTGACAGCGGTGCCGGCCAGGGTGGTGACGGGGTGCAGGTAGGGGCGCGGGGAGAGCCGGGGCGGCAGTTCGGGCCGGGTGACGTACCGGGCGACGGGGCGGCCCGCCACCCGCAGCACCGGGGGCGTCGTTGCCGGTCATCGGGTACTCACCTCGTATCGCGGGTGCTCCGTGCGCTGCGCCCAGGGCGCGCCCAGTTCGGAGTAGAGGAGAGGGTGTTCGGCGGCGGCGGCCACGAAGGAGTCGACGCCGGGGACCACACGACGGCTCTCGCCGGGGACGCGGCGCCAGGCGGCGTCGGGCAGCGGCTCCGGGTCGGGGGGCCAGGCGGATCGCGCCTCCACGACCCGCATGAGAGGCGCCCGTCTCGTCGGGCGGGACCAGCAGTGCGGCGCCGGTGGTGAGGTGTTCGACCAGGTTCTCCAGCAGGTCGGTGCGGCCGTGGTGGTACTCCTCGGGGCCGTGGCCGCCGCGCTGGAGCAGGACGCGGTCCTGCTTGTACCAGAAGGTGATGCGGCCGCTGCTGCCGTGCACCAGGACGTACGGCTCGTCGGGCCGCTCGCGCACAGGGTCGCGGCGACGGTGACGCGATGTCCTTGCGCGGTGGTGACGCGTACGCAGGAGGTGTCGTCGGCCTCGATGTCGTTGGCGTGCGCCAGCTCGGTCTCGATGCCGGTGACGTCCTCGGCGCGGGTGGAGCCGCCGAGCGCGAGGGCGGTGGCGACGGCGTGTGCGAGGGGTTGGTCAGCGCCCCGTCGATCACGTCGGCGCCGTCCAGCCGCCGCCGCCCCGACCAGGGCGCCCGGCGGAAGTAGGCCTCGTCGCGCACCCACGCCCCGGCCCCGCCGATGCCCACCACCTCGCCGACGACCCCCTGGGCGATCAGCTCGCGGACGGCCGGCACGGCGTGCGGAGCCCAGCGACTGGAACCCGACCTGGCAGGCGACGCCGGCTCTCGGCGACCCCGTCGGCCATCCGGCGGAACTCGGCGTACGAGGGTGCCGGGGGCTTCTCGAGGAGCAGGTGCACCCCTTTGCGGGCGGCGGTCAGGGCGAGGTCGGTGTGGGTGGGGATCGGCGTGCAGATCACGGCGATCCGGGCGCCGGTGGAGTCGAGCAGGGCGCCGAAGTCGGCGGACTGCTCGGGGAGTTCTCCGCCGGCCTCCTCCTCGGACAGCGGGGTCAGCTCGCAGATGCCGGCCAGCCGGACCAGTCCGGCCCGCTCCAGGCGGCGGATGTTGGCGATGTGCCAACGGCCGTGGCCGCGGCGCCGGCGAGGACGACGGGAACCGGACTCATCCCTTCACCGCCCCCGCGCTGAAGCCGGTGATCAGCCACTTCTGGATGAAGGCGAACACCAGCACCACGGGCACGGCCGCGATGATGCCGCCGGCGGCGAGCGCGCCGAGGTCGACGCTGTCCCGCGCTCATCAGGGTGTTGAGGCCGACCGGGGATGGTCTGCTTGTCCTGGTTGTTGAGGAACATCAGGGCGAACAGGAAGTGGTTCCAGGAGTGCACGAAGGCGAAGGAGCCGACGGCGATCAGGCCGGCCGCAGCAGCGGGAGGACGACGACCAGGAAGGCCCGCATCCGGCCGCAGCCGTCGACCCAGGCGGCCTCCTCCAGGGAGTACGGCACGTTCTTGATGAAGTTGCTGATCAGGATCATCGACAGCGGCAGCTGGAAGACCGTCTCGGCGATGATGACGCTGCCCAGCGAGTTGATCATCTGGAGTTCGGCGAAGATCTCGAAGAGCGGGACCAGCAGCAGTGCGCCGGGCACGAACTGGGAGCAGAGCAGAGCGAGCATGAAGGCCCGCTTGATCTTGAAGTCGAACCGGGCGAGGGCGTAGCCGCCTGCCAGGGCGACGAGCGTGGTCATCACCAGGGTCGCGAGGCCGACGTACACGCTGTTCTCGAAGAAGGTGCCGAAGCTCCGGTCGGTCCACACCTTCTCGAAGTGCTCGAAGGTCATCGGCCAGGGCACGAGCGAGGTCGAGCCGGCCGGGCGCAGCGCGAAGAGCAGGATCCAGTAGAACGGGATCAGGGTGAAGACCAGGTAGATGCCGAGCGGGGAGATAGATCTGCCAGCGGGGACCTCGTCCCAGGCGGGGCGGCGCTTCTTCGCCTGCCGCGGCGGCTCATGGGCGGCCCGCGCGGGCGCGGGGCGGGCGCGGTGGCCTCCTTGGTGATCACTTGTTCTCGCCTCCGAACTTGCTCAGCCGCAGATAGACGATCGAGCAGAAGAGCAGGATCACGAACGCGACCGTGGTGAGGGCCGACGCGT
Organism: Streptomyces thinghirensis; assembly: GCA_021502835.1. Next base: position 110,625 of record JAKFGP010000058.1, read on the forward strand.
AACCGAAGTCGTGGGCGTCGACGCTGGTGTTGGCGATGTACAGCGGCAGTGTCGTGGTCACTCCCGCGGGTCCGCCGCCGGTCAGGGTGTAGAGCAGGTCGACGTTGTTGAACTCCCACACCGCGCGCAGCAGCGTGGACAGGATGATGGCGTCCTTCAGGTGCGGCAGTGTGATGTGCCAGAACTGCTTGATCCGGCTCGCCCCGTCGACCTCGGCGGCCTCGTACAGGTCCTTCGAGACGGACTGGAGGTCGGCGAGGATGAGGATCGCGAAGAAGGGGACGCCGCGCCACAGGTCGGCGACGACCGCCGCGGAGAACACGGTCGAGGTGTCCGACAGCCAGCTGGTGCCGTAGTCGCCGATGCCCATGTCGGCGAGGTAACGGGTGATGCCGGTCTGGGAGTTGTAGAGCAGCACCCAGATCGCGGAGGTCAGCACGCCGGAGACGGCCCACGGGGAGAAGACCAGGGCGCGCCCGATGCCCCGGCCCCACGAAGGTCTGGTTGACGATGAGCGCCAGTGCCAGACCGAAGAGCAGTTGGAGTCCGACCTCGACGAAGACCCACTTGGCGCTGAAGACGAGGGTGTCCCAGAACATCGGGTCGTCGGTGAAGATCTTGACGAAGTTGTCGAAGCCCGCGAAGCCGTTCCGCCACGGCTTGGTGGGGTTGTACTCCTGCAGGCTGTAGTAGAAGACGCTGATGACCGGGTAGGCGATGAAGCCCAGCATCAGCAGGGGCGGCCGGTGCGATCAGCAGGTACGGGAGCCTGCGCGGTGTGGCGGGAGGCACGGCGCCGCCGGGGTGGCGCGGGCGGTTTCGCCACGGCTGCGGCTTGGGCCATGACAGTTCTCCGTTCTGGTACGTCGTGCTCGGGTCGTGCGGGAAGCGCTTTCTCCACGGGCAGGGGTGCGCGGTTCTGGCGTGCGGTTCAGCCGGCGTACGGGTCCTGCACCTTGCCCGGGCGGGCCAGGAACTCGAAGTCGCAGCCGGTGTCGGCCTGGGTGATCTGTTCGTTGTAGAGCGCGCCGTAGCCCCGCTCGTAGCGGGCGGGCGGTGGTGTCCACGCGGCCCTGCGGCGCTCCAGCTCCTCGTCCTCCACGTGGAGCCGCAGAGAGCGGGCCGCGACGTCGAGGGTGATCGGGTCGCCGGTGCGCACCAGCGCCAGCGGACCGCCGACGTACCCGACTCGGGGGCCACGTGCAGGACGCACGCGCCGTAGCTGGTGCCGCTCATCCGGGCGTCGGAGATCCGGACCATGTCCCGCACGCCCCTGCTTGAGCAGGTGGTCGGGGATGGGCAGCATCCCGTACTCGGGCATGCCCGGTCCGCCCTTGGGTCCGGCGCCCCGCAGCACCAGCACGCTGTCGGCGGTGATGTTCAGCGCCGGGTCGTTGATGGTGCGCTGCATGGTCCGGTAGTCGTCGAAGACGACCGCGGGGCCGGTGTGCTTGAGCAGGTGCGGCTCGGCGGAGATGTGCTTGATGACGGCGCCGTCCGGGCAGAGGTTGCCGCGCAGGACGGCGACCCCGCCCTCGGCCGCGACGGGGTTGTCGCGGGGGCGGATCACGTCGTCGTGGTGGACGCGGGCGCCTTCGAGCTGTTCGCGCATCGTGTCGTGCGCGACGGTGGGCCGGTCCAGGTGGAGCAGGTCGGGGATGCGGGAGAGGAAGCCGGGCAGGCCGCCGGCGAAGTGGAAGTCCTCCATCAGGTACGTCTGTCCGCCGGGGCGGACGTTGGCCAGCACCGGCACGGTGCGGGCGATGCGGTCGAAGTCGTCGAGGGTGAGGGTGACTCCCGCGCGGCCCGCCATGGCGATCAGGTGGATCACGGCGTTGGTGGAGCCGCCGAGGCCGAGGACCGTGGTGACGGCGTCCTCGAAGGCGTCGGCCGTGAGGATGTCGCTCAGCTTGCGGTCCCGGTGGACCAGCTCGACGATGCGCAGTCCGGCCGCCGCCGCCATCCGGTCGTGTCCGGAGTCGACGGCCGGGATGCTGGAGGCGCCCGGGACCGTGACGCCGAGGGCCTCGGCGGCGGCGGTCAGCGTGGACGCCGTACCCATCGTCATGCAGTGGCCGGGCGAGCGCGCCAGGCCGCTCTCCAGCTCCTGCATCTCGCAGTCGCCGATGAGGCCGGCCCGCTTGTCGTCCCAGTACTTCCACATGTCGGTGCCGGAGCCGAGGGTCTCGCCGCGCCAGTGTCCGGGGAGCATGGGCCCGGCGGGCACGAAGACGGCGGGCAGGTCGATGCTGGCGGCGCCCATGAGCAGCGCGGGCGTGGACTTGTCGCAGCCGCCCATCAGCACGGCGCCGTCGACCGGGTAGGAGCGCAGCAGTTCCTCGGTCTCCATGGCGAGCAGGTTGCGGTAGAGCATCGGGGTCGGCTTCTGGAAGGTCTCGCTGAGCGTGGAGACCGGGAATTCGAGGGGAAGCCGCCCGCCTGCCAGACGCCCCGCTTGACCGCCTGGGCGCGGTCGCGCAGGTGCACGTGGCAGGGGTTGATGTCGGACCAGGTGTTGAGGATCGCGATGACCGGCTTGCCCAGGTGTTCCTCGGGGAGGTAGCCGAGCTGGCGGGTGCGGGCGCGGTGGCTGAAGGAGCGCAGGCCGTCCGTGCCGTACCACTGGTGGCTGCGGAGGTCCTCGGGGCGCTTGCGGCCGGCCCCCGCCCGGTGTGCCTGTCATATCGACCACCCCGCGGCGATGGCGGCGACCTCGGCGCGCTCGCTCTCGGGCAGCGGCTTGCTCGGCGGGCGGACCTCCCTGCGGCACAGGCCGAGGGAGGCGAGGGCCTCCTTGACCACGGTGACGTTGCTGGCGGAGCCGTTGGCGGCGCGCAGTTCCTCGAAGCGGCGGATCTGCTCCCAGACCTTCATCGCCGTCGCGTAGTCGCCGGATCGAAGCGCTTCGATCATGTTCAGCGAGACGGCCGGGGGCGACGTTCACCAGACCCGAGGTGAAGCCGGTGGCGCCCGCGGAGAAGTACGAGGGCGCGTACGGCTCGGCCAGCCCCGCGACCCACACGAAGCGGTCGAGGCCGGCGTCGCGGGCGAAGGCGGCGAACCTGGCGGCGTCCGGGACGGCGTACTTCACGCCGATGACGTTGGGGCAGGCGTCGGCGAGTTCGGCGAGGCGGGCGCCGGTGAGCTGGGGGTTGCGGATGTAGGGGACGACGCCCAGCGCGGGCACGGCCTCGGCGATGGCGCGGTGGTAGTCGACCCAGCCGCCCTGGGAGACGTAGGGGTGGACGGGCTGGTGGACCATCACCATCGAGGCGCCCAGGTCGCGGGCGTGCCGCGCGGAGGCGACCGCGGTCGGCACGTCGTGGCCGACGCCGACCAGGATCTCCGCGCGGTCGCCGGCCTCCTCGATCGTCAGCTCGGTGACGAGGCGGCGCTCGGCCGGGGTGAGGGCGCGAACCTCGCCGGTGTTGCCGTTCGGGGTGAGGGTCGTGATGCCACCGTCGAGGAGACGACGCAGCAGGGCCCGGTAGGTGGCGGGGTCGACGGTGCCGTCCTCGGCGAACGGGGTCACCGGGATCGCCACCACGTCGGCCAGGGCCGTCCGCTGGGTCTCGAACGTCGCTGTCATGCCTGACCGTTCTCTTCCTGGGCCGCCGTCCCCGCCTCGGGGAAGGCCCGCTCGACGAACGACGCGATGTGCGCGTGCAGGGCGCGGGCGGCGCCGTCCGCGTCACCGGCGAGGGCGAGGCGCAGGATCTCCTGGTGCTCGCCGGCCTCCCGTTCCCAGGAGGGGTCGGCGGCCCAGGCGACGGCGGAGACGAGGCCGCCTGGTCGCGGGACCTCGTCGAGCATCCGGCCGAGCAGCGGGTTGCCGCACGGCACGTACAGGGCGCGGTGGAACTCCCGGTTGGCGAGGGACCGTTCGGCCGTGTCCGTGGCCTGGTCGGCCTGGGTCAGCGCATCGCGGGCAGCATCCAGGAGGCCCTCGGCGCACGGCGCGCTTGAGGGCCTCGGGCTCCAGGAGCAGCCGGACGTCGTAGACCTCGCGCGCCATGTCCGCGTCCCACCATGCGCACGGTGACGCCCTTGTACTGGCTCATCACGACCAGTCCGGTGCCGGCCAGCGTCTTGAGCGCCTCGCGCACCGGTGTCTTGGACACCCCGAACTGTGCGGCGAGGTCGGTCTCGACCAGGGCCTGGCCGGGCGTCAGCCGGCCGGTGAGGATGCGGCGTTTGATCTCCTCCAGCACGTACTGCGTGCGGGAGGGGATCGGCGTGGCACAGAGGTCATGCGCGCCTCTCGGAATCTCGCGTCGGATGCGCGGGCCGGATGTCGCGTGCCGGATCCGGTGGGATCGCTCGCGTATCTGATCTCGCGTATCGCGTCTCATATATGACGTACGGAGTACGACGCGTTGAAGGTAAGAGGGGCGCGCGGCCACGTCAATGCTTCTGACAGAGGAAGTTGAGTTTGCGGTGCTGTCACCGGGCGGGCCGCGTCCAGCCCGGGTCGCGTCCGCTCAGTCCCACCGCCCGGTCCAGCAGCGGGGCGTCGTCGGGGACGGGGACGACCGGGCCGAACATGCCGGTGTCCCGGTCGGGCTCCTCGGCGGACGCGGCGAGCAGGCCGTACGCCACCTGGAGAGCGGCCGGGTCGGGCTCGTACTCCTGGCCGGTCGCGCGGGCCAGGTCCCAGCCGTGGATCACCAGTTCGTCGGCCACCACGGCACCGGCCACCTCACCCGCAGGTCGACGCCGCCGGCCCGGGTCATGCCGCTCCAGGCCCGCGGTGCGCGCCACGCCTCGGCAAGCTCACCGAGCACCTTCGGCAGCTCCTCCCGCCAGCCGGGCCCGATGCCCGGCACGGTCGACTCGGGGCTGGTGTCGGTGGTGGCGCCCAGGTCCTTGCGCGCGGCGTCGTGGAGGGCGATGGCCAGGCCGGTCAGGTGGCCGAGCAGGTTGCGGACCGCCATGTCCGGGCAAGGAGTCGGGTCCGCGAGCCGCGCGTCGCCCACGCCGCCTTCGGCGAGGCGTGCCAGGACCCTGGCCTGCGGGCCGAGGTCGAGGGTGGTGGTGTCGTGGGTCATCGGTCGCCCTCGGGACGCCTGGCCTGTCTCTGTCGGAAGGTAGACCGATCACGCCCGCGAAACTCATCGGCCGCCGGCCCCGCTTCCAGGGCATCTGCCCGATGCCGGCCCGCCCGTCTCTAGCTCCACGATGACCAGGCATGACGGCAAGGACCACACATACCGAGGAAGACGGGCGCGCGGCGCCTGGCCGGTGGCCCGCGTCCTGCGCGACCGCGACGCGGGCCTGTATCTCGCCGGGGCGGTGGTGTCCGGCTTCGGCACCTCGGCGCTGTGGCTAGCCTCCGGCGTCTGGGTGAAGGACCTCACCGGCTCGGACGGGCTCGCGGCGCTGTGCATGCTCGCGATGTGGGCGCCGACACTGGCGGGCCCGGCGCTGGGCACGCTAGCCGACTGCGTCCGCCGCAAGCCGCTGCTGATCGCCACGAACCTGCTGTCGGCGGGCCTCCTGTTCGCCCTCTTCGCGGTGGACTCGCCGGACACGCTGTGGCTGCTCTTCGCGGTGCTGTTCGTTTACGGCGCGGCGGGCGTCGTACACGACGCGGCCGAGTCGGCGCTCGTCGCCGCCGTCATCGACCCTCGCCTGCTCGGCGACTTGAACGGGCTGCGCATGACCGCGGGCGAGGGCATGAAGCTGGTGGCGCCGCTGGCGGGGGCGGGCGTCTACGCGGGCGTACGGCGGCGCGAGTGTTGCGGCGCTGGACGCGGCGACGTTCGTGCTGGCCACGGGGTTGTACGCCGCCCTGCGGGTACGCGAGGCACCGCCGCGGCGGCCCGCGGTGAACTGGCGGCGGCAGACGGCCGAGGGCGCCCGGTACCTGTGGGGGCACCCGCGCCTGCGCCCGCTCGTCGTCGCGGGCGGCGTCATGATGCTGTGCGCGGGCGGCTGCGGGCCCCACGCTGTACGCCGTGGTCGACACCCTGGGCCACTCCCCGCGTACGCCGGTGTGCTGTACGCCCTCCAGGGCGCCGGCTCGGTGGCGGTCGGCCTGCTGGCCGGGCCCGCCCTGCGGCGACTGGGCGGGCGGCGGTTCGCGGCGGCCGGGGTCGCGCTGCTGGCGGTGGCGGTGGCGGCGCGGGCCGTTCCCCACGACGCGGTGGCCCTGGTCTCCAGCGCGGCGGCCGGAGCGGGTATGCCCGCGGTGCTGATCGCCGCCCTGACCGCCGTCCAGCACGAGACGCCGGGGGTGCTGCTGGGCCGGGTCACGGCGACGGCCAACTCCCTGATCTTCACACCGAACGTGCTCGGGCTGGCCGTCGGCGCGGCCCTGGTGGAACTGGCCGACCTCCGACTGCCGCTGCCCGCCCTGGCGGCCGTACTGCTGGCGACGGCGGTGCCGCTCGCCCGACGACCGGCGTGACCTCACCTCACCTGGGCGCGCTCACCACCCCTCGGCACGCTCACCACACCGCACACCACACCCGTACTCACCGCTCCGCAAGCCCCGACCGCACCGCCTCCAGGTCGCCGTCCGACGCCAGCCCGACGTGGTAGAGCCGCAGTTCCGTCGCGCCCAGCTCACGGGCGCGTGCCGCGTCCTCGGCGAGCGCGTGCGGTCTGCCGCCCATGCCGGAGACCACGGTGAGGTTGGCGGCGAGCACGGCCCCGGCACGGTCCTGCTCGGCGAACGGCGTCAGCAGGCCCGCGCCCCCGTGCAGGGCACGACCACACCGTCCGCGACGGACAGGATGTGCGCCGGGTCGACGCCGGCGTTGGCGCCGCAGTGGTACGAGAGGGGGTCGGCGTGCAGCAGGACCCGGAAGCCGCCGGGCGCGGCGGCGCGTACGGCCGCGACCGCCGCCTCCTGGAGCGTGCGGGCGGTCTCGTCCCGCCACACGCGCGTGGCGTTGGCCGGCGCCTCGCCGAGCAGCTTCTCCACGCCCGCCCAGCCCCCGTCCGACGGCACCGCTCCCCGCCACACCGGTTCGAGCGCGGCGCGTACGGCGGCGGCCAGTCCGTCGGGGTCGAGGCCCTGCCCGCCGTAGCCCCGCCCGGCAGTCCGGGCAGAAGCACAGCGACATCAGGTACTGCCCGGCGTCGCCGAGGCCGACGCCGCCGGTCTTGTCGTGGGCGTGCAGGTGGGCGAGCCCGTACCAGCCGAGGGACCCAGCTCGGTGCCGCGCGCCCCTGGCCGCACCGCCGCCTCGGCGGCCAGGCCGGTGAGGTACGCGCGCGTGGCGGGCTGCGCGATACAGGGCGCCCATGGGTAGCGGTCGCCGTAGGCGTTGACGACGGACGTCCGCGGACGCTCGGCGCCGAGGCGGGAGTTGTGGGCGAGGACGACCCAGGTGTGCACTTCCAGGCCCGCGTCCGCGAGGGCGGCGGCGGCCTCGCCCCAGGCGTCGCCGGGCGCCCAGTCACCGGCCTCGTACGGGCGCGGGTCCCGTCCCTCCCAGCGGGCGTCCGGCGGGTAGAGGACGGCGGCGTACTCGGCGGTGACGACGCGGTGGCGCGGGTGGCGGGGGTGAGGGCGCGGGTGGAGTGGTAGGCGGCGGCGAGCGTCACCTGCTCGACGCCGGTCCCGGCGATGAGCTCCGCCGCCGCCGGGTCCCCGTTGACGTCCCAGGGGTAGACGAACGCCGATGCCCTCACTTGCGGCCCTCCCCGTCCAGCAGCGCGTGACCCCGCTCGATCATTTGCGCGAGTTGCTTCACATGGTCCTCGGACGGCTCCTGCAACGGCGGCCGCACCTCCCCCACGTCCAGTCCGCGCAGCCTACGCCCGCCTTGACCAGGGCGACGGCGTACCCGCGCCCTGTGCGCGCAGTTCGACGAACGGGCGGTAGAAGCCGTCCAGCAGGCGGTGCGCGACGGCGTCGTCGCCCGAGCGGAGCGCCCGGTGGAAGGCGAGGGCGATCTCGGGGGCGAAGCAGAACACGGCGGAGGAGTAGAGGGTGACGCCGAGCGCGCGGTGAGGCGAGCTGCGTCTGCTCGGCGGTCGGCAGCCCGTTGAAGTAGAGGAAGTCGCCGCCTCCGGACCCCTCCCCGTCGCCGGGCGCCTCGGTGCGCACGGCGCTGATAACCCGCTGCATGAGGTCGAGGTCGCCGAGCCCGTCCTTGGAGGCCCACGATCCCGTCCGTGCGGGCGAGTTCGACCACGCTCTCCGGTGTGAACACGGCGTTGTCGCGCTGGTAGACGATCACCGGCAGGGAGGGTCGCGGCGGCCACCTCCCCGGTAGTGCCGCAGCAGCCCCTCCTGCCCGGCGAGCACCAGATACGGCGGCATGGCGAGCAGCCCGTCGGCCCCGGCCTCCTCGGCGAGGCGGGCGTAGCGCACGGCGAGGGCGGTGCCGTAGCCCGCGCCGGCCAGGACGGGCACCCGGCCCGCGGCCTCCTCGACGGCCGCCCGGACGCAGGCCTGGAACTCCTCCGGGGTGAGCGCGTGGAACTCGCCGGTGCCGCAGCAGGCGAACACGGCGGCGGCTCCGGCCTCGATCCCGCGGCGCACGTGCGTGCGGTAGACGTCGAGGCCGACCTCGCCGCCGGGGCCGTAGGCCGTGACGGGGAGAAGAACAGCGGACCGCTGGGGGCGGTGAGCCGGGCGGCGAGAGGGGCTGAGGTCACGGGCGCTCCCCATTCCATATTCATGATCTGTGTCTATATTTCTGAACACGACCACGCTAGGCCGCCTCGTGAACACCGTCAAGCAGGCGCCCCTTGACGCGCGACCACCCGCTCTTTACCGTGTCCACACATATGAACTCCAGGTACGGATTCGTACGACTGTCGCCGCTTCAGGAAACCCAGGAGTCCCGAGGATGCCCGCTCCCCGCACCGTCCTGCTCACCGGCGCCGCCGGCGGCCTCGGCACCCTGATGCGGGGCCTGCCCCCGACCACGGCTACGAGCTGCGCCTGCTCGACCTGCGCCCGATCGACGGCGAGCCGGACGCCGTGGTCGCCGACCTCGCCGACCGGGCGGCCGTGCGGGAGGCGGTACGGGGGCGTCGACGCGATCATCCACCTCGCGGGCATCTCCCTGGAAGCCCCGTTCGAGAAGATCCTGAAGGCGAACATCGAGGGGGACGTACAACCTCTACGAGGCCGCCCGCGAGGAAGGCATCGGGCGTATCGTCTTCGCCTCCTCCAACCACGCCGTCGGCTACACCCCGCGCCCCCAGGGCGACGACCCCCTCATCCCGATCGACACCCCGCGCCGCCCGGGACACCTTCTACGGCCTGTCCAAGTCCTTCGGCGAGGACCTCGCCCAGTTCTACTGGGACAAGCACGGCATGGAGACCGTCTCCGTCCGCATCGGCTCCTGCTTCCCCGAGCCGACCAGCGTGCGCATGCTCTCGGTGTGGATGAGCCCCGCCGACGGCGCCCGCCTCGTCCACGCCGCCCTGACCGCGGAGAACGTCGGGCACACCGTCGTCCACGGCTCCTCCGCCAACACCCGCCTGTGGTGGGACCTCACCTCCGCGCGGGCGCTCGGTTACGAACCGCGGGACGACTCCGAGCCGTACGCCGAGAAGCTCGTCGCCGAGCAGGGGCGACCTCGACCCGGACAACCCGGCGCACGCCCGCCTCGGCGGCCACTTCGTGACCGACCCCCTGATCTGGCCGTACTGGACCGGAACCGATCGATCACGAGGCGGGCGGGCACCGAACGGGCCCGCCCGCCTCCGCACGCGGGCATCCGCACTGCCCGTTCTCACGCCCCGCCCCGCCGCGTGCCAGGTCCGAGACGGGCACCCGTCGGCCGGAACGGGCACAAGCGGGCAGCATCGGGTCCGCGACAGACCTGGTCAGTGCCGCACGGCCGCTGTAGAAATTCCCCCATGGCCCCCACGGGCCCGAACGGGGCAAGGACACGGCGACGAGGCGGTGAGGCAGGTGTTCGGCATGGACACGAGGACGGCGGAGGAACGCCGGCACGAGATCGTGCGGCTCGCCCGCGCCACCGGCTCGGTCGACGTCACCGCGCTCGCGGCCGACCTGGGCGTCGCCAAGGAGACCGTACGACGGGACCTGCGCGCCCTGGAGGACCACGGCCTGGTCCGCCGCACCCACGGGGGTGCCTATCCCGTGGAGAGCGCCGGGTTCGAGACCACGCTCGCCTTCCGCGCCACCAGCCACGTGCCCGAGAAGCGCCGGGTCGCCGCCGCGCGGCGGCCGAGCTGCTCGGCGACGCGGAGACCGTCTTCGTCGACGAGGGCTTCACCCCGCAGCTCATCGCCGAGGCCCTGCCCCGGGACCGGCCGCTGACCGTGGTCACCGCCTCGCTGCCGGTGGCCGGCGCGCTCGCCGAGGCCGGCGACACCTCCGTCCTGCTGCTCGGCGGCCGGGTCCGCTCCGGCACGCTGGCCACCGTCGACCACTGGACGACGAAGATGCTGGCCGGCTTCGTCATCGACCTGGCGTACATCGGCGCCAACGGCATCTCCCGCGAACACGGCCTCACCCACCCCGACCCGGCGGTCAGCGAGGTCAAGACCCAGGCGATCCGCGCCGCCCGCCGCACCGTCTTCGCGGGCACGCACACCAAGTTCGGGGCGGTCAGCTTCTGCCGGTTCGCGGAGGTCGGCGCCCTGGAGGCCATCGTCACCAGCACGCCTGCTGCCCACGGCCGAGGCCCACCGCTACTCGCTGCTCGGGCCGCAGATCATCCGCGTCTGAGAAGCCGACCCCCCTCCCCGCAAGCCCCGACACACGCGCCCCCGGAGGTGGGCACACGCCCTCCTCTGCCCCATAACTCCCCATTCCTCCCCATGTGTTCCGGGAGCGATCCATGCGAACCCAGAGCCGACGGAGGCCGCGAGCCACGCTCGCCATGGCCGCCGCAGGGACGCTGCTCGCCCCGCTGCTCTCCGGCTGCTGGGTCGGGGCGGGCGGCGCCGGATCCGGCGGCAACGCCATCAACGTCCTGATGGTCAACAACCCGCAGATGGTCGAGCTGCAGAAACTCACCGCCGACCACTTCACCGAAGAGACCGGCATCAAGGTGAACTTCACCGTCCTGCCGGAGAACGACGTCCGCGACAAGATCAGCCAGGACTTCGCCAACCAGGCCGGCCAGTACGACGTCGCCACCCTCTCCAACTACGAGATACCGATCTACGCCCGCAACGAGTGGCTGCGACCGATGGACTCCTACGTCGCCGAGGACCCGGCGTACGACGAGCGGGACATCCTGGGGCCGATGCGCGAGTCCCTCACCGGCGACGACGGCAAGCTCTACGGCCAGCCCTTCTACGGCGAGTCGTCCTTCCTGATGTACCGCAAGGACGTGTTCGAAGGAGGGCCTGACGATGCCCGAGCACCCCACCTGGACCCAGGTGGCCGAGCTGGCCGCCAAACTGGACGGGGCCGAGCCGGACATGAAGGGCATCTGCCTGCGCGGCCTGCCCGGCTGGGGCGAGCTGATGGCACCCTGACGACGGTCGTGAACACCTTCGGCGGCACCTGGTTCGACCAGGATTGGCAGGCGCGGCTGGACTCCCCGAGTGGGAGAAGGCGACGAAGTTCTACGTCGACCTCGTCCGCGAGCACGGCCAGTCCGGCGCCGCCCAGTCCGGCTTCGCCGAGTGCCTGAACAACATGACCCAGGGCAACGTCGCCATGTGGTACGACGCCACCTCCGCCGCCGGATCGCTGGAGTCGGCGAACTCCCCGTCAAGGGCAGGATGGGCTACGCGCCCGCCCCGTGGAGAGGACCGAGTCCTCCGCCGGCTCTACACCTGGGCCTGGGGCATCCAGGATGCCTCCCGCAACGCCGACAAGGCCTGGAAGTTCGTCTCCTGGGCGTCCAGCAAGGAGTACGAGCAGCTGGTCGGCGACGAGATCGGCTGGTCGAACGTACCGGCCGGCAAGCGCGCGTGACGTACGAGAACCCGGACTATGCCGGGGAGGCCGCCGCCTTCAGGGGATGACACCGGGAGGCCATCGAGGGCGCCAAGCCGAACGACCCCGGAGTACAGCCGCGCCCCGCGCCCGGCATCCAGTTCGTCGGCATCCCCGAATTCACTGCGACCTCGGCAAAGGTCTCCCAGGAGATCAGCGCGGCCATCGCCGGACGCCAGTCCGTCGAGGAGGCCCTGAAGAAGTCCCAGCAGCTCGCCAGAAGATCTCCGAGGAGTACGAGGGACGATGACCGCCACGACAACGGCCCCTCCCGGCCGCACCCGACCACGCACGACCCCACCGTCCGTCCGCCGTCCTCCGGCTGCGGGCCTGGGCCACCCAGGCCCCCCTCCTCCCGCCCTGATCTTCATGATCGTGGTCACCCAGCTGCCCTTCCGTGGCGACCCCTGGTGATCTCCTTCTTCAACTGGGAACTCCCTCTACCCGGACGCCCGCTCATTCACCGGCTTCGGCAACTACGGCGACGTCCTGTCCGACCCGGCCCTGCGCAAGTCGGTGTGGACCACGATCCTGCTGACGGTGGCGGTGGTCCTGGCCAGCCTGGTCCTCGGCCTGGCCCTCGCCCTGCTGCTGGACCGCCGCTTCAAGGGCCGGGGCGTGGTCACACCCCTGCTGATCGCCCCGTTCCTGGTGGTCCCGGTGGCGGCGGCCCTGCTCTGGAAGCACGTCCTCTACAACCCGAAGTACGGCCTGCTCAACGGCCTGCTGCACTACGTAGGGCGGCCCGCCAGCCGGACTGGGTCTCGAACACCCCGCTGCTCGCGGTCGAGGCCTCACTGGTGTGGCGGTGGACGCCCTTCATGATGCTCATCCTGCTGGCCGGACTGTAGAGCCGGGACCAGCAGCAGATCGAAGGCCGCCCGGGTGGACGGCGCGAGCGACTGGCAGATCTTCGTCACCTCACCCTCCCCACCTGCGCCGCTACCTGGAGCTCGGCGCCCTGCTCGGCTCGATCTACATCGTCCAGAACTTCGACGCCGTCTTCATCACCTCGGCGGCCTGGGCACGGCCAACCTGCCCTACACCGTCTACCAGAGCTACCAGGCCCACGAGAACGGCCTCGCCTCGGCCGCGGGCGTCCTGGTCGTCATCGGCTCGATCATCATCGCCACCTTCGCGCTGCGCGTGGTGTCGTCCTGTTCCGCGAGGAGGTCGGCGCGCATGAGCGCCACCGCCGGCCGACCCGCCGCCACCGGCACCACCGGCACCAAGCCCGTACGAGCCCGCCGAAAGGCGGGTGCGGGGTCTGGGCCTGGTGGCCTGGCTGGCCGAGATCGTCCTTCTCCATGCCCATCGCCTGGATGGCCTGACCTCCTTCCCTCGGAGGAGGACGCGGCCACCAATACCGTCCTTCGCGGCCTCCCTCACCCTGGACGGCTACGAGAGTTCTTCGGCGCGGGCGGCGGCGCCAGCCCCCTGGCCCGCGCTGATCAACTCGGCGAGGTGGCGTCGGTCATACCCACCCTCCTCGTCCTGCTCCTGGCCCTGCCCGCCGCCTACGCCCTCTCCATCCGCCCGGTGAAGAAGTGGACGGACATCCTGTTCTTCTTCCTCTCCACCAAGATGCTGCCGGTGGTGGCGGGCCTGCTGCCGATTTACCTGTTCGCCAAGAACACCCGGACATGCTGAACAACATCTGGCTGCTGGTCATCCTCTACACCTCGATGAACCTGCCGATCGCGGTCTGGATGATGCAGTCCTTCTGGCCGAGGTCCCGGTCGCGATCATCGAGGCGGCCCAGGTGGACGAACGCGAGGGCTGCCGACGATCCTGGCCCGGGTGGTCGCCCCGATCGCCCTCCCGGGCATCGCCGCGACATCGCTCATCTGCTTCATCTTCAGCTGGAACGAACTGCTCTTCGCCCGGGTGCTGACGGGCGTGGTCGCCGAGACCGCCCCGTCTTCCTGACCGGCTTCATCACCAGCCAGGGCCTCTTCCTGGCCAAGGTGTGCACTGCGCGGCCATCGTCATCTCCCTGCCGGTGCTCGCCGCGGGGTTCGCCGCCCAGGACAAACTGGTCCAGGGCCTGTCGTTGGGAGCCGTGAAATGAAGGCCGCCATCCGAGTCCGTGGGCCGTGCCGTCGTCACCGAGGTCCCCGACCGGCGGGAGCCGCGCGAGGTCGTCGTGGAGGTCGCCGCCTGCGGCCTGTGCGGCACCGACCTGCATATCCTCCAGGGCGAGTTCGCGCCCAAGCTCCCCATCGTGCCGGGCCACGAGTTCGCCGGCGAGGTGGTCGGCGTCGGCGACCGGGTCACGGAGGTGTCCGTCGGCGACCGGGTCGCGGTGGACCCGTCCCTCTACTGCTACGAGTGCCGCTACTGCCGCACCGGCCACAACAACCTGTGCGAACGCTGGGCGGCCATCGGCGTGACGACGGCCGGCGGCGCCGCGAAGTACGCGAGCCCCCGTGGCCAACTGCGTGAAGCTCCCGAGCACGTCCGCACCCAGGACGCGGCCCTGATCGAACCGCTCTCCTGCGCGGTCCTTGGCTACGACGTCCTCCAGTCCACCTCGGCGCCCACGTCCTGATCTGACTCCGGCACGATGGGCCTGATGATGCTGGAGCTGGCCAAGCGCACCGGCGCGGCCAGCGTCGACATGGTCGACCTCAGCCCGGCCGCCTGGAGACGGCCGCTGGCCTCGGCGTCTCGGCCTCGGCCGCGACCCGGACGAACTGGACCGCCCCAGGGCTGGGACCTCGTCATCGACGCGACCGGCAACGCGGCGGCCATCCAGGACGGCCTGGACCGCGTCGCCAAGGCCGGCACCTTCCTCCAGTTCGGCGTCGCCGACTACGCGACCCGCGTACAGATCGACCCCTCCCGCATCTACAACCAGGAGATCACCATCACCGGCTCGATGGCGGTCCTGCACAGCCGCGCGCGGCGGAACTGTCGCGAACGGCGTCCTCGACCCGGACGTCTTCATCAGCGACCGCATCCCCTGGACCGCTACCCCGAGGCACTGGAGCAGTTGGCGGCGGGGGTGGGCAGGAAGATCGTCGCGGTCGTGCCGTGAGAAATAGCCCGTCGGCGTTCCAGGACGAGGCCGTCCAGGCCGATAGCGGGTCTGGGGGCGCAACCCCCGACAGGAACGGAAGGGCGGCTGGGGCGAAAACCCTCGCCCCGCCCCCCCCACCCACCCGATCACATGCCCAAACCCCACGGCTTCCCCTACACCGCCACCGGCAACGGCACCGTCCACATCACCCACCACAACAACCGCCACCACCCTGAACGGCTCCCGCCGCCCGCTTCCTCGAAGAGATCACGGCAGAGCGACTAACTGGTGATGGCCGCTGGACCGGCAACTACAAACACGGCAACGGAGCACGCGCCCGCAACCACCCCCGAAACCGCCGCTGAGCACCCCCCACCAGCCCCTGACCCGATTGGCCCCGGGTAAGGGAACGGTAAAACGCCCTCGCTCGTTCACCCGGCATGAGCAGCTATGACTCCCGGCTCGAACATCCCCCTCTCCGCCGCCCGCGTGACGGTGGACGTCGCCGCGCCCGTTGCGGCTCGACGTATCCGGGCCTGGTTGCCTTCACAGCCGACGGCAGATGCGCTCCGACGACGACTTCATCTTCTACAACCAGCCCACCGGCCAGGGCGTGACCTACCGCTCCGGCGGCGGCGCCGCCGGACCTGGTGCGATGGTCGACACCTCCGCCGTCCCGCCGGGCATCGAGAAGATCGTCGTCACCGCCCAGCCCGACGCCGCCGGGCAGTCCTTCCAGGGCATCGAACCGACCGCCACCGCATCCGCAACGCGGACGACAACTCCGTCCTCGCCACCTTCACGCCTCCCCGCAGCTCGGCACCGAGACCGCGCTGGTGATCGTGGAGGTCTACCTGCGCAACGGCGCCTCGGAAGGCCCGCGCGGGTCGGGCCGGGGGGCTACTCAACGGCCTCGCCGGCATCGCGACGGACTCTCGGCGTCTCGGTGGAGGAACCCGCCGCCCCGGCCGCCCAGCCGGCCACCCCGCCGGCCCCGCAGCGGTCCCAGGCGGCCACCCCGCCGCCCCCGCCCGCCGCCGCGCCGACGATGCCCTCCGCGCCTCCCGCTGCACCGGCCCCGCCCCACCCCGGCCCCGGGCGCCGGCAAGATCAACCTCGACAAGGGCCGGGTCAGCCTCCAGAAGAACCAGACCGTCTCCCTCGTCAAGGGCGGCCGGCCGATGCTCTCCCAGGTCAAGATGGGCCTCGGCTGGGAGCCGGCATACCGCGGCAAGGACATCGACCTGGACGCGTCGGTCATCGCGTACGGCCTGCAGCGCAACCACATCGACAGCTGCTACTTCGGCAAACTGTCCATCGTCGGCGGCGCCATCAAGCACTCGGGGACAACCTCACCGGCGAGGGCGGCGGCGACGACGAGGTCATCACCGTCGACCTGGGGGCGGCTCCCGCAGGAGGTCAGCGGCCTGGTCTTCACGGTGAACTCGTTCTCCGGCCAGAAGTTCACGGAGGTCGCCAAGGCCTACTGCCGCCCTCATGGACGCCGCGACCGGTGAGGAACTGGTCCGCTTCGACCTCACCACAGCGCCGAGCCGCAGACCGGCGTGATGATGGCGAAGCTGATCCGGCAGTACTCCGGCGAGTGGGAGATGACCGCCATGGGCGACTTCGTCAAGTCCCGCACGGTCCGGGGCATGGTGAAGCCCTCGGCCCAGGCCCTGTAGGCAACGGCAGGTGGGGCCCCCGGCGCTCCCGGCACCGCCGGCGCCCCACCAACGCCGCCTACGCCCGCAACCCGCCCCACACCAGGGACAGATACCGGCGGACGAGACTCCCCGGCATCCCCTGCCCTACCCCGTCGGTCGACTCGGACGCCGTCACCACCCCGTGCACCAGCCGCAGCACCTCGATCAGCTCGACGTCCCCCGCAGCGTCCCCTCGTCGCGCCGCCCGCACCAGCCGCCCGGCCGCCCCCACCACACAGTCGCCGCACGCCGTGTCCACGGCCGAGCCACCGGCCGTGACGGCGGTGCCCAGCAACGCCTTCATGCCGCGGACCTGGAGCGCCCCCACAGCGGGCTCGTTCAGCCACTCCAGCAACGCCTCGCCGCCCGGCGCCCGCTCGGCCGCGATCGGGTCGGCGCGCGCCGCGATCGCCGTCCGGTCGAGATAGGCGGCCTCCAGCAGCGCCCGTCGCGTGGGGAAATGCCGGTACAGCGTGCCGGTCCCGACCCCCGCCCGCTTGGCGATGTCGTCGGGGAGGCGCCTTCGCCATGCTCGGCGAAAGCCGCCGCCGCGACCTCCAGCAGCCGCTCACGGTTGCGGCGGGCATCCGCGCGCATGGCCCTGACTGCGCCATCCCACTACTCCCTGCACACCGGGGTCATCTCGCCGATCCCTACCGCGCACCCTCCAGCTGCGGCCTTCTAAGGCCGCCCAGGGCCAGTCGGCGTCCCGGGCGGCTTCGAGCTGCTGGGGACCATCCGGAACTGCCGCGTCCGAGGGCGCCGAAGGTGTGCCGGTTGCATATGCCGAGCGAGGCCGTGACCCGCCCGGTACCCGGCCAGGTTCCAGGTGCCTAGGCCGGCACGTGCTCCGGAACCTGCTCGGTCGGGTCGCCGTGCCGGTTGTAGGCGTACTGCTCGTCGGTGACGATCAGCACCCGGTCGTGCTTCCTGTAGTGCCGGCGGACCGCGTCGGTCGTGTCGGTCCCGCCCAGGTCACCCGAAGCGCTCAGGATCTTCGCGCCGACTCGCCCGCGGTACCGCGCGGTTGCTCGACGTACCGAACTCCGCAGGTCCGCGTCCGCCGCCCGCAGCGCAGGCGCCGTGCCGAGATCGCCGCCGCGTCGGCCCGGTTGAGCTCCGAGCGGTCCGACATCCGCGAGTAGAACATGGGCCAGGCGGTCCACGAGGACCAGGGTCCGGCCGGGCAGCGCGGGCACGTTGGCCGGCGGGTGCCCGAGCAGCCTGCTCCAGCGAGGTACGACCAGCGCAGCGACGGCGCGTGCCGGTACGCGGCGAGGTAGCGGAAGGGGAACTGCCGCGAGCGCGCCACCTGGTCCGGGTCGCTGATCCGGGCCGCCACCCGCGCCGCGACCTCGTCGGAGACACCGGCCTCGTCGAAGTTGCGCAGGTTTCGGACGAGCGCCATGGCACCCATGGACGGAATCACGGCCTCCCAGGCCGCCCTGTCCATCGGCCCCTGGAGCCAGCCGGCCAGCATCTCCCACGTGATGCCCGCCGCCGCGAGCCGCTCGGCACCGTCGGGCGCCGTGACGACCGCTCGCCGCCGGTCGACGGGCGGCGCCATCAGCTCGCGGTGCGCGGTCGGGACGCGGTTCGAGGCCAGGCGGCACCGCGGTGTCCAGGTTGTGCCGGCGGTCGAGGGCGTACTCGAACAGCTCGCCCTGCCACGGCTTCTCCGGGTCCGGCGCCGCGTGCACCAGGTTGAGGATGTCGCCGAAGCGGTAGCCCTTGGACGCGGTGTCGTACTTAGCAGCGACTTGCCGTGGTAGAGCCGCCGTACGGCGTCGGCGATCCCCGCTTGACCGGCTTGGGCACGGCACGCCCGTACGCCGCCGTCCAGTACGCGAGCAGCTCACCGGGCTCGTCGGGCCGCTGGAGGACGGAGGCGACGACCTGCCGGTTGGCCGGACCGTCGGTGGCACCCGCGTCGAGGCGTGCCTTGACGTACTCGGCGGCGCCGACGATCGAGCGGTGCGCAGGTTGCCCTCGCCGCGCAGCCGGCCGAGCAGGCCGGCCGTCCACGACGGATCGGTGAGGGCGAGTTCACGCACGAGCGTGGCGAAGCGGTCGTCGCGGGCGGCGCCGGGCTCGTAGAAGGTCTGCTGGGACACGAAGTTGGCGACCGACAGCAGGAAGAGCTCGGAGCGTGCGTCACGCTCACGGCCCCGGCCGCCCTCGTAGGTGCGCAGCACGCGGCCCGTCGATGTCACGCGCGAGGTGGGCTGTGCCTTCGCCGTCTTGGTGTTGAATCGCGCCATGGTGAATTCCCCCCGAATTCCTTTCGGTGGGAGGGGCGCGGCAGAAGGAGGGTGCCCGAGGTCGGAATCGGCGACGGGAACATCCGGATGCTCTGCCATTTGAGCTACACCGACCCGTAGTCGGTGACGGGATTCGAACCCGCAGCCATCCGGTCGAAGGAAGTATCCGCTGCCTGCGCACCGGGCACCCACCATCTGCTGCGCCTCCCGAGATCAAGTCGGCCGCGGCGTCGGATTCGATCACAACGAAGTAGCCGCGGCCCGCGCACCGGGAGGTGCGTGAAGTGCAAGGTGTCCAGAGTTCAGGTCGGCGGAACCGACAAGGTGCTCTAACCCCTGAGCTACACCGGCGCGTTGTGCCGGTGACGGAACTCGAACCCGTGGCCGCCCCATTATGAGTGGAAGTAGGTCCTGCCTTCGCACCTGGACGTTCATCACTCTAAGAGGGCGGCCGTCGCTCAGGCGAGCGAATTAATCACCGGCGCTTCTGCCGCTTCCACGGCCCGGTGATGGCGAGCATGATGCCGGGGTCCTGGATATTGGCGTAGAGGGTCTTCCCGTCGGGCGAGAAGGTGACGCCGGTGAACTCGCTGTACTCCGGCTCCTCTTCGGAACCGACGTTCAGGTCGTTGCGGGCGATGGGGTACGTGCGTCCGCTGTCGGTGGCGCCGAACAGGTGCTGGACGCCGTCGCCGTCCTCGGCGATGACGAGGCCGCCGTACGGGGAGACGGTGATGTTGTCGGGGCCGTCGAAGGCGCCGTCCGCCGACGGGTCGGGGTTGACACCGAGGAGGACCTTGAGGGTGAGGGTGCGGCGCTTGGGGTCGTAGAACCAGACCTGGCCGTCGTGCGGCCGGCCGGGGCTCTCGTCACGGGCGAAGGAGGAGACGATGTAGGCGCCGCCGTCGGCCCACCACATGCCCTCCAGCTTGCGGGCGCGGGTGACCCGGCCGGCGCTGAACTGCTTGCGCACCGAGGTGCTCTTCGCGTCGCGGTCGGGGACGTCGATCCAGTCGACGCCGTAGACGGTGCCGGTCCTCGTCGCGCGGGAGAGGTCGTCGACGAACTTGCCGCCGGAGTCGAAGCACTTGAACGCCTGGAGGACCCCGGCGTCGTCGGCGAGGGTGCGCAGCCTGTTGCGGCCGTAGCCGGAAGCCCTCCGGCGGGGTCCAGCGGTAGAAGAGGCCGTTGGGGCCGGAGGCGTCCTCGGTGAGGTAGAGGTGGCCGCGCCTGGGGTCGACGACGACGGCCTCGTGGGCGTAGCGGCCGAGCGCCTTGATCGGCTTGGGGTCGCGGTTGGCGCGGCGGTCCTCGGGGTCGACCTCGAAGACGTAGCCGTGGTCCTTGGTCATCCCCCTCCTCGCCGGCCTTGTCCTCGGTCTCCTCGCAGGTCAGCCAGGTGCCCCACGGGGTGCTGCGCCCGCGCAGTTGGTGGCGGTGCCGGCGATGCCGACCCACTCGGCGACGTGGCCGCCAGCGGCGGACCTCGACGACCGTGCAGCCGCCGGCCGCGGCGGGGTCGTAGGACGAGGCCCTCGGTGAGCGGGACGGGGTGCGGCCAGTCGTCGCGGTGGCCGCCGAGTTCGTGGTTGTTGACGAGGAGGGTGGTGCCGCGCGGGCCGTCGAAGGCGGCGGTGCCGTCGTGGTTGGACGGGGTGTACTCACCCGACTCCAGCTTGGTCCGGCCGCAGTAGGTGATGATCTCGTACCGGAACCCGGCGGGCAGGGCGAGGATGCCGTCGGGGTCGGGGATCAGCGGCTCGTACCACCCGTGGTCGTGTCCGTGTCCGTGGCCTCTGTCTGTGCTCCTCCCCCGTGCTCGGTGTCCGTGGAAGCGAGGGCGTTCGGGGCGGTGGCGAGGGCGCCGACGCTGCCCGCCAGCACGACCCGGCGCCGGTGAGCGCGGAGCGACTGGCGAAGTCCCTGCGGGTGAGCGACATGGTGACTCCTGTGACGGTGGACGTGCCGGACGTGCCGTGGAGGGTGGCGGACCTCGGTCCGGCGACACGGTTCCGCCCGCGCCTGAACGGCGGTTGAACTACGCACGGCGCCCACGCGGCAGCCCGCACAACCACGAACCCGCCCCGCAACCGCGCAGACCCCGCGCAACCGCAGGCACCCCTCCCGCCTAACCGCAGGCACCCTGCCACGTAACCGCGGGCATTCGTGCCGCCTAGGGCGGCACGGGTGGGCGCGGGCGGCACCCCGCAACGCCGGGTCGCGCCACCCACCCCCGCCCGGCTGACCGGCGTGAACCAGACTCCGCCCCGCGCCCCGGCGTCAGCCCCCTGCTGCGACCGCGCCTTGAACGCCGCCTTACGCGCTTCCTTCGCGACCTTCTTGTCGGGATGCAGCCGCCCCATCGCCTCCAGCACGTCCGGCGTGGCCGGGTGCTCGACCCGCCACACCGTGTCGAAGAACCCGCTGTGCTGCCGGGCCAGCCCCTCCACCAGCGCTCGCAGCTCCTCGGAGTTCCCTCGGCCGCGAGCTGCGCCGCCACGGTGTCGATGGTCAGCCAGAAGACCATCTCCTGCGGCGCGGGCGGGAACGTCCCGCGCACCGTGCTCGGTCAGCCAGACCCGGGCCAGGCCGCCCAGCTCGGCGTCGTCGAGGACCTCCCGCAACGCGGGCTCCGCCTCGGTGCCGACCAGGGACAGCGCCTGCTGGCAGCGCAGCCGGCGCAGGGGCGCGCCGGTGTCCGGAGCCGCGTGCCGCCGCCAGCAGTTCCCGGGCCGCGACGAGAGCGCTACGGCCGGCCAGCCACAGCTCGGTCTCGGCGTACGCGGCCGGCGGGAACGGGGCGGTGCCGTCGAGCAGCGCGTCGGCGCCCTTGTCGGAGAGGTCGCCGACGGCGGGCGCCTCGAAGCCGGCCTCCAGCAGCCGGGCGCGCAGTCCGGTACAGGCCGAGCGGGGTGAGCCGCACCATGCCGTAGCGGGCGACGTCGGTCTCGTCGACGGGCGCCGCGGCTCCTCGTCCGCGTCGGCCATCAGGGCCTCGTCGACCGGCTGGTACTCGACGAGGCCGATCGGCTCCAGCAGCCGGAACTGGTCGTCCAGCCGCATCATCGCGTCGGACACCTGCTCCAGCACGTCGTTGGTGGGTTCGCCCATGTCGCTGGGCACGATCACGGACGCCGCCAGCGCGGGCAGCGGCACCGAGGCGTCGCCGGGGCGGTCCTCGCCGACCGTGAGCAGGTAGAGGTTGCCGAGCACGCTGTCGAGGAACTCCGCCTCGGCCTCCGGGTCCCAGTCGAGGGACGAGAGGGTCGACCTCGCCGCCCTCGGCCATCGCGTCGACCAGGTCGTCGAGGTCGGGCACGCTCGCGTCGGCGAGCACCGCCTCCAGGGCGGTGAGCCACAGTCCGAGCACGTCCTGCGGGGAGCCGCCGGTGAGCAGCGCGACGTCCTCGCCCGCCGTGACGGTGCCCGCCTCCTCGTCGGTGATCTCGACGGAGCCCGGTGTCCACGGCGATCCGCCATGCCTCGCTCGCGGGCCGCGGCGTCGTCCCCGCTCAGCCCGAGCTCCTCGGCCGCCGTCGGCAGCTGCTCCTCGACGAGCCCGCCCCCGGCGTCGACACGGGTGTCCGGACCGGCCCAGCGGGCCAGCCGGGCGGCCTGGAGAGCACCGGCGCGGACAGCGCGTCGCGGGCCAGTTCCGCTTCGGGGCGCAGCCGTGCGGGCGGCAGGGGTGGAGCTGTCTGACATCGGCTGTTTCTCCTCGCGCGCCTTGGCCGCCGTACGGCCATCCGGACGCCGTACGGCTCAACAGCTCAGCCTAGACGGGTTTCCACCCATGCCGCCCGGTTCATCTCCCCGACGGGTGGAGTACATGGCCGAAACCTTGACAACTGGCGTGGCCAAGCAGGAGATTGACGCGCGTGAAGCGGGGGGACAAGTGTTCACTCAGCTCCACGTGCGCCCTGCGGCCCTCGCCTCCCACTCTCGTCCCGTCGCGCCCACACCCATCGCCCCACCCTCGTCCCGGCGCTCTCACGTCCCCGGAGGGATCACGTTGGCCAGCAAGTCCTCCGCGCGCCTCGCCGCGCTCACCGTCGCCGCAGTCTGCTCGGCGGCGTCCACGATCGTCCTCACCTCGCCCGCGCACGCCGACTCCGTGCGCGTCCACGACATCCAGGGCAGCACCCGGCTGTCGCCGTACGCCGGCGAGCAGGTCACGGACGTGGCCGGAATCGTCACCGGCGTCCGCGGCTACGGCTCCTCCAGAGGTTTCTGGATCCAGGATCCGCGCGCCGGACGCCGACCCGGCCACCAGCGAGGGCGTCTTCGTCTTCACCGGCTCCACGCCGAAGGGCGTCGCCGTCGGTGACGCGGTCACCGTCTCCGGCACGGTCTCGGAGTACGTCCCCGGCGGCACCTCCTCCGGGAACCAGTCGCTGACCGAGATCACCCGCCCGGTGTTCACGGTCGTCTCCAGCGGCAACGCGGTCCCGGCCGCGACGACCGTCTCCGCCCGCACCGTGCCGCGCGCGTACGCCCCTCGAGGGCGACGAGGCCGCGAACGGCTCGGTCAACGGCCTGCCGCTGCGGCCGGCGAAGTACGCCCTGGACCACTACGAGTCCCTGGAGGGCATGAACGTCCGGGTCGCCGACGCCCGTGTGGTCGGCGCCTCCGACCCGTACACGGAGCTGTGGGTCACGGTGAAGCCCTGGGAGAACGCCAACCGCCGAGGCGGCACGGTGTACGGCTCCTACGACTCCCAGAACACCGGCCGGCTGCAGATCCAGTCCCTGGGCAAGCCGGCCGACTTCCCCGACGCCAACGTCGGCGACACCCTCGCCGGAATCACCGCGGGCCCGCTGGACTACAACCAGTACGGCGGCTACACGCTGGTCGCGAGCGAGATCGGCGCGCTGGAGAGCGGGGGCCTGGAGCGCGAGTCGACGCGCCGGCAGAGCAGTCGCGAGCTGGCGGTGGCGACGTACAACGTCGAGAACCTCGACCCCTCCGACGAGACCTTCGCCGCGCACGCCGACGCCATCGTGCACAACCTGGCGTCGCCCGACATCGTGTCCCTGGAGGAGATACAGGACAACAACGGCGCCACGAACGACGGCACGGTGGCCGCCGACGCGACGGTCGGCAAGCTGATCGACGCGATCGTCGCGGCCGGCGGCCCGCGCTACGACTGGCGCGGCATCGACCCGGTCGACGGCGAGGACGGCGGCCAGCCCGGCGGCAACATCCGCCAGGCGTTCCTGTTCAACCCGGAGCGGGTCTCCTTCACCGACCGCGGGTCCGGCGACGCGACCACCGCGACCGGGGTGACGAAGGTGCGCGGCAAGGCGGCGCTCACCCACTCACCCGGCCGCGTGGACCCGGCGAACCCCGCCTGGGAGGACAGCCGCAAGCCGCTGGCCGGCGAGTTCGTCTTCGCGGCCGCACCGTCCTGGTCATCGCCAACCACTTCAACTCCAAGGGCGGCGACCAGAGCCTGTCCGCGCAGTACCAGCCGCCCTCGCGTGGCTCGGAGACGCAGCGCCACCTCCAGGCGAAGGCCGTGAACACCTTCGTCAAGGACGTCCTCTCCACTCAGAAGAACGCGGACGTCATAGCCCTCGGCGACATCAACGACTTCGAGTTCTCCAGGACCACGCGCATCCTGGAGGACGACTGGCGCCCTGTGGTCGGCCGTCAAGTCGCTGCCGCGGAGCGAGCGTTACTCGTACGTCTACCAGGGCAACAGCCAGGTCCTCGACCAGATCCTGGTCAGCCCGTCGATCCGGTGGGGCGGGCGCCTGTCGTACGACAGCGTGCACGTCAACGCCGAGTTCCACGACCAGATCAGCGACCACGACCCGCAGGTGCTGCGGTTCCGTCCGTAACCGGCGGCCGGCGGGGAGCGGGTTCTGGCGGGGTGCCGAGGCCGAGGGCGTGGTCGTAGCGGTTGACCGTACTGCTTTTCAGGCCCGGCCAGTTGTGCACCCGCTCCCACCGTGCCGGCGCCGAGCCGACGCCGTCGCCCGGTGCGGCGAGGGCGTCGATGTGGGCCTGGGCGCCCTCCCCACTCGGCGTAGTTGAGGACGCGGGTGCCGTCGGTACTGAGGTGGAAGTGGGCGGAGATGCCGCCGGGGTGCGGCTCCGGCTCGCTCGCCAGGGCCTCGAAGACGGCGTCCACCCAGGCGCGCTGCCGCTCGGGGTCGGGCCTCGAACTCGACGTCGACGATCACGATGCAGCCCGGGACGGGCGCCGGCCCGTCCCTCGCGGGTGCCGCTGCGATGGCGCCGGCACCGCCGAGCCCCCAGCCGCTCGATGCCGGGCACGGCGGTGTCGACCTCGTCGACGCGCTCCTGCCGGTGGGCCCACGGCGGAGCCGCTGTCGGATCCAGCACGAAGGCCTCGTACGCCTGCTCGCTCGCCCACTGCGGGTGGTGCAGCAGGGTGCTGCCGTCGTGGCCGGTGTAGACGTGGTAGCCCAGCAGGTCGTCGGCGGGCCAGGGGCGGCGCTCCCCAGGTACGGGCGATGGCGTCGACCGTCTGCCGCTGCCGCTCGGGCGTGCCCATCCCGCCAGGTACTGAAGAAGGGGCCCGGACGTCGGGACGGGCGATGTCGGGGGTGTACGTCGGTACGGCGGGGCATGCGGGCCTCCACTGATCGGTTCGTCGGGTGCACGCACCACTCTCCGACCTCGACCAAGGTTGAGGATCAAGTGCGCTCCGGAAGGCACTCCGGCGCCGGTACGACGTACATGACGAGCACCCCCGGCCCCGACATGCGTGACGAGGGGCCCCGCCCCGGAGCCCCTCGTCACGCCCGCACCCTCAGCAGTGCCCGTGCCCGTGCCGGCGCCGCAGCACGCCCGCCGCGATCACCGCACCCGCCGCCGCACCGGCGACCAGCACCGCGGCCGGGATGCCCGAGCCCGGCCCGAACCGCACCGCGCGCCCGTCCCGGCACCCGCTGCTCCCACGGTGTGCCCGGCGCTGCCCGCCTTGTCCCGCGCCGTACGGCCGGCCCGGCTCGCCTTGTCCTGCGCGGTGTGCCCGGCCCGGCTCGCCTTGTCCTGCACGGTGTGCCCGGCCTGTGCGGCGGAGCTGCGCAGCTGCACGGTCATGGGCACCGGCCTTGTCCCGGAGGTCGGCGGCCCGGGCCTTGGCGCGGCCCCTTCACATCCGCCTTCCCCGCCAGTTCCTCCACAGTGTCGCCGGAGCTGACCGCGGGTCTGTTCGATCTGCTGCCGCAGCTCGTCGGGCCCCTTGGCCCCGCCGATCGGCTGTGCGGTGGAGCCGCTCCTCGTGCCATCACCGCTTGTCGCGTCGGTCATCGATGCGCCCTTTCCCTGATCTGGTCCACGTCGGCCCTGACGCTGCCGAGGGTCTCCTCGGGTTTCGGGGCACGGCGCGGCGGAGCTGGGCACGGCCCATCATGGCCAGTACGCCCGCGATCACGAAGAGCACCGCCGTCACGATGAGCGCCGCGGCCCAGACGGGCAGCGCCAGCGAGAGCGCGGCGGTGGCCGTTCCCGGCCAGGGCGAACAGCCCGACGTACGCGATGGCGCCCGCGGCGCCCAGCATCCCGCCGCCACGCCCGGCCCGCTTGCCCTTCTCGGCCAGCTCCATCTTGGCGAGGGCCACTTCCTGGCGCACGAGCCGGGAGAGCTGTTCGGTGGCCTGACCGACGAGTTCACCCACGGAGTGCTGCTGCTCGTCGTGCACAGGCCTGGTGTGCATGGTCCCGGTCACGGTTCCGCCTCCTCTCGGTTCGGAGCATCCCGGGTACCCATGGCCGACCGGCACTACCCCTGCCCTCTCCCACCGCCGACCACGCAGCACTCCTTACGCATACCTCGTAGCAGATTTAGGTGGAGCTACACGATCTGCCCGCCGACACTACGTACATGACGACAGACGCCCGACCCCCGCGCCCTTCGGCCGCGCCCCTGTGCGCCATGGTCACGCCCTTCACCGAGGACGGCGCGCTCGATCTCGACGGCGCCCGGCGGCTCGCCGACCGGCTGGTGTCGCGGGGCTGTGACGGCCTGGTGCTGTCCGGCACCACGGGTGAGTCGCCGACCACCACGGACGCCGAGAAGGCGGCGCTGGTCACGGCGGTGCGGGGAGGCGGTCGGGGACCGGGCGTCGGTCGTCGCCGGGAGTGGGCACCGCCGACACCCGGCACACGGTGGAACTGGCACTGGCCGCGGAGAGGGCCGGCGCCGACGGGCTGCTGGTGGTCACGCCGTACTACAGCAGGCGCCCCGCAGGACGCCCTGGAGGCGCACTTCCGGGAGATCGCCGACGCTTCCGGCCTGCCCCCTCGTCCTCTACGACATCCCCGGGCGCACCGGCACCCGCATCGAACCCGACACCCTCGTCCGCCTCGCCGGCCACCCGCGGATCGTCGCCGTCAAGGACTGCTCCTACGACCTCCTGGGCACCCAGAAGGTCCTGTCGCGGACGTCCTTGGCGTACTACGCGGGCTGCGACGGCGCAGGTCCTCGCCCTGTACGCGGTCGGCGCGGCGGGGGTATGTCAGCACGGTCGCGAACGTCGTGCCGGACCTGTTCCGGGCCGTCCTGGACGCCTTCGACGCGGGCGACACCGGGCGGGCCGCCCTGCTCCAGCGGCGGGCGATCCCCTCGTCGAGGCGATGATGGCCGCGGGCCCTGCCCGGCACGGTCACCGCGAAGGCCCTCCTCGGGGCACTGGGCCTGCCCGCGGGGCCGGTCCGCGCACCGCTGCGGCCCGCGGACCGCGAGACGACCGACACGCTGCTGGCGGCCTACGAGGAACTGGTCGCCAGCTTCAGATCAACTCCAGGTGTAGCCGTTACCGAGCAGCAGCGTGTGCTGCAGGACGTCCTCCGCCGGGTCGTCGATCTGCCCCACGTTGACGTTGAGGAGACCGACCCGGGGACCGTTGTGCGAACCGGAGGTGGTCTCGTCCGCCTGCGCGGCCCCCGCCGACCCCCAGCACACCAGCACCGCGGCGCCCGCCCCGGCCAGCCAACGCGCCACGGTCCTCGCCCGCTCGTTCGTCATACCAAGGCCCCTCGTTTCGTCGGATCGGCGTCTGATCGGACACTTCGTCCACCCCGTTCATCCGGCAAGACCACCGGAAGGTCACGGGAGATCATCCGTACGTGCGGGGGCGCGCGCAGCACGCGCCGTCACCGCGTTGGCGGAACACACCCCGGAGCCGCGCCCGGAAACGACGACCGCCCTCCCGACGGCCCGGCAGGGGCACGTCGAAAGGGCGGCTCGGCCGTCGGCGACCGGTTACGGCGTCAGTTGTGGCTGTGCAGGACGTCGTTCAGGCCGCCCCACACCGCGTTGTTCGGGCGGGCCTCGACCGTGCCCGTGACCGAGTTGCGGCGGAAGAGGATGTTGGAGGCGCCGGAGAGTTCGCGGGCCTTGACGACCTGGCCGTCGGGCATCGTCACGCGGGTGCCGGCGGTGACGTAGAGGCCGGCCCTCGACCACGCGCTCGTCGCCGAGGGCGATGCCGACGCCCGCCTCGGCGCCGACCAGGCAGCGCTCGCCGATGACGATCCGGACGTTGCCGCCGCCGGAGAGGGTGCCCAGGTGGAGGCGCCGCCGCCGATGTCGGAGCCGTCGCCGACGACGACGCCCGCGGAGATGCGGCCCTCGACCATGGAGGTGCCGAGCGTGCCCGCGTTGAAGTTGACGAAATCCCTCGTGCATGACGGTGGTGCCCTCGAGGGGTGCGCGCCGAGGCGGACGCGGTCGGCGTCGGCGATGCGGACGCCCTTGGGAGCGACGTAGTCCGTCATGCGCGGGAACTTGTCGATCGAGGTGACCTGGAGGTGCAGGCCCTCGGCGCGGGCGTTGAGGCGCACCTTCTCGATGTCGTCCACGGCGACCGGGCCCAGCGAGGTCCAGGCGACGTTGGCGGGTGGGCGAAGATGCCGTCCAGCTCTGGCCGTGCGGCTGACCAGGCGGTGGGAGAGCAGGTGCAGGCGCAGGTAGACGTCGTGCGTGTCTGACCGGCTTCTCGTCCAGCGAGGCGATGACCGTGCGGACCGCGACCACTTCGACGCCACGCCGGGTGTCCGGACCGACCGCCGCGGTCGCGCCGCCGCCGAGGAGTTCGGCGGCCTGTTCGGCGGAGAGGCGCTCGGTGCCGGACGGGCCGGGCTCAGCGGTCAGTTCGGGGGCCGGGAACCAGGTGTCGAGAACGGTGCCGTCGGCGGCGATCGTGGCAAAGCCCGGCGGCCACGGCGCCGGTGGTGCGGGGAGCAGTCGTGTCGGTCATGAGGGCAACCTAACCGGCCGTCGCCCGCGGAAGCGAGCCGACCCCTCGGCCGTCTCGCGTGCCGGGCGGTACGGCACCGCGCGGGCGCCTGCTGCGAGGTCCGTCCCGGTCACCTACCGAGCACCCGCCCCAGCACGTCCCTCGCGTACTCCTCGTCGTACGGCGCCCCCGTCAGCAGTACCTGGAGGCAGATGACGTCCAGCAGGGCCACCAGGGGCGCGGGCCGTCACCGGGTCCGTGCGGCAGGAGAGGAGGTCGGCGACGCCCTCGGCCCACTCGCGGCGACCGGGCGCAGGGCGGGGCGGCGCAGGGCGGCCAGGTACAGCTCGTACTCCAGCTCGACGCCGGTGCGGTCGCCGGCCAGCCACTCGCCGGGGACGCGGGCGAGTTCGGCGGGCAGGTCGGCCCGGGGGTCCGCCAGGGCCGGATGCGCGGCGACCGCCTTGGCGAAGCCCTCGTTCGTCTGGCGCAGGGCGGCGACCAGGAGTTCGTCCAGAGTCGCGAAGTGGTACGTCGTCGAGCCGAGGGGTACGTCGGCCTCGGCGGCGACGGTGCGGTGGCTGAGGCCGGCGATGCCCTTGTGTCCGACCACCCGGATCGCCGCGTCGATGATGCGCTGGCGTCGTTCCGGGTCGTAGCGGCGGGACATCAGTGCGCGCCGCCCAGGTTGAGGACGACCACGCCGATGATGATCAACGCGATGCCGACGGCCTTGGTGACGGTCATCCCCTCGCCCATGAACGCCACGCCGATCGCGGCGATCGCGGCGGTGCCCACGCCGGCCCAGATGGCGTACGCCGTGCCCACGGCGAGGATCTTCAGGGTCTGGGCGAGCAGCGCGAAGGAGAGCACGTACGCGAGCGCTGTCAGCAGTGAGGGGCCCAGCCTGCTGAAGCCCTCGCTGTACTTCATGGCGGTGGTCCCGGCGACCTCGGCGGCGATGGCTCCGGCCAGGAGCAGATATCCCATGTGTACGAGCGTACATAACGAAGCCCCGAGAGGCTCCCCGGACACAGAAACGGCGACACCCGGTGGGTGTCGCCGTTTCTTCGCGCTGTGGTGTGTCTCAGACGTTGAACCCGAGCGCGCGCAGCTGCTCGCGGCCGTCGTCCGTGATCTTGTCCGGGCCCCACGGCGGCATCCAGACCCAGTTGATCCGCAGCTCGTTGACGATGCCGTCCGTGGCGGACTTGGCCTGGTCCTCGATCACGTCCGTCAGCGGACAGGCCGCCGACGTCAGGGTCATGTCGATGGTCGCGATGTTCGCGTCGTCGATGTGGACGCCGTAGATCAGGCCCAGGTTGACGACGTCGATGCCCAGCTCGGGGTCCACGACGTCCAGCAGGGCCTCGCGGACCTCCTCCTCGGAGGCCGGCTTCATTTCCCACGGTCTCACTCATGCCGTCGTCTCCTTCTCGGCGTCGGCGCCGTCCAGTGCCTGGGCCGTCGCGTCCTTCCAGGCCATCCAGCTCAGCAGGGCGCACTTGACCCGGGCCGGGTACTTCCGAGACCCCGACGAACGCGACCGCGTCCTCCAGGACCTCCTCCATCGCGTCGTCCGGCTCGATCCTGCCCTTGGACTGCATCAGCTCCAGGAAGGTCTCCTGGATCCGCTGCGCCTGGGCGAGGTCCTTGCCGACCAGCAGGTCGTTCAGCACGGAGGCGCTCGCCTGGCTGATCGAGCAGCCCCTGGCCCTCATAGCTGACGTCACTGATCGTCGTGCCGTCGTACTTCACGCGCAGCGTGATCGTCGCCGCACGTCGGGTTGACGTGGTGCACCTCGGCGTCGCCGTCCCTCAGACCACGCCCGTGCGGGTTCTTGTAGTGGTCCAGGATGACTTCCTGGTACATGGAGTCCAGCTTCATGCTCTTCGCTCGTCCCGTCCGGCCGAAGAAGTTCCGTACGTGCTCCAGACCGTCGACCAGTGCGTCGATCTCGGTCGGCGTGGAGTACTAGATAGAACGACGCTCGCGTGGTCGCAGGAATTCCGTAGCGGAGGCGAGACGGGGCGGGCGCGGTGGTGGCCGACCCGGACCGCGATGCCCTGCTCGTCGAGGACCTGGCCCACGTCGTGCGGGTGGATGTCGCCGAGCGTGAAGCTGATCGCCGCGCCGCGCGCTCCTCGGCCGTGGTGGGGCCGATGATCCGCAGGTCGGGTACCTCCAGCAGACGCTTGACCGCGTACTCGGTCAGCGCGTGCTCGTGGGCCAGGACCTTGTCCATGCCGATCGAGTTGAGGTAGTCGATCGCCGCACCGAGACCGACCGCCTGCGCGACCGGGGGCGTGCCCGCCTCGAACTTGTGGGGCGCCGGGGCGTACGTGGAGGAGTGCATCGGGACCGTCTCGATCATCTCGCCGCCGCCGAGGAAGGGCGGGAGGTCACTCCAGCAGCTCCCTGGCGGCCCCACAGGCACGCCGATGCCCGTCGGGCCGCACATCTTGTGGCCGGTGAAGGCCACAGGGTCGGCCTGGAGGGCCTGCGTCCATCGGCATGTGCGGCGCGGCCTGGGAGGCGTCGATGCAGACCAGCGCGCCGACCTCCTGGGCGCGGCGCACGATCGCCTCGACCGGGTTCTGGGTGCCCAGGATGTTGGAGACCAGCACGAAGGAGACGATCTTCGTCTTCACGGTGATGACACCTCCTCGATGTTCGAGAGGTCCAGACGGCCGTCGTCCGTGAGACCGAACCAGCGGGCTTCGCACCAGTGCGCTGGGCCAGCAGCTGCCACGGCACGATGTTGGAGTGGTGCTCCATCTCCGTGATGACGATCTCGGTGTCAGGTCCACGCGGTAGGGTCGTCGGCCCAGCCCAGCATGTTCGCGACCAGGTTGAGCGACTCCGAGGCGTTCTTGGTGAAGATCACCTCGTCGCGGGAGGGCGCGTTGATGAACTCCGCGACCTTGTCCCGCGCGCCCTCGTACAGTGCCGTGGCCTCCTCGGCGAGGACGTGCACACCACGGTGGACGTTGGCGTTGTAGCGCTCGTGGTACTCGCTGAGCGCTGTCCAGCACCTGACGCGGCTTCTGGCTGGTCGCCGCGTTGTCCAGGTACACGAGCTTCCGCCCGTCGTGGACCTGGCGGTCCAGGATCGGAAAGTCCTTGCGGATCGCCTCGGTGTCGAGGAGGCCCGGCAGCTGTGTCACTCGGATGCGCCGCCCTTCGTGTATGCCTCGTAGCCCTCGGCCTCCAGCTTGTCCCGGCCAGCTCGGCGCCGCCCGACTCGGCGATGCGGCCGTTGGCGAGGACGTGGACGTGGTCAGGCTTGATGTAGCGCAGGATGCGCGTGTAGTGGAGTGATCAGCAGGGTGCCGACCTCGCCCGACTCGTGGACGCGGTTGACGCCCTCGGAGACGACGCGCAGGGCGTCGACGTCGAGGCCGGAGTCGGTCTCGTCGAGGATCACGATCTTCGGCTTGAGCAGCTCCAGCTGGAGGATCTCGTGGCGCTTCTTCTACACCGCCGGAGAAGCCCTCGTTGACGTTGCGCTCGGCGAAGGCGGGGTCCATGTTGAGGCGCTCCATGGCCTCCTTGACCTCCTTCACCCAGTGGCGCAGCTTGGGGCCTCATCGCCGCGGACGGCGGTGGCGGAGGTGCGCAGGAAGTTGGAGACCGAGACGCCGGGGACCTCGACCGGGTACTGCATCGCGAGGAACAAGGCCGGCGCGGGCGCGCTCGTCGACGGACATCTCAGGACGTCCTCGCCGTCGAGGGTGACGGTGCCGCCGGTGATCGTGTACTTGGGGTGACCCGCGAGGGAGTAGGCGAGGGTCGACTTGCCGGAGCCGTTCGGGCCCGCTGATGGCGTGCGTCTCGCCCTGCTTCACGGTGAGGTCGACGCCCTTGAGGATCTCCTTCGTGGCGTTGTCGGCCTCGACGGTGACGTGCAGGTCTCGGATTTCAAGCGTTGCCATGGGTGCCTCAGGACTCCTGGGTGAGGGGAGACGAGCACGTCGTCCCCTTCGATCTTTACGGGGTATACGGGGACGGGGCGCGTCGCCGGAAGACTGTCGGGCTTGCCGGAACGGAGGTCGAAGCGCGAGCCGTGCAGCCAGCACTCGATGTGGCAGTCGTCGACCTCGCCCTCGGCGAGGAGACGTTCGCGTGCGAGCAGATGTCGTGGATCGCGAACAGCTCGCCCTCGGTCCGCACGACGGAGATCGGCGTGCCGTCGAGTTCCACCCGCTTGGGGGTGTCCTCCTCCAGCTCGCCCGCTCCACGAGACGCGTACGAAGGTCATCCGACCGACGCCTCCAACTCACTCGTCGATCTTGGTGAGCAGACGCTCCTCGATGTCCGGGACACCGATCTGCTGGACCAGCTCGGCGAAGAAGACGCGGACCACCAGGCGGCGGGCGTCGATCTCGGGGATGCCACGCGCCCATCAGGTAGAAGAGCTGCTCGTCGTCGAAGCGGCCGGTGGCCGAGGCGTGGCCGGCGCCGACGATCTCGCCGGTCTCGATCTCCAGGTTCGGCACCGAGTCGACCCGCGCGCCGTCCGTGAGGACGAGGTTGCGGTTCATCTCGTAGGTGTCGGTGCCCTCGGCCGCTGACCTCGATGAGCACGTCGCCGATCCAGACCGCGTGCGCCGTCGTCGCCCTGCAGCGCGCCCTTGTAGACGACGTTGGACTTGCAGTGCGGGACGTTGTGGTCGACCAGGAGGCGGTGGCTCCTGGTGCTGGCCCTGGTCGGTGAAGTAGAGGCCGAACAGCTCGGCCTCGCCGCCGGGGACCGGCGTAGGCGACGCGCGGGTGCAGCCGGACCAGGTCGCCGCCGAAGGTGACCACGAAGGACGTTGAAGGTGGCGTCCCGGCCGATCAGCGCGTTGTGCTGGCCGACGTGCGACGGCCTTGTCGTCCCCAGTCCTGGACGGGGACGACGGTCAGCTTGGCGCCGTCGCCCAGGACGTAGTCGACGTTGGCGGCGAGCACCCGCGTCACCGGTGTGGTCGATGACGACCACGGCCTCGGCGAAGGCACCAGCAGCTCGACGACCTGGTGGGCGTAGGCGGTGCCGCCCTCGCCGTGCACGGCGATGCGGATCGGCTCGGTGAGGACCGTCTCCTTGGGGACGGTGAGCACGCCGGCCTTCTCGAACGCCGAGTAGGCCTGGGCGGCGACCCGGTCCACGGGGGTGCCGGCCCTGCCGATGCGCGCGTCGTCACGGCCGACGGTCTCCACGACGACACCCTCAGCGCGTCGTGTCGACCTTCACGCCGTCGCCGGTGGCGACGCGGTGCCGTCGTGCAGCCCGCGCAGCCGCTCCAGCGGCGTGAACCGCCACTCCTCCTCGCGGCCGTGCGGGACCGGGAAGTCCGCCACGTCGAAGGACGCGGGCGCGCTCATGCGCGTGGCGACGGTCGACTCGGCGGCCACCGCGATCTGGCCGCGGTGGTGGACCCCACGGGGATGTTCTGAGCCTCAGCCATGGCTGTCGGTCTGCTCTCTTCCTACGTCAGAAATCTGGCGACTGCTTCGGGGGCGGGTCTTAGCCGACCGCGCCTTCCATCTGCAGCTCGATCAGCCGGTTGAGCTCGAGGGCGTACTCCATCGGCAGCTCCTTGGCGATCGGCTCGACGAAGCCGCGCACGATCATCGCCATCGCCTCGAACTCGCTCAGACCTCGGCTCATCAGGTAGAAGAGCTGGTCCTCGGAGACCTTGGAGACGGTCGCCTCGTGGCCCATGGACACGTCGTCCTCGCGGACGTCCGCGTAGGGGGTACGTGTCGGAGCGGGAGATGGTGTCGACGAGCAGCGCGTCGCACAGCACGTTCGACTTGGAGCCGTGGGCGCCTCGCCGATCTCGACGAGACCGCGGTAGGAGGTGCGGCCGCCGCCGCGCCGCCACGGACTTGGAGACGATGTTGGAGGACGTGTTGGGCGCCATGTGGACCATCTTGGAGCCGGCGTCCTGGTGCTGGCCCTCGCCCGCGAAGGCGATGGACAGGGTCTCGCCCTTGGCGTGCTCGCCCATCAGGTAGACGGCCGGGTACTTCATCGTCACCTTGGGCCGATGTTGCCGTCGATCCACTCCATGGTCGCGCCCTCGTACGCCACGGCGCGCTTGGTGACCAGGTTGTAGACGTTGTTCGACCAGTTCTGGATGGTCGTGTAGCGGCAGCGGGCGTTCTTCTTGACGATGATCTCGACCACGGCGGAGTGCAGCGAGTCCGACTTGTAGATCGGAGCCGTGCAGCCCTCGACGTAGTGCACGTAGGCACCCTCGTCGACGATGATCAGGGTCCGCTCGAACTGACCCATGTTCTCCGTGTTGATACGGAAGTAGGCCTGGAGCGGGATCTCGACGTGCACGCCCTTCGGCACGTAGATGAAGAGCCGCCGGACCACACCGCGCTGTTCAGCGAGGCGAACTTGTTGTCGCCGACGGGGATGACGGTCCCGAAGTACTCCTTGAAGAGCTCCGGGTGCTCCTTCAGGGCCGTGTCGGTGTCCAGGAAGATGACGCCCTGCTCCTCCAGGTCCTCGCGGATCTGGTGGTAGACGACCTCGGACTCGTACTGGGCCGCGACACCGGCGACGGGCGCTGCTTCTCCGCCTCGGGGATGCCGAGCTTGTCGTACGTGTTCTTGATGTCCTCGGGCAGGTCCTCCCAGGACTCCGCCTGCTTCTCCGTGGAGCGCACGAAGTACTTGATGTTGTCGAAGTCGATGCCCGACAGGTCCGAGCCCCAGTTCGGCATGGGCTTCTTCTCGAAGAGGCGCAGGCCCTTGAGGCGGAGCTTGGTCATCCACTCCGGCTCGTTCTTCTTCGACGAGATGTCGCGGACGAGTCCTCGTTGATGCCGCGCTTGGCAGAGGCGCCGGCCGTGTCGGAGTCGGCCCAGCCGTATTCGTACTTGCCCAGGCCCTCGAGCTCAGGGTGAGAGCAGTCTCCGTGGGGAGAGTCATGCGGGGTTCCTCCCGGCCGTGCTTGCAGGATGCGTTAGCGGTGTTCGTGGGCGCTTGCGCCGGGGCGGCGGCGCGTGCGAAGTCTTCGGAATGAACGTGGTGCAGACCCCGTCGCCGTGCGCGATGGTCGCGAGCCGCTGTGCATGAGTACCGAGCAGCTCGGCGAAAAATTCCGTCTCCGCCTCGCACAACTGCGGGAAACTGCTCCTGCGACGTGGGCGACCGGGCATGGTGCTGGCACAGCTGCTCGCCCTGCTCGGGGGTGGGGTGCGCTCCCGCGCGGTAGCAGCGTACCCGTCCGCGCTCAGGGCCTTGGCCAGCGCTTCCGTGCGCTTCTCGGGCGGGACGGACTCGACCGCCTTGGGTACGCACCTCCCTGGGCGGCGATCCGGGCGCGGGCGAAGGCGGCGATCGCCTGCTCCCGCCCTCCTGCCGGCCGATCCAGCGCAGGGCGTCGCGCGCCAGCTTGTCGTGCGACTGGTCGAGGCGTCCCGGCCGCAGTCGGTGAGCGCGAAGACCTTGGCGGGTCGTCCGCGCGTGCGCGTGCCGTAGACCCGCTGCTCACGGGCTTCGACCACGTCGTCGGCGACCAGCGCGTCGAGGTGGCGCCGGACGGCGGCCTGGGTGAGACCCAGACGCCCGGCGAGCTCGGCGACGGTCGACGGCCCGTGGTCCAGGACGGAGCGCGCAGACACGGTTGCAGGTGGACCGCTCACCGGTCGCGAGTTCCTCCTGCGCGGAGCCTCGCCAACGTTTTTCACAACGCCATTGTTGCGTAATTCCTCCGGGGTCGGCAAGCCGCGTCCGGATCTTCGTGCGGTGCCCTGCGTCACTTGGGTACACCTTAACCTGACCTGCGGAAACGATCTCTGATCGATCAACCGGTGGCGCGCGGGATCGGCCCGGGGCACTCCCCGGCGCCCCACCCCCTCCCACCGGCCCACTCGTCACCCCGCGGCGCGATCGCCGCCGGGCTGCGCGCAGCTTCGGTGTGCGGACCGACGACACCCTCCTCGTGCACTCCTCCCTCAGCACTCTCGGCTGGGTCTGCGGAGGTCCCGGTCGCGGTCGTCCAGGGACTGCTCGACGCGCTCGGCCCGGACGGCACGCTGGTGGTCCCCACCCAGACCCGGCGACCTCTCGGACCCGGCCTGTGGAAGAGCCCGCCGGTGCCCGAGGAGTGGTGGGACACCGTCCGGACCGCGATGCCCGCCTACGACCCCGCTGATCACGCCCTCACGCGGGGTCGGGGTGCTGCCCGAGACCGTACGCACCTGGCCGGGCGCCCTGCGCAGCGCGCACCCGCAGACGTCCTTCGCGGCCCTCGGCCCACGCGCCCGCCGAGGTGGTCGCGGGGCACGCGACCGATTGCCGGCTGGGGCGAGCGCAGTCCGCTGGCGACCCTGGAGCGGCTGGGCGCCCGGGTGCTGCTGCTCGGCGCGGGCTTCGAGGTGTGCACGGGCTTCCACCTCGCCGAGTACCTGATTCCGTCCCCGCTGGTGGAGGTGGGGCGGCCGGGACCGGTGGGCTGGGGAACGGGTCACCGAGGTGTCGATCACCTCGGACCGGTTCGACGAGCTGGGCCACGACTTCGAACGGGACCGGCCCGTCGTACCAGGGGACGGGTCGGCGCGGCCGTCACGCGGCTGTTCCCGCTGGCGGACGCGGTCGCCTACGCGGAGCGCTGGCTCGCCGCGCACCGTCCCCGCGAGTGACGGCCCGGGCAACCGGCCTCGAACGACGTGCCCGGTCGCCCGCTGCCGCACCGGGCACCGGTGAGCGGCCCCGCGCGGGGCGCCTCGCGAGCCTCGGCACACCCCGCGAGCGACGGCTCACGGGCCTGAGCCCCGTACGCCGACGAGCGCCGCCCCCGTACCCACCCGCGCCCGGACGCCACAAGCACCGCGTCCAATCCCCGCGGCAAACCCCTGCGTCCGCCCGCGTACGGCCACCTCAGTGCCGTGGCCCCCCCCGCGGCCGCCCGCACACGGCCCTGAGCGGCGTACGCCGTCCCGGTCCGCAAGCGTTCACCGGCCCCCACGAGCGCCCCTGTACGCCCACCCCTCCGGAGGAGATCCCGCACCCCCGCGCCTGAGTCCCCGGCCGCGTACCTAGACTCGTGACCCATGCGAAGCGAGCCCGTGGTCCAGGTCCAGGCCCTGGTGAAGCGGTACGGCACGAAGACCGCGGTGGACGGCCTCGACCTGGTGGCCCGGGCGGGTGTGACCGCCGTACTCGGCCCCAACGGGGCGGGCAAGACGACCACCGTCGAGACCTGCAGAGGGTTACCGCGGGCCCGACTCCGGCACGGTGCGCGTGCTGGGCCTCGACCCGGTGGCACAGGGCTCCGAGCTGCGGCCCCGGATCGGCGTGATGCTCCAGTCCGGCGGCGTCTACTCCGGCGCCCGCGCGGACGAGATGCTGCGCCACGTCGCGAAGCTGCACGCCCACCCGCTGGACGTCGACGCGCTGATCGAGCGGCTCGGCCTCGGCTCGTGCGGCCGGACGACGTACCGCAGACTCTCCGGCGGCCAGCAGCAGCGGCTCGCCCTGGCGATGGCCGTCGTCGGCCGCCCCGAGCTGGTGTTCCTGGACGAGCCCACCGCCGGCCTGGATCCGCAGGCCCGCCGCGCCACCTGGGACCTCGTACGGGACCTGCGCGGCGACGGCGTCCTCGGTGATCCTCACCACGCACCACATGGACGAGGCCGAGCAGCTGGCCGACGACGTCGCCGTCATCGACGCCGGCCGGGTCATCGCGCAGGGCTCGCCCGAGGAGCTGTGCCGCGGTGGCGCCGAGAACACCCTGCGGTTCTCCGGCCGGCCCGGACTGGACGTCGCGTCCCTGCTCAGGCGCTGCCCGCGGACTCCGCGCGGCCGCCGAGCTGACCCCGGGCTCCTACCGCGTCAACGGCAAGGTCGACCCCCAGCTGCTCGCCACGGTGACCTCCTGGTGCGCCCAGCACGGGGTGATGCCGGACCGCATCTCGGTGGAGCGGCACACACCCTGGAGGACGTCTTTCTGGAGCTGACGGGCAAGGAGTTGCGCTCATGACGACGACGACCACCGGTACGTACACGCCGAAGCCCGGTGCCGCGCCACTCGGCCGCATGATCGCGACCCAGGCCGTGCTCGAGACGAAGATGCTGCTGCGCAACGGCGAGCAGTTGCTGCTGACGGTGATCATCCCGACGCTGCTGCTCCTCCTGTTCAGCTCGTGGACATCATCGACACCGGCGCCGGCGAGGCCGTCGACTTCCTCGCGCCCGGCATCCTGGCGCTCGCCGTGATGTCGACGGCGTTCACCGGGCAGGCCATCGGCACCGGCTTCGAGCGCCGGTGGCCGGCGTACTCAAGCGGCTGGCCGCCTCGCCGCTGCCGCGCTGGGCACTGATGACCGCGAAGACGGTGTCCGTGCTGGTGCACTGAGGTCCTCCAGATCGTCCTGCTGACGGTGATCGCCTTCCGCGCTGGGCTGGTCGCCGCACGGCAACCCGTTCGCCGTGCTGCTGCTCCTGGTCCTCGGCACGGCCGCCTTCTCCGGGCTCCGGGCTGCTGATGGCGGGCACGCTGAAGGCGGAGGCTACGCTGGCCGCCGCTAACCTGGTCTTCCTGCTGCTGCTCGTGGGCGGCGGGGTGATCGTGCCGCTGGACAAGTTCCCGGACGCGGCGCAGAGCGTGCTGGGGCTGTTGCCGATCTCCCGCCCTGTCGGACGGGCTGCGGGACGTCCTCCAGCACGGGGCCGGGATGCCCTGGGGCGACCTGGGAATCCTCGCCGTGTGGGCGGTCGGGGGGCTCGCGGCGGCCGGGAGGTTCTTCCGCTGGGAGTAGGCGCCCGGGCCGGAGATCGGGACCCTAGTGAAAGCGTGCACAAGCGGACGCCTACGATGGACGGCGTGCCAAACGTGACCCGCGCCGACGCCGCAGCCGCCGTGCGCAACCCACTCGCCTTCATCGCCGCACGCTGGACCCCGGAGCCCCGGACGGTCCGCCGGGCGGCCCTCGCCGCGCTCACCATGGCGGTGCTCATCGTCGTCACCGGCGGTGCCGTGCGCCTGACCGGCTCGGGCCTCGGCTGCCCGACCTGGCCCAAGTGCACCGACGACTCGCTGACCACCACCAGTGAGATGGGCTTCACGGCGTCATCGAGTTCGGCAACCGCCTGCTGACCTACGTGCTGTGCGCCGCGTCGGCTGGGCGATCATCGCCGCGCGGTCGCAGAAGCCCTACCGGCGTGACTTGACGCGGGCTGGGCTGGCTGCAGTTCTGGATCGTGATGGGCAACGGCGATCCTCGGCGGCATCGTGGTCCTGGTCGGCCTCAACCCGTACACCGTCGCGGCCCACTTCCTGCTGTCGACCGCGCTGATCGCCGTCGCGACCGTGATGTGGCAGCGCACCCGGGAGGGCGACGCGGCACCGCGCCCCCTGGTCGGCAGGGCGTCGTCCAGCAGCTGGTGTGGGCACTGATCGCCGTCTCCGTGCTGCTGATCGCGGTCGGCACGGTGGTCACCGGGGCCGGTCCGCACGCGGGCGACTCCAGCGATGTCCCCCGCATGCCGCGCTCGACTGGGAGACGGTGAGCAAGGTGCACGCCGTGCTGGCGTGGGTCGTGGTGACGCTGACGTTCGCCCTGTGGTTCGTCCTGAAGGCGGTCGACGCGCCCAAGGGGCCCGCTGGCCCGCACCCGCGACCTGTTCCTGGTGCTGCCGCACAGGGGGCCATCGGCTACGTCCAGTACTTCACCGACCTGCCCGAGGTCCTGGTCGCCCTGCACATGCTCGCTCGTGCGTGATGTGGATCGCGGCGCTGAGGGGTGCGCTGGCGCTGCGCGAGCGGCCGGAGGAGACGGCCGGTGTGCCCGGCCCGGCGGCGGAGGCGACGCTCACACGGGCCTGAACGGGCTGACGTTCCCGGCGGGAGGCCCCGGTGCCTGCTCCAGGCCGTACACCCGCCCCGCGTTCCCCGAAGCGATCATCCCCGCCACCGCTGCGGTCCCCAGGGACCACGCCCCTCGGCTCGACCCAGGGTGCCCAGCACCTCGTCCCAGGGCCTCGCGGAACAGCCGGGCGGCGGACCACTGCAGCTCGGGCAGGCCCTGGGCGCCGCTGGAGAACAGGATCTTGCCGAAGGGGGCCAGCTCTAGGATCTCCGCGAGAACCGTGGCCGCGCGGGCGCCGGTGCGCACCAGGGCGGCGCCCGAGTCGGCTGTAGATGTGGGGGAAGACGCTGGCGAGGTGGGCGGCGTGGCGGTGGTACGGGTAGCCGTGCAGCAGGACCAGGTCGGTGCCGAGGCCGGCGGTGGCCCGCACGAAGTCCGTCAGCAGGACCGGGTCGGTGCGGTCGATGCGCAGGCCGGGCTCGCCGAGGCCCGCGTGCAGCTGGAGCGGCAGACCCGAGGCGCCGGCGATCCACAGCAGGTGCCGCAGCAGTACCGGGTCGCTCAGCTCACCGCCGACCTCGCGTCCGGTCAGCCAGCGGGCGACGGCGCCGCGCACCTCCCCGGGCCTCGGCGGTTCCGGCGCGAGCGCCAGGCCGTGCCGTATCGCCCGCGACGGAGGTGAAGGCGACCGCGTTCGCGGCGGCGCCGTGCACGGCCTCGGCGAGGTTGGCGAGGAATGACTCGACGGTGCCGGAGGTGTCGGCGACCCGCTCGGCGAGCAGTTCGAGGCGCACGATCTCGTGAGCGCGTCCGGTCCGCGGCGACGCCATCTCGGCGGGGGCCGGTGAGGTCGCCGGGTAGGCCCGCGTCGACCAGGTAGGTCGTGATACCGCTGCCCGCGCAGCAGCCGGCGGTCGGCCTCCATGACGCCCAGCTCCCGGCGCCGGGCCAGATAGCGGCGGGCGGGCGGTGCGGTTCCAGCCCAGCAGGGCGGGCACCAGCGGCGTACCGCGAAGCCGGTCTGGGTGTCGAAGAGGGTGGTGCCCGGCGCGGGCGGTCCCTCGGTGCGGGCCAGCCGGGCCTCGAAAGGTGCCGAGGCCCAGCTCCGTTCTCAGGACGCCGTGGCAGTACTGGTCCACCAGGGACGGCGTTTCGATCATCCGGGCTCCCCGTGATGGGACCGTGCGCCGTGCGGTTCCCGGGCCTTGCGGCTCGTGAGCCCTGACGGCTTCCTACGGTCCCAACGGGTGAACCCGGTCTCAGGTGTTGCTCGGGCCGCCCACCTGGATGCCCGCCATGCGCGACCACTCAGCAGGGGCCGGTCTCCACCTTGGCCGCGAACTCGCCGTCGAAGTCCTCGTGGACGGTGATCCCGGACTTCTCCACGGCCTTCCGCGCCGTCTCGTAGGAGCGCGCGACCAGGTCGCCCCCAGGCGCCGTCCGCGCCGACGAGCACGATCCGGGCACCGCGCTCACCGAGGTAGGCCACCTGGCCCTCGGCGCCGCCGTGCGCCTTGGAGAAGGAGTCGATCCGCCCGGCCAGCCGGGTCACCCGGCGCTCGGCCCGCCGGTCGGCCTTCGTGTCAACCTGCTGCGTGTCTGCCATGACCAGGATGCTACCGACGGGTAGATCAAACGGCGACGGGCGGGGTGCGTGGCCTTGACCACGCACCCCGCCCGTCGGAGCCTTCACAAGGAGCTGCTCAGCGCAGGAAGGGATCCACCGCGATCGCCAGGAACAGCACCGACACATAGGTGATGGACCAGTGGAAGAGCCGCATCTCCTTGAGCTTGCCCCCGTCGCCTCGGACTTGGCGCGGTTCTGCAGCCTGTGCGCCTCCCACAGCCACATGCCGCCGGCCAGCAGGGCCACCGCCGTGTAGAACCAGCCGGTGTAGCCGAGCGGCGTCAGCAGCAGCGACACGACGACCATCACCCAGCTGTAGATGACGATCTGCCGG
Source organism: Streptomyces thinghirensis (assembly GCA_021502835.1). The sequence continues at coordinate 153,495 of JAKFGP010000058.1, forward strand.
GCGACGACCTTGTTGGAGGCGATGACCGGGAGCATCGGCACGCCGACGCGCGCGTAGTCCTCCTTGACCCTTCATGGACAGCGGCCAGTAGTGCGGCGGCGTCCAGAAGAACATCACCCCGAAGAGGATGATCGGCGCCCAGGACATCGAGTTGGTCACGGCCGACCAGCCGATGAGTACCGGCAGACAGCCGGCGATGCCGCCCCAGACGATGTTCTGCGAGGTGCGGCGCTTGAGGATCATCGTGTAGACGACGACGTAGAAGAGGAGGGCGCCGAGCGAGAGCCAGGCCGACAGCCAGTTGACGGTGAGGCCGAACAACAGCGTCGAGACGATGGCCAGGGTGAAGCCGAAGACGAGGCATTCGGCCGGGCTGACCATGCCGGTCACCAGTGGCCGCTGCGAGGTCCGGTCCATCAACGCGTCGATGTCGCGGTCGATGTACATGTTCAGCGCGTTGGCGCCGCCCGCGGACAGGTAACCGCCGACACAGGTCAGCAGCACCAGCTTCAGATCCGGAACACCCTGTTCGGCCAGGAACATCACCGGAACGGTGGTGATCAGCAGAAGCTCGATGATCCGCGGCTTGGTCAACGCCACGAACGCCTTGACACGGGCCCCGAACGGCCGGTGACTCGGGCTCTGGCTCGTCCCGATAACCCCCGCTGGACGGGATTCAACGGCCGTCACGCACACCCCTGACAGAGACTCCCAGCAAGCCCGACCGTGTGAAGTGGCGGTAAAGGCTCGCGCGTACCACGCCACTTTAGACGTTGCCCATACCTCGGCCTTCGCGGGGTGGGGTCGTTGGAAGGGGTGCTCCGACGTGCGTTCGACGGTCGATTGAGCGGTCCGATGAGCGGCTCCGTATTCACTTGGCCGAACGGCGGTTTCGCCCAGTCGACAGGCGGATCCAAGAGAGTCCCGGCAGTCTGGTTTCCAGCGGAAAACGCACGTACTTACGGGGGTAGGCTCAACAACGGCCGGCCGACTCAGACGCGCCGGCAGCCGGTGGGCGCCCACGTGCACCGGCATCCGACATGTGGAGAGGAGCCCTGGACTCAGGTGAGCACCAAGCCGACCACCACAGACCTCGAGTGGACCTGAACTGACCAGCGGGCCGTGGACACCGCCCGCGTCCTGGCCGCCGATGCCGTACAGAAGGTTGGCAACGGCCATCCGGTCCGGCGATGAGCCTGGCGCCCGCCGCCTACACCCTCTTCCAGAAGGTGATGCGGCACGACCCTGCCGACGCGAACTGGGTCGGGCGCGACCGTTTCGTGCTGTCCGCCGGCCACTCGTCCCTGACCCTCTGCACGCAGCTGTACCTGGCCGGCTTCGGCCTGGAGCTGGCGGACCTGGAGTCCTTCCGAACGTGGGGCTCCAAGACCCCGGGCCACCCCGAGTACGGCCACACCACGGGCGTGGAGACGACGACCGGCCTGCTCGGCCAGGGTGTCGCCAACGCGGTGGGCATGGCGATGGCCGCCCGCTACGAGCGCGGTCTGTTCGACCCGGAGCGCCGCCGCGGCGAGTCCCCGTTCGACCACTTCATCTACTGCATCGCCGGTGACGGCTGCCTCCAGGAGGGCATCTCCGCCGAGGCCTCCTCCTCGCGGGCCACCAGAAGCTCGGCAACCTGGTCCTGCTCTGGGACGACAACCACATCTCGATCGAGGGCGACACCGAGACCGCCGTCCTCGAGGACACCTGCAAGCGCTACGAGGCGTACGGCTGGCACTGCAGCGCGTCGCCCTGAAGCCCGACGGCGACCTGGACCCGAACGCGCTCTACGACGCGATCGAGGCGGCGAAGCAGGTCACCGACCGGCCGTCCTTCATCGCCATGCGCTCGATCATCGCCTGGCCCGCCCCGAACGCCCAGAACACCGAGGCCGCGCACGGCTCGGCGCTCGGCGACGACGAGGTCGCGGCGACCAAGCGGGTCCTGGGCTTCGACCCGGAGAAGTCCTTCGAGGTCTCCGACGAGGTCATCGGTCACACCCGGCAGGCGCTGGAGCAGGCCAGGCGGCCCGCGCCGTGTGGAGAAGTCCTTCCAGCAGTGGCGGACAACAACCCCGACCGCGCCGCCGAGTACGAGCGGGTCGCCAAGGGCGAGCTGCCCAAGGGCTGGGAGGGAGAAGATCCCGGTCTTCGAGACCGGCAAGGGCGTCGCCACCCGCGCCGCGTCCGGCAAGGTGCTCCAGGCGCTCGGCGCGATCGTCCCCGAGCTGTGGGGCGGCTCCGCCGACCTGGCCGGCTCGAACAACACGACGATCGACAAGACGTCCTCCTTCCTCCCGGCGGACAACCCGCTGCCCGAGGCGGACCCGTACGGCCGCACGATTCACTTCGGCATCCGCGAGCACGCGATGGCCGCCGAGATGAACGGCATCGCGCTGCACGGCAACGCACCCGCATCTACGGCGGAACGTTCCTGGTCTTCCCGACTACATGCGCAACGCCGTGCGGCTGTCGGCGCTGATGCACCTGCCGGTGACGTACGTGTGACGCACGACTCCATCGGTCTGGGCGAGGACGGCCCGACCCACCAGCCCGTCGAGCACCTCGCCCGCTGCGCGCCATCCCGGGTCTGAACGTGGTCCGCCCGGCGGACGCCAATGAGACGGCCATCGCCTGGCGCGAGATCCTGCGCCGCTGGACGAAGGAGTTCGGCAAGGGCCAGCCGCACGGACTGGCGCTGACCCGCCAGGGCGTGCCGACGTACGAGCCGAACGACGACGCGGCCAAGGGCGGCTACGTGCTGTTCGAGGCCGAGGGCGGCGACGCCGAGGTGGTGCTGATCGCCACCGGTTCCGAGGTGCACGTCGCCGTCGAGGCGCGCGAGCGGCTCCAGGCCGACGGTGTGCCGACCCGCGTGGTGTCCATGCCGTCCGTCGAGTGGTTCGAGCAGCAGGACCAGGGGTACCGGGACAGTGTCCTGCCCCCCGTCCGTGAGGGCCCGTGTCGCGGTCGAGGCCGGATCGGCCTCACCTGGCACAAGTACGTGGGGGACGCCGGCCGCATCGTTTCCCTGGAGCACTTCGGTGCTTCGGCGGACGGCAAGGTGCTCTTCCGCGAGTTCGGCTTCACTGCCGAGAACGTGGCCGCCGCTGCCCGGGAATCGCTGACCGCAGCCCAGCGCTGACGCTCACACACGACACGTAGGAGATGCATTTTCCATGACAGACGCACTCAAGCGCCTCTCCGATGAAGGCGTCGCGATCTGGCTGGACGACCTGTCGCGCAAGCGGATCACGTCCGGCAACCTCGCCGAGCTGATCGACCAGCAGCAGTCGTGGGCGTCACCACCAACCCGTCGATCTTCCAGAAGGCGATCTCGCAGGGCGACGGCTACGACCAGCAGCTCTCCGACCTCGCCTTCCGCAAGGTCACGGTCGAAGAGGCCATCCGCATGATCACCACGGCGGACGTCCGCGACGCCGCCGACATCCTGCGCCCCGTCTTCGACGCCACCGGCGGCAAGGCGACGGCCGGGTCTCCATCGAGGTCGACCCGCGCCTCGCGCACAACACCAAGGCGACGGTCGCCGAGGCCAAGCAGCTCGCCTGGCTGGTGGACCGGCCCAACACGCTGATCAAGATCCCGGCGACCGAGGCGGGTATCCCGGCGATCGCCGAGACGATCGGCCTGGGCATCAGCGTCAACGTCACGCTGATCTTCTCGCTGGAGCGCTACCGCCTGGTCATGGACGCCTTCCTGACCGGCCTGGAGAAGGCCAAGGAGCGCGGCCTGGACCTGTCGCAGATCCACTCGGTGGCGTCCTCTTCGTGTCCCGCGTGGACACCGAGATCGACAAGCGGATCGACGCGCTCGGCACCGACGAGGCCAAGGCCCTGCGCGGCAAGGCCGCCGTCGCCAACGCCCGTCTCGCCTACCAGGCGTACGAGGAGGTCTTCGCCTCCGACCGCTGGAACGCCCTGGAGAAGGCCGGCGCCAACAAGCAGCGTCCGCTGTGGGCGTCGACCGGCGTGAAGGACAAGGCGTACAGCGACACCATGTACGTCACCGACCTGGTCGCGCCCAACACGGTCAACACCATGCCGGAGGCCACGCTGGAGGCCACCGAGGACCACGGCGAGATCACCGGCAACACCGTCGCCGGCACCTACGAGCAGGCCCGCGCCGACCTCGACGCGGTCGAGAAGCTCGGGATCGGCTACGACGAGGTGGTCCAGCTGCTGGAGAAGCGAGGGCGTCGACAAGTTCGAGGACTCCTGGACGGACCTGCTGAAGTCGACCGAGGCGCGAGCTGGAAGCGCCTCGCCCCCTCGGAGGAGCTAAAACATTGTCAAGCAGCAACCCGCTGCGTGACCCCGCAGACCGACGGCTCCCGCGTATCGCGGGGCCGTCGGGTCTGGTCATCTTCGGCGTCACCGGCGACCTCTCCTGCAAGAAGCTCATGCCCGCCGTGTACGACCTCGCCAACCGGGGTTTGTTGCCGCCGGGCTTCTCGCTCGTCGGTTTCGCCCGCCGCGACTGGGAACACGAGGACTTCGCCCAGGTCGTGCACGACGCCGTCAAGGAACACTCCCCGAACGCCCTTCCGTGAGGAGGTCTGGCAGCAGCTCAGCCAGGGCATGCGCTTCGTCCAGGGCACCTTCGACGACGACGAGGCGTTCGAGGCGGCTGCGCGGCACCATCGACGAGCTGGACAAGGCGCAGGGCACGGGCGGCAACTTCGCCTTCTACCTGTCGGTGCCGCCGAAGTCCTTCCCGGTGGTCATCCAGCAGCTGAAGAAGCACCAGCTGGCCGACCAGTCGAGCGGCTCCTGGCGCCGCGCGGTGATCGAGAAGCCGTTCGGCCACGACCTGAAGTCGGCCGAGGAGCTCAACGCGATCGTCCACGAGGTCTTCGCCCCGGACCAGGTCTTCCGCATCGACCACTACCTGGGCAAGGAGACCGTCCAGAACATCCTGGCGCTCCGCTTCGCCAACACGATGTTCGAGCCGATCTGGAACCGGTCCTACGTGGACCACATCCAGATCACGATGGCCGAGGACATCGGCATCGGCGTGCCGGGCCGGCTACTACGACGGCATCGGCGCCGCCCGCGACGTCATCCAGAACCACCTCCTCCAACTGCTCGCGCTGACCGCGATGGAGGAGCCCGCCTCCTTCGACGCGGACGCGCTGGCGGCGGAGAAGACCAAGGTGCTCGGCGCGGTCCGGCTCCCCAGGACCTGGGCCGGGACACCGTGCACGCCCAGTACGCGGCGGGCTGGCAGGGCGGCGCGAAGGCCGTCGGCTACCTCGAAGAGGACGGCATCGACCCGAAGTCGAAGACCGACACCTACGCCGCGATCAAGGTCGGCATCGACAACCGTCGCTGGGCGGGCGTCCCCTTCTACCTGCGCACCGGCAAGCGCCTCGGCCGCCGGGTCACCGAGATCGCGGTCGTCTTCCAGCGCGCGCCGCACTCCCCTTCGACTCCACGGCCACCGAGGAACTCGGCTCGAACGCGATCGTCGTCCGCGTCCAGCCCGACGAGGGCGTCACCGTCCGCTTCGGCTCAAGGTGCCGGGCACGTCGATGGAGATCCCGGGACGTGTCCATGGACTTCGCGTACGGCGAGTCCTTCACGGAGTCCAGCCCGGAGGCGTACAGAGCGCCTCATCCTGGACTGATGCTCCTGGGCGACGCCAACCTCTTCCCGCGCACCGAGGAGGTCGAGCTGTCCTGGAAGATCCTCGACCCGATCGAGCGGTACTGGGACGAGCACGGCGCTCCGGCCCAGTACCCGGCCGGTACCTGGGGGCCCGTCGAGGCCGGACCACATGCTCGAACGAGACGGACGGAGCTGGCGCCGCCCATGAAGACGGACCTCACGGACACCACGGCCAGCAAGATCAACAAGGCACTGGTGCTGGGACGCCGGGCGATCGGCACCCCGGCCATCGGCATGGTGCTCACCCTGGTCATCGTCACCGACGAGGAGAACGCCTACGACGCGCTGAAGGCCGCGAGCGACGCCGCGCACGAGCACCCCTCGCGCACGCTCGTCGTCATCAAGCGCGTCTCGCGCTCGCCCCGGGACCGTACGAAGTCCCGGCTGGACGCGGAGGTACGCCTCGGCGCCGACGCGGGCACCGGCGAGACGATCGTGCTGCGCCTGTACGGCGACGTCGTCGACCACGCCCAGTCGGTGGTCCTGCCGCTGCTGTTGCCGGACGCGCCGGTCGTGGTGTGGTGGCCGGTGAACGCGCCGCTGGACCCGGCCGGGGGACCCGCTGGGCGCCCTGGCCCAGCGCCGGGGTCACCGACACCTACGCCTGCGAGGAGCCGGTACGGGAGCTGGCCGCCCGCGCCGACGCCTACACGCCGGGCGACACCGACCTGTCCTGGACCCGCATCACGCCGTGGCGCTCGATGCTCGCGGCGGCCCTGGACCAGGTCGACTGCGAGGTGCAGGCGGTCGAGGTGGAGGGCGAGGAGTACAACCCGAGCTGCGAGCTGCTCGCGATGTGGCTCGCGGACCGCCTGGACGTGCCGGTGAAGCGCACCGCTTCCAACGGTCCGGGTCTTGACGGCGGTCCGGATGGACATCGACTGCGGCCCGGTCGTCCTGGACCGGGCCGACGGCCCGCTGGCGAACCTGTCCATCCAGGGCCAGCCGGCCCGCGCGGTGGCGCTCAAGCGCCGCGAGACGGCCGAGCTGATCGCGGAGGAGCTGCGCCGCCTGGACCCGGACGACACGTACGCCTCAGCGCTGCGGTACGGGGTGGACCGGCTGAACACGCCGGATGCCTCGGACGCCTCGGACAAAGGGGGCGCCGTCGCGGTCCTCGCTCCCGTCGAGACGGCTGCGAAGCTCCCGCGAAGGAAGCGGCGCAGGAGAAGACCCCGGTGAAGAAGGCGGCGGCGAAGTGAGCACTCCCCAGCTGGTCGTGCACCCGCGACAAGGAGCTGATGGCCGAGGGCCGCGGCGGCACGGCTGATCACCAAGATCGTGGACGCGCAGGCCTCCCGGGGCAGCGCGTCCGTGGTCCTGACCGGCGGCCGCAACGGCAACGGCCTGCTGGCCGCGATCGCCGGGTCCCCGGCCCGGGATCGCCGTCGACTGGGCCCGCCTGGACCTGTGGTGGGGCGACGAGCGCTTCCTGCCGGAGGGCGACCCGGAGGCGCAACGTCACCCAGGCCCGCGAGGCGCTGCTCGACTCGGTGCCGCTGGACCCGAAGCGGGTGCACGCGATGCCCGCGTCGGACGGGCCGCACGGCTCGGACGTGGAGGCGCGGCGGCGGCGGTGTACGCGCGGGAGCTGGCCGAGGCGTCCGTCCCCGAGAACTCATGCCGCGGTGCCGTCCTTCGACGTCCTGCTGCTGGGCGTGGGCCCGACACGCACGTGGCGTCGCTCTTCCCGGACGCATCCGGGCGTACGGGAGACGGAGCGCATGGTGATCGGCGTCCACGGCTCCCCGAAGCCGCCGCCCACCCGCGTCTCCCTGACCCTGCCGGCGATCCGCGCGGCCCGTGAGGTGTGGCTGCTCGCGGCGGGCGAGGACAAGGCGAACGCGGTCGCGATGGCCCTGTCGGGCGCGGGCGAGATCCAGGCCCCGGCGGCCGGCGCACAGGGCCGCGCCCGCACCCCGTGGCTCCTGGACACGACGGCGGCTTCACAACTACCGAGGTCCCTCTACCCACCGGCATCGGCCTGACCAGCCCGTCCGGCGTTCGAGGACGAGGCCGTCCAGGCCGAAAGCGGGGGTCTGGGGGCGCAGCCCCCAGGGATGGGGAAGGGGGCGGCGGGGGCGAAAACCCTCCCCGCCGCCCACCCACCGTCACTTCACGGACCCCGCCATCACCCCCTGCACGAAATGCCGCTGGAACGCGAAGAACACCACCACCGGCACCACCAGCGACAGGAACGCCCCCGGCGCCAGCACATCGATGTTGCTGCCGAACTGACGGATCTGCGACTGGAGTTCCACCGTCAACGGCTGCGACGAACTGTCCGCGAACAACAGCGCCACCAGCATGTCGTTCCACACCCACAGGAACTGGAAGATGGCGAGGCTGGCGATGGCCGGCTTCCCCACCGGCAGCACCAGCCGTGTGAAGATCCGCCACTCGTTGCCGCCGTCCATCCGCGCGGCCTCCAGCATCTCCTTGGGCATCTCGGCGAAGTAGTTCCCAGCAGGAACACCGCGAACGGCAGCCCGTACGCCACGTGGAAGAGCACGACACCCGGATGGTCCCGAACAGGCCCAGCTGCCCGAAGAGCTTGGCGACCGGCAGCAGTCCGATCTGCACGGGCACCACCAGCAACGCCACGACCAGCAGGAAGATCGCCTCGCGCCCCGGGAAGTCCAGCCATGCGAAGGCGTACCCGGCGAGCGCCCCGACGACCACGACGAGCAGCGTCGTCGGCACGGAGATCAGCACCGTGTTCCAGAAGGCCTGGGTGATGCCCGAGTTGCCGAGCAGCGCGGAGTAGTTGTCGAGGGACAGGCTGCCCGGGCTGGCGAGCGCCGTCCACCAGCCGCCCTCGGCCGTGTCCTCGGCCGACCGCAGCGAGGACAGGAACAGCCCGGCCAGCGGCGTCATCCACACCAGGCCGATAAGCACGAGGAATGCCTGCACGACCCCGTTGCCCAGATACCGCCGCACCGGCGTTCATCGCTGACTCCTCATCGCTGGCTCCTCTCGAAGCGGCGGACGTTGAAGACCATGGCCGGGACGACGAGCAGCAGGAGCAGTACGCCCAGCGCGCTGCCGAGCCCCTGGTTGTTGCCGCCACCGAACGACACCAGCCACATCTGCGTCGCGAGCACCGTCGCGTCCTCCTGCACGGGTCCGGGCGCGATGATGTAGACGAGGTCGAAGACCTTCATCACGTTGATCACGAGGGTGATGAAGACGACCGTCAGCACCGGAGCCAGCAGCGGCACGGTGATCCGCCGGAAGATCTGCCACTCGTTCGCGCCGTCCATCCGCGCCGCCTCCAGCGCGTCGCGCGGCAGCGACGACAGCCCGGCGCCGATCAGGACCATCGCGAATCCGGTCCAGATCCACAGGTACGCTCCGATGATCGCGGGCGTGACCAGCGCGGGCCCGAGCCAGGAGACGCCCTCGTAGGGCGGGGCGAAGTTCGACGCGGGCAGCTCGACGGCGTACGAGCCCTCGGCCAGGTCCTCGAAGCGGAAGGAGCCGTCGGCCGCGGTGGTCGTGGTGGCGACCGTACGGCCGTCGCGCACGGCCTCGACCGTCATCTCGGGCAGCCCGTTCTCGCGCCGGTCGACCCGGCCCTGCTCCCCTCCCCGCCGGGCGTGAAGTCCAGGTAGACGACACCGCTCACCTCACCGGTCGCCGCCTCGCGGCCCGCCGCGCCGTACGCGGGCTTCGTGCCGGACGGCAGGTCGTCGGGCAGTACGCCGACCAGGCCGAGCGCCACCGTGTCGCCGGGGGACACGCCCGTACTCGTCCGGTACGAGCCGTCCGCCGCCTTGACCAGGCCGCCGCCGTCCTGTCCCTCGCGGGCGCGGGCGCCCGGATAGGTCGACTTGCCGGCGAAGGCGTCGTGCACACCGGTCACGGCGGCGTTGAGGACGCCCTTGTCCGGATCGTGGTCGTAGGCGAGCCGGAAGATGATGCCGGCGGCGAGGAAGGACACCGCCATCGGCATGAAGAGGAGCAGCTTGAAGGCGGTGGCCCAGCGGACCTTCTCGACCAGGACGGCGAGGATCAGGCCGAGGCCGGTCAGCAGCGTGGGGGCGATCACGACCCAGATGGCCGTGTTGCGGACGGCCTTGAGGGTGGCCGGGTCGCTGAACATCTCGGTGTAGTTGTCGCCGCCCACGAAACGCGTGCCCGAGGCGTCGAAGAAGCTGCGCCCGACGGAGAACAGCACGGGGTAGACGACCAGCGCGCCCAGCAGGAGCAGCGCGGGCAGGACGAAGAGCAGGGCGACGGCCGCCGCGGCGCCGCCGGGGGCGCCGTACGGGCGCCGGGCCGGGGGCGGTGGGCGGACTCGCCTCTTTCACCAGGGTCGAGGTCATGGCCGGTCAGTCCTTGTAGGCCTTGGCGGCCGCGGTCTCCAGCTGCGCGGCGGTGGCCTTCGGGTCGGACGGGTCGCGCAGGAAGTCCTGGAGGATCTTCCACTCGCCCGTGCCCTCGGTGCCGCCGAAGGCCGCCGGTGCCTGGTCGGACATGTCGAAGCGGACCGAGTCGCCGGCGTCCACGAGGGACTTGGCGGTGGCCCGGCTTGACGTCGTTCCCGTAGGAGGCGAGGTCGAGCTTCTTGTTCGGGGAGAGGAAGCCGCCCGCCTCGGCCCACGGCCGCGGCCTCGGGGTGGCGAGGTACTCCAGGAGCGCCATGCCGGCCTTGAGTTCTTGCCGTCCTTCGGGACGACGGCCGCGTCGCCGCCGCTGACCACGGGCGCCTCGCCGCCCTCGACCGCGGGGAACGGGAAGAAGTCCGCGTCCTTGCCGACTCCTTGCCGAACTGGTCCTTGGCGGACCCCGGCGACGAAGTCGCCCTCGTAGACCATGCCGGCCTCGGGCTTCGGGCCGAAGACCTTCTCCACGGAGCCCGGGAAGTCGGTGTTCAGGGCGCCCTTCTGGCCGCCCTCGATCAGCTGCTTGTCCTGTGAAGAGCTTGCCGAGGGTGGTGAGGGCCTCGACCACGCTCGCGTCGGTCCACTTCAGTTCGTGGGCGGCGAGGGCGTCGTACTTCTCGGGTCCGGCCTGGGAGAGGTAGATGTTCTCGAACCAGTCGGTCAGCGTCCAGCCGTCCTGTCCGGCGACCGAGAAGGCGGCGAGCCCGGAGTCGGAAACGGTCTTGCCCGGCCTTCAGCATCTCGTCGTAGGTCTTCGGCGGCTCGACCCCGGCCTGGTCGAGCGCGTCGGGCTGTACCAGACGGTCGACTTGTGGGCGGCCTTGAAGTACAGGCCGTAGAGGGTGCCGTCGACGCTGCCGTACGACTTCCAGACATTGGCGAAGTTGGCGTCCACGGACTTCTGTGCCGTCTTGGACAGCGGCTTCAGCCAGCCCTTGCCGGCGAACTGCTGGAGCACGCCGACCTGCGGGACCATCACCACGTCGGGAGCGTTGCCACCCTCGATCTTGCTGCCGACGACGGTGGAGACGTTGTCGCCGGTGGAGACGAAGGACGTCTTGGCGCCGGTCTTTCGGAGAAGGCGTCCAGCACCTTCTGGAAGTTCTCCTGCTCGGTGCCGGACCAGACGCCGGCCACGGTGACGGACTGTCCGCCGAGCGTCTTGTCACCGCCGCCGGCCGTGACGGGTCCCGAGCCGCCGCACGCGGTGGCGCCGAGGGCGAGGACGAGGGCGGTGCAGCCGGTGAGCAGGGGGTGCGTCGTCGCATCATCGTTGATGTCCCTTCGAGAGTCGGGCAAGCGGCGGTCGGAGGTCGGCGATCCACCAGGCGGCGGTGGAGCCGGGCAGGACGCCGGGCGGGCAGGGGCCGCTGGTGAGCAGCGGGGTGCCGGGGACCGGCGCGGGCGTGGGGGCGGTGCCGAAGTTGACGGCGCAGACCAGGCCGTCACCGCGGACGAAGGCCAGGACGCCGGGCGGGGTCTCCAGCCAGCGCAGGGTGCCTCGCCCAGCTGGGGCAGGTCGCCCCGGAGCTGGGAGACCGTCTCGGTAGAGGTGCCGGAAGGAGCGGGTGTCGGCGAGGGCGCGGTCGGTGGCGTACTCGGCGAAGTACTCCGGCTGCGGCAGCCAGGGCTTGCGCGCCGTCGCCGGAGGTGAAGCCGAACGGGAGGCCTGTCCCGACCAGGGCAGCGGCACCCGGCAGCCGTCGCGGACGCGGGCGCGGCTGCCGGTGCGGTGGAAGATCGGGTCGGTGAGCACGTCGTCGGGCAGGTCGACGACCTCGGGCAGGCCCAGCTCCTCGCCCTGGTAGATGTACGCGGCACCGGGCAGCGCCAGCATCAGCAGCGCGGCGGCGCGGGCGCGGGCGGTACCGAGGGCCGCTGCCGTCGGTGGCGGGTTCGCCGTAGCGGGTGACGGTGCGGACCTGGTCGTGGTTGTTGAGGACCCAGGTGACCGTGGAGCCGGTGCCGGCGATGTCCTGCATGGCCTCGGAGATGACCTTGCGGAAGGCGTCGGGGTTCCAGGGGGCGCCGAGCAGGTCGAAGAAGAAGGCCTGGTGGAGCTCGTCGGGGCGGACGTAGCGGGCGTGCTCGCGGGCGCTGGGGACCGGAGACCTCACCGACCAGGAGGCGCTCGCGGCCGTCGCGGCTGGCGTACTCCTCGCACACCGCGCGCCACTGCCGCCACACGTCGTGCACCTCGGGCTGGTTCCAGGCGAGCGGTTGACCGAGTCGCGGGTGCGGGCGTCGGCCTCCGGGTCCGGGGAGTCGGGCAGGTCCAGGTGCTTGTAGAGGCCGGCGGCCACGTCGATGCGGAAGCCGTCGACGCCCCCGGTCGAGCCAGAAGCGGAGGTATCCGGTCGAACTCGGCGGCGACCTCGGGGGTGCGCCAGTTCCAGTCCGGCTGCTCGGGCGTGAACATGTGCAGGTACCACTGGCCGGGGCGGCCGTCGGCCTCCGTCACCCGGGTCCAGGCCGGTCCGCCGAACATGGCGTGCCAGTTGTTGGGCGGCTCGTCGCCGTCCGGGCCGCGGCCGTCGGCGAAGTGGAAGCGGGCGCGGGCCGGGCTGCCGGGCTCGGCGGCGAGGGCCTCGCGGAACCACGGGTGCTCGCTGGAGCAGTGGTTGGGGACGATGTCCAGCAGCACCCGGATGCCGAGGCGCCGGGCCGCCGCGACCAGCGCGTCGAACTCGTCGAGGTCGCCGAAGAGCGGGTCGACGCCCCGGTAGTCGGCGACGTCGTAGCCGTGGTCGTGCTGCGGCGAGGGGTAGAAGGGGCTCAGCCAGATCCCGTCCACGCCGAGCTTGTGCAGATACGGCAGCCCGGCCCGGACGCCGGCGAGATCGCCGACACCGTCGCCGGTGCTGTCGAGGAAGCTGCGGACGTAGACCTGGTAGATCACCGCGTCACGCCACCAGTGGTGCCTGTTCACCCCGTAGACCTGTCTGTAGAGCCGCCGTTGTTGTGCATGCATGTTAGGTAGCGGTGTCGCGAGGGTGTCAACGAACAGAACAGAAGCTACTGAGGTGTTGGGCTCTTATATGCCCACTTTTCACCGCAGCGAGGACACAGATGAGACGTCGGCGTTACCTAACACGTAACTAGAGATGGCGGAAGAGTTCAGCGCCGCGAGATCGCGGCCAGCTCGCGCGCCAGCCGGCGCACCGCCGCCTCGGGCGTCTGCCGCCCGGTCATCGCGTCGCGCACGATCGCCTGCACGGCCAGGCTGACCTGGTCGTAGCGCGGGCTCTTGGGCGCGGCGCGGCGGCCAGCACGCTCTCCCCGCAGGGTCGGCAGGTACGGGAACGCCTCGGTGAGTCCGGGGTCCTCGTAGAGGTCGGCCCGTACGGGCGGCTGCGCGCCGCGGGTGAGCACCTGGCGCTGGACGCGCTCGCTGGTGAGGTACGCGATGAGACGCGCGGCCGAGTCGGGGTGCCGGGCATGGGTGCCGACGGCCAGGTTGGAGCCGCCGAGGACGCTCGTACCGGGCCCGTCGGGTCCCGGCAGCGGCACGGCGCCGACCTTTCCGGCGACCTTCGAGTCCGCGGCGGAGGCGCCGACGTAGGCGTAGGGCCAGTTGCGCAGGAAGAGCAGGCGGCCGTCCTGGAAGGCCTGCTTCGACTCCTCCTCCTTGTAGGTGAGCGCGTCCTTCGGTATCCAGCCCTCGCGCACCCCGCGCGCCAGGAATCCGATGCCCTCGCGGGCCGCCGCCGAGTCCACGGTGACGCGTTCGCCCTCGTCGCCGAGGATGCTGCCGCCGGCCGAGTAGACGGCCTCGGCGGCGTTGACGGTGAGGCCCTCGTAGGGCAGGAACTGGCCCGCGTAACCGTCGAGCCCATGCTTCGGGGCGATGGTCTCGGCGTACCGCTCCAGCTCGGCCCAGGTGCAGCGGCGGCGGGGACGCCCTCCTCGGCGAGGACGTCCTTGCGGTAGAGGAGGAGGCCCGCGTTGGTGACGTACGGGACGGCGGCGTACAGCCGCCCGTCGTACGTCGCCGTGTCGACGACCGGCGGCAGGAAGGTGTCGAGCGGGAACCGGTCGCGGGGCAGCGGGCGTATCCAGCCCGCGGCGGCGAACTCGGAGGTCCAGTTGACGTCGATGTTGAGGACGTCGAAGCGGTGCCGGTCGCCGTCCCGCAGGTCGGTGGCCATCTGCGCGCGGGTCTCGTCGGCGGAGTCGGGCAGTTCGACGAGGGTGACCTTCTCGTCGGGATGGTCGCGGTTCCAGCCCTCCAGCAGCGGGCCGAGGTAGCCCGTGAGGTCACCGGCGGTGGCCAGGGTGAGCGGCCCGCGCCCGCTCTCGACGCCCACGTCGGCGCGGGCGCCCGAGGCGACATGGCCGGTCAGGAGCACGACGAGGACGAGAGGCCCCTACCGGCGGCGTGGATCCACCGCATAGGTTCCTCCCTGTACACCCTCGTACACCGGTCAGGGGCCATGTATACCTGTTAGGTATGCGCGATACTAGGGCCTGGAGCACATGTGACCAGAAGGGAAGGACGGCTGAGTGCGCCTGCACCTTCTGGCCCCTTCTGGCCCGCGGACCGGCCCACGGCTACGAGCTGAAGCAGGACCTTGAGCAACTGCTGGGCCCCGCGTACCCTCAGCCGAACGTCGGCCAGATCTACGTCACCCTCGGCCGCCTCGAGAAGACGGGGCTGATCGAGGGCGAGGACATCGAGCAGTCGAGCCGGCCCAACAAGAAGGTCTACCACCTCACCGACGCCGGGCCGCGACGAGCTGCGGGCCTGGTACGAGGAGACGGCGGACGAGCGCCGGGTGCGGGACGAGTTCTTCATGAAGCTTCGCCCTGGCTCCGCAGACCGGGCTCGCCGACGAGATCTCCCTCATCAACAAACAGCGGCGGCAGTACCTGAACACCATGCGGCAGCTCTCCAAGTTGGCCGCCGCCGAAGACCGCGACAACCGCGTCGCCCACCTCCTCATCGAGGGCGCGATGCTGCACCTGCAGGCCGACCTCGACTGGCTGGAACGGTGTCAGGAAGAGCTGGAGGAGCTGGAGTGAGTGCTGGCGTGGGTGCCGATCCCGCTCCCGTGCTGCGGGCCGAGGGCCTGGTCAAGACGCACCACGGCGAGGGTGCTCCGACGCACGCCGTGCGCGGGGTCGACCTGTGTGTGCGGCGGGGGCGAGTTCGTGGCGATCACCGGGGCCGTCCGGCGCCGGCAAGTCGACGCTGCTGCACCTGCTCGGCGGCCTCCGGCGGCCGGACGCCGGCGCAGCCTCTGGCTGGACGGCGCGTGCACGGACGCGACAGCGAGGCGCGCTGGGCGGTCGAGCGCAGGAAGCGCATCGGGATCGTCTTCCAGTTCTTCAACCTGGTCTCCGACCTGTCCGTCGCGGACAACGTCGAGCTGCCCGCCCTGCTCGCCGGGCTGCCGCCGAAGCGGGCGCGCGCCGAGCGGGCGGAGCTGCTGGCCGAGCTGGGCCTCGTGGGCAAGGAGCGCAGCATGCCCGGTGAGCTGTCCGGCGGCGAGCAGCAGCGGGTGGCGCCCGCCCGGGCCCTGGTCAACCACCCGCCGCTGCTGCTGGCCGACGAACCCGCGGGCAACCTGGACAGCAAGGGCACCCGCGAGGTGATGCGGCTGCTGTCCCGCTTCCACCAGCGCGGCCAGACCATCCTGCTGGTCACCCATGACGCCCGGCTCGCCAGCGCCGCGACCGGGTGATCAGCCTTCGACGGGCGCATAGCCGACGACGCCGAACTGGACGCCGGTATCGCCACCGCGCCGCCGGTCCGGGGCGTCCGCCGTGCTGGAACTCAAGGACCGACATGCGGGCGTACGACCACCGCGAGCACCGCGCGCACCGCTCACCGGAGGGCTGAGGCCCGTGCGAGCCACCCTGCGCTGGGCCCACTCCGATCTGCGCACGTACCGGGGCGAGGCGCTGTTCCTCGTCCTCGCCACCGCCGGCATCGTCGCCTCGCTGCTGCTGGCCACGGCCCTGTTCGGGTACGCGACCAACCCCTGGCAGCGCGTCTTCACACAGGCCCGCGGCGCGCCCACGTCTGGCTGCACACCGACAGCGCCGCCGATACCGGCGAGCTGGCGGGCCTGGCCGGCGTCCAGTCCGTCGCCGGGCCCCGCCCCACGGCCGGCGCCACCGTCGCCGTACGCGGCACCTGTGCCTCCGTCGAGCTGCGCAGCACCGCCGAGGAACCCGAGGTGGGGCGCCCGCTATCACCGCCGGGCACTGGCTCGACCCGGCCGATCCCGACGGGTGGTCCTGGAGAGCCGTCTCGCCCGCGCGCTGCTGGCCCAGCCCGGCGACACCCTCGCCCTGCCCGGCACCGCACCACCCTGACGGTGCTGGGCATCGCCGACAGCCCCGAACGCCGCTACCGGCCGGGCGAGCAGCCGGGCCTGGTGTGGGCACCGCCGGCCGCCGTGGCCGACCCGGGCGGCCAGGTGATCGGGCCTGCGGCTGACGGACCCGCGACACCGACTACGCCGTGCAGCGTGCGGTGACCGTGCTGGGCGCCGGCGCGATCGGGCAGGTCTCCACCTGGCAGCAGGCCCGCGCGGAGGCCCAGGGCGACAACCGGCTGCTCGGCCAGGTCCTCGGCCTGTTCGGACTGGGCGCTGCTCGCCGCCGGGCTGGCCGCACGGGGCGATCGGCACCCGGATCGCGCCATCTGCGGGCACATCTCCAGCGCGAAGGCGATCGGCTTCACGCCGGGCCAGGTCGTCGGGTCGCCCTGCGCCAGCACCTCGCCACCGCCCTGCTCGGCGCGGTGACCGCCGCCGATGCGCGCCACGCGGGCCCTCGGCAGCCACCTCGTCCCCGGGCGGCTCGGGGGACGCCGGTCCGGCGTGGCAGGGGGCTGCCCGGGTATACCGTCGCGCTGTTCGCCGTGTGCCGCGGCGGCCGCGGTGCTGTTCATCGGCGCCACCACCGGGCTTCGCGGCCTGGCGGGCGAGGCCGGGTGCCGCCGGTTTCGGTGCCGCGCCCGGCGGCGGCAGCAGAGCGGCCGGCTGTCCAGGCGGCACGGAGGGCGCTGGGGCTGCGGGTGCTCAGGGTGCGGGTGCGCGGGCGTGGGGCGAGGGGTCTCGGTGAAACCCGGGTGTGCGGTGTAACCGGTGCGTCGGCTGCGCCCGGTGCGCCCGGTGCGCCCGGTGTCCGATGGGACCGGGTGTGCCGGGTGCCACGGCGTCGCCTGGTGAGCCCGGTGTGACCGGTGTGCCCAGTGCGCCCGGTGAATCCGGGTGTGCCGGCTGCCACGGCGTCGCCCGGCGTGCGGGAGGTGGAGGGTGCGGGTGCCGCCCGCGCTCGTCCTCGGCTGGCACAAGGCGTTCACGCGCCGCCCGCGCTCGCTCGCCGCGGTCGCCCGCCTCACGCTGCCGCTGCTGCTGATCGTGGTGGCGATGAGCGCGTGGACCACCATCGACCGCTTCCAGAGCCGGCCCGAGCAGCTCGGCCTGCCCACCGCCCTCACCGTCCGCGCCGACGCCGGTCTCGGCGACCCACCCGCGCCCTGCTGGAAGGCGACCCCAGGTCGCCGCCGCCTACCCGAGGCGTCGAGGGTGGCCGCGCTGGTCCCGGGGCCAGGCCGCGACCATCGCGCTGCGCGGGCTCGGCACCCGCGCGGACCCCTACCCGGTACGCCCTGGCCGAGGGCCGCCGCGCGCATCACCGGACCGGACGAGGCGGTGGCGGGGCAGGGCCTGCTCGACCTGCTGGAGGTGCGGGTCGGCGACTGGGTGCGGATGACCGTCGGCGATCAGTCGCAGATCCTGCACATCGTAGGCCGCAGCATCGAACCGGAGAACGGGGCCGGGTCATCTCCACGTCCCTCAACACCCTCCGGGAGAACGACCCGCGGCTGAACCCGACTTCCCATGCTTGGCTCCCGCCTGCACCCCCGGCGCCGACCCGGGCGAGGTCGCCGGGCGGCTCGCGGAGGCCGGGCACGGACGGCTCGACGTGCACTCCGTGACGAACCCCGCCGACGGCTCTCCCCGCTGCGTGGAGTCGTCCTCGGCCTGATCGCCGTCCTCGCCCTCATCGGGCTGATCGGAACTGCTCACCGCCATCGGCGGCACCGTCCGGGAGAGCGAACGGGACCTGCTCGCCCTCAAGGCGATCGGCCTGTCCCCGCGCCAGATCACCGGCATCACCGTCACGGCCACCGCGTTGCACCGCCCTGGCGGCCGTGCTCCTCGCCACCGCTCTAGGGCTGCCGCTCGCGCACTGGCTGATCGACGCCCAGGGCGCCTCCAGCGGCATCGGCGCGGGGATCGCCCAGGCCCCCTCCCCCGTTTTCCTCACCCTGCTGGGCGGGACCGCGGTGCTCGGTGCCGCCGCGCTGGTCACCGCCGTACCGTCGGCACGGGCGGCCCGGCGCCGCCTCACGGACACCCTGAGCGCGGTGGCCTGACCGGACGACCGGCCGGGCCACCGCACGCCCCCGGTCCCTCACTACTGCCGGCCGCGCAGCTCCCGGTAGGCGGCGACCAACGCCTTGGTGGAGGCGTCCAGGCCGGGGACCGAGCCCGCGCGCGGCGGCGGCCTGATGAAAACGTCTCGGTGAGGGCGGGTTCGACGCGCTTGGCGAGCACCTTGCCGAGTTCGACGCCCCACTGGTCGAAGGAGTCGATGTTCCACACCGCGCCCTGGACGAACACCTTGTGCTCGTAGGGGCGACGAGGCTGGCCAGTACCGACGGGGTCAGCTCGCGGGCGAGGATCGTGGTCGTCGGGTGGTTGCCCCGGAACGTCTTGTGCGGGACCAGTTCCTCCGGTACGCCCTCGGCCCGCACCTCGTCCGGCGTCTTGCCGAAGGCGAGTGCCTGGGTCTGCGCGAGAAGTTCGCCATCAGCAGGTCGTGCTGGGCCTTCAGCTCGTCGCTCAGTTCGGCGACGGGCCGGGCGAAGCCGATGAAGTCCGCCGGGACGAGCTTGGTGCCCTGGTGGATGAGCTGGTAGTAGGCGTGCTGTCCGTTGGTGCCGGGTGTGCACACGGACGACCGGGCCCGGTCTGCCAGTCCACTTCGCGTCCGTCCCGGTCGACGGACTTGCCGTTGGACTCCATGTCGAGCTGCTGGAGGTGGGCGGTGAACTTCGACGAATAGTGCGAGTACGGCAGCACCGCGTGCGACTGGGCGTCGTGGAAGTTGCCGTACCAGATGCCCAACAGGCCCATCAGCAACGGCACGTTGGACTCCGCGCGGGCGGTGCGGAGAGTGCTCGTCGACGAGGTGGAACCCGTCGAGCATCTCGCGGAGGCGGTCCGGGCCGATGGCGATCATCAGGAGAGGCCGATCGCCGAGTCGTACGAGTAGCGGCCGCCGACCCAGTCCCAGAACTCGAACATGTTGGCGGTGTCGATGCCGAAGTCGGCGACCTTCTCGGCGTTCGTCGACAGGGCGACGAAGTGCTTGGCGACGGCCTTCTCGTCACCGAGCGCGTTCAGCAGCCAGGTCCGGGCGGAGGTGGCGTTGGTGACCGTCTCGATGGTGGTGAAGGTCTTGGAGGCGATGACGAACAGCGTCTCGGCCGGGTCCAGGTCGCGGGTGGCCTCGTGCAGGTCGGCGCCGTCGACGTTCGAGACGAAACGGACCGTCAGCTCGCGGTCGGTGAAGGCGCGCAGCGCCTCGTAGGCCATGGCGGGGCCGAGGTCCGGGCCGCCGATGCCGACGTTGACGACGTTCCTGATGCGCTTGCCGGTGTGACCCTTCCACTCCCCGGAGCGGACGCGGTCGGCGAAGCCGGCCATCCTGTCGAGCACGGCGTGCACCTTGGGTGACGTTCTCGCCGTCGACCTCGATCACCGCGTCCGCGGGGGGCACGCAGCGCGGTGTGCAGCACGGCCCGGTCCTCGGTGGGGTTGATCCGCTCGCCGCGGAACATGGCGTCGCGCAGCCCGAACACGTCGGTGGCGGCGGCCAACTCCCGCAGCAGCCGCAGGGTCTCGTCGGTGACGAGGTGCTTGGGTAGTCGACGTACAGGTCTCCCACCCGGAGCGTGCAGCCGGTGCCGCGACCGGGGCCGGGCGGCGAACAGCTCGCGCAGCCGCCACCTCCGCCGAGCTCCTCTGGCGGTGCTTAGCCAGCGCGGTCCATTCGGGCGTCTGGTTGGGCCTGGTACGGCCGTCTGCGTTCATGTCGGACTTCAGCCTTCTTCCTTCGGTGTCCCAGCTGTCCCGGCTGGTCCAACCTAATTGATCAGCCCGCGAGAAGACCGGCTGAAGAAGACCGAAGAGACCTGGAAGGCCGAAGGGACCTGGAAGGCCGAAGGGACCTGGAAGGCCGAAGGAGCCTCGAAGGCGGCCGGTCTAGATCTCGCCCGCAGTTTGGCGAGCGCCTCGGCGAGAATCGCCTCGCCGGTCCGCGTCGCTGCGACGCTCGCGCACATAGGCGAGATGCGTCTTGTAGGGCTCGGTGCGCGGCGGGTCCGGCGGATTGTCCCGGTCCTGTCCGGCGGGAAACCGCATCGCGGGCAGTCCCAGGTCTCGGGGACCTGTGCGTCGCTCGCGAGCTCGGCTGCGTCTCCTGTCCGTTGGAGCACCAGAAAAGGAGATGCGCAGGCGCGGCGCGGACTCGCCACGCTCGGCCTCGCCCATCGGCCCCGCCCCGACCCGGCTTCCCCGGATCGCGTTGCCACTTGCCACGGTCGTAACTCCCTGCGTGATGGTGCCGCAAAGCGAGTCGGCGTTCGCTTCGCTGCGAGCGCCTCAGTCTACGTGGGCCCAACGCGCGTCCAGTGATTGGAGTTACAAGCCCAAGCGCCCAGACGCAAGCCCCATGATAGGCAGCACCGTGCGGCGCGTACCGAACATGGGGCTTTACGTGCTCAAGAGCGGGGTGTGTCAGTTGTTCAGTTGTTCGCCTTCATCAGCAGGCCGAGCACCATGATGCACGCGAACCACAGCAGACCGACCACCACGGTGATCCGGTCGAGGTTGCGCTCGGCGACCGAGGAGCCGCCGACGGACGACTGCATGCCGCCACCGAACATGTCGGAGAGGCCGCCGCCCTTCCCTTGTGCATCAGCACCAGCAGCATCAGCAGCAGGCTGAAGACGATCCAGGGCGATCGAGAACCCCAAAACCACGGCTGGACCAACTTCCTCGGATTCGGATGAACGACGGGGGCACGGTGACAGCAGGCCACCATGCCCCCGCAAGGGTACGACGTATCGCCGCCGACGCATACTCACCGGTCGACCCGCTGATCGACCTGGTGGGCAGAGCTACTGGTCGCGGAAGCGGACGATCTTGACGAACTCGTCCGAGTCCAGCGAGGCACCGCCGACCAGCGCGCCGTCGATGTCGGCCTGCGACATGATCTCCGCGACGTTGCCGGACTTGACCGAGCCGCCGTACTGGATTCGGACCTTGTCGGCCAGCTCCTGCGAGTACAGCTCGGCGAGCTTGCCGCGGATGGCTGCGCAGACCTCCTGGGCGTCCTCGGCGCCGCAGACCTTGCCGGTGCCGATGGCCCACACGGGCTCGTAGGCGATCACGACGGTTTCGGCCTGCTCGGCCGGGAGGTCCTTCAGGCCGCCCTCGACCTGGGCGAGGGTGTGGGCGACGTGGTTGCCCGCCTCACGGACGTCCAGCTCCTCGCCGACGCACAGGATCGGGGTCAGGCCGTGCTTGTAGGCGGCCTTGACCTTGGCGTTGACCAGCTCGTCGGTCTCGGCGTGGTACTGCCGGCGCTCGGAGTGGCCGATCGCGACGTAGGTGCAGCGCAGCTTGGCCAGCATCGGGCCGGGAATCTCGCCGGTGTAGGCGCCGCCGTCGTGGGCGGAGACGTCCTGGGCGCCGTACTTGATCTTGAGCTTGTCGTGCTCGACCAGGGTCTGCACCGAGCGCAGGTCGGTGAAGGGGACGAGGACGGCGACCTCGACGGCGTCGTAGTCGCGGTCCGCGAGTGCGAAGGCGAGCTTCTGGACGTGGGCGATGGCCTCGAGGTGGTTGAGGTTCATCTTCCAGTTGCCCGCCATCAGCGGCGTGCGGGTGGTCGGTTGAGGTCCAGTCCTCCAGTGCGGCGAGGCCGGGGAGCGTCTTGCCCTCGAGGTATTCGAGGGACGCCGCCGCCGGTCGAGATGTGGCCGAATGCGTTCTCGTCGAAGCCGAGCGTACGGACGGCCGCGGCGGGTAGCCGCCGCCGACCACGGTGAAGCCCGGGGAGTCGAGGAGGGCCTGGGCGACCGCCTTGGTGCCCTCGGCGTAGTCGGGGTGCTCGAAGACGCCCATGGGGCCGTTCCAGAAGACGGTGGCCGCGTCGGCGAGCTTCGATGCGTACAGCTTGCGGGTCTCGGGACCGATGTCCAGACCCTCCTGGTCGGCCGGGATGGCGTCCGCGGCGACGGTGGCGGGGTTGGCCGGGGCCTTGGTCTTCAGGTCCGGGAACTCGGAAGCGACCAGGACGTCGACGGGGAGGACCAGCTCGACGCCGTTCTTCTCCGCGCGCTCCATGTACTCCTTGACCGTCGGGATCTGGTCCTCCTGGAGGAGGGAGATGCCGACCTCGTGGCCCTGGGCCTTGAGGAAGGTGTACGCCATGCCGCCGCCGATGAGGAGCCGGTCGGCCTTGCCGAGGAGCTGGTCGATGACGGCGAGGCTTGTCGGGAGACCTTGGCGCCGCCGAGGGCGACCACGTAGGAGCCGCTGAACGTCGTCGGTGAGCTTCTTCAGGACGCCGACCTCGGTGGCGATGAGGTACCCGGCGTAGTGCGGGAGCTTCTTCGGCAGGTCGTAGACCGAGGGCGTGCTTGCGGTGCACGGCGCCGAAGCCGTCGCCGACGTAGACGTCCGCGAGGCCGGCCAGCCTGTCGGCGAAGGCGGCGCGCTCGGTGTCGTCCTTGCTGGTCTCGCCGGCGTTGAAGCGCAGGTTCTCGATGACCGCGACCTGACCGTCGGACAGACCGGAGACGGTGGCCTCGGCGGCGGTGCCGACCGTGTCCTCGGCGAAGGCGACACCGGTGCCTTCGCCGAGCAGCTCACCGAGGCGGGCGGCGGCGGGGGCGAGGGAGAAGGCCGGGTCTGGGGCGCCCTTGGGGCGGCCCAGGTGCAGGCGACGATCACGCGCGCGCCCGCGTCGGCCAGGGCCTTGACGGTGGGCACCACGGCGCGGATGCGGCCGTCGTCGGTGATGGTGGTGCCGTCCAGCGCACCGTTGAGGGTCGGCGCGGACGAAGACGCGCTTGCCAGTGACGCCTTCGGAGAGCAGTTCGTCGATCGTCTTCATGCAGTGGGCTCCTGGGTTCTCGGATCGCTCGTGATCCTACTGAGGGCTGGTCGCTGCGGACGCGACGCAGGGCTCGGGCAGCGCGGCCTTGCGCTGCCCGAGCCCTGCTACCACATCGAGGTGCCTGCTGAGTCCGAGTCGATCAGAGCTGGTTGCCGACGAAGACCGTGAGGTCGACGAGGCGGTTGGAGTAGCCCCACTCGTTGTCGTACCAGCCGATGACCTTCACGTTCTTGCCGTCCTGGACCATGGTCAGGGACGAGTCGAAGGTGCAGGACGCCGGGGCGTTGACGATGTCCGAGGAGACGATCGGGTCCTCGGTGTACTCGAGGATGCCCCAGAGCTCGCCCTCGGCGGCCTTCTGGAAGGCGGCGTTGACCTCTTCCTTGGTGACCTCGCGGCCGAGCTCCAGGACGAGGTCGGTGACCGAGCCGGTCGGGACCGGGACGCGCATCGCGATGCCGTCCAGCTTGCCCCTTGAGCTGCGGGAGGACCAGCGCGGTGGCCTTGGCGGCACCCGTGGTGGTCGGGATGATGTTCTCCGCGGCGGCACGGGCGCGGCGCAGGTCACTTGTGCGGGAAGTCCAGGATGCGCTGGTCGTTCGTGTACGCGTGCACCGTCGTCATCAGGCCCTTGACGATGCCGAAGTTCTCGTCGAGGACCTTGGCCATCGGCGCCACGCAGTTGGTGGTGCAGGAGGCGTTGGAGATGACGTGGTGGTTCGCCGCGTCGTACTTGTCCTGGTTGACGCCCATCACGATGGTGACGTCCTCGTCCTTGGCCGGGGCCGAGATGAGGACCTTCTTCGCGCCGCCCGCGATGTGCTTCTCGGCGTCGGCCTTCTTCGTGAAGATGCCGGTCGACTCGATGACGATGTCGACACCCAGCTCGCCCACGGGATGTCGGCGGGGTTGCGCTCGGCGAGGACCTTGATGGTCTTGTCCCCGACGGTGATGGTGTCCTCGGTGTGCGAGACCTCGTACGGGAGGCGCCCGAGGATGGTGTCGTACTTCAGCAGATGGGCGGTGGTCGCGGTGTCACCCAGGTCGTTGACAGCCACGATCTCGATGTCTGCACCCTGCTCCAGCAGCGCGCGGAAGTAGTTACGACCGATGCGGCCAAAGCCGTTGATGCCTACGCGGATCGTCACGAACCGATCTCCTCGTTGGTACGCCGGCCCGATGTGCCGGCGAGCTGTATTTGGGATGTCCCCGACCACCTCCGACCCTACCTCTCCGGGGCCTCGGGGGTGACATCGAGACGACCCATACCCGGCAGGGCGGTCCGTACCCGCCAGTAGGGGTACGGACCGCCCTCGGTCCCGGGAACCGATCACCCGATTTCGCTACACCGTGTCAGTCCCCAGCGGCCCGGGATTCACTCATCCAGGGCACGCAGCGCCTGCCGGACCAGAGCCGTCGGGCGGCCGGCTCATTGGGAGTGCTCCGGGCCGAAGCCCAGCAGGACCGTGTCGTCCGTGGTGACCGCGCCGTACGTCTGGAACAGGGTCCCGGTGCGGGCCAGTCCTTGAGGACGGCGGGGCTGCCGCAGGCGGCCGGGGGACCTCCAGGCGCCGAGCGCGGTCTCGAAAGCCCTCGGTCTCGGTCGCCGTACCGCCGACGACCAGCGAGGCCTCGTCGGCGAGGACGCCGCGCCCGCCGCTGCCGGGGTCGGTGACGTAGGCGATCGACACCTCGACGGACTTCCCGGCGTAGGCGCTCCAGGTCGAACTCGACCTGCCGCCAGCCCCCGGAGGAGCCGGTGAGGCTTGTTCCACTGCCCGGTGGTGCCGGTCGCGGTGCAGCCGTCGTCGGACAGGGTCAGGTGGTGCTCCAGCCAGGGGTGCTCACCCATGTAGAACCCGGCCGCGCACTCCGCCGGTACGGCCGTGCCGGTGGCCGCCCGTCTCGGGGGCGTGGTCCAGTCGTCGGCGCCGGTGGTGTGCGCCTCGACCAGGGCGTGGTCGTAGCCGCTCTCCGTGTCCCACAGCAGCTGGGTGCGGAGCGTGGGCCGGTCGGAGGCGGTGACACCGGTGAGGTCGACGGTGCGGGCGAGCCGCTTGTAGGCGTCGTCGGTGTGGACGGCGGCGGCCATCCACTCGCCCGCGTAGGGCCCGTACGGGTTGACGGTGCCGGCGAACTCCCCGGCGCCCGCGCTCGCGAACTGCGGGTAGGTGTCGGTGGGCAGCTGGTCCGAGGTGACGCTGTGGGTTCCGGCGGTGTCCAGCGAGGTTGCCGGGGGCGTCGCCGAGTGTGCCGGTGGTTCCGCCGAGCTTGCCGGGCCGGTGAATCCGGTGGCCCCGGGGTCGAGGTGCGGGTGTAGGCGCCCAGGTAGTACTGGCTGAAGTCGTTGGACATGGTGCCGTCGCCGAGGTCGACGCTGCCGCCGGCCCGCTGCACGCCGCCTCGATCAGCCTGCCGCCCTCGTTGGCGAGGAAGGCGCGCAGCTGGAGCCGGGTGGCGTTGCCGGTTTACCGCGGCGCGCCGGTGTGGTGGACGACGGTGTGGAAGTGGCCGAGGACGCCGGCGCGTCGGCGCGCGCCCACAGGTGGCGACGTCTGAGACGGCCCCGCCCGCTGAAGCCGGTCGGCGCTTCAGGGCGTCGACGTACTTCTGGGTCTGCTTCGCCTTCGCCGCCCTCCTCGGCGACGACGAGGACGATCCGCGCGGGGCCGCTCGGCGATCGTGTACGTGAAGTGCTCGCTCTCGGTCCGCTTGCGCGCTTCGTCTCGCCGGCGAATTAGACCTCGACCCGGTCGCCGCGGTCGCCGTCCCTTGACTTGGCCCGGTACTCTCAGTAGAGGTTGTCCTCGCCGCCGTACATCTCGCCGCCCCGCCAGGGCGACGCAGCTTCATGTCGTGGACGCGTCCGCCGTTGACGCGGTACTTCAACTCCTTTTGTCGCGCACCGACTTGCGTACGACGACGGGGACCTCCTGGTCGGCGCCGCGCGAGTAGGACGTGGTGAAGGGGAGCCGGGGTGAAGTCGGCGGCCTCCAGGCCGGCCGCGGAGGACGACCGGTCGGTGAACGGCGATCCTCGGCGAGGAAGGCGCGAAGGGGATGTTCTTCGCGAACTCCTGCTGATCAGTTTCTCGTCGTCGAGGAAGTTGAAGCCCGACTGGCAGTCGCCCGCGTTCCACTCGTCGTCCGGGGTCCTGCTCCGGAGATGTTACTGGCAGGTCGACATCTCGCGGTGAACATCGCCAGCCGCGCCGGGCTAGACGTTCGGCCGCGTGGCCGTCCACCTCGCCGTTGGTGGTGTACAGCTCCGAGGAGACCTGCGGGTGGTAGCCGGGGATCGCGAGGTTGTCCGGCGTGCCGGCGAGCGCCTCGTAGAGGACGTCGTCCGGGGTGTTCGTGGCCACCTGCCAGCCGACGCCGTAGAGGAGGGAGCTCGGCGCGGGTGGTAGTTGATGCCGTACGATGAAGCCGATCCGCTTCTGGAAGGCGTCCAGGGCCTTGGTCTCCGGGCTCAGAGTTCGGGCCGCGCCCAGTAGGTCTGGCTGGTGGGGTTGGGGGACGAGCCCTCGTCGTCGTAGCCCCAGCTTGTAGAGCGAAGTTGCGGTTGAGGCTCGACGCCGTCGCCGGTGCCGATAACGCCGTCACCGGTGTTGTCGCGCAGGTTCTTGCGCCCAGGCGGTTGTCGCGGTGTCCTCGAGCGATGTAGTCGTAGCCGTCGGGGTTGGCCGAGCAGGAGGAACCACAGTTCGGTTGAGTCGACCAGCTTCGCTTGTTCGCCGGTCCTCGTCGTATTTGTCCAGGTAGTGGTGCATCAGCCGCCGGGTCATCTCCGGGGTGATCCACTCGCGCGCGTGCTGGTCGGACATAGCAGAGGACGGAGGGCTTGGAGCCGTCCTTCGACTTCTTCGCGTTCTTGGTGAGCTTGAGCGCGGGGGATGTCCTGGCCGTTCACCGTCTTGCCGATGGAGACGACCTTGGTGAGGCGAGGGGTTCTCCTGCGCGGTCCGCAGGATCTCCTCACGAGGCCGCCG
Organism: Streptomyces thinghirensis; assembly: GCA_021502835.1. The sequence goes on from JAKFGP010000058.1 coordinate 180,775, forward strand.
CTGCTGGCTCACGGGCGGAAGGAGCCCTCGGCGGCGTCATCGGGCACTTGCGTCGGCACGGGTGGAGAGTATTAGCGCACCCGAGGTCGGCGCCCTGTTTCTCCCAGCTTCCCGGCCTGCTGGTCGGTGAGGTGGACGCTCGACGTGGCCGTTCCCTTGTCGGGGACCTGCTCACCGAGTTCGTGTGGCCGTCCTGGCCGGCGGCCAGCGGCGAGGGAGCCTGCTCCTGGGTCACATCGGCGCGGAAGACCTTCACCTCGTCGGTGCGTCCGCGGGTCGCGGGGCCGGCGAGGTTGGCATGCCTGGGCGATGAGGCGCGAAGCTCGCTCCACCGATCCAGGAGCGCGCCGACGGCGAGGATCGATCTCGCTCTTCGTCTCACGAACCCCCTAGATGGGGCCTGTCCGACAGGCCTGCGTTCGCCACAGCAAAGCGAACAGATGCCGGAGCTCATGACAGCTCATGATCGAGGTCAAGAGCGCGGCAAGGATACGCGGAGGCTCGGTGCCGGTGCGCCAAGTGGTTGCCCGCACCGGCTCTTGACGGCCCGTGTGCGGTGGGCCGACGCGTGTTCGGTCACAGCCGACGAGGTTGTCGGCCAGCTCCTCCTCGCCGAGGGTTGGCGTCCGTGCCCGGAATCCCGGGGTCCGAGGCCCGCTTGTCGGCCATGGCCAGCGGGCGGCGGATGCGGCCGGCGACGGCGTCCTTGGTCAGCGGCGGGTCGGCGAGGGCGCCCAGCTCCTCCAGCGAGGCCTGCTCGTGCTCCATGCGGAGCCGGCCGCGGCGGCGAGGTTAACTCAGAGCGTCGTCGGCGAGGATCTCCAGAGGCGCGCTGGACCCGGGCGCCGGCGGCGGCGGCCGCAGGCGAGGCCGGCGCAGATTGGCCGTCGTCGAAGTTGCGAGGCGGTTGGCGGTGGCGCGGACCTCGCGCCGCAGCCGCCGCTCCTCCCCAGGCCAGCACCGCGTCGTGGAGCACCCTAGCCGGGTGAGCAGGGCCCCGATCGCGTCACCGTCGCGGACCCACGACCCGGTCCACGCCGCGCACCTCGCGGGCCTTGGCGAGGATCGACAGCCGGCGGGCGGCGCCGACCAGCACGAGCGCGGCCTCGGGGCCCGGGCGGGTCACCTCCAGGGAGGAGGAGCGGCCGGGCTCGGTGAGTGAGCCGTGCGCCAGGAAGGCTCCGCGCCAGGCTGCCTCGGCGTCGCGGGTGGCCCCCGAGACCACCTGCGGCGGCAGGCGCAGATCGAGGCGTCCCCGGCCGTCCACCAGGCCGGTCTGGCGGGCCAGCTGGTCACCGCCCGCGACCACCCGGACGACGAAACGCGAGCCGCGGCGCGGCCCCACCCGGCGCCATCACGATCAGCTCGGAACTGTGTCCGAAGATCTCCAGGATGTCCTGCTTGAGCCGCCGGGCCGCCCTCGCGATGTCCAGCTCTCGCCTCGATTGCAATGCGCCCGCTCACCGGAGTGGAGGCCGCCGGCGAACCGCAGAATGGCGGAGACCTCCGCCTTTCTGCAGCAGGTCCAGGTGACGGGGAGCCGGGAGATCTCGTCCTTCACCGCTGCCGTCATCGCCCACGGGCCGATCCTTCCATACATCCGAAAAAATACGGTCGTACGCGGCGGCCAGCAGCTCGGGTCGTGCCTCGGGGTCCGTCGGTCCGGGCGACCGGAGCCAGTTCGACAGCGGCGCCGAACCGTTTCGCGGCGTCGGTGAGCGAGTCACGGTCGGGCACGGCGGCCTCGTCGGCCAGCACCACGTCCAGGGCGAGTTTAGGGGCGTGTCGTCCCAAAACCTCCAAATGACGCTGGTGAGAAGCCTCGGTTCGACGGGTTGCGGAGCGAGGTTCAAGGGAGAGCACCCGGCGGGCCTTCGTCTCAAACTGAGCGCGTCCAGCCAGATCGGGCACGAGCAGGTGCGGGATGACCGAGGAGGCCAGGGGCGGGGCCGGCACCACCCAGTCCGCATCCAGGACGGCGTCGACCGCCTCCGGGACGGCGGGCGGATCGTTCGGCACCAGGTGCGCCCGACTGCACCTCGCCGGGCGTGGCAACAGGCCCGCCACGGTGGCCTGCCCGCGCACGGTGTCCACCTCGTCGGGCCGGTCCGGGTCGTGCCCTGACCAGGGCCTGGGCTCAGCAGCGGCACGGCGGACATGGGCAGCACCGTCCGTGCGCGCCGAGCGGCTTGCCGGCCCAGGTCAGCGCCTGGACGTGGTCGCCCAGCTGCTCCCACAGGGCGACGATCAGCAGATTGCCGACCGCATTGTTCGGTGCAGGTCGCCCTGGGACGTGGAAGCGGTGCTGGAGCGGCGCGAGGCCCAGGTCTGGCCCCAGTCGTCGTCGCCGCACAGCGCTGGCCAGCGCCTTGCGCAGGTCGCCGAGGCGGCTGAGGACGCCCAGCTCGTCACGGGGCGTCGCTGGAGCCGCCGTCGTCGGCCACGGTGACGGCTGCAGGTGAGGTCGCCGGTGATCGGCGGCAGTGCGGCGGCGAGGCGGACAGGCCCATGCCGCCGCCGAGGGCGACGACCTTGGGCTGGGCGCCCCGGCGGCGCGGCTTGCCGCCGCGCGCCTGTTCGGGCCGGGCGGCGCGGGCGTCGGCGGGGCCTGCCGCCGCGCCCCTCGGGCACCTCACCCGGCGCAGCCTGCTCAGCCGCGGGTACGTCTGTCATTCCCGTCCCATGTCCCGGTGGACGACCACCGTCTCCACGCCCTCGGCGACGAGCCTGGCGGCGAGCTCTCCGACATGGCCACGGACCGGTGCTTGCCGCCGGTGCAGCCGACGGCGACGGTCACGCAAGCGCTTGCCCTCCCGACGGTAGCCCGCGGCGATCATCTGGAGCAGCTCGGTGTAGCGGTCGAGGAACTCCTGGCCCCGGGCTGGTTGAGGACGTACGAGGACACCTCCTCGTTCAGGCCGGTGAACGGCCGCAGCTCCGGCACCAGTGCGGGTTGGGCAGGAAGCGCATGTCCACGACCAGGTCGGCGTCGACCGGGAGGCCGTGCCGAAGCCGAAGGACATGACGGTGGCCCGCAGCTGGGGCTCTTCGTCGCCGGCGAACTGGGCGTCCATCTTGGCGCGCAGCCGTGCACGTTGAGGCTGGAGGTGTCGATCACCAGGTCGGCGTCGCCGCGCGGCTCGGCGCAGCAGTTCCCGCTCGGCGGCGATGCCGTCGACGATGCGGCCGTCGCCTGGAGGGGGTGCGGGCGGCGCACCGACTCGAAGCGGCGCACCAGGTGCCTCGTCGGAGGACTCCAGGAAGACGATCCGGCGGGTGACGCCGCTGGAGTCGAGGTCCGCGAGGATTCGCGCAGATTGTGAAGAAGCGCCGGCCGCGGACGTCGACGACGACCGCGATCCGATGCCACGTTGCCCTGGGAGCGGGCGCCAAGCTCCACCATGGTGGGGATCAGCGCGGGCGGGAGGTTGTCGACGACGAACCAGCCCAAATCCTCCAGACACTTGGCCGCCGTCGAGCGGCCGGCCGAACATGCCGAGATGATCACCAGCTCGGGGATGGCCGCCTCGTGCGCCCCGGCTGTTTCCCTTGCCCGTACTCACCGTGCTCCGTCGTCCCGGCGCTGTTCGAAGCGGCCGTCTGCGGGCCCCGCCTCCTCGGTGTGCCGTGGGCCTGTTCTCGCCCCACTGTGGGCTGTGCCTCGTGCTCGGTCATCTCTCCCGCCCCCGTCGTTCGTCCGGGGTGCCCGCGGTCACGGGCTCCCCAGGGCATCCGCCGTCGTCTCGGGTGCCCCCGTCCTCGTCATCAATGATCTTCCGGTCGCCGTGTTCACGGCGGGTGCGGCCGGGGTGGCCCGGGCGGGGGCCACGGCCACGGTCTCGGCCGTCTTGCGCGGCCTCCGCCGGGCACCTCGCAGATCTGGTCGATCGTCGCCGACCGCAGCTTCTTCACCGAACTGAAGTGCTTGATCAGCGCCTGCTTGCGGCTCCCCGAGGCCCGGCACGTCGTCCAGCGGGCTGGAGCGGAAGCGCTTGGCGCGCTTGGCCCGCTGGTAGGTGATCGCGAAGCGGTGCGCCTCGTCACGGACCCGTTGCAGCAGGTACAGGCCCTCGCTGGTGCGGGGCAGGACGACCGGGTCGTCCCCGCGGGGCAGCCAGACCTCCTCCAGGCGCTTGGCGAGTCCGCAGACGGCGATGTCGTCGATGCCCAGCTCGTCCAGGGCGCGCTGGGCCGCCGCCACCTGCGGCTGCCCGCCGTCGACGACGACGAGCTGGGGCGGGTAGGCGAAGCGCTTGGGCCGGCCGTCGTCGTCCTTCAGGGCCGAGGCCGTCCGTGAGCTGCTCGTCGCCGCCCGCCTCCGTCCCGTCCGCGCCGTCCTCCCCGTCCGCCCACTCGCCGGTCTTCTCCTTCTCGGCGAGGTAGCGGCGGAAGCGGCGGGTGATGACCTCGTGCATGGAACGGACGTCGTCCTGTCCGGCGAAGCCCTTGATCTGGAACCGGCGGTACTCGCTCTTCCGGGCCAGTCCGTCCTCGAAGACGACCATGGAGGCCACGACGTCGTCGCCCTGGAGGTGCGAGATGTCGTAGCACTCGATCCGGAGCGGAGCGCTGTCCAGGTCGAGGGCGTCGGAGATCTCCTCCAGCGCGCGTGAGCGCGTCGTCAGGTCGGAGGCGCGCTTGGTCTTGTGCAGGACGAGCGACTGCTGGGCGTTGCGCTGGACGGTCTCCATCAGCGCCTTCTTGTCGCCGCGCTGCGGGATGCGCAGCGACACGCCCGACCCGCGGCGCTCCGTCAGCCACTGCTGGACCGGCTCCACCGGGTCGGGCAGGGCGGGGGACCAGGACCTCCTTGGGGACCGCGTCCCCGGTCTCCTCGCCGATACAGCTGCTGGAGGGCGTGCTCGACGAGGGCGCCGGTGGTGATCTCCTCCACCTTGTCGGTGACCCAGCCGCGCTGGCCGCGCACGCGTCCGCCGCGCACGTGGAAGATCTGGACGGCCGCCTCCAGCTCGTCCTCGGCGACCGCGATCAGGTCGGCGTCGGTCGCGTCGGCGAGCACGACCGCGCTCTTCTCCATGGCCTTCTTCAGGGCCCCGATGTCGTCGCGCAGCGCGTGCCGCCCGCTCGTACTCCATCTCGTCGGCCGCCTCGGCCATCTGCCGCTCCAGGCGGCGCAGGTAGGTGCCGGTGCGGCCGGCCATGAAAGTCGCAGAACTCGTCGGCCAGGTCCCAGTGGTCGTCCGGGAGATGCGCTCGACGCAGGGCGCCGAGCACTTGCCGATGTAGCCGAGCAGACAGGGGCGGCCGGTCCGGGCGGCGTTCTTGAAGACACCGGCGGAGCGAGGTCCGCACCGGGAAGACGCGCAGCAGGAGGTCGACCGTGTCGCGGATCGCCCAGGCGTGTCCGTACGGCCCGAAATACCGCACGCCCTTCTTCTTGTGCCCGCGCATCACCTGCACGCGCGGGAACTCCTCGTTCATCGTCTACCGCGAGGTAGGGGTAGCTCTGTGTCGTCGCGGTACTTCACGTTGAACCGGGGGTCGTACTCCTTGATCCAGGAGTACTCCAGCTGCAGCGCGCTCGACCTCCGTGGACACCACGGTCCACTCCACGGACGCGGCCGTCGTGACCATGGTGCGGGTGCGGGGTGGAGGTTCGCCAGGTCCTGGAAGTAGTTCGCCAGGCGCTGGCGCAGGCTCTTCGCCTTTCCGACGTAGATCACCCGGCGGTGCTCGTCGCGGAACCTGTACACCCCCGGGGAGTCCGGGATCTCACCCGGCCTGGGGCGGTAGCTGGAGGGGTCGGCCATGACTCACACCCTACTGGCGGGGACCGACACTCCGGCGGGGCTGTGGACGACGGGCCGGGGCGCTGTGGACGACCGGAGGAGGGGCCGGAGGGAGACGGGTCCGGGGCCGTTCGGTCACGCCGAGTGCCCTCGGGGCGGCGGGCCGGTGTGTTCTCGGCCAGGAGCGTGTCGCGGTCGGGTGTCAGGTGTTGTCGGGGCTTGGTCAACACGCTTCAATGCGGGGGGACTCGGGGCCCTGGAGCGCGGCGTACGGATGTGTGAAGACCCTCTGTGCCGCAACGGGGGCGGCGGCCCCGACCCATCCCCTCGACGGATCCTCTCGACGGATCCGCGTCGAACGGTCATGACCAGCCGTTGCGGACTTCACAGAAAGGCCCCTGCATGCCGCACGCCACTCAGCACGCGGACGTCGCCACCGCGGAACTCGACTCGGCCCTGCGCGGCGGCCCCTTCCACGTCGCGCTGCGCGCCGCGATCGCCGCTCGCGGACTGCCGCTGCAGCGTGTGCAGCACCATCTGACGCGCCACGGGGGGGGTGAGAGTGGGCGTCACGAGTCTGAGCTACTGGCAGCAGGGCGCCGGCGGCCGCAGCGCCCGGAGTCGCTGCGGGCCGTGCGGGCGCTGGAGGAGATACTCCAGCTGCCCGAGGAGTCGCTGATACGCCTGCTCGCCGAGGCCGAGGAGGACACCTCGGCCAAGCGGCCCGGCGGCCCGCTCCTACCGCTCCTACGTGGAGGCCTCGGGCGTACTCGACCGGCTGCTCGCCGAGCTGGACCATCCGCCGTCGGACGGCGGGGTGTACACCCTCGGTCACCACGAACTCATCCGGGTCGGGCCCCGCCGCGAGCTGGCGGGCCGCGAGTCGCACCACATCGTCCGCGCCCACCGCGACGGCGTCGACCGCTTCGTCGCCGTCCACCAGGGCGACCCGGGATGCGCTCCCGCGCGGATGACCGTCCACGCGCTGGAGAACTGCCGTACGGGACGTGTCCGCACCCACCACGACACCGGCGTGCTCGTGACCGAGTTGCTCTTCGACACGCGCCTGCGGGCCGGGGACACCCACCTCTTCCGCTACGGCGTGGAGGACGGCACGGCGGGGGCCTCGCGGGAATACGTCCGCGGGTTCGGCTCGGCGAGCGGGCAGTACGCGCTCCAGGTGCGGTTCGACGCAGCGGCCCTGCCGGTGCGCTGCCACCGGTTCACCCAGCACTCGCCGGCGGCGACGCGCGGCGGCCGACAGGAACTGCCCCTCAGCGGGCGGCACCGCTCGGTGCATCTCGTGGAGCCGCGGGTGCGGTCGGGGATGCTGGGGATCGAGTGGGAGTGGGAGTGAGCGGGGGAGCGGGCGGGGCCCTGGGGTGAGCGGGGGGGCTGGGGTGAGCGGGGGGCTGGGGGTGAGCGGGCCCGTGCCGGTCAGGTTCCGGGGCTCACCACGATGCGGCCCTGCTTCACCTCGACCGGCAGTTCGATGAGCGGCACGGTCGCCGGGGCGTGCAGCACCTCGCCGGTCCGGGCGTCGAATTCGCTGCCGTGGCAGGGGCAGACGAGTTTCGTCCCCTGCAGCTTCTGGATGGGGCAGCCCGCGTGCGTGCAGACCGTGCTGAACGCCTTCAGGAAACTCGTCATCGGCCCGGCTGACCACCACGTTCGCGTCCCGGTAGAGCTTGGCGGCGCCCTTGGCGACCTCGCCGTCCGTACCGAGGTCGACGGGTGCGGTCGGCCTGGCCGGCGCGGCACCGTCGTCGCCCGGCGAGCAGGCGGCCGGACCGAGTCCGGCGACGGGCGTGAGGGCCGCCGAGAGCGCAGGACGGTGCGGCGGCTCGGGACGGGACGGCCGGGCATGGGTTCTCCACTGGTCGGGGGCGTGCAGGGCGACGATATCCGGCGGCCGTGGCCGCGACCGAGGGCGGGTCGCACCGACGCGGTGGCACCGCGAAGGTGGCGTAAACGCTTGCGCAAGCGTTTACGCCACCTTCGCGGATGGGGTACGGTCCCGGCCAGTACACGCGGGGCGGCCCGCGATCCGCGATCCGCGATCCGCGATCCGCGATCCGCGATCCGGAAACGGACTCGCGGCAGCACGGGAAGGGGGCACGCCGATGACGACCATGGCCGACGTCGCACGCAGCGCCGGGGTTTCGTGGCGACCGTCTCGCACGTGCTCAACGACACCCGTCCTGTGCTGCCGCGCACCCGCCAGGCGGTGCTGGACGCCATCGATAGCTGGGTACACCCCGAACACCCTCGCCCGCTCCCTGGTGACCTCCCGCACCCGCTCCATCGGGCTCGCGGTGTCGGCGATCAGCAACCCGTACTTCACGGAGATCCTCCAGGGCGTCGAGGCCGCCGCCCTGGAGCACGGTTACGGCCTGCTCATCGCAGACCCCACGACGATCCGGGGCACGAGCGCGAGGGTCGTCCAGCTACTGCACGAGCGACGCGTGGACGGCATGATCGTCGCGCCCTCCGCCGATCCGCGCGACCTCGTCGCCTACCTCGGCCGCCACCGGGTGCCGGCCGTGTTCCTCGACCGGGTCCTGGACGTGCCGGAGGGCGAGGGGGCCCCGCGCTTCGACCAGGTGTGCGCCGAGAGCGCCGAGCCTACGACCCGGCTGGTCACCCATCTCTCCGGGCTCGGCCACCGCAGGATCGGGCTGGTCGCGGGGCGGCCGGGGCTCAGCACGACGCGGGAGCGGATCACCGGCTACCGGCACGGCCTCGCCGCCGCCGGGCTGCCCTACGACGAACGGCTCCTGGTCCACGGCGACTCGAGGCGGCCGGCGGTGAACGGGCCGCGGCGGCCCTGCTGTCCCTGGCGGTGCCGCCCACCGCGCTGGTCACCGCCAACAACGCGATGACCATCGGCGCGCTGCGCGCCCTGCGGGACCGCGGTCTGTCCGTGCCCGATGACCTCGCGCTGTGCTGCTTCGACGACTTCGCCTGGGCCGACCTCTTCTCCCCCGGCTCACCGCCGTCGCTCAGCCCAGCAGGGAACTCGGTGCCCAGGCCGTACGCCTGCTGCTGGAACGCCTCGCCGCGCCGGACCGGCCGGTGCGGACCCTGCGGCTGCCCCTGCACCTTCGTCCACCGCACCTCGTGCGGCTGCCCCGAGCAGCCCCGGCAAGCCTCCGCAAAGGCTCACGAAAGGAGTCTCCGTGATCGTCGTCGCCGGTGAGGCACTGATCGACCTGGTACCGCAGGGCACCGGGTGCCCTTCGCCGCGCTGCGGCCGGCGCTCGGCGGCGGACCGTACAACACGGCCGTCGCGCTGGGCCGTCTCGGCTCGCCCGCCGCCTTCTGCTCCCGGGTGTCGAATGACGCCTTCGGCGAGGCGCTGCTGGGCCGGCTGCGCGAAACCGGCGTGGACGTCACGCCGGTGCAGCGCGGGCCGAGCCGACGACGCTCGCCGTGGCCTCGGTGGGGGCGGACGGCTCGGCCGCGTACTCCTTCTATGTGGACGGGACGGCGGACCGGCTGGCTCCTCGGTGCCCGCCGCGCTGCCGTCCGGCACCCGTGCGGTCTCGTTCGGGACCTGCTCCCCTGGTGCTGGAGCCGGGGGCGAGCGCGTACGAGGAGCTGCTGCGCGAGACGGCCGCGAGGGGTGTGTTCACGGCGCTCGACCCGGAACATCCGGGCCGGGCTGATCCCGGACCCGGACGCCTACCGGGCCCGGTTCAGGGAGCTGGCTGCCGTCGGTGTCGCTGCTGAAACTGTCCGCCGAGGACGCCCGAGTGGCTGGGCGGACACCCCCGCGAGTGGCTGGCGGCGAGCCCGGCGGCGGTCGTGGTCACCCGGGGCGGTGCGGGACTGACGGCGTACACCCGTGACGGGGGCGAGTACGCCGTGCCGGGCGAGCCGGTCGACGTGGTGGACACGATCGGCGCGGGCGACACGGTGAATGCGGCGCTGCTGCACGGCCTCGCGGTACGGGACGCCCTCGACGACGGGGCCGTGGCCGGTCTGGGGGGCGGAGGGCTGGGCGGAACTGCTGGGGTTCGCCGCCCGCGCGGCGGCGGTCACCTGTTCGCGGGCGGGCGCGGGAGCCGCCGTACGCCCACGAGGTGGCCGTCTGAGGCGCATCGGGGCGGGCTCCGGGCCGGGTGCGGCTCAGCCCGTCGGCCGTACGGCCCGCAGGGCGCCGGGGCGGCGGCCGTCGAGGTGGTCCAGCGCCGCGGCCGTGGCGTCGTCGCGCGGCAGGTGCACGACGATCCGCTGGCCCTCCTCGGGAAGCGCCAGCGTCTCGCTACGACAGCCGCAGGGGCCCGGCCTCCGGGTGCTCGACGTGCTGGGTCCCGGACGCGTCGCGGGGCCACCGCGAGGTCTGCGAACCGGTCGGTGAACGCCGCCCCCGCCGTCACCGTCAGCTCGTCGGCCAGCTCGGTCACGTACGGGTCGCGCAGCGGGCCTCGTGCCGGAGCTGGGCGACCAGGTCGTCGGCCACGCGGTCCCAGTCGGGGTAGGCGGCGCGGGCCCGCTCGTCGGTGAACAGGTACCCGGAGCAGGTTGGGCCGCTCGTCGTCGAGCAGCCCGAGCGGCCCGGTGAGCCGCGCGTAGCCGTCGGTGTGGGCGAGGACGTCGCCGATCCAGTTGAGCACCACGGCGGGGGCGGGCTCCAGGCGGTCCAGTACGGCCCCGCACGGTGGGGCGCGCTGCGCCGCTGAGGGGCGGGCCGCGGCGCAGAGCAGCGTCTGCCGCCGTCGGCCTCCTCGGTCAGGCGGGCGCAGCAGCATGCGGTCGCGCAGCGATAGGTTCAGCGCGTCGGCGAGGGCACCGAGCACCTGGACGGACGGGTTGCGGTCGCGGCCCTGTTCCAGCCGGGTGAGGTACTCGACGCTGACTCGGCGAGGGTGGCCAGTTCGGCGCAGGCGCAGCCGGGGTGCGGCGGCGGGCGCCGGCGGGGAGACCCACCTCGATGGGGGTGACGGATTCGCGCCAGGTCCGCAGGAACGTGCCCAACCCGTTGTCGCTCACTTCTGGAACGTACCAATGTGCGCGGGCGAAAGGATGGCCCTGCGGACTACCACGCTCGGGCCGGTCTCCCTGCGAGGGCACGATCGCCCCAGGGTTGAGGGCATGACGAATGACATCTCCAGCACCGCCACCGCCGCTCCCCTGCCGATCGCTCCCGGCCAGTGGGCGATGGACCCGTTCCACTCCGCCGTGAACTTCACCATCCGCCACCTGGGCATCGCCAGGTGCGGGGGCGCTTCGGCGGCGTGCGGGCCGAGCTGTTCGTCGGGGAGCGGGTCGAGGACGTCCGGGTGTCCCGCGACGATCGATCCGGCCTCCATCGACACCGGGAACGCCGACCGGGGACGCGCACGTACGCGCCTCCGACCTGCTCGACGTGGCGAAGCGGCCGACGATGACCTACCGCTCGACCCGGGTGCGGGGCGAGGGCGAGGACTGGACCATGGAGGGCGAGCTGACGATCGGTGACGTGACCCGCCCGGTGACGCTCGCCGTGGAGTTCGGCGGGCTGGGAGCCATGTCCGCCGGCGGCGACGGCCGGCACGCCGGGTTCGAGGCGACGGGTGAGATCCGGCGCAGCGAGTTCGGCCTGGACTTCGCTCCGGGGCTGCTCGGGGAGGTGGTGAAGATCCAGCTCGACATGCAGTTCGTGGAGCCGGCGGCCGCCTGAGCGCGTCGGCCGCGCGAACGCCGCGCCGGGCCCCACGGGATCGTCCGTGGGGCCCGGCGCGGTCTCAGCTCAGGCATAGGGGGTGTCGTTTGGATCTTGCCGGGGTCGCGGCCGGTCGCAAGCCACCGTTGCCAGGAGCCGGTCTGATCCAAACGACACCCCCTAGCTCGTCCGCGTCGTCTTCTTCGCGGCGGGCTTGGTGGCTTTCGTGGTGGCCTTCTTGGCCGCCTTGGTGGCGGTCTTCTTCGCGGCCGTGCCGGTGACCGTCTTGGTGGCGGTCTTCTTGGCGGTGGTCTTGGCCGCCACCGTCTTCGCCGCCTTGCGCGGGGTCTTCACCGTGACCGCGTCGCTGATCCGGTCGGCGCCGAGGACCTCCTGGAGGAACTTGCCGGTGTGGCTGGCGGGAACACCCGCGACCTGCTCGGGCGTGCCCTCGGCGACCACCAGGCCACCACCGGCGCCGCCCTCGGGGGCCCATGTCGACGACCCAGTCGGCGGTCTTGATCACGTCGAGGTTGTGCTCGATGACGATGACCGTGTTGCCCTTGTCGACCAGGCCGGACAGGACGGTCAGCAGCTTGCTGATGTCCTCGAAGTGCAGACCGGTGGTCGGCTCGTCCAGGACGTAGACCGTGCGTCCGGTGGAGCGGCGCTGCAGCTCGCTGGCGAGCTTGACGCGCTGGGCCTCGCCGCCGGACAGGGTGGTCGCGGACTGGCCGAGCCGGACGTAGCCGAGGCCGACGTCCTTCAGCGTCTTCATGTGCCGGGAGATGGCGGGGACCGCCTCGAAGAAGTCGGTCGCCTCCTCGATCGGCATGTTCAGGACGTCGGCGATGGACTTGCCCTTGTAGTGGACCTCCAGGGTCTCCCCGGTTGTACCGGGCGCCGTGGCAGACCTCGCACGGGACGTAGACGTCCGGGAGGAAGTTCATCTCGATCTTGATCGTGCCGTCGCCCGCGCAGTTCTCGCAGCGGCCGCCCTTGACGTTGAAGGAGAACCGGCCGGGCATGTAGCCGCGACCTTCGCCTCGGTCGTCTCGGCGAACAGCTTGCGGACGTGGTCGAAGACGCCGGTGTACGTCGCCGGGTTCGACCGCGGGGTGCGGCCGATGGGCGACTGGTCGACGTGGACGACCTTGTCGACGAGGTCGTCGCCGTCCACGCGCGTGTGCCGGCCGGGAACGCCCGTGCGCCGTTCAGCTCGCGCGCCAGGTGCGTGTACAGGATGTCGTTGACCAGGGTCGACTTGCCGGAGCCGGAGACGCCGGTGACGGCCGTGAACACGCCCAGCGGGAAGGACACGTCGATGTCCTGGAGGTTGTTCTCGCGGGCGCCGTGCACGGTGAGCTGCCGGGAGGGATCGCGCGGGCGCCGGATGTCGGGCAGCGGGATGGCCTTCTTGCCGGACAAGGTACAGGCCGGTCTGCGACTCGGCGTTGTCGAGCAGCTCCCTTGAGGGAGCCGCTGTGCACGACCTTGCCGCCGTGCTCGCCGGCGCCGGGGCCGATGTCGACGATCCAGTCGGCGACCTTGATGGGTGTCCTCGTCGTGCTCGACGACGATGAGGGTGTTGCCCATGTCGCGGGAGCCGGACGAGGGTCTCGATCAGCCGGTGGTTGTCGCGCTGGTGCAGGCCGATGGACGGCTCGTCGAGGACGTAGAGCACGCCGACGAGTCCGGAGCCGATCTGGGTGGCCAGGCGGATGCGCTGGGCCTCGCCGCCGGAGAGGGTGCCGGCCGCGCGGTTCAGCGAGAGGTAGTCCAGGCCGACGTCGACCAGGAACCGCAGCCGCTCGTTGACCTCCTTCAGCACGCGCTCGGCGATCTTCTTGTCGCGGGCGCTGAGCTTCAGCTCGCCCAGGAAGTCCGCGCAGTCGCTGATGGACATCGCCGAGACCTCGGCGATCGACTTGCCCATGACGGTGACCGCGAGGGACGAGCGGCTTCAGGCGGGTGCCCCTGCCAGGTGGGGCAGGGCACCTCGCGCATGTAGCCCTCGAAGCGCTCGCGGCTGGCGTCGCTCTCGGCCTCGCTGTGCCGGCGCTTGACGAAGGGGATCGCGCCCTCGAAGGCCGTGGTGTACCGGCGCTCGCGTCCGTACCGGTTGCGGTAGCGGACCTCGACCTGGGTCTTGTGGCCGTACAGCAGGGCCTTGCGGGCGCGCAGCGGGAGGCCCGCGAAGGGGATGTCCGTCCGGAAGCCCAGGGCGTCCGCGAGGGCACCGATCAGGCGGCCGAAGTAGTCCTTGGTGTGCCGTGCGACCAGGGGTGGATGGCGCCCTCGTCGAGGGGACTTGTCCTCGTCCGGGACGATCAGTTCCGGGTCGACCTCCATGCGGGTGCCGATGCCGGAGCAGTCGGGGCAGGCGCCGAAGGGCGAGTTGAAGGAGAAGGAGCGGGGCTCCAGCTCCTCGAAGGACAGGTCGTCGTACGGGCAGTACAGGTGCTCGGAGTACATGCGCTCGCGCTCGGGGTCGTCCTCGGGGAGGTCGACGAAGTCGAGCACGACCATGCCGCCGGAGAGGCCGAGGGCGGTCTCCACCGAGTCGGTGAGACGGCGCTTGGCGGTGTCCTTCACCGTGAGGCGGTCGACGACCACCTCGATGGTGTGCTTCTCCTGCTTCTTCAGCGTGGGCGGGTTGGAGAGCTGGATGGTCTCGCCGTCGACCCGCGCGCGGGGTAGCCCTTGGTCTGGAGGTCGGCGAAGAGGTCGACGAACTCGCCCTTGCGCTCGCGCACCAGGGGCGAGAGCACCTGCAAACGGCTGCCCTCCGGCAGTTCCAGGACCTTGTCGACGATGGCCTGCGGCGACTGGCGCGTGATCGGCCGGGCGCACTGGGGGCAGTGCGGCTTGCCGATGCGGGCGAAGAGCAGGCGCAGGTAGTCGTAGACCTCGGTGATGGTGCCGACCGTGGAGCGAGGGTTGCGCGAGGTCGACTTCTGGTCGATGGAGACCGCCGGGGAGAGGCCCTCGATGAAGTCGACGTCCGGCTTGTCCATCTGGCCGAGGAACTGCCGGGCGTAGGAGGAGAGCGACTCACGTAGCGCCGCTGGCCCTCGGCGAAATGGTGTCGAAGGCCCGGGGAGGACTTGCCCGACCCGGACAGGCCCGTGAAGACGATGAGCGAGTCACGAGGCAGGTCGAGCGAGACGTTCTTCAGGTTGTGCTCGCGCGCGCCACGGACGATGAGACGGTCGGCCACGCCGGTCCGCACCTTTCTTGAGAGAAGTGACAGGGCGAGGCCCCCGTCTTTCTCAGACTAGGGGGAGCCACTGACAACGCCGGTCGGATTCACCCGGTTGTCAACAAACCCCGACTCCCCAGCATGCCCGACGCCGCATCCGACCATATAGCACGTGCATTCGATTCGCGGGGGTCGTCCATCGTCTTCACCCGAAGGTGTGGCGCGGTCTAGGGTCAGCACCATGATTGATCACGCGCATGACCTGGCGTCTGTACGTGACGCTACCGAGCGGCTGCTCACCGCGGTCGGGAAACTGGACAACGCGTCCGGTGACGGAGTCGTCACGGCTTCCGGGCTGGACCGCGGCCACGTCCTCGCCCACCTCGCCCGCAACGCCGACGCCCTGGTGAACGTCTTCGAAGGACGCCCCATGTACGTCTCCGGCGAGGCCCGGGACGCCGACATCGAGCGGGACGCCCCGCGCCCACTGGACGCCCAGCTCGCCGACGTGCGCGAGAGCGCGGCCCGGTTGCAGGACGCCTGGGCCGTGCCCGGGGACTGGTCGCGCACGGTGGAGCTGCGCAACGGGATCACCGACTCGGCCTCCCGGGTGCCGTTCCGGCGCTGGGTCGAGGTGGAGCTGCACCACGTGGACCTGGGCATCGGGTACGAGCTGGAGGACCTTCCGGCGGAGTTCACGGAGCGGGAGACCGAGTTCCCTGGCCGCCCGGGTTCGCCGGGCACCCTGACGTGCCGCCCCACCCGCCTCACGGACGGCACGCGCGCGTGGAGCACGGGCCGGGAGGCGAGCGCCCCGGAGGTGACCGTCACCGGTCCCCCGGCCGACCTGCTCGGCTGGCTCGCCGGGCGCCGCGAGGGAACCGCGCTGTCGACGGAGGGCGGCCCCGCTGCCGTCGCTGCCGCCGCTGTAGCCCAGGACGGCGGTCTGCGGGCCGCCTCCCGGCGCTAGGCTGGCGTACATGACGGCGCAGCGGACAGGTGCGGGTCGGCGGCCCCGCCGACGTGCACGAGCTTAAGGACCTGATGATCACCAAGGTCGCGGTCGGCCCGATGGACAACAACGCCTATCTGCTGCGCTGCCGGGCCACCGACGAGCAGCTGCTGATCGACGCCGCGAACGACGCGCACTCACTGCTCGGCACGGTCGGTGACGGCGGCCTCGCGTCCGTCGTCACCACCCACCGGCACGGCGACCACTGGCAGGCGCTCGCCGACGTCGTCGCGGCCACCGGCGCCCGCACCTACGCGGGCCGGCACGACGCCGAGGGCATCCCGGTGCCGACCGACGTCCCGGTCGACGACGGCGACACGATCCGGGTGGGGCAGGTGGAACTCACCGCGCGCCACCTGGTCGGGCACACTCCGGGCTCCATCGTCCTGGTGTACGACGACCCGCACGGGCATCCCCCAGTGTTCACCGGGGACTGTCTCTTCCCCGGCGGTGTGGGCAACACACACGACGACCCGAAGGCGTTCGCGAGCCTGATCCATGATGTCGAGACCAAGGTCTTCGACGTGCTCCCGGACGGACGTGGGTCTACCCGGGCACGGCAAGGACACCTCGATCGGCGCGGAACGGCCGCATCTCCCGGAGTGGCGCGCACGCGGCTGGTGACCGCCGCGCGCCCGGTGCGACTGCGTTGCACGGGCCGCCGGTTCCCGGATTCCCGCCGTCGGTCGGCGGCCCGGGCGTCTCAGGTCCGGGCCTGTCCCGCCCCGGCCAGCGCCTGCGATCCGCTCCACACCGAACACGTACCCCTGCACACCGCACCCCGCGATCACACCGTCGGCGCGCTGCGAGACGTGGGAGTGATGCCGGAACGACTCGCGCTGGTGGATGTTGGAGATGTGGACCTCCACCACCGGCAGCCCGTCGCAGGTGTTGAGCGCATCCAGGATCGCGACGGAGGTGTGCGCAGTAGGCGGCGGGGTTGATCACGATCCCGCAGTGGTTCAACCGGGCCTCGTGGATCCAGTCGACGAGTTCGCCCTCGTGGTTGGACTGCCGGAAGTCCACCGTGCCGCCGTGCGCCGTCGCCGCCTTCACGCACAGGGTCTCGACGTCGGCGAGGGTGTCGGAGCCGTAGATCTCCGGCTGACGCTGACCCAGCAGGTTCAGGTTGGGGCCGTTGAGGATCATGATCGGGGCGTTGGCCAGGGTGCGGGGCACGGTTCCTCCGGTCCGTTCGAGGTGCGGCGGCCCTTGCGCGACCGCTGCTCGGACCCCGGTTTATCACGGTGCGCCGACGATCCGGCCGGCCGTACCCTCCGTGCATGACCCGATCGCGTATCCGTCCAAGCCCTCGCCCGGCGACCGTGTCGCGGTGCTGTCCCCCCTCCTCCGGTCTGCCTGGACTCTTCCCGCGCCCCCTACGAGTTGGGCCTGGAACGGCTGCGCAAGGAGTACGGGCTGGAGCCGGTGGAGTACCCGGCCACCCGGAAGATGGGCTCGACGCCCGCTGAGCGGGCCGCCGACATCCACGCGGCCTTCGCCGACCCCGGCATCAAGGCCGTGATCGCGTCGATCGGCGGCGACGACCAGATCACCGTGCTGCCGCTGCTGGACCGGGAGCTGATCCGCGCCAACCCGAAGCCGTTCTTCGGCACCAGCGACAACACGAACCTGCTCGCCTACCTGCGCAACACGGGCATCGTCGGCTACCACGGCGCGAGCGTCATGGTCGAGCTGGGACGTCCCGGTGCCATGCACCCGCAGACCGCCGACTCCCTGCGCGCGGCGCTGTTCACCTCGGGGCCGTACGAGCTGCGGCCCGCCGAGCGGTGGAACGACATCAACCGTGACTGGGCCGACCCGGCGACCTTCGACGAGGAGCCCGGTTCCCGGCCCGGGTCGGGCTGGTCCTGGGTGAACGCCGACCGGGTGGCCGAGGGCCGCAGTTGGGGTGGCTGCCTGGAGATCCTCGCCTGGCTGCTGATGGCCGACCGCGAGATCGCCCGCGACCCGGCGGAGTACGACGGCGGCGTGCTGATCCTGGAGACGTCCGAGGACATGCCGAGCGCCACGGAGGTCTTCCGCACCCTGCGCAGCATGGGCGAGCGCGGGCTGCTCCGCCGCTTCTCCGCGCTGCTGATGGCCCGCCCGAAGACGTGGTCGTTCGATCGTCCCAACAGCCCCGAGGACGCCGCCCGGTACGCGGCGGAGCAGCAGGAGGCGGTACTCCGGGCGATGCGGACCTACGCACCCGAGGCCACGATCGTCTTCGACGTGGATTTCGGCCACACGGATCCGCAGGTCGTCATCCCGTACGGGGGCACCGTGCGGGTCGACGGGCCGCCCGGCGCATCACCGTCACGTACTGACGCTCGCGCCGTCCGCGTCTTCGTCTGCGTGTCTACGGGTTGACGGCGAGCTCCAAATACGCCGCGAGCAGCACCAGGTGGACGCCTCCCTGCAGGGGCGTGGCCCCGTTCACCCTCGCTCTCGCTGCGGTGTGCACGCAGAAAGCGGCGGGCGGCTCTTGGCCGCCCGCCGCTCCCAGTGCTGGTCCCCAGCACACCCGGCTGGGGGTCGTACCCTGATCAGGCCTCGACGCTGTCCTTCGAAGCGTCGTCGTCCTTGGTGACCGCCGCTTCCGCCTCGGCCTTCTTGGAGGCCCGGAGGCTGGTGATCGTGGTGACGATCAGGACGGAGCAGATCACGCCGAGCGAGACCGGGATGCTGATCTCGGGGACGTGGATCCCGGACTCGTGCAGGGCGTGCAGCACCAGCTTGATGCCGATGAAGCCCAGGATCACCGACAGGCCGTACGAGAGGTGCACCAGCTTCCTCAGCAGGCCGCCGAGGAGGAAGTACAGCTGACGCAGACCCATCAGGGCGAACGCGTTGGCCGTGAACACGATGTACGGGTCCTGGGTCAGGCCGAAGATCGCCGGGATGGAGTCGAGTGCGAAGAGCACGTCGGTGGTGCCGATCGCGAGCATCACGACCAGCATCGGGGTCATGATGCGCTTGCCGTTCTCCTCGATCCACAGCTTGGTGCCGTGGTATCGGTCGGCGACGCCGAAGCGGCGCTCGGCCGCCTTGAGCAGCTTGTTCTCTTCGAACTCCTCGTCGTCCTCGTCGGCCCGCGCCTCCTGGATGAGCTTCCAGGCGGTGTAGATGAGGAAGGCGCCGAAGATGGTAGAAGACCCAGGCGAAGTTGGCGATGATCGCGGCGCCCGCCGCGATGAAGACGGCCCTGAGCACCAGGGCTATGAGGACACCGATGAGGAGCACTCGCCGCTGGTACTGCGAGGGCACCGCGAACTTCGCCATGATCAGGATGAAGACGAAGAGGTTGTCCACGCTCAGGGACTTCGGTGATGAAGCCCGCGAAGAACTCGCCGGCCGGCTGTCCGCCGCCGAAGACGAGCAGGCCGATTCCGAAGAGGCTCGCCAGGGCGATCCAGACGGCCGTCCAGATTCCGGCTTCCTTGATCGATACGTCGTGCGGCTTGCGGCCGATGAAGAAGTCGGCCCCGATCAGGGCGGCAAGGCCCACGATGGTCAGGACCCACAGGGTCAGGGAAACTTCCACTACCACGCCTCCGGCAGTACGTCACACGGCAAATGTCAGCGTCGTCGCTGCCGGAGGTCTCTTCCACCCGGGTCCGGGACGCGTGACGCGTTCGGAGCCCACGGGCCGACGCCCCGGGATCTGGCCTGATCCGTATTGACGGGTACGCCGCACTACAGGGAGTACTCCCCTCCGTCCGGACGACAGTACCCCATTCCCCAAGGGATGTAAAGAGATTCCGCAAATTAAGCTCAAAACGCCAGCTCGGAGGGGGTCATCGATCCCACGGACGGCGGGCTGCGGCGACCTGGGTGAGCACCTGCCGAAGCACCTGGCTGCCGGGCGGCGCGAGCGCGGGCTCGTACGTCCAGGCATGTCCGACCCACGGGTCGGCGAGGTGGTCGTCGGCCACCGGCGTCAGCCGGAGAAGCGAGCGCCACAGCGGGTCGAGCAGCGGCCCGTACCCGGCGGACTCCTCACGGTCGGCGACCATCATCAGGTGGACGCCCACGGCCGGCCCCTCGTCGGCGAGATAGCGCAGCTGGTTCACCGCCCGGTCGTCGAAGCCGTGCGGGAAGTCGTTGACGATCAGAAGCTGCTGGGACGTGTCCAGGCCGGGCGGAAGCGCGTCGGGAGCGCCTCCGCGCAACGCCATCTGCACCAGGTCGACGCGCTGGGTGAGGCGGGCCAGCACGTCCGCCGTCCCGGCGGCGCCCAGGGCGGGCGGGGCCGCGAGCACTCCGGTCTGCACCAGCGGTGCCAGTGCCTGCGCCCCTGATCCGGCCGGGTCGATGACGTGCACGGTGAACTCGCCCGCCGGATAGACGGCGAGCAGCCTCGCCGCGTGCGCGACCGCCGTCTCCAGGCCCAGGCGCCGCATCTCGTGGGAGTCGGCGAACGAACCGTCGAGCGAGGCGGAACGCCCGCTGTCGATCCACAGGCCGCGCTCCAGCGGCAGCCGGACCAGCAGCGGGATGCGTATGCGGTCCGCCTCGGGGAGATGGAGGTCGCCCAGCCGCAGGGCCATGGGGATCTCCATGGGTACGCGGTAGGCGTGCCAGACGGGGTTGTCCCAGCGCGCGTAGGCCGCCGGCAGGGCGGGCTCGACCACATCCGCCTCGGCGGCGAGCTGAGCGATGTCCCGGTCCAGGGCCTCCCGGGCCTGGGACACGAGCTGGGTGTGCCGGGTGCGCGCCGCTTCCCTGGCGGCGTCGCCCTGACCACCGATCCGGCTGCGCGGGTCGGACAGGACCTGGTCGAGTTCCTTCTCCATACGCGAGTCGGCGAAGTCGACGGCGCTGCGGTACGCGGCCGTGGTGCGGGCCAGGTCCTCGAACATGCCCCACACCTGGTTGTAGAGCCGCTCCTCCATGGACCAGCCGGTGGCGTCGCCCGCGACGGGCCGCGCGGGCTGCCCGGGCGCGGCCGGGGGTGCGGTCGGTGGGGGCGGAGGCGGGGCGGCGTTCTGCCGGCGCGGGTGGCTGTAGTCGATCGGGCCGCCGCCGGTGGGCGCGGACGACTGGCCGGCGGTGGCGGAGTCCCCCGGTCCGGCCGGGTACGGCTGCGGTGTGCCGTGCTGTGCGTGGACGCCGGGCGGCTGCGGGTCGGACACGCCCGGGGCGTCGTACGGGGACACCGGGGGCACGGTGCCGGGGGTGCCCCTGGGATGCGGCGGCGCCGTGGTCCGTACCGTGCGTCGGGGGTGGCGGCCTGCCGGGAGCGGTTGCCGTCGGCCGTCCGTGCCGGGGGCGCCGGTACCGAGCGGGCCAGGCCGCCGGCCACCGCCTCCTGGATGCTTCGGGCGAGTTCGTGGGCCTGGGGCAGGCTCTGGTCGGTCAGGAGTTCCGGTGAGGCCGCCCGTGTAGCCCTGGCCGACGGCGCGCACCTTCCAGGCACCCTGCCGCCGGTAGAGCTCCAGCGCGACGACGGCCGACTCGGCTTCGAGGCCGGTGATGGTGTAGTTGGCGACCTCGTCACCGTCGAGGCCCGTGACGGCGACGAAGGGGTGCGGCTACGGCTCCGAAGCGGCCCGGGCCCGTCCCCGCCGGCGGGCAGGGCGAGCAGCACACTGACGCGGTGCACCGCGTCCGGCACGGCGTCCAGGTCCACCGCGAGGCGATGGTCCGGCGGCTGCCTGCCGGGAGACCTCCAGACCAGGCAGGGCGGGCGTGCCCGGGTGGGCCACCCATTCCACGCCGTGGACCCTGCCGTTCTCGTCGCCGAGCGTTGCTCCGGCCACGATCGGTGTGCCGGCCGAGACCCGGATCTCTAGACGGGCCCGGGAAGCGGGTGGTTCTGTCCCCGCGTCAGCTCGGCCGTCATCGCCTTCCCCTGTGTCACTCCGGTGCGTCACTCGTGATGTGTCGTGCGGCGACCGCCCGTCCTGCTCACGGGGCCGGCCGGTACCCGCGGCCCGCTTCGGGACCGGCAGGATCGCCGGCATCAGGTCCTGGAAGGTGCGGCCGTTGGCCGGGGAACCGATGGCGGTCATCGCCCAGCCCTGGCCCGCGCGGTGCACCTTCGCCATGATCTGGGCCGTGTAGGCGCCGCCGCCGGCAGCGTGTAGCGGGCGAGTTCCTGGCCGTTGGTCTCGTCGACCAGGCGGCAGAAGGCGTTCTGCACTTCCTGGAGGTCTGGCCCGTGAAGGAGTTCACGGTGAAGACGATCTGGTCGATGTGGACCGGGACGCCGCTGCAGGTCGACGGGGATCGCCTCGTCGTCGCCGCCCTAGCCGACACCGCCGACGAGGTTGTCCCCGGTGTGGCGCACCGAGCCGTCGTCGCTCACCAGGTGGCGGAAAGAGACGACGTCGACCGGCTGCTTGTCCGCGAACAGGACGGCGGAGGCGTCCAGGTCGATCTCCCGGGTGCGCAGGCCGGACAGGCCGCGCCGAGGGAGCTTCACCTGCCAGCCGAGACCCATGCACACCCGACGTCAGGCTGCCGCCGTCGCTCTTCTGCAGACTGATGGCCTGACCCTTGGTCATGTTGACGGTCACGCGCTGATCCCCTCTCCGAACTGTCCCCCTGTTGCCGCCCGGACCGCGCGGTTGTCCAGACCCTACGCAGGGGACACCGACAGCGCCCCCCCAGGTCCGCACTTTGTGTCGGTCTTGCAACACAGCGCGTGCCCGGGCGGGCCGTCAGGCCGGACCGGCCTCCTTCATCTGACGCAGCTCCTTCTTCATCTCGGAGACCTCGTCCCGGAGCCGGAGCCGCGATCTCAGACTGCAGGTCGCGGCCCCCGCCTGCATACGGGTGGTGAGGTCCTCGATCTGTTCGGCGAGCTCCGCCGCGGGGGCGCGTCGGTCGGCTGGTTTCCTGACCCGCCCCGCGCGCCCGACCGCCTTGGCGCCTTGGCCGCCGCCTGGCCGCCGAGGGCGGGCGCGGGGCCTTGGCGGCCTTGCCGTCCTTCGACTGGCGGTAGCCCAGGCCGAGCAGCTGCTCGGTGTCGATGTCCTCGCGGGCGATCTGCGCGACGATGTCGTTGATCTTCTTGCGGAGCGGCGCAGGGGTCGATTGCCGTTCGCCTTGTTGAACGCGACCTGCTTCTCGCGGCGCCGGTTGGTCTCGTCGATCGCCCTCTCCATCGCCGGCGTGATCTTGTCGGCGTACACGTGTGGACCTGGCCGGAGACGTTGCGCGCCCGCGCGTGATGGTCTGGATCAGGAGGTGCCGGAGCGAAGGAAGCCCTCCTTGTCGGCGTCGAGGATCGCCACCAGGGAGACCTCCGGCAGGTCGAGGCCCTCGCGGAGCAGGTTGATGCCGACCAGGACGTCCGTACTCGCCGGCGCGCAGCTCACGCGAAGCTCGACGCGGCGCAGGGTGTCGACGTCGCTGTGCAGGTAGCGGACCTGGATGCCGAGTTCCAGGAAGTAGTCGGTGAGGTCCTCGGCCATCTTCTTGGTGAGCGTGGTGACCAGGACGCGCTCGTCCTTCTCGGTCCGCTTGCGGATCTCGTGCACCAGGTCGTCGATCTGCCCCTCGGTGGGCGGCGACGACCTCCGAGTCGACTGAGGCCGGTGGGGCGGATGATCTGCTCGACGGCGCCGTCCGAGCGGGAGGCTCGTAGGTGCCAAGTCGCCGACAGGTACACGGTCTGTCCGATGCGTCCCTGGAACTCCTCCCACTTCAGTGGACGGTTGTCGAGGGCGGAGGGCAGCCGGAAGCCGTGGTCGACCAGGGTCCGCTTGCGGGAGGCGTCGCCCTCGTACATGGCGCCGATCTGCGGGACGGTGACGTGCGACTCGTCGATGACGAGCAGGAAGTCGTCCGGGAAGTAGTCCAGCAGGGTGTTCGGCGGGGGAGCCGGGCGGGCGGCCGTCAAGTGCATGGATGTAGTTCTCGACGCCGGAGCAGGAGCCGATCTGGCGGAGCATCTCGAGGTCGTACGTCGTGCGCATCCGCAGCCGTTGGGCCTCCAGGGCGGTTCTTACCCGCTTCTCCAGCTCGGTCAGCCGCTCCGCCAGCTCCTTCTCGATGTCGTTGACGGCCCGCTCCAGGGCGCTCGGGGCCCGCGACGTAGTGGGAGGCGGGGGAAGACGTACAGCTGCTGGTCGTCGCTGATGATCTCGCCGGTGACCGGGTGGGCGTGGACAGGGCCTCGATCTCGTCACCGAACATCTCGATGCGGACCGCGAGCTCCTCGTAGACCGGGAAGATCTCGATGGTGTCGCCGCGCACCCGGAAGGTGCGCGGGCGAAGGCCATGTCGTTGCGCGTGTACTGGATGTCCCACGGAAGCGGCGCAGCAGCTCGTCCCGGTCGTGCTCCTCGCCGACCCGGAGCGGGACCATGCGGTCCACGTACTCCTGGGGGTGCCGAGGCCGTAGATGCAGGAGACGGAGGCGACCACGACGACGTCACGGCGGGTGAGCAGCGAGTTGGTCGCCGAGTGGCGCAGGCGCTCCACCTCCTCGTTGATCGAGGAGTCCTTCTCGATGTAGGTGTCCGACTGCGGGACGTACGCCTCGGGCTGGTAGTAGTCGTAGTACGAGACGAAGTACTCGACGGCGTTGTTCGGCAGCAGCTCGCGGAACTCGTTCGCCAGCTGGGCGGCCAGTGTCTTGTTCGGCGCCATCACGAGGGTGGGGCGCTGGAGCTTCTCGATCATCCACGCGGTGGTGGCGGACTTGCCGGTGCCGGTGGCGCCGAGCAGGACGACGTCCTTCTCGCCTGCTTCGACACGCCGGGCGAGTTCGGCGATGGCCGCCGGCTGGTCGCCGTTCGGCTGGTAGGGGCTGACGACCTCGAAGGGCGCCACCGTGCGTTCGATCTGGGAAACGGGCCGCATGGGTTCCACCGTACGACCCCGCACTGACAACGGGTCCGGATCAGCGGTTCTGCGGGGTTCGGGAACGCCGGACGAGCGGGCGGCGTGTTGGTGGGCGGGGTGGTGCGGAGGGCGCCGGACCGTGCGCGGTGCCTCGGGGTGGGCGGGGACGCCCGGCTTCCGCTCGACGGGGACTTCGGCGGCCCTCCCCGCGACCACCAGCGGGTCGAACATCACCACGACGCCGGCGAGGAGGAGGAAGGCCAGGGGACCGATGAGCATGGGGGCGAACAGTTCCGCGGCCGAGCCCCCCGGTGGAGGGATCGGCCGTGCCGTGGAGGTGGACTTCGAGGGCGGCCATGCCCGTGTAGTGCATGCCGGTGACGGCCAGCCCCATGACCAGGCTGGCGCCGACGCTCCACAGGAATCCCCGGACCTGTCCGGCCGCCCACAGGGCGGCGGTGGCGGCGGCCATGGCTATGACGACGGACACGGCCACGGTGAACGTGTTGGTACGTCAGCTGCCCGTCCAGGCGCATCCCGGCCATACCCAGGTAGTGCATCGACGCGATGCCCAGGCCGGTGATCGTGCCGCCGGTGAACAGGGCCGTTCCTCGCGCGCCCCGGTAGCCGACGATGAAGATCCCGATGCCCACCATCACGATGGCGACGGCCAGGCTGGCGAAGGTCATCAGCCAGTCGTAGCGGATCGGCGTGTGTTCGATCGTGAAGCCCATCATGGCGATGAAGTGCATGGTCCAGATGCCGGAGCCGATCGCCGCCGAGCCGAGCGCGAGCCACGCCGGGCGCCAGGACCGGGTGACCCGCATGGACCTGGTGGTGCAGCGCAGACCGAGGGCACCGCCGAGGCAGGCCATGAGGTAGGCCACCAGCGGTGTGACGAGTCCGTAACTGAATCCCTCGGACCGTGCTGCTACGCCTGCGCGGCTGCCCTTCCGCCTTCTCGCACCCCGGTTACGTCCCGGAATTTCCCCTGATGTGCGCCCCCCTCCCAGGACCGCGCGAACGGTCAGGCCGAGGCAGAGAGTATGACTCCCACCGGAATGGTCGAACGATTCTCCGGCAAAGAATCACGGCCTTGACCCACTTGTGGGGCCCCGGTGAGCGGAGTTGAGCAACTCCATTCAGCCTGTGGCCATTCTGAACCCCTCTCCCGTTGACTCTCTGATGTCACAGTGGTGCTGTCCGTGATCGCTCGACGCGAGGAGTACGCATGCACGCGCGCGCAGTTGCGCGTCACGACCTCGCGCTCCTGGGAGTCGCCCTGCTCACTCCGCTCCTCGCGCCGGGACCGCCCAGAGCGGGGACGACGGTCCCTCGGTCGTCGCCCATCGGGGCGCCTCCCGGGTACGCGCCGGAGAACACGCTGGCCGCCGTCGACCAAGGCGGCCGGAGATGAGCATCCGCTGGGTGGAGAACGACGTCCAGCGCACCAAAAAAGGACTGGCGAACCTCGTCGTCCTCCACGACGACAAATCTGCGGGCACGACCGACGTGGAGGAAGTCTTCCCCCACCGCTCGCCCTGGAAGGTGAAGGACTTCACCGCGGCGGAGATCGCGCGGCTGGACGCGGGGAGCTGGTTCGGGTCCGAGTACGCGGCGCGCGCGTGCCGACGCTGAAGCAGTACGTGGACCGCGTGGAGCACAACCACCAGAAGCTGCTGCTGGAGCTGAAGAACCCCAGCTGTACCCGGGCATCGAGCAGCAGACCCTCCGGTCCTCGCCAACGAGGGCTGGCTCGACCGGCGGCATGTGCTGGTCGGCTGGTCGTGCAGAGTTTCAGCGCGGACAGCGTCCGGACCGTCCACGATCTCAAACTGGCCGTCAAGACCGGGTTCCTCGGCACGCCGCCGGTGTCGGATCTGCCCGAGTACGCGGAGGTTCACCGACCAGATCAACCCCTCGCACGGCTCCCTCTCCATGAGCTACGTCTCCTCCGTGCAGCGTTCACGGGCCGCACGGCAGGCCGATGGAGGTCCTCACCTGGACGGTCGACGACGCGGCCACCGCCACGGCGGGTCGCCGGGTACGACGTCGACGGGATCATCGCCAACGAGCCCGACGTGGTGAGGACCGCCGTCGGCTTGAGGACGAGGACTCGGCCGGCCGGTGATCACGGCACGTCCGGGGCAGGGGCGGTCGCGTCCGCCACTGCCCCGGGCGTTGTCAGTGGCCGGCCGTACCGTTGGCGCATGGACAGCCATGGGCGAGTACAGACGGCAGGTCGTGTGGACCGTAGTCGGCACCGACATCGGTCCGCCGCTGCTGGCCGCCACCCGCGACGGCCTGGTGAACGTCGTGTTCCACGCCACTGACGCCGCGCGCGACCGCGCCTCGAAGGGCTCGCGGCCCGGCTGGGCACGGAGCCCGTCGAGGCGCCCGGCTCGCCGCTGCTGTCCAGGCGATACGGCAGGTGGAGGCGTACTTCGCGGGCGGCGGCGTGACTTCGACCCGTCGCTGGACTGGTCGCTGATCTCGGGCTTCAACCGGGAGGTACTGCGCGAGCTGGCGTCCGGCGTCCCCTACGGCTCGGTCGTCGGGTACGGCGACCTCGCCGACCGGGTCGGCCGGCCGGGCGCCGCACAGGCGGTGGGCATGGCGATGGGGGCCAATCCGCTGCCGGTCGTCGTGCCGTGCCGCACCGGGTCGTCGAGGCGACGGCGGCATCGGCGGTTTCGGGGCGGCGTGGGCACCCAAGCGACAGTTGCTCGCGCTCGAGGGCGTGCTGCCCGAGCCGCTGTTCTGAGAGGTCGGCCGCCCGGGGCCCGGCGGGGCTATCGTAGTGCCGAGCCTCGAGGATGTTGCCGTCCGGGTCGCCGAAGTAGAAGCTGCGCCGGGCCGGGCCTCGGGCGCCGTAGAGTCGTACGCCAGGTCCGAGACCGTGATGGCCTGCTCTTCAAGTCGGGCGCGCAGTGCCTCGAGTCGTGCGGTGACAGCGACAGGCAGATGTGGTTGACGGGATGGCCCGCACTGCCGTCGGCACCGGGACCACTCGCATGCGTTCCGCCAGGAGTGTGGCGCCAGGTCGAGGATGGTCTCGTCGTTGAGGCGCACGGAGGGGAAGCTCACGGTCCCCGCGGTGTACTCGGTGACCCGCAGGGGCTCCAGCCCCAGGGTCTTCTCGTAGAAACGGGCAGCGGCGACCGGGTCGCGTACCCAGAGAACGACATGGTCGAGACGTGTCGTGTTGTGCGTCATGGTGCCCAGGCTCGTGGTCTTCATGGTGGGCCGCAAGACTGCGCCGGGGTCCGTAGAGGGGTTTGGCCGGTCTCGCCCGCCAGAGATGAGGGAGAACCGACGGACAGGAGGCAGGCGCGTGATGCTGATGGTGTCGGAAGAGGTACGGGCGGCGATCGACGCGCGTCACCCCGTGGTGGCGCTGGAGTCCACGATCATCGCGCACGGGCTGCCGCGCCCGCGCAATCTGCTGGTGGCGCGTGAGCTGGAGGAGACCGTACGGCAGGAGGGCGCCATACCGGCGACCATCGCCGTGCTGGACGAGCGGCCCCATGTCGGCCTGGACAAGGAGCAGCTGGAGCGGGTCGCGAACGGGACGGCATCCGCAAGCTGGCGGCACCTGCGACCTGCCGCTCGCGGTGGCCGCCGGGGCGAGCGGGGCGACCAACCGTCTCGGCGACCGCCCAGCTGGCGGCCCTGGCGGGCGTCCGGGTGTTCGCCACCGGCGGGCTGGGCGGCGTGCACCGGGAGTGGACGGTGACGCAGGACGAGTCGGCCGACCTCGGCGTGCTGGCACGCACCCGCATCACGGTGGTCTGCGCGGGCGTGAAGTCCATCCTGGACGTGCGCCGGCGACCCTGCAACGGCTGGAGACGCTGGGTGTCGCGGTGGCCGGTTACGGTACGGACCGCTTCCCCGGTTCTACCTGTCAGACTCGGGGCATCCGGTGGACTGGACGCACTGGACACCCCGGAGCAGGTGGCGACGGTCACGCGGGCGCAGGACGCGCTCGGCGAGGGCCGCGGTCCGCGCTCGTGGTCCTCTCGCCATCCCGTCCCCGAGGGAGGAGCAACTCGATCCCGCGCTGCACGCGCGGGTGCTCCTCACGACGCGCTGCACGCCTGCGAGAGGCGGGGGTCTACGGGCTGAGCGGTCCACGCGCCGGTTCCTGCTCGACTACCTGGTACGGCACACCGACGGGGCCTCGCTGAGCGCCAACCTGGCTGCGGTGCGCGCGAACGTGCGGCTGGCGGCCCCGCGTCGCGGCGGCCTGGGCCGAAGTATGACCACCGGGCCGGGCGGCGCGCTGCTGGTCGTCGGGGACGTCGTCACGGACGGCGTCGCCCGGCACCGGGGCCGCTGGCCTCCGGCACGGACACGGCCGCCTCGATCCGCCGGCTGCCCGGTGGGGCGGGGCCAACGTGGCCTGCTGGGCCGCGTACGGCGAGTGCCGGGACGTACGGCTGCTGGGCGGGTCGGTACCGACGCGGCGGCCTGGCACGAGCGTGAGCTGGTGACCCGTGGTGTACGTCCTCTTCTGGTCGTCGACGAGGCGGCACCGACGGGGGACGGTGATCTGCCTGGTCGACACGGGCGCCTCGGCCGAGCGGACGTTCCTGACGGACAGCGGGGCGTCGCTGCGGCTCGGACCCGACGACTGGTCGGACACGCTGCTCGACGGCGTCGCCCGGCTGCACCTGTCGGGCTACCTCCTGTTCTCGGAGCCGGGCCGCGCCCTGGTGCCGGTCGCCCTGGCCGCGGCACACGCGCTTGGGGTGCCGGTCAGCCTGGACCCGGCGCTCGGCCGGGCCCTCACCGAGCTGGGCGTCGACTGCTTCCTGGACCTGATCGAGGGGTGGACGCCGCTGCCCAGCCGACGAGGCGTGCCTGCTCACCGGGCTGCCCGACGCGGCGGACGCCGCGGCCAAGCTGAGCCGGCTCGTCCCGTTGGTGATCGCCAAGCAGGGTGCGGAGGGGCCCTGGTGGCCCGGTCCGGCACCGTGTCGTGCGTGTCCCCGCCGGCCCGGCGCGTCGCCGCGGGACAGTACGGGCGCCGGTGACGCCTCCACCGGCGCGTTCCTCCGCCGCACTGCCCTGCGGGCGCGGGGCCCGGAGGAGGCGACGGCTGCGGGGTGCCGGGCGGGGAGCGCGGGCGGTCGAACGGATGGGCGGGAGGCCTCCACGGGCCAGCGGACCGGCCGTAGGCAGGTGTGTGGGGAGAGGGAGAGAGGGGACGCTGGTGCGGCCGGGGCAGACGTCCCGGCCGGCCGGGGCCCGCTCCCTACGCCTTGCGGCCCCACGCCGAGATCATCGGAGCCGTCGCGAGGTCCATCCCGCCGGACGCGATGTTCGCGAGGTGGCGGTCGATGTCCTCGTGGCCGGCTACCCCGGCGCCGACCAGCTGGTCGCGGACCTGACGGACCGTCGCGGACTCCAGGGCGGCGCACGCGGGTGAGGTGACGGGGAAGTAGGCATCGGCCTCCACCTGGCGCAGCCCGGCCTCCCGCAGCAGACGCGGGAGCCGACGGCCGTAGGAGAGATCGGCGCCGCGATGGGCCAGCAGTTGACGGAAGTCGTGCCGCAGCCGGTTCGCCAGCTGCTGCTCGGGACCGTGCTCGTCGGGACAGAGCAGGGGCTGCAGCGCGGGGTCGGCGTCCTCGACCAGGAGGCGGCCGCCGGGACGCAGGGCCTTGACCATCGAGCGCAACGCCCTCTCCCGGTCCGGGACATGGACGAGCACGAGCCGGGCGTGCACCAGGTCGAACCCTTCCCCCGGCGGGTCCTCGGCGCCCACGTCGTGCACGCGCACCTCGACCGGAGGCCGGCCGGCCGGAGCGACCCGAGAGGTGTCGATGTCGGTCGCGAGGACCCTGCCGGTCGGTCCCACCCCTCTTGGCCAGCCAGGAGACCACCGAGGTGCCTCCGGCCCCGACCTCCCAGCAGCGCCAGCTGGTCCGGCGCCGAGCGTCCGGAGGTGCCGGAACGTCGTGGGTCGAAGAGGTGGCGAAGGCTTCGGGCGCTCCGCCGCCTCGGCCTGCCGGTTGTCGAGGAGGTATCCGTCGGTTCGCGTCATGCGGCGATCATCCCAGTTGTCCGGCTTGCCTCAAGCGGTCGACGCTCCGGCGCGGCGGCCCTCGGGGGCGGCCGGGTCGATGTGCGTCCGCGTCCGAACGCCCTGTCCACAGCCGGGGAACAAAGCGGAACGCTCCGTACCCACAGGCTCGTCCGCGGCTGACGCCGGCCTGGCAGACTGGCTCGCCAAGGCGCGGGAAGCACGGCGCGAGGGGACCCACGCGAGGAGACACGGATGACGATGGCAGGGAATCTGCTGGAAGGTCACGGGCCTCGAGGGGTCGGCGGCCTCCTGGAAGGTGGCCCGGCTGGCCCGGCGGCGCCCGCGTGTGGACCTGAGCCATCCCGCCCGCTCCCCCGCTGGGTTCCTCGGTGGTGAACTGCGTGACCTACCGGGACGGCGTCCGCACTCCCGGAGGGCGGTGATCCAGTCGACGCGGTGAAGCGGATGCGGGGGCGAGGGGTGGTTTCGTCTGGCTCTTGGCCTGCACGAGCCCACGGACCACGAGTTCGTGGGTGTCGCGGACCTCTTCGACCTGCACCCGCTGGCGGTCGAGGACGCGATCGAGGCCCACCAGCGCCCCAAGGTGGAGCGGTACGGGAGACGCTCTTCGCCGTGTTCAAGACGGTCTGCTACGTGGAGCACGAGGAGCTCACGGCAACGAGCGAGGTGGTGAGCACCGGCGAGATCATGGTGTTCGTCGGCCAGGACTTCGTGATCACCGTGCGGCACGGGCGGCACGGCTCGCTGGGACCGTTGCGGGAAGGGCTGGAGGCCGATCCCGCGCAGCTCGCCAAGGGGCCGTCCGCTGTGCTGCACGCGATCGCGGACCACGTGGTGGACGAGTTCCCTGAGTGTCATCGAGGCGGTCCAGGCGGACATCGACCAGGTCGAGACGGAAGTGTTCGCGGAGCACGGCGCGCGGGTCGATCCCGGGGCGGATCTATCAGCTCAAGCGTGAACTGCTGGAACTGCGGCGGGCGGTGGTACCGCTCGGCCGGCCGCTGGAGGAGCTGGCCACACGGCCGGTCCGAGTGGTGGATCCGGAGATACAGGCCTACTTCCGCGATGTCGCCGACCATCTGCTGGCGGGCCACGGAGCAGCTCGCGGCGTTCGACGAACTGCTCAACTCCATCCTCCATTATCTGGCCCGGGGTGACGGTCGCGCAGAACGAGGACATGCGGAAGATCACCGCCTGGGCCGCGATCGTCGCGGTACCCACGATGGTCTGCGGGGTGTACGGCATACTTCGACCACATGCCCGGCTGCGGTACACGTCCCGTCAGCGATACCTCGCGTGCTGGCACCGCACCGGGGCTTCCGGCGCAACGGCTGGCTCTGACGGCGGTCCAGGCCGCTCGGGCCGAGAAGCTCATGGTCTGCCGTGGCACGCCCCCGCGTCAGCCGTTCCACGCGGATGCCGTGGATCGTCGGCGCGCACGAGGACGTCGGCGGTGCCGGAGGGGTCGGTCTCGTCCGCGTAGCGCTCGAAGGCGGGCAGCGTCCAGTGCTCGGCCTCGGGGGTGCGGCGGCGCAGTCGCCGGGGCCGGAGGACCAGATGGACGCTCAGGTCGAGGGGGAACCAGTGGCGCAGCAGGAAGGGGCCGTGCAGCAGCAGGGCGCCGCCGGGTGGGGAGGCGGACGGTGGAGCTGCGGGTGGCGCGGTCGGTGACCGGGTCCCACAGGTAGGGCAGAACGCGCCCGTCGCCACCTGGCCCGAGGGGTCGAAGACCTCGCGCCACAGAGCGCCGGTGTCGTGCCAGCCGTTGTAGTAGGACTCGACGTCCTGATGCCCGTACTCGAGGCGGAGGGAGGCGGGGCGCAGGAAGCCCTCCGTCCCGACGACGAGGGAGGGGCGGCCGCGCACGCGCAGCGCTCCCGAGACCCGCTCCGCGAGATCGCCGGGGCGGGCTGCCGGGCGCCGTCGAAGGCGACGCGCGGCCAGGCACTGCCGTCGGCGGGTTCGAGGTCGAGCAGGCGCTCGGCGAGCAGGTCGCCGAGCCTGTCCCAGGTGATCGCTTCCAGTCGCACCTGCCCATGATGCGTCAGCCAACCGGTCCGCCCGCCTGGACGCTCGCGCATGCGCTCGCGCCGGTCGGCTATGGTCACCGTGCCCGTGCGGAGGTTGACTTGGGGTGATCGATGGCCGACGGTGCCGAGCGGGCATCGACGCGACGGGTGGGAGTTGAAGCGACATGATCGACGGACCGTACTTCGTACTGACGGTGCTGGGTGTGCTCGGGACCGGTCGACGGCCGGCGCCTTCTGCGCGTTCTCGACCTTCGTCATGCGGGGGCTCGCGGCGCTGCCGCCCGCGCAGGGAGTCGCCGCGATGAACGCGATCAACACCGACGCGCGTGCGGCCGGCCTTCATGCTCGTCTTCCTGGGGACGGCGGTGCTGACCGCGGTGATCGCCGTGGTGACGTTCGTGCTGTGGCCGGACGGGGCCGCGGTGGAGCTGCTGCTGGGCAGCGCGCTGTACCTGTTCGGGTCGTTCGGGGTGACCGCGGCCGCCAATGTGCCGCGCAACACCGCGCTGCTCCGGCTGGAGCCGGGTACCGCGGAGGGCGGCCGCCCAGTGGCCCTCGTACGTGCGCGAGTGGACGGCGTGGAACCACGTACGCACGGTCGCCTCGGCCGCGGCGGCGTCGGCGTACGTGCTGGCCCTCGCCTGAAGACCCGCCGCCGCCTCGCCCTGGGGCGGGCGCCGCCACGGCCGGGACACCGTGGGCGCGGAGCCGTCCGGCGCTCTGCGCGCGGGGCGGGCCGGGACGTATCGTGGGCCGGAAGAGCGCCGCCCCACGACGCACGGCCTGCCACCCGCACGCAAGGAAGACGGCCATGGCCGATCCCAAGGGTTTCCTGACCACGCCCCGCGAGGAGTGGCCCCGCAGGCCGGCCGAGGAACGGGTCCGGGACTGGCACGAGGTCCATGTCCCGGGGGCGCTGCTGCCGATCATCGGCGCCCAGGCCGACCGCTGTATGGACTGCGGTGTCCCCTTCTGCCACGAAGCCTGCCCGCTCGGCAACCTGATCCCGGAGTGGAACGACCTGGTCTCCCGGGCGGACTGGAGGGCGGCGAGCGAGCGGCTGCACGCCACGAACAACTTCCCCGAGTTCACCGGCCGGTTGTGCCCGGCACCGTGCGAAGGCCGGCTGTGTGCTCGCCATCAACCAGCCGGCCGTCACCATCAAGAACGTCGAGTGCGCGATCGCCGACAAGGCCTGGGAGGAGGGTTTCACCCCGCCGCGCCCGCCGGACCGGCTGTCCGGGCGGACGGTGGCGGTGGTCGGTTCGGGGCCCACCGGGCTCGCGGCGGCACAGCAGCTGACCCGGGCCGGGCACACGGTCGCGGTCTACGAGCGGGACGACCGGATCGGGGGCTGATGCGGTACGGCATCCCCGAGTTCAAGATGGAGAAACGGCACCTGGAGCGGCGCGTCGACCAGATGCGGGCCGAGGGGACGAAGTTCCGTACGTCGACTGCGGTGGGGCGGGACCTGGCCGCCGGCGAGTTGCGGGCCCGCTACGACGCGGTGGTGATCGCCACCGGCGCGACCGCCTGGCGGGAACTGGCGGTGCCCGGCCGCGAGCTGGCCGGTGTCCATCAGGCGATGGAGTATCTGCGCTGGCCAACCGGGTGTGCGAGGGCGACCTGGAAGGCTCCCCTGCTGTCGGCCGCCGGCCTGCACGTCGTCATCGTCGGCGGCGGCGACACGGGGCGCGGACTGTCTCCGGTACCGCGGTGCGGAAGGGGCCGCGTCCGTGACCCAGCTGGACATCTACGCGCAGCCCGGCGGGGACCGCGACGGGGAGGCCGAGCCCTGGCCGACGTATCCGCTGCTGTACCGGCTGTCGGCCGCGCACGAGGAGGCACGTGACCTGCGGTCCGCACCGGCGGCGGACGCCGACGCGCGGCTCTTCGCCGCGTCCACGCTCCGACTCTACCGGTGACTCGCAGGGGCATGTGCGGTCGCTGCACCTGGTCGGTGTGGACGCCGGGCGCCGTCCGCTGCCCGGCACCGAGCGGTCGCTCCGCGCGGACCTCGTCCTCCTCGCCCTGGGCTCTCCGGGCCGGACCGGGAGGACGGGCTCGTCGAGGACTGGGTCTGCAGACTGGCGCCCCGTGGCACGATCGCCCGGGACCGGGGCTTCGCGACTAACGTCCCGGGTGTGTTCGCCGCCGGGGACGCGGCACGCGGGCAGTCGCTGATCGTGTGGGCGATCGCGGAGGGGCGGGCGGTGGCGGCGGCCGTCGACCGCCACCTGTCGGGCGGCAGTACACGGCTGCCGGCACCGGTCGGCCCGTACGACCGGCCGATGACGGTCTGAACACCCCGCCGCTGCCCGGGTCGCGGCCTACGTATCAGTGCTCACGGGTGTTGCATGTTCGTAATAGGTGATCAACTAAGTGCCAAAACAGCTTAAGAACAACAATCAACAGGACCCACGTCTCAGGACAGCAGGAAGTCCGCCTCCCCGCCTTGGCTCCCTCGATGAAGGCCGTCATCTCGGCGGAGGTGTAGATCAGCGCGGGGCCGTCGGGGTCGGTGGACTGACGGACTGCGATCCGGCCGTCCGGCGAGCTTCATCGCTTTGAGGCAGTTGCCCCCGTTGCCGCCGCTCCACGGCTTGTGCCAGCCCCTCGCTGCCCAGCTCACGGGCGGGCATCCCGTTGTAGATCCGCTCGCTGCGGTCCGTGGCGAGCGCTGGGGTTTGATGCGATTCATTCACAGCTCCTTGCGGAGATCCCGGAGGATCTCCTTCGTGCGATGTGCCGTGGCGGCCTGCAGCCGCCATGCGGTCCATGACCTCGAGGTGGGTCGCCACCTCGGCACGCGCGTCGAGGTAGACGGCGCCGGTCAGGTACTTCGCTGTAGACCATGTCCGGCAGTTCCGGCATGGCGAATCGGAACAGCACGAAGGGCCCGTACGTGCCCGGGTGCGGCCCGTTGGCGAACGGGGCGACCTGCAGCGTCACATTGGGCAGCTTCGTTGCCTCGAGCAGCCTGTCGATCTGGGCACGCATCACCTCCGGGCCCCCGACGGGGCGGCGCAGCGCGGTCTCGTCCATGACGACCCACAGCCTGGGCGCGTCCTCACGGTGAGCAGTTCCTGGCGTTGCGTGCGCAGGTCGACGTGGCGCTCGATGTCGTCGGGCCGGGTCTGCCCGATGGCTCCCGAGCGGAGCACCCACGCGCGTAGTCCTCGGTCTGCAGCAGTCCGGGGACGAAGTGGGGCTCGTAGGAGCGGATCAGGACGGCCGCGCCCTCCAGGCTGACGTACATGGAGAACCAGCCCGGCAGGATGTCGTGGAAGCGCTGCCACCATCCGGGCTTGTTGGCGTCCTCGGCAAGCCGCATGAAGGCGTCGGCCTCGTCGTCCCCCGATGCCGCAGGCGCCTCAGCAGGAGCTGGAGATACGGGATCTTGAAGGCGACCTCGGCCATCTCCATGCGGCGGACCGTGGGGGCGACGCGCAGGATGCGGGCGGCTTCCTCGCGCTTGGAGGACCGGCGCGTTCCCGGAGGTCCAGCAGGCGCCGGCCGAGGACGACCTGGCCGACCGTCGGCGCGGACCGCGGCTCGCTCACCGCCCACCTCCTGGAAGAGTCCCGAAGAGTCCCTGTGCCCTTGTGCGGATTACGCCCGGCGGCGCCATTCGAAGACCTGTTCGAAAGCCTGGGCAGGCCTTCGAGGATTTGAGCGGCGCCGCTCGACGTGCTGTTGCGAGCGCAGTGTGCCACGGCTGTCCAGACCGTCACACAGCACTCTGCATTTTTCTAGAGTGACTCGCAGGTGATTCACGGCGGGGCGATAGTGGCAAGCGTGATTCCGTCCGCGCCCTTAGGAACAGACGCCACCGCTGGCTCCTGGGCCTCGGTGCCGCCATGGGAGCCGGCCTTCGGGGACCGCCGCTGCCGAGCGCCGGTTCCGTCTCGAGCTGGCCGCTCATCCGCCTCCTCCTCACAGGCCAGACGCCTGGACACGCCGCCCGGTTGAGCGGCTGGTCGGTGTGCGAGGACATCGGCGACACCGGGCGCCCTGGTCGTCTCCGAGCTGGTGACCAAGCGATCGTGCATACCGCGAGCAGACATAGTGGTGCGAGCTGCACGACGGCACCGACCTGGTCCGCATAGCCGTGCGCGACGAGGGGCTGCGCCCCCGGTCAGCCCCACCCCTCGGCCGATCAGCAGCTCCGACGACGAGCACGGCAGGGGACTGTTTTCGGGACGCCCTGTGCGACGCCTGCGCCCACGAACACGGGCCCGGGCTGCTGGTCTGGGCCGAGCTGCCGCGCAAGGCCGACGGGCCGCGCGACCCGTCGGAGCTCCCACAACGACCTGGGCTGGGGCGCTCGCCCGAAGCCCGGCCCCGCCGACGGCACGGGTGACGAGGGCGAGGCGGAGGGACGCCGTCGAGAGGCGCGCCGGCGGAACGGGGACCGGAATGGCTAGTGAGGGCTGCGTCCGGCATCCGACCGCTCGGTCTGGACACCCCTGGTCCGCCCGCAGCGCGGGCTGACCACCCACGGAGCGCGCCTTCCGCGACACCCCGGCGGGCTGCCCGTGCCGGACGGCATGACGGCCCCGCTGGGCTGCGACGCGGTGCAGGGTGCCTCGCCCGCTTCGGCTCCCGCTGGTGCTGCCCCGGCTGCCGCGCGTGGGGTGCGTCTTACGCCGACGACGCGCACTGCGGTGGATCGTCCCGTCCGACTCCGACTACGCACTGGAGTGGCCCGCGCCCGCGCGGTACGCCACGGGCGCGGTCGTCCCCGACACCCCGGGTCTGCCGGGCCTCATCCACCGCCCGGACGGCACGGTCCCCTACACCCCGCCCATCCCGCTCTACCTGGCCCTGTGCCGGCTGACGAACACGACGCCGACGTGGTCGCGGCCGGTGAGCGCATAGGGCGCCGCCGCGCCCTCCCGTCCCTCTTCGCTCCCCCGGCTCCGCCCCCGCACGCCCCCTTCCGGCTTCCTCCGGCCGGGCGTGCGCCCGCGCGCTCCGGCCTCCCGTCCACGCCCCAGCCCCGTAGGCGTCCGGCCCCGCGATAGTGGCCGTCCGTCCACGATGGGGGAGGCAGACGGTGCGCAGGGAAGGGCGGCACGGAGGCGGCCGGGGTGTCGGAGTCGGAGCGGCTGCTCTTCGGCGGTCCGCTGCGCTACGACATGGGGTGGAACCAGCACGCCGACGCGTTTCTGGAGCTGGGCTTCCGGGCGATGCTGACCCGGTTGCCGTCCCTGCTGTCGTCCAGCCTCCGGCTCGCCCGGCAGGCCGACCCGCAGGCCGCGCGGACTGTACTGGCGGCCGAGGTGGGCCGGGGTCTGGCACAGGCGGTCAGTCTGCTCGCGGTCAACAGCGTGCTGGCCGGGCTGATGGCCGCCGGCCCCATCGAGGAACGTCTGCGCGGAGCGGTCCCGGCACTGGTCACCGTAGCGACGGTGATGCTGCTCGCGGCACTGCTGCGGGCGGCCTCCACGTACGCCACCGGACGGCTGGAGCCCAAGGTGGAGCGGGTGGCCACCGAGCGGTACCGGAGCGGGCGGCGGCCGTGGAGCTTTCCGCGATCGAGGACCACGCCTTCCACAAGCTCCTGGACACCGCCCAGTACGGCGCGGCCTCCGCACGGCGCATGATCATGTACGGCACGCGCGTGGTGAACGCGATGATCTCGCTGATCGCGGCGGCCGGCGTCCTGACCGTGCTGCATCCGGCGCTGCTGCCGCTGCTGGTGACGATGACCCTGCCGAGCGCCTGGAGCGCGCTGACCCTCGCCCGCCGCCGGTACGAGTCGTTCCACGCCTGGGTGCAGCACGAACGCGCGGGACGGCTGCTGGGCAGTCTCGCTCATCGAACCGGCCGCGCCCCGGAGATCCGGGTGCACGGCGTGGGCCCTTCCTGCTGCGTGGCACTTCCGCGCCATGTCGGAGACCGCCGAGGCGGAGCAGGCCCGACTGGCCCGGCTGGCGGCGCGTACGGGGCTGATCGCGGCGGCGTGGACCGGGCTGGCCACGGCGGCGACGTACGCGACGCTCGGCGGGCTGCTGCTGGGCGGAGGGATGTCCCTGGCGGTGGCGGGTACGGCCGTGATCGCCATCCGCACCGGCTCGCAGAGCCTCGGCACCCTGGTCGTCGAGGTCAACGCGCTCCACGAGGAGGCCCTCTTCGTCGGCGACCTGGAACGGCTGCACGTGGAGGCGGCCGACCGGGCCATTCCGGCGGGCGGCGCCGCGCTACCGGAGGACCCGAAGGAGATCCGCTTCGAGAACGTCACGTTCCGCTACCCGGGTGACGCCACCCGCCCGGCGCTCGACGACGTGACGCTCTCCCTGCCGCTGGGCCGGATCGTGGCGCTCGTCGGCGAGAACGGCTCGGGCAAGACGACGCTGGTGAAACTGCTCGCCGGGCTGTACACCCCGGACCGGGGCCGGATCACGTGGACGGCGTCGACGCGGCGACGGCGGACCGGCAGGCGCTCGCCGAACGCGTCGCGATGGTGGCGCAGGACTTCAAGCGGTGGCCGTTCACCGCGCGGGTGAACGTCGCGGTGGGGCGCTCCTCGACGCCGCTCGGCGACGACCGGGTGGCCGCGGCGGTCGCCGAGGCCGGGGCCGAGGAGGTGGTCGCGGATCTGCCGCGCGGCCTGGACACCCTGCTGGCCCGCAACTTCAGCGGCGGCCACGAGCTGTCCGGCGGCCAGTGGCAGCGGGTCGGGATCGCCCGCGCGGCGTACCGGCAGGGCCGCATCCTCATCGTGGACGAGCCGACGGCGGCCCTGGACGCCCGGGCCGAGCTGGAGGTCTTCGAGAAGATCCGCGCCCTGGCCGGCAGCGGGCAGACGGTCGTCCTGATCACCCACCGGCTGGCGTCCGTGCGCCACGCCGACCTGGTGCACGTCCTCGACCAGGGCCGGCTCGTGGAGTCCGGGACACCGGACGAGCTGCTGGCCACCGGTGGCGTGTACGCGGAGCTCTACTCCCTCCAGGCGGAACAGTTCACCAGGGCGCCGGTGCCCGCCCCGAAGGCGGGCTGACGTCGGGGCGCGCCGGCCCGTCAGGCGGCCACGTCACCGGCGGCGTCGCCGGCCCGGACGATGACCAGGAACATGTCCGTGGCGAGATCCATGACGACCTCGGCGGGCAGGCCCTCCAGACGCCGCGCGTTCGCGAACTCCTCCGCCGGCCAGGAACCACGCGGTCCGCCGGCGGGAAAGCGTTCGAGCACCGTTCGCCCGTTCACCCTGCACCTCCATGTAGCGCTGTACTCGTAGAGTTAAACGCCAACCATGGAGCGATCGCCTCGCGGAGTGATGGTACTGAGACATAGTTGACACTCGTTCACCGCAAAGTGTGAGCCGCGTCTCAGCCGTTCGGCCTCCTTCGCTACGGTGTGTGTCAGTCCTCGTACTCGTCGTGGTACCGGATTCCCTCGCTCCCCGCAGGCGCGCCGAGAGCCGACGCGCGTCCCTCGGGTTTCTCCCACTGCTCCTGCCGGCCGAGAGCGGTCAGGTCGAGCAGGCTGGTGGTCGAGCCGAGTCCGTCGAGGCCGCGCTCGTACGTCGAGTAGGTGTGGAAGACCCGGTCGCGGTCCCGCAGGAAGCAGCTGAGCCCGGGCCGCTCGACCAGCTCGCCCTCGTGTTCGAGGGTCACCCCGAAGTCGGTGTTGAAGTCGCTGACGTACGACGAGTACCAGGGCAGCGTCCAGCCCATCCGCGCTTTGAACGGAAGGATCCGCGGGTACGGCGCCCGGGACACGGCCGCGAACGACGTACCGCGCGCCCTGATAGTGCGCGAGGTGTCCGATCTGGTCCAGGAACGCCGAGCAGCTGCGGCAGCCGGCGTCCCACTCGGGCGCGAACATGAAGTGGTAGACGACGAGCTGGTCGCGTCCCTCGAAGAGGTCGAGCAGCGTGGCCTTGCCGTCGCCGCCCTCGAACACGTACTCCTTGTCGACCTCCACCATGGGCAGCCCGCGCCGCTCGGCGTTGAGCGCGTCACGCGCGCGTGTCGCGGCCTTCTCCTTGGCCAGTAAGGCCTCGCGCGCCGCGCGCCAGTCCGCGCGGGTGACGATCTCGGGCAACGACATGGGATCCAGCTCCTCCAGTGCGACACACGACGGTCCGTCGGAGGTGCTGACCGACGGGCGGAGCGGAACTCATCGCGGCTCGGCAAGATTTTTCGGCACGCCGCCGGGGCGCCGCGGGGCGCCGCCAGAATGCCGCCGGCCTCGGTGTTTTCAGGTGTCGTACTCCTGGACGCGCCGGCCGTGACCGCGGTCGGTCAGGGCGGGCAGCCGCTCTCCGAGTTCCCGCACCACCGCGGGGACGTCGAGGGTCAGCAGCTCGCGGTCCCGCATGAGGACGCGCCCGTCGACGATCGTCGTGCGCACGTCCGCGGACCGCGCGCTGTGCACCAGGGTGGCGGCGAGGTCGTGCACGGGCTGGGTGTGCGGGCCGGTGAGGTCGACGAGGACGAGGTCGGCGCGCCGTCCCGGCGCGATGCGGCCGACGGCGTCGCCGAGGCCGACCGCGCGGGCGCTCTGCAGGGTGGCGTGGTGAAGGGCCTGACGAGAGGTCAGCCAGCGGGGGTCGCCCTCGGTGGACTTCTGGATCAGGGAGGTGAGCGCCATCGACTCCCACACGTCCAGGGAGTTGTTGGATGCGGCGCCGTCGGTGGCGAGCCCCACGGGGATGCCGGTGTCGCGCAGGGCGCGCACGGGTGTGGTGGTGGGCCAGGCGAACTTGAGGTAGCCGCGTGGCGCGGTCGCCACGGCCGTTCGGCCGCCCGCGCGCGCGAGGAGCGGCAGATCGGTCTCGACGATGCCGGTGCCGTGCGCGATGAGCACGTCGGTGTCGAGGATGCCGGTGCGTTCCAGGATCTCGATGGGGGTGGCCCCGTGCCGGGCCAGGCTGGTGTCGGTCTGGTCGCGGTTCTCGGCGGCGTGGAGGTGCACGGGCAGGCCGTGGTCACGGGCGAGTCCGGCGGTGGCGGCGAGGTCGGCGTCGGTCACGGTGTAGGGGGCGTGCGGGGCGAGGGCGGTCGTGATCCGGCCGTCCGCGGAGCCCCGGTGCCGCAACGCGAACTCCAGCGACGCCTCCCGCCCTTCGGGACCCTGCGAGGAGAAGTACGCCTGGCCCAGCAGCGCCCGCATCCCGCACTCGGCGACCACGGCGGCGACGGCGTCCATGGCGAAGTAGTGGTCCGCGAACGTCGTCACCCCCGCACGGATCATCTCGGCGCAGGCGAGCCGGGCCCCAGCTCCACGTCGCGGTCGGTGAGGTTGAACTCGACGGGCCAGACGACGTCGTTGAACCACTCCTCGGTGGGCAGATCCTCGGCGAGGCCCCGCAGGGCCACCATCGGCGCGTGCGTGTGGCAGTTGATCAGCCCGGGGAGGGCGACCTGGCCGCGTGCGTCGATGCGTTCGACTGCCGCGAGGCCCTGCACGGCGGCGGCGGTCGTCACGGAGTCGACGACTCCGTCCCGTACGACGACGGCCGCGTCCTCCTGGAAGCCGATCCGCTCCCGGTCGTCGTGCACGAGGACGGTGCAGCCGGTGATGACGAGATCGGCGGGCTTCTCACGGCTCATGGGAAGAAGGCGTCATCACGCCAACGTATGGTGCCTCCCCACGCGCCCGCGCCGCTCCTCGAGTTCGTCCCGCAGTCCGGCGAGCCGGTCGGTGT
This sequence comes from Streptomyces thinghirensis, assembly GCA_021502835.1. The sequence goes on from JAKFGP010000058.1 coordinate 222,925, forward strand.
GGCGGGGCGTGAGCCGGCCGGTGTCGTCGAGGTGCACGGCGCACGCGGTGGTGGTGTCGACGAGCCGTTCGAGGACGGCGGCGACCTCGTCCGCGCCCTCCGAGTGCCGGGCGAGGGCGGGCAGTTCCGCGGCGGCGAGGGCGATACGCGGCGCGGGCCTCGGCGAGCGTGCGGTAGGCCTCGCGGCGCAGCGTCCACCGGGCGGCGCGGTCGCCGGACTCGCTCAGTACGTGGGCGAGGTAGGCGTGGCCGCGGCGTCGGCGACGTCGATCCGGGCACGGATGCCGCCGCCCCGCTGTCCCGGCATCGGCAGATGCCCGACGACCAGGACGATCGCGCAGGCCAGCAGCGTCTCGCCGATGCGGCTGACGGAGGCCTGCGGTTCGCCGCCGACCATGACCAGCGCGAGGACGAGGATGGTGACGACGGTGGTCTGGGCGGCGAAGTGCCGCGCGGCGACCGGCACCAGGGCACCGCAGACGGCGACGAGCGCGACGAGCCCTTCCGGCCGGGGCACGGCGGCGAACCCGGCGAAGACGAGCGCCCCAGCACGGTCCCTGCCGCCCGGCACAGCACCCGGGAGACGAGCGGGCCGAGGTCGGGCTTGACGAGGAAGACGGCGGTGGCGGGCAGCCAGTACCAGTGCTGGTGGGACCCGTACCAGTGGCCGTGGTGCAGTACCTGGGCGACGGCGGCACTGGCGCCGAAGCACAGGCCGACGCGCAGCCCGTACTCCCGTCCGCCCGCGCCGAGGACGGTGCGGGCCAGGGAGACGACCGACCGCCTGCGGGTGTGCAGGTCCCGGCCCTGCCCTGGTCGAAGGCCTCCGCGGCGTGCAGCAGGGCGTCGTCCAGGCGCGCAGCGCGGGTTCGGTGCGGGTGGGCGCGGGCAACGGTCCCGCGTGGACGCTGCCGCGGACGGCCGCCGCCAACCTCCGGGGCCCCTCCGAGGCCCGCGCGGGGACGCCCTGCTCGGCCCACGCGAGGGCGGTCGCGGCCTCGCCGAGAGGCAACGCGGCGGCGTACTGGGCGTGCAGCCGCCGTTCGGCCGCGGACGAGGCGTAGCGCCGCAGCCGGGTCCGGCGAGGCGCGTCCTGCGCGTGGTCGAGGGCGGCGGTGAGCGCGGCCCGGCGGGCGACGGCCTGCTCGGTGCCGGCCGCGTCCAGGAGCGCGGCCACGGCGTCGTAGACGTCGGCGACGGCCGCCCGCTCCCCGTCGAAGCGGAAGTCGAGGCGGGTGCCGGGGCGGAAGTCCCCGGTGAGGGAGCCGGGTGTGGGCAGGAGCAGCCGCGCAGCGCGAGCAGCCATCCGGCGCCGGCGAGGAAGGCCAGCACGCTCTGCCACCCGGGGTCGGGCAACGGCATTCCGGCACCGACGGCGCTGGTGACGAGCAGTTGCGTTCCGGCCCCGGACGCCACGGTCCTGGCGGCGCTGACCCCTCCGGCGACCAGTCCGAGCGCGGTCAGCACCAGAGTCAGCGGTACGGCTCCGAGGTGCTGCCCGGCGTACGTCCCGACGAGCAGCGCCGACGGCCCCGGCGAGCGCGGGAACGCCGATGCGCCGCACGGAGGCACGGCGGCTGCCCGGCCGGTCGTTGATGCCGGCCAGCATGGCGGCGATGGCGGCGACAACCCCCAGAGAGGCCCGGTCGGCGAGCACGGCGGCGAGCAGCAGGGGCCCGCCGGCCAGCGCGCCCCGGGTCACCGCGCTCCAGGGCACGGGCCCGCGCTGGGCTCTCAGGGCGTGGGCGATCCAGGGCGGAAGCGAGAGGCCGACTCGGCGTGCGGGGCGGACGGTGCGGGACACGGGGCGCGGGGCTCCTGTCGTCTGGTCGAGGGCGGGGGTGAGCCTCGGGCGACGGTGGCCGGGCTGTGTGGTGTCGGGCGGTGCGGGTGTCTGGCGGTGCGGTGGGACGGTGGTGGTGGTGCCCACGCTAAGGCGCCTTCTTGGAGGACGGGGGACGTGACGTGTTTCGGGGATGTGACGACCGGCCGGAACGGCGCGTTCTTGACGAACGCAATCAGGTCGTGCCTCGTGAACGCGATCAGCTCGCGCCTCGTTCCCGCCCCTCGTGGCGTCCCTGGCCTCCCCGGGCTCCTTCCACGGCCTCGCGCAGGAGTGCCTCGGTGTCCGTGACCGACCGCGCCAGCCTCCGGCCCGTGTCAGCTGCGCCAGCAGCCCGTCGACCCCGTCGGACCCGCCCAGCCCGGCCCGTCCCACCATCCCCTTCTCGTTGGTGACCCACTCCCTCGTGCCGCCAGTACCGCGTGCGCCGTCTGGGTCGCGGCCAGGGCGATCGCGCCGGCGACCTGCGTGACGGCGCCCTTGGGCGCGTGGCCGGCCCTGGCGTAGGCGAGGGTGGCCGTGGCCGCGCCGTGCCAGCGCTCGGGGGCGGTGGCGCGGAGGGCCTCGGGTAGGCGGGGCGGGGCAGTTCGCCGCGCAGCACTCGTTGATCGCGAGCTCCGCGACGACGAGGTACGTCGGATGCCCGCGAGGTGGAACATCAGCGGCTCGACGCCGAAGCGTCCCGCCTCCGCCTCCGCCACCTCGTGCTCGACCACGTCGAGGTCGCGGTAGTGCAGGTCGACCCGGCGTCCGTCGATCGTCAGCCAGGCGCTCTCCGTTGAAGACACCGCCGCCCCATGCGCCGATCTCGGAGACCTCCCCCGCCCAGCCGAGGGCCCGGACACCGTCCGGCCGAAGGCGCCCCGGTAGTAGACGGCCAGGTCCCAGTCGCTGTCGGGCCCGTGGGTGCCCTGGGCCCGGGAGCCGCCGAGGGTCACCGCCCGGGCGTCGGGCAGGGCGGCGAGGCGGTCGGCGGTGGTGTCGAGGAAGGCCTGGTCCGTGAGGGAGGGCACTGCTGCGGGCTCCTGACGGGTGGGAGCGGGGGCGGGCGGACGCCGGAAGCGTACGTGGGGGCGACCGGCGGCACGAGGCGATTGTCGGTGGCTCGCGCTGTCGATGGAGGGAAATTCGGATGCGAGGACGAGCCGCGGAACGGACGATCGGGAGGTCGACGTTCACTCGTCCCAGGAGCCCACGTGATCCAGCGCACCACCGTGCCGGGCCTTTTCCCGCCGCCCACCTACTCCCATGCGTCCGTCGTCGAGGCCGGGACGAAGCTCGCCTTCCTCGCCGGGTCCGTTCCGCTCGACGCGGAGGGGAAGCTGGTCGGTGAGGGTGATCCGGTCCGGCAGGCCGAGCAGGTGATCGCCAACCTCACCGAGCAGTTGCGCTCCGTCGGGAGCGAGTTGAGGCACGTTCTCTCGACCGACGTGTACGTGGTCAGCGGCGAGACCGCAGCGCTGTCCGCCGTCTGGGACGTCGTCGAGGCGTCCGGACTCAGCGCCGGCCCGCACTCCTCGACGCTGCTCGGGGTGAGCTGCCTCGGGTACCCGGGTCAGCTGGTGGAGATCACCGGCGACGGCGGTCGTGCCGGAGGAGATACGTCCGTGAACCGGGAGGGGAGACGGGCCCGTCCTCCTGCGACGGGCGGCGGCCGCCGACGGCGTGCGGCGGCCGGCGTCTGGCTGGCCTCCTTCACCGCCGCACTGCCGACCGTGGTCCGGCTCCGCGCCGACGAAGAGGTCCTGGACTACTTCCACCACGTGCTGGTGCCTCTGCGTGAGACGTGGGTCGCGGAGGCGGCCGGCCGCGATGTCGTCGGCGTGATGGTGCTGGAGGAGGGTGAGCCGTCGCAGTTGTACCTCGCCCCGGACTGGCGCGGGCGCGGCATCGGGGACCGGTTCGTCGCGCTCGCCAAGGAACGCAGGCCGGCAGGGTTTCGCTGTGGACCTTCCAGGTCAACCGCGCCCGCGCACCGCTTCTACGAGCGGCACGGTTTCACAGCCGTGGAGTGGACGGACGGCGCCGGCAACGAGGAGCGGGAGCCGGACGTGCGGTACGTCTGGGAGCCGTGGGGCACGGGCGCGGCCGTGGTCGTAGGGCATGCGCTCGGCCGTGGGTGGGCCGGCCGGACGTGCCCCACGGCCCGTCAGGCGCCAGCGCGTGCGTACCTGTCCGTCGCCGCCACCAGCACGTCGTCACCCATCGTTCCGGCGTCGTGCCCGGCCTCGTCCACGACCACCAGTTCCGTCCGGCCAGGCGTGGTGGAGCCGCCAGACGACGCCGAGGAGGTTGTCGAAGTCGAGGCTGCCCTGTACAAGGGTGCTCGGGATGCTCTTCAGCAGGTGCGCGTCCCGCAGGACGACGCCCCTCGTCGTTGCCGTCGCCGAGGAAGTGATCGTTGCCCCAGTAGTGGGTGACGGTTCGTGCGAAACCCATGCGGAACTCCGGGTCCTCGAACCGGGCGACCGAGCGGGGCGGCGCGGGGATGATCGCCGTCTCCCAGTCGGTCCAGGCGCGCGCGGCCCTGGCCCGGACTCCGGCGTCGGGCTACTCCAGCAGCCGGTTGTACGCGGCGGCCGTGTTGCCGTCCCGTTCGTCTGCCGGCAGTTCGGCGAGGAACCGCTCTGGGCGTCGGGGAAGATCCTCCAACCCGCGCGTCTCAAGAAGGGCCACTTCGGCGTTGGAGCCGGTCGCGACGCCGGTCAGCACCAGCTCGGTCACCACCCTGGTGCGCTCTGCGCGTACCGCAGTCCCAGGATCGACCTCCACGACACGCCCCACACCAGCCACCGCTCGATGCCGAGGTGGGGGCGCGCAGCCGCTCCAGGTCCGCCGTGATGTGGGCGGTCGTGTTGACGCTCATGCGTCGGTCTCGTGGTCGCTCGCCGGAGGACCGACCGTCCGGCACCGCGCTGGTCGAGGAGCACGATCCGGTAGGCGGCCGGGTCGAAGTACCGTCTGAGATTGGGGCTGGCGCGGACCCCGGCCTCCGTGCAGCACCAGCGCGGGCTTGCCGTGCGGGTTTCCGCAGGTCTCCCAGTGGACGCGATTGCCGTCACCGACATCGAGCATGCCCTGGTCGTACGGTTCGATCTCCGATACAGGCCCATCGGGGCACTGTAACGCCGTCGGCCCGGACCTTCACCCTTTACTCCGTAGGCCCTACGCCTTGGGCAGCCCCGCCGTCCCGGCCGCCGTGCGCAGCACGTCCCGGAGCATCTCGGGGGTGAGACGGCCGGTGAAGGTGTTGCGCTGGCTGACGTGGAAGCAGCCGAAGAGATCCAGGCCGGGCCCCCCCGTGGCGTCCAGCGTGACGTGCGCGCCGTGCGCGAAGGCGGGGCGGGGGCGGGGCACCGTCCAGCCCGCCCCGGCGAACGCGGGCAGCGCCGCCTGCCAGCCGAAGGCGCCGAGTACCACCACGGCCCGCAGCGTCGGCCGGAGCAGACCCAGTTCCTGGACGAGCCAGGAACGGCAGGTGTCGCGTTCGGTGGGGGTGGGCTTGTTGGCGGGGGCGCAGTGCACCGGCGAGGTGACGCGCACGCCGTACAGTTCCAGGCCGTCGTCGGCGGAGACCGCGGGCTGCGAGGCGAGACCCACGTCGTACAACGCCTGGTACAGCACGCCTCCGGAGCGGTCGCCGGTGAACATCCGGCCGGTGCGGTTGCCGCCGTGGGCCGCGGGGCGAGCCCGACGATCAGCAGACGCGCGTCCGGCGGACCGAAGCCCGGCACCGGCCGGCCCCAGTACGTCCAGTCGGCGAAGGCCGCCCGCTTGGTACGGGCCACCTCCTCCCGCCAGTCGACCAGCCTCGGGTAGGCCCGGCACCCCGCGATCCGCTGGTCGAGTACGGAGAGGCCGCTGGTGTCCATACCTCCACCGTAAGACCACGGGCCCTGGTGCCCGGCCTCGGCCCCCGGCCACGGGCGACCGCGACAGCGCGCGACAGCGCCGGGTTGCTCCGGAACCGCTTCGACCGCGGAAATAGGAGTCCTCTCGCCCGGCCGAACGGTTAGGGTCGAGCCATGGCTTCCGAGCATGACGAGGGCAGGAACGGCGGGGCGGCCGACCCACAGGACACCACCGGGGCCAAGGCCGGCACGAAGGCCGCCGACAAGACCGGCGACAAGACCGACGGCATCGCTGCCGCGACCCTGCCCCTCGGACCCGAAGACCGCCGCCGCGATCGCCGCCGCCGAGGCGGCCGGGCCGCAGAACGGCGGGAGCGTCCGCGTGGACAGCTGGATCTTGGGCCGTCCGCTCGTCAAGACCCGCTCCTCGGCGCGACCGCCTGCGGGGGCGGCCATGTCCGGGTGAACGGCGAGCGGGTGAAGCCCGCGTACTCACTGCGCGTCGGAGACGAGTGTGCCTGCGGCACGAGGGCTGGGAACGCGTAGTCGTCGTGAAGCGGCTGATCCGCAAGTGCGTCGGAGCCCCGGTCGCCGTCCAGTGCTACGTCGACAACTCCCCGCCGCCCCCGCCCCGCGAGGCCGTCGCCCCGGCCGGCATCCGCGATCATGCGCCGGCCGTCCCACCAAGCGGGACCGTCGCGAGCTGGAACGCCTGCGCGGGCTGGAGGGCCTGGAGCCAGGCCCGGCGGGATGCCGAGAACAGGCCCTGAACGCCCGCACCGGCCGCGCTGGTCAGACCCGCCCGCGGCAGGCCAGCCGGAGCAGTTCCTCGCTAGTGCCCCCGGCGGGCCCAGGCGATGACCAGCAGCGGTACCAGCAGGATGAGCGGTGTCGCGGCGTTCTCTCCGTCGAAGTAGGTGAGCTGGACGACGAACGCGCCCACCATCAGCGCGCTCAGGGCCGTCGCCGCCGCCGACTGCAGCGCCGGAATGAACAGGGCGATCGCCCCGGCCAGTTCGAGGACGCCGATGGCGTACATGCCCGCGTTGCCCCAGCCCATCTCGGCGAAGGAGTCCGCCGCCGAGGAGTGCGCGACCAGCTTAGGCGCGGCGCTCGCGACGGCGAAGAACAGCGCGAGCAGCACCTGCACCGCCCGCAGGGCGATCCGGGCGCCGCGCCCCCCGGGTCGACCTGGCGAGGTCCGGCGGAGGGCGCGGAGATGGAGGAAGCAGTGGCGGCGGTGGTCTCGGACATGAAGGTCTCCTTGAGCTGAGCGGTCCGTGATGCAGTCAGGTATTCAGACCGCCCGCCCGCCCGGAACTCATCGCCGATGCTCTACCTCCGGGCCACGGGAATCGCCCCTCACCCACGTCCCGTCGTCGGTCAGATACCGGTCCACGCCGAGTCCCGCCTCCCCAGGGCCTCCTCGAACTGTTCCTTGGTCAGCGGCCGGGCCCGGAACGTCTGTGTCCATACCGCGTCCGGGAATCTCGTACTCCGCGTGCACCGCGTTGACCTGCCGTCCCCGACCGGCTCCGACGACACGATGCGCACGGTGAAGCCGCTGGGGTCCGTCTCGCTCACGCGGCAGGTTCGTGTGGCAGTCCTCGCCCTCCCGTTGGATCAGTACACAGCCGTCCTCCGCGACGTGCCGGGCACAGGTGCGCAGCAGCCCGCTGCTCACCTCGGCGTCCCCGGTGTGCACGAGGAACGACGCCAGCATCACCACGTCGAAGCTCTCGCCCAGGTCCAAGTCCTCGATCGGGCCGCATATCGTCCGCGCCCCGCGCACGTGCTCCAGCATCTCGGCGGACTCGTCCACCGCGGTCACGGCGAACCCCCGCTCCAGCAGCGGATGGGTCATGCGCCCCACACCACTGCCCAGCTCCAGGATGCGCGCCCCTCGGGGCACGGCGGCGGCGACGATGTCGGGCTTGGCTCCGGCGGGCAGCCTCGAATAGAGCTCGACCGCGCAGCCGTCGGGCGTGATGGCTCCGGGTCCCGTCCCCTGGTGTCCCTCTCGCATTTTCAGCTCCATGCCCGTCCAACGGGCCGCCCCCGCACACCCGTTCCCACTCCGGCACCGGTTCACCCGACCGAGTGAACGGGGCCCACCGTCAGAACGGGAACCAGCCGTGCCCGATGTACCAGTGGCCGCCCGCGCGCAGGTGGTCCCCGACGGCCCGTTCCAGCGAGGTGCGCCGCGGCAGCCCCTCGACCGGCAGGCAGGGGTTCCCGAAGACGAAGCGGACAGGTTCCTCGTCGGCGGGCTCGGTGTCCTGAGCCGCCCGGAAGCGTTCCTGGAACCGGACGATGTTGGAGTCGGCCGCCAGGTACCGCTTCAGCCGCGGGTCGAGGAGCCAGGAGTGGCACGTCGCGGCACGGTACGGCTCCTCGGGAAAGTGCCGGCGGAAGAACTCCCTGGCCAGGCCGAGCGAGCGGTCGCAGGCGGCCGGTGTCAGCGGCCCGCGGTAGTCGGGGACGTGCAGGTTCAGCAGGGCTCGCCCGGCACCGCGTCCATCCCGGCCGACCGCAATACCGGCGCGGTGCGCTGCCCGATCGTGGCTCGTTCGAACTGCAACCGCCCCAGCTGGTACAGCTCTCCCCGGAAGTGGTGCACCAGCCACCGCGGGCCCGCACCCCGCCCGTACCGTGCCGTCTGCGGTGGCTCGCCATGTTCCGTCCCAGGTCGGCGAGGGTGTGCCGGGTGGTCTCGGCCGGGATGCCGCGCTCCCGGTGGTAGGCGCGGGTGTACGGCAGCGCCGCGACGAACACGTACGCGGCGAAGTACCTGCCCAGCGCCCGAGGAGCCTCGGCCAGCCCCTCCCCGAAGCGCCGCATGTGCTCCGGGTCCGCGCGCCGGTTCCCCGAGGTCCCGCACCAGCTCCTGGACACACTCCTCCAGCAGCCGCACCGTTCCGGCATCGCGTGTCACCCGCCGCGCAGCCCCACCAGTGCGTTGATGTCCTCGTGCGGGACCGCCAGGTCGAGCAGTACGTCGGGCAGGTCGTCGGCCTCCGGCAGGGCGGGGCGGTTCTGTGGCACGGCTCGTCTCCCCTCGTCGTCTCCCGGAGTACGTTTTCCACAAGATTGGTGATCCGATGCGTACCGGGAACGGCCGCGTTCGCGCTGGCGGGGTGACCGGGAGAGGCCGTCGCCGCCGAGGAGCTGACCGTCAGGAGTCGAACCGCGCCTGCTGCAGATATTCCGGATTCGGGTCCAGAGCCGCCGCCAGCCGGAAGTGCCGCCGGGCCTGGTCGGGGCAGCCACGGCGCTCATAGGTGCGGGCGAGTGCGAAGTGCGCGAACGCGTTGTCCGGCTCACGCTCCAGGACGATGGTGAACTCCAGCTCGGCCGCTCTCAGTTGTGCCGCCGCGAAGAAGGCACGCGCGCGCAGCAACCGAGCGGAGGTGCTCTCCGGATGCGCGGCGATGACCCCGTCGAGCAGTTTCACCGCGCCCCGCGGGTCCCGCGCCGCGAGCAGTCGCTCGGCGGCACGGAAGTCGATGACATCCGTCTCCGAGTACGTCCGGTCGAACCGCTGGTCTCGGGCACGGCGGAGTCCTTCCCTCACTGAAAGGATCAACGCCCGCGCGGGGACCGCTATTCCTGGGACGGGAGGGGCGACCGGAGCGTTGAGGAGGCGCCAGGGCGCTCAGCGCGGCGCGTGCGCCTTGCGGGTCAGCTCGGCCCACACCTCTGCCACGCGGCGCCGCAGCTCGTCCAGCGGTACGTCGTTGTCGACGACCACGTCCGCGATCTCCCGGCGCTGCTCGCGCGTGGCCTGGGCGGCCATCCGCGCGCGTGCGTCCTGCTCGGTCATGCCGCGCAGCCGTACCAGGCGGTCGAGCTGGGTGGCGGGCTCGGCGTCCACGACGACCACGAGGTCGTACAGCGGTGCCATGCCGTTCTCCGTGAGCAGCGGAACGCTCGTGGACGACGACGGCGTCCTCGGCGGCCTCTTCTAGGGCGCGGGACCGGTCGGCGACCAGGGGGTGCACGATCGAGTTCAGCGCGGCCAGCTTCCGGGTCGGCGAACACGATGGAACCGAGTTTCGGCCGGTCCAGGCTGCCGTCCTCGGAGGTACGTCCTCGCCGAACGCCTCCACGACCGCCGCGAGCCCCAGAGTACCCGGCGCGACGACCTCGCGCGCGATCCGGTCCGCGTCGATCAGTACGGCGCCGTGCTCGACGAGCAGCCGCGACACCTCGCTCTTGCCGGCGCCGATCCCGCCGGTCAGGCCCACCTTCAGCATGAGCGGAAGCCTAGGGCCTGCCGGTGACGGGCTTCCTACCGGGCGGCCCCTGACGGGCCGGGCCGGGAGCGTCCGCCGTCGCCCTCCCGCTCCGCCAGGAACCGTTCGAACTCGCGGCCGATCTCGTCCGCCGACGGGATCTCCACGGGCTCGGCGAGCATGTTGCCGCGGTCTCGGCGCCCGCGGCCGCGTCGTACTGGTGCTCCAGGCCCTGGATGAGGGCGGTGAGTTCCTCGTCGCCCTCCTGGATCTGCCGGTCGATCTCCGTCTGGGTGCGGAGAGCGTCGGCGTGCAGGGAGTGCAGCGATGCCCGGCAGGACCAGGCCGGTCGCCGCGTGGGGATCGCCTCCAGGACGGTCAGCGCCGCGTCCGGGTACGGGGAGCGGGCGATGTAGTGCGGGACGTGCGCGGCCACGCCCAGCACCCGTGGCCGGCCTGCAGGAGCCGGTACTCGACGAGGCCCCGGCGCTGCCGGGGACCCGCGCCTCCTCGAAGGTTATGCTGTGGCCCGGCACCAGGTCGGCGCGGTTGCCGTGCGGGTGATGCCGACGGGGCGGTGTGCGGGACGCCCATGGGGGATGCCGTGGAAGTTGACCGCGAGGCGGACACCGAGCCGTTCGACGATCTGCCGCACGGCCGCGGGCGAAGTCGCTCCCACTCGACGTCCGGTTCGGGGCCCGATACAGCAGGAACGGGGCCCCGGTGGCGTCCTCGACGACCCGCACCTCGATGGCGGGTTCCTCGTAGTCCGTCCAGGTGTCCCGCTTGAAGGTCACCGGGGCAGTGGCCGGCGTGCTCGGTAGTCCACGAGCCGGTCGTGGTCGTCGAAGCGGGCGACGACCTGGTGAGGCAGCGAGTCGAGCACCCGGTCGACGATCTGGTCGCCGGTCTCGCCGGCGTCGATGTAGCCGTCGAAGTGGTAGAGCATGATCAGTCCCGCCGACTCCTGGGCGAGTGCCATGTCGACGACGGCCAAGCCCTTCGGCTCCCATGCGTGCAAACTCCTGCGGATCAAGCACAGTGACCGCTCCCCTCCTGGTGTTCGTACTGCACAACACGGGGCCCTCGGCTCGGGCATTCCCCGTCCGCGCTCCCCGCCCGGCGTCGCCGAATCGCGCTGAGGGCCCGCACCCCGGGAAGGGTGCGGGCTCCGGTTCACGAGCTAACGCTGATGAGGAGCTTCTGCTCAGCCTGCGTTCTGCCTTCTGGCTGAAGGCCAGCTTCTCGCGCAGTGCGGCCAGCGCCTTGTCCGACGCCAGGGCGCCGGAGTTGTCGCCGCCCTCGGAGGAGTACGAGCCACCGCCGCCGCCACCGCCGGTGGAAGCGGCCGGAGCTGCACCCGCGTGTAAACGATTACCCTCGGCAGCGGCCTCTCGTCCGCCTCGCGGGACTTGATGACCTGCGCCTGCTGCTGCCGAAGTGCTGCTGCGCCTCGGCGTACTGGGTCTCCCACGCCTCGCGCTGGGGTCTCGTAGCCCTCGAGCCAGTCGTTGGTCTCGGTCGAAGCCCTCGGGGTAGATGTAGTTGTCCTGGTCGTCGTAGGACGCGGCCATGCCGTCAGGGTCGGGTCGAACTCGACTGTCGACGGGTCGGCACCGAAGGCCTCGTTGGCCTGCTTCAGCGAGAGGCCGATGCGGCGGCGCTCGAGGTCGATGTCGATGACCTTGACGAAGATCCCGTCGTTGACCTGGACGACCTTGCTCCGGGATCTCCACGTGGCGCTCGGCCAGCTCGGAGATGTGGACCAGACCCTCGATGCCCTCGTCCACGCGGACGAACGCACCGAACGGCACCAGCTTCGTACCTTGCCGGGCACGACCTGGCCGATCTGGTGGGTGCGGGCGAATTGCTGCCACGGGTTTTCCTGGGTCGCCTTCAGCGACAGGGAGACGCGCTCGCGGTCCATGTCCACGTCGAGGACCTCGACGGTGACTTCGGCCGACCTCGACAACCTCGGACGGGTGGTCGATGTGCTTCCAGGAGAGCTCGGAGACGTGGATTCAGACCGCCGACCTTCTTTCGCCACCCAGGTCCACGAAGGCACCGAAGCTGGACGATCGAGGAGACGACGCCGGAACGGACCTGACCCCTCTGGAGGGTCGAGTGAGAACGTCTGGCGGACCTCGGACTGGGTCTGTTCCCAGCCAGGCGCGGCGGGACAGGACCACTTGTTGCGGTTCTTGTCCAGCCGGACGATCTTCGCCTCGAGCCTCCTTGCTCCACGTAGGGCTGGAGGTCGCGGACACGGCGCATCTCGACCAGGGAGGCCGGGAGTGAAGCCGCGGAGGCCGATGTCGAGGATGAGACCACCCTTGACGACCTCGATGACGGTACCGGTGACGATGCCGTGTCCTCTTCCTTGATCTCTCGATGGTGCCCCAGGCACGCTCGTACTGAGCGCGCTTCTTCGAGAGGATCAGGCGGCCTTCCTTGTCCTCCTCCTTCTGGAGAACAAGGGCCTCGATCTCGTCACCGACGGCGACGACCTTCGTTGGGGTCGACGTCGGCTTGATCGAGAGCTCGCGGCTCGGGATGACACCTTCGGTCTTGTAACCGATGTCGAGCAGGACCTCGTCCCGGTCGACCTTTCATCGATGACGCCGTCGACGATGTCGCCGTCGTTGAAGTACTGATCGCTCGTCGATCGCGGCGAGGAAGGCTTCCTCGTTACCGATGTCGTTGACCGCAAATCTGCGGGTGGTGGCGGTGGTCTCGGGTGCTGCTCGTCATGTGGGAAAGGGTTCTCGGGTACGGACACTTGAAGTCGTAGGTACTGCTAGCCGAGCCCGTCTCGCCCTGCAGAAGCCGGACAGCCAAGGAAGCGTCACCGAAACCAGGGGTGACACTCGAGAACCGAGGGGACATACAACAGATGCGAGCGCGACCTGCTACGTCTGAGGTGCGCAGGCCCGCAGCGCAACTTGTAGCATACGGGGGCAGCCGGGCAGGGTCAATGCGCGAAGCCGCACACCCGGGGCAGATCGTCGCATACCCGGCACAAAGCCGTCTTCCCGAGGCCACGCGGGCCCACAGAGGCCCCTTTGTGACACACGCGGGACCGGCTGCGTGAAGAGCCGCAGACTAGCGGGCCGAGGGAGCCGGTCATCCAAGAGCCCGAAGCGTCCGAGGGTGTCCGAAGCCACAGGGGTGGAGCCCGGAGGCCACCCGGGCGTGCCGCTGGTGTCACGGAGAGCTCCCGCGCCAACCGTGGCTGGTGGGACCGGAACGCGGACGAGTACCAGGTCGAGCATGGCACCTTCCTCGGCGACGACCGCTTCGTGTGGTGTCCGGAGGGCCTGGACGAGGTGGAGGCCGAGCTGCTCGGCCCGGTGGAGGATCTGAAGGGCAAGGACGTACTGGAGATCGGCGCCGGCGCCGCCCAGTGCTCGCGCTGGCTGACCGCCCAGGGTGCCCGTCCGGTGGCCCTGGACCTCCCACCGCCAGCTCCAGCACGCCCTGCGCATCGGCGGCTCGTTCCCCTGTCTGCGCCGACGCGACCATGCTGCCCTTCGCGGACGGCTCCTACGACCTGGCGTGCTCGGCGTACGGGACGCTGCCCTTCGTCGCCGACCCGCGGCTGGTGCTGCGGGAGGTGCGCCGGTGCTGCGGTCCGGCGGCCGCTTCGTCTTCTCCGTCACGCACCCGCTGCGCTGGGCGCTCCCGGACGAGCCGGGCCCCGAGGCTGACGGTGTCCTCCTCCTACTTCGACCGCACGCCGTACGTCGAGCAGGATTGACGAGGGCCGCGCGGTGTACGTCGAGCACCACAGGACGCTCGGCGACCGGGTCCGGGACGTGGTGACGTCGGGGTTCCGGCTGGTGGACCTCGTGGAGCCGGAGTGGCCGGACTGGAACACGTCCGAGTGGGGCGGCTGGTCGCCGCTGCAGGGCCACCTGATCCCGGGGACGGCGATCTTCGTGTGCGAGCGCGACTGAGCCGCACCCGCTTCTGTCGCGTATGCACGCGCGCGTGGAGGCTCGTCCCGCCGGCGGTACGACACTGGGGGCGTGATCCGTTACGACGCCCTGGACGCCCTGCCCCGGTACGCGGTGCCCTGCCCGCTCTGCACGACGCCCTGGAGGGGCCCGGCACTGCGGTGCTGGTCGCGCCGCCGGGCCCCGGCTAAGATGACTCTGGTTAGCCGCTCGCGCTGGCCGGGCTGCTGGGCGAGGGGCCTGGAGCGGCGTGGTCGTGGCCGAGCCGCGGCGGATCGCGGCGCGGGCGGCGGCCCGGCGGATGGCGTGCTGCTGGGTGAGAAGCCCGGCGCGAGCGCCGGGTACACCGTGCGCGGTGAGCGGGTCGTCGGGCGGCACCGCGCGTGGAGGTCGTCACGACCGGCGTGCTGTTGCAACGGCTCCAGCGGGACCATGGAGCTGACGGGCGTCGACGTGGTGGTGCTCGACGAGTGCCACGAGCGGCACCTGGACGCGGACACGACGGCGGCGTTCCTGTGGGACGTGCGGACGGCGCTGCGGCCCGAACTGCGTCTGGTGGCCGCGTCGGCCACGACGGACGCGGAGGGCTGGGCCCGGCTGCTGGGCGGGGCACCGGTGGTCGAGGCGCGGGGCGTGTCGTACCCCGTGGAGGTGGTGTGGGCGCCGCCGGCGCGTCCGGTCCGGCCGCCGCACGGGATGCGGGTGGACCCGGTACTGCTCGCGCACGTCGCGTCGGTGGTGCGGCGGGCGCTGGCCGAACGGGACGGGGACTGCTGTGTTTCCTGCCGGGCGTCGGGGAGATCTCCGCGTCGCCGGGCGACTGGGGATCTCGGAGGCGTCGACGTGCTTCAAGTGCACGGGCGGGCGCCCGCCGCCGTGCAGGACGCGGTCCTGTCCCCCTCGGCACGGCGCGCCGGTGGTACTCGCGACCTCGGTGGCCGAGTCGTCTCTGACGGTTCCGGTCGTTCGGGTGGTCGTGGACGCGGGACTGGCCCGGGAGCCCCGGGTGGACCACGCCCGCGGCTGAGCGCCCTTGATGACGGTACAGGCCTCGCGGGCGGCGCGCGCGGCAGGCCGGGCCGGGCCGGAGCGTGGGCGCCGGGGTGGTCTACCGCTGCTGGGCGGAGGCGGAGGACGCCCGTCTCCGCGGTTCCCGGCGCCGGAGATCAAGGTGGCCGACCTGACGGCGTTCGCGTTGCAGGCGGCCTGCTGGGGCGACCCGGACGCGTCCGGGCTGGCGCTGCTCGATCCGCCGCCGGGCGGGGGCGATGGCGGCGGCCCGGTCGGTGCTGACGGCGGTCGGCGCGGTGGACTCCGCCGGCCGGGCCACCGCGCGGGGCGCCACCGGCTGGCCCGTCTGGGCCCGCATCCACGGCTGGGGCGGGCGCTGCTCGACGCGGGGCGCCGGGGCGGTGGCATCGGGCGCGGGGCCACCGGTGGGGGCGTCACTGGCGGAGGCCCCGCAGGCGCGGGCCCCCGTGCGGCCGCCTCGCGCGCGACCGCGCGGGGTGCCGGGATTTCGGACAGGGGTGCGTCGGGCACGAACGCCTGCGCCGCGCGGGCCTCGGACGAAAACCCCTCCCACGAGCAGACCTCAGGCTCCGGTGCGGGCGACTCCCGCGCCATCGCTGAGGTGGTCGCTCTGCTCAGTGAGGCGCCGCCGCGGGAGTACGGGGACGATCTGGTGGCCGCGCTGCGGGCCGCTCGGCGTGGCGGAGACGCCTATGGGACGCGTTGGCGGACCGAGGTGCGGCGGCTGCGGGCCGCCGCGGAGAGCGCCGGTCGGCCGCAGGACGGCACCGGCGACAGCATCGCGGGGCTGGTGGCCGCGCTGGCGTTTCCCGAACGGGTGGCCAGGAAGGACGGCGGTTCGTACCTGATGGTCTCCGGCACCCGGGCGGAGCTGCTCTGAGGCGTCGGCGCTGCGCGGGGCGCCGTGGATCGCCGTGGCCGTGGCCGACCGGCCCGTGGGGAGAGGGCACGCGCGCGTGCAGCTCGGAGCGGTCGTCGACGAGGGGACGGCCCGGCTCGCCGCGGGGCGTTCCTGGAGGAACGGGACGAGGTGCACTGGGGCGACGGTGACGTCGTGGCCCGGCGTGTCGAACGGCTCGGGGCCGTGGAGCTAACCGTCCGGCCGCTCGCCGGCGCCGACTCCGGTCTCGTACGGAACGCGCTTTTCGAGGGCTGCGGCAGGAAGGGCTCGGGTTGCTGCGCTGGTCGGCCGACGCGGACCTGCTGCGCAAGCGGCTCGCCTTTCTGCGGCGGCGGCTCGGTGAGCCCTGGCCGGACGTCTCCGACGACGCGCTGCGCGCGCGGGCGGACGAATGGCTGGAGCCCGAGCTGGGCCGGGCCCGGCGGCGGGCCGACCTGGCGCGCATCGACGCCGGTCAGGCGCTGACCCGGCTGCTGCCCTGGGCCTCCGGAGAGGCGGCGCGGCTCGACGAACTCGCCCCGGAGCGGATCGTCGTCCCCAGTGGGTCCAGGATCCGGATCGACTACGACGACCCGGGCCGCCCTGTCCTCGCTGTGAAGCTGCAGGAGATGTTCGGGCTCCAGCGCTCGCCCGAGGTCGCCGGGGTGCCGCTCCTCGTCCACCTCCTCTCGCCCGTGGGCCGCCCGGCCGCGGTCACCGCCGACCTGGCCTCCTTCTGGAAGGACGGTTACAAGGGCGTACGGGCGGAGCTGCGCGGCCGGTACCCGAAGCACCCGTGGCCCGAGGACCCGGCCACGGCGGAGCCGACGCGGCACACGAAGGCGCGCCTCGGGAAGTGACGAGGGCGCCCGTCCGCCGCGGCGGAGGGGCGCCCTCGGTCGTTCCCGCTCGAGTCGCGCCTACGCGTCCGGCTCGGTCGACGGCTCGGTGGAGGGGCTGGGCGAGGCGTCGCCGGACGGGCTCGGCGACGGCTCCGGCTCGGCCTCGGCCACCTTCAGCTGGACGTTGAGCGCGGCGCCGCCCGCGGTGGTGAGGCGGAGCACGAACGTGCCGGCGGTCTTGTCGGCGTACAGCTTCGGCAGCTTCAGCAGGCCCTTGGCGTCGGTCTTCAGGCCGGTCAGGGTGCGGACGGTCTTGCCGTCCGCGTCCTTGAAGTACGGACCCTTGTCGTTCTCGGTCGGGTCGAGCACCGACTTGATGAGCGTGGCGGTGACGGCGACCTTGTCCGCGGCGGCGCCCTTGGTGCGTGGCCTTCACCTCGACCCGGTCCGCGAACTCGCCGCCCGGCGTGCAGGTCAGCGCGGTGCCGTCGGTGCGGGCGAGGACGTCGGCCACGCGCTCGGTGACGGTGGCCTTGTAGTCGAGGCCGGCGACGGTGCGGCCGACGACGGTGGCGCGGACGGTGAACGCGCCGGTCTTCTCACCGGCCACCAGGGCGGGCGCGACGGCCACGCCGGAGGCGTTGGTGGTGACCGCGGCGAACCTGTCGCCGCCGGTGAAGGTGGCGTCGGTGTCGCCCAGGACGGTGAAGCGGATCCGTACCTTGCCGACGGCCTTTCCGGCCTTGGTCTCGGCGCGGGTGCTGATCTTCTTGTCGAAGGTGTCGCCCGCGATCGCCGTGAGGCCCGTCGTACCGGCGTTCTCCAGGTGGTGGACCGTGTCCGTGGGGGTCTCGGTCTCGGGCGGGAGTCTCCGGGTCGGACGGGTCCGTCGGGCCGGGGCCCGGGGTGCCCGTGTCGGGGGACTCGGACTCGTCGGGCGGGGTGGGCTTGTCCGGCTTCTCGGGGCTGGGACTGGGCGTCGTCGTGCCGGGGGCCCGGGGTCCGGTGGTCGCGCCCGTTCCGCCGGGCGTGGGGTCGGGCCCGCTCAGGTCGGTGTCGTCGTCGCTGCGGCCGACGGGCAGGGTGCCGGTGCCGTCCGGGATCTCGTGGGTGCCCTTGCGGTAGTGCTCCAGCCAGGACAGGACCGTGTGCAGGTAGTCCTGCGAGTTGTTGTAGCTGAGGATCGCCCGGTTGAGGTCGGCCTGGACGGACAGGTCCCAGCCGTTGCGGCACAGGTAGTGGCCGGCGGAGAGGGCGGCGTCATAGATGTTGTTCGGGTCCTCCTTGCCGTCGGCGTTGCCGTCGCGGCCCGCCCAGGCCCAGGTGGAGGGGATGAACTGCATGGGCCGACGGCGTTGTCATAGGCGCTGTTGCCGTCGTAGACGCCGTTGTCGGTGTCCTTGATGAGCGCGAAGCCGTTGCCGTCGAGCTGCGGGCCGATGATCCGGCCGAGGTGTTGCCCTGGGCGTCGACACGGCCACCGCGGGCCTGGCCCGACTCCACCTTGCCGATGGCGGCGAGGAGTTGCCACGGCAGGTTGCAGCCGGGCTTGGACCGGCGCAGCGCCGACTCGGCCTTCTTGTAGGCGTCGAGGACCGTCGCGGGAATGCCCGCCTCGGACGGGCCCCGGGAGGCGGGGGTGCCGATGGTGGGGGCGGGGCTCGGGCTGTCGAGCGGCGGCAGGTCCGTGTAGTACGGCGAGTTGCCGGTGGCGCTCTCCTCGGAGGGCGTGTCGGACGTCGGCACCTTGTCGGCGGTGGTCTGTCTGCCGTGGGCGTCGGCCGTCACGTTGGGAGCCTGGGACGCGGACAGGGCCGCGACCGCGACCGCTGCGACGGTGGTGGTGACCGCCGCCTTGCGGAGCCTCCTGTCGAAATGCGCCGCCATAGAGTGACCCCTCCCGTGGACGCCCACGCGTCCGTCTCCGTCTGTCTTCACCGGTCTTCGGCTGTCGTGCCCGCCCGTGGTACCCGCCCCTGTTGTGACGATCGGTCCGTGTCGACGGTTGCACCGCAACTTTCCCCGCGCGGTGTTCGTCTGTTCGACCAGTACGGTGCCGCAGGCGACCCTACGACAACTTGCTTTGCACGGGCACCCGTTCGTGCCCGATATTCACCAGTTGGCCATATCAGGAGTTCTCTTGCCGTTCACCCTCAGTCATGCGGTCGCCGTGCTGCCGGCGGTACGGAGCGACGGTACCGGTCGGGGGCCGCTGGTGCCCGCAGTGCTGGTGGCGGGTTCCTTCTCGCCCGACATGACCTACTACGCGGCGAGTTTCCTGTCCGGGGCGATGGAGTTCGGGGACGTCACGCACTCCTTCCCGGGCGTCTTCACGGTCGATGTGATCATCGCCTGGGTGCTGGTGGCGGTGTGGCTGCTGGTCCGCGAGCCGCTGGTGGCCCTGCTGCCGCGGGCCGGGCAGGGCGCGCGCGGCCACCCTGCTGCGCTGCGGGGCGCCACGCGCGCGCGTACGGCCGTCCCTCGTGGCGCGGTGGTACGTGTCGGCGGTGCTGGGGGCGCTGACGCACGTGGTGTGGGACGCGTTCACCCACCTCGACCGCTGGGGGACGCGGGTGTTCCCGGTGCTGGGCCGGGAGGTGGCGGGCTCGCCGCTCTACTGGTACCTGCAGTACGGCGGTTCCGCGGTGGCAGCGGTCGTGATCGCCGTGTTCCTGGCGCGCGCACTGCGCCGGACGCCCCGGGCCGAGCCGCTCGGCGTCCCGGTCCTCTCGGTACGGGACCGGTGGTGGGCCGGGGCGGTGCTGGGCGGCTGTGCGGTGGCCGGAGCTGTGCAGCGGGCGACCCGGTGGTGGGACTACTGGGGAGCCACCGCGAAGCCCTGGGAGCTGATCCCGACGGTGTGCTTCGGGGCGGGGTGCGGGGCTCGTCCCGGGCTTGCTGCTGTACGCCGCGGGGGCCAGGGCGTGGCGTCCGGCTCCGGTCCTCAGTGGTTCGGCCGGCGTCGGTAGGGAGCCGAGCCGCCGGATCCCGCACTGAGGGTGTCGGCGGTCGCGACGAACACGGTGAAGGTCTGTGCGGGACGTGACCGCGGCAGCAGGGTGAGGGCCAGCGCCAGGTAGCCGCGGTCAGGTCGGCCCACAGACGCCAGGCGGGTGTTTCGCGCGGGGTCGCGGCGGTCGGGTCCCGGTGGACGAGTCTGCGGCGGAGGTCTGCCGCGGTGTGCCGCAGGGCCGTCGCGAGGGTGGTGGGGATGCGGCCGGTACCTCGCGCCGGGCGCGACGACCGGGACCGGTGGGAGCGGCACGCGGGCGGGTCCGTCTGTGCTTGCCCGTGCCGGTGTCGTCCGGTGGTGGAGCATGCGTATACCCATGCCCGCATCCTCACGGAGGACGGAGGCGGGGGCGTTTCCGCGAGGGCCAGCTGAGTGACGGGCCCTGCGGGCGGGCGGACGAGCGACGGCCCCTGCGGCGGGCGGAGGGCGCGGACGTGGGCCGGGCGGGGCGTCGTCGATGCCCCGCCCGTACGCACGACCACGGCCCACGCCCGGCGAACCCCGCGCCCGGTGGCTAGTGCGCCGCCGACTCCCAGTCCGCCCCCGAGCCCACCGAGACGCCCAGGGGACGCTGAGCCGCACCGCGTTGGCCATTTCGCGGCGGACGAGTTCCTCCGCCGCCGCACGCTCGCCGGGGGCGATCTCCAGGACGATTTCGTCGTGGACCTGGAGCAGCATGCGGGACGTGAGGCCGGCCTCGCGCAGCGCCTTGTCCACGTTGAGCATGGCGATCTTGACGATGTCGGCCGCCGTGCCCTGGATCGGGGCGTTCAGGGCCATGCGCTCGGCCGCCTCGCGGCGCTGGCGGTTGTCGCTGTTGAGGTCGGGCAGATAGCGGCGGCGCCCGAAGAGGGTCGCCGTGTAACCAGTCGCCCGTGCCTCGTCGACGACCCGGCGCAGGTAGTCCCGTACGCCGCCGAAACGCTCGAAGTAGGCGTCCATCAGGCCGCGCGCCTCGGCCGCCTCGATGTTCAGCTGCTGGGAGAGGCCGAAGGCCGAGAGTCCGTACGCCAGGCCGTAGGACATCGCCTTGATCTTGCGGCGCATCTCCGCGTCGACCGCCCGACTGCTCGACGGAGAAGACCTGCGCGGCGGCGGTGGTGTGCAGGTCCTCGCCCGAGGTGAACGCCTCGGTCAGGCCCTCGTCCTCGGACAGGTGGGCCATCACCCGCAGCTCGATCTGGCTGTAGTCGGCCGTCATCAGGGACTCGAAGCCCTCGCCGACGACGAAGCCGGCGGCGGATCGCGCGGCCCCTCGTCGGTGCGGACCGGGATGTTCTGCAGGTTCGGGTCGGTGGAGGAGAGGCGGCCGGTCGCGGCGACCGTCTGGTTGAACGTGGTGTGGATGCGGCCGTCCGCGGCGATCGTCTTGATCAGGCCTTCCACCGTGACGCGCAGCTTGGCCTGCTCACGGTGCCGGAGCATGATGACCGGCAGTTCGTTGTCGGTCTGGGCGGCCAGCCAGGCCAGGGCGTCGGCGTCGGTGGTGTAGCCGGTCTTGGTCTTCTTGGTCTTGGGAAGATTCAGCTCGCCGAAGAGGACTTCCTGGAGCTGCTTGGGCGAGCCCAGGTTGAACTCGCGGCCGGCCGCCGCGTGCGCCTCCTTCACCGCCTGCTGGACGGCGCCCGCGAACATCTGCTCCATGGCCTGCAGGTGCTCCCGGTCGGCCGCGATGCCGTGCCGCTCCATGCGGGCCAGCAGCGCGGACGTGGGCAGCTCCATGTCGCGCAGCAGGTCCGCCGCGCCGACGTCTGCCAGGCGGCCCTCGAAGGCCTCGCCCAGGTCGAGGATGGCGCGGGCCTGCACCATCAGCGCCTCGGCCTCGGCGCCCTCGTCCGCCCCGAAGGCCAGCTGGCCGTCGGCCGCGGCGGCGGGGGCCAGCTCGCGGTGCAGGTACTCCAGGGACAGCGCGTCCAGGTCGAAGGAGCGGCGACCCGGCTTGACCAGGTAGGCGGCGAGCGCGGTGTCCATGCCGACGCCGGCGACGCTCCAGCCGTGCTCGGCGAAGACGCGCATCGCGCCCTTGGCGTTGTGGAAGACCTTCGGCCGGTCCGCGTCGGACAGCCAGGCCGTGAACGCCGCCTCGTCGGCCTCGTCCACCTCCGTCGGGTCGAACCAGGCGGCCTTGCCGTCGGGTGCGGCGAGCGCGACCTCGGCGACCGAGCCGGTGCCCAGCGCCCAGGTGTCGACCGTGGCGATACCGAGGGTCTGGGTGCCGTGCTCGGCGAGCCAGCCGGCCAGCTCGCCCGTGCCCAGCACCGTGCCGTCCAGCTCGACGCCGTCCGCCACGACCGGCGCGGCCTCGGCCTCCTCGGCCCCCGGGTCGACGGCGTAGAGCCGCTCGCGCAGCGACTGGGTTGCGGATCTCCAGGGTGTCCAGGATCACCGCGACGCCCTTGCGGTCGTACGCCGTGCGCTCCAGGTCGGTGACGGCCTTCGGCAGCTCGACCCGGCGCTCCAGCTCGGTGAGCCGGCGGTTGAGCTTGACGGACTCCAGGTGGTCGCGGAGGTTCTGCCCCGCCCTTGCCCTTGACCTCGTCGACGCGCTCGACCAGCTCGGCAAAGGACCCGAACTGGTTGATCCACTTCGCCGCGGTCTTCTCGCCGACGCCCGGGATGCCCGGCAGGTTGTCGGACGGGTCGCCGCGCAGGGCCGCGAAGTCGGGGTACTGGGCGGGGGTCAGCCCGTACTTCTCGAAGACCTTCTCCGGCGTGAAGCGGGTCAGCTCGGAGACGCCCTTGGTCGGATACAGGACCGTGGTGTGCTCGCTGACCAGCTGGAAGGAGTCCCGGTCGCCGGTGACGATCAGCACGTCGAAGCCCTCGGCCTCGGCCTGCGTGGCGAGTGTGGCGATGACGTCGTCGGCCTCGAAGCCCTCGACGGCGAAGCGCTGCACGTGCATGGCGTCGAGCAGCTCGCCGATCAGCTCGACCTGGCCCTTGAACTCGTCCGGGGTCTTGGAGCGGTTCGCCTTGTACTCGGTGAACTCCTCGGAGCGCCAGGTCTTGCGGGAGACGTCGAACGCCACCGCGAAGTGCGTGGGCGCCTCGTCACGCAGCGTGTTGGCCAGCATCGACGCGAAGCCGTAGATCGCGTTGGTCGGCTGGCCCGTCGCGGTGGTGAAGTTCTCCGCGGGCAGCGCGAAGAACGCGCGGTAGGCCAGCGAGTGCCCGTCCATGAGCATCAGGCGCGGGCGGGCGCCGCCGGAGGTGTTGTCGGTCTGCTTCGCTGCTGTCTCTGCCACGTCCCCGATCCTGCCACGGACCACTGACACTCGGCCCCGCCCTCACCCTGCCGCGCCCCTACCGGCCCGGTCGTCCCGCCTGGCGCGGGTCCCCGGCCGTCCCGCCGGCGCGGGTCCGGTCACCCTGTGTCGCGGCGACCCGAGTTGCCGGACGCGAGCATCGCTCCCGGCCGCCGCCCGTCGCCCGGCCTCCGTCGCTGTCACTGGGGCGTGCGAGGATCGGAGACGTACCTCACACGTGTACGCGAAGGAGCGCGCGATGGCCACCAAGCCGCCCAAGGGTGATCCGGTACAGGACGCGCCCCAGGTCACGAAGGTCCAGCACGCGGCGGCCGGCATCCCGGCCATCGGCCATACCCTGCGCATGGCACAGCGGCAGATGGGCGTGAAGCGGACCGCGCTGACACTGCTGAGCGTCAACCAGAAGGACGGCTTCGACTGCCCGGGCTGCGCCTGGCCGGAGCCGGACCACCGGCACAAGGCGGAATTCTGCGAGAACGGCGCGAAGGCCGTGGCCGAGGAGGCCACCCTGCGCCGGGTCACCCCGGAGTTCTTCGCCGCGCACTCCGTCGCCGACCTCGCGACCCGCAGCGGCTACTGGCTGGGCCAGCAGGGCCGGCTCACGCACCCGGTGTACCTCCCGGAGGGCGGCGAGCACTACGAACCGGTCACCTGGGAGCGCGCCTTCGACATCGTGGCGGAGGAGATCGCGGCCCTGGACTCGCCCGACGAGTCCGTCTTCTACACCTCCGGGCGCACCAGCAACGAGGCGGCCTTCCTCTACCAGCTCTCGCGCGCGAGCTCGGCACGAACAACCTGCCGGACTGCTCGAACATGTGCCACGAGTCGTCCGGCTCGGCCCTGTCGGAGACCATCGGCATCGGCAAGGGCAGCGTCCTGCTGGAGGACCTCTACAAGTCCGATCTGATCATCGTGGCCGGCCAGAACCCGGGCACCAACCACCCGCGCATGCTCTCCGCGCTGGAGCGGGCCAAGGCGAACGGCGCGAAGATCATCAGCGTCAACCCGCTGCCCGAGGCCGGCCTGGAGCGTTTCAAGAACCCGCAGACCCCCAAGGGCTCACCACGGGCGCCGCGCTCACCGACCTTTCCTGCAGATCCGCCTCGGCGGCGACCAGGCCCTGTTCCGGCTCCTGAACAAGCTGATCCTGGAGACGGAGGGTGCGGTCGACGAGGCTTTCGTCGAGGAACACACGCACGGTTACGAGGAGTTCGCGGAGGCCGCCCGCGCCGCCGACTGGGACGAGACGCTCACGGCGACCGGCCTCACGCGCGCGGAGATCGGGGAAGCCCTGCGCATGGTGCTCGCCTCGAAGCGCACCATCGTGTGCTGGGCGATGGGTCTGACCCAGCACAAGCACTCCGTGCCCACCATCCGCGAGGTCGTGAACTTCCTCCTCCTGCGCGGCAACATCGGCCGGCCGGGCGCGGGCGTCTGCCCGGTGCGCGGCCACTCCAACGTGCAGGGCGACCGCACGATGGGCATTTTCGAGCGCCCCGCGCCCGCCTTCCTGGACGCGTTGGAGAAGGAGTTCGGCTTCGCCCGCCGCGCGAGCACGGCTACGACGTCGTACGCGCCATCCGCGCGCTGCGCGACGGCGAGGCGAAGGTCTTCTTCGCCATGGGCGGCAACTTCGTCTCCGCCTCCCCGACACGGAGGTCACCGAGGCGGCCATGCGCCGCGCCCGCCTGACCGTGCACGTCTCGACGAAGCTGAACCGCTCGCACGCCGTCACGGGCGCACTGGCGCTGATCCTGCCGACGCTCGGCCGTACGGAGCGCGATCTCCAGAGCGGCGGCGAGCAGTTCGTGACCGTCGAGGACTCCATGGGCATGGTGCACGCCTCCCGCGGCCGGCTGGAGCCCGCGAGCCCGCGACTGCTGTCCGAGCCCGCCATCGTGTGCCGGCTGGCGCGCCGGGTGCTGGGCGAGGACAGCCGCACGCCGTGGGAGGAGTTCGAGAAAGGACTACGCGACGATCCGGGACCGCATCGGACGCGTGATCCCGGGCTTCGAGGACTTCAACGCGCGCGTGGCGCACCCCGGGGGGCTTCGCCCTCCCCACGCCCCGCGCGACGAGCGCCGCTTCCCGACGGCCACCGGCAGGGCCACTTCACCGCCGCGCCGATCGAGTACCCCGAGCTGCCCGAGGGGCGACTGCTGCTCCAGACGCTGCGCTCGCACGACCAGTACAACACCACGATCTACGGTCTGGACGACCGTTACCGGGGCATCAGGAACGGCCGCCGGGTCGTCCTGGTCAACCCGGAGGACGCCCGGAGGCTGGACGTCCCGGACGGTTCGTACGTCGACCTGGTCAGCGAGTGGAAGGACGGGGTGGAGCGGCGGGCGCCGGGCTTCCGTGTCGTGCACTATCCGACGGCCCGGGGCTGCGCGGCGGCCTACTACCCGGAGACCAACGTCCTGGTGCCGCTGGACGCCACCGCGGACACCAGTAACACCCCGGCCAGCAAGTCCGTCGTCGTCCGTCTGGAACAATCGGCGACCGACTGAGCGTTTGCTCAGTCGAGCCGACGGCCGCACCGGCCGGCCGGCGACTCAGGCAGACGGAGTTACGAACGGAGCCGGCCCATGGGCGAGCAGCAGCAGGTGCAGTTCCCGCAGGAGGTCATCGACGAGTACGCCGCGCTCGGCGTCGACCTGCCCGCGCTCTTCTCCGCCGGGCACCTCGGGACCCGCATGGGCGTCCAGATCCTCGAGGCGTCGGCCGACCGCGTCGTCGGCACCATGCCGGTGGAGGGCAACACCCAGCCGTACGGGCTGCTGCACGGCGGGGCCTCGGCGGTGCTGGCCGAGACGCTCGGGTCGGTCGGCTCGATGCTGCACGGCGGCAGCACCAAGATCGCCGTCGGCGTCGACCTGAACTGCACCCACCACCGCGGGGCCCGCTCCGGCCTCGTCACCGGCGTTGCCACACCGGTGCACCGGGGCCGGTCGACCGCGACGTACGAGATCGTGATCAGCGACGAGCAGGACCGCCGCGTGTGCACCGCCCGGCTGACCTGCCTGCTGCGGGACGTGAACCCGGGCGACGGGGCGCGGGCCGGCGCGACAGGCTGAGCGGCACGCGGGCGGCCGGGGGCCCACTCCCGGCCGCGCCATGCCGCCGGCGCCCGCGCAACGCTGCCGGCGGCCGCACACAAGGCCACGTCTCCCTCCCGGCCGCGGGCCCCTGCCACCCACGGCACCCTCCCGGCCACGGCATTGCTCCCGGCCGCCCGGCGCCCTAACTTCAGGGCATGGGACGGGGAAAGGCCCCCTGCCGGGGGCGGCGGCTCGGCGGTTCCGGTTCGCGCCCGGACTGCTCACCCTCACGCTGACACTGCCGACCGCCGCCCTGGCGGTCGGGTGCGGCAACTCCGACGCCGAAAGTCCCGGTTCCGGCGACACCGCCCGACCGACCGCATCCGCATCCGCATCCGCATCCGCACAAGGCAGCCTCTCCCCCGAGGAGTTGTGCACGAGCGCCGTCGGCTACTGGGCACACGAGATACTGGCCGGCAGCACCCCCTACGGCGACTACCAGTCGATGGGACTGTCCAACGCGCAGTACGACATCCTGCGGGAGGTCGTGGACGCCGCACAGGCCACGAAGCGCGACCAAGGCCCGCGAGTGGCCGAGAAGTCGATCGACCGCCAGGTACGCGACTCCTGCGCCGATCGCTACCGCGCCGGCGCCCCGAGCGACGGCCCGTGGCAGTGAGCGGCACCGGCCCCGTCGAGCCGGGCGAGGGCACCCACGACCGGGGCGGCCCGGACGCCTCCCAGGCCGTCCGCCCGGCGCCGTGGGCGGCCCGCCCGGTACTACGACCGCCACCGCCGGGCGGTCCTCACCACCGCCGCGGCCGCCATGACCCTGGCGGGCGGCGGCTATCTGTACGCCAGCCGACCGCAGCCTCCTCCCCCCTCCCCCGCCGCCACACCCTTCCCAGGCGGTCGACCTCGATTACCTGGACGCGGTGCCCGCCCCCGGCGACGACTTCAGTTTCGCGGTGCGGCTGAGCGTGCGGTCCGGCCCGCCCGTCACCGTGACACGACTCGACCAGCCCTACGCCGGTATCTCGATGACCGCGTCACCCGCCGCGCCTTTCCAGACAAAGGCGCATTCCGCCCGCAAGATCATCGTCACTCTTCGGGTGACGGAATGCGCAAAAGCGCCGCGAACCTCGCACTCCCTTTCCTGCATGTAACGCTGCGTAATACGCGCGCAATACAAGCCCACAGTTTCATCCTGGGGACGCACTATGCGCAGGACCTCTCCCACGCCCTCGAGGTCGCCTGCAGCAACGAATCCAGGTAATCACCAAAACGCCCCAGACGCCTGAACACGGGCCGCCGGTCCTGCAAGTTCTCACCATGCGGACAGGGCGAATCGGACGGAATTCCGCGGTTCTTCCCAGCCAGTACCGCTCTGCATTACCTCGTGTCATAACAAGAGCGTCACAGCATGAGTCAGACCCTCCTCCACGTTCCCCACACACGCTTAGAGTCACGGCCAGTCACCGCGCCGTCCGGATTGTCACTCCGGCCCAGCGCTCGACTCGGCCGCCTCCACGGGGAAGCGGCTGTGCCAGGGAAAGGACTGATCGTGCGTCAACGTTCGCTCATCGCCATCACCGCCGCTCTGGCGGCGGGAGCACTCACCCTCACCGCCTGCGGCTCGGCGCGACGACGACGGCGGCTCGGACTCCGGCAACGGCGGCGGCGGTGGCACCACCGTCGTCATCGGCGTCGACGCCCCGCTGACCGGCGACCTGTCCGCGCTGGGCCTCGGTATCAAGAACTCGGTGGACCTCGCGGCCAAGACCGCCAACAAGGACAAGCACGTAGAGGGCATAACCTTCAAGGTCGAAGCCCTCGACGACCAGGGTCAGCCCTCCGTGGGCCAGCAGAACGCCAGCCAGTTCGTCGCCAACGACAAGGTCCTCGGCGTCGTCGGCCCGCTGAACTCCTCGGTCGGCGAGTCCATGCAGCAGGTCTTCGAGTCCGGCAACATGGCCCTGGTCTCCCCCGGCCAACACCGGCCCCTCGCTGACCCAGGGCCCGGACTGGCGCACCGAGAAGAAGCGCCCGTTCAAGACCTACTTCCGCACCGCGACCACCGACGCCATCCAGGGTCCGTTCGCCGCGCAGTACGTCTTCAACGACTTCAAGAAGACGAAGGCCTTCGTCATCGACGACAAGAAGACCTACGGCGCGGGCCTCGCCGGCACCTTCACCGACGAGTTCAAGAAGCTCGGCGGCAAGGTCGTCGGTACCGAGCACATCAACCCGGACACGAGGACTTCTCCGCGGTCGCCACCAAGGTCAAGAACTCGGGCGCCGACGTCGTCTACTACGGCGGCGAATACCCGCAGGCCGGCCCGCTCAGCAAGCAGATCAAGAGCACCGGCGCCAAGATTCCGCTGGTCGGCGGTGACGGCATCTACAGCGCCGACTTCATCAAGCTCGCCGGCGCCAGCGGTACCGGTGACCTGGCCACCTCCGTCGGCGCGCCCGTCGAGGAACTGCCCTCCGCCAAGGAATTCGTCGCCAACTACAAGGCCGCGGGCTACAAGGAGCCCTTCGAGGCCTACGGCGGCTACTCCTACGACTCCGCCTGGGCCATCATCGAGGCCGTCAAGACGGTCGTCGAGAAGAACGACGGCAAGCTCCCCCGACGACGCCCGGGGCCAGGTCGTCGAGGCCATGCAGAACGTCTCCTTCGACGGAGTGACCGGCAAGGTCTCCTTCGACGAGTTCGGTGACGCCACCAACAAGCAGCTGACCGTGTACGCCGTCGAGAACGGCGACTGGAAGGCCGTGAAGTCCGGCACCTACACCGGCTGAGTCGTCCGACGAGACACCCGCACCACCAGCAGCCGCGCGGGGCGCTGTTCCACAGGCGCCCCGCGCGGACTCACACCCGGCCACATCGGTCGAACATCCGAACCTCTCGGAGGACATGCGGTGAACGAACTGCCGCAGCAGCTGGTCAACGGCCTGCTACTGGGATCCATGTACGGGCTGATCGCCATTGGCTACACGATGGTCTACGGCATCGTCCAGCTCATCAACTTCGCCCACGGCGAGATCTTCGAGGACCGGCGCCTTCGGCGCGCTCACGGTCTACATCTACATCCTGCCCGACGGCACCTCCATGCTGATCGCCCTGCCCCTGATGATCCTCGGCGCAGTGATCGTCTCGGTGACCGTCGCCATCGGGGCTGAACGTTTCGCCTACCGCCCCCTGCGCGGTGGCCCCCGCCTCGCCCCGCTCATCACCGCCATCGGCCTCTCCCTCGCCCTCCAACAGGCGATCTGGGCCTGGTACCCCCGACGCGAAGTCCGCCCGCACCTTCCCCCAGATCGAGGGCGGCCCCTTCCACATCGGCGGCGTCACCCTGCAGACCGGCAGCATCTTCCTGCTCATCGCCGCCCCCGTCAGCATGGCCTTCCCTCGGCTACTTCGTCATGAAGACCCGCACCGGACGCGGCATGCAGGCCACCGCCCAGGACCCCGACACCGCCAAGCTGATGGGCGTCAACACCGACCGCATCATCGTGATCGCGTTCGCCCTCGGCGCCGTGTTCGCCGCCATCGGCGGAGTCGCCTACGGCCTGGAGTACGGCCACGTCGACTTCAAGATGGGCTTCATCCTCGGCCTGAAGGCCTTCACCGCGCCGTGCTCGGCGGCATCGGCAACATCTACGGCGCCATGATCGGCGGTGTCGTCCTCGGCATCGCCGAAACCCTGGCCACCGCCTACATCGGCGACATCCCCGGCCTCGGCCAGGTTCGGCAGCCAGTCCTGGGCGGACGTCTGGGCCTTCATCCTCCTCATCCTTGTGCTGTTGTTCAGGCCACAGGGCCTGCTCGGCGAGCGCGTCGCGGACAGGGCGTGACACCGATGACCACACAAACCACCGAGAAGACCCCGAACACCCCCGCCACCGGCGCGGCGACCGGCCTCATCGGCATCCCACCGCACCTCGGACGCGCCCTCGCCACCGGCGGCGGCCTCCTCACCATCGTCTCCACGTTCCTCGCCTGGACCTGGACCGCCGCCTTCCCCGGCGACCTCACCGTCTACGGCTACCCGGGCGGCCTCCAGGTCCTCGTCCTCATCGGCGGCGCCCTCACCACCCCTCTCCGGCCTCTCCTCCTACGGCGTCAAAGGCCTCCGCTGGCTCACCCCCGCCGGCGCCGACGCCGCACTGAGGTTCGCCGCACTCGCCACCTTCGCGACCACCTGGTACACCGTCCTCGCCATCAGCCTCCAGCTCGGCGGCCTGGTCAACCTCGAACCCGGCGCCTACATCGCGGCGATCGTCACCCTCACAGCCCTCCTCGGCGCCCTCGCGCTCCCCTTCGAGCGCCCCGCACCCGACCCCATCGACCCCGACGAGACCGGCTGGAGCCTCGCCAAGCACCGCGCGGGCCACGGCTGGCAGACCGTCAAGGCCGCCTTCGCCGCCGGCGAGCCCGGCCCCGTACGCGCCCCGCCCTCCTACGCCGAGATCCTCATCATCGTCGCGCTCCTCGCCGTCTGCCTCACCGTCTTCACCTACGGCATCGGCACTGAGTACGACGAACTCTTCGTCGGCTTCCTGATCACGGCCGGGTTCGGCTTCGCAGCCGCCCACAAGGCGGGCCTCATCCGCCAGGCCACCCAGATCACCGCACGGCACCAGACCATCACCATCTGGGGCGCCTTCGTCGCCGCGGCACTGTTCCCCTTCACCCAGACCGACGACCAGTACGCCACCATCGGCGTCTACATCCTGATCTTCGCCACCGTCGCCCTGGGCTCAACATCGTCGTCGGCCTCGCCGGCCTCCTCGACCTCGGCTACGTCGCCTTCCTCGGCGTCGGCGCCTACGCCGCAGCCCTGGTCTCCGGCTCGCCCAGCTCCCCCTTCGGCGTCCACTTCCCCTTCTGGGCCGCCGTCCTGGTCGGCGCCGCCGCCTCACTGATCTTCGGCGTACTGATCGGCGCCCCGACCCTGCGGCTGCGCGGTGACTACCTCGCCATCGTGACCCTCGGCTTCGGAGAGATCTTCCGCATCGCCGTCCTCAACATGGACGGCACCTCCGGACCCGACATCACCAACGGCTCCAACGGCATCTCGGCCGTGCCGGACCCGAAGATCCTCGGATTCGACCTCGGCGCCCGGCACGACATCCTCGGCGTCACCATCGGCCGGTTCGCCAACTACTTCTTCCTGATGCTGATCATCACCGCCGTCGTCGTCCTGGTCTTCCGACGCAGCAGCGACTCCCGCATCGGCCGGGCCTGGGTCGCCATCCGCGAGGACGAGACCGCCGCCCTCGCCATGGGCATCAACGGCTTCCGCGTCAAACTGATCGCGTTCGCCGTCGGCGCCGCCCTCGCCGGCCTCGCCGGCACCGTCCAGGCACACGTCACCTACACCGTGACCCCCGAGCAGTACCTCTTCGCCGGTACGACACCGCCCAACTCCGCGTTCCTGCTCGCCGCGGTCGTCCTCGGCGGCATGGGCACCATCGGCGGCCCCCTCCTCGGCGCCGCACTGCTCTTCCTCATCCCCAACAAGCTCCAGTTCCTCGGCGACTACCAGCTCCTCGCCTTCGGACTCGCGCTCGTCCTGCTCATGCGGTTCCGACCCGAAGGCCTCATCCCCAACCGGCGCCGCCAACTGGAATTCCACGACAAGGCTGAAGCGCCCGCAGTCCTCGGCAAGACAGGGGCCTGACCACCATGACCACCGACACCACCACCAAGGACAGCACCCCGGGCGCCCCTGCCCCCGGCACCACCGTCCTCGACGCACGCGGCGTCACCATGCGCTTCGGCGGACTCACCGCCGTCAACGGCGTCGACCTCACCGTCAACAGCGGCGAGATCGTCGGCCTCATCGGCCCCAACGGCGCCGGCAAGACCACCTTCTTCAACTGCCTGACGGGCCTCTACACACCCACCGAGGGCGAAGTCCGCTACAAGGGCCAAGTCCTGCCCGCCAAGTCCTTCAAGGTCACGGCCGCCGGCATCGCCCGGACCTTCCAGAACATCCGACTCTTCGCCAACATGACAGTCCTGGAGAACGTCCTCGTCGGCCGCCACACCCGCACCAAGGAAGGCTTCTGGTCAGCCGTCCTGCGCGGCCCCGGCTTCCACAAAGCCGAGGCCACCTCCCGCGAACGCGCCATGGAACTCCTGGAGTTCGTCGGCCTCGCCGGAAAGGCCGAACACCTCGCACGGAACCTGCCCTACGGCGAGCAGCGCAAGCTGGAAATCGCCCGCGCCCTCGCCAGCGAACCGGGCCTGCTCCTCCTGGACGAGCCCACGGCAGGCATGAACCCCCAGGAGACACGAGCCACCGAGGAACTCGTCTTCGCCATCCGCGACCAGGGCATCGCCGTCCTCGTCATCGAGCACGACATGCGCTTCATCTTCAACCTCTGCGACCGCGTCGCCGTCCTCGTACAGGGCGAGAAGCTCATCGAGGGCGACAGCGCGACCGTCCAGGGCGACGAGCGGGTCATCGCCGCCTACCTCGGCGAACCCCTCGCGAACGACCCCGGCGCCGCGGAAGCAGCCGAAGTGGAAGCCGCCGAGGCCCACGCCCAAGCCGAGGCCGACACCACCACGGACACCGCGGCCGGCAAGGAGAACGACCGATGACCGCACTGCTCGAGGTCGAGGACCTCCGCGTCGCCTACGGCAAGATCGAAGCCGTCAAAGGCATCTCCTTCAAAGTCGACGCCGGCGAAGTCGTCACCCTCATCGGCACCAACGGCGCCGGCAAAACCACCACCCTGCGCACCCTCTCCGGCCTCCTCAAGCCGGTCGGCGGACAGATCAAGTTCGGCGGCAAGTCGCTCAAGAAGGTCCCCGCACACCAGGTCGTCTCCCTGGGGCTCGCCCACTCCCCGAGGGCCGGCACATCTTCCCCCGCATGACCATCGAGGACAACCTCCGCCTCGGCGCCTTCCTCCGCAACGACAAACCAGGCATCGAGAAGGACATCCAGCGCGCCTACGACCTCTTCCCCATCCTCGGCGAACGCCGGAAGCAGGCCGCGGGCACCCTCTCCGGCGGCGAACAGCAAATGCTCGCCATGGGCCGCGCCCTGATGTCCCAGCCCAAACTGCTCATGCTCGACGAACCCTCCATGGGCCTCTCACCGATCATGATGCAGAAGATCATGACGACGGTCGCCGAGCTGAAATCCCAGGGCACCACCATCCTGCTCGTCGAGCAGAACGCCCAGGCCGCCCTCTCCCTCGCCGACCACGGCCACGTCATGGAAGTCGGCAACATCGTCCTGTCCGGCAGCGGACAGGACCTCCTCCACGACGAATCGGTCCGCAAGGCCTACCTCGGCGAGGACTGGAGCCGGTAGCCCCACGACGAGGCCCGCGCCCCCCAGTGGGGACGCGGGCCTCGCGCACGCTCCGGGGCCTCAGCCCTTGGACGCCTTCTTCTCCTCGGCGTCCTGAATGACCGCCTCGGCCACCTGCTGCATCGACATCCGCCGGTCCATCGACGTCTTCTGAATCCACCGGAACGCCGCCGGCTCCGTCAGGCCGTACTCCGTCTGCAACACCGACTTCGCCCGGTCCACCAGCTTCCGGGTCTCGAGCCGCAGACTGAGGTCCGCGACCTCCTTCTCCAGCGCCTTCAGCTCCGTGAACCGCGAGACGGCCATCTCGATCGCCGGAACGACGTCACTCTTGCTGAACGGCTTCACCAGATACGCCATCGCACCGGCGTCCCGGGCACGCTCCACCGGGTCGCGCTGCGAGAACGCGGTCAGCATCAGCACCGGCGCGATGCTCTCCTCGGCGATCTTCTCGGCCGCGGAGATACCGTCCAGCTTGGGCATCTTCACATCGAGGATCACCAGGTCGGGCCTGTGCTCCCGGGCCAGCTCCACGGCCTGCTCACCGTCACCGGCCTCACCGACGACGGAGTACCCCTCCTCCTCCAGCATCTCTTTGAGATCCAGCCGGATCAGGGCCTCGTCCTCGGCGATGACAACACGGGTCGTCAGCGGAGGCACGTGCGACTGGTCGTCTTCGGGCACGTCTACGGGCTGGGGCGACTCGGGGGCGGTCACGTGGGGCTCCTCGTTCGGGGCAGGGGCACTGCTGACAAGAGCCTACCTAGCTGCGGTAAGGTGGACGCGCGGAGGGTGAGGGGAAACCTTCGATTCCGCGGGCCCCGGTAGCCCAATTGGCAGCAGGCAATGGATTCAAAACCCATACAGTGTCGGTTCGAGTCCGACCCGGGGCACTTTTCCTTGTTTTCCAAGGTTGCCGTCACCAAGTGGATGTCCACGTTCTCGTGAACATCCACTTTTTACTGTGTGTCGCTGCGGCCATCGCCACAGGATGGCCGCATGTACGACACCAGCACACGCAAGCGGGCACTGGCACTGGTGGCACAAGGACGGAGCCTGAACTCCGTCAGCAAAGAGACCGGCATATCTCGCGCCGCCATCCGCTCGTGGCAGACGCGCATCGAGCCTCTGCCACGTATGCGGCAGACCTCCTGCTCGCTGTGCGGTCCGACGGCCGATCCGCCTGAAGACAGAGCGGCATACTCCTACCTACTCGGCCTCTATCTCGGCGATGGCTGCATCAGTCCCGGCATGCGCTCGGGCTACTTCCTCCGGATCGCGTGCGCCAATGCGTGGCCCGGCCTCATCAATGCGTGCGCTACCGCCATCGAAGCCGTCAATCCCAGTGGGAAGGCGTACCGAGTCCGAGCCGTCGGATACACCTCTGTGGTCGGCTACAGCGGCCACTGGCCCTGCTTCTTCCCCCAACACGGCCCCGGAAAGAAGCACGACCGCCGGATTGTTCTCGCCCCTTGGCAACAGGCAATCGTCAACGCTCACCCCTGGGACTTCATCCGGGGCCTTGTCCACTCCGACGGCTGCCGTATCACCAACTGGACGACCCGACTCGTCGGCGGTGAGCGCAAGCGTTACGAATACCCTCGGTACCTCTTCGCCAACACGTCGACCGACATCGTCAGTCTCTTCACCACCGCCCTCGACCGCGTTGGCGTGGAGTGGAAGTCACTCAATCAAAGCCGCACGGCCGTCAACATCTCCGTAGCCCGCAAAGCCTCCGTAGCCCTCATGGACGCCCACGTCGGACCCAAGTACTGACGACCAACCGGCCTACCGGGGACTGTCGTCCTCCCGATGTGGTGCACCCGGACCAGATTGGTCGTGCCCGACACCCCGGGTGGCGAGCCGGCCGTGATGACCACGACGTCGCCCTTCTCGCAGCGCCCGTAGCGGGTGAGGAGTTCGTCCACCTGGTCGACCATCGCGTCCGTGGAGTCCACGTGGGGGCCGAGGAAGGTCTCCACGCCCCAGGTCAGGCTGAGCTGTGAGCGTGTCGCCG
The DNA here is from genome assembly GCA_021502835.1 of Streptomyces thinghirensis. The sequence continues at coordinate 258,244 of JAKFGP010000058.1, forward strand.
GCTCGGGGGTGAAGGCGAGCAGCGGGATGGGTGAGCGGTAGCGGGAGAGGCGGCGGACGGTGTCGCCGGACTGGGTGAAGGCGACCAGGTACCTCGCGCCGAGGAAGTCGCCGATCTCCGCCGCCGCGCGGGCGACGGCGCCGCCCTGGGTGCGGGGCTTGTTGCGCTCGGTCAGCGGGGGCAGGCCCTTGGCGAGGATGTCCTCCTCGGCCGCCTCGACGATCTTGGCCATCGTGCGCACCGTGTCGGTCGCGTGTTTGCCGACGCTCGTCTCGCCGGACAGCATGACGGCGTCCGTGCCGTCGATGACGGCGTTGGCGACGTCGGAGGCCTCGGCGCGGGTGGGCCGGGCGTTGTCGATCATGGAGTCGAGCATCTGGGTGGCGACGATGACGGGCTTGGCGTTGCGCTTGGCGAGTTTGATGGCGCGCTTTTGGACGATGGGGACCTGTTCGAGGGGCATTTCGACGCCGAGGTCGCCGCGGGCGACCATGATGCCGTCGAAGGCGGCGACGATGTCCTCGATGTTCTCGACGGCCTGCGGTTTCTCGACCTTGGCGATGACGGGGAGGCGGCGGCCCTCCTCGTCCATGATGCGGTGGACGTCGAGGACGTCGCGTCCGCTGCGGACGAAGGAGAGGGGCGATGACGTCGAAGCCGTTGCGCAGTGCCCAGCGCAGGTCGTCCTCGTCCTTCTTGGAGAGGGGCGGGGGACGGACACGGCGACGCCGGGGGAGGTTGAGCCCTTGTGGTCGGAGACCATGCCGCCCTCGATCACCGTCGTACGCACCCTGGGGCCGTCGACCTCGGTGACCTCCAGGCAGACCTTGCCGTCGTCGACGAGGACGCGTTCGCCGGGGGTGACGTCGGCGGCGAGGCCGGCGTAGGTGGTGCCGCAGGTGTGGCGGTCGCCGTGGACGCCTTCTTCGACGGTGATGGTGAAGGTGTCGCCGCGTTCAAGGAGTACGGGGCCTTCGGCGAAGTGGCCGAGCCGGATCTTCGGGCCCTGAAGGTCGGCGAGGGTGCCGACGCTGCGGCCGGTTTCGTCGGACGCCTTTCGGACTCGGTGGTAGCGCTCTTCGTGTTCGGCGTGGGTGCCGTGGCTGAAGTTGAAGCGGGCGATGTCCATGCCGGCATCGACCAGGTCCTTGATCTGGTCGTATGTGTCGGTGGCTGGCCCAAGAGTGCAGACGATTTTTGCTCGGCGCATGGGTCGAGCCTATGACTTACCGACCGGTAGCGAATTGGCCACGCATGACCACTCAACAACCTTTGAGTAAAGGGTTATTGACAAGTGTTGAATTGTGCGCCGAGCCGCTCCTATGAGCATTCGAATCGGCTCTCACCCTTGACAGGCGCCATGTTCAGGACAGAATCTACGCGTCGCCAATGATGTTCACGGGTCACCGAGGAGAGTCAGCCATGCCGTTGAACCGCCGGAAGTTCCTGAGCAGGTCCGCCGTGACGGGGGCGGGTGTCGCGCTGGCCGGCGCGGCGGCGGCTCCGGCGGCCGGGGCGGTCCCCCGCGCACCGGGGCCGCGGGAAGCCGAAGCGGTACGCGCTGACGGTGCTGGGCACCACCGACCTGCACGGGCACGTCTTCAACTGGGACTACTTCAAGGACGCCGAGTACGCGGACGCGGCGGGCAACGCCCAGGGCCTGGCCCGTGTCTCCACGCTGGTGAACCAGGTGCGTGAGGAGAAGGGCCGCCGCAACACGCTGCTGCTGGACGCGGGCGACACCATCCAGGGCACCCCGCTGACGTACTACTACGCGAAGGTCGACCCGATCACCGCCGAGGGCGGCCCGGTGCATCCGATGGCGCAGGCGATGAACGCGATCGGGTACGACGCGGTGGCGCTCGGCAATCACGAGTTCAACTACGGCATCGAGACGCTGCGGAAGTTCGAGGAGCAGTGCGATTTTCCGCTGCTCGGGGCGAACGCGGTGGACGCGAAAAACACTGAAGCCGGCGTTCCCGCCGTACTTCATGAAGACGTTCCGGGTGAAGGGCGCGCCGCCGGTGAAGGTGGCGGTGCTGGGGCTGACTAACCCGGGCATCGCGATCTGGGACAAGGCGTACGTGCAGGGGAAGCTGGCTTTCCCCGGTCTTGGAGGAGCAGGCGGCGAAGTGGGTGCCGAAGCTGCGTTCGATGGGTGCGGACGTGGTGGTGGTGTCGGCCCATTCCGGGTCGTCGGGCACGTCGTCCTACGGTGATCAGATCCCGTACGTCGAGAACGCGGCGGCCAATGTGGCCAGGCAGGTGCCGGGCATCGACGCGATCCTCGTGGGGCACGCGCACACGGAGATCGCGGAGCTGAAGGTCGTGAACGAGGAGACGGGGAAGACGGTCGTGCTGTCGGAGCCGCTGTGCTACGCCGAGCGGCTCACCCTCTTCGACTTCGAGCTGGTCTTCGAGCGGGGCCGCTGGCACGTGGAGTCGGTCAGGGCGTCGCTGCGGAACTCGAACACCGTCGAGGACGACCCCCCGGATCACGAAGCTGCTCACGGACGAGCACGCGAAGGTCGTGGCGTACGTCAACCAGGTGGTCGGCACGGCCACCGGAGACACTGACGACGGTGGAGGCGCGCTACAAGGACGCGCCGATCATCGACCCTGATCACCAAGGTCCAGGAGGACGTGGTCAGGGAGGCGCTGGCGGGTACGGAGTACGCGTCGCTGCCGGTGCTGGCGCAGGCCTCGCCTTTCTCACGGACGTCCGAGATCCCGGCCGGGGACGTGACGATCCGGGACCTGTCGAGCCTGTACGTGTACGACAACACCCTGGTGGCCAAGCTGATGACGGGAGCCCAGTTGCGGGCGTACCTGGAGTACTCGGCGGAGTACTACGTCCGGACGGCGGCCGGCGCGCCGGTGGACGTGGACAAGCTGACCAACGCGGGCGGCCGCCCGGATTACAACTACGACTACGTGTCGGGGCTGACGTACGAGATCGACATCGCACAGGCTGCCGGGTCGCGTATCAAGAACCTGGCCCACGCCGGGGCTCCGCTGGACGACGCGCGGCAGTTCGTGCTGGCGGTGAACAACTACCGGGCCAACGGCGGTGGCGCGTTCCCCGCACGTGGCGTCGGCCAGGGAGCTGTGGGCGGAGTCGACGGAGATCCGTACGCGGATCGCCGAGTGGGCGACGGCGAAGGGGTGTGCTGGACCCGAAGGACTTCGCGTCCGTCGGCTGGTCGTTGACGCGGGACGGTGTGCCGGTGTTCTGAGTCCGTTCTGGTCGGGGCAGCCTCCAGATTCCGTCCGCCAGTGGGGTGAGCGTCCGGTGCCGGCGCGCGGCCGGGATCCGGGGCTGTCCGTGTTCGAGGCCGAAGGTGGTGAAGGCGGTGCGGCCGGGCAGCGGGTAGGGCTCCTGTCCGGTCAGGTCGTTGAGGATGGTCGCGCTGCGCCAGGCGGCGAGGCCGAGGTCGGGGGCGCCGACTCCGTGGGTGTGTGTTTCGGCGTTCTGGACGTAGACCCGGCCGGTGACGGAGGGGTCGAGGACGAGGCGGAAGCGTTCGTCGACGCGGGGGCGTTCGTGGCTGTCGCGCCGCATGTGGGGGTCGAGTCCGGCGAGGACGCGGCCGAGGGGGCGTTCTCGGTAGCCGGTGGCGAGGACGACGGCGCCGGTGGTGAGGCGGGTGCGGGTCTGCTGCTGGGCGTGTTCGAGGTGCAGTTCGACTTTGGTGGTGGCGATGCGGCCGGCGGTGCGGACGTGGACGCCGGGGGTGAGGACGGTGTCGGGCCAGCCGCCGTCGAGGGTGCGCCGGTAGAGCTCGTCGTGGATGGCGGCGGTGGTGTCGGCGTCGATGCCCTTGTGGAGTTGCCATTGGGAGGCGACGAGCCGGTCGCGGACGGTTCGGCCAGGCCGTGGAAGTAGCGGGTGTAGTCGGGGGTGAAGTGCTCCAGGCCGAGTTTGGAGTACTCCATGGGCGCGAAGGCCTCGGTGCGGCCGAGCCAGTGCAGTCTTTTCGCGGCCGGGGGCCGGTGGCGGAGCAGGTCGAGGAAGATCTCCGCGCCGGACTGGCCGGTGCCGATGACGGTGATGTGTTCGGCGGCGAGGAGTGTCTCGCGGTGGTCGAGGTAGTCGGCGGCATGGACGACGGGGACGCCGGGGGCGTCGACGAGGGGTCTGAGCGGGTCGGGGACGTAGGGCTCGGTGCCGACGCCGAGGACGACGTTGCGGGTGTGTGCGGCCGAGGGCCTCGGCCTCTCCGTCGGCGTCGAGTTGGGTGTAGTCGACTTCGAAGAGGTCGCGTTCGGGGTTCCAGCGGACGGCGTCGACCTGGTGGTGGAAGTGGAGGGTGGGGAGGTTTTCGGCGACCCAGCGGCAGTACGCGTCGTATTCGGCGCGCTGGATGTGGAAGCGTTCGGCGAAGTAGAAGGGGAAGAGGCGTTCTCGGGCCCGGAGGTGGTTGAGGAAGGTCCAGGGGCTGGCCGGGTCGGCGAGGGGTGACCAGGTCGGCGAGAAAGGGCACTTGGACGCGTGCGCCTCCGATGAGCAGGCCGGGGGTGCCAGTGGAACGCGGGGCGCTGGTCGTAGAAGACGGTGTCGAGGCCGGTGAGGGGTCGGCGAGCGCGGCGAGGGAGAGGTTGAAGGGGCCGATGCCGATGCCGACGAGGTCGCGGAGGGCGTCGGGCGCGGGGTGCGGGGTGGTGTTCATCGCGGGGCGGGTCCTTCCGGGGGTTTTCCACACGGGTCACGAGGGTCAGGAGGGCGGCCAGGTCGTCGGGCCGGGTGTGGGGGTTGAGCAGGGTCGCCTTGAGCCAGAGCCGGCCGTCGGCGCGGGCGCGGCCGAGGACGGCGCCGCCGGTGGTGAGCAGGGCGCGGCGTACGGCGGCGACGGCTTCGTCGGTGGCGTGGGCGGGTCGGAACAGCACGGTGCTGATGGTGGGCGGGGCGTGCAGTTCGAAGTCGGGGTGGTCGTGGACGAGGGTGGCGAACCGTTCGGCGAGAAGGCAGACGTCGTCGACGAGTGCGCCGATGCCGCCGCGTCCGAGGGTTTTGAGGGTGACGGCGATTTTGAGGATGTCGGGGCGGCGGCTGGTGCGCGGGGAGCGGCCGAGGAGGTCGGGGAGTCCGGCGTCGGTGTCGTCGCCGGCGTTGGGAGGTAGTGCGCGCGGTGGTGGAGCGCGGCGAGGTCGGCGGCGTCCGCGACGACGGTGAGGAGGCCGGCGGCGATCGGCTGCCAGCCGAGTTTGTGCAGGTCGAGGGCGACGGTGTGGGCGGCGTCCAGTCCGGCCAGTTTGGGTCGGTGGCGGTCGCTGAAGAGGAGGCCTGCGCCGTAGGCGGCGTCCACGTGCAGGCGGGCGTCGTGGGCGGCGCAGCGGTCGGCGATTTCGGGCAGGGGGTCGATGAGTCCTGCGTCGGTGGTGCCGGCGGTGGCGACGACGAGGTGCGGTCCGGGGACCTGGGTGAGGGCTTCGTCGAGGGCGGCGGGGTCGAGGGTGCCGGCGGGGGCGGGGACGACGACGGGTTCGGGCAGGCCAAGGAGCCAGGCGGCGCGGGGCACCGAGTGGTGGGCGTTGGCTCCGTGGATGAGCCGCAGGCCCGCGCCGTGTGCTTCGCGGGCGAGCAGGACGGCGAGTTGGTTGGACTCGGTGCCGCCGGTGGTGACGAGGGCGTCGGCGGCGCCGGTCTCCCGGGCCAGGGTGCGGGTGACGAGGGTTTCCAGCGCGGAGGCGGCGGGTGCCTGGTCCCAGGAGTCGAGGGACGGGTTGAGGACGCTAGCGGCGAGGTCGGCGGCTGCGGCGACGGCGAGGGGCGGGCCGTGCAGGTGGGCGGCGCACAGCGGGTGGGCGGGGTCGGCGGCGCCCTCGGCCAGGGCGGTGACCAGGACGCGGAGTGCCTCGGGTTCGCCGAGGTCGGGCAGGATCTCGCCGGTCGCGTCCGCCACCCGGGCGGCGACGGTGTCCGGGCCGCCCGCGGGCAGTGGTCCTCCGCGGGTGGCGGCGCCGGTGCGCAGCGCGTCGAGCACGGTGTCGAGCAGGGGCCGCAGGGCGTCGGGGGCCGTGCGGGCCCGAGGCGAGGGGCGGCAGGGCCATGGCTGTCCTCCGGGCGTGGGGACGAGGGAGTTCCAGCTTGTACGCGGATGTGCGCGTACGCCCGGACAGCAGCCAAGATCACAACCCGAAGGGGTATCCGCGGCCGGTCCCCGGGGTCGGGGGGCCGGCCGCGTCCGTCAGTGCGTCCGCTTCCCGTACTCGCAGGGCGCGGGCCAGGTCGTCGAGTTGGTCGGCGAGCTTGCGGCGCAGGGCGGGGATCGGGTCGGCGTCGGTCAGGCAGTCCTGGCCGAGGCGCAGGTTGTCGTCGTCGACGGCGTGGACGGGGAAGGCCCAGCGGCCGGCGGCGTCGGCGATGGCGGGGCCGCGGCGGGCGGCGACGGCGACCGCCTCGGCGTAGTAGCGCGGTACGTAGTCCCGTACGAGGTCGGCCTGTTCGGGCTGCCAGAAGCCCTGGGCGGTGGCGGTGAAGAGGTAGTTGGAGAGGTCGTCGGTGGCGAACATGGCTTCCCAGGCGCGGCTCTTGGCCTCGGGGTCGGGCAGCGCGGCGCGGCAGCGGGCGGCGCCTTCCTGGCCGGTGGCGCTCGGGTCGCGTTCGAGTTCGGCGGTGATGGCCCTCTCGTCGGTGGCGCCGAGGACGGAGAGGCGGGTGAGGATGCGCCAGCGCAGTTCGGGGTCGAGTTCGGGGCCGCCGGGGACGGTGCCGTCGGCGAGCCAGGCGGCGATGGTGTCGGGGTGGGCGGCGGTGGCGATGCGGTGGCGTACGGCGATGAGGCGCAGGCCGGGGTGGTCGCCGTCCTCGGTGCGGCGGATGAGGTCGCGGCACAGGTCGGTGAGGGTGGCGAGGGCGGCGGGCCGCTGTTCGGGGGTGACGTAGCGGTCGGCGGCCTGGGCGGAGGCGAAGGCGAGGACGCCGTCGACGAGGGCGAGGTCGGTCTCAATACGGGAGGTGGGTGCGGGCGATGTCCAGGTAGGCGCGGGCGGGGAGTTCGCCGTCGCGGACGGCGTCGCGCAGGGCGTTCCAGACGACGGCGCGGGTGAGCGGGTCGGGCAGGCCGGACAGGCCGGTGCGCAGGGCTTCGAAGGACTCGGTGTCGAAGCGGATCTTGGCGTAGCTCAGGTCGCCGTCGTTGAGGACGACGAGGGCGGGGCGCTTGCCGATGGGCCGGGGTTCGGCCCGGGGCACGTCGAGGTCGAGGCGTTCGCGCAGGTGAGCCGGCCCTCGTCGGTGAGGTCCTGGTCGTAGAGGCCGACGGCGATGCGGTGGGGCCGGGTGCCGGTGCGGTCGACCGTGAGTGCGCGGCTGCCGTTGTCGCCGGTGACGCGCGGGGCGAGGGTGTCGACGCCGGTGGTGCGCAGCCAGGCGTCGGCCCAGGCGTGGACGTCGCGGTCGGTGGCGGCGGCGAGGAGTCGATGGAAGTCGGCGAGGGTGGCGTTGGCGAACTTGTGCCGCTCGAAGTGGATGTTGATGCCGGCGAGGAAGTCCTCTCGCCGAGCCAGGTGACGAGTTGCCGCAGGGCGGAGGCGCCCTTGGCGTAGGAGATGCCGTCGAAGTTGAGGAGGGCGGAGGCGGTGTCCTCGACGTTCTCGGGGGCGACGGGGTGGGTGGTGGGGCGCTGGTCGGCGTCGTAGCCCCAGGGCTTGCGGGTGACGCCGAAGTCGGTCCAGGTCTCGGTGAAGCGGGTGGCCTCGGCGGTGGTCTGGTAGCCCATGTACTCGGCGAAGGACTCGTTCAGCCAGATGTCGTCCCACCACCGGAGGGTGACGAGGTCGCCGAACCATATGTGGGCCATCTCGTGGGCGATGACCATGGCGCGGGTCTGCCGCTGGGTGTCGGTGACGGCGGACCGGAAGACGAACTCGTCGCGGAAGGTGACCAGGCCCGGGGTTCTCCATGGCGCCGGCGTTGAACTCGGGGACGAACGCCTGGTCGTAGGAGTCGAAGGGGTAGGGCTCGGTGAACTCTCGTGGTACCGGTCGAAGCAGCCGCGGGTGACTTCGAACAGTTCTTCGGCGTCGGCGTCCAGGTGGGGGGCGAGGGAGCGGCGGCAGTGGATGCCGAAGGGCAGGCCGCGGTGTTCGGTGCGCACGGAGTGCCAGGGGCCGGCGGCGACGGCGACGAGGTAGGTGGAGACCGGCGGTGTGGTGGCGGCCTTCCAGTGGCCTTCGCCGGTGTGCTCGGTGACGCCGTTGGAGAGGACGGTCCAGTCCTGGGGTGCCGTGACGGTCAGGTCGAAGACGGCCTTGAGGTCGGGCTGGTCGAAGGCGGCGAAGACGCGCTGGACGTCGTCCAGGAACAGCTGCGTGTAGACGTAGGTCTCGCCGTCGGCGGGGTCGGTGAAGCGGTGCATGCCCTCGCCGGTGCTGGAGTAGCGCATGGCCGCCTCGACGCGCAGCTCGTGCTCGCCGGGGGTGAGGTTCTTCAGCGCCAGCCGGTTCTCGTCGAGGGTGTCCGGGTCGAGGGGTGTCCGTCCAGGGTGGCGGTGCGCAGCTCGGCGGGCTTGGACCTCGACGAAGGTGTCCGTGGTGTCCGTGTCGTCGCGGACGGTGAACCGGATGACGGTGCGGGAGTCGAAGGTCTCGTCCCCACGGGTCAGATCGAGGTCGATCGCGTAGTGGTGGACGTCGAGGAGCCGGGCACGGGTCTGCGCTTCGTCGCGCGTCAGTACGGACATGCACGACATGCTGCCTGATGCCGTCGGCAGCGCACAGAGGCGGATGGGTACGCGGATTATGTCCGGTCCGTACGAGGCCGCCGCGCCCCCGGCGTGCGTCCCCCCGTGGGCGAGGGGCGCGAGGAGGCGGGGCTCAGCCGGAGGCCGGGGCCGTGCCGTTGCCGTTCTCGTTGCCGTTGCCGTTTGCTCTCCGCGATGCGCTCGTGGTGGTGGATCACCTCGGCGATGATGAAGTTCAGAACTTCTCGGCGAACGCAGGGTCCAGTTTGGCGCTCTCGGCGAGGGCCTGCAGCCGGGCGATCTGCTTCGCCTCACGCGCCGGATCGGCGGGCGGCAGCTGGTGCCCGGCTTTGAGGTGGCCGACCTGCTGGGTGCACTTGAAGCGCTCGGCGAGCATGGACGACGGCCGCGTCGATGTTGTCGATGCTGTCCCGCAGCCGGGCCAGTTCCTCGCGGACGGCGGGGTCGACGGCACCGGTACCGGTGTGGCTGGTGGTCATGGGCGCCAACCCTACGGGCGGGCCCCGGGCCGTCGCAGTCCGTCTCAGGCCCCGAGAACGCCGCCGGGGCCGCCCGCCCCGATCCGCTTGTGGAAGTACACGTCCTCGTGTCCGCCGGGCACACCCTCGACGCGGCCCCGCTCCCGGAAACCGAGTCTCGGGTAGAAGCCGGGCGCCTGGAAGGTGTACGTGGACACGATCATGTCGGTGCAGCCGCGCCGGACGGCCTCCTCCTCCGCCGCCCGCATCAGCCGGCTCCCCAGCCGGACTGCCGCTGCTCCTCGCACACCCACAGCATGTCCACGGAGGCGAGGGTGGACCAGGTCAGGCGGTGAGCCCGCCGACCAGGGCGCCCGACTCGTCGGTGACGCGCACGGTGAGGGGTTCGGTCCGCGCGCCGCCGGCGGCGCGGTGTTGAAGGCGGTCAGCTCGTCGTCGAGCCGCTGTTCCAGGTCGTCGTCCGCGCCGCCCACGCGCAGGGAGGCGGCGGCGACGGAGTGCTGTTCGCTGGTCACGGTTCCGGATTGTGCCGTGGGCCGGAGCGCGGGGCGAACGGTTATGTGCCGGGCGCCGCGGGTGGCGGTGCGGCGCTGCCCGTACGGCGGTCCTCCTCGTACAGTGGGAGAAGGGGTTCAGGCGTCTTGGGGGTTCAGGCGTGGCGAACGGCGGACCGGTCGAGCACGGTTACCCGCACCTGGAGACGGTGCGGGCCGCCGTCACCGCGCTCTACAAGCGGCTGTCCTACGACACCGTGCGGACGTTCTCGGCCAGCGTGGCCCCGGCCGACGTGGCGTTCTGCGACACCGACGACCTGTACCTGGGCACCCAGCGGGTGGCCCGCGAACTGGTGCGTCACTACCGTCTCCCCGACGCCCGGGTGATCGTCTCCTTCCGGGAGATGACGCACGCGGCGAGCGTGGAAGCTGGCGGCGGGGCCGGAGTACTTCATCGAGCTGAACGACCGCTTCCGTACGCATCGCCGGGACATCGGGGGCAGCCCTCGCGCACGAGGTGATGCAGCGTGTATCTGCACCGCTCGACCTGTCCTTCCCCGGCACCCGGGACAGCGAGATCCTCACGACACCGCGACGGCGTACCTGGGCGCCGGCTGGCTGCTGCTGGACGCCTACCGGGAGGACTCGGGGTCCTCGCAGAAGCTCGGGTATCTGACGCCGGAGGAGTTCGGCTACGTCCTGGCCAAGCGGGCGCTGGTCTTCGGTGAGGACCCGTCGGTGTGGTTCACGAGTCCGCAGGCCTACACGGCGTACGTCAAGGGCATGGCCAGGGCCCGCCGGGACGAGCAGCAGCCGCCGCTCACCGCGGCCGGCTGGGCGGGCCGCCGCCGCTACGCCCGGGACCGCCGCCACGCGCAGGACCCGCATGCCGTCCCCGTCCCTCCGGCGGAGGGCCCGTACTCCTTCATGCCGGGCGGGCGCGAGCCGCTGCGGGTGTCGTTCCCCTGTCCGACCTGTCATCAGCGGATCAGGTGCCGGTGCGAGGGCGGGGTGCGGGCGCGGTGCGGGCTGTGCCGGACGGTGCTGGAGTGCGACACGTAGACCGGGACGTGGACCGGCACATGGGCCGGCGAACGGTGCTTCAATGCGCGCATGACGGAGACGATCAGGGAGCCCTGGGGGCTCAGTGTGTTCGGTGCGGGCAGTGTGCGGGTCGAACCGCAGCTGGTGCGGGTGAAGCTGGCGGTGGACGTGCTGGAGCCCTCGCCGGACGGGGCCTTCCAGGAGGCGGGGACTGCCGTGACACGGCTGCGCGAGGTGCTGCGCCGGCACGGGATACCGGACACCTCCGTCTCGGGCTCCCGGCTCACGCTCAGCTCGGAGTACAACGGCTACGGCGGTGAGCGGACGTTCGCCGGCTACCGCTGCCAGGCCTCGTACTCCGTGGAGACCGGGGCGCTGGACGATGCCTCCAGCGGCTGATCGTGGACGCGGCCGGGGCGGGCGCACACCGCATCGACAGCGTCGAGTTCGACGCGCACGACAAGCCGGCGATGCGCGACGAGGCCCGCCGCAGGGCCGTGGCCGCCGCGCGGCGCAAGGCCGACGTGTACACGGAGGAGGCGGGTGTGCGGCTGGGTCCGGTGGTGCACATCCAGGGACGTGGACGCCGAGTCCCTCGTCCGGAAATGCCGCGGCCACGGCGGCGGGGGCGGCGGCTCGGCCGGGGACCTGGCGCCGGGGATGGTGGAGGTGTCTGGCGGGTGTGGTGCTGGGATCCGCGCTGAGCCGCTGAGCCGCCGGCCCTGTCTCAGGCAGGCCGTACGATGCCCTGCGCGCGTGCGGCCACCAGCCGCCAGGGAACTCGCCCACCAGTTGGTCGTAGCAGCTCGGCGTCGGTCACCTTCTTCGGGTCGCGGCCCGCGTGGAAGAACCCGGCGTTGTCGACGACACGTTTGCCCGGCACCGCCAGTTCGTCGAGCTTGCGCAGGTACTCGAACTGGCGGTTGCCCGTCGCCGAAGCCGACGAACTGCCAGAACAGCGGCAGCGGCGCCGCCTTGCACAGGTACCGCTCCGCGGCGAGCCGGTTGATCGGGCCGCCGTCGGTCTGGAAGACGACCAGGGCGGGGTGGTGGGCGCCGCTGTCGAGGTAGTGGTCGATCACGGCGTCCATGGCCAGGTGGTAGCTGGTCTTGCCCATGTGCCCGAGGCCGGCCACGATCCGCTCGACGCGGCCTTGGTGGTTTGCTAGCGCGATCTCGGTGACGGCGTCGGCGTCCGTGGAGAAGAACACCACCGGCACGGTGCCGTCGTCGTCGAGGTGCGCGGACAGTCCGAGCACCCGGTCGGCGAGCGCCTGCACGCTGCCGTCCCCAGCAGTACGGCTTCATCGACCCGGGTAGTCGACGACGGGGTAGACCGCCGCCCGTGTCCCCTCCAGCCCGTGCTTGGTCAGCGACACCCCCGGCGCTCTTGCACGGATCGACCAGCGCCGGCGCGATCTCCCGCACCTTGGTGAGACTGATCGCGGCCATGCGGACTCCCCCGTCACCCCGTACGTACGGCATCTGGCTGCCGAGGTTACGGCACGGCGCACCCGCCTCTCAGCTCGTCCACAGGCATTCGCTATTTTGTTCGCCGCCGACCCCACCGGCTCACCGTCCGTCCGCCCCGAGGGGCCGGCCGTGGATTCCAGTCCACCGTCACCACCTGCTCACCGCCATCCGCGGTGGAGTGCCACGTCCGCTGCACCCGCTGTGGGCGCTTCATCTGCCCGGACTGCATGCGCGGGGCGTCCGTGGGCCACCACTGCCCCGAGTGTGTGAAAGAGGGGGCGCGGTCGGTCCGGCAGGCCCGGACGATCGCCGGCGGGCGGGTGTCGACGACGCCCGTGGTGACGTACGTCTGTTCGCTCTCAACGTCCTCGCGTATCTGGCGGAGGTGGTGCGGCCAGAGATCGTGGACCGGTTCGCCATGGTCGGCGCTGCGGCTGGTCGGCCCCGACGGCAGCTACTACGCCGGCGAGGGCTCCCCACATCGTCTTCGGGCCGCTGCGGGTGGAGGGTGTCGCCGGGGAGCGAGTGGGAGCGGATGCTCACCGGTGCTTTCCTCCACGTCTCGCCGTTCGAGGGGACGTTCAGGATCCTGCACATCACGATGAACATGATCGCGCTGTGGCAGCTGGGGCGGGTGGTGGAACTGATGCTCGGCCGGGTCCGTTTCGCCGTCCTGTATCTGCTGTCGGCGCTCGGTGGTTCCGTCCTGCGGCTGGTGTTCGACGACCCCTGGCAGTCCTCGGTCGGCGCGTCGAGGCGCGGTCTTCGGCGTGGCGGCCGCGTACTACGTTCTGCACCGCCGGCTGGGCGCGGACATGGCGTCGGTCAACCGTTTCATGGGGTTGCTGCTGCTGTGGCTGGTGGTGTCCGCCGGGCTCACCTCCTGGCAGGGCCATCTCGGCGGACTGCTGGTGGGCAGCGCGCTGGCCCTGGCGTACGCGTACGCTCCCCGGGGCGGGCGCCGGGTGGCGGTGCAGGTGGGCGCGTGCGCGGGGCTGGTGGTGCTGCTGGCGGTGACGGCGGCGGTCAGGGTGTCCGGAACTGACAGGCGGAGGTCTTCCCTATGGAGGGTATTCCCCGATGGAAACGTGCCGGTGTGCTGCTCCTCGCGCGCCGTTCCCGTGATCGCCACGGGGGTGTACTTCGTGATGCCGACGGACTCGGCCGACGCCCCGGTGACGCCGCCCGTGGCCACCACCCAGTCGTCCCGCGAGGACGCCAGAGCCGGGCGGAGGAGGAGCGGGAGGCGGACGACGCGCTGATCGCCGACCTGCCGCCGGGGCTCGCCGCCCCGCGAAGAAGGAGCTAGCCCAGCAGTTGGTGTCCAGCGCCGAGAACTCGACGACCAAGTGGCGCACCTCCTACGGCACGATCGAGGACCTGGGCGACGGATGCGGCTACACGGCGGGCATCATCGGCTTCTGCACGAGCCATACGACCTGCTCCCACGCTGGTCGAGCGCTACACGAAGTCCCACCCGGACAACGGCCTGGCGGAGTACCTGCCCGCCCTGCGCGAGGTCGACGGCAGCGACTCCACGAGGGCCTCGACCCCGGCTTCACGGCCGCCTGGCGGGCGGGAGGCGGAGCTCCCAGCGTTCCGTGCGGCCCGGGAGGAGGAGCGCGACCGCGTCTACTTCGAACCGGCGGTCCGCCTGGCCAAGCTGGACGGTCTCGGCACGCTGGGGCAGTTCGTCTACTTCGACGCGATGGTCTTCCACGGCCCCGACACGGACGCCGAGGGCTTCTACGGGCTGCGTGAGCGAGCCATGCGCAGGGCGAGGACGCCGGGGCAGGGCGGCGCCGAAGGCCTACCTGGAGACCTTCCTGGACGTCCGCAGGGGACGCCATGCGGGCGAAAGCGTCCGGGCATCGACACCTCCCGCGTGGACACGGCGCAGCGCCGCTTCCAGGAGGCCGGGGACATGAAGCTGGACACGCCGCTGGTGTGGGAGATGTACAGGGACACGTACCGGCTTCCGTAGCGACTGCCGTAGGGGCGCATGCGACGGCGCCTGCCCTTTGTCCGGTCGGGGACGGGGCAGGCGCCATCAGTGTTCCGCACGCCTTTGTGCAGGACGTTCTTCGATTGTTCCGTCCGTCAGACCGCGAGGGCGCGGTCGGTCGGGGGCGGATCGAGGCCGGCAGTTCGCTGGCTCCGGTCAGGAAGCTGTCGGCGCCGCGGGCAGCCGAGCGGCCCTCCGCGATCGCCCCAGACGATGAGCGACTGGCCGCGGCCGGCGTCACCGGCGACGAACACACCCGGCACGTTGGTCTGGAAGTCGGCGTCCGGGCGATGTTACCGCGTTCGTCGAGCTCCAGGCCGAACTGGTCGACCAGTCCGTTCTCCCGGTCGGTGCCGGTGAAGCCCATGGCGAGGTGACCAACTGGGCCGGGATCTTGCGCTCGGTGCCCGGCTTCAGGGTGAGCTTGCCGTCGATGAACTCGACCTCGCTCATGTGCAGCCACTGGACGTTGCCGTCCTGCGTCGCCCTCGAAGTGGGTGGTGGAGACGGCGTAGACCCGCTCGCCGCCCTCCTCGTGGGCCGAGGTGACCTTGTAGAGCATCGGGAAGGTCGGCCACGGCTGGCGCACCGCGTCCCGCTCCTCACCCGGCCGGGGCATGATCTCCAGCTGGGTGACGGAGGCCGCACCCTGGCGGTGGGCGGGTACCCACGCAGTCGACACCGGTGTCGCCGCCGCCGATGACGACGACGTGCTTGCCCTCGGCCGTGATCGGCGGGGCGACGTAGTCACCCTCCTGGACCTTGTTGGCCAGGGGCAGGTACTCCATGGCCTGGTAGATGCCCTTGAGTTCGCGGCCGGGGGCCGGCGAGGTCGCGGGCGGTGGTGGCGCCGGCGGCGGTGACCACGGCGTCGTAGCGCTTCTTGAGGTCGGTGGCCTGGGGTCGCGGCCGATCTCGACGCCGGTGCGGAAGCGGGTGCCCTCCGCGCGCATCTGCTCGATACGGCGGTTGATGTGCCGCTTCTCCATCTTGAACTCGGGGATGCCGTACCGGAGGAGACCTCCGATGCGGTCCGCGCGCTCGTAGACGGCGACCGTGTGGCCGGCCCGGGTCAGCTGCTGGGCGGCGGCGAGACCCGCCGGGCCCGAGCCGATGACGGCGACGGTCTTGCCGGACAGGCGCTCGGGGGATCTGCGGGGCGACGTCCCCGGTCTCCACGCCTTGTCGATGATCGAGACCTCGACGTTCTTGATGGTGACCGGCGGCTGGTTGATGCCGAGCACGCACGCGGACTCGCACGGAGCCGGGCACAGGCGGCCGGTGAACTCCGGGAAGTTGTTGGTGGCGTGCAGGCGCTCCTGCGCGGGCCGACCAGTCCTCGCGGTAGGCGTAGTCGTTCCACTCGGGGATCAGGTTCCCGAGCAGGCGCCGTTGTAGCAGAACGGGATGCCGCAGTCCATGCACCGGCTGGCCTGCTTGCTGATGATCGGCAGCAGGGAGCCGGGGGACGTAGACCTCGTTCCAGTCACTTGACGCGCTCCTCGACGGGGCGGGTCTTGGCGACCTCGCGTCCGTGGTTCGGGAAGCCCTTGAGATCAGCCATTGGTCGCCGCCTCCATCATCTTCTCGGTGGTCTCGGTCTCGGAGAGACCGGCTCGCTTCGGCGCGGCGTCGCCGGGCGGCGAAGCACTGCCTTGTACGTGCTGGGGATGATCTTGCTGAAGCGCTCCACGGCGGCGGAGCCACTCGGCGAGCAGCTTCTCGGCGGCGGTCGAGCCCGTCTCCTCCCGGTGCCGGCGCACCACATCGTGCAGCCACTGCCTGTCGGCGTCGTCGAGGGCCTCGATCGCGCCCGTTGCCGGCGTTGACGTTGTCGCGGTCGAGGTCGACGACGTAGGCGACGCCGCCGGACATGCCGGCCGCGAAGTTGCGCCCGGTCTCGCCGAGGACGACCACGTGGCCGCCGGTCATGTACTCGCAGCCGTGGTCGCCGACGCCCTCGGAGACGACCAGCGCGCCGGAGTTGCGGACGCAGAAGCGCTCGCCGACCTTGCCGCGCAGGAACATCTCGCCGTGTTCGTAGCCGATGGTGTTGCCGGCGATCGTGGAGTACTCGGCGAGGTGGTCGGCGCCCCGGTCGGGGCGGACGATCACCCGGCCGCCGGAGAGGCCCCTTGCCGACGTAGTCGTTGGCGTCGCCACTCCAGGCGCAGCGTGATGCCGCGCGGGACGAAGGCGCCGAAGGGACTGGCCGGCGGAGCCGGTGAAGGTGATGTCGACGGTGTCGTCGGGCAGGCCCGCGCCGCCGAACTCTTGGTCACCTCGTGGCCGAGCATGGTGCCGACCGTGCGGTTGATGTTGCGGATCGCGACCTGGGCGCGCACCGGCGCGGCGCCGGTGGCGTCGGAGGCGGCCAGCGCGTCCGACGCGAGCTTGATCAGCTGGTTGTCGAGCGCCTTCTCCAGGCCATGGTCCTGCTCGACGGCCTGGTGACGCACCGCGCCCTCGGGCAGCGCGGGCACGTGGAACAGCGGCTCCAGGTCGAGGGCCCTGCGCCCTTCCAGTGGTTCACGGCGCGGGTGACATCGAGGGTCTCGGCGTGGCCGACGGCCTCCTCGATGGAGCGGAAGCCCAGTTCGGCGAGGATCTCGCGGACCTCCTCGGCGATGAACCGGAAGAAGTTCACGATGTACTCGGCCTTGCCGGAGAACCGGTCGCGCAGCGCTCGGGTTCTGGGTGGCGATGCCGACCGGGCAGGTGTCCAGGTGGCAGACGCGCATCATGACGCAGCCGGAGACGACGAGCGGCGCGGTCGCGAAACCGAACTCCTCGGCGCCGAGCAGCGCGGCGATGACGACGTCCCGGCCGGTCTTGAGCTGGCCGTCGGTCTGCACGACGATCCGGTCGCGCAGGCCGTTGAGCAGCAGGGTCTGCTGGGTCTCGGCGAGGCCCAGCTCCCAGGGCCGCCCGCGTGCTTGAGCGACGTGAGCAGAGGATGCGCCGGTGCCGCCGTCGTGGCCGGGAGATGAGGACGACGTCCGCGTGACCTTGGAGACGCCCGCCGCGACCGTGCCGACGCCGACCTCGGAGACCAGCTTGACGTGAATCCGCGCCTGCGGGTTCGCGTTCTTCAGGTCGTGGATCAGCTGGGCCAGGTCCTCGATGGAGTAGATGTCGTGGTGCGGCGGCGGGGAGATCAGGCCGACGCCGGGGGTGGAGTGCCGGGTCTTGGCGACCCAGGGTACACCTTGTGCCCGGGCAGCTGGCCGCTCCTCGTCGGGCTTGGCGCCCTGGGCCATCTTGATCTGGATGTCGTCCGCGTTGACCAGGTACTCCGGACGTGACGCCGAAGCGGCCGGAGGCGACCTGCCTTGATCGAGGAGCGGCGCGCCGGGTCGTACAGGCGCTCGGGTCCTCGCCGCCCTCACCGGTGTTGGACTTGCCGCCCAGCTGGTTCATGGCGATGGCGAGGAGATCTCGTGCGCCTCCTGGGAGATGGAGCCGTACGACATGGCGCCGGTGGAGAAGCGCTTGACGATCTCGGAGGCGGGCTCGACCTCGTCGAGGGGGATCGGCTGCCGGTCGCTCTTGAAGCCGAACAGGCCGCGCAGCTGTCATCAGGCGCTCGGACTGCCAGTTCACCACCGCTCGGTGTACTTCTTGAAGGTGTCGTACTTGCCGGAGCGCGTGGAGTGCTGGAGGCGGAAGACCGTCCCCGGGTCGAACAGGTGCGGCTCACCCTCGCGGCGCCACTGGTACTCGCCGCCGATGTCCAGGCGCGGTGGGCGGGCGCGATGCCGCTGGCCGGGTATGCCTTGGCGTGGCGGGCGGCGACCTCCTTGGCGATGACGTCGATGCCGACGCCGCCGATCTTGGTGGCCGTGCCGTTGAAGTACTCGGCGACGAAGGCCTCGTCCAGGCCGACGGCCTCGAAGACCTGGGCGCCGCGGTAGGAGGCGACGGTGGAGATGCCCATCTTGGACACGACCTTGAGGACGCCCTTGCCGAGGGCGTAGATCAGGTTGCGGATGGCCTGCTCGGGCTCGCCGTCGACGGACTGGAGGAAGGTGCCCGCGCGGACCAGGTCCTCGACGGACTCCATGGCCAGGTACGGGTTGACCGCGGCGGCGCCGTAGCCGATGAGCAGGGGCGACGTGGTGGACCTCGCGGACGTCGCCGGCCTCGACCAGCAGGCCCACCTGGGTGCGCTGCTTGGTGCGGATGAGGTGGTGGTGAACGGCCGCGGTGAGCAACAGCGAGGGGATGGGCGCGTGCTCGGCGTCCGAGTGGCGGTCGGACAGGACGATCAGCCGGGCGCCGTTCTCGATGGCGGCGTCGGCCTCGGCGCAGATCTCCTCTATGCGCGCGGCGAGCGCGTCGCCGCCGCCGTGCACCCGGTAGAGACCGGAGGGGTCGCGGCCTTGAAGCCGGGCATGTCGCCGTCGGCGTTGATGTGGATGAGCTTGGCCAGCTCGTCGTTGTCGATGACCGGGAAGGGCAGCAGGACGCTGCGGCAGGAGGCGGCCGTCGGGTCCAGCAGGTTGCCCTGCGGCCCCAGGGAGCTGCGCAGGGAGGTGACCAGTTCCTCGCGGATCGCGTCCAGCGGCGGGTTGGTGACCTGTGCGAACAGCTGGGTGAAGTAGTCGAAGAGCAGCCGGGGGCGCTCGGAGAGCGCGGCGATCGGCGAGTCGGTGCCCATGGAGCCGATCGGCTCGGCGCCTGCCTTGGCCATCGGTGCGACGATGACGCGCAGTTCCTCCTCGGTGTACCCGAAGGTCTGCTGACGTCGGGTGACCGAGGCGTGGGTGTGCACGATGTGCTCGCGCTCGGGCAGGTCGGACAGCTCGATCTCGCCGGCCTCGATCCACTCGGCGTACGGCTTCTCCGCCGCGAGCTGGGCCCTTGACCTCGTCGTCTTCGATGATGCGGTGCTCGGCGGTGTCCACGAGGAACATGCGGCCGGGCTGGAGGCGGCCCTTGCGGACGACCTTGGCCGGGTCGATGTCGAGGACGCCGACCTCGGAGCCGAGGACGACGAGGCCGTCGTCGGTGACCCAGTAGCGGCCGGGGCGCAGGCCGTTGCGGTCGAGCACGGCGCCGACCTGGGTGCCGTCGGTGAAGGTGACGCAGGCGGGGCCGTCCCAGGGCTCCATCATCGTGGAGTGGAACTGGTAGAAGGCGCGCCGGGCGGGGGTCCACGTAGGTCGTGGTTCTCCCACGCCTCCGGGATCATCATCAGCACGGAGTGCGGCAGCGAGCGCCCGCCGAGGTGCAGCAGCTCCAGGACCTCGTCGAAGGAGGCGGAGTCGGAGGCGTCCGGCGTGCAGATCGGGAAGAGCCGCTCCAGGTCCGGGGAGGAGCCGAACAGACCGGAGGCGAGCTGGGACTCGCGGGCGACCATCCAGTTGCGGTTGCCCTTGACCGTGTTGATCTCGCCGTTGTGCGCGACGAAGCGGTACGGGTGGGCGAGCGGCCAGGCCGGGAAGGTGTTCGTCGAGAACCGGGAGTGCACGAGCGCGATCGCGGAGGCGAAGCGGCGGTCGGACAGGTCCGGGAAGAAGGGCTCCAGCTGGCCGGTGGTCAGCATGCCCTTGTAGACGATGGTCCGCGCGGACAGCGACGGGAAGTAGACGGCGGCCTCGCGCTCGGCGCGCTGCGCAGCACGAAGGCACGGCGGTCGAGGGCGATGCCCTGCGACTCGCCGTCGGCCACGAAGATCTGGCGGAAGACCGGCATGGTCGACCGGGCGGTGGCGCCCAGCATCTGCGGGGCGACCGGGACCTCGCGCCAGCCGAGGACGGTGAGGCCCTCCTCGGTCGCGATCGTCTCGATCCGCGAGACGGCGTCCTCGGTGCCGTCCACCGGCAGGAAGGCGATACCGACGGCGTAGGCCCCGGCCTCGGGCAGATCGAATCCGGCCACCTCGCGGAGGAAGGCGTCCGGCACCTGGGAGAGGATGCCCGCGCCGTCGCCCGAGTCGGGCTCGGGCCGGTGGCACGCGGTGCTCGAGGTTGCGCAGCACGGTGAGTGCCTGGTCGACCAGGGTGTGGGACGCCTCGCCGGTCAGAGTGGCGACGAAACCGACGCCACAGGCGTCGTGCTCGTTGCGGGGGTCGTACATACCCTGCGCAGCAGGGCGAGCATCCATGAAGGACCGGTTCTGGCCATTCGCGGAATGCTGGGACGGCTGGCGCGGCGTACGCATCGGCTCTCCGTCGTCGTCATCTGGCATGTGCAAGTGCCGAGGGACGACGTTGGCCCTCTGCTTGAGTGCAAAATTTCGTGCAGGTTACATGATGGAGCGGTTCTCGGGAACCGGGATAATCCGTTCCAACATGCGGACACCGAGGGGGTTCGCGGCGGGGTGCCGCACCCGGCGGTGGAAGCTATGGAGACCGCAGCGGACAGATCGATGTCCGTCGGCCCGAGGCACGGAGGGAGCTTCGTCGCTCACTTCGCCGATGCGCGGCGGGCCTCATTGCCCACAGCGCTTACGGCTCATGCCCGGGGATCACACACTCGAAACCAGCGAGTAACGGCTACTTATGCGGTCCGACGCATGAGTTCGAGCCGGGCTATCCTACGGCCGTTCCGAACAGGCTGCCCAGGACGTACGTCACACCGGCCGCCGCACCACCGAGGGCGAGCTGCCGCAGCCCGCTGTACCACCAGCTGCGCGCCGTCACCTTGGCCACCACCGCGCCACACAGGAACAGCCCGGCCAGCGCGAGCACCACCAGGGGCCACAGCGCACTGGCGCCGAGCAGGAACGGCAGAACGGGGGAGCAGGGCGCCCAGCGCGAACGAACCGAACGACGACACGGCCGCGACCGACGGCGAGGGCAGGTCGCCGGGGTCGATGCCCAGCTCCTCACGGGCGTGTATCTCCAGGGCCTGCTCCGGGTCACGGGACGGCTGCCGGGCCACCTCGCGCGCGAGGCCCGGCT
Organism: Streptomyces thinghirensis; assembly: GCA_021502835.1. Next base: position 279,352 of record JAKFGP010000058.1, read on the forward strand.
CCACGCCCCGCGCCTCGTAGAGCGCGGCCAGCTCGGCCTCCTCGTCCGCCGGGTGCTTCCTCAGCTCACGGCGCTCCACGTCCAGCTCGGCCTCGACGAGCTCGCGCTGCGAGGCGACGGAGGTGTATTCGCCGGCGGCCATGGAGAAGGCGCCGGCGGCGAGCTCGGCGAGCCCGCTGATCACCACGGTCTGCTGACTCGCCGTGCCGCCCGCGACACCGGTCATCAGGGCGAGGTTGGAGACCAGTCCGTCCATCGCGCCGAAGACGGCGGGGCGCAGCCAGCCGCCGTTCACGTCGCGGTGGGTGTGGTTGTCGCGGTGCGCCTCGTGCAGCGGCGCCTCGGTCTCGATGATGGCCATGAGAGTTCCCCCGGGGAAGCTAGTTTGGACCTGGTCTACTTCTCGACAACAACCAATCTACGCCGATCATTTCCGCCTCGCCAGCAGGAAGGCTGGGCTTACCTGCGGTTTACCCTTGCGCGCTCATCCGTGATCTTGACCGCACAAATGTCGACCGGGTGACGCTGAGCCCTGCGAGGCTGCGCAGCACACCCACCGGGGACAGATGCGCAAAGGGAGGAGCGGCCGCATGGCATCCACCGCCTGCATTCCCCGGTCCCCGCGCCCGGTGACGCCGTCGGACTCCGCGAACGGGCCCGGGGCGCGCTGCTGGACTGGCCGTCGGCGACGCCCTCGGGGCGCCGGCCGAGAACATGAAGCCCTCCGAGATCCGCGCCCGCTGGGGCCGCATCACGGGATACGTGGCCAGGAAGCCGGCCGGCACCGACGACACCGAGTACGCGATCTTCTCGGGCCTGCTGCTGGCCCGGTACGGCTCCGCGCTCACCCCCGCCCATGTCGAGACGGCCTGGCACGAGTGGATCGCGGACTGGGAGGAGGGCCCCCTTCCCGGGGCGCGGGCTTCAGCGAACGCGGCACCCTGGAGAACCTGCGCCGGGGCCTCGCCGCCCCCATCTCCGCGCAGCACCGCCACGCCTGGAGCGACGGACTGGCCATGCGGGCCGCGCCCTACGGCGTCTTCGCGGCGGGCCGTCCCGCCGAGGCGGCCCGGCTGGTGGCGATCGACGGCTCGGTCAGCCACGAGGGCGAGGGCATCTACGGCGGCCAGGCGGTGGCGGCGGGAGTCGCGGCGGCGATGGCGGGGGCACCGACCGTCGCGGTCGTCGCCTCCGCCCTGGCGGTCGTACCGGACGACTCCTGGACGGCCCGCTGCCTGCGCCGCGCGATGACGGCGGCCCACCGCGGCGAACGCGCCGTCCGGTCCGCGGTGGTCATCGGCGGCTACCCCTGGACCGACCTGGCGCCCGAGGCGGTCGCCCTCGCCTTCGGCGCGTACGCGGCGGCCGACGGCGACTTCACGGACGCGGTGCTGACGGCCGTCAGCATGGGCCGCGACGCCGACACCACGGCAGCGGTGGCCGGCGCCCTGGCCGGCGCGACCCGGGGGCCGCCGCCATCCCCGCCGAGTGGGCATCGGCCATCGGCCCGGCCCCCGGCAGCTGCCTGCCGGCGATGGCCGGACACCACGTCCTGGAGGTGGCGGACCTGCTGACGCGGGGGGCGGAGAAGGGGCAGCGCGGTGCGGAGGTGGCGCAGCGCGGTGCGGAGAAGGCAGCGCGGTGCGGAGGCAGCCCAGCGCGGTGCGGAGGCAGCACAGCGCGGTGCGGAGGTGGCGCAGCGCGGTGCGGAGGTGGCGCAGCGCGGTGCGGAGGCGGGGACGCGGAGGACGGAACCGGCGACGCGGAGTGGGGGGGACGGGGGTGCCGAGCGCGGGACCGGCGACGCGGGGTGCGGAGACGAAGGCACCGAGCCCAGAACCCGCAACCCGAAGCGCCGACACGAAGACGCCGAGCCCAGAACCCGCAACCCGAAGCGCCGACACGAAGGCACCGAGGCCAGAACCCGCAACCCGAAGCGCCGACACGAAGACGCCGAGCCCAAGAACCCGCAACGCGGACGGACCGCGACGCGCCCACGGGGGTGGCGCCGTGAGCAGGGCACGTCCCGGCGGTGAGGAACCCGCCACCACGGCGTACGTCGCACCGCCCGGCGCGCCGGGAGGACCCCGCGCCCACCGGGAGCGGGCACCAGGCCGGGTCCCGAGCACGCCGCCCCGCCCCGCACCGCGCCGTGGGCCGAAGCCACCGCGCCCGGGGCCGCCGCCCCGCCCCGCCCGGCACCGCGACCCGACCGCATCGAGGGTCTCCTCCTCGGGCTCGCCGCGGGAGACGCCGCCGGCTGGCCCGCCGCCCGGCACCGGGCCGCCCGGATGCCGAGTGGACGCGCCGCCTCACCCGCGAGCTGGACACCTTCGCCGAGCAGAACGCGACCACCACCCTCCCCGTGCCCATCGCCCTGAACCAGCCCCCCGAGCCGCTACGCCTCGGCCCGTCCGACGACGCCGAGTGGGCGGCGTTCGCGGCGGAGGCGGTGCTGCGGGCCGGGGACGACAGCGCGCTCGGGGACCTGAGCCGGGAGCGCCGGATGCGGGCGGCGATCGACCTGACCTGGAACGCCGTCGCCGGTGAAGTGGCGCGGCGACGGAACGCGCCCCGGAGGCCGAGTCGGCGGTACTGCCGCTGCGGGCCCGCATCTCGGTACGGGCCGGGCTCGGCAACCTCGCCACCGGCCTGCGCCCGCCCGCCACCGGCCACGACAACCCGCACTACTTCGACGACGCCGCCTGCGTCCGGCCTGCGTCCTCGCCGTCGCCCACCCCGGCGACCCGCGACCCGCCGCCGACCTCGCCGAGTTCGACGCCCGCTACACCCAGGACGGCGACGGCGTGCACGGCGCATCGGGCCATGGCGGCGGCCGTGGCGTGCGCCCTCGACGGCGCGGACGTGCGCGCATGCCGTGGACGCCGCGCTCGCCGAGCTGCCCGGAGAGACGGAGATCGGCCGCAACGCCCGCCAGGCACTGGCCCTGGCGGCGGACGCCGAGAGCACCTTCGCGCTCGTCCCGCTGCTGGAGCACCAGATCGTCGACCACGTCTACAGCTAGCGGCATCGCCGCCGCCGAGACGGTCCCGGTCGCCCTCGCCCTGGCCACCGCCGCCCGGGGCCGCATCGCGGAGGCCGTACCGGCGGCGGCCTGTCTGCTCGAGGGTCGCGGACTCCGCTCCGCGCTGGCCGGCGCCCCTCACCGGCGCGCTGAGCGGCGGCACGTCGATCCCCGCGTCCTGGCGGGGAGACCGCTGCCGCACCCTCCCCGGCTGCGTACTCGCCCCGTCTCACCGGCACCGACCTGGTCGAACTCGCCGGACTCCTGCATCGCTACGCAACCGTCCCCACGTGAAGGACGCGAAGGACGGAAAGGACAAGAAGGGCGACACACGACATGAGGACACCTCGGCACAGCGGACAACGGCACAGCGGACAACGGCACGCCGACCCTGGAGGAGCGCATCACCGGCGCCCTCGTCGGCGCGGCCGTCGGCGACGCGCTCGGCGGCCCGGTCGAGGGCTACCTCCCGAGCAGATCCTCGAACGCCATGGCGGCCGAGTCCACGGCGTCGTCGGCCCCTGGAACGGCGACGCCTGGCGCACCGCCCGCCCCATCGCCCCGTACCACAAGGGCGACGGCCACGTCACCGACGACACCCCTGATGACCCACGCGCTGGTCGGGTGTACGGCACGGTCCGCGACCACCTCGACGCCTACTCGGTCGCCGAGCACCTGGTTCCGGACCTGATGACGAACCCGCGCTGGATCCCGGAGCTGGAGGCCGAGGCGCTCCGCTCAGCGGGTCTTCCTGGCGGAGAAGTGGCTCGCCGCCGCCAGGATCCACTACGGCCACGTGGACCCCGCGAGGCGGGCACCGGCAACATCGTCAACTCGGTGCCGCGATGTACATGGCCCCGGTCGGCCTGGTCAACGCGGCCCACCCGGCGGGCGCCTACGCCGAGGCGCTGGACGTCGCCGGCGCACACCAGTCGTCGTACGGCCTGAGGCGGCCGGTGTCCTCGCGCGGCGGTGGCCGCGGTGCGCGTGGGGCGACGCCGGACTCGGTGGTGTCGGCCTGTCTGTCCCTGGCGAAGGACGGCACCCGGGCGGCGATCGAGGCGGTCTGCGAAGTGGCCTCCCGGTACTCGGACTTCGAGTCGGCGCTGCGCCGCTGCGGGAGGCGGTGGCGCCCTACGACACGGTGGGCCCCGACTACCGCGCGCCCTCACTGGCCGCACGCCGCCCAGCCCGTCCCGCGTGCACGCGATCGAGGAACTGCCCGTCGCCCCCGGCATGTTGCTGGTCTCCGGCGGCGACTACCGGCACGCGGTCCTCGGCGCGGTGAACTACGGCCGGGACTGCGACTCCATCGCCACGATGGGGGCGCGCTGGCCGGTGCGCTGGGTTCACCGGTCCCGGAGGACTGGGCGAAGACGGTCGCGGAGGCGAGCCGTCTGGACCCTGTGGGAACCGGCCGCGACGCCACCGCGGCCCGGAGGTGTTCGAGCGCGACGTGGCGCGACGCCGCCTCCACGAGCGGGCGTTCACCGCGATCGGAGGCGCGGGATGCTCCGACCGACCTGGGTCCAGCCCGAGGACCTGATCGGCCACGAGCTTCGCCAGGCGGCGCAGGACGGCCGCGACCCGTCGGCGATCGCGGCTCGCTGGAGAGCGGCGGGCGGCCGCGAGGCCCCGGCCCGAGCGGGCACGTCCGCCCAGCCGGCCTCCTCCGCCTCCGCCTGCTGGCGGAAGACCTGCTGGACGAACTGTCCGGCCTGCCGAGCCCGCTGGCGGACCAGGAACCGACCGAACTGGACCGGATCAAGGCCCTGTCCCCGACTGGCCCGCCCCCCGACCCGAAGCCGTGTCCCCCGACCGTCTGGAAGCGGCCTGGCTCGGCCGAGCCGCCGGCTGCCTCCTCGGCAAGCCCGTCGAGAAGCTCCCCCTGACCGGCATCCGCCTGCTCGCCGAGGCCGCCGGCAACTGGCCCCCGACCACCTACTTCACCGCCCGGGCCTCCCCGCGGACCTCACCGCGACGTACCCCTGGAACCGCCGCTCCGCGCCGACCTCCTCGCCGAGAACATCGACGGCATGCCCGAGGACGACGACCTCAACTACCCCTGCTGGGCCTCCTGCTCCTCCAACGCCACGGCAGGACCTTCACCACCGCCGACGTCGCCCGCGTCTGGCTCGACGAGCCGCCCGCAGGCCGCACCTTCACCGCCGAACGCCTCGCCTACCGCAATCTCCTCACCGGCATCGAACCCCCGCACACCGCCCGCCACCGCAACCCCTTCCGCGAGTGGATCGGCGCCCTGATCCGCGCCGACGTGCACGGCTGGACCAACCCCGGCGACCCGGCCGCCGCCGCCGGGCAGGCGCACCGCGACGCGACCTCACCCACACCGCCAACGGCGTCTACGCGGCGATGTTCGCGGCGGCCGTCATCGCCACCGCCGCCACCGGCACCCACGACGTCCACGCCTGTCTGCGCACCGGCCTCACGGTCGTACCGCCCGGCTCCCGCCTCGCCGAAGCCGTCCGCCACGGCGTCCAACTCGCCGAAACCCACGCCGACTTCGACGGCGTCGTGGACGCGCTCCACGCCCGCCACTCCCCACCCACCACTGGGTCCACGCCGTCCCCAACACCGCCCTGCTCGCGGCCGCCCTCACCCACGCGGACGGCGACTTCACCGGATCGGTCTCCCGTGCCGTGTCGGGAGGCTGGGACACCGACTCAACGGCGCCACCGCCGGCAGCGTCGCCGGTCTCCTCGCCGGTTTTCCCGCCGCCCTGCCCGAGCACTGGACGGCCCCGCTGAAGAACCGCCTGGCCACCTCGGTGGGCGACTTCGACGGCACCGGCTTCGACACCCTCGCCCACCACCCCACAGGGAGGCCACCCGCCCATGACCGCGCCCCCGCCCGTCGTGCCCCCGCCCCCGCCCTCGTCCACGCCCCGCTGACCGGCCTGCGCGTCCTCGACCTCGCCACCCTTCGCGGGCCCGCTCGCGGCCACCATGCTCGGCGACTTCGGTGCCGAGGTCGTCAAGGTGGAGCACCCCCGACCGGCCCGACCCTCCCGGGGGCCACGGCCCGTCCAAGGACGGCATCGGCCTGTGGTGGAAGCTGCTGGGCCGCAACAAGCGCACGATCACCCTGGACCTGTCCAAGCCCGCCGGCCGCACCACCCTGCTGCGCCTCACGCCACCGCGGACGTCGTCATCGAGAACTTCCGCCCCGGCACCCTGGAGAAGTGGGACCTGGGCTGGGACGAGCTGTCCGCCGTCAACCCGCGCCTGGTCCTCACCCGGGTCACCGGCTTCGGCCAGTTCGGCCCGTACGCGCGCCGCCCCGGCTTTCGGCACGCTCGCCGAGGCCAGAGCGGCTTCGCCGCGATGACCGGCGAACCGGACGCGCCCCCGACGCTGCCGCCGTTCGGCCTCGCGGACTCGATCGCCGCCCTGGCGACGTCGTACGCCGTGATGACCGCGCTCGCCGCGCGGGACCGCACCGGCGAGGGACAGGTCGTCGACATGGCGATCATCGAGCCGATCCCTGACCGTGCTGGGCCCGCAGCCGACCTGGTACGACCAGCTCGGCCACGTCCAGCCGCGCACCGGCAACCGCTCCCAGAACAACGCCCCGCGCAACACCTACCGCACCGCCGACGGCACCTGGGTCGCCGTCTCCACCTCGGCCCAGTCGGTCGCCGAGCGCGTGATGCGCCTGGTGGGCCGCCCGGAGCTGATCGACGAGCCCTGGTTCGGGTCCGGCGCCGAGCGGGCCCGGCACTCCGACGTGCTCGACGCGGCGGTCGGCGACTGGATCGCCCGGCACAGCCGCGCCGACGTCCTCGCCGCCTTCGAGAAGGCCGAGGCCGCGGTCGCCCCGATCCAGGACGTGCGGGACGTGATGGCCGACCCGCAGTACCAGGCCCTCGACACGGTCACCACCGTCGACGATCCCGAGCTGGGTCCACTGCGTATGCAGAACGTCCTCTTCCGGCTCTCCGCGACCCCGGCGCGATCCGCTGGGCGGGCCGCCCGCACGGCGCGGACACCGAGGAGGTGCTGACCGAGCTGGGCCTGACCCCGGCGGACGTGAAGGAGCTGCGCGAGGAGGGCGTCGTATGACCACACCCCCACTGACCTGGCTGTACGCCCCGGGGGACCGGCCCCGGGTGGTCGCCAAGGCGCTGGCCGCCGGTGCCGACGTCGTGGTGGTCGACCTGGAGGACGCGGTCGCCCCGGACCGCAAGGAGTACGCCCGCGAGGCCACCGCCGAGCTGCTCACCGAGCCACAGCCGGTGCCGGTCCACGTCCGCGTCAACGCCCTGGACGGGCCGTTCGCCGCGGCGGACCTGGCGGCGCTGGCCGCGCTGCCGGGACTGGCCGGGCTGCGCCTGCCCAAGGTGACGTCCCCGGAGCAGATCACCGGCGTCGCGGCGGCGACCGGCGGGCCACCCCTGTACGCGCTCCTGGAGACGGCCCTGGCCGTGGAGCGGGCGTACCGGATCGCAGCGGCCCACCCGTCTGCGCGGCATCGCCTCGGCGAGGCCGACCTCCGGGCCGACCTGGGCGTACGCGGTGACGCGGGCCTGGACTGGTCCTGCTCGCGCGTGGTCGTGGCCGCGCGGGCGGCGGGGCTGGCGCCGCCGTCGCAGACGGTGCACCCGGACACCCGGGACCTGGAGGGTCTGGCCGCTTCCTGCGCCCACGGCCGGGCCCTGGGCTTTCTCGGCCGGGCCGCGATCCACCCCGCCAGCTGCCGATCATCGAGCGGGCGTACCTGCCGACCGAACGGGAGCTGGAGGAGGCGGAGACGATCGTCAAGGCGGCCACCGCGCAGCCGGGCGCGCTGGCGCTGCCGGACGGGCGGTTCGTCGACGCGGCGGTGGTGGCGACGGCCCAGCGGACCCTGTCGCTGGCCCGGCGGCCCGTCCTGTCCTGACATGGGCGTCCCGATACAGGCCGAGGGCGCCCGGAGAGTTCCGGGCGCCCTCGGCGACGTGCGGCGGCGGCCCGTCAGCCCTTCTTGGCCGAGTCGGCCCCGTCCTTCACGTCCCTCACGCTCTTCTCGTCCTCCACGGCACCGTCGTCACCGGCGTCCTTGTCGCCCCCGGCGCCCTCGGAATCCTCGGAGCCCTTGGAGTCCCCAGATGCCTTGGCGCCGGCGTCCGTGTCCCCCTTCGCGCCGTCTCCGGCGTCACCGTCCGAGGACTCCGCCGCGCCCGGCTCGACCACGGCCTTCCCGGGCCCGGCCGCATCCGCGCCGAGAGCACCATGTACACCACGGCCAGCAGGAACACGAAGAGCGCGGTCCAGTTGTTCAGCCGCAGACCCAGGATGTGGTGGGCGTCGTCGACGCGCATGTACTCGATCCAGAACCGGCCCGCGCAGTACGCGGCGACGTACAGCGCGAACGCCCGCCCGTGGCCCAGGTTGAAGCGGCGGTCGGCCCAGATGACGAGCAGGGCCACGCCGATGCACCACATCGACTCGTACAGGAACGTCGGGTGGTACGTGCCGGGCACCCGTCCGTCGGCCGACGAGGTGATCTCCACGGCCCACGGCAGGTCGGTGGCCTTGCCGTACAGCTCCTGGTTGAACCAGTTGCCCCAGCGGCCGATGGCCTGGGCGAGGGCGATGCCGGGGGCGACGGCGTCGGCGTAGGCGGGCATCGGGACGCCCCGGCGGCGGGCGCCGATCCACGCGCCCACCGCGCCGAACGCGATCGCGCCCCAGATGCCGAGGCCGCCCTCCCAGATCTTGAAGGCGTCGACCCAGTCACGGCCCTCGCTGAAGTACAGCTGGTAGTCCAGTGATCACGTGGTAGAGCCGGCCGCCGATCAGGCCGAAGGGAACGGCCCAGACCGCGATGTCGGCCACCGTGCCGGGCCGCCCGCCTCGGGCGACCCAGCGCTTGTTGCCGAGCCAGACGGGCAACGAAGACGCCGATGATGATGCAGAACGCGTAGCCGCGCAGCTGGATGGGACCGAGGTGCAGCACCCCGCTGGACGGGCTGGGAATGAAGGCAAGTTCCATGGCAGGGTCGACGCTACCGTGTCGGACGGTACCCGCGACGGGCAGCCCGGCTACGGGTCCGTAACGGGCGGACGGAAGAGCACCGCGCGGACACCGCGCGGGTGCTCCGCCGCCCGCCGCCGCGTTACTTGTTGGCGTCCTGCACCAGCTGCTTCAGCTTCGCCGGTGTCATGGGGCGGTCCTGGTAGATGTTCTTGCCGTCCAGCAGCACGGTCGGCGTGCCGCTGAAGCCGCCGGTGCGGAAGGCCTCGTTGGACTTCTCCACCCAGCTGTTGTGCTTGCCGCCCCTCGACGCACTCCTGGAAGAGCGCGGTGTCGAGGCCGTCGACCTTGCCCGCCAGGTCGATCAGCTTGTTCTCGTCGGCGAACGCGTCGTCGGTCTCCGCCGGCTGGTTGGTGAACAGCACGTCGTGGTACGGCGTGAACTTGCCGCGTCCTGGGCGCAGGCGGCGGCGTTGGCCGACTTGCGGGAGCCGGTGCCGCCCATGTTCCCGTCGATGATCGTCGCCAGGTGGTACTCGACCTTGAGCTGCCCCGCTTCGGTGAGCTCGTGGATCGTGTCGCGGTACGCCAGCTCGAAGGCCTTGCAGGCCGGGCAGCGGAAGTCCTCCCAGATGACGAGCGTCGACTTGGCGCTCTCCTCGCCGACGGGGATCGCGAGGCTGTCCTTGCCCTGCGCGCCCGAGGGCGCCACGATCGGGCCGGCCGACTCGCTGCCGTCGTCCTTGCCCGCGTTGGCGGCGACCACGCCGATCACCGCCGCGAGGCCCAGGACGCAGACCACGCTCGCCCCGACGATCAGCGCGCGCCGGCGCTTGTCCTTGGACTTCTGCTTCTCGCGCTCGGCCGCCAGCTTCTGACGGGCGGTGCGCTTTCCTCTCGGTTCTTCTCGCTCACACCCCGCAGAACGAACCGGGGAGGCGCAGCGCGCCTCCCCGGTCCCAGGTCCACCCGTACGAGGGACCCGCGTCACGTGCCTGTCGTCACGCCTGTCCGCGCACGCCCTTCGCCAGGTCGGCGGCGAGCGTGCGGACACCCTCCAGGCCGGCCGCGTCGTCGGGGGCGTCGAGCATGCGCTTGACGAACGCCGAGCCGACGATCACGCCGTCGGCGAAGCCGGCCACCTCGGCGGCCTGCGCGGCGTTGGAGACGCCGAGCCCGACGCAGACGGGGATGCCGGTGGTGGCGCGGGTGCGTCGTACCAGGTCCTCGGCCTGCGCGCCGACCGACTCGCGGGTGCCGGTGACGCCCATGAGGGAGGCGGCGTAGACGAAGCCGCTGCCGGCCGCGGTGATCTCGGCGAGCCGCGCGTCCTTGCTGCTGGGCGCGACGACGAAGACGGTGGCGAGTCCGTGCTTGTCGGCGTGCTCCCGCCACAGCGCCGACTCCTGGACGGGCAGGTCGGGCAGGATGCACCCGGCGCCGCCCGCCTCGGCCAGCTCGGCGGTGAAGCGCTCGACGCCGTAGCGGTCGATGGGATTCCAGTACGTCATGACGAGGATCGGCTTGCCGGTGGCCGCGTGTGCCTCCCGGACGGTGCGCATCACGTCGGCGATGCGCACGCCAGCCGCGCAGGGCGATGTCGTCGGCGGTCTGGATGACCGGGCCGTCGAGGACGGGGTCGCTAGTGCGGCAGGCCCACCTCGACGACGTCGGCGCCGCCGTCCAGCGCGGCCTTGATCGCCGCGATGCCGCCGTCCACGGTGGGGAACCCGGCCGGGAGGTAGGCGATGAGGGCGGAGCGGCCCTCGGCCTTCGCGGCGGCGAGCGTGTCGTTCAGCAGCTGCACGTTCCCGCTCACTTGGCGTCCCCCTCGATCTCGGCGGTGCCGGCCTCGTCGGCAGCGACCTCGGCGTCGGTGTCGTAGAGCCCGAAGTAGCGGGCGGCGGTGTCCATGTCCTTGTCGCCGCGGCCGGACAGGTTGACGACGATCAGCCCGTCCTTGCCCAGCTCCTTGCCGACCTCGATGGCGCCGGCCAGCGCGTGGGCGCTCTCGATGGCCGGGATGATGCCCTCGGTGCGCGACAGCAGGCGCAGCGCCTGCATGGCGGCGTCGTCGGTGACCGCGCGGTACTCGCCGCGGCCGGAGTCCCTTGAGGTAGCTGTGCTCGGGACCGATGCCGGGGTAGTCGAGCCCCGCCGAGATCGAGTACGGCTCGGTGATCTGGCCCTCGTCGTCCTGGAGGACGTAGGACCGGGAGCCGTGCAGGATGCCGGGCTCGCCCGCGGACAGGGTGGCCGCGTGCTCGCCGCTCTCGATGCCGTGCCCGGCGGGCTCGCAGCCGATGAGGCGGACGTCCGCGTCGGGGATGAAGGCGTGGAAGAGGCCGATGGCGTTGGAGCCGCCGCCGACGCAGGCGATCGCCGCGTCGGGGAGGCGTCCGGCCTGTTCCAGGAGCTGGCGGCGGGCCTCGACGCCGATCACGCGGTGGAAGTCAGCGCACCATCGCCGGGAAGGGGTGGGGTCCGGCGACGGTGCCGAACAGATAGTGGGTGCGGTCGACGTTGGCGACCCAGTCGCGGAAGGCCTCGTTGATCGCGTCCTTGAGCGTGCGGCTGCCGGACTTCACGGCGATGACCTCGGCGCCGAGCATGCGCATGCGGGCCACGTTGAGGGCCTGGCGGCGGGTGTCGATCTCGCCCATGTAGATGGTGCAGTCGAGCCCGAAGAGGGCGCAGGCCGTCGCCGTCGCCACGCCGTGCTGGCCGGCGCCGGTCTCCGCGATGACGCGGGTCTTGCCCATGCGCTTGGTCAGCAGGGCCTGCCCGAGCACGTTGTTGATCTTGTGGGAGCCGGTGTGGTTGAGGTCCTCGCGCTTGAGGAAGACACGGGCGCCGCCCGCTTCCGCGGCGAAACGGGGCACCTCGGTGAGCGAGGACGGGCGGCCCGTGTAGTGGACCAGCAGGTCGTCGAGCTCACGGGCGAACTCGGGGTCCGACTTGGCCTTGTCGTACTCGACGGCCACCTCGTCGACCGCCGCGACGAGGGCCTCGGGGATGAACTTGCCGCCGTACGCCCCGAAGTAGCCTTCGGGACTGGGGTTTTGACCCTCGGGGTCGGGGATGAAGAAGTTGCTGGGCATGCGTGAACCTCACGGTGAGTGTCTGGTTTGGGCACATTCGCCGTGGGGCGGGGGAGTCAGGCCGCTGCGGGCCGTCTGTGGTAGCTCGCGCAGTTCCCCGCGCCCCTGACGGGGCGCTGAGGCCATCGCATGCCGTTCACCTGGCCGGGCTCGTCCCCGATGACGTACCGCACCCGGCGGCCGTGCACCCGGCGGGCGGGCGCGCGGCAGCCTCGGGGCCGGCAGCCGCGCGCGAGGCGGGCGTACGGGTCCCGGGCGGCCGGGGTGAGCGGGAGGGTCATCGGGAGCAAGCCTACCGGGGTGTCAGCCGCGCCCGTGCCGCAGTGCCGGGTGTTCGCCGGCGGCCACCAGGTCGGAGACGGCCGTCTTCGGGTCGCGGCCGGTGACCAGGGACTCGCCGACCAGGACGGCGTCGGCGCCCTCGTTGGCGTAGGCGATGAGGTCGTGCGGGCCGCGGACGCCGGACTCGGCGACCTTGACGATGTGCGCCGGGATCTCCGGGGCGACCCGCTCGAACGTGCCGCGGTCGACCTCCAGCGTCTTCAGGTTGCGCGCGTTGACGCCGATGATCTTGGCGCCGGCGTCCACCGCACGCTCGACCTCGTCCTCGTCGTGCACCTCGACGAGCGGGGTGAGTCCGATGGACTCGGCGCGCTCGATCAGCGACTCCAGGGCCGGCTGCTCGAGGGCCGCGACGATCAGCAGCACGAGGTCGGCGCCGTGCGCGCGGGCCTCCCACAGCTGGTACGAGGTGACGATGAAGTCCTTGCGCAGCACGGGGATGTCCACGCGCGCGCGGACCGAGTCCAGGTCGGCCAGCGAGCCGCCGAAGCGGCGCTCCTCGGTGAGGACGGGATGACGGCGGCGCCGCCCGCCTCGTAGTCCGCGGCGAGTCCGGCGGGGTCGGCGATGGCGGCCAGCGCGCCCTTGGACGGGCTGGAGCGCTTGACCTCGCAGATGACCTTGACGCCGTCGCCGCGCAGGGCGGACACGCCGTCCTTGGCGGGGCGAGCCTTGGCCGCGCGCTCCTTGAGCTCGTCGAGGCTGACGCGCGCCTGCCGCTCCGCGAGGTCGGCCACGGACTCCGTCGATGATCTCGTCGAGCACACTCACGCGAGCGGCCCCTTTCAGACGGCGAAATGTGTGGTCACTGTGATGGTATCCGGAGCAGGACGACGGGCCCGCATCCGGTTGACGCCGGTCCCACTACCCGGACGTTCGCCAAGTGATCAAGGGAGGAGCCAGCCACCGAACGGCAGGTTCCGGACAACCGTGAAGACCAGCAGCAACGCCCCCAGCGTCCACAGGTGGACCGGGCCGAGGTCGACCCGCAGGGGCCGGCCGCGGGCCACGCGGATCACCCAGACGGTCCACAGCACGGCGAAGCCCAGATAGCCGAGGACGGCCGGCGCGTTGGCCTGCAGCGCGGTCAGCACGTCCCCGTGGACGAACGCGTGGGCGCTGCGCAGGCCGCCGCAGCCGGGACAGTGAATGCCGGTGAAGCGCAGCAGGGGGCAGACGGGGTAGTGGCCGGGTTCGTTGGGGTCGACGCTCCCCACGTACGCGAACGCGCCGACGACGGCCGCGAGCACGCCGACGGGAACGGACAGGCCCAGGAGGGAGGGCGCGCCCCGCGTCGCGGTCCTGTTCTGCGTCGGCTTCCCGGTCTCGGCGTCCACGCACCGCATTTCTGCCCCCGCCGGCTGCAGGCGCACAGGGGCGGTTCCGGCACCCTCGTGCCGGTCCGCCCCTCGGGAGGTGCCGTTGACCGCCGTGCCCGGTCTCAGCCCTTGGCGCCGGCCGGCTCGCGCTCGCCGGCGACCTGGTGCACGGGGTGGTTCTGCTTCGGCTGGCCGAGGCCCATCATGCGCATGATGCCGCCCACGGCACCGCCGAGGAGCACGACCACCATGCTGGCCCAGAAGCCCAGCGGCTGGGCCGCCACCATGAACACGCCCGCGATGCAGAAACCGATGAAGGCGATGATGACACCCGTCCAGGCGGCCGGGGTGTGACCGTGGCTGCTGCCCGACATTGCTTGCTCCTCGTTGCTGTTGTGCCAAGTCTGAGCAGGACGCTCGTGCCCATTGTCCCGCACGGGCGCGCGCGGTGTGAGCGGGGGTACTCCCCAGCGCAACGCGCGCCGTGACGGCCGTCGGGCCCGGAGCGCGTGTCACGCCGGCGGGTGCTCGTGTGCGCGCGGGTGAACCGCGGGTCAGGCGCCGGTCGGGTCCTCGCCGCGGTCGAGGGCCTTCCAGAGGTCCTCGGGGCGGTCCGGGTCGACGGTCTGCGGCTTGCGGCGCGGGCGCGGGGTGCCGTCGCGCTCGTAGCGGCCGGACATCGCGGGCCACAGGCGGCCGTAGCGCAGGGCGAGCAGCCCGGCCCAGCAGCAGCGCGCCGCCCACGGCCGCGACGTACGGCCAGGCGGTGTGGGAGAGGGCGTCCACGGTGGCCGAGGTGTCGCCGGCGGCCTTCGCGGCCTGGTCGTCCAGGGCGGAGCTGTCGGAGGCGCCGGCCAGGGCCGCGGCGACGGTGCCCGCGCCGCTCAGCGCGAGCAGGGCGGCGACGGCGAACCGGCCCGCGCGGCGGACGGCGAAGACGGCGACGAGCGCGGCGAGGCCCACTATGGCGAGCGCCGCGGGTACGCCCGTGACGTCGCTGCCCTTGGCGGTCAGGGGATCGCGCCGCCGGTACCGTCGTTGGGCCTCCGCCCACTCCTGCCGGGTGGCGAGCAGGGCGACGGCCGCGCCGAGCGCGCCGCACAGCAGGCGGCGCGAGCTCCGGCGGCCGGCCCGGGCGGGTCCTGCGGCTGGGGTACGGGGGTGAGGAACGGCTGTCACGTACTCACTATCTGAACCCCGGGCGAACCGTCACCCGGGTTCGGATTGGCGGGCGTGAGATCCGCCCCACCGCCCCGGCCTGTGCGGCTGCCGGATCGCCCCTACCGCCCCAGCCGGTTGGCCGTGTGCACCGCCCGCAGCACCGCCGCCGCCTTGTTGCGGCACTCGGTGTCCTCGGCGACCGGGTCGGGTCGGCGACGACACCGGCGCCGGCCTGCACGTAGGCGGTGCCGTCGCGCAGCAGCGCGGTGCGGATGGCGATGGCGGTGTCGAGTCGCCCGCGAAGTCGAGGTAGCCGACGCAGCCGCCGTACAGGCCGCGCCGGGACGGTTCGAGTTCGTCGATGATCTGCAGGGCGCGCGGCTTGGGCGCGCCGGAGGGGTGCCGGCCGGGAAGCAGGCGGTGAGGACGTCGAAGGCGGTGCGGTCCGGGGCGACGCGGCCGGTGACCGTCGAGACGATGTGCATGACGTGCGAGTACCGCTCGACGGACATGAAGTCGACGACCTCGACGGAGCCGGGTTCTGCAGACCCGTCCCAGGTCGTTGCGGCCGAGGTCGACGAGCACATGAGGTGCTCGGCGCGCTCCTTGGGGTCGGCGAGCGAGCTCGTCGGCGAGGGCCTGGTCCTCCTGCGGGGTGGCGCCGCGGGGCGGGTGCCGGCGATGGGGTGGACCATGGCCCGCCCGTCCTCGACCTTGACCAGGGCCTCCGGGGACGATCCGACGACGTCGAAGCCGTCGAGGCGGAGCAGGTTACGTATGCGGGGACGGGTTGGTGGCCCGCAGCACCCGGTACACGTCCAGCGCGCTCGCCGTGCACGGCGTCTCGAAGCGCTGGGAGGCACGACCTGGAAGGCCTCGCCCGCGCGGATGCGCTCCTTGATGTCCTCGACGGCCTCCTGGAAGTCGGGGCCGCCCCACAGAGCGGTGTACTCGGGCAGCTCGGACGGCGGCAGCGCGGCGGGGCGCAGCCACCGCGCGCGTGAGGTCGGCCTCCATGGCGGCCAGGCGGGCCACCGCGTCGGCGTAGGCTTCGTCGATGCCCGTTTCGAGGTCGTTGTGGTTGATCGCGTTGGCGATCAGCAGGACCGAGCCCTCCCAGTGGTCCATGACGGCGAGGTCGCTGGTGAGCAGCATGGTCAGCTCGGGGAGCTTCAGGTCGTCGCGCTCCCCGGGACCGACCTTCTCCAGGCGGCGCACGATGTCGTAGCCGAGGTAGCCGACCATGCCGCCGGTGAAGGGCGGCAGGCCCAGGTCGTGGGCGAGGTCGCGCGGGGTGTGCAGGGCCTCGACGGTGGCGCGCAGGGTCGCGAGCGGGTCGCCGTCGGTGGGGACGCCGACGGGCGAGGGTGCCCTGCCAGTGGGCCTGTCCGTCCTTCTCGGTGAGGGTGGCGGCGCTGCGGACGCCGATGAAGGAGTACCGGGACCATTGGAAGGCCGCCCGGCCGTTCTCCGCGGACTCCAGCAGGAAGGTGCCGGGGCGTTCGGCGGCGAGCTTGCGGTAAGAGCGCTACCGGGGGTGTCGCCGTCGGCGAGGAGTTTGCGGCTGACCGGGATCACCCGGCGGTCGGCGGCCAGCTTCCGGAAGGTGTCGAGGTCCATGACGTCCATGTCGTCCATGTCGGCAGACCCTACTGATCCGCGCCGGGCGCGCCGGAGTCCGTGCGGGCGTCGAGGAGCACGTCGGCGTCGAAGCAGGTGCGGGCGCCGGTGTGGCAGGCGGCGCCGACCTGGTCGACCTTGACCAGGACGGTGTCGGCGTCGCCAGTCCAGGGCGACGGACTTCACCCCACGAAGTGCCCGAGGTGTCGCCCTTGACCCAGTACTCCTGACGGCTGCGCGACCAGTAGGTGCAGCGTCCCGTCGTCAGGGTGCGGTGCAGTGCCTCGTCGTCCATCCAGCCGAGCATCAGCACCTCCCCGGTGTCGTACTGCTGGGCGATGGCGGGCAGGAGGCCGTCGGCGCCGCGCTTGAGGCGGTCGGCGATCTTCGGGGCAGAGCGGGCTGGGCCGCCGGGGGAGCTGCTGGTCGTGCGCCCATTGTACCGCGCGCGGGACGGACACGCCCCGGGCCTGTCCACTGGGCGGACCCGGCCGGCCGCCGTGGCCGGACCGCACTGTCGACTTTCGCCAAGCGTGAACGACTTCTGCTCGCGGACCTGTTGGAGACGGCGGGTCCGGACGCCCCGACCCTGTGCGTGACGGCTGGCGGACTCAGTGACCTCGCCGCGCGGCGGTAGTGCGCGAGCGCCGGCCGGACGCCGCCGGGGGCACCCTGATCAAGCAGCTGGCGTCCCGGCTCGACCGGGTGATGGAGGAGTACGGCGCGAAGCCGTACGAGGAGCTGCTCCAGCTGATCCGCACGGCCCGCCCGCTTCTCCCCTTCCAGCTCAAGCAGGTCGACGAGGCGGCGAACACGGTGGAGTTCTACTACTCACACCGAGGACGTGCGCCGTGCCCAGCCGGACTGGTCGCCGCGCGAGCTGGACCCGGTCTTCCAGGACGGCCTGTGGTCACGCCTGGAGCGCACCGCCCGCCTGATGGGCCGCGGCATCCGACGGGCCTGGTGCTGCACCCGCCCGAACGGCCAGACGACGGTCTGCCCACCGGGGGTACGCCGGTGGTGACCGCGACCGGCGGAGCCGTCGAGCTGCTGCTGTTCGCCTACGGACGGCAGAGCGCCGCGAAGGTGGAGCTGGAGGGCGAGAAGGAAGCGATCGCGAGGCTGCACGAAACGAAGCAACTGGGGATCTGAGGCGGCCGGGGACGGCCTCTGGAGCAGTCAGCCCGGGGAGGCCGACGCGGGCGGCAGCCCGGGGAAGGCAGCCCGACCGCTACCCCGGCAGTTCGGCCCCGCCGTACGCCCGGCGCGCACAGGGCGACGACCCCGCCGAGCGCGCAGACACCGGCGCTGACGGCGAAGACCGGGCCGGTGCCCGAGACGCCTATGGCGGCGGCGGACAGCGGCATGCTCATGCGGCGCGATGCCCAGGCTGACGATTCCGCCGACCGCGGTGACGCGTCCCAGGTAGGCGGGGTCGGCCTGGGTCTGCAGCAGGGCCCCCGCACATGGCGCCGCTGAGCCCCGTGAGCAGCCCGACGACCACCGCGGTGCCGACGGCCACGGGCAGGCCGGGGGCCTGCGCCAGGGCGCCGATCGCGGCCGCGCCGGGGATGATGGCACCGGCGGCGACAGGCACACCCGGCGCGCGGCGGCGGCGCCCCGCACGGTCGAGCAGCAGGGCGGCGACTCCGGCCCCCGTGCCGAACCCGGCGAGCACCCAGCCCATCCCGGACGCGCCCCAGCCGCGTTCGTCCGCGAGCAGGGTCAGGCCGACGTTGAGGGGGCCGACGAAGCCGAGGTCTCCGAGAGCGATGGCCACCATCAGCGGGCCGAGGACGCGCGGTGCCGGCGGATGTAGCGGAGCCCGCCCACCAGGTCCCGCCACGCGGTGGCCTCCCCCGCGGCGGGTGCGCCGGTCGCGTCGTCGGGCGGCAGCTCGCGCATCCGTACGGAGATCAGCAGCGGCACCGACACGGCGATCAGCAACCCCGCGAGCGCGAAGGCCGCCGCGCCGCCGCCGACCGCCACGCCGAGCCCAAGCCGAGCGGTGCGCCCACGACGGCGGCGAAGCGCACGGCGAGGCCGCGCATGCCCTGGACGCGGGCGAGCTGGTCCTTGCCGGTGATGCGGGCCGGGAGCGCCCCGACGGCGGGCAGGAAGAGGGCGTCGACCGTGCCGAAGACGACCGCGAGCAGGGCGAGGAGCCACAGCCCCGGGTCGGTCACGAAGAGCGCACGGCGACCGCCAGCACCGTGGCGCACCGTACGGCGTCGCTGCCGATGACGACCTTGCGCGGCCCGAACCGGTCGGCGACCACCCCGCCGCCGAGCATGAGCAGCGCACGGGGCACCGCGCTGACGGCGGTGACGAGGCCGGCCTGCGCGGGGCGAGTGCCGTTCTGCACGGCGGCCCAGGACAGCGCGAGGTAGAAGACCATGTCACCGACCATGGAGGCGGCGTAGGCGGCGACCCAGCGCAGGACGTTGGCGTCGCGGTGGGCGGGTGCGGTGGCGGTGGCGGTGGCGGTCGGGGTATGCCCGTGTCCGGCACGGACGTGGTCCCCTCAGACACGGAACGGGAACCCGTACACGTGCAGCGCCACGTTCTCGCGCCCTTCGGTGTCGCCTGCCGCGTCGGCCGCGCGCCCTTCTCGTCGTACTTCTTGGCCAGGGCGAGCAGTTCCTCGCCCAGTTCGGCCAGTTCGGCGGGGGTCAGCCGCAGCAGGGACTCGTTGTCGGGGGCGGCGGAGTTCCACTCGGGACCCCGGGTGGGGCGCTCGTCCAGGTAGCGGCGGTACATGACGGCCCGCTGTTCGTGGAAGAGCCGGGTGGCCGCGAGGTGGGCGGCCGCCCGCTCGGGGACGTCGCGGAAGTTCTCGTCGCGGATGCTCACGCCGTCCGAGGCGGGCTGCCACCAGCGCTCCCGACCGTCCGCGCTCTGCGGCTCGGCCTCCTCGACCAGTCCGTGCTCGGCGAGTTTGCGCAGGTGGTAGCTGACCAGGGAGACGGCCTCGTCGACCTGATCGGCGAGCTGCGAGGCAGGTCGCCGTGCGCGCCACGCACAGGCCGCGGTACAGCTGCATGCGCAGGGGATGCGCCAGGGCTTTGAGGGTGCCCAGGTCGGTGATGGGGCGGTTCTCCCTCACGGGTCATGGCACCACCGTACCAGGAAGGGAGAAGGTTGCGCAATAAATTTTGCGCAACTTTCCCTTCCTAAAGCGTCGAACCTCGCTTCTGACGCCTGACCTGCACACCTTCGATGAGTGCGTCGTGCGCGAGCCGCCCGACGGCGACACCGCGCTCCTGGCCTCCGCGCGCAGCTCGGCCAGCTCTTCCTCGGTGAACTCGATCGTGATCCCAGGCATATGAGCACGTTAGCCAACGTGGAACCGTGATCACTACCGCGCTCACTACCCAGGGCGACATCTCGAACTAGCGAACGGCGTGCCCCGCCCCCCGCAGCGTCTCCTTCACCTCTCCGATTCGCAGGTCGCCGGAGTGGAAGACGGACGCCGCCAGGACCGCGTCCGCGCCCGCCTCGACGGCCGGGGAAAGTCGGCGAGGCGGCCCGCGCCGCCGGAGGCGATGACCGGGACGGTCACGTGCTTGCGGACCGCCGCGATCACTTCCAGGTCGTAGCCGTCCTTCGTGCCGTCCGCGTCCATCGAGTTCAGCAGGATCTCCCCCGCGCCCAGCTCGGCGGCGCGGTGCGCCCACCCACCGCGTCGATGCCGGTGCCGCGCCGGCCGCCGTGGGTGGTCACCTCGAACGTGCCCGCCTCGGTGCGGCGCGCGTCGACCGACAGGACGAGGACCTGACGGCCGAAGCGCTCGGCGATCTCGCGGATCAGGTCGGGGCGGGCGATGGCGGCCGTGTTCACGCCCACCTTGTCCGCACCGGCCCGCAGCAGCTTGTCGACGTCGTCGGCGGTGCGCACGCCGCCGCCGACGGTCAGCGGGATGAACACCTGCTCGGCGGTGCGGCGCACCACGTCGTACGTCGTCTCGCGGTCGCCCGACGAGGCGGTGATGTCCAGGAACGTCAGCTCGTCGGCGCCCTCGGTGTCGTACACCTTGGCCATCTCGACGGGGTCACCCGCGTCGCGCAGGTTCTGGAAGTTGACGCCCTTGACGACCCGGCCGTTGTCCACGTCCAGGCAGGGGGATGACTCGGACCGCCAGGGTCTGAATCCACGGCTCTTCTATACGCTTCCACTTCGACTGACCACCAGGACCCGCGAGTCGATGAAGCCCTGCACGACCAGCAGGGTCGACCGGGCGTACGGAGTCGAACAGCTCCTTGTGGGCCCGGCCCACCGCATCGACATCGCGCGAATGTGCCAGGCACACACGGGTCCGGATCACGGACTCGATGCCGAGCCCGAACTCACCGATCGCCTCGACCGCGGAGGCGAAGGCGACCTTGGTCTGTTCGTACGGGTCGCCCTCGCCGTACAGCATGTCGCCCTTGAAGGCGGTGGTGCCCGCCACGATGACACGATCACCCGCCGCCACGGCCCGTGCGAAACCGAAGGACTCTTCCCAGGGACTTCCGCTCTGCACGCGCCGTACGGCTTCGGATGTCATGACGACACAGCCTCCAAGGCTTCTTCCAGGGTGAACGCCTTCGCGTACAGGGCTTTCCCGACGATGGCCCCCTCGACACCGGCCGGGACGAGACCGGCGATCGCGCGGAGGTCGTCCAGGGGACGACACGCCGCCCGACGCCACGACCGGGCGGTCGGTCGCCGCGCAGACGTTCTTCAGGAGCTCCAGGTTGGGGCCCTGGAGGGTGCCGTCCTTGGCGATGTCGGTGACGACGTACCGGGCGCAGCCCTCCTCGTCGAGGCGGGCCAGCGTCTCGTAGAGGTCGCCGCCGTCCCGGGTCCAGCCCCGGCCCCGGAGCGTGGTGCCCTCGTACGTCCAGACCGACCGCGATCTTGTCGCCGTGCTCGGCGATGACCTCGGCGACCCACTCGGGGGTCTCCAGGGCGGCCGTGCCGAGGTTCACGCGCCTGCAGCCGGTGGCGAGCGCGGCGGCGAGGGTGTCGTCGTCGCGGATGCCGCCGGACAGCTCCACCTTGATGTCCATGGCCTTCGCGACCTCGGCGATCAGCTCGCGGTTGTCCCCGGTGCCGAACGCGGCGTCCAGGTCGACGAGGTGCAGCCACTCGGCACCGGAGCGCTGCCAGGCGAGGGCGGCCTCCAGCCGGGGAGCCGTAGGAGGTCTCGGTGCCGGACTCGCCGTGCACGAGGCGGACGGCCTGGCCGTCGCGGACGTCGACGGCGGGGAGGAGTTCGAGCTTGCTCATCTCTACAGGGTCTCGATCCAGTTGGTGAGGAGCTGGGCCCCGGCGTCGCCGGACTTCTCGGGGTGGAACTGGGTGGCCCACAGGGCGCCGTTCTCCATGGCCGCCACGAACGGCTTGCCGTGCGTGGACCAGGTGACCTTGGAGCGGCGATCAGCGGGTTGTGCGACTCCTGGGTCCAGTCGTGGACGGCGTAGGAGTGCACGAAGTAGAAGCGGGCGTCCGCGTCCAGACCGGCGAAGAGCTGGGAGTCGGCCGGGGCGTCGACCGTGTTCCAGCCCATGTGCGGCACGATGTCGGCCTGGGGCGGTCCGACCGTGCCGGGCCACTCGTCCAGTCCCTCGGCCTCCACGTCGTGCTCGATGCCGCGCGCGAACAGGATCTGCATGCCGACGCAGATGCCCATCACCGGGCGCCCGCCGGACAGCCGGCGGTCGACGACCTGGTCGCCGCGGGCGGCCTTCAGGCCGTCCATGCAGGCGGCGAAGGCGCCGACACCCGGCACCAGCAGGCCGTCGGCGTTCATGGCCTTGTCGTAGTCACCGGTGATCTCGACGTCGGCTCCCGCGCGCGCGAGGGCACGCTCGGCGGAGCGGACGTTGCCGAAGCCGTAGTCGAAGACGACGACCCGCTTGGCGGTGGCGGTCAATTCCACACCTCAGCCTCAGCACACCTGCGAAGAGGCACATCGCGGCGCCGATGGAGAGCAGCACGATCAGGCCCTTGGGCATCTGCTGCTTCGCGAAGGAGTAGATGCCGCCGAGGAAGAAGAGGCCGACGACGATCAGTGCGGTGGACGTACCGTTCATGGGTTACAGCGCGCCCTTCGTGGAAGGCAGGATGCCGACGGCGCGCGGGTCGCGCTCCGAGGCGTAGCGCAGGGCCCGGGCCAGCGCCTTGAACTGGCACTCCACGATGTGGTGCGCGTTGCGCCCGTACGGCACGTGCACGTGCAGGGCGATCTGCGCCTGGGCGACGAAGGACTCCAGGATGTGCCGGGTCATCGTCGTGTCGTACTCGCCGATCATCGGCGCCATCTTCTCGGGCTCGGTGTGCACGAGGTAGGGGCGGCCGGACAGGTCGACGGTGACCTGGGCGAGGGACTCGTCCAGCGGGACCGTGCAGTTACCGAAGCGGTAGATGCCCACGCTTGTCGCCGAGGGCCTGCTTGAAGGCGGCGCCCAGCGCGAGGGCGGTGTCCTCGATGGTGTGGTGGGAGTCGATGTGCAGGTCGCCGTCGGTCTTCACGGTCAGGTCGAACAGACCGTGCCGCCCGAGCTGGTCGAGCATGTGGTCGTAGAAGCCGACGCCGGTGGCGATGTCGGTCTTGCCGGTGCCGTCGAGGTCGATCTCGACGAGGACCGAGGTCTCCTTGGTGGTGCGCTCCACGCGCCCGACGCGGCTCATCCGCTCTGCTCCTGTTCCTTCTTCGAGTTCGCGTACCGCATCGAGGAACGCGTCGTTCTCCTCCGGGGTGCCCGCGGTCACCCGCAGCCAGCCCGGCACGCCGTTGTCCCGGACCAGGACGCCCCGGTCGAGGATCTTCCGCCAGACCTCATGGGAGTCCTCGAACCGCCCAGAACTGGACGAAGTTCGCGTCGGACTCGGTCACCTCGTAGCCGATGGCGCGCAGTTCGGCGACGAGTCGGTCCCGCTCGGTCTTCAGCTGCTCGACGTACTTGAGCAGCGTGCCGGTGTGCTCCAGGGCGGCCAGCGCGGTCGCCTGGGTGACGGCCGACAGGTGGTAGGGCAACCGTACGAGCTGGACGGCGTCGACGACGGCCGGGTGCGCGGCGAGGTAGCCCAGGCGCAGGCCCGCCGCGCCGAACGCCTTGGACATCGTGCGGGAGACGACGAGGTACGGCCGCCCCTCCAGCAGCGACAGCAGGGAGGCGCCGTGGCTGAACTCGATGTAGGCCTCGTCGACCCACGACCATGGAGGGCTTGGCGGCCTGTGCGGCCTCGTAGAGCGCGAGGACCGTCTCGGCCGGGACCGCGTTGCCGGTGGGGTTGTTGGGGGTGGTGATGAAGACGACGTCCGGGCGGTGCTCGGCCACGGCCCGCTCGGCCGCTGGCACGTCGATGGTGAAGTCGTCGTGGCGCGGGCCGGAGATCCAGCCGGTGCCGGTGCCGCGCGCGATGAGGCCGTGCATCGAGTACGACGGCTCGAAGCCGATCGCGGTACGGCCCGGCCCGCCGAAGGCCTCCCGCAGCAGCTGCTGGATGACCTCGTTGGAACCGTTGGCCGCCCAGACGTTGTGCACGTCCACGGCGTACCCGGAGGTCTCCGTCAGGTACTCGGCGAGCCTGGTGCGCAGCTCGACCGCGTCCCGGTCCGGGTAGCGGTTGAGGTCGCGGGCGGCCTCGCGGACCCGCTCGGTGATCCGCTCGACCAGCGCCTCGGGCAGCGGGTAGGGGTTCTCGTTGGTGTTCAGCCGTACGGGCACGTCCAACTGGGGCGCGCCGTAGGGGACTTGCCGCGCAGCTCGTCCCGTACGGGGAGATCGTCGATTCCGAACGTCACTTGCTCTCCGGGACCTTCCACTCGAACCGCGCCTTGATCGCCGCGCCGTGCGCAGGCGGTCCTCCGCCTCCGCCAGCGTCACCACGTGGTGCGCGACCGGCGAGGGCGTCCCGCGTGTAGTCGACGATGTGGATGCCGCGCAGGAAGGACTGGACCGACAGGCCCGAGGGAGTGGCAGGCGCAGCCACCCGTGGGCAGGACGTGGTTGGACCCGGCCGCGTAGTCGCCGAGCGAGACGGGCGCCCAGGGGCCGACGAAGATAGCGCCGGCATTCTTCACGCGGTCGGCGACGCGGCGGCGTCGGCGGTCTGGATCTCCAGGTGCTCGGCTCCGTACGCGTCGACCACCCGCAGTCCCTCGGCCAGGCCGTCGACCAGGACGATCGCGGACTGGCGGCCGGCGAGGGCCGGGCGGATGCGGTCCTCGACGTGCTTGGTGGCCTCGACCTGGGGCTGGAGCTCCTTCTCCACCGCGTCCGCGAGCTCCACGGAGTCGGTGACCGAGGACGGCGGCCGCCAGCGGGTCGTGCTCGGCCTGGCTGATCAGGTCGGAGGCGACGTGCACCGGGTCGGCGGTGGAGTCGGCGAGGACCGCGATCTCGGTCGGGCCGGCCTCGGCGTCGATGCCGATCCGTCCGGTGAAGTAGCGCTTGGCGGCGGCGACCCAGATGTTGCCGGGGCCGGTGACCATGTTGGCGGGCGGGCAGGACCCGGTGCCGTACGCGAACATCGCGACGCGGTGGCGCCGCCGGCCGCGTACACCTCGTCGACGCCGAGCAGGGCGCAGGCGGCGAGGATCGTCGGGTGCGGCGGGCCGTGGAACTCCGCCTGCGCCGGGGAGGCGAGCGCGATCGACTCGACGCCGGCCTCCTGCGCGGGCACCACGTTCATGATCACGGATGACGGGTAGACCGAGCGCCCGCCGGGCGCGTACAGGCCGACCCGCTCGACCGGGCACCCACTTCTCGGTGACCGAGCCGCCGGGCACCACCTGGGTGGTGTGGGTCGTACGGCGCTGCTCGCGGTGGACGAGACGGGCGCGGCGGATGGACTCCTCCAGGGCCGCGCGCACGGCCGGGTCCAGCTCCTCCAGCGCGCGCGTGAGCGCGGCGGCCGGAACCCGGACCTGGTCGAGCCGGACACCGTCGAACCGCTCGGCGAAGTCGATCAGCGCCGCGTCGCCACGATGATGCACGTCCTCGCAGATCGGACGCACCTTCTCCAGGGCGACCGAGACGTCGAAGTCGGCTCGGGGCAGCAGGTCGCGCAGGGCGGGACCCTCGGGGAGGTCGTCGCCGCGCAGATCGATTCGGGAGATCACGGAACCAATTCTCTCAGACCCGCGTCGGACACCGTCCGCGCGTATCAATGGCTGATACAGAACGCGACGGGCCGTCACGGCCACGGCGGGGCATCGGCGACCCGCCGTCAGTTCGTGGTCACTTTGAGTGTTCGGGGAGTCACCCAGTGGGCATGAACGGTTGTACGAAGAGTGAGCGACCGACGAGTAGTTGGGGAGGAGTGAAGCGCCGTGACCGAGGGGGCCGGCCACCGTGACGGAGAGCTGCCGGACGACCTGACCGCCGCCGAGGCAGGCATGTGGCAGGCCTTCCGCAACGGCAGCGTGTACGACCTGAGCAGCGGGGACGCGCTCGTCGACGACCCGCACGGCGGGCAGCCGTGGGGACCGGAGCGGACGGTGCGGGCCCGCATCGTGTGCTGGCTGCTGCTCGACGGTCCGCCCGCGCTGGCGGGCCGGGTGTCCTCGCTGCAGCTCGTGGGCGTGCGGATCAGCGACACGATGGATCTCGCGGGCGGCACGGTGGTGCCCTACGTCGAGTTGCGGGGCTGCCGCTTCGAGCGGGAGGTCCTGCTGCCGGAGAGCCGTCTCACGACCTTACGGCTGGTGGACCGCTACGTGCCCCGGCTGGAGGCGGCCCGGCTGCACACCGAGGGTGACCTGCACCTGCCGCGCTCCCGCTTCCCCGGCGGAATCCGCCTCACCGACGCGCGGATAGGCACCGACCTGCTGCTCAACCAGGCCGTCGTGCACCGCGACCGCAGTGGCCGTTCCATCGCCGCGGACGGCATGACCGTCGGGCAGGACCTCCAGGCCGAGATGCTGGAGTCGTACGGCGAGGTGAGTCTGCGCAGCGCCCAGGTCGGCGTGTCGCTGAGCCTGCGCGGCGCCCGGCTCCTCAACCCGTACACGCGGCACGCGCTGAACGCCCCGCAGCTGACCGTGGAGCGCACGCTGTACCTGACCCCGGCCGGGCTCGGCAGCCCGCTGCTGCGGGGCACGACTCCGGCGCAGGGGACGCGGATCCAGCGGTTCGAGTGCGAGGGCGGGGTGCGGCTGGACGACGGGCGGTTCGGCGACGCCGTCGACTTCGAGCACGCCCGGTTCACGTTCACCGACGACCAGGAGCTGTCGCTGCGCCGCGTGCAGACGCCCGAGCTGCGGTTCCTGGGCCAGCGCCCGGCGCGCGGCCGGGTCGTGCTGTCGGGGGCGCGGGTGGTCAACCTGATGGACCGGGCGGACAGCTGGCCGGGCCCGGGCCGGCTGCACATGGGCGGCTTCACCTACGAGAACCTGGTGCCGCGGGCCTGTTCCCGCTGGAGAAGCGGCTGCGGTGGGGTGGGCGCCGCGACCGCCGAGTACAACCCGGAGCCGTACGAGCGCCTCGCCGCCGTGCTGCGGGCAGGCGGTGAGGACGAGGACGCCCGCGAGGTGCTGCTCGCCAAGCACCGCCGGCGCCGCGAGAGCCTGCCGATCGCCGCGAAGCTGGTCGGATACGCGCAGGACTGGACGGTCGCCTACGGTTACCGGCCGGGCCGGGCGGCGGTGTGGATGGCGGTGCTGTGGGCGGCCGGCTCGGTCGCCTCGCACGCGCCGACCTGCCACCGCTGAAGAGCGGCGAGCATCCGGACTGGAACCCGCCCTCTTCGCCCTCGACCTGCTACCGCCGGTCATCGAGCTCGGCCAGGTCGGCTACTGGCAGCTCCACGACGGCTGGCAGTGGCTGTCGACGGCCCTGATCCTGCTGGGCTGGATCCCGGCGACGACGGTCGCGGCGGGAGCGACGCGACTGCTCCGGCGGAACCGACCGCCTGGGGGCGCCGCGGATGGGAACACAAACGGCCGAAGGCGGAGCCGAGCCGCACAACCATCACGAACCGTCGGCCGTCGTACTGGCCATGCTGCGCGTGTTCCTCCGGACGGCGGCCCGGGCCCGCTCCCGGACGTCACGGCCCGCCCAAGACGACGACGTGCTCCTCGACGCCCCCGACGACCGCCTCGCCCCCGCCCTGGTCGCGGCGGCCCAGGGCGAGTACGCGCCCGCGCCGGCCTCCTCGCCGAAACCCGTGAGAACGCCGACTGGGAGCACCGCGACCGCTACGCGACCCGGCTGGCCGCCTTCGCCCGCTCACGCGCCGAATGGCTCGAGAACTGGCGCGCCACCGCCCCGGACGACCCCGACGCCCTGCTGGTCGCGGCCCGCCTGGCGGTGGACCGTCACCGGGACCCGCCGGCCCGCGCCGAACTGCTGCGCCAGATCACCCCCCTGTCACCGCCGCCGCCGAGGCCGCCGGACGCGACCCGGTGCCGTGGCGGACCGCACTGGACGCGGCACGGGGCGCACGCGCCGGACACGCCGAGTTCGAGCGGCTGTGGGCGCAGGCGGTCCGCCGCCCCCCGCACCACTACGGCTGCCACGTCGCCGCCCTGGAGTACCTGGCTGCCGCCTCGCCCGCCGCCCACCGTGAGTGCCTGGACTTCGCCGAGACGGCGGCGCAGGACGCGCCCGAGGACGCGCTCGTACGGGCGCTGCCGGTACGAGCGGCCTTCACCTGTCTGACCACGGACGACGACGGCGACGCGGCCGGCGTGCACCGGGCCCGCCTCGACGCGGCGGCGGACCGCGCGATCGCCCTCTCGGCGGCCCACCCGGCGGCCGACCCGTGGCCGGCGGAGCTGCGGAACCTCTACGTACGTGCTGGTACGCCTGGAGCGGCACCAGGACGCGGCGGAACAACTGCGTCTGACCGGCCCGTACGTCACGTCCTTCCCCTGGGCCCGGGACACGGACGACCCCTCGGCCGCTTCCTCCAGGTGCGCGCGGACGTCCGCGCGGCGGTGGCCTCCGGGTCCGGACGACAGGTTCAGGTCATCCACGAAGTGGCACGGCGGTCGCGTCCGCCCCGGCGACCACAGAGCTTCTGCGTCTGACCACCGTCCGGCTTCCCCTCTTCCCCCTGAACTCGGTTCTGTCCCGGGCTGGCGCTCCCGCTCAACATCTTCGAGGAGCGCTATCGCGCCATGATGCGCGAGTTGCTGAAGACCCCCGAGGACGAACCGGCGCCGGTTCGCCCGTCGTGGCGATCCGTGACGACTGCGAGGTCGCCCAGACCGAGCCCGGCCTGACCCGACCCGACGACGACGCTGGAGCGCGGGCCGTGCGGCCGGGTTCGGCACCGACCCGGTCGAGGCGTTCCACAAGGTCGTGCATCGCGGACGCGGCGACGGTCCGCGAACGCGCCGACGGCACCTTCGAGGTGCTGGCGACCGGCACGAACCGGGTCCGGCTGCTCTCGGTGGACGCCTCAGGCCCCTTCCTGACGGCCGAGCTGGAGCCGCTGGCCGAGGAGCCCGGCGACGAGGCGGGGGCGCTGGCCGAGGGGTGCTGCGGTCCTTCCGGCAGTACCAGAAGCGGCTGGCGGGGGCACGCGAGCGGTCGCTGACGACCGGCGCCGAACTGCCGGACGAGCCGGGCGTGGTCTCCTACCTGGTGGCCGCCGCGATGATGCTGGACACACCGACCAAGCAGCGTCTGCTCCAGGCCCCGGACACGGCGTCCCGCCTCCGGACGAGCTGAAACTCCTTCGCGCCGAGACGGCCATCATCCGTACGCTGCCGTCCTCGCCCGCGTCGGACCTGACGCGCGGCCCGACGAGTCTCAACTGAGGTACCGGCCCGCATGGCGAAGAAGTCGAAGAAGCAGCAGCAGTCCGGTGGCACCCCGGCGACGGTGGCGCTCGCGGCGGCCGGCGCGACGTGCGCGGTCCACGCGTACGACCACGACCCCGCCCACCCGTCCTACGGCGAGGAGGCGGCCGAGGCGATGGGCGTCTCGCCGGAGCGGGTCTTCAAGACGCTGGTGGCGGACGTCGACGGCGCGCTGACGGTCGCCGTGGTCCCGGTGGCGGGCCAGCTGGACCTGAAGGCGCTGGCGGCCGCGGTCGGCGGCAAGCGGGCGGCGATGGCCGACCCGGCCCTGGCCGAGCGCACCACGGGCTATGTCCGGGGTGGGATCTCGCCCCTGGGCCAGCGCAAGAGGCTCCCGACGGTTCTGGACGCGTCCGCCTCGGGGCATGCCACGATCTGCGTCCCGGCGGCCGCCGCGGCCTGAGGTGGAACTCGCTCCCGAGGACCCGGCCAAGCTCACGGACGCGGTCCTCGCCCCGATCGGCCGCGCGTAGCCCTCGACGGGCGCCCGGTTCTCGGCTGATCAGACAGGACATGTCGAAGAGAACCCGCAAACGCAGGTGGCGCGTCAAGAAGCGCAAGGCCAACCACGGCCGCCGCCCCGCCTCAGCCGGGGGAGGCTACGCCGACTTCTCCCCGTACGGCCCCGCCGGTAACGCTGAGGCGCGGGCCGGGGTCGGGCCCGGGTCCCGGGCCCGAACAGACCCGTCAGTCCCAGGTGAACCACCAGCGCAGCCACCGACCACGCCAGCAAGGCTCCCCTGGCCCCCAGCTTCAGCGGCGCGGAGAACGTCACCCCCTTGCCGACGTCCTTCGCGTGGGGCGATCACGTCCTGCGCGGGCTCCCAGCCACACGCCGACCCGCCACGCCAGCAGCGACCCGAGCAGCCCGCCGACGCCCAGCGCCACCACCAGCGGCACACCGCCGCGCCGCCGCAGCAGGAAGACGACGACCGCGCTGAGTGCTCCGAACGCCAGCGCGAGCAGGGTGAACGTGCCGTCGACGGCGACCGCGTGCTCGCTCGGACTCTTGAGGTAGACGACCCACTCGTCGCCGACCAGATCCCCGACCAGCGGCACGCTCGGTGCCAGCTTCCACCACAGCACGCCCAGCAGCACGCCTGAGATCGCCACCGCCACCACGGTCACGGCGGCCGACGCACTTCCGTCAACATCCCGGGACCGTCCTGTTCGCCGTGGTGGTCGTAGCCGTGGCGGCCGGACGCGGCGCTCACCGCGTGCGCGCCGACGGGCGGAGGCACCGGCCCGCCCTGGTACGACGAGCGATCGTTCGGGGGCGGTGGCGGAGTCAGAGGTGCGGTCACCCCGCCATCGTGCGAAACCCGCCTGTGCGGCGCGTCACCGACGGCGGCCCGGCGGTACGCCCAGGTGGCGACGGCCAGCGAGATCACCCCGACCACGGCGCACACCGCGAGGTCACCGAGGACGAAGGCCCAGTCGGGCCGGTCGCCGAACGTACGCGCGAAGGCCTCTACTCCGTACGTGGAGGGCAGCAGGTCCCGCGCCAGGCGCACCGCCTCCGGCATCCGCTCGGCGGGCAGCACGCCCAGCAGCAGCGCCGCCGACATGCCCAGCTGGCCGAGCAGCGTGGCGAACTCCGGCCGGGGCGCGAGCAGGCCCAGCGCCGCGCCCAGCCCGGCGAGCGCGGCGCCGGCCAGCGGGATAACGGCCACCAGCACCCACAGATGCGTCATCGGCAGTCCGAACAGCAGGCACCCGACCACCGCCGTCACCACGGTCCCCGGCACGGTGAAGGACGCGTACGCGCCCGCCGCGCCCAGCACCACCCGCGGCCGGCGGCACCGGCAGCGTCGCGTAGTGGTCGAGGCCGCCGCTCGCGCGCAGCTGGCCGAAGTACTGGGCGAGGAGGTTCAGCGCGACGAAGGCCACGACGAGCACCGCCGACCCGGCGACCACGGCCTGCGCCTCACCGCCGCCGTCCACGACCCCGCGCATCAGGATCGTGATGCCGATCGACTGGAAGGTGGCCACGAACAGCAGCGGGATGCGCGCGACCCGCGCCCGGGACAGCTGGGCCCGGTACACGGCCACCAGGGAGGGCCACAGCCGTGCCTTGGGGCCGAGCTCGGCCGCGCCGACGGGGCCCTGCTCCTCGACGGCCAGGGCACCGCCCGGCAGGACATCGGCGGGTACGACACTCACGTCGCGCTGCTCCCCTTCGGTCGGGTCGTTCGAAGCGGTCGTCCTGACGGGTACGGACGCGGCGGCCGGTGTGCTCACCGTTCGGGTGCTCAAGCCCTCACCAGTCCCCTGTCGCGCGGCGCCGCCCAGCGCCGGGTACACGTCCTCCAGGCTGGGCGTGGCGAGGGTGAAGTCGTCCAGGGCGGCGAAGGCGGCGCCGCCGGTGACGGTGGCGACGACCGCGCGGGCCTCCTCGGGGGCGAGCCGCAGCGTCCAGCGGCGCCCCGACTCGGTGGCGCGGTCGCGCAGGGCGGCGACCTCCGGGACGTTGAGCGGTGCCGTCTCGCGCCACACCAGGTCGACGCGGACCTCTCCGGCGACCTTCTCCTTGAGCCCGGAGGGCGTGTCGCAGGCGATCACCCGCCCCCGGTCGAGGACGGCGACCCGGTCCAGCACGGTCTCGGCCTCGATGACGTTGTGGGTGACCAGCAGGACGGTGGTGCCGTGCTCGGCGCGCCGCCGGTCGACGGCCGCCCACACCGCGCGCCGGGGCCACCGGGTCCATGCCGGTGGTCGGCTCGTCCAGGACGAGCAGCGAGCGCTCCCCCACCAGCACGGCGGCGAAGCAGGCCAGCCGGCGCTGCCCGCCGGAGAGCTTCTTGATCGGGCGGGCGGCGAGCGGGGTCAGGCCCAGCTCGTCGAGGACGGCGTCCCGCTCGGCGCGCGCCTGCCGCACCTCCAGGCCGCGCAGCCGTGCGGTGGTCTCGGCGGCGAGCGACACGGTCAGCTCGTCCAGGGCACCGGACTCCTGCCCGAGGTAGGCGAGGATCCGCGCGGCCCGCTCCGGGTGGCGCACGATGTCGTGCCCGAGGATCTCCACGCTGCCGCGGTCGGGCCGCATCAGCCCGGTGAGCTGGCGTACGAGGGTGGACTTGCCGGCGCCGTTCGGCCCGAGCAGTCCGAAGATCTCACCGCGGCGGATCTCCAGGGTCACGTCGTCGGTGGCCCGCACCTCGGGGTGGCGGGAACGCCGCGCCTGCCGCGTACCGCCGGATAGGTCTTGGTCAGTCCGCGCACCACGCACACGGCATCGCCACCGGGTCGAAGTGCCTGTGCCGCGCGCGTACTCACAAGGGACGAGACTACGGGGTCCGTCCCTCCGCCCCGCCCTCGGGTCCGCCCATAAGTGTCGATTCAGCCGGGGAAAGCCAGAGGGAGGGCGGAGGCTCTCACTCCGCCGCCGGGGTGCGCTCCGTCGCCGTCCGCACATCGATCTCCCGCCAGAACCCGGCCCGGATGGCGTACCGGTCGTGCTCGTCGATCTGGTCGTCCTTGTGGGCCAGCAACCCGAAGCGGGCCGCGTAGCGCAGCAGCTCCCCGTCGACGCGGTGCGGGATGCGCGGGTACATCCCGGAGAGCTTCTGCAGGTGGCCGTGGTCGCCGAGGCGCTCCAGCCAGCGGCGGGCGAAGACCTGCCCGACCTCGTACGGGTCGCCGCCGACCGTGGTGATGTCCTCCTCGCGGTCGGCCCAGCGCTGCTCGGCCGTGGTCAGCTGGGCCAGCGTCGGCAGCGAGACGGCCTCGGGCGGCTCGGCGCCGGACCGGTCGACCCACCCTTTGTCGGAGGACCAGCGCAGGGTCGCGGTCGGGGGGTGCGGGCGGGGTGGGCGGCTCCGGGCGCGCGCAGGGCGGCGAGGTCCTTGGGGTGGGGACGCCCTTGGCGGGCGGTACGCGCTCCTCGGTGCCGTTGCAGGCGGCGGCGCCGGTCGCGGTGGGGTGCTCCGGCTCCTGGGCGGGCCGTTCGGTGGCCGCGGAGAGGGCGGACTCGGGCAGCGGTGCGGAGAGGATCGCGGCGATCTCGGGGCGGGGAGCACGGGGCGGCGGCGCGCAGATCCCGCCGATCTCCTTGGCGCGCACGGCCTTGGTGATCCACGCCCGGTCCAGGACGCGCCGCTCGTCGGCCTCGGCGACCAGGTCCTCGGACTGGTTGTAGTCGCCGTCGGCGGCCTGCACGGCCCACAGGTGGACGGCGACGCCGTGCTCCTTGGCGGCCATCATGCCCGGCAGCAGGTCGCCGTCGCCGGTCACCAGGACGACGTCGGAGCAGGCGCGGTTGCGGGCCAGCTCGGTCAGTTCGGCGTGCATGGCGGCGTCCACGCCCTTCTGCGCCCAGCGGCCGTCACTGCGCGTGAGGGCGCCGAGCCGGACGGTGACCCGGGGCATGACGCGCAGGCGCCGGTGTTCGGGCTGCGGGACGCGGTCGGGGGCGCCGTCGAACCAGGTAGATGCGCAGCAGGGGCTGCTGCGTGTCGGACTCGGCGCGATCGCGAAGCCCCTGGATGAGGGCGGCGTGATCGACGGTGATGCGCGAGCGTGAGGGCTCCCCGGCAAGAAGACTGGCGGCGGCCCCCAGCAGATACCCGGCGTCCACCAGGACGATGCAGCGGTCCACGCGATCCACCCTCTTTCCGGGAGGTTTGCTTCGGGCTTCCTTCGAGTCTGCCCGACCACGCGGAGGTTAACGGCCGGAACTCGATCTTCGGCGTGGCGTTTCGGCACAAGCCGCCTGCCCCCGCACCCCGACGAGCCGTGTCACGGACGGTAATTGCCCGATATGCGTTCTTTGTTGGCCTATGTGAATCTGGTTCCGGCCCTGGCCCCTGAGATCCCCCACAGGAGGTAGATCACGCCATGGCCAAGAACAAGAACAACCGTGATCGTAAGCAGCCCCAGGCCGAGCGCGCCCAGCAGACCGCCGAGTCGGCCGTGATGGACCGCGAGGAGCAGCACGGCCCGCAGCTGACGCCCGGCGACGTCGCCTCCCGCAAGCGGCAGAAGCGCTTCGGCCACAACTGACATCCGCGAACCGGGCCGCTACGGCCTCGCGGACACGAGGGGCGCACCCGGCACCGGGTGCGCCCCTGTCTCGTTCCGCCCGTTCCGCCCGCTCGCCCGCTCAGCCCGCCAGACAGGACGGCCCGAGGAGCACCTTCAGGTCGCCGAACAGGGCCGGGTCGGGCTTCACCCGGTGCCGGTCCAGTCGCAGCACCGTCGTCTTCGTCGGCCCCTGGAGCTTGATCCGCACCTCGCTGTCGCCGCGGTGGTGCGTGAGGATCTCGCCGAGGCGGCTGACCATCGGCGGAGTGACCCTGGTGGCCGGGATGGTGAGGACCACGGGCGCGTTGGTGCCCGCGTTGGACAGGTCGGGGACCATCAGCTCCATCGCGACCAGCCGCGGCATCGTCCTCCCGCTTGTCCAGGCGCCCCTTGACGAACACCACGGCGTCCTCGACGAGTTGCGTGGACACCAGCTGGTACGTCGCCGGGAAGAACATGCACTCGATGGAACCCGCCAGGTCCTCGACGGTGGCGATGGCCCACGCGTTGCCCTGCTTGGTCATCTTGCGCTGGAGGCCCGAGATGATGCCGCCGATGGTGACGACCGCGCCGTCGCCGAAGTCACCGCCGGTGAGCTGGGAGATGCCCGCGTCGGCCTTGTCGGACAGCACGTGCTCCAGGCCGAAGAGCGGGTGGTCGGAGACGTAGAGACCGAGCATCTCCCGCTCCTGGGCGAGCAGATAGGTCTTGTCCCACTCGTCCTCGCCGAAGACGAGACGTCGAGCTCGAGCCGGGCTCGTCGGTCGCCTCCTCGCCCATGCCGCCGAAGAGGTCGAACTGGCCCTCGGCCTCCTTGCGTCTGACCGCGACCACGTTGTCGATCATCGGCTCGTACTGCGCGGTGAGGCCCTTGCGGGTGTGCCCCATCTCGTCGAAGGCGCCGGCCTTGATCAGCGACTCCGTCGTCCGCTTGTTGCAGACGACCGCCTCCACCTTGTCCAGGTAGTCGGGGAAGGAGGCGTACTTCCCCGGCCTTGCGGCACCTGATGATCGACTCGACGACGTTGGTGCCGACGTTGCGGCACGGCGGAGAGGCCGAAGAGGATCACGTCGTCGCCCTGCGCGGCGAAGTTCGACATGGACTCGTTGACGTTGGGCGGCAGGACCTTGATGCCCATGCGCCGGCACTCGTTAGGTAGACGGCCGACTTGTCCTTGTCGTCCTTGACCGAGGTGAGCAGGGCGGCCATGTACTCGGCGGGGTGGTTCGCCTTGAGGTACGCCGTCCAGTACGACACCAGCCCGTACGCGGCCGAGTGCGCCTTGTTGAAGGCGTAGCCGGCGAAGGGACCAGCACGTCCCACAGGGCCTGGATGGCCTCGTCGCTGTAGCCCTTCTTGCGGGCGCCCTCCTGGAAGAGGACGAAGTTCTTCGCCAGTTCGTCGGGCTTCTTCTTGCCCATCACGCGGCGGAGGATGTCGGCCTCCGCCGAGCGAGTAGCCCGCGATGATCTGGGCGGCCTTCTGCACCTGCTCCTGGTAGACGATCAGGCCGTGGGTGACCGCGAGGACCTCCTGGAGGGGTTCCTCCAGCTCCTTGTGGATCGGCGTGATCTCCTGGAGGCCGTTCTTGCGCAGCGCGTAGTTGGTGTGCGAGTCCATGCCCATGGGGCCGGGACGGTAGAGCGCGGAGACGGCGGAGATGTCTTCGAAGTTGTCGGGCTTCATCCAGCCGCAGCAGCGAGCGCATGGGTCCGCCGTCGAACTGGAAGACGCCGAGCGTGTCGCCGCGCTGGAGCAGGTCGAAGGTCGTGGGGTCGTCCAGCGGCAGCGACAGCAGGTCGAGGTCGATGCCCTCGTTGGACTTCACCATCTTGACGGCGTCGTCCATGATCGTGAGGTTGCGCAGGCCGAGGAAGTCCATCTTCAGCAGGCCGAGCGACTCGCACTGCGGGTAGTCCCACCGTGATGGTCACGCCGTCGGTGTGCCGCACCCAGATCGGGGCGTGGTCGACGATGGGCTCGCTGGACATGATGACGCCGGCCGCGTGCATGCCCATCTGCCGGACCAGGCCCTCGACGCCCTTGGCGGTGTCGATGACCTTTCTTCACGTCCGGCTCGTTCTCGTACATCGAGCGGATCTCGCCGGCTTCGCTGTACCGCGGGTGCGTGGGGTCCGTGAGCCATCAGATTGTGTTTGTTAGTCGCTTTTTTTTTTTGGAATTTTTTTTTGGAATTTTTTTTTGCGCTAACAACCTCCTGCCGTTTTGCCCGTGCATATCGGTCACGAACAAATCTGATTACTAAACACAGTAGCCTGGATTTGTTCTATCAGTAATCGACCTTATTCCTAATTAAATAGAGCAAATCCCCTTATTGGGGGTAAGACATGAAGATGCCAGAAAAACATGACCTGTTGGCCGCCATTCTCGCGGCAAAGGAACAAGGCATCGGGGCAATCCTTGCGTTTGCAATGGCGTACCTTCGCGGCAGATATAATGGCGGTGCGTTTACAAAAACAGTAATCGACGCAACGATGTGCGCCATTATCGCCTAGTTCATTCGTGACCTTCTCGACTTCGCCGGACTAAGTAGCAATCTCGCTTATATAACGAGCGTGTTTATCGGCTACATCGGTACTGACTCGATTGGTTCGCTTATCAAACGCTTCGCTGCTAAAAAAGCCGGAGTAGAAGATGGTAGAAATCAATAATCAACGTAAGGCGTTCCTCGATATGCTGGCGTGGTCGGAGGGAACTGATAACGGACGTCAGAAAACCAGAAATCATGGTTATGACGTCATTGTAGGCGGAGAGCTATTTACTGATTACTCCGATCACCCTCGCAAACTTGTCACGCTAAACCCAAAACTCAAATCAACAGGCGCCGGACGCTACCAGCTTCTTTCCCGTTGGTGGGATGCCTACCGCAAGCAGCTTGGCCTGAAAGACTTCTCTCCGAAAAGTCAGGACGCTGTGGCATTGCAGCAGATTAAGGAGCGTGGCGCTTTACCTATGATTGATCGTGGTGATATCCGTCAGGCAATCGACCGTTGCAGCAATATCTGGGCTTCACTGCCGGGCGCTGGTTATGGTCAGTTCGAGCATAAGGCTGACAGCCTGATTGCAAAATTCAAAGAAGCGGGCGGAACGGTCAGAGAGATTGATGTATGAGCAGAGTCACCGCGATTATCTCCGCTCTGGTTATCTGCATCATCGTCTGCCTGTCATGGGCTGTTAATCATTACCGTGATAACGCCATTACCTACAAAGCCCAGCGCGACAAAAATGCCAGAGAACTGAAGCTGGCGAACGCGGCAATTACTGACATGCAGATGCGTCAGCGTGATGTTGCTGCGCTCGATGCAAAATACACGAAGGAGTTAGCTGATGCTAAAGCTGAAAATGATGCTCTGCGTGATGATGTTGCCGCTGGTCGTCGTCGGTTGCACATCAAAGCAGTCTGTCAGTCAGTGCGTGAAGCCACCACCGCCTCCGGCGTGGATAATGCAGCCTCCCCCGACTGGCAGACACCGCTGAACGGGATTATTTCACCCTCAGAGAGAGGCTGATCACTATGCAAAAACAACTGGAAGGAACCCAGAAGTATATTAATGAGCAGTGCAGATAGAGTTGCCCATATCGATGGGCAACTCATGCAATTATTGTGAGCAATACACACGCGCTTCCAGCGGAGTATAAATGCCTAAAGTAATAAAACCGAGCAATCCATTTACGAATGTTTGCTGGGTTTCTGTTTTAACAACATTTTCTGCGCCGCCACAAATTTTGGCTGCATCGACAGTTTTCTTCTGCCCAATTCCAGAAACGAAGAAATGATGGGTGATGGTTTCCTTTGGTGCTACTGCTGCCGGTTTGTTTTGAACAGTAAACGTCTGTTGAGCACATCCTGTAATAAGCAGGGCCAGCGCAGTAGCGAGTAGCATTTTTTTCATGGTGTTATTCCCGATGCTTTTTGAAGTTCGCAGAATCGTATGTGTAGAAAATTAAACAAACCCTAAACAATGAGTTGAAATTTCATATTGTTAATATTTATTAATGTATGTCAGGTGCGATGAATCGTCATTGTATTCCCGGATTAACTATGTCCACAGCCCTGACGGGGAACTTCTCTGCGGGAGTGTCCGGGAATAATTAAAACGATGCACACAGGGTTTAGCGCGTACACGTATTGCATTATGCCAACGCCCCGGTGCTGACACGGAAGAAACCGGACGTTATGATTTAGCGTGGAAAGATTTGTGTAGTGTTCTGAATGCTCTCAGTAAATAGTAATGAATTATCAAAGGTATAGTAATATCTTTTATGTTCATGGATATTTGTAACCCATCGGAAAACTCCTGCTTTAGCAAGATTTTCCCTGTATTGCTGAAATGTGATTTCTCTTGATTTCAACCTATCATAGGACGTTTCTATAAGATGCGTGTTTCTTGAGAATTTAACATTTACAACCTTTTTAAGTCCTTTTATTAACACGGTGTTATCGTTTTCTAACACGATGTGAATATTATCTGTGGCTAGATAGTAAATATAATGTGAGACGTTGTGACGTTTTAGTTCAGAATAAAACAATTCACAGTCTAAATCTTTTCGCACTTGATCGAATATTTCTTTAAAAATGGCAACCTGAGCCATTGGTAAAACCTTCCATGTGATACGAGGGCGCGTAGTTTGCATTATCGTTTTTATCGTTTCAATCTGGTCTGACCTCCTTGTGTTTTGTTGATGATTTATGTCAAATATTAGGAATGTTTTCACTTAATAGTATTGGTTGCGTAACAAAGTGCGGTCCTGCTGGCATTCTGGAGGGAAATACAACCGACAGATGTATGTAAGGCCAACGTGCTCAAATCTTCATACAGAAAGATTTGAAGTAATATTTTAACCGCTAGATGAAGAGCAAGCGCATGGAGCGACAAAATGAATAAAGAACAATCTGCTGATGATCCCTCCGTGGATCTGATTCGTGTAAAAAATATGCTTAATAGCACCATTTCTATGAGTTACCCTGATGTTGTAATTGCATGTATAGAACATAAGGTGTCTCTGGAAGCATTCAGAGCAATTGAGGCAGCGTTGGTGAAGCACGATAATAATATGAAGGATTATTCCCTGGTGGTTGACTGATCACCATAACTGCTAATCATTCAAACTATTTAGTCTGTGACAGAGCCAACACGCAGTCTGTCACTGTCAGGAAAGTGGTAAAACTGCAACTCAATTACTGCAATGCCCTCGTAATTAAGTGAATTTACAATATCGTCCTGTTCGGAGGGAAGAACGCGGGATGTTCATTCTTCATCACTTTTAATTGATGTATATGCTCTCTTTTCTGACGTTAGTCTCCGACGGCAGGCTTCAATGACCCAGGCTGAGAAATTCCCGGACCCTTTTTGCTCAAGAGCGATGTTAATTTGTTCAATCATTTGGTTAGGAAAGCGGATGTTGCGGGTTGTTGTTCTGCGGGTTCTGTTCTTCGTTGACATGAGGTTGCCCCGTATTCAGTGTCGCTGATTTGTATTGTCTGAAGTTGTTTTTACGTTAAGTTGATGCAGATCAATTAATACGATACCTGCGTCATAATTGATTATTTGACGTGGTTTGATGGCCTCCACGCACGTTGTGATATGTAGATGATAATCATTATCACTTTACGGGTCCTTTCCGGTGAAAAAAAGGTACCAAAAAAAACATCGTCGTGAGTAGTGAACCGTAAGCCTGCTGATCGGCTTCTACAGCTGAAAGCCGAGCGCCGCCACCGCCGCGAAGAGAGCCCTCTGGTCAGCCGCGTCGGCGACGCCGAGCCTATCCATCGCGATCATGCTGATGTTCCTGTGGTTCGGCACCTTCGCCTTCGGGCCGGTGCTCGGCGGCCACGAGGAGGCCGGACTCGCCGGATCGGCGGACGAGGGCAAGCTGACCGCGATCGCGCTGATGCTGCTGCTCGCCGCCTGCGGCTAAGTCCCGCCAGGTACCGCTGCAGTCCTGGCTCGGGGACGCGATGGAGGGGCCCGACTCGGTCTCCGCCCTCATCCCACGCCGCGACCATGGTGACGGCGGGCGTGTACCTGATCGTCCGCTCCGGCGCCATCTTCAACGGCGCGCCCGACGCGCGAGTTGGTCGTCACCATCGTCGGCGCGGTCACGCTGCTGTTCGGTGCGATCATCGGTTGTGCCAGGGACGACATCAAGAGAGGCGCTGGCCGGCTCGACCATGTCGCAGATCGGCGCCACATGGTGCTGGCGGCCGGTCTCGGCCCGATCGGCTACGATCTTCGCGATCGTCACCTGGTGACGCACGGCTTCTTCAAGGCCGGGCTGTTCCTCGGCGCCGGCTCGGTCATGCACGGCATGAACGACGAGGTCGACATGCGCCCGCTACGGCGGATTGCGCAAGTACATGCCGGTCACGTTCGTCACCTTCGGCCTCGGCTATCTCGCCATCATCGGCTTCCCGGGTCTGTCCGGCTTCTTCTCCAAGGACAAGATCATCGAGTCGGCGTTCGCCAAGGGCGGCACCGAGGCTGGATCCTCGGCGGCGTGGCCCTGCTGGGCGCGGCCATCACGGCGTACTACATGACGCGCGTGATGCGCGATGACGTTCTTCGGCGAGGGAGCGCTGGCGCAAGGCCCCGACGCCGTCGCCCGCCGAGCCGACGTGGAGCCGGCCGCCGAGACGGGTGGCGAGTACACCCCGCCGCACCCGCACGAGTCGCCGAAGACCGCGGCGATCCGATGATCGTGCTGGCCGTCGGTTCGGTGTTCGGCGGCGCGTTCTTCAGCATCGGCGACCGCTTCGTGCACTGGCTGGAGCCCATCACCGGGCACGACCACGGCCACGCGCCGATCAGCGCCCTGACGGTCCGATCTCCACGGTCGCCGTGATGGTGATCGGCGTCGCGGCCGCCTGGGCGCAGTACGGCCGTCGTCCCGTACCGGCCGTCGCCCGCGCGCGGGTCGCTGCTCACCCGGGCCGCCCGGCGCGACCTGCTCCAGGACGACTTCAACCACGTCGTCCTGGTCCGCGGCGCAGGAGCACCTCCGCGCTCCTGGTCTACGTCGACCACACCCTGGTCGACGGGGTCGTCAACGGCACGGCGGCCTCGGTCGGCGGCCTGTCGGAGCGGATGCGCAAGCTGCAGGGTGGCTTCGCGCGCTCGTACGCGGTCTCGATGTTCGGCGGTGCGGCGGTCCTCGTCGCCGCGACCCCTGCTGATGAGGGCGGTCTGATGCCGATGTCCCTTTCCCTGCTGACGATTCACGGCGGCCTGCCGGCCGTCCAGGGCGATCGCGACGGCAGCCGTGCCGGCCACGAAGGCGCACGCGGCCAAGTGGCTGGCGCTGCTGGTCTCGCTGGCCACGCCTCGCGCTGGCGATCACGATCCTGGTCGGTTCGACCCCGGCGGCGACCGCTACCAGCTCACCGAGTCCCACTCCTGGATCGCGGAGTTCGGCGTCCGGTACGAGCTGGGCGTGGACGGCATCGCGGTGGCGCTGATCGCGCTGACCGCCCTGCTGATCCGTTCATCATCCTGGCGGGCTGGCACGACGCCGACCCACTGGAGACCGGCGGCACCAGGTGGCGGCCTACGCAGGGCTTCTTCGCCCTGATCCTGGCGATCGAGGCGATGGTGATCATCTCCTTCGAGGCCACCGACGTCTTCCTCTTCTACATCTTCTTCGAAGCCATGCTGATCCGATGTAGCTTCCTCATCGGCGGCTTCGGGGACCGGGCCCACGAGCGCGGTGAGAAGACGGCGGCGACGCAGCGTTCGTACGCCGCCGTGAAGTTCCTCCTCTACAACCTGGCCGGCGGCCTGATCATGCTGGCCGCGGTGATCGGGCTCTACGTGGTCGCCGGGAACTTCTCCCTCACCGAGATCGCCGAGGCACGGGCGAGCGGCGAGCTGACCATGTCGACCAGCACGGAACGCTGGCTGTTCCTCGGCTTCTTCTTCGCCTTCGCGGTGAAGGCACCGCTGTGGCCGCTGCACACCTGGCTGCCCAACGCCATGCAGGAGTCGACCGCCCCCGGTCGCCGTGCTCATCACGGCGGTCGTCGACAAGGTCGGCACCTTCGCGATGCTCCGCTTCTGCCTCCAGCTCTTCCCGGAGGCGAGCAAGTGGGCGACGCCGGTCGTCCTCGTCCTCGCGGTCATCAGCATCATCTACGGGGCGCTGCTCGCGGTCGGCCAGCGCGACATCAAGCGGCTGATCGCCTACGCGTCGATCTCGCACTTCGGCTTCATCATCATGGGCATCTTCGCGATGACCAGCCAGGGCCAGTCCGGCGCGACGCTCTACATGGTCAACCACGGGATCTCGACCGCCGTGCTGATGCTGATCGCCCGGATTCCTGATCTCGCGGCGCGGCTCGCGGCTCATCGCCGACTACGGCGGAGTGCAGAAGGTCGCCCCGGTGCTCGCCGGCACCTTCCTGATCGGCGGCCTGGCGACCCTCTCCCTGCCGGGCCTCGCGCCCTTCATCAGTGAGTTCCTGGTCCTGGTCGGCACGTTCACGCGCTATCCGGTGATCGGCATCATCGCCACCTTCGGCATCGTGCTCGCCGCGCTCTACACCCTCGTCCTCTACCAGCGGACGATGACGGGCCCGGTGAAGCCGGAGGTGTCCGCGATGCCCGATCTGCGGGTGCGTGAGCTGGTGGTCGTGGCACCGCTGGTGGCGCTGCTGATCTTCCTGGGCGTCTTCCCGAAGCCCCTCACGGACATCGTCAACCCGCGGTGGAGCAGACCATGTCCGACGTACACAGAAGGACCCCCGGCCGCGGGGTGGAGGCGGCCAAGTGAGGCGCAACAGCCGTCCACGGCCTGTGGACAACGGCGGCAGCGGCGGCCGACCCGATCAGGAAGATCGACGCGCCGAAGATCAAGTACGGGCAGCTGTCGCCCGTCCTCATCGTCCTCGGCGCGGCGATCATCGGAATCCTGATCGAGGCCTTCGTGCCGCGCCGGTCCCGCTACTACGTACAGACGTTCATGTCCGCCGTCGCGCTCGTCGCCGCCTTCGCCGCCCGGTCGTCGCGCTCGCGGCGGGCGGATACGGCACGACCAAGGCGGGCATCGCGGCGATGGGCGCCATCGCCGTCGACGGACCGGCCCTGTTCCTTCAGGGCACCATCCTGCTGGCGAGCCTGGTCGGCCTCTTCACCTTCGCCGAGCGGCGGCTCGACCCGGACGTGCACGGCAACCGCGTCGACTCCTTCGCCGCACAGGCGGCATCCGTACCGGGCAGCGAGAGCGAGAAGAAGGCGGTCAAGGCCGGCTTCACCACCACGGAGGTGTTCCCGCTTCTCCTCTTCGCCGTCGCCGGCATGCTGGTTTTTCCCGGCGGCCAACGACCTGCTGACGCTCTTCGTGGCCCTGGAGGTTTTCTCCCTCCCCCCTCTACCTGCTGTGCGCGCTGGCCCCGCCGCAAGCGGCTGATGTCGCAGGAGGCGGCGGTCAAGTACTTCCCTGCTCGGCGCCTTCGCCTCCGCCTTCACCCTGTTCGGCATCGCCCTGCTCTACGGCTACGCGGGGCTCGATGTCGTACGGCACGATCGCGCAGGTCGTCGACGGCACCGTGCAGAACGTCACCCCGGCGCTCGCCGGCACCATGGGCAACGACGCGCTGCTCCTGATCGGGTCCGCGCTGATCGTCATGGGCCTGCTGTTCAAGGTGGGCGCGGTGCCGTTCCACATGTGGACGCCGGACGTGTACCAGGGCGCGCCGACGCCGGTGACCGGCTTCATGGCGGCGGCGACCAAGGTGGCGGCCTTCGGCGCCCTGCTCCGCATCCTCTACGTCGTCCTGCCCGGCCTGCGCTGGGACTGGCGGCCGGTGATGTGGGCCGTGGCGATCGTCACCATGCTGGCCGGCGCGATCGTCGCGATCACGCAGACCGACATCAAGCGGCTGCTGGCGTACTCCTCGATCGCGCACGCGGGCTTCATCCTCGCCGGTGTCATCGCGACCACGCCGGACGGCATCTCGTCCGTCCTCTTCTACCTGGCCGCGTACTCCTTCGTCACGATCGGTGCCCTTCGCGGTCGTGACCCTGGTGCGTGACGCGGGCGGTGGGGCGACCCACCTGTCGAAGTGGGCCGGGCTCGGACGCGGGTCACCGCTGGTGGCGGCCGTGTTCGCGGTGTTCCTGCTGGCCTTCGCGGGTATCCCGCTGACCTCCGGCTTCTCCGGGCAAGTTCGCCGTCTTCAAGGCGGCGGCGGAGGGCGGCGCGGCCCCGCTGGTCGTGATCGGTGTGATCTCGTCCGCGATCGCGGCGTTCTTCTACATCCGCGTGATCGTGCTGATGTTCTTCAGCGAGGCCGAGGCCGGAGGGCCCGACCGTCGCGGTACCGTCACCGCTGACGATGACGGCGATCGGCGTCGGAGTGGCGGTCACGGTGGTGCTCGGTGTGGCGCCGCAGTACTTCCTGGACCTGGCGGGACAGGCGGGGGTGTTCGTGCGCTGACGCGGCGCTCGCCGGTACGGAGACGGCGGCGGCCCGGCACCCTTCGGGGTGCCGGGCCGCCGCCGTGGTGCTGGGGGGTTTACTCGCCGCTAGGACGGGCCTTGATGGCGGTCAGGTCCAGGTCCATCGGGAAGGGCGCGCT
Organism: Streptomyces thinghirensis; assembly: GCA_021502835.1. Next base: position 324,310 of record JAKFGP010000058.1, read on the forward strand.
CACCTTCATGCGCTCACGGAAGATGCCGACGCCGACGTAGGTGCCGGTGGTGGGCTCCAGCTCGAAGGCGTGGACGACGGCGAGGCCCTTCTCGTTCTCCACTCGCCAGTAGTGCGCGATGCCCGCCCGGGCGTACTTCAGAAGAAGGACGTTGCTCGCTCGTGGAGACCGACTGCGGGCAAGGGAGTACAAGACCGGCGTCGATCAGTTGCGTATGACGATCTCGCGACGGGTGAAGCCTGTGGATAACTCCGGGGCTGTCGGCGCTGGCCCCTATCGTTGAGGCAGTGGTCGGGACAGGACGGATCAGACAGACCAGACGGACGAGGCAGGACGTACGGGGGACGGGACGATGGGCGGGACGGGCGTGATCGGCGAGATGGCAGAGGCGACACAGACCAGGGGCGTGGACAGCGAGGCGCTGGGCCACGCTGCACCGGGTCTTCGGGTACGAGGCCTTCCGTGGCGAGCAGGGAGGCGGTCGTCGACCATGGTGGCGGGCGGTGACGCCGTCGTGCTCATGCCGACCGGCGGCGGCAAGTCGCTGTGCTATCAGATTCCGTCCCTGGTCCGGCCCGGCACGGGCATCGTGGTCTCGCCACTGATCGCGCTGATGCAGGACCAGGTGGACGCGCTGCGGGCGCTCGGCGTGCGGGCCGGGTTCATGAACTCCACGCAGGACTTCGACGAGCGGCGCGTGGTGGAGGCCGAGTTCCTCGCCGGCGAGCTGGACCTGCTGTACCTGGCCCCCGAGCGGCTGCGGCTGGAAGGCACCCTCGACCTGCTCTCCCGGGGCAAGATCTCCCTCTTCGCGATCGACGAGGCGCACTGCGTCTCCCAGTGGGGCCACGACTTTCGGCCCGACTACCTGGCCCTGTCCCTGCTCGGCGAGCGCTGGCCGGACGTGCCCCGGCTCGCGTCCTCACGGCGACGGCCACGCACGCGACGCACCGCGAGATCACCGAGCGGTTGAACATGCCGGCGGCGCGGCACCTCGTGGCGAGCTTCGACCGGCCCAACATCCAGTACCGGGTCGTGCCGAAGTCCGACCCCCAAGAAGCAGCTGCTGCACTTCCTGCGCGAGGAGCACCCCGGCGACGCGGGCATCGTGTACTGCCTCTCGCGCAACTCCGTCGACAAGACCGCCGAGTTCCTGTCGAGCAACGGCATCGAGGCCGTGCCGTACCACGCGGGCCTGGACGCGGGCACCCGAGCCGCGCACCAGTCCCGGTTCCTCCGGGAGGAGGGCCTGGTGGTCGTGGCGACCATCGCCTTCGGCATGGGCATCGACAAGCCGGACGTGCGATTCGTCGCCCACCTGGACCTTCCCAAGTCGGTCGAGGGCTACTACCAGGAGACCGGCCGTGCCGGACGGGACGGCCCTGCCGTCGACCGCCTGGATGGCGTACCGGCCTCAACGACGTCATACAGCAGCGCAAACTGATCCAGTCCGGCGAGGGTGACGAGGCGTTCCGCCGCCGGGCCCAGTCCCACCTGGACGCGATGCTCGCCCTGTGCGAGACCGCGCAGTGCCGCCGTGGCCAGCTCCTCGCCTATTTCGGGCAGGACCCGGACCCGGCCGGCTGCGGCAACTGCGACACCTGCGTCACGCCCCCCGAGACCTGGGACGGCACGGTCCCGGCACAGAAGGTGCTGTCGACGGTGGTGCGGCTGAAGCGGAGCGCGGGCAGAAGTTCGGCGCGGGGCAGATCATCGACATCCTGCTGGGCAAGCGCACCGCCAAGGTGATCCAGTTCGACCACGACCAGCTCTCCGTGTTCGGCATCGGCGACGAGCTGACCGAGGGGGAGTGGCGGGGCGTCGCCCGGCAACTGCTGGCCCAGGGGCTCCTCGCGGTCGAGGGCGGGAGTACGGCACGCTGGTGCTGACCGAGACCAGCGGGTCGGTGCTGCGCCGGGAGCGGGAGGTGCCGCTGCGCGCGGAGCCCAAGAAGCCGGCCACGGCCCGGTCGGCAGGCGGCGGACGGGGGGACCGCAAGCCCAAGGCCGCCGCGGTGGAACTGCCCGAGGAACTGCTCCCCGCCTTCGAGGCCCTGCGCGCCTGGCGCGCGGAGCAGGCCCGCGAGCAGGGCGTTCCGGCGTACGTCATCTTCCACGACGCCACGCTCCGGGAGATCGCCACCGCCTGGCCCACCTCGATCGGGCATCTCGGAGGCATCAGCGGGGTCGGCGAGAAGAAGCTGGCGACGTACGGGGAGGGCGTCCTGGCGGTGCTGGCGGAGCTGAACGGACCGGCCGCGCCACGGCGCCCGTTCCGGGCCGCCCGTCGGACGGATCGGGCTCCGGTGCTGATTCTGGTTCCGGGCGTGGACGACTGGCCCGAACACGAGCCGGAGCCCGAGCCCGACGACTGGATATAGGCGACGAACGACGAACGACGAGCGACGGGTGGCGAGCGACGGGCGCGCGACGCGGCTTCCTACGCCAGCGCCGTCAGGCCCGGGGCGAAGGTGATCAGCAGCGGGAGGAGGGGGACCAGAGGCGGCTGTCGCCGTGGTGAGGGCCGCGGTGCCGGGGGAGCAGGCGGGGCGGGGGTTCCAGGAGGCGGTCGACCCGTTCGCCGAGAAGCCGGTGGCTGGAGGAGCAGGACAGGACACCGCGGTGCTGGTTCAGCTCGACTGCAGGCCAGTGCCGTGGTCAGTGTGGCCGCAGCGGCGGGAGGCGGTGTCGTCGGCGGCGAGTTCGACCAGGCGGTGGGTCTGGTCGCAGAAGTGGGCGAACAGCGGGACCCGGGGGAAGCCGGTGGCCAGGGCGCTGGACAGGTGCAGCAGCCAGTCGTGGCGGGCCCGGGCGTGGCCCCGCTCGTGGGTGAGGACGGCGTCGATCTGATGGTCGGTGAGGCGCTGCAGGGCACCGGTGGTGACGATCAGCTGGGGCGGGTTGCCGGGCATCCACCAGGCGTCCGGGTACTCGTCCTCCAGGACCAGCAGGCCGCGGCGGCGGGGAGTCCGGCGGGCAGGTCGGGGGCGCGTTCGCGCAGGTGGGCGCGTGACTGGGCGCGCCGTCGGCGGGCCTCGACGAGTTCGCGGGCGAGCATGGCGGTCGTCCAGGCGGCGCCGCCGGCCAGCAGGAGGGTGAGGGCGGCCGCCCACGGCGGGCCGGCGGAGAGGTTGTAGGCCGCGGTCACCGCCGGTGGCGCAGGCGCGAAGAGCTGGGCGCGCACGGTGCCGAAGACGGCGGCGGCGCCGAGGACGAGGGCCGTCAGACAGCACAGCAGGACGGTGGCGACCAGGCACTGCCACACCCAGAGCGCGACCACGGGATCCCGCTCGGGCCACGCACTGGTCAGCGCGCGCGGTACCGGTACCGCGGCGGTCACGGCGACGACGAACAGCAGGAGCAGGCAGACGGTCATGCCACGGGCTCCGGATCCTGGTCGGAAGGGCGGCTCTGGCTGCGCTGGGCTGTGGTGCGGACAGTGGTGCGTCTGGGATGTGTCCGGGGTGTCTCCGGGTGCGACTGTGGTCGGGCCGGCGTGACGGTGCTCGCCGCGCGGGCACGGACGTGCCGCACACACCGCCCGACGCCAGTATGACGGTGCCGGGCGGCGTGAGTCAGGCCCCGACGGGCAACGGATCCGAGTGCGCAGAAGCCGGGGGGGGGCGGGGGAGTCGCGGTGGCTACCGTCCGGTCCGTGGCGGGACCACCTGGCCGGTCACCTCGCCCAGCCCCACCCGGGTGCCGCCCGGCCCCGGTGCCCAGGCCGACAGGGTCACCACGTCCCCGTCCTCCAGGAACGTCCGCTTGCCGTCCGGCAGTTCGAGGGGATCGCGTCCGTTCCAGGTCAGCTCCAGCAGGGACCCGCGCTCCCGGTCGGCCGGTCCGCTCACCGTGCCGGAGCCGTAGAGGTCACCGGTACGCAGGGAGGCGCCGTTGACGGTCATGTGGGCCAGTTGCTGGGCAGCCGTCCAGTACATGGAGGAGAACGGCGGCTCGGAGACGACGTGCCCGTTGACGGAGACGGAGATCCGCAGGTCGTAGCCTCCGGGTTCGTCGAGTTCCCCGTCCGTGTCGTCGAGGTAGGGCAGCAGTTCGTGCGTGCGCTCCGGCGGGGACACCCGTGCCTCCTCCAGGGCGTCCAGCGGTGTGATCCAGGCCGACACCGAGGTGGTGAAGGACCTTGCCGAGGAACGGGCCGAGGGGGACGTACTCCCAGGCCTGGACGTCCCGCGCGGACCAGTCGTTGAGCAGGCAGAGTCCGAAGACGTGCTCGCGGAAGTCGCCGAGCGCCACCGGGCTGCCCAGCTCGGATGGCACGCCCACCACGAAGCCGACCTCGGCCTCGATGTCGAGGCGGACGGACGGGCCGAAGACGGGAGCGGCGTCGGTGGGGCCTTGCGCTGCCCGGACGGCCGTATGACGTCCGTGCCGGACACGACCACGTGCCGGAGCGGCCGTGGTAGCCGATGGGGAGGTGTTTCCAGTTGGGGGGTGAGGGAGTCGGCGGCGTCGGGGCGGAAGATCTGGCCGACGTTCCGGGCGTGGTTCTCGGAGGCGTAGAAGTCGACGTAGTCCGCGACCTCGAAGGGCAGGTGCAGCGTCACCGAGGAGAGGGGGTGGAAGAGGGGTTCCAGGGTTGCGCGGTGGGCGGGGACCGTCACCCAGGCCGTCAGCGCGCGCCGTACGCTCGGACCAGGCGGTGCGGCCGGCCGCCAGCAGCGGGTTCAGGGTGGGCCGTGCGAGCGGGAGGCGTACGGCGATCCGAGTGCGTGGGCCGCCGCGCCGGCGTCGAGGACGTGGTCGCCGAGCCGGACGCCCACCGTCCGCTCCTGCGTGCCGGGGGATCGAGAACACGCCGTACGGAAGGTTGTGGCGGCCGAAGGGGTCGCCCTCGGGGACATCGCAGGGGGCATCGGGTGCTGCCTCGCTTTCGTGCTCGCCATGTGCGCCGTGCGCGCCGGGTGCGCCACGTGGTTCGTGGTCGGGCCACACGTTACGGGTGACATACCGGTCTTGGGCAGTGCGTCGGGAGGTGGCGGGGCGTGGCAGGGGAGGCGTTCGGGTGTGCTGACGTGCGGGGATGGTCCGGGCGCCCGTGCGTGGAGGGTGGGGGAGTGACCGGTGGGAGGGCTCCTCCGCCGCCCGCGTACGCCCGCGCGAACGGCCGGGGATGTGGCGCTCCGCTTCCGGTTGTGTGCGGGAAGTTGTCCACGAGGCCGGTACGCAATCCGACGGAGCGGTGCGAACGGGGCGACTCTGGCGGGTGCCGGAAGGCCTCCGGGGAGGGGGCTTCGATGGCACACCAGGGGGGCGGATGGCCATTGGGGAGGCCGGTCCGGGTTCGGTGCGGGATGGTTCGCAGCCGAGGAAGCGGCTGGAAGAGACCACGCGCAGCCGACTCGGCCGAGAATGCGTGTACGTACCGTCATGCCGTTTCGGGCTGTACGCGGCACTGCGCCACTGGTGCCCGCCGGGCGGCCGGGTGCTGATGTCGCCGGTCAACGACGACGTCATCTTCTTCGTCGTGCTCGCGGCCGGACTGCGGCCGGTGCAGGCGCCGTTGAATCCGTCGGACGCGTCCATCGACATCGATGCCGTGCCTGCGGAGGTGTGGGGTTCGCTGTCCGCCGTAGTGACGACCAACCTGGCCGGCAGCCCGGACCCGGCGCCCGGACTGCGGGCCCGTTGCGACGCGTCGGGCATCCCGTTGTTCGAGGACGCGGCGCACGCCATCGGCAGCGAGGTGGGCGGGCGGCCGGTCGGCGCTGGGGTGATGCCTCCGTTTTCAGCCTGTCCAAGCACGTCGGTGCCAAGGCCGGGGAATCCTCGCGGTCGCCGACCCGGGGCTGCGGGACGCGCTGGCGAAACCTGCGACGACCTACTGCTGCCGCGCCGCACCACGGCCGAACTCGCCTACGCCGTGCGGCCGTACGCGGAGGCCGCCGTGCGAGGGCTGCGGCTGCGGCGGGCCGCCTGGGCCGCGATGCGGCTGCTGGGGCTGATGGAGCGGGAGGAGATCCGGATGCCGCTGCGTCCGGAGGAGCTGACCCGCGCGGTCGCCTCGGCCCCCGGCCTCGATGCCCGGGACCCCTCGACGCCCACGACCCCTGGGTCCGCGTCGACATGCATGACTACCGGCTGCGCGCCGGCCGGTTCCGGCTCGGGCGCATCGGACGTGGGCTCGACCGGCTCGACGACGTACTCGCCGACTGCCGTGCGGGTACGGAGCTGCTGTTGTCGACGCGTTGGGCGAATCCGGCCGGGTGGGAGGGTGCGCGGAGCCGATCACCGAACGCCGCGCAGCCCTTGTTCCGCGTGCCGTTGCTCGTGGCGGACCGGGACGCGGCGGTGCGGGCGCTGGCCCGGCGCGGCATCGTCGTCGGCTACCTCTACGACCCGCCGCTGGACGACTACGCGGGCGCCGCCTTCACCGACCCGTCACCCTCTCCGGAGGGGGCGCGCTGGTTCGCGCGGCACGCGCTGCCCGTGGATCCGCTGCGCGCCCGCGTGCGGTCGTCGCCGCGCTGGAGGGGTCCGGAGTACGACCGGCCGAGGCACCCGGAAGGGCTGGTTCCGACCGGTGGCTGAGACCCAGGTGCACGAGACCGCGGCGGCACCCGCGGGCGGTGGCCCGACGCCGTCCGGGAGCGGGCACGGAGGCGACTCGCTCTTCAAGAACGCCTACTTCCTGATGCTCAGCACCGGCGTCTCCGCCGTGCTAGGCCTCGGCTTCTGGCTCGTGGCCGCCCGCTACTACTCGGAGGAGGCCGTCGGGGCGGGGCTCCGCCGCCATCGCCGCCATGCGGCTGCTCGCCAGCATCACGGCCACCACGATGATCGGCGCCGTGGTCCGCTTCGATACCGCGAGCCGGCCGCGCGACCGGGCCGCTGGTGTGGCGGGCGTACGCGGCCAGTTCGGTGGTCGTCGCCGTGGCCGCCGTCGTCTTCCCTGCTCACCCTCGACCTGTGGGGCGCTTCGTACGCCCCGCTGGGCACCGCCGAGGCGGGGGGCGCTGTTCGTCGCGGCGTGCGTGGCCTGGGCGCTGCTCACCCTCCAGGACGGCGTGCTGACCGGGCTGCGCAAGGCGGAGTGGGTGCCCGCCGGGAACGCGGTGTTCTCGGTCGGGAAGCTGATCCTGCTGGCCCTCTTCGCCACCACGCTGCCGGTGCTCGGCATCTTCGTGTCCCTGGGCCGTGGCCATCGCCTTCTCCACCCTGCCGCTCGGCTGGCTGATCTTCCGCAGACTATCCCGCGCCAGGCCGCCGCCGACTGCACGACGTGGAGCCGCCCAAGGTCCGTGAGATGGGCCGGTTCCTGGCCGGGGACTCGCTGGGCGCGGTGTTCAGCCTGGCGATGATCAACCTGCTCCCGGTGATGGTCGCGGTCAACTTCAGCGCCGCGGAGAACGGCTACTTCTACGTGGCGTACACCGTCGGCGGCACGATGGAGTTCACGGCCATCAACATGGCCTCCTCCTCACCGCGCACCGCCTCGCACGACCCGCGCCGCCTCGCCGACGGCGTCCGCGGGCGCTGCGCCGCATGACGCTGTTGCTGGTGCCGGTGGTGCTCTTCCTGGTCGTCTTCGCGCCGCAGATCCTCGCGCCTTTCGACGAGGACTACGCCGAGCACGGTTCCACGGTGCTGCGGCTGCTGGCCATCGGGGCGCTGCGCGAGGATCGTGGTCGAGCTGTACATCGGCGTGCTCCGCGTCCAGGGGCGTACCGGCGTGGTCGCCGCCGTGCAGGGCACCATGTGCGTCCTCGTGCTGGGCAGCGCGGCGATCCCCGTTCAGCCCGGCCGGGATCGCGGGCGCCGGCTGGGCGGTGCTCGGCGGCATGACGGTGGTCGCCGTCGGCTGCGTGCCCGGCCTGCGGGCCACCCTGCGCGGCAGCGACGGAACCGGTCGTTCCGGCGGGCCCGGGGAACGGACGCCTCCGGTGGCCTCGGGCCGCGGGGCGTCCGGAAGCCGGGGCCCGGCAGCTCCTACGGCACCCACTGGGCCCGGTTGAACGCCACCGCCGGGTACGGCACGAGCTGGGCGCGGCGGGCGGCGTACGAGCACGGGCAGTCCGACGAGGCGCCACGGGACGACGACCGTAGCCCTGTTCATAGGGCGTCCGGGGTACGAACGGGAGGCCCTGGAGGCGGACACCCCGCGGTGATCGTCCGGCGGCCACGGAACCCGGGCGCGGGGGAGCGGGCTCCCGTCCGGCCAGGACCCGACGCCGGACCTGACCGACGCGAGCACTGCGTCTGGTGCGACTGCTACGCCCGACGCGTCCGATGCGACCCATGAGGCCGACGCGCCCCACGCGCCCCACGCGTCCCACGTGTCCACGCGTCCCACGTGTCCCACGTGTCCCACGTGGCCCACGCGACCGACGTGCCGCAGGAGCCCCACGCGACCGACGCGGACTCGGGCCTCGGCTCCGCCCCGCCCCGAAGGCGACGGCGGCGGAGACGGCGACCACCGCCACGGCGACGCTGACGGCGCCTTCGTGGAGGGCGACGGCGACGACGGCGGGATCGGGGCGGATCCCCGAGCGGCTTCTGAGGCCTGCCCTTGGCTGCTGCTCGGCGTCGCCACCATCGTCTTCCTGGTGGCGTTGCGCGACTTGCCGTGGCTGGGCGGCGCTTCAGAGCTCGGGCGCGAACTCACTGGGCAGGAGCTGTTGCGGGGATCCTGCCGACGGCGCTGGTCGCCGGGGCCCTGATTCTCGTGGTGTTCGTGGCGGCCGTGACGTTGTGCGCCTCGCCCGACCCGTGGCTGCCCGGTGGCGCACTTGGCGCCGCCGTCCTGGCCCTTGCACGCGGCGCCCGTGGCGCTCGGCCGGGAACCGGAGGCGGTCGGTGGGACGTTATACACCGAGACGGCCGGATTTCTTGCGGAAGCGGCGGGGCTCGATGGGCCAGGCCCACTGCTGCGCTGGACTCCGCTCGTCCTGCATTTGCTGTGTCTCGTACCGCTGTGGCTGCTGCTCGCGAGGCGGGCGGCCGGCTGCCTTGGCAGGGGACGCTGGGGGGTTCTGTATCTCGTCGCGGTGGGGGGTTGGGTCTGGCGTCAGAGCTCGCGCCGATCGCGCCGCCTCTCCTCCTGCTGCTCGTCCTCGTCGTCCTGCTCCTGTCCCTGCGCCGCCCGTCCTTCATGACGGACGCGACGGAAACGACGGCACCACGGACGCGACGGGCACGACGGGCACGACGGACACCACGGACGCGCCGGGCACGACGAGCCTGACGGGCGCGACGGGCACGACGGGCAACGACGAGCCTGACGTGGCGCGATCGACGTGACCGACGCGACCGACAAGACAGCTATGACGGAGCCTCCGCACCGCACCAGACCGAACGGCAATGTCCAGGGACTGATCAAGCACAGAGCCGAATCGCCAGGGGGAACCGTCGTGCGTCCGCCAGCAACTCCACGGGAGAGATCCGCACCAGAGCCCGCGCCCGGGCAGGGAACCCCGGGACGCGTCGAACCGGGACGCGCCGGAAGCAGCCGAGGAGCCCCGCACCTCACAGGAGCGGCCCCGCGCCCTCGCAGGAGTCGGACACCACGACCTCGGACGAAGCATCCGCCCGGCCGGGCCGGGGGGAGTACCGCACGTGCCCACCGCCCCTCTACCCCGGAGCCCTCCGGCTCCGCCGCCGAGCTGCCCGTGACGGATCTGTCCGACCTCGCTCCGGCCGCCTGGCCGACCCGCATGGCCGCCGCCTGGCCTGCCGTGCCCCCTCCTCGTCGCCCTGGCCCTGTGGGGCTACGCGATGCGACACACCGACGTGTCCGCCCTGGACGACTACGGCCTGGTCAGCGCCCTGCACCCCACCTTCTGGGCCGGCCTCGCCGTGCTCACCGCGGGTTTCTGGCTCACGGTCCGCGACCCGCGCCGTCGCAACGGCTGGTCCCTCGCGTACGTCCTGGGCCTGCTGGTGATGGAGCGGGCCACCCAGGCTCGTTCTGTACCCGACCCCGCTCTACGCCTGGGCGTGGAAGACGCGACGCCGTCATCGACCATCTGCTGACGTCCGGCGGTCTGCAGACCGCGGACCAGCTCGGCGACATGGCCGTCTACGATCAGTGGCCTGGCTTCTTCGCCGCCCAGGCGGCGCTTGTGCGGCTGCTGGGTGTGGACAACGCCGCGATGTACATGGCCTGGTGGCCGTTGGTCTCCAGCGTGCTGCTGCTGCTCCCGCTGCTGCTGATCTACCGGACCTTCACCGAGGACCGGCGGCTGACCTGGACCGCCGGTGGCTGTTCTGCGTCGCCAACTGGGTGGGCCAGGACTACTTCTCCCCGCAGTCCGTGGCCTTCCTCCTCCACCTGGGCGTCATCGCGGTCGTACTGCGCCGCTACGGCCGCTCCGGCGGACGGGGCGGCCGGCAGGAACAGGCCGTGTGACCGTACTGCTCAGCGTGCTGGTCACCGCCATCGTCGTCTCGCACCAGCTGACACCCGGCATGCTCGTCGTCACGCTCGTCGCGCTGGTCTTCACGCGCCGCTACCGCCACTGGGTCCCGGCGGTCACGACGGTCGTGATCTTCCTGGCCTGGTGCCTCACGGCCGCGCTGCCCTTCCTGTCACGCCGCCATGCCGGACACGATTCGCTCCATCGGCGACGTCGGCGCCGAGCGTCGAGACCGGGCACGGGCCACCCCCACCGGCGCCGGAGCGGTGGCGACCTCCTGGGCGGCCCGGCTGCTTTCGGGTTCCGTGCCCTGCTCGCGCTGGTGGGTGTACTGCGCCAACGGGTGCTGCGGCACCGGGCGCTGCCGCTGCTGCTGGTCGCCGCCCGCGCCGCCGCCGATGTTCGTGGCGAGCAGCTACGGCAGCGAGATGATCTTCCGGAGTCCTGATGTTCACGCTGCCCGGCGCGGCCTTCTTCGCCGCCGCCGCGCGTGCCCAAGGTCCGACACACTGGCCGCCGACGCCGCAGCGCGGGAGACGGGCGGACGCTCGCCGGCCACCATGGCCCGACGCCGCCGCCTGCCACCGCCTCCTCCCGCCCCGTTGCGGTACGGCGCGTGGGTGCCGCCGCTCGTGCTGCTCGCGGGGACCCTCGCTTTCGTACCGAGCTACTCGGGCAAGGACCGCATCAACTACTTCCCGCCCCGGGAAGTCGCCCTCGTCCAGCGGCTCTTCTGACCAGGCGCCCGACGACCCTCGGTCGTCGCCGCCAACCGGAACTACCCGCTCGCCTACGAGCAGTACTGGAGAGTCGACCACTACTGGTTCCTCGACGACGACCGACGCCACGTCGACGAGATAGTCCGCGACCCGGCCGCCGTCCTGGCCCGCGACATGGCCGCCGCGGAAACACCGGCACGCGCCTACTTCCTGCTCACCCAGGGGCAGACGGCCAACTCGAGATGAACGGCCAGTTGGACAAGGCGCAGTTGGCGCGCGTACGGGAGTCCGTGGCGGCGTCACCGAGGTTCGAGCTGATCGCCGAGAACAGCGCCGGCGTGCTCTTACGTCCTGAAACCGGCGAGCTGAGAAGGGGAGCGAGTCAGCCATGACACCGCCGAACGCCGTGCCACCGCAGGACGCCACGACACCGCAGGACGCCATGACACCGCAGGACGCCATGACACCGCAGGACCTCGTGATCCGTACGCGCCCCCGTTCGCCGGCTGGCTGGCGCTCGCCGCGCTCGCCCTGCCCGGCGGCTCACCACTGCGCGGCGCGGCCGTCGCCGCGTTCCTGGCCGTCGGCCCGGGCGCCGCCCTGGTCGGGATCTGCGGCCCCGCGCTGCGGGCCCCGCCGTGCCGAAGCACCCGTCGAGCGCCGGGACCCGAACTTCGAACGCCACTCCGACCTGTTGGAACGGCTGATGCTGGCCGTCCTGCTGAGCGTGAGCGCCGCGATGCTCGTCGCCACGGTACTGATAGCCGCGCATGCCTTCAGTGGGGACCGCGTCCTGCTGACGCTCACCCTGCTGACCACGCTCGCCGCGTTCTGCCCGCGCCTGCGTGCCTCCCCGCCGACGCCCAGTATGGCGCCGGTGCGATGGCGCCGAGGACACGGAAGGGTTCCACCTGTGAGGTTCGCCCGTCCCGCTCAAGCCGCCCCGGCCGGAGACTCGACGACGACCGGACAGCACCGCCGGCCCAAGCCCCCAAGCCCCCAAAGCCCCCGGAGACCGCAGAGGACCGGGCCGGCGCCGGCTGCTGATCACGTCCATCACGGCCACCTGCGCGGTCCTGGTCGCGGTGCTCGCCCTGCGCGACGCCTCGGGCCCCGCCGACCCGGCCGACGACGCGAAGTGCCGACCGACCGAGCTGCTCGAACCGCCCTGTGGCGCCTGGTTCGGCGCGTTCGTGCCGCACCGACAAGTCCGACCTGGCCGAGAAGGTGCACGAGTACGAGAAGAACGTCGGGCGCGGGCTCGACATCGTGTACACGTACCACGACATGTCCGCGGTCACGGAGACCCGTCTGGAAGGCCAGCTCCTCACCGAGCAGGAGCAGCGCGTCGGCGAGGACCGCATGCTGCTGCTCTCCTGGGAGAGCAAGTGGTGGGGCGGCACCAAGCAGCAGCAGCCCACCTGGAAGCAGACAGCCGCCTGGCGACCTCGACGACTCCGTGATCGACGTCCAGGCCCAGCGCATCAAGGAGTACGGGCAGCGCACGGGGAAGAAGGTGTTCCTCTCCTTCGACCTGGAGATGGACACCCGCACCCCGGACAACGGCACACCGGCCGACTACGTGCGGGCCTACCGGGCACATCCACGACCGGTTCCGCGAGCTGGGCGTCGACAACGTCGTGTGGACCTGGATCATCACCGGTTACCTCGACCACGCCGGCCTGTTCAAGAGCATGTACCCGGGGACGAGTACGTCGACTGGATCGGCTACAACCAGTACAACACTACCTCTGCCACAAGACGGACTGGCTCAGCTTCGCCCAGACGCAGCACGCCACCCACGACTGGATCCGCGCCAACCTCTCCGACGACAAGCCCTGATGCTCTCGGAGTTCGGCAGCGCCTCCGACCCGAAGCGGCCGGACCGGCAGGCGGACTGGTACGCGCAGGTGCCCCGCGTGCTCAAGGAACTGGAGGGCGTCAAGGCCGCCCTCCAGTGGAACTACCGCGACCCGGGACCGAACTGCAATCTGGCCGTGGCCAACGACCGGGCGTGGGCCAGCCTGCGCAAGGTGGTCGCCGACCCGCAACCTCAACCAGCCACTCGAGTGACCGCGGTCAGCCGGGCGAACTCGGGCCCCCGCACCATGGCACGCCCCCGCCGGTACCACCGCCACGCGACCGTTTTCGGCCCGTCGCGGTAGGGGGCGATCCGGACGCCCCCTCCCGCCAGCCACGCCTCGACGTCGGCGACCGTGTGGCTCCGCCGCACGATGAGCCGGGCGATGCGGTACCGCTGTCGCGGTCGGAGCGGCGCGTGCCGCACGGCGGTCGCCGTCTCGTACCCGGCGCGGGCCGACAACGACCGCACCTTCGCGCTGTTGTAGCCGTGCGGGTAGGCGAGGTGGCGGACCGGATGTCCCGAGGGCGTCCTCCAGCGTGGCCTTGGACGTGCGCAGTTCGTACGCCAGCCCTTTGGCGGACAGCGTGTCGAGCTGGGCGTGGGTGACGGTGTGGCTGCCGATCTCCATGCCGGAACGTTCCAGCTCCGCCGCCGCGCCCAGGGTCATCATCGGGGCCGGGGGCAGCAGATTGCGGCCGCCCGGGGCGATGGCCCCGGTGGTGAGGTAGGCGGTGGCGGGCAGCGCGCGCTCGGCCAGCGCCTCGGCCGTGGGGCCGGGCAGGTCGGCGAAGCCGTCGTCGAAGGTGAGCAGCACCGGCCGGGGCGGCAGGGGTGCCCGCCCGGCGAGGTGGTCGGCGAGCACGCTGATCGTGACCGGCGTCATGCCGCTGTCCACGATCGCGTCCAGATGGGCGGCGAACTCCTTCGGAGCGACGGTGAACTCGGCGATCCACGAGGGCGGATCGTCCATGACGGCGTGGTAGAGAAGACGGGTATGTGCCCGCCCGGTCCGACCGGTCCCCCTGCCCGGCCCGCCCGGCCCGCCGCCCGGTCGGTCCAGCCCGCCCCGCCCGTCCGGTCCGCCTGCCGCGGGAACGCCCTCCCGCGCCCCGGCCGCCCTCGGGGTCTCCGCCGCCCTCGGGGTCTCCGCAGCTCTCGGAGCCCCGGCCGCCCCCGGAGTCTCGGACGCCTCGCTCATCGCGCCTCCAGTCTGACCCGGCCGCAGGGCGCGACGGGCCCGCGGATAGCCGACGGGGCCGTACAGCATGCCCTGGCGCTGCAACCGGGACAGCGGCGCCGCGGCCAGGGATGCGTACGGGAGTCGTGCCCGCCCGGCCCCTCCGCCGCCGCGTCCGCACCCTCACCGGTCGCGCGTACGGCGGTCAGCCGCCCGCGCGTGCGCCAGTCCGCCCGGCACCCGGGCGAGGAAGGCCGGCAGCAGCAGCGGGCCGGTTCACCAGGATCGCCGTGAGATACGCGGTGAGGCCCGCGCCGTAGCCGTAGGCCCGGGTCTCCAGGTCCCGCCAGGTCTCCCGGTGGTGGTGCCAGACCAGTGCGTGCGGGGTGTAGCGCAGCCGCCGCCCCTGGGCGAGGACGCGGACGAAGCCGTAGAGGTCGTCGCCGCCCCGCGCGCGTGCCCGCTCCGGTCGCGGGGTCCGAAGCCGCCGACCGCCCGCAGCACGTCCGTACGAAGGCCATGTTGGCGCCGGAGCCGAACCGGCCCGCGGTGAACGGGAACAGCGGCTCGTCGGCGGGCGGTGCTCGGGGTCGTACGTCCGGCGGGGTGAACCCCTTCGCGAAGCCGCCGTGGCTCTCCAGGAGGACCTGGGGGAGTGCGCAGCCGCGCGGGCAGGATCAGCCCCGTGGCGCAGCCAAGGCGCGGGTCGGCGGCGAACGGCGCGGTCAGCTCGGTGAGCCAGCGCGGGTCGGCGACCACGTCGTCGTCGGTGAAGGCGACCACCGCGCCCCGTACGACCGCGAGACCCCGGTTGTGGGCGATGGCGAGTCCGGGCACCGGTTCGCACACGTACCGCACCCGCTCGCCGCACTTGCGCTCGACCAGCTCCCGGGTCTCCTCGGTCACGGGCGCGTTGTCGACGACGACGATCTCGAAGTCCGGGTGGTCCTGCGCGAGCAGCGAGTCCAGCGCGCGGGCGAGCTGGTCCGCGCGTTCCCGGTGGCGACCACGACACTGGCGGACGGCGGCCGGGGCAACGGCTCGGACGGCGCCCCTTGCAGCAGTTTCCGGGCGAGCCCGGACAGCACCTCCGTGGGATCCGCGCCCTCGGGTACCTGTCCGAGCACGGTACCGACGGGCCGGCCCGCCCGTCTGACCAGGACGAACACCGCGCCGGTCGTCACCGGCGGGCTGCCCGGACCGGGTCTCAGCTCCGCCCCCTCGCGCCCGCGGCCCTCCCCCTCTCCCTCGGGGCCGAGATCCAGCTCGGCGACCTGCACCGGCCCGATGCTCAGGAACCCTGCTATCTCCTGCCGTGTCTCCGCGACGCACGCCGCTCACCGGCCATGCGCCCACCCCCTCGTGGTTGCCCTCCGTCACGACCGGCGCAGCCGGGCCGCGCCCTCAACGTCCGTACCGCCAGCGACGCCAGCCGGGGCCGGTCGCGCACAGCCGTGCGCGCGGCGGCCGGCTCGCGGCCGAGCGAGGTGCAGCGCGGCGCCCCACCCCCACGCGCGTCGCCGCCCCCTCGTACACGGGCAGGTCACCGGTCTTCAGCGCGTCCTTGTACTCCGCCGAACTCCGTCCCATGTCGAGCATGCTGATGCCTTGGCCGGTGGCTGCCTCGGCCATCCGCAGATGCAGGACAAGACCCGGCGAGTACTTGATGAACCCGGGTCGTACGCCGGGAACCAGCACGCCAGGACCGTCGCCGAGCGCAGTCCGGAAGTGGGCGGAGACCGGTCGGCCGTCGGCGTAGAGAACGGACAGCGTGCCGGTGCACCCGGCGCCCGTCCTGGCGAGCCGCCCGACGAGCCGCGTGATCCACTCCTGCGCGAACTGGTCCCGGCGTCCCGTCCTGCGGTACTGCGCCGACTTCCACGCCATGAGCGTGCGCAGCGCGGCCGGGTCCCGCTCGTCGAACACGAAGTGCACGTCCCCGACCTGACGGCCGAGCCTGCGTTCCTTGGCGAGGGTGGTCTTGAGGAACTTCGGCGACCGGTCGCGCAGCCTGCCTGTACGCCTCGTAGCCCTTCTCCACGTCGATGACGTAGGTGGTGTGCTCCTCGGCGGCGTGCGGTACGAACAACCCCTGCTCCGCCTCCAGGTTGTCGAAGGCGAAGCTCGACAGGAGCAGGCCCGCAGCAGTTCGCGGGTGTCCGGGGTGAGGCCGGGGCGCAGCACCGCGCCCTGGCAGTCCGAGACCCCGAGTCCGATCGCCCGGCCCTGACCCAGCGGTCCGCGCTCGTGCGGCAGGAAACCGGCCGCCTCACCACCGTCGTACACCACCGCGATCCGTGCCCGCGGCCGCACCCGGCCCACGACGTCGGTGAACCCGGTTCCATGAACGGATTGCGGGGTGCCGTCGACTTGGCGCGCAACTCGCGCCAGTGCTCCCGTTCCCCCTCGCCCAGTTCCTCCGGCCTGAGACACGCACACGTCCGCTGTTCAACCCGACCCCCCGATCAAGTCCCCCTGGACAAAAGGAAGGTACCCCCGGTGCCGTCCGGCCGGTAGGTAGTGGACCATGTTGTTGCCAACCGGTGCACAGGCCTTTAACCGGCTTTTAGCCGATGATGTGCCAGGGTTTCGGACACGAACGTGAGTCCTCGTGCGCACTCGTGCTGTACTCGTGCGGACTCGTGCCGACCTCGCGCCTCCTCGTTCGGAAGCGATCGCGGGTGAGTCGGACAGGTGCGGTGTCCGTATTCCTGATCATGGACCGCACCGCGTATTCACTCGTCGCCACCGATCTCGACGGCACGCTGTTCCGCGGCGACGACACCGTGTCCGACCGGTCACTGGCCGCGCTGGCGCGGGTGGCCGGGGCCGGTGCGCGGCATCTGGTGGTGACGGGGCGGCCGGCGCCCCGGGTGCGGCCCATGCTCGACCGTCTCGGCTGCACGGGACTCGTGGTGTGCGGCCAGGGCGCCCAGGTGTGGCCGACGCCGGCGCGCACCGGATGCTGTGGTCGGTCACCCTGGACCGGGAGCTGGCCGAGACCGCGCTCGGCAAGATCGAGGCCGAGGTGGGGCAGGTGCACGCGGCGGTCGACCAGGACGGTGTCGACGGCCCGACGTCTCATCGAGCCGGGTTACCTGATGCCTCACCCGACGCTGCCCGGTGCGGGTCGAGCGGCGCGACGAGCTGTGGAGCGCGCCGATCAGCTAGCGTGCCGCTGCGCCATCCCGAGCTGTCCGACGACGAGTTGGCGGCGACGGCGCGCGCGGTGGCTCGGTTCCCCGCCACGGTCACGATGTCGGGTCCGGGGACGGTCGAGTTACAGCCGTGCGGCATCACCAAGGGTCACCGGCTCGGCGCTGGCCGCCGAGCGCCTGGGCGTGAGCCGCCGACGGACGATCGCCTTCGGGGACATGCCCAACGACATCCCCATGTTCGACTGGGCGGCCCACGGTGTCGCCAGCGCGCGGGCGCCCACCCCGAACTCAAGGCGGTGGCCGACGAGGTCACCCTGACGAACGAGGACGACGGCGTGGCCGTCGTCCCCGAACGGATCTTCAGAGCTTCGTGATACGGCGTAGAGCCCGGTATTACGGCGTAGAGACCGGTGTTAGGGCGCAGAGGTCCCGTATTACGGCCTCAGTACGCGCCGAAGACGTTGTCCATCGAGCCGTACCGGTCGGCCGCGTAGTTGCAGGCGGCGGTGATGTCGGCGACCGGGTCGTAATGGGTCCCAGGAGGTGCCGGGCACGTGGTACGCCTGGAAGGTCGGGTCGATCACCTGGAGCAGGCCCTGGACGGGGTGCCGTTGATGGCGTTGATGTCCCAGTTGTTGATGGCCAGCGGGTTGCCGGACGACTCCCGCATGATGTTGCGGTGGATGCCCCTCGTACGAGCCGGGGATGCCGTGCTGGGCCATGATGTCGAGCGACTCACGGATCCAGCCGTCGAGGTTGTCCGGGTACGTCGTCGCGGCCGTGGTGGCGGTCGCGGCGGCCGTGGTGGCGGCCGGGGTGGCCGCGGAGGCGCTGGTGGCCCTGATGAGCGGCAGGGCGAGCACGGCGGCGCCGGTGCCGGCCACGGCGAGCTTCCGGGCGAGGCGGGCGGTGCGGGCGTGACGGTTCTGACCGTTGGCAGACATGCTTGAGTCCCTCTCCTTACGCCTGCGAGGTGAGCTGTCGGGTTCGGGCGGGGAGGTGCCCGGCCGGCCCTCGACGGGCACGGCTTCACCCCGAGCCGCTCCGGTGGTGACCAGTGCGGCGACTTACCTGGGTCCCCCGCTCCTGCCTCGCGAGTTTGTTGGCGGATGACTGTGCGTCCGGGCGGTGGCAGGATTCGGCGTCCGCCCGACAGGCCGGGAACGTATGCGAGAGCACATGTCCGAAACAAGTGCAGGAATCACCAACGCGCCTGTTGACCTTGGTCTGGAGGTGTTTGAGGTGCTTGATCCTTTGCGGCTGCCAAGCCTCAACTGGCTTGCGGGGCAAAGGGAGGGCACAGTCGGCGGCAGGGTTGCCTACAGGTGGGGCGAAGTGAGCCAACTCACCCGCCTCAACAAGGATGGCAAATCGGGCATTAGGGCCAACTTGGAGTCAATCGCCCGCAGGTGGGGAGGGGCTTCGGGTTCCGGTCGGCGGTCGGGTGGGCCGGCCGCCGCGCTTCTCTCGTCTCCGACCCTGCCCCGGCCGGTGTTTCCGTGTGCTGTGCGGGCATCCGTTCGGGGCGGGATCGGGGTGACCCGAGCGGGTGACGTATTCGAGTGCGGGCCGTTGGGAGGGGTGATGATCTTCGGTGGCGGGTTCCGGCCCCTGGTGATGGCGATCGATATCTGCTCATATCACCTGATCAAAAACATACTGTGCATGATCCGATACCGACCGGCCTGTAACGGTGGGCGCTAGCGGTGATCGAAAGGTGACCGGATACGCTGACTTGAGTGGTGGCAGCGACCTATCGACAAACCAGGTAATCGCCAGTAGACACCAGCAGACAGGAGACCCCTCGTGACCGTCGTCGGGCCGTTCGGGCTGAGCGTGCGGGACCAGGCTCTGGAAGCCGATGTCCAGGCCGGATTGGTTGCGGTCGAGGAAGGGGTTGCTTGAGGCAACCAAAAGCGAGGTTCCGTTCATCACGGAGGCCGCCCAGCATCTGGTGCGGGCCGGCGGCAAGCGTTTCCGGCCACTGCTGGTGATGCTCTCCGCTCAGTTCGGCGACCGGTACGCCCCCGGGATCGTGCCCTCGGCCGTCGTCGTCGAGCTGACCCACCTCGCCACCCTGTACCACGACGACGTGATGGACGAGGCCGCCGTACGGCGCGGCGTGCCCAGCGCCAACACCCGCTGGGACAACTCGGTCGCGGTCCTCACCGGCGACTTCTCTTCGCCCGCGCCTCCCAGATCCTCGCCGACCTCGGACCAGAGGCGGTCCGCGTGCAGGCCCTGGCGTTCGAACGGCTCGTCACCGGCCAGATCCTGGAGACGGCGGGGCCGCAGGACGGCCGGGACCCGGTCGACCACTACCTGGACGTGCTGGGTGGCAAGACGGGCTCGCTGGTGGCGGTCTCCTGCCGGTTCGGCGCGATGATGTCCGGCGCCGACGAGACGGTCGTGGACGTGCTCACCCAGTACGGCGAGCGGCTCGGCGTCGCCTTCCAGCTCGCGGACGACGTCCTGGACATCGCCTCCGACTCCCACGAGTCGGGGAAGACGCCCGGCACCGACCTGCGTGAGGGCATCCCGACCCTCCCGGTGCTGCGGCTGCGCGAGCGGGCGGCCCGGCTGGGGCTCGCCGAGGACATCGCCCTGTGCGAGCTGCTGGACTCCGACCTGAGCGACGACGCGCGGCACGCGGAGGCGCTGCGGCTGCTGCGCGCCCACCCCGCGCTGGAGCAGGCGCGGCGGGACACCGTGCGGTACGCCAAGGACGCCCGGGCGGCGCTGGCCCTGCTCAAGGAGTGTGAGGCGAAGTCCGCGCTGGTGGAACTGTGCGACGCCGTGGTGCACCGGGCCGGCTGAGCGCCCGGCCGCCTACCCGCGCCCCTACGGGCCGGGGAGCCGCGGCCCTCCGTGTCATCCCGCAGGAGTAGGCGGAGTTGAGCCCGCGGTCTGACGATTCCGCTTGGCCGATTTGGTCAGATGGACACCACGGAAACACCAATCCTCACCGATTCGGGTGAGAATGGCGGCTCACGGGTGAACGAGCGCGAGATCGTGAGACAGCCGCCGCCGACGACGGAGGTAGGGGCACACATGGCACCGATCGACTCCGACGACAACACGACCGCCGGGGAGGGCGAGGGAGCTGCGCGCCGGACGGCGCAGGGGCCGCGCGGTACGTCGTCCTGGTCGCGGTGATGGGAGTGGCGGCCGCGACGATCGGCCTCGTCCCCGCGCTCGCCGACTCCGGGGACCCCGACCTTCCGAAGGTCACGGCGGAGCAGCTCATAGAGAAGATCGCCAAGTCGGACGTCGAGCAGCTGTCCGGCACGGTCAAGATCAGCACCGACCTGGGCCTGCCGGACCTCGGCGGCCTGGAGAGCGGCCTGATGTCCGGTATGTCCGGCGGTCCGGTTCCGGGCGGGGGACGAGGGCGGCTCCGCCGCCGACCCGTCGGCCAAGCTCACCGAGCTGGTGTCCGGCACCCACACGCTGCGGGTCGCCGCCGACGGCCCCGACCGGCAGAAGCTGTCGCTGCTGGAGAACGCCGCCGAGTACAGCCTGATTCACGACGGCAAGGGACGTCTGGGGCTACGACAGCAAGTCCAACGAGGTCTACCACGCCACCACGTCCGCGGCAGCGCCGAGCAGCCGGAGAAGGGAGGTGCCGGCCACCCCGAAGGACTTCGCCGACCAGGCCCTCAAGGCGGTCGACGACACCACGTCCGTGACCGTCGACGGCACCGCGCAGGTGGCCGGCCGGGACGCGTACCGACTGGTGATCAAGCCCAAGCAGGACGGTTCCACGGTCGGCGCCATCAGCGTCGCGGTGGACGCCGAGACCGGCATGCCGCTGAAGTTCACGCTGACCCCGTCGAGCGGCGGCGCCGCCGTTGTGGACGCGGGCTTCACCAAGGTCAGCTTCGCGAAGCCGGACGCGTCGACGTTCGACTTCACCCCGCCCAAGGGCGCGAAGGTCACCGAGGCCGACGAGGCGGCCGAGGCGCCGGGGCACGGCCGGGAGGCCGAGGGTGGCCCTCGCCGAGAGAGATGGACGGCCTGAAGGGGACGGACGGCCTCAGGGGGACGGACGGCCCGAAGGTCATCGGCGAGGGCTGGAACTCGATCGCCACCTTCGACACCGGCGGCCAGGGCCTGCCCACGGCCTCCGCGGGCGGCGACCTCGGTGGCTTCCCGGGCTCCTTCGGCGACCAGGTCAAGGGCGACTTCGGCTCCGGCACGGTCTTCAAGACCCGCCTGGTCAACGCCCTGATCACGGACGACGGCAAGGTCTACGCCGGTGCGGTCACCAAGGACGCGCTGGTGAAGGCGGCCGACGCGGCTCAGTAGGCGTCAGGTCAAGGTGGTCAGGCGTCAGGTCGCGTCGGGCGTCAGGCGTCGGGCGTCGGGCGCCGGGCCTGCCGTCCGACGCCGGGCATCAGCACGGAGCAGCTACGACGACGAAGCGAGGGAGCCGATGGCCGAAGCGTCCGCCACGGAAGCGGAGAGTCCGGACCAGGGGGACGGCGCGGATGACGCCGTCATCGCCACCCGGGCGCTCACCAAGCGCTACCGCGGCGGACAGCTCGCCGTCGACGGTCTGGATCTGACCGTCCCGGCGGGCAGCGTCTTCGGCTTCCTCGGCCCGAACGGCTCCGGCAAGACCACCACCATCCGCATGCTGATGGGCCTGATCGAGCCCACCTCGGGCACCGCCCGGGTCCTGGGCCGGCCCATGCGCGCGCGGCGCGCACCAGTACTGCCCCAGGTCGGCGCCCTCATCGAGGGCCCCGCCCTGTACGGCTTCCTCTCCGACGCGACAACCTCCTGCGCTACGACGCCGCCGACCCGGCCGCCGACCCGCGCACCCGGCGAGAGCGCGTCGGTGCGGCGCTGGACGGGTGGGCCTCGCGGCCGCCGCCGGCAAGAAGGCGAAGGCGTACTCGCTCGGCATGAAGCAGCGCCTCGGGCTAGCCGCGGCACTGCTCAACCGCGCCGCCTGCTCGTCCTGGACGAGCCGACCAACGGGCTCGACCCCCAGGGCATGCGCGAGATCCGCGCGCTCGTGCGCGAACCGGCCTCCGACGGCACCACCGTCTTCCTCTCCTCCCACCTGCTGGACGAGATCGAGCAGGTGTGCACGCACGCCGCCGTGATGGCGCAGGGGCGGCTGATCAGCCAGGGCGCGGTCGCCGACCTCGCGGCCGGGGCGCGCGGCCGGCTGGTGGTGACCACGCCGGACGCGGGGGAGGCGGCCAGGGTGCTGAAGGAGCAGGGGGCCGGGGACGTGGTCGTCGCCGAGGACCGGGTGACGGCGGAGCCACCGGACCGCGACCTCGCCGACCTGAACGCCGCCCTGGTCGCGGCCGGTGTCCGCGTCCGAGGCTTCGGAGTGGAGCGTGCCTCCCTGGAGGACGCGTTCGTGGCGCTCACCGGGGAGGGCTTCGATGTCGCGGGCTGATACGTCGCGGGCCGAGGTGCCGAGCGTGGTGCGCGCCCCGAGTCCGCTGTGGTCCTTCAGGCTGCTCCGGCAGCGAACTGCTGATCACCTTCCGGCGCTGGCGCACCCTCGCCCTGCTGGGCGTGCTGGGCGCCGTGCCGGTCCTGGTGGGGATCGCCGTGAAGATCGAGACGAGCGACGGGGCGTCGTTCGGCGAAGGCGGAGGCGGTGGTGGCGGCGCGGGCCCGGCGTTCATCTCGCAGATCAGCAACAACGGCCTGTTCCTGGTCTTCACCGCGCTCGCCGCGACCCTCCGTTCTTCCTGCCGATGGCCATCGGCGTCGTCGCGGGCGACGCGATCGCGGGCGAGGCGAACGCGGGTACGCTCCGCTACCTCCTGGTCGCCCCGACCGGCCGCACCCGGCTGCTGCTCACCAAGTACGCCACGGTGATCGCCTTCTGCCTCGCCGCCACCCTGGCGGTCGCGGTCTCGGCGCTCGCGGTCGGGGCGCTGCTGTTCCCCGGTCGGTGAACCTGACCACCATCCTCCGGCACCCGGATCACCTACGCCGAGGGCCTGGGCCGCGCCCCTGCTGATCGCCCTGGTCCGTGGCCGCCTCGCTCGTCGGTGTCGCGGCCTCGGCCTGTTCGTCTCGACCCTGACCGGCAGTGGCATCGCGGCGATGGCGACCACGGTGGGGCTGCTGATCACCGTCCAGATCCTCGACCAGATCCCGCAGCTCGACGCGCTCCAGGCGTACTTCTTCTCGCACTACTGGCTGTCCTTCGCCGACCTGATGCGCGAACCCGTCTACCGGGATGACCTGGTGGGCCGAACCCCGGCCTCCAGGCCTCTAGGCGGCGGTGTTCGCCTGGTGGCCTCGGGCGCGGTCTTCACGGCGAAGCCGACATCACCTCGTAGGCATCGGGCATCACGCCGTAGGTACTGGCCTCACGTCGCTGGGCACGGTGTCCACCGCTCGTACCGGAAACGGGCGAGCGGCGCTCCTGCGCGAAGAAGGTTCGGCGCCCGCCAGGCCTCGGTGTCCAGCGACGTCACCGGGCCGCCGCTGCTGCCCAGCAGTACCCCGCCGAAACGCATGCCCATGTAGGCCGCCGAGTTACAGGCTGCCGGATCAGCGGGTCGGCGACCTCCTCCTGGTGCGCGAGCGTCGCGACGCCCCACAGGTGCGGCCGGCCAGGGTCGCCTTGGAAGTCGAGGCCGGGGGTGCGCAGCCAGCCGGACCAGTAGTCGAGGTAGCGCTGACCGGGGCGGACAGCGAGTACCAGTACAGCGGTGAGGCGATCACGGCGTCCGTGGCGCGAGCGGCCCGAGCAGCAGGCCCGCGCTTCCTCCCGGTGGGGCGGACGTGGTCGTCGTGCCGCAGGTCTCGAAATCGGGCAGCGGGTGCTCGACCAGGATCGATCCGCACCGCTGCTCGACGTCCGTGGGGCGCTGCTGGCGGCGCGCGGCGAGCAGTTCGTTGCTGTCGGGTCGGCTGCTGCCGGAGCAGCATGTAGTGGCGGCACGCAGAGGTCCCCCTGGATGGTTGCCGTGCGCGGATACCAGTACAGGACAGGAAAAAAAAAAAAAAACGCGCAAGCATCTGTCCATCGTGCGAGCGGTTCAGCGCAATCTTCGCCCGGTGAGGCGGAGTGGGGCCGGTGCCTGGCGGGCTTCCGGTCCGTCTCGCCGAGGCGCCAGGCAGGGACCCACGGAACGCGATGGACGTCCACGGCCGCTTCGCTTCACTGGGCGGTGGCCGGGGCAGCCGCCCCGGCGCGTCCGCGACGAGGACGACGGAGTCGAGGTCGAGAGCCCCCGCCGGAGCCTGCCAGTGCCGGAAGGCCGCGCCACGGCACGGTGGACCGCCGCCAGCCCGGGCCGCGTGCGTACGGGCGACGAGCAGCACCGACGGCGGGTCGTCCGGGCCGGGCCAGCCGCGTCCGCTATCCCGGCCGCCGTACACACGGCGGCGAGCGCCCGACGCGGCGGCGCCGTGCCGCGCGCGCCGACCCAGAAACGCCGTGGGGCGGGCGGCTCCGGCGGGGGCGCCGGGACGGGCTGTTCTGGGACGGGTGGTGGCGGGGCGGGTGGCGTCGGGGTGGGCGGCTCCGGGCAGGGCCACCGGTCCGCGGATCAGATCTCCGTCCGTCTCGCATGCCTGTCCGCCTGCCCGGTCCCGCTCCCGTGCCACGCCCCCGGGTGCCCGCCCCGTATCGACCCGCCGATACGGGCGGCGACCTCCTGGAACGGAGTCTGTGACACCCCGGTGACGTGAGAATCGCGAGAGCGAGCGGAGAGACTCGATCAAAGCGTGGCGCACGAAAACGCGCGAAAGCGTTTCACGATAAATGCGAAAACAAGGTTACACAAACCCTGGACAAAGGGTTACCACCCATCCGATGCTACCGAACCAA
>JAKFGP010000059.1 GCA_021502835.1 Streptomyces thinghirensis
GTCGCGCCAGGAGATGGTGTTCTCGCCGGTGAGGCAGCGGCGAACCATGGTCGGTCCTAGCGATGTGAATGACGGCGGAGCGGGTGCGCAGGTTTCGTAGGCGCGGGCCAGGCGGGGTAGAGCATTGAGTCAGCCGTAGGTTCGTTCGACCGCCCACCGCTTCGGGATCGGGGTGAAGCCCCTGGTCCCGGCCCCGTCCGGTGATTTCCATGTCGGTGCGGGAGAGCGGCCGCGTGCCGACGAGGTGCTGTCGGTAGCCGCCGTCCACCCCACAACTTTCGGATCCCGGGGTGGTCGGCGGCGACCTGGTCCATCGGCGCGTGCCGGCGATGGAGTCCCACGCTCGCTGCGGTGACTAGCACCGCGAGGAGGAGTCGAGGGTGTCGGTGACGATGCTCCGCTTCCTGCCGACGATCTTCTTCCGGCGTCGATACCCTGGCCGGTGGCGGGGACGCTGGTGGAGGTTTTGACGCTCTGGGCGTCGATCACGCAGGCCGACGGCTCAGCGTCACGCCCTCCTTCTCCCGACCAGCTGCCTGAGCAGGCCGTTGAGCTGGGTGAACACGCCCTCGTCGGCCCATTTGGCGAAGTAGCCGTAGACCGTGTTCCAGTGCGGAAAGTCGTGCGGGAGGTAGCGCCACTGAACCCCGGTTGTCCACGTACAAGATCGCGTCCACGTCGCCGCTGCAGGTCATGTCCCGGCGGCCGGTCGCAGTTCAGGGCCCTGCCCCGGCGCTCGAAGCGCCAGGCAGACAGCACCGGCTCGATCAACTCCCAGCGCGCATCGGACAGATCACTCGGGTACGGGCGTCGCGTCGGCATGCTTCGGACGTCCCGCCACGGACCGAGTGCGCCCAGGCGCACAGCGACGACAACGGAAACACTCGGCTGCGAAGGCCGGGCGTCCTGGGATGAGACAGGACAAGCCACGTCACGCCCCACCTGCCACCCCACCTGACCAGCAAGAACCACCCCGCATCTCCAGCAGCACGAGCACACACCCTGACGGTCTGAAAACCACTGGATACACGGGCAGTCCGGGAGAATACGACCTCTGAGACCGCGTTTGGAGATCTGGTCCTCTACTTGATGTCATAGCTGATGCCGAAGACGCGAGTGATGCAGTCGTCGAGCAGGGAGGCGAACGCCTGAGCGGAGACCACCGTGGAATTGGGGGATTACACCGGCGTCGTCGGCATCGACCATGTAGTCGATGTCGGCCTACCCGCCGCGTAGAGGACACGAGGAGTTCGGTCTCGTTCCGGACCGATGCAGATGAGCCGACCGAGTCCGGGGATGTGGACCTGGGAGCGCTCTGTCTTCAGTTGCTGGGACCACGGAGCCGTCTCATCGCGCCAGGTTACGGGCTCGACAGCCAGCCCCGCTGCTCTGCCACGCAGGCCGGCGGTCCCGCGACAGCGGCGCGGCGGCAGCGGCTTCATCGAGGTCTACGACACGCTCCATGCGGCGATCATCGCCTACGGGGCTGGTTCTCCTCCCGCAGCGATGCGGCGCAAGGGGCGAGACCTGGACGCGTGGCCGGGCGTCCACGGGCAAGCCGGCGGACCATAACGCTGATCATGGCCCCATCGGATCATGGTCTCGGCGTGGGCGGGATGGTGCTCATAGTCGCGGGCCAGGCGACGATGGGCAGTCAGCCAGGAAAAGGTCCGTTCGATCACCCACCGCTTGGGCTGGACCCGGAAACCCCGCTGGCCGGGGTCTTTTCGGACGATCTCCAGCTCGCGGCCGAGGACCCTGGGCGGTCCAGTCGACCAGGCGGCCGGCGAATCCTTGATCGGCCCAGACCTTGCGCATGGACGGGTGGTCCAGCCGGGCCCACAGCAGCGGACCGCCTGGCCCCGTCGCGGTCCTGGATGCTCGCGGTCACGACGTGGACGGCCAGCAGCAGGCCGACGGTGTCAGTGACCAGGAACCGCTTGCGACCCTTGACCTTCTTGCCCGCATCGAAGCCGCGTGTAGCTGCGGGGACGGTGTCAGCAGTGCGGACCGACTGCGAGTCGATCAGCCCCGCGCTTGGTTCCTCGCTTCGCCCCTCGGTCCGGCGGACCTGGGCGCGCAGGGCGTCGTGAACTCGGGTGACGGTGCCCTCGTCATGCCAGCGTACGAAGTACCAGTACACGGTCTGCCAGGGCGGGAAGTCCTTCGGCAGCTGCCGCCAGGCACAGCCCGTCCGCACCACGTAGAAGATCGCGTCCACGATCCGTCGTCGCGATTGCTTCTCAGCGTCGCCCCGCCCTTCGGCCCAGTCCGTGGCGGCGGGAGCAACAGCTCCACCAGCGTCCACTGCTCATCGGTCAGGTCCGACGGATACCCCCAGCACTGGTCACGGCAGGTTCAACGACTACTTCCGCCACGGGACATGGCAGATCTCAAACGCGGTCTCAAAGGTCACACATCACCTCTTGACAAGCTGAAGGGCTGCCTATCCGGCGTGTCGGCTCCGGCGGCTGGCCGACCCCGGCGGGCCTGGAGGACCTGGCCTACGACGCCGGCAATCGGGCCCTGCCCCTCCTGGTTCACCTGACCCGAACACAACCTGCCCTTCTACCGTGCACTGGGCTTCGAAACGACCGGTACAGCACCCCTGCCCGACGGCGGCCCAAAGGCCTGGCGCATGCTTCGCCTTCCCAGCCGCTGACGCACATGCCCAGCTTGCACGGTCCGGAAGCGCGGCTGGGCCGGCGAGGGCTGGCCGGCTTCCTCACTCGTTGCCTGCTGTCACGTCCGGACGGGGGCTACGGGCCCGTAACCGTGCCGTGCCGACTCACTCCACGTACGCGCAGGCCGAGGTAGCCCTGGCCCGGGAAGGCTTTGAACGGGTTTGCGCTCGGCAAAGAAGTACCTGATCTGCGGTGCGGGACGGCTGTAGGCACACGCAGCTTCGGGCACACCCAGGATGCCGACGGCGTTGAGGATGAACGGCAGGGCTCTCTCGCTGTGCAGGAGACCGGTGTTGATCTGCTCCTCGGTAGGCTCCCACCCGTCGGGCATCCTGGCCTTCAACGCGGTGCGCGTGCCCTCGCGGAACAGCGGGCGGTAGTCGGGATGCTCGATCGCCTGCTCCAGATAGGCGCGGGCCCGGCGGTACTCGGGGTGATCGATCCAGTCCCTGAATTCGCTGACCCGCGCGTCCCCGGCGCCCGCCGCGTCACTGGCGCGGCGGACGCGTGAGGCCATCTGTCGCACGTCCGCCCGCGCCTTCTTGCGTGCCTCCTGGGGCGGGCGGCCCCTGCCCGAGGTAAGTGGCCGCGGTCATGTCCAGGTCGGAGACCACCACGTCCACGGCATTCATCTCGCGGTGGGCCCAGCTCAGCAGGGTGGTCAGGCGGGAGACGGAGAAGTAGGGGTTGCCGGGGCTGACCAGCAAAGCCAGGTGCCCGCGCCGTTCGAGGATGCGGGCGCACGTCCGGCTGCACGGTTCGACCTCGACCGCAGCACCGTCCATCGCTCACCTCACCTGCCTTCACCTCGGATTCTCACAGCAGCATCACGCAGAACCAGGGCGAACCGACACCGCAGCGTGCCATTGGGAGGACACCTGATCGCATCTCACCGACGATGGCACTCCCGCGCCTGGGCCACGGTCATGTACGGGGGCCCGGGCTTGCTGCCTGCCGTTTTCTTCGCACCACTGCTGCTGGAACCACTTGTGGGGAGTCGGATCGACTGGGCGTGGCGGGAAGACGTTGTGGGGATCCCAGCGCTGCTGGTGCGTTGCAGCCGGGCGTAGTTGTCCTTGTAGTACAGCCGGTGTGAGGACTGGCCGGAGGTGTTGCGGCCGGGGTCGTCGAGGTCGGTGTCGGGGTAGTTGACGTAGCAGCCGTCCGTGTGGGCGGAGAGGGACGCGGGCAGCGCCGGGTCGGCTACCGCGGGCACGTGGCCGGTGCTGTCGTAGACGTCCTCGTAGAAGGCGCGGATCCAGTTCAGGTGACGGTCGGCGATGGACGGGTCCTTTTCCGCGTCCCGGTAGTCGTACACCCTGTTGTTGTCGGCATCCTTGTCCCAGCTCCAGTACGCCTGGTACCTGAAGCTTGAGCACGGAGGACCGCTGGGGTACGGCAGTCGCGTCGGACGCTGTGTCGTTGACGGCGCCGCCGTAGGAGTCGACCTGCAGCAGGGCGTCCGGGTTCGAGTAGCTGCCGGTGGTGAGGTGGCGGTGGATCGCGTCGATCTGGGCGTCGGTGAACGCCTTGGTGTGGTATGCGGATTTGTATTTGCCGCAGCGGTTGGGGCCGAGTCGTTCAGGCTCTGGGTGGCGGTCAGCCACGGCAGAAGAGTCGGGATGAACGACTCCTTCTGCGCCGAGTGCTCGCCCATCGGCCGGTCCAGGGACCGTCTCGCCCACGTAGGTGCTACTGCCCGTGGTGAACCCCTCGGTGATGTAGTCGAGGAAGGCCTTCAGCCGCGCGGGGAGTCCGGCCTGGTGCCGTCGAGCTGAACGATCGGACCGACCTTCCTCGGCGCTCACGTGCGTGAGCTTGAGCAGGGTGAACATGTCACGGAAGGTGTAGGCGCGCATGTCCTGGGGGAGCGTGCCGGCCTGCTCGTGTTCGAAGAACTGCCCGTACCTGCGAACGAGGGACTTGAACAGCTCGGGCCTTGCCTGCAGGTCTTTCCACTTCCACGCCACCGACCTGAGCAGGACCTGGGCCGGCGGCTGGGGAAGATCGCGGAACCAGTACCGCGTGATCACGCCGAAGTTGCCGCCGCCCCCGCCGGTGTGTGCCCACCACAGATCCTTGAGGGCAGGGTCCTCCGGAGTCCTTGCGCGCCACCGTGACCTTCGGTGTCTTGCCGTCGGCGACGGTGACCACCTCCACGGCGTACAGGTAGTCCACGGTCAGGCCGAACTGCCTGGACAGCAGACCGTAGCCGCCGCCGCTGATGTGGCCGCCGCTGCCCACCGAGTAGCAGGAGCCGCCGGGCAGAGCTCTGCCGCTGGTCCGGTACAGCTGGGTGGCGGCCTGCCAGTTCGTCGCCCCGGCCTCGACACAGTAGGCGTCCATCGACGCGTCGAAGTAGACGCGGTTCATGGTGCTGACGTCGATGATGACACCGACGTCGGGGGGCAGACGAAGTCCTCGTAGCAGTGGCCGCCGGAGCGGACGGTGATCCTGCGCGTGGCGTTCGTCTTGTTGCCGAGGAATGTTCCGAGTGCAGTTGTCACGTCCTCCGTGGACGTGGCCACCACGACGTAGTCGGGCGTGGCGATCCAGCGCTGGTTGAACCCGCGCCGCAAAGCCTCGTAGCGTGCGTCGTTCTTGTCGACCTTGATGGGTTGTGCCGGCATGGCCTGCCTTCCGGGATAGAGCGATGCGCGGCGCGGTGGTGCGGCCCGGCCGGGGCCACCGACCCTGCTGCGGCCGCGCCCGCAGGTCACAGGGGCGTCGCCGACGGTGAGCACGGGACTCTCTTGGCCCGCGCCCACGCGACGCCTTGCGGCCCACTGACCAATGCATGCGCAGGATCGGCGCACCCATGCCCCGATTCACGCGATCGTGCAGGTGCACGCCGGAGCGTCGTCCCGCTCCTCGCCCGGCCGACCAGTGCGCGACCCGCAGCAGCGCGCCGGCGCGCAACCGAGACAACGACGCCTGTATTGCCTGGCTGGACGGGCCGTTCACCCAGCCCAACTCCGGCGTAGGGCCCGCATGGAACTGTGGCTGAACCCCTCTGCCCACTTCGCGTGAGGCGAGCGCACCTGGCTGCGCGCTCAGGAGGAGGGGATGCAGGTGCGCCGACTGCGCCTGGCGGCCTGCTGGACGGCGGCCTGGTCAGCGCCGACGGCATCCGCAGAGTTTCCGTCCGCCAGCGCTACCTGTGGCGGGGGGAGCCGAACGACCACACACTGTGCCGACTGCACTGCGGATACGGCTGCGCCGGTGCTGGGCGGATCGGTGCGTGGAATGCGCAGGGAGCGCTTCCGCGATCGACGCCCATCACGGCGCCGCATCCTCCTTCAGCGTCGGCCGGTGTGGGCGCGGTGGGGGGTGTTGCCGGTGATGCTCTGGCCGTAGCGGAAGAGGGTGGTGGGGTCGTAGTGCTCTTTAACGGTGACCAGGCGCTCGTAGTTGCCGCGATAGTAGGCGTGCTGCCAGTCGGGCAGGTCGGGGTCAGGGAGTTGACGTAGGCCGTGTGGGAGTGGAGGTCGCGGCGCAGGGTGCGGTGCATGGTGCGCTGCTGGGCCAGGAGAAGGTCGACGATGTCTTGGGGGTGGAGGGGTGCCAGTGGCTGCCGACGTCGATGACGTAGACGGCGTCACGGTGCGGGTAGGCGGTCTCGTGCAGGGAGGGGGGCGGTGCTGGCGCCGCCCATCGCGAAGAGCGTGACATAGCCGGCGTTGCCGGTGCGGCCGGGCTGCCAGCCCTGGACCCAGTCGATGATGGTCTCGGTGGTGTGCTGGTCGAGGAAGCGGTCGGGCACGAGGGACTTGCTGACGCTGGCCGCGGGCGTTCTGGGGCGCTCCATCAGGTAGTCCTGAGCGTCCCAGAAGTGCCGCTCCTGGACCACTTCCTTGTCCGCCTTCAGGCACAACACCGGGGCGAGCGTGCGGCGCAGGGCGTCTTCGTCGCCCAGGCGCTGCCCGAGCAGCCACAGGACGGGGCCGTGGCCGTCGCCGTCGTTCTTGAAGCCGATGCGCACGTCGAAGTCGTTTGTGTCCGTCGGCGGCCAGGACCTCTTGGACCGCGGCCATGACCTCGACGCCGCGCCGGGTGGGGAAGGTGAGGTCGAAGGCAGTGGCCCGCTGGCGGGAGACGTCGACGGCGTCAAAAGTGAAGCTGGTGTTGATGCCGAAGTTGCCGCCGGCCCCGCCCCTGCAGGCCCAGAACAGGTCCGCGTTCTCCTCGCGCTGGCCCGCACCAGGGAGCCGTCGGCCAGGACCACGCGGGTTTCTGCCAGCCGGTCGCAGGTCATTCCCCACTTGCGGTCGTTGAAGCCTAGCCCCCGCCCAGGGTCAGCCCGGCCAATCCGACGCCGGGGCAGCGGCCACCGGGGGGAGTACAGGTCGGCAGCCCGCGCGTCATACACGTCGGAGTTGGTGGCCCCGCCGCCCAGGACGAGCCGGACTGCCGGATGGCACCACGCTCTTCATCCGGCACAGGCTGATCAGCAGCCCCGTCGTGGTGGGAGTACCCGGCGTAATTGTGCCCGCCCGAACGCACCGCGAACGGCATCCCATGGTCGGCAGCCCACCCCCAGAGCCGCGCGCACGTCCCCCTCCGTGGCACACGCCGCGATACCCGCCGGCCTGACTGCCGCGTAACGCCGGTTGTCCGGCAGCACCAGCCTCTCATACCAGGGATCGGCGGGCCGGTAAACTCCCGCACCCCCGCTCAGGGTCCGCTCAAGGTCCCGCCACGCCGATGCCGGCAGTTCCTGGGCACCCCGTGGGCGGCCATGGTCCCGGGCCGGCGCCGCCCCGGGCTGCACCGCCCGAAGCGGCAGCAGGCACCGGCCAGGGCCGCCGCCTGCGCACCACGCCACAACATCTCGACGACTGACACCCACTGGAAACTCCACTCTCTTGTCTCTCGCGGGCAAAGACGCGCCGCCAGTCCCGGCTTCGGGACCGGATGGTGGCGTCCGCACGCGCTCATTCTTGACGGCCACCTGCGACGACACAGGGCGCCGCGCCGGGCATGCACCAGTAGTCGTACTGATCAGTTCGATCCGCCCCGGCGGACACGCTCAAGCCCACGTCAGTACGGATCACCCCGCCAGCGCGGGAATGCAGCCGTGACGTGTGCGATCCCGGCCCCCGGCGCGGCCGCTGCCGTGGCCTTCCGGCACGCCGACACACGCCCGGCCGCACCTCGTCGTCCGCTCCAGTCAAGAACTCGAGGCCAGTGGTGTGACCGTGGCTGCGTGTCCTCGGACCTGGCGAGTGGCTTAGCGGCTGCCGGCCCGGCTCTCTGCTGCGCGGTGACAAGAGCACGGAAACGAGCGTCAGGTGGTGTATTCGACGATCTGCATCGTTGCCTTCGTCCTCGTGCTGGAGTTGGTGGCAGTGCAGGACGGTTTTGCCGGTAAAGTCTGTGGGAAGTGAACGCGGAAGACGATGTAGCTGTGCTGGGGGATGCTGATGGTGTCGTGCCAGACGGGTGTGCTCAGTGGTGTACCCCGACGGAGGTGACCAAGAAGTGGTTGGTGTGCAGGTGGAAAGGGGTGGTTCTCGAGTGCGTGGCGGAGTCGTTGGGGACCGTCCATTCCTCCACCTCGCCCAGAGTGGAGGCGGTGGTTGACGACGTCGGGGTCGAAGCGTCCCCAACGGCGGTCTTTCACGCCTGCTGTCGGGTCGGCGTGGGGCGTGGCGCCGGTGCCCAGGATGCGGTAGGCGTTGGGGAAGGGCCCCGCGAAAACGTTGTCGTAACTGCGGAAGGTCACCTCTCGCCTGCGGATCGGAGCCGGCAGCCGGGTGGGTCTGCCGGGCAGGTCGGTGGGCAGGGGCATGGGTGTGGAGCGAGGGGTGCCGGCGACGACGACGGTCATCAGCGGCTGGGGAGACCGGGGGCGGTGAGGTGGTAGGTGCCCGGTTTCCGCCGCCCGGATCAAGACGTCGGCCCGGCCTCCCATGGGCAGTGCCACCGTGGGCATGATGGCGGGTTTGAGGAAGGTGATGCCGTCGCGGGCGATGGCGTGCAGCGGGTGCCCGCCGAGGGACAGGGGCAGGGCGGTCCGAGCCGCTGGCGTTGACCAGCCGCCAGCGCTGCCCTCGCCCGGAGCCAGGAGTGAGCGTGGGGTTACGACACCGTTGACGAGGAAAGTCGACGCGAGGCGGGAGTAGGTCGACTCCAGGTCAGGTCAGGGACCCGGCCGTCGTCCAGTTTCATCTCGGTGATGCAGACCACGACGTCCTTGGCGCGGCGATTTTCGGGCACCCGGTCGATGTCGCCTTCGACGATGAGGACACCGGCCATGCCGCTGAGCAGCTGGGTGGTGGTGGAGCCGTGATGGTGAGGGTGGTACCAGAAGGTGCCGGCCGGATGAGCAGCAGGGACGGTGATGCTGCTGCGGTACACCGCCGGTGCCTCTCCCGCTCGGGGAGCGGGATCGAAGCTCCGGAAGATGTTGTCGGCGACGCCCGTAGGGTCGACGTGCATTCCATGGGTGTGCAGGTTGAAGGTGTTGAAATTGTGCGGGACGTTGACGTCCGCATGTCCATGGGAAGGGTTGGGCGGCAGGGCGTTGACATGCGTGATGTCCGATGCGGTCTAGCCCGCTCGTACGCAGCGTCGGGCCGGGGACGGACCCCTCGTAGGTTCGAGTGCGGACGCTCCCAAGACCGGGGATCACCTGGTCGGTCAACCGGACCGCAAGGCGGGTCTGCAGCCGGCCCGTACCGGGGGTAGGGCCTCCGCACTTCAGGCTGCGGAAACGCCCGCGCCGCCCGCTGCTCAGGTCCAGCGCCGGCCGCCAGGGGACGACTCCCAGCGTGGCTGCGCCCGCTGCCCGGCAGAGCCCTCAGCACGTCGCGACGGGTAAGGTGTCATGAGCTGCCCTTCGAAAGCCGGACCTACTGCGTATCCGAACCAACGACAAGAGGGCTCCGGGCGTCATCCGCCCCGCTCCCTGCCGCCTGGCTGTGGTGACGATGCCGGGCATCGTCCACCGAGTGGAGCCCACGATGTTCTGCATCCAGTGGCGATGCAGAACATGGGGTGGACTCACTCAGTGGACTCCACCCGATGGGATCCACCAGTGGACTCCACTGAGCCTCCGCCAACCTGAAGTCGCAGGTCGTGGGGCTGGGTGTGGCCGGCTCTCGGGCTGCTCACTCTGGTCGTGGGTCACTGCCTCCAGAGGTCGATCGTCCGGCCCCCTGATTTTCATCATCTGCGGGCGGCTAGGTTGTCCTATGGGCCCTGGACTGCGGGAACGGTGGGACAGATAGCCGTT
Source organism: Streptomyces thinghirensis (assembly GCA_021502835.1). The sequence goes on from JAKFGP010000059.1 coordinate 9,922, forward strand.
GCGGGCGAGGCGGGGGCCTTCGGGACGTCATCGTGAAGGCAGATGAAAGGGTTCTGGTGCTGGAGAAGTCCTCCCGCTGTGGTGGCTGTTCGCCGCGATCAGTGTGGCTTTGTACTTCGCCGTGATGGCCCCTGGAGATGGTCAACCGGCGGCAGATGATCTGGGTGTCGTGCGGTCCGGTGGCAGGGGTTCTGGCGACTGTGGCCTTCAGCGCCAAATACGACTGGTCCTGAACGAGCTGCTTCCCGTCTACTGCGGGGGATTGTAGGCATCGCCCTGGGTGTCGTGGGCCACTGGAAGGCGATGCGTGCCTTCATGACGTGGCGAGCGGAGAACCCCGGCAAGCCTGACGACGAGGGACCAGGTGTTCCTTGGATGCTCCAGATAGCTTTCACCCTGCCGATTCTCCTCGGTGGCGCGATCTGGTACATGAATTGAACCGCGCTCCGGGTCCGATGGGGGCTCGATTCCTGAGGGATCGAGTCATCGGCACGTCCGTCCCCTACTGCCCTGAGCTTCGTGAGCGTGCGGTGCGCATGGTCGCGGAGATTCGCCCAACTACCCGACCGAGTGTGCCGCGATGAAGGCGGTCGCCGTGAAGCTGGGCATCGGTTGCGGCGGAGGCGGTGCGGACGTGGGTCCGCAAGGCCGAAGTCGACGCCGGCCAGCGTCCCGGCGTCACGTCCGAGGAGGCCGCGGAGATCAAGCGGCTGCGAGGCCGAGAACGCCGAGCTGCGGCGGGCCAACGAGATCCTGAAGGCGGCGTCGGCTTCTCGCGGCCGAGCTCGACCGGCCCTCGAAACGCTCGTAGCGTTCATCGACGCACACCGCCAGGTGTTCGGAGTCGAGCCGATCTGCCGTGTTCTGACCAGCCACGGACTGAAGATCGCAACGAGCACCTACTACGCCGCCAAGAACCGCGCCCCCAGCGCCCGGTCTGTCCGCGACGCCGAACTGAAGACGCAGATCAGCCGTGTCCACACGGACAACTTCAGTGTCTACGGCGTGCGGAAAGTCTGGCGGCAACCGCACCGCGAGGCATACCGGTGGCACGCTGCACCGTCGCACGGCTGATGCGCGACCTCGGCCTGGAGGGCGCCCGACGCGGCAAGAAGGTCCGCACCACCATCCGGACGACGGCCAGGACAGGGCTGGTGACCTGCTCCGCGCGCGACTTCACCGCGTCACGTCCGAACGAGCGGTGGGTGGCCACTTCACCTACGTTGCCACCTGGTCCGGGATCGTCTACGTTGCGTTCGTCGTAGACGTCTTCTCCCGCACGATCGTGGGCTGGTCCGCGGCCACCAGCAACGGGCCAAGCTCGTACTCGATGCCCTGGATATGGCGTTGTGGCGTCGGGGACCGTGCCGGAACTCGCCGACCAGGGCTGGTGCATCACTCGGATGCGGGCAGCCATATTTTGCGTTCACCGCCCACCTCTCGAGGCCGGCATCGACGCTTCGATCGGCACCGTCGGCGACGCCCTGGACAACGCACTCCCTTGGTCCCAGATCGGCCTCTACAAAACGAGGTTGATTAAACGCGGAAGCCCTGGCACCCCTCGCCGACGTCGAACTCGACACCGCGGAATGGGTCGACTGGTTCAACAATCACGCCTCCACTCCGCGATCGGAGACGTCCCGCCCCACGAACACGAAACCAACTACACACTCAACACCAGCCCCAACCGGCGGCTGGCGTCAAGCATAGAGCCTCCACCGATCCCGGAGCGGTTCACTTGTTCGTGCCGCCGTGAGCGGGTTCGCCTCTGGCACAGCGCGCGTCGTCGTCTCCTGGTTGCTGGATCAGTTCATCGTGCGGGTCCAAGATCAGCAATCCCTCGGCGGTGGTCGGGTGATTACGTCGTAGTCACCCGACCACTGCGCGGTGGAGGGGGCCACCACGGTCAATCCGCCTGAGAAGCCCTTGATCTCACACCAGTTGGTCAGCGCAGCGATGACAGCGCCATACGCTCCGTCTGAACGCTGACCATCAGACGGCAGCCCTTAGAGGTCCTAACAAAGGCGTCGGACGTGGCGGTGGGTGATCAGGCAGACGGCGAGGCCGAGGAATGCTTCGTGGATGTCGTCGCGTCGTTCCCAGCGGATGCGTAGGCGGCGGAAGCCGTGGAGCCAGGCGATCGTGCGCTCGACGACGTAGCGGAAGATGCCCAGGCCAGTGCCGTGTGGCTCGCCCCGTCTCGCGATCACGGGGCGGATCCCGCGCTGCCAGAGCAGGCGGCGGTACTTGTCGTGGTCGTAGCCGCGGTCGGCCAGTAGTGCGTCGGGGCGTCGGCGGGTCTGCGACCGCCCGCGACGGCGGGAATCTTGTCGAGTAGCGGTTCGAGTTGGGTGACGTCGTTGCGGTTTCCGCCGGTCAGCGACACCGCGAGCGGGATGCCCTGTCCGTCGACGATGAGACATCCGATGGGGTTAAGCGGTCAAGCTGCGGCAGTGAGTACGGGCTTGGGGCGGGTGGGGAAGGCGATGTTCTCGTCGTAGTTGACTTGCTGGTCGAGGCAGTGATGCAAGCACCCGATCATGCGGTTGAAGAGATTCCGCAGGGCTGAGATGTGCCGGTCGCCGGTGGTGCGTCTGCGGTCGTAGTGTGCCCTGGCGCCTGCTGAGGCCGTCAGGGGACGCGAACGACCAGACGTAGCCGGCGGCAGCGAGACGCTGGTTCTTGATCCGGCGGGCCTTGACGGAGACGCTCTTGCCGGATGCCCGGGTCACCGGTGCTGCTCCGGCGTAGGACTTGAGGGCTCTGGCATCGGCGAAGCGGGATCGGTCGTCTCCAATCTCGGCAAGCACGCGGGCGCCGGTGAGGGAGCCGAGTCCGGGGAAGCTGGTGATGATGTCGGCGTCCGGGTGTGTCTCAAAGGCATCCACCGCGGCTTCGGCGAGTTCATCTGCGCTGGTGCATGCGGCGTCCAACTTTCGGAGCAGTGTCGGGGCCTGGCGGCCCATCGCGTCCTCGACCAGTGGAAGTTGGCGCATTTGAGGGGCTCGTAGGATCGCTTGAAGGCGTGTGACCTCGGCCCCCCCCCCCCCCCCCCCCCCCCCCTTCGATCCCGCGTTGGCGTCCAGCTCTTTTCAGTGCGGCCCGCAGCTGGGTCTTGGTCAGCCGGGCGGCCTGGGCCAGGGGTGGACGCGGCTGCCAGCAGCACGCGGGCGGCGGATGAGCACAAGCCGCCGAGTATCGGCCGGACGGCGGCGAGATAGCCGGGGAAGTATTCGCGCAGGTGGGAGCGTAGTTTGTTGGCAGCCTGGGTGCGGTCCCAGACTGCGTCCTGTTGGGCGCGGGCCAAGACGGCGATAGCCTGAGCAAGTTCGGTGTCAGCGGGCAGCGTCCGGTGTGCTGCCGTGTCGGTGCGCAAGATGTTGGCGAGGACCATGGCATCGAAGTGGTCTGATTTCTTGCGTGCGACGGTGTGGCGGTCACGGTATCGGGACGCTGCCATCGGGTTGATCGCATAGACGGGGCGGCCGGTGGCTCGCAGGCAGGCCACCAGCAGTCCTCGGGACGTCTCGATGGCGGCTGGTATGCGAGTTTCGGGAGTGTCCCCGTGCTCGGCCAGGAGGTCCAGTAGCTGTTGGAGGCCGGCAGCGTCGTCGGTGATCCTGGCCCGGGCCACCAGTGTGCCGTCGGCATCGACGAGGGCGACGTCATGATGGTCGCTGGCCCAGTCGATACCGCAGAAGATCTTCATAAGATTGTCTCGCGTCCTTCCGGTGAGTTGCACCTCTCGCTTGCTGGTCACAGCCGTGGAGGCACGCGACTCCCTAATGGAAGGGCTCTGCAGGCCCAGCATCCGATTAGCCGTTCGTGACCCCAGCTACCCACGAGGTCCTCAGTCTTTTCGAGAGCTTGAAGGCTCCCGGTGAGCTGGGAGGTGTTCCTCGTGAATGGCTCAGACCACGAACATCCTCGATGCGATGGCGTTCGTGCCACCGCTACGACACGAGGCTGGTGAGCCCGTCTCATCAAGGGCTCCGGGCCCGGTGGTGCTTCAGGCTTCACCAGCCTCGCGACTCACCATTAGGTGGTGCTTGCTGCCCGGCCGTGCGCGGTCGACCGGGCTGGGCCCGCTTTTGGGCCCCGTCGGGCGGCTCGCACGTGCGAGGGAGTCGATCACCGCCCGTTCCCCAGTCCAGCTGGTTCTTCGACCGCAGCTCGTTCAGCAGCAGCTGGTGGAGCTGGTCCCAGACGCCGGCCTCGTTCCAGGACGCCAGGCGCCGCCAGCAGGTCATGCCCGAGCCGAAGCCGAGCTCCTGGGGCAGGTACTCCCACTGGATGCCGGTGTGCAGGACGAACAGGACCCCGCACAGCGCCTGCCGGTCCGGCACCCGCGGCCCGCCCTCGACCTTCTTCGGACCCGGCTTCGGCAGCAACGGCTCGACCAGCGACCACAGTTCATCCGACACGATCCACGGCCGCGACTGACGGTTTCCCATGCCCAGACATACGAGCAAAGAGGCCGAGCAGCCTCATGATCAGCAGCTTTTGTTAGAGCCAGTAAGCCGGTCCCCTCGCTCCCCGCGCCTTACCGGCCGACGGACCTCCTGAAGGGCGCGGCGCTGCTGTTGCCTTGCGGGCGGCCTGCCCGGGCGAGGACGTCGCGGTCCGATGTACGGGGCGGCCCGGCGGCCGGGACCAGACGCTGGAGTTCGGCCGGCTCCAGCGCCTCCACCTCCCACTGCACCGGGCGGCGGGGGTCGGGAAACCGTAGCGGTCGGCGAGGCCGGCGCCACCTCGGGTCGCCGCGTTTGCCCTCGGTCGCGGGCAGTTCGTAGGCGCTGGACGTTGGTCGTAGGTCAGCGGCACCCGCTCGGTGCGGCTCGCAGCAGCCCGTGCGCGCTACCCAGTCCACTTCGATGTCTCGCCGGAGCAGATCGAAGTCGCCACGACCACCAGGAGACGCGGCATCGCGCGAGGTCGGCGGTGACGCGGTCGTGGACGACGTCGGCGTACGACTGCGAGCCGAAGCCGCGGACCACCAGGACCAGGATACCCGCGTCGAGCAGAGCCAGCCGATAAGTTGCTGGCGCAGGGTGTCGCTTCTCCGCCGCGACGTACAGGCGTGCTCCTGGCCCTCCAGGTGCGGTCGAAGGCGGAACCATCCGGGCATCTCCGCGACGAACGCGTCGACGCCCGTCCAGGCCGGCGGGACGTGGATTTCTCCCGGACGGTGTCGATCAGGTCGGGGAACCGGCCCTCCCGGCGGGCCACCTTGGCCAGCTGCGCGGACAGACGCCGGTATCGGCGCCGTTGACGCGGCAGCGTCCCCTCGGAGGCCATGGCGATGCGCTGACCTGGCGCCCAGCGTGACCTTCATCAGCGCGTACCCGTTCACGATCCTCCGCGCCCGGTCCACCACCGGACGGCCACCGCACCCGCTCCGGCGCGCCATACCGGCGCCGCACCCCTTTGGTGTCGTCCGGGTCAGATGCCGCTTGGAGGTGAAGGCGGCGCGGAACTCCTGCGTCATCAGCCCGGGACCAGGCCAAGCTGCACCGGTGCCGGGCCAGGGGCGCCCCAGACCTTGTGGAGCGCTGCGCGCATGCTCGGCTCGTTCATCGCCGCATCGACCACGGCCCGGTGCTCGTCGGGCACCTCGCGGGTGTCCTGGACGGCGGCGACCATGGTGCCGTTGCGGGTGCCGATCCACCCGATGGTGATGACCTTCCAGCCGAGTTGCTTGGCCGCTTTCACATCGCGGCCCGGATCAGTTCCCACCCCGCCCAGCCCCACGGCTTCCTCGTCGTCCAGGTTCACGCAGTTGGTAGCCCGGCTGCCGTATCCGCCGGCGCCGTCCGGGCAGGTGCGGCGCGAGCAGGTCGAGGTCTTCGACCTCCCCCGGCTTCGAGCACGCAGCGAATGCAGCACCACCGCCAGCAGCTCCACCGCTTCCGCGATCAGTACACCTCGGCACGGGTGTTTGCAGCCGTCGGACGGATCGGCGCCGGCGTTCCAGTGACGGAAGGGCGTCCCAGTCGTAGCCACCCGGGACTCGACCGCCACCGGCGCAGACAGCGTGATGGCTTCAGTCAGGGGAGCGTCTGCGCGGCGTGGTGCAGAGCGCGAAGAGGACGGTGAGGGGCAGGACGGCGAGGAGGCAGCGTGAGCCGGGCCGCAGCGCGGACTTGATCATCGGCCGTTGATAACGGCCTGTACGGGGCCTTCCGCAGGGCACCCGGAGTGCGCCGCCCGTGTGGGTGGAATGGGTGGTACCGGAACCGGCGCTACGGTTCTCGTGCGCGCTCGGCCGTCGGCCATGGCCTTGTAGCCGGCACCGGAACGGGACGGTGATGCAGGGTCGGCGCTCCGTCCAGCCACCTCTTCAGCACCTCGCGAGGTGCCCTCGTCGACCACGGTAGGCCGGTGGCGTCCGGCGCGGTCATCGGCCGTACGCACCAACCCAGGCGATGAACTTGTCGCCATGGCCTCGCTCCCCTCCACCAGCCGTACATGGTGGTGGTGCGGCCTGCGCCGGTCAGGGGCAGGCAGTACCGCTGGTCGGGGCCAGAGATTATCGCGGGACCTGGTAGTAGTTGTCCGTGGGCAGATCAAGAGCAAATGCTGGTCGTGCCGACGGCGAATATCCCCACGCTAGCCGCCGAAGGGTCGCACATGAGCCGGTGTGTGACGAACGTTGGTTCGGGGACCGGCGAGCCCGGCTGGTCCAGGTGAGTGTGTACCCGACGTGGGTCAGTTCTCCGTGGGACTCGTGGGCGATACCTCGGATGAAGGAATACTGGACAAGGAGTCGCTCCCCGCAGCGAAGATTCAGGTAATCGTCTCAGCCGGCGGCAGCGGCGGGCTGTAACAGTCAGACGATCGAGACGCTTCGCGTGCGAATGTGCGCTCTCACCGGATTGAACGAGATCCACCCAGCCGTTCAGGCATCCAGTGATCTTCACAAAACTATGAGACGCAACACCAAGGGCGTGCTCTGCGCGTGAGGCATAGGCGATGGTCTGCAGCCGGGCTCTCAGCGGCCTGCCGCAAACCTGTTGGGCCGTCACTGGTGGCAGAGCCGGCGAGCTCTACGGTGGCTGGTCGAGGGCCAGGAGTCCCCGACAGCAGCCGCAGCGTTGAACAAGGGCAAGCAACGGCCGAACCGACAGCGCAGAGCGGATTCTTTCACCCGGGCGACTGGTCGGGAGGAACGCTCCTTGAGTTTGTGCTGGCAGGCATGAGCATGGCTTACGCGGGTGAGGCCGCAGTCGTGACGGCGGGACTGGACAACAGCCCAGAGGATGGCCTCCCATGGGCTTGGGGCAGAGTCCAAGGGAGATGTCCGGTCGTCATGGTGCACACACCCACGCACCTCGTAGTGATCGCCAGAGTGGTTGCGCGGAGGCCGGACACTCTGGCGCCAGCCCACAGGAGGGAGGGGCTGGAGACCGAATCCCTACCGCATTGGCGGCCGGGTAATAGGGAACTCCTGCGAGAGGATTGAGTGCACTGTCTCTCTCTGTACCGTCATCGATAAGTGTGTATATTCCAGAAACAGCCACCACGTGGCGGGCGTAGCTTCAGCTGCACCAAGGCCGTCTTCCGTGGCTCGCACCGAAGTACGTCACGAGCACGAGCATCTTCCTGCTTGCTGATCGATGTACTATCCGGCAGAGCTTCTCCAGCCTGGAAAGCGTTCCGGGGGCGCCGCATCGTGCGCCGCCCCGGGACTCATCTATGGCCTTTTGCTCGAGGAGCCTGCTCGAACGCTGCTGCGTAGTGCACGGTCCCTGAGGACCTTGGGGTGGAATGACTTCATGGAGCTCCCCTTGGTATCGGCTTTGACAGATGCCCGGTGACGACGATGCCGTGGATCGTCTCCGGGTCCCCCGCAGATCGCCTGGCCGGCGAACAGGTTCCGTGGTCGGCGAACACCGCGTAGAGCCGGTATCGGTGACGGCACCCTTATTTCTGTGGCGACGAGGTCACCATCTCGTTCAGCCACGGCGCCTCCTCGGCACCGATGCCGAGGACGCCTGGCGCCGATTCCGCTCAGGAGCCTGGGAGTAGCCCATGGTACGATCTTCGCGTTGGGTGCCTGGGTGTGCAGTGTCTCTGGGGGTCTTGACCAGTCGGGGCCGGATGACGTTGTGCGCCCATGCTTGGCAGCCAGTCCTTCAGCGCCGGGTGTGTCGTTGTCGGCAGTATGCCTGCCCGGTGTCGGGGCTCGTGCCTTGATCGACCCGTTCTGACACACGTCGGAGATGCTGGTGATGCATTTCTTGACGACATCGCCGAACGCCATGTCGTTTCCGCCGATTGACAGGGCGACCAGTTGCTGGTCGAGGTAGCCCTGCTGGATCTGCGGCAGCTCTCCAGCCGTCCGGGGCGTTCTGCTGAGGGATGTTTGTAGTGACGGGCACGGAGCAGGCTGGCTGAGCTGAGTCCATCCAGCACTCCAAGCGTCCGCCAGCTCCCCGACCACCGAGCTGTTCGCCCGGCAGGACAGCACGGCGTGCCCAGGCGTGCCTGGGCAGTGGCGGGGTGTTCTTCGTCTTGTCACCCGAAACGCATTGTTCTAGTCCAGTCAGTTCGGGTAGTAGTCGTCGCCGCCCGGGTCTGGAGCCCTTCACACCAAGAGGGTAAGTCTCCCATGCCAACCTACCATGTGGTTGGGTTTGCCAGAATAGGCCTGGAAGAGCGACTGCGTCCCAGGCGACGTCTTCGTCAGCTGTACCGTCAGTTGTGGCGTTGGTGAGAGTCAGCAACGGTCGGTGTTCCGGTGAAGCGGAAGGCGCCGAGGCTGACCAGCAGTTGGCGCGTTGTTCCGACAGTTCTCCACCTTTTGCAGTTGATATCTGCGCCGCCGATGACATCCCCTACCGCCTACCGGGTAGTGGGCTCCGGTGTCACTGTAGGTGGACCGATGCGCCGAGCCCATTCAATGTCTTTGTCGAGGAGTCAGGTGCCTTCGGCCAGTCATCAGGCCGAAGTCACCGCCGGTGTGCTGTGTCGCCGAGGTGTGGGCGTACCGAAGTGGCCACCTTGTCCTCCGCTCCGATCTGGTGCAAGATCCCCGCCTTGGCCACCGATAGGGCCCAGTCCGAATCCTGTTGCGCCGGTGTTGGGGGTAGAATGTGAAGTTGAAATGTCCGGAGTCGGTACCGGACGGTCCGCCGGCTGCTGTAGGTATCGACGTTGTCGAGGACCGATTCGACGATGTACGCGCCTGCGAAACGGCAAGCGCACTGGGGTGCCGTATTCCGGTCGGTGGCCGCGCCCCGCGGTTCTTCTCGCAGCTGACGTACTTGGTGTTCTCCTTGGCCGCAGTCGACAGCGCAGTCGTCCTTCCATATCACGTTCGACCCACGCACGCCAGTACTGCTCGGCTAGCACGCTGCGTCCGGGGCAGTCTGGCGGAGCTGACGGAGTTGCAGTTGTTGGCGTCGTTTGCAGAAGAACGCCATCCAGCGGAGGCTTCACTAGATCACGCTGAAGCTCGCTGACCCACCGGAGCGGGTCGGAAGCCGGCATGGTGGCGCATCCGGACTCACCGGGCCAGTCCTGCCGTCCGTCTGTGGAGTACGAGTAGACCGGCGTCCATGGACCGGGCAACCCAGCCCATCACCTTCTCCTCGTAAGGCCAGTTCTGGGAGCTTGGCTGCGTCCCTAAGTCGGTCATGAACGGAGTGCCGTGACGGCGGGTAAGAACAGGTTCGCAGGGTTGTTGTACCAGCCCAGTCCCCACGGCTTGCCGTCACCCTTGTTCGGGTTGAAGCCGAGGTTGTACATGGTTCCACAGTGCAGCGAACCAGTTCTCCGGCTTTGACGGATCGTCGACGTTGTTGACCGCGATGGTCTGCCCGGCGGTGTGCACCTCGTTTCCACTTGTCCGCGAGGATGTGTACATGGAGGCGGCGATGTTGACTGCGTAGTCCAGGGCGACGGCCTTCTTGCCTGGCCGGGGAGAGGGATGTTTCGCCAGGCTTTTCGTTGTCCGGCGAGGCGCATGCCGTCCAGGGTGGCCTGGCCAACACCGCTAGCCGCAATCCGACTCATGCCAGCGGATCCGCCAGTACTCCTCGGACGTTTCCCCTTCGTGCCCGTAGAAGCCGGCGACTACTGCCAGCGGGTTGCCCATCTGTCCGGGATGGCACCAGATTCCCCGGCCTACCATAGGTTCGACTCTTGCGCGAGTACCCCCAGCAGTACCTGGGCAGGATGCGGCCGCCGCCCTTCCAGCGCCCGGGGAGCAGGGAAACAGGAAGCCCCTGCGGGTCGACGGTCACCCAGCCCGGCACCTGGGCGCCATGCCCCCTGCTTGATCCTGCCCGGCTTTCCAGCTCGCACGCGGACCGCCATGTTGACGGCCCACTCGACACTAGTTCGGGTCGGTTGCAGCGCCAGTGCTGACGTCGTTGCCGAGGATGGAGCACCACCGGTCGGTCGCTCGGCGACGAATTGTGCGCCGTTCGTCATCAGCGGCTGCCGCTTCGACCGCCCTCGTCTGCGGCTTGTTTGCCTGAGGTGTGCTTGAGGGGCTGGTGAGAAGGCCCTCTTTCCCTGTAGCGCTGGTCATTGTCTGACACCGCCTGGGCGATCTTTCCGCCTGTCGTGGTCGCGGTGCTCTTGGCGGTAGTCAGCGGCGTGACGGTCTCGTCTGTGAGGCCCTGGTCAGGTACGGATGCCGAGGAGATGGTTCAGCGCTTGTCCGGGGCCGCTTCCGCTGCGTTCTTGATCGTTATCCAGAATCCTGTACGCATGCCGGAGAAGCGAGGACGGGGTCGACAGCCAGAGCGACCGTGACTGGATATCTCGCGTCTGCCCGCGACCTTTAAGAGGCATCTGATCAATGTTCACGCGGATGTGAGCGGGGTACTCCGTTTCGATTCGCCACGTTGGTGCGAATTCTCCAGTCCAACTCGCAGGACATTTCGTTAGCCATCGCCCGGTGGATCATCGCCCTCGCTCTCTGAGGAGGAGCTTCGTAATCCGCGCGAGACGGCGCAGTGCTGCATCGAACCAGCCGAAGGTCCGATCGATCACCGCCGTTTCGGCAACGGTTTCGAATCCGCTTCGCCCGTGGCCGCTGTACCACCTCGACATCGATGCCCAGCCGGGCTCCGTGGTTGAAGATGCTGTTCTACGCGGTGAGGAAGCCAGCGAGCGCGCGGCCGATCAGGTCGGGGGCGTTCTCCGTGGGGGGGTGTGATCCGCATTCGGGATGCGGATGAGCGTGGTGCTGGGCATATCTGAGCGAACCGTTCGGCGTAGTCCACCGTCTCGTGGAGGTCGTCTTCCCCCAGATCAACAGCTTGGGTGTGGTGGACCGCTGCAGCGCCGGCACGAGGCCAAGGGGTGTAGCGGTTGTCGGCCGCGCCCGCCCAAGGCCATCCACGACCGGCGTACCCGCTCATGGTCCCACGGATCCGCGTAGTCCGCGATCAGGGGACTCAGTCGCGACACCGACAGCACACTCGCAATCGCCTGCCGACGGGCGGGTGAGCACGCCCTCGCCCGTGTCCCCGCCGCGGAATTGGGCCACGTGGGGCGCGGGCCAGGAATCATCAGAGGACCGAGGATTGACCAAGGCGACCGGGACACGTCGAGCCAGTTGTGAGCAGGGAGGTGCTGGGCTGATGGCGCCGCCGATGTCGTGGCCTACCAGCGCGATGGGGCCGGAGATGTTCGGCGCGGAGACGAATCGCGCGTCATCCAGTCCGGCCAGGGCCGGCACCGTAGCCGTTTCCGGGACGGGGTGGCCTGACATGGGCCAACCCAGCCCAGGAGGTCGACCGCGAGAGCCGCAGCCCCGCGCGTCGGCGAGGTGGCCGAGTACGGGAAGCCAGAACCACGGCTCCAGTACGTTCCGTGCAGCATCAGCACGGGCAGGGCGTCCTGTCGCCCTGCGGTCAAGTAGCTGGCCAGCTCGCCGTCGACCTGAACTGCGATCCCCTCCAACACTGTCGTTCCGGTGGTTTCACTCGGCTGGGACCACCACAGCGGCCGGAGTCGATCTCCCAACCGAAGTCTGAAAGAACACCTGGGGGGTACGTTCTTGCCGCTACGTCTTCACCGGGTGGTGGCCCTACTCCAATCCGCCGCAGTCGCCTTTTCGAGCTCGGCTGCGCTGCCGAGGTCTTCGGCTTTCAAATCCCCTGCCCGGATGTGCCCGCCCGCTACAGCTTCCGGATCTGTGCCGAGCGCCCCGGACTTTCACGCTGCGGACCACCATCGGCTACCCGGTGCTCGTGGACGCGGGGCTGTCGGCCCAGGAGGAGGCGGACACGCTTGTTCGTCGGGCTGGCGGCCGCCCTGGCGCACCGGTGCCGTCGGCCGTCATCGCGGCGCTGCGGGCCGCCCACCGGCGCGGAGGCCCGGGATCGTCGCCATCTGCACGGGGGCGTTCGTCCTCGCCAGGGCCGGAGCTGCTCGACGGCCGCCGCGCCGGCCTCACTAGCGCCACGCGGACCGGCTCGCCGCCACGCTTCCCAGATCGAAGTCGACCCTGACGTGCTCTACGTGGACCACGGCGACGTGGCCACCAGCGCCGGAACCGGCTGCGCGCCGACGTACCTTCACCTGGTGCGTTCTGACCACGGCGCCGCCTACGCCGCACAGATCGCCCGGAACATGATCCTACCCCCGCACCGGGAGGGCGGCCAACTCCAGTACGCCGCGCAGCCCGCCCGGCGAGACGGACGAGTCACTGGCAGCGCCACTGCTGGAGTGGGCCACGTCCCACCTCGACTCTCCGCTGCCCCTGGACCGGCTCGCCGAACGAGCCGGGCTGTCCATCCGGACCCTCGCCCGGCGCTTCACCGAACAACTCGGCGTCAGCCCGGGTCAGTGGCTGTTGCACTAACATGGCCTTTGCGGCACGGGTATTGCTGGAGCAGACCGACCTCTCACTCGGTCGAAGCCATCGCCACCCGAGTCGAGACTCACTTCGGCAGTCCAACCTGCGCCGCCGCTTCCGGGCGCATCTGGGCGCCACACCCGACGCTTGCCGACGCACCTTCAGCCAAACTCGGGCGGTGCTTGACGGACAGCTCCTCCAGTGCAGGGTGTCGAGCGCGGGTGATGATGTCGGCCGGGGTGCAGCTCGCTAGAGTTGTAGTCGGTGCCGACGCCGCCTTAGCGGGTGGTTACCCGGTCCTGCAGTCGATGACGTACGTCACCCGGGGAGCAGGAGAGTGCGGGGTGGCCGCCGTTGACGCGGGGAGGGTCGAAGCCGAGCTTGTCGTAGACGGCGGCGAGGTCGTCGAGCACCTGCTACGCGCGGCGGTGGTCGGAGCCGACGTCGCTGAGGACGGTGACGTCCAGGGCGTGCTTCTCGGTCAAGGAACGGTGATTCGTCGGGGATCTGTGGGGACACGGCGCGACGAGTTGGGCGCCACCCGCGAGTCGAGGGTGATATCGGCGTGGTGCTGTTACAGGGCGCTGTGCGATGTTGCCTGATCAGAGCACCAGGCGCCCGCGGTGGAAGGTGAGCACCCAGGTGGGCGGGGTCGGAGCGAGGCCGAGGCGGCGGGTCACCTGGACGATGGGGTCGGAGGCGGTCGGGTCGGCGATCGCCGCCGCAGGGGGGCTATTCGATGGGAGGGGCCGCATCGGCAATGGCGTGGTCACGCAGCCGATGTCCACCGCGTGCGGATGTGCCGATGCGGACGACTACCATCCCGGCAGAGCTGCCCAGCTGCTGGGGCAGGGTTCGCGAGGCGACCGATCGCGCCGGATTGCGCTCGATGAAGTGGGCGATACGCCCGGCGCGATCTCGAGCAGATGGTCCTCCAGGGCGAAGTGGCCGGGATCCGGAAGAGGTGCAGTTCCGCTTCGGGCACGTCAGCTCAGGTAGGCGCGGGCTCCGGGCTCGGTGAAGAACGGGTCGCCGGTTCCCCAGGTGATCGGCGTGGGCAGGCGGTGCTCTTCGCAGCCACGCCTGCCGGGGCGGGATAGAGCGTCGAGGGTGCTCTCGTCGGCGTAGGCGAGACCGGACAGTTGGCCTGCTTGCGGCCGGGCTGATCCAGGAAGTACTGATCCGGCAGCCACCCCTCGGGGGCGACGAGCGCCGGATCGGCGGTGCCCGCCCCTCGTACTGGAGCGCGCGTGGCGGCCAAGGTGAACAGGTCGAGGATCGTGGACTCGGCGCCAGGAGTGCCGGGCGTGAACGCGATGAAGTCGCGAGGCCGCATCCGACAGACCCTCGGTAGGCGTTCCCGTTCTGCACGACCAGCCCGAACGACACGCTCGGGGTGGCTCGGCGCCGGGCGGAAGCCGACCGAGGGCACCGAAGTCGAACAAGGTACATCACCGCACCGGAGCCAGCCCGCGAGCTGTTCCGGTGGAAGCCCTCGATGACGTCCGCCAGTCGCTCGAAGGGGTAGGTGAAGTCCTCCGGGGTGCGGGTGTGCCCGAAGCCGGGATAGTCGGGAGCGATCAGCCGGTAGTGCCGGCCCAGGCTGTCGATCAAACGCCGGAACTGGTGCGAGGCGGAAGGGAAGCCGTGCAGGAGCAGCAGCACCGGGGCGTCCGAGCGCTCCGGCCGCGACTCCCGGAGAACCCCTGGCCCTGGACCTCGTCAACACCCGCCCGGCGGGCGCCGCCAGGAAGGCCAGCTTCGCCCAGAGCGGCAGTCTCGTCCTGGACCACGCGCGTGTCCACCCCGCGTCCTGGAGCACCCGCGGCCAACTGGTTGATGCGTTCGTGGGAACCGGCCAGGTCAATCTGCGTGAACGGGCTGACATGCTCGATGACGCCGGGCGCGATGCGAGTCGGGTCGACTCCACTCGGATTACGCCCGGAGCGACCGACTGCGCACCGTAGGTGAGCCCGCGGCGGGTCGGGTTGCTCGATGCCGTTGAGCAGCGGCACAACCATGGCGGCGCCAACGGTACTGGGCGGAATCCGCTCAAGCGCCGCGTCAAGGGACTGTGTGCTTGACGGTGATCAGGCACAGATCGACCGGCTCCGTAGTTCGTCGGCCGCCTCGACACTCGCGGAGAAGTCGCCGAACTGCCCTGCGCACGCTTCGCCTCCGTCGGTCTGCTGCTCACCGCTCTGCGCAACAGGCCGCTCGCCGAGCCGACCACCCACGACGAGTGGGGCCAGGAAGTGGACCTGGCCAGGGATGCCTGGCGCGAGGCGCTGCTGGAGCGGGCCATCTTGCCGTTCTTGCGGGAGGCTCTCACCGATCGCGGCACGGCAGAACCTCAACATCCGGCACCGTCCGTGACGAACGGCCGTATCCGAGCCTCGGCACCAGCGGCCGGGATCACCATCTTAATTCACCGGCGATTTCGGGGGCCGGTCGAAAGCGGGCCCTCCACGAGATCCGAGGAATCCGGGTGACGTCCAGCCCACCCGCGGCGGTCGGACACCGGACCGTGCGCTCCGTGCTTCCACGGCTACAGGCCCACATCGTGGCGGCGGATGTACTCCGGGGACTCCCGCCGGACCAGAAGGCGGACACGGCCGTGGCTGGCCGTCACCAGCCTGTCAGCCGTTCTCGCAGGTCAGCGGGCCCTTCCGCGAAGGCTTCAACGGGACCGTCGGCAGCTCGAGGAGCGGGCAGCGAAGGCACCATCGTGGCCCTTGGCCTCACCGAACCTGGGCCCTCCCAGCCAGTCCCGCCGGGCCCGTACGATCTCCTCCTGCGACCGTCCGATCCAGTTCACGCCCCCGGCGGGACGACGGCATTCCCCGCCCTCTGCGAATTCGCAGGCTCTATCGGCACCCACACTGTTGCAACCGACACGGCACTTCCTGTCGGCTACCAGGAACCGTAGACACACGTAGGAGTGGAGACCTATCCAATGGGGGCGCGAGGTGCGGCCAACTGGGCACTGAAAGCCGGTTGTCGACGTCGTCGAGGGCCAGGCGGAGCCCACCGAGTGCCACGCTTTCGTCGCCGAGGAGTAGAGGTGCGTAGTTCGGGCAGGCGCAGGCAGTGCTTGCTAGGTTCGCCCTCCAGGAGCGGCAGGATGAAGTCGGCGGAACGCGAGAAGCCGCTGCCGAGCACGACTGGGTTCTGTCTCTCCGATCACGACCGGAGAGACAGACCGCCGACGTGGCGTGTGCTCAGTTCTTATGTGCGGTTACCAGAGCGAAGGAGAGGAATTCTCCACGGTCTGTGGTGAGCATCTCGATAACGGGCTGGTTCGCGCTCTGGCCGTCGGGATGATGCTTAGCGCCGGCTTGGGCCCACAACAGCCAGTCCTGCCAGGCGTCCTGTTGCAGCCGCGCGGATGTGACCTTCACCAACTCGGTGATGTCCCACTGGAAGCGCCACCACTCCGCCGTGTGCCAGGCGATCGCTTCCCAGCCGACCACTTCCTTGATGTGGGGCGGGATCATCCCGAGTTCACGGATCTCCCGTGTCATGGCGGGAGTCGCCATGCCCAGCTGTCCCCGGGCCGGAGGAAGCGCAGCAGGTAGGGCAGGAAGTTGTCCGCCGTGCCGAAGTACTCGAGGCGTCCACGCTGACGATCGCGTCGAAGCTCTGCTCCTCGAACGGCAGGGCGTGCGCCTCCGCTCGCACGGCCTCCACCTGGTCGCCGACACCCGCCTTGGCGAGACCTGTGCCGCCTGTTCCGGGGCGATCCACAGGTCGGCCGCGACGACGTCGACTCCGTACTCGCGGGCCAGGAACACCGACGTGGCGCCCGCGCCGGACCCGAGGTCGAGAACCCGCATGCCCGGGTGCAGGTCGAGATCGTGGGCGAGGTCTTCCAGCAGCCACAGCGGGTTCGGCCCCATATCGAGGTCGAGCAACCAGGCGAGGTCATACCGAGAGGAGCGTGGATAGCGGTCGGACGTACGAGATCGTTCAAGGCAGTCACGAGCACGTACCCAAACCGATCATATGCCCGGCCGCAACACGTTTTGGCCTTCCTGTGTCGGCTCTTGGTTCACGTGGGGCGGTGAGGGCGGCAGTCGGATATGCCTCTGGTCACGAGCGTAGCCATATCAGGAGTGCGCGGCGGTGACGGTGCCTGTCGGGCCCGGGAGGCCGTCCGCGGATCCTCTGCGTAGGCGGCTGGCTGCCTGGTCCCGCTTCTCGGGGATCACGTGTCGGGGGGGGGGTACCGCGCTCGCGCAGACAGGTGCGGGTTCTGTGGTTGCTGTATGTCTTGTCGGCGCCCACACTGTCGGGCCTTCGGCGAGGGCCGACCGACCCGGGCCCGGTCGAGGGGGCGAATCTTGTCCATGACCGCTTCGAACTGCGTGCAGTCGGCCCGCTGCCCTGGTGTCACGACCAGCGACAACGGCCGACCCTTGCCGTCCGCCCTCAGCTGCAGCTTCGTCGTCAGCCCGCCGCCGCGCGGGCGACCGAGAGCCTCGGCCGCCGCGCACCTCCTCCGAGAACGGCCGCAGATGCGAGTGCGCGCGCAGGTGAGCTGATCTTTCCGCGGCCCCTTGATGTGGCCGACAGGGTGGGCTGCAGTGCCGTTGGCGCTCCGGCGGCCTGCAGGTGGGCGCGGACCGAGGTGGAGTCGATGTTTATGTCCCAGTCGATGTCGCCCTTGGAGTCGGCAACGGCCTGGACGTGTTGGAGCAGCGTCTCCCAGGTGCCATCGGCCGACCAGAGCATGTGCCGTTTGTGGATGGTCTGCCAGGGACCGAAGCGTGCGGGCAACTCGCGCCATCGGCAGCCGGTACTGACCCGGTAGATGATCCCGTTGACGGGGCGATCCAGAGGCCGGCACGCAGCCCTGCACCGTTGATCCGGTCGACCAACGCCCGCATGCCGGAGGAAACTTGTTGTTCGGCTCCCAGTCCCCCACCTGCTGCTCCCAGCCGTCGTCGACCTGGACGACGTCGAGGCGGTGATGTCGCTTGGTGAGCTGTTCCTCGGTGATGTTCTCGTAGTACGCGTACCAGCTGCACCAGACGTTGCCAGCCCGCTTGGTGCTGCGTCCGAGCGCGCCGAGCAGCAGGGCCCGGCCGTCGGGTCCCTCCAGTGCGGCGAGTGCGGACGAATGGTGGCGGTGCGGCTTTCACGTTCCAGCCCCGCCGCTGGGTCGTCGAACGCACCCTCGGCCGGCTCATGCACCATCGACGCCTGGCCCGCGACTACGAAACCCACCCCCACCGATCGGCAGCCATGATCCAACTCGCCGCCATCAAACCTCACGACCCGCCGCCTCAGCCACGAGACCACCCACAACTGGTGCGACAGCTAAGCCAAATGAAACAGACAAGCGAGAATCAAATGCTCACCTAAGAGGCGGGGGCGGTCTTCCGGCTCCCAGGCTGACCGTCGAGTGCCGGCGCGGTCCGGTCAGGAGGGAGCAGAGATGTGATGGTGCGCGTGGTCTGTCGTCCGGCCGGGCCGGAACCGGCGGCGGACGAGCGCGATCAGGGAAGGTCCTCCCCTGGAAGCACCACAGGGCGATGACCGGATCGCAGATGGCGCACGCCAGGGATAGTCGTGGTAGAACGGCAGGATCGGATTGCCCTTGAGGTGGTGGGCCATGTCCCATGCGGTGTGGAGCAGCCAGCCGAAGCCGATGAAGGTCAGGACTCCAGGCCGCGGTAGGCGACGTAGGCCATGAGCGCGACGAACGGGAGTTCCCACGGGCCGAGGCCGCCCCGCTCAGATAGGCGGCACCGGCTCCGCCCACCATGACTGCGTTGAAGCGGCGGCGGTGCGGTTCTCTGATCAGGGACATCAGCAGGCAGTAGAGGATGCCGACGATCATCGGTGACACAAGGTTCATGAGGGGATGACTTCTTCCACTTGGGCGCGGGCCGAAGCCGGCGGTCGAGCTGTCGCAGCGCGAGCAATCCGCCGGCGCCCGGAACGAGGGCCAGGACCTTGACGGCGGCCGGGGCCTGTTTGAGGCGCCAGGTCGCGATCACGACGAACAGGTAGGCGCAGCCGGTGTGTCGGGCCCATCAAGGACGAGATGGGCTTGAGGTGGACGGTGAACACGTTGGCCAGCATCACGATCGGGGAGATCAGCTCGGCGTGAGCCGCGATGCGCAGATGGCGCGGAGACCGGAGGTGCATGGTCACCTCCCGTGGTGGAGCCGGGACGCATGATCATCAGTACGGTGACGGTGGCCCAAAGCAAGTTGAAGATGCCGGTGACCGCGGCGAGACGGCCCGGCGTCAAGGAGGCAGCGCTTGCAACGGCGAGGCGGAACCCGTCGTCTCGGCCAGAGCACGGTCCTGGGCGGGCAGAATCAGTAGTGCCAGTACGCCGGCGGCCGCGCGGTCAGCAGGATCGAGGTGATCAGCCAGGCGTCGCCGAGGACACCGAGACTGCTGGCCGTGGCGAAGCCGAAGAGAGAACCGCGATGCCGAAGCCCGCGTAGACCCGGCAGATGCGGTGCAGCGTCCGCAGGGTCGTACGGGCGTCGCCGTCGCCGGAGTCGCCGAGCGCGGCGCAGTGTCGCGGGAAACATGCTCGAGGCGACGGTGACCGGGCCGACGGCGACGATGGCGGCCAGGACGTGCAAGGACAGAAGGAGCTCGGTCACGCCCGGTACTCCGGGGCGGTCTGGCGCTCGCCGGTGACTTTCGAAGACGGCAGGCGGCCGGCCTTCGAGGTGCCTTGGAGGGTGTCGCCGTCGACCGTCACGTCGAACGCCAGGTTCAGCCGCATGGGCTTGGTGATGGCCTGCTTCCAGGTAGAGCCGGTCGCCGTCGAGGGTGAGGTCGCCGAGTGGCACTTCCTCGCCGGCTCCGTGGGCGACGCCGGTCAGGACGCCGTCCTGCTCACGGAGTTCGACCGCTGCCCTGATCTTGCCGATAGGGGTGGAGATGGACAGGTTCCAGGTGCCTTCGACGAGCATGCTGCTGTTCTTCCTGACTGTGCAAGGGGATGGTGAGCGACTGACCTGCGAAGGGCCGAGTGCTCAGGGAGGTGGGCGTCGGGCCCTGGGCGCGCCAGACAGTGCCGCGCCGCTCTCGTGGGAGAAGAGCTCTTCCACGGCGTGCGCGACGCGGGGGCCGACCTCGCGCTCCAGTAGGTACAGGCCCAGATCAAGCCCGGAGGTGACGCCGGCGCCGGTGATCAGGTCGCTGTCGTCCACGATGCGGGCGCGGACCGCGTGGGCGCCGGTGGCGTCCAGCATGTCCAGGCCCATGTGGTGGGTGGTGGCGCGACGTCCCTCCAGCAGACCTGCCATGGCCAGGACGAGGGAGCCACCGCAGACGGTGGCGACCGTGATGTCCAGGTCGTCCATTGCCCGCTCGAGCAGCGCGGGGAGCTCGGTGGTCAGCGTGCGGCCCAGCAGCACCGGGATGAACTCGTCCTGCTTCCACGTGCCGGCGCCCCTCTTCTTCCGGGACCTCGCCGGGTTCACCCACGCGCCCGGAGGCGCCGGGCACCAGAAGCACGTCCACACGCGCTCCAGGTCGAGAGCGCCGGCGGCGCGCAGCTTCAGCCCTCCGGTGCCGCTGATCACCTCACGAGGGCCCTCTGCGGTGACCAGTTCGACGGTCACCGCGCCGTCCGACGCCGAACCGCCGGCGTGCAGCACCTCGTAGGGGCAATGACATCGAGCGGGTCGAAGCCATCGAACAGGACGACCTGGATGTGCACGGATGTTCCTTCGGGTCGACTTCCATCGGACGGTCTGAAGTCAACCGGCTGTCGCCCTGATCGCCCAGTGGCACTAATGACAGGTTTCAACGGAATAATGCCAAGGGCTCCTGGAGGGCTGAGAGCAGCGATGCTATGGAGCCACCCAGGTTTCGGCCCGGATCCGTCCATCTGATGGCGAGGTAGGTTCTGGCCATGCACACCGTTGCCGTTCTCGCGCTGGATCAGGTGATCCCGTTCGACCTGTCCACCCCGATCGAGGTCTTCTCCCGGACCCGCCTGCCCGACGGGCGGCCCGGCTACCAGGTCCGGGTGTGCGCCGAGCACGACGAGATCGACGCCGGAGCCTTCACCCTGCGCCCCCCTTGGAGTCTGGAGGGGCTGCAGGACGCGGACGATCATCGTGCCGGGCATCACCGATCCCACTGCCTCGCTGCCTCCCGCCGTACGCGACGCGCTACGGTCGGCCGCTGCCGACGGCACGCGGATCGCCTCCATCTGCGTAGGCACCCTTCCCCCTGGCTGCCACCGGGCTCCTCGACGGGCTGCGCGTCACGACCCACTGGCGTGCGGCCGGGTTTCTGGCCGCCACCCACCCGGACATCGACGTCGACCCGGACGTCCTCTACGTCGACAACGGCCAGTTCCTCACCTCCGCCGGCGCTGCGCGGGCAGGACCTGTGCCTGCACATGATCCGCCGTGACTACGGCTCGGCCGTCGCCGCCGACGTGGCCCGCCTGTCGGTGATGCCTCTCGAACGGGAGGGCGGACAGGCACAGTTCATCGTCCACGACCACGTCCCAACACCGCAGGGCTCTGAGCTGGAGGCGCTGCTCGCCTGGCTACGGGAAAACCCTGGCCCGCGACCTCGCCCTCGTCGACATCGCCGAGCGGGCCGGTACCAGCACCCGAACCCTGATCCGGCGCTTCCACGACCAGACCGGCACCACCCCGCTCCAGTGGCTGCACCGAGCCCGCATCCGCCAGGCGCAGCACCTCCTCGAAACCACGGAGCACTCCGTCGAACCACATCGGCAGCCAGGTCGGCTTCGGCTCACCCACCACCTTCCGTGACCGCTTCAAACGCACCACCGGCGTCACCCCGCAGACCTACAGACGCACGTTCAGCTGAACTGGGGTCCGTGTTCAAAAGATCATCCGGGTGGTAGATCATGGTGTCGTGGTACGTCGTCATGAACCCACTGACCAGGAGTGGGAGTTACTCGATCCGCTGATACCGGGCCGCGACGGGGCGGCCCGCGTGGAGGACCGGCGGGTCATCAACGGGATGGTCTACAAGATCCGCACCGGGTTCTCCTGGCGTGACCTGCCGGAAGGCTACGGCCCACGGAAGACCGTGTACACCCGCTTCCGTCATTACACCCTCGAGGAGGTGTTCACCGAAACCCTGCAGCACATCCAGGCCCGTGCCGACCGCGGCCGGCGACATCGACTGGCTGGCCCAGATCGACTCCACCATCCTCCGCGCCCACCAGCACGCCACCGCCACCGGCCGGAGAGGGGCGGCATCAGCGGGACGAACCGGACGAGCACGCCCTCGGCCGATCCCGAGGCCGACTGACCACCAAAATCCACCTCGCCTGTGACGGCAAGGGCCGACCGCTCGCGATCCTGGTGACGCCCGGCCAACGCCACGACAGTGTCTACGCACGGTTCGACCGGAAACCTACCGGCGACGCAACATGATCGAGCGCTGCTTCGACCGACTCAAGGGCGCTTCCGCGGCATCGCCACCAGATACGAAAGGACCACCACCTCCTACAAAGCGGCGGTCACCCTCGCGTCATTCCTGCTCTGGGCAAGATCCGTTTTGAAGACGGACCCTAACAGGCAGCGGCCTCGTCCACCGTCTCCCTTATCTTCAGGACGGTGTCGACGCGGTGAGCTGCAGCAGCCGCTTCAGTTGCTGCGCGGGGGCGGCCCAAGGCGAAGTCGGCTGCCTGGTGGGTGAGGATCAGCAGGTTCAGCAGCGCGGAGTCCGCGAAGGTGATGCCGGAGGCGTCCAGGACCACCTTCGGATGCTCCTTGGCGCGGTGTCCAGCGCGTCCGCCAGCGGCGTGACCGTAGACATGTCGAAAGGGCCTCGCGCGCTGACCACCCAGGCGCCGCACCGTTCGTACTGCACCACCGTGGTCTCGTCCAGCACCTGCGGCCGACTGTCACCGACGCTTCTCGGGCGCCTTGTTACCGCTTCGTCGCCAGACACCTAGGGCCCCTCCTCCGGCTACCCCGAATGGGATCACGTCACCCGTTACGCGAAAAGTATGTCATGTATTGAGTGTCGCGCAAAGACCGGTCCCTAGAATGCTGTGCATGGTTGAAGCACCTGGCTCTCCACAGCGGATGGACGTTCGTCACCAACCACGCGCGCGTGCTGGCGGCCATCGCCGACAACCCGAACATCCGGATCCGCGACATCGCCGCCCACTGCAGACTCACCGAGCGCGCGGTCCAACGGATCATCTCCGACCTCGAGCAGGACGGTTACCTCTCCCACACCCGCGACGGCCGCACCAACACCTACCGCATCCAGCCCGACAAGGTCCTGCGCCACCCGGCGGAAGCGGGCCTGTCCGTGGCCTCGCTGCTCTCCCTGCTCGTACGGGACGAAACCGACCGCGCACGCGAGCCGACAGCCACGCATCCCACCTGGCCAGTACCGGCGGCACGCGAGAATGAAGAGCCCCGGGCGCCGGCCGCGCTATCCGCCTGACGGCGCCAAAAGGGCTGCGGCAGGGCGTTCCTCGCGGGTCAAAGCCGAGGCAGCGGCGTATCCCACGAAGCCCGCAACCCCGACCCTGGCTTCCGTCGCCCGACCATGGACCCGACCACCGCAGGTCACAGCATCGCGCAGCCTCAGCAGCCGGAATCTCGCAGGCTGCCGACGCCGTGCGCGGGTCGCATCCCGCGCCAGCGCAGTCGGTTGTGCGGGCAAGACGGGAAGAGCCGGGCGGCACCTGCGCAAGGGGCAGGTGCCGAACAGCGGCACAGCGCGCGGGGACGGTCGAGGCGGGGACGGTGAGGGCGTAGCGGCGACGCCACCGACCGCTTCGTCTCGAGTGAGGTCCCGGGCGAGCTGGGCACGGCCAGCCGTCCCACCTCGACTCCGTGGCGGCGCCAGGCGGCAGGCCGGGGGCTGGCCAAAGGCGTGGTGAGCATCGGATCCGGCGGGGCCCACGTCGCGGCTGACGCCGACCACACCCTGGGCGTCGGGTGGCGCCGAAGTCGTGGGCCGGGCGGTCGCGCCATTCCACCCACTGCGGCTGATCGAGGACGGCCTCCGGGTCCGTGATGCCTGCGCCATCGAGGAACACCACCAGGTCGTGGTCGCTGTAGGCGGTACCGAGGACCTCGTCCCGTCCATGGCGGTGCACGGAGACTCTCCGGCCGCCCGACGGGGAGGGCCGGTGTACGACGATGGGCGCGCTGGTCACCTCTCCAGCGTGCTCCTGCGGGCGCCGTAAGGCGAGCGGGGCCGAATCAGAGCCGTGCGGGGAGGCGTAGGAGCCGTGGGCACGGCCGCTCGATGCGTTCCGCTGTGAAGCCACGCAACCATCGCTGCCCCGGCATGACGACTGCCGCCCAGGCGCGCGTTTCACGGGTGGGTCACAGGGCCATCTCACCGAAATATCAGGGTTCCCGGGGAGTGTGTGGGCATGCATGCACACAGACCACGCACCCCTGAGACCGAGCGCACTCGCCGCTGGTTCATGAACCGGGTCGCTGCTGCTCGGCGGTGCCGCCGCCGTGGCGACCATGACGGGCTGTTCCACCGGTTCCTCGGAGACGACGGGTACCGCGTCCAGCGGAGCGCCCAGCGGGATGCCCTCCGGCGGCCCGGGAGGCATGGGTCCGGGCGCCACCGAGGGTGGAAGTATGCCGACTTCGTCGGAGTCACGACGGACGGCAAGGTCGTCGACGACCTGTTCTCCATCCACTCCACGGACGTTTCCACCGACAAGGTGGTCCAGGCCGCGCAGGCGTTTCTGGACGGGCTGACGGCCAAGGAGCGCAAGGCGTCCGTTTTCGAGGTGGACGACGACGAGTAGGCTTGCCTGGAGCAACGTCGACGGCTACGAGCGCGAGGGCGCCCGCATGGGCGACCTGACCGAGAAGCAGCGGAACCTCGGCTACGCCCTGCTCGGCACCGCGCTGTCCGTCGACGGACTCGCCCAGACCCGCAACATCATGAAGCTCAACGCCTTCCTGGGCGACTACAACGGCGGCGGCAAGGAGACGCTGACCGAGGGGCACTACTACTTCACCTTCATGGGAGCCCCGTCCACGACCAAGCCCTGGGGATTCAGTACGAGGGCCACCACGTGGCCATCAACTACTTCGTCCTCGGCGACCAGGTCGTCATGACGCCGACCTTCATGGGCTCGAGGCCGACCTCGGCCACCTACAACGGCGAGAAGATCACCCTCTTCAAGCCGGAGACCAAGGCCGGACTGGCGATGCTGCGGTCCTGACCTCGGCGCAGCAGAAGGAGGTGATCTCCGCAGACGAGAAGGGCGGCACCGACATGGTGGCCGGGGCCGGCCAGGACAACCTGAAACTGGCCTACCAGGGCCTCGCCGCCAAGGAGTTCACCTCCGCCCAGCGACGAAGCTGCTCGACCTGGTCGGCGTCTACGTCGGCTACATGGACGACGGGCACGCCGCCGGTGAAGATGAAGGAGGTGGAGGAGCACCTCGACGACACGTACTTCTACTGGATCGGCGAGACCAAGGACTCATCCGCGTTCTACTACCGCGTGCACAGCCCGGTCGTGCTCATCGAGTACGACGCCCAGTCCCCGCTGGCCTACGGCGAGAACGCCCAGATGGGCGGCGGCGGTGGCATTCCCCAGCGGCCAGCCGTCCGGCATGCCGAGCGGAATGCCCAGCGGCGGCCCCGGCGGTGGCATGGGTGGCACCCCCACCGCAGCACATCCACACAATCATCCGCACGCCCAACGGCAACGACTACGGCGTGGATCTCCTTAAGCTCCACCTGGAGACCGACCACTGACGTTCGCCAAGCACCACATCTCACTCCTGCCCCGGGTCGCCTCCCCGGCGCCGGGCCAGCAGTGTCGTGCCGCCGACCATGCACCCGACGGCGACGACCTTGCCGGTCCCGTAGTACCGGCCCAGCCGTCGTTCACACGGCAGGAAAGGACCGCTACGCCGGGCCCATGACGGGAGGCTCGGCACCGCGGTGCTCGGGTGGCCGTGACCGGCCGCGGGTAAGGGGCTGGTACTCCAGTGCGGTTCGTGAGCTATCCAGCGGTTCGTCGTCGGCAGTGGCTGCATCGGGCCGTACCCGATGGCGTCTGCGCCAGTTGGACCAGTGCAGCAGCCTGGCCGCTGTCACGGCCGGTTGGTCGAGGACGGCGGTGAGCAGGTGGCGGACGCCCCGGGACGATCAGCGCGATCAGATCGTGGCTGCTGGCAGGGCGGTGTGCCCGGCGGGCCGTTCAGGAGCCGCGTTGTGGCGAGGCGGCATGAGGTTCAACTCCACCTCGGCCGCGACGCTGAACGGATCGGTGCGGGCCGGTTTCGCCAGCGTATCGCCGGGGGTCCGCTTGCTGACGATGATCGGGGCAAGGAAGGCTGCCAGCCGTTCCAGGTCCTCCGCGTGCGCGCATCGTGATGTTCGGCGGTCACGTACAGCAGCCCGAGTCGCTCGGTACCGTCCAGAAGGGGGACCCTCCACGCCGATCCTGTGCCTTCGGCGGGTCCGGCGCAGTGCGTTCCTCCTCGGGCTGACTCGCAGCCCGAAACAGACCGGCTGACCAAGGTGACCCCTACTTTCTATGCATGGACGATGTGACGGATATCGGTGCGCTCGTTCGTGAGGTGCGCCAGGAACTGGCGGATGAGCTGCGCCTGCGGCTGCGTGAGGCTCTTGCCGGCCAGCCGCGTGAATGGCTCGTGAATCAACTGCTGGACCTTGCTCTGGCACCCGGCTTGCCTGCCCAGCGCAGAAGTGACCCCAGCGTGGCGCCGACGGAGGAACCGCATGAGGAGCGACAGCGGCGGGCGGAGCGCGTACGCAACCTGTCCCTCGACTCGGAGCGGCTGCGCCGGTTCGTCGACGACTACCGGATGCTCGACCGTGACACCCTGATCGGACGCGGCCTGCTGATCGATCCGCCGGTGAAAGGAAGCTGCCCGCTCGGCCCCGAGCACCGCTCCCCGAGGGCGAACAGCTGCTCACGGAGGCGAAGGACCTTCTCCACGCGCTGCTGTTCGGTGACGAGGAGGCGGTGTGCGCCTGGAACGGGTGGAGCGAGAACTGCTGACTTTGACCCTGCCGCGGCACAAGGCACACGCCATCGCCTTCGTGCTTCGCGCCGCCACCGAGATCGGCGCCGCCGGCACATGGCGCGACCCCGGGGGCGCGGCGAACGACGAGCGGGCCCCGAATACGATCCTGCAGGTCGAGTACGGCGAGGTCGCCGAGGAACTGGTCGGCAACGGCATCACCGCCTGCCTGCGACTGATCAACAATCTCGAAGTCAACGAAGTCGTGCTCTACGCCCGCATGGAGAACGTGGAGGAGAGCACCCTCATCTGACCGGTCACCTCGGCGAACCGTACTGCCCGCCTGATGTGAGAGTCACGTCAGGCGGGTCTTCCCGGCGTCCTTCCCGCTGCCTGCCAGGTGAGGCACTGGCCCGCTCGGCCCGTCCGCAACGGGGATGACCAATGGTTGCTGAGGCCGGACGACGCTCTGTCCTGCTGATCAGCAGGACACAGACCCGGCTGCCATTGCGGGCAGGTGTCGGTGA
Organism: Streptomyces thinghirensis; assembly: GCA_021502835.1. The sequence goes on from JAKFGP010000059.1 coordinate 37,235, forward strand.
CGCCTTTCGGTACAGGGGCAGAGCGCGGTGTCCGGTCAGGCGGGCTGGAGTTCACCGGTGACGGGAACGTCGGGAGCATCGTGGTTCGTGACGATGGCGAGGCTCGGGCCCTTCGGGCCCGGGGTGCCACTGGCCGCCGGCCAGGCGCAGGAGCGCGATGTTGGGGGTGGGGCCCCGTTTCCAGTCGAGAGCACCCGCGATGGTGGACAGGGTGGTGCCGGCGAGGGTGTGGGCGATGGCGGCGTGGTCGGTGGGGTCGTCGGCCGTACTGAGCGCGTGGTGGGCGGTTTCCACGAGGGCGTGGGCCAGTCCGAGGGGCTGCAGCCAGGATTCGCCGGTGTCGCGTTGGTAGGCGTGGGCGAGTTCGGCGCAGGTGGTGCCGTCGAGGCTGGAACGGTAGGGGTGGTTAGGGCTCCAGTAGACAAGCGTGGCGACGCGGGCATCGGCGAGTTCGGCGTGGATGCCAGGGGCGGTGGTGGTGTGGGCGTGGGGGTAGGTCAGCCACCTCGAGCACGTGATCAGCCTGGGCCGTAGCCCGGCCTGGCGGGCTTGGTGGTGAAAGGGCCAGGTCGGCGGCGGTGGCAGCACTAGTGACGATATCGACGCCATGTTCCCGCATCCGGCCGACCTGTGTCTGGAAGTCGGTGGCGGGTTCACGGTAAGCGCCGAGATCGGCCAGGGTGTGTCCGCGCGCGGATGTCACCGGCATGAAGCCGTACTCGTGGTGGCGGAGCAGGGTGCCTTGGAAGTCGTCGTTCCACAGGCAGCCGACGGTGTGAGGGCCGTCGACCTGCTCCACATCCGGGCAAAGACGGTGGCGATGTCGTCCAGGCCCCACGCGAAGTGGTAGGTCCACCGCAAGGCGTGCCCCGGGGCAGCGCCACGGGCGTGGACATAGACCTGCCACGGGAAGGTGGTCGACAGGCAGGGAACGCGCGGTGCCTCGCAGGCGTCCGCGACAGCCGGCAGTACCTGCGTGCCGGCCATGGTCAACACGATGCGGGCCTGGTCGGTGGTGACCAGGTCGTGGACGGCCTGCCGGGCGCGGCGCGGGTCGGAGCGGCTGTCGCGTACGGCGACCGTCACGTCGTAACGGCGGTTGCCGTTCCGGACGTGGGTCAGCTGCGATGCCAACGCCTTCAGGACGTACGTCAGCGGCTTGCCCAGCGCGCCAGACGCCCCGTCAAAGGCGCCACCACACCGATCGTCAACCGGGTCGAGGCTGTGTTCACCTGTACTGCCTGCTTTCTCATCGCTCGCCGGAAGAGGGGCCGGTGCAGCGTGACGGTGGACGACGCCACGGTTCACCGGCCCCGCCGGTACTCCTGTGATCCGGTTCCTCGTCGGCGGCCGGAGCGGTCGACGTGACGCACGTGGTACGGCTCATCACCGAAACCGTCTCGTTGCCGCAGTTGTTGCTGTGGCCCGAGGCGTTGCGGGCGAACAGCAGGTTGGACAGCACCCCGCCGCTGGGGCCGGCCTGGTTCCTCCCCTCTACCCTTGCCTGCCGCGTCGGCCGGTCCACCAGCCCTAACGACGCTCCGGCCGAACGGCATGGCCCCCGGGGCGGTGAATCATCAACAAGGCAGTTGATCAGGACACCCGGAAGGAGCCCCACCCCCAGCTGGTTGACAACGGACCAGCAGAAGAGCGTCCAGGAGAGCGTCACATCCCACGTATGCGTGCCCCCCACAGTGCTCTGACCGCACCCGCTGGGGCCGACGCCCACTCAACACCGCAGCGTGGCCTCCGTGAACCACAGCCCTGGAGCACGGAACGGGCCGCTGAAGAGGATGACGACTCGTGAAGTCGACGGCTCGGTCTCCCCGCGAAGACGATGAGCTGGTCGATGAGGCTTCGTCGCAGATGGACGACGTCCGTGCCCAGCCAGGCGGGGCGCCTCCATCCGGTGTGGTGAAGACCCACTGGTACTAGGCCCACTCGTCCGGCATGTCCACCGCCGAGCAGCGCACCATCGTGCCGGTCCCCGCCGGGTGGCGCCGGATGTCCAGCACGAACCGTTCCACCGCCTCGATGCCCTCACTTCGGCCCAACGGGCCCCAGAAATCCACGTCCGAGGTAAGGGCCTGGGAGAGCAGACCAGTCACGTAGCCGTCGTCCGAGGCATTGAACGCGGAGATGAACGTGTCGATCGCGGACTGCGCGGTCTCTTCATGCATACACCAGTAATATCAGTCCGCTCGCGACTGGCTCGTCCTGCGAGCCGGACGGAGCCGACGTTGGCACCGGTATGGATCCGCACCTCGGACTGCCGCCTTCTCTGCACCAACTCGGAAGGCCGAGCGTCCGCGTGAGATCAGGCCGAGGTGCGCAGCCCCGCCAGGAGCCGGTCGAGCGCCTGCTCCGCAGCCTGCGGGTCCCCGCCCCGGGCGATCCAGAGTGCGGCCTCGTTCATCGCCCCGGAGAGCAACCGGGCCAGAGGTCCCACGGGACGGTCAGCGATGATCCCGGCTGCGGCGAGCGCCGTCGGGGCCTCCGCGAGGTGCCGGGCGGAGGACTCTTCGTCCATGGCCCGCCCACTCGTCCCAGCCCAGCACGGTCGGCGCGTCGACAAGCGGTACCTGTCGCACCGCCGGGTCCGCCCCCGGCCAGCAAGGACCGGCAGCCGGCCCGGAGCTGCTCCCACAGGTCCTCGTGTCCTCCGACTGCGGTCGCGACCCGCTCACCCCTTCCTGCTGCACCTCGCGGACGACGGCCCGGAAGAGCCCGGCTTTGTTGTCGAAGTGGTGACAGGCGGCCCCCTTGGTGACCCCGGCGGCCTGCGCCACCTGTGCCAGCACCACATGGTGGTACCCGTCGTTGGCGAACCGCCGCCGCCCTTCGGCCAGCAGCGCGTGCCGCGTGGCCGCCCGCTGCTCCGCCCGGCTGACTGCCATCGAGCGCACCACCCTTGCCTCGACTCCTCAACAGGCGGACATTCCTCCTGACGCTCATCAGCGAGGCGGGCAAGGCCTCAACCGGGACGGCCCAGCCCGTCCAGGTCCATCGAAGCGATCCGCTGGGACAAGGGCAAGCGAACCCGCGGGCTCAGACTCGACGAAGCCCGCCGCGATCAACATGAGCGTCAAGCCGTGCGACGTCTGCCGGCCAGACACGGCACGCGGCTTCCTGGACAGCTCGAGCGGGCGACCTGGGATGTCGTCCACCTCGGCTGGGTACGACTGCTGACTCCAGGCACAGTCGGCGTCGAGGGACGATGCAGGCATGAATCAGACCGCAGTTGTCATATCCGGGATCGCTCTGCTGATCAGCGTCTGCTCGCTCTACCGGTCAGTCCGGAGTGATCGCCGGGACATCACTCTGCGGCTCCATGAGGTCGCTGATCGACCTGACGCTCAATCCGGGCGGAAAGTGCTGCACGAGATGCAGGACGTCGAAACCCTGACGCCAGAAGAGTACGAACTGGCCAACCGAGCCTTGGCAAGCCTCGACATCGCCGGCTTCTACTGCGCGAAGAAGTATGTGAGCGAGAGAGACTTCCTAGACCTGTGGGCCCCGGCGCTGGTGACATTGAAACAGTCCGCAGTCCCATTCCTGGCGTACCGCGACGCCCAGCGGCCGAAGCCGGTGTGGCCGTATTACAGGCGTCTGGCTGAGCGGGCTGAGGGCACCTGCGTGCCGACGAGTAGACCATGGCGGTCAGAGAGCATCTGATCTGACGTGATCTTCAACTTGTGCGGCGAGGTCGTGGGGTCCGTCGTCGGGCCTTGACCCCTGATCTTGGACACACGAGACACTGGATACTGATGATCTGAGAACGGACATCTCGTGTTCACGAAGAACCGCCGAGGTGGTCGGTGATCACGCCCTCCAGGGCGGACTCCAGCAGGCGCTTCATCAGCTGCTGGAGCAGCCCTCCCGGCCGGTCAGCTGCAGGTCCTCGTCCTGGACCCGGCCTTCCAACTCGTCGATCAACCGGTCGTCCACGACCTTCGCCGGCGCAGTTCTCGGGCTGGACACCCCAGGGCTCAAAACACCCTCTCGCTGGTCATCGGCACATCCTCCATGATCGGGAGTTATACCGAACGACCTACAGTCCCGGCCATGCATCCGACCCGGTGTACTGAAGCTCAAGGCTGATGGACTCACGTGGAGAAATTGAGGCCAGCGCCCACTCGAGTGGTGAAAACCAGGGAGGTCGGCTGTGTGTTCTGCCTGGTGGCGGGCACAAGAAGCGGCGGAGGTTGATAACCATGGTTCCCCCGCTTCTCGTTCTGCTGCTGGCCCTCATCCTGTTCGGCGCGGGGTTCGCGCTGAAGGCGCTGTGGTGGATCGCTGTGATCGTGCTGGTGGTCTGGCTGCTGGGCTTCGTCGTCCATACCGCGGACAGCGGCGGCCGCAAGGGTCGCTGGTATCGCTGGTAACCCAGTCAACACGAACGACCCGAGCCACTGTTGGGGCCCCGGACACTGTCCGGGGCCCCAACGTATGCCTCGCGTCAAAAGTTGATCGCGCCGCAAAGGGTGTGCATGGCACTTGCACAGGCACCGCGCCTCGCAGCTGAGGCCCAGTGACGCAGTGGAACCCGCCCTCACCACCAAGCCCAGCCCGTACCCCGACGCCACCGGCACTGCCCCCAGAGGCGGCCGTCTGCGATGACGACTGGCTCGTCGGCGACGTCGAGACCGAGTGGGCGGAAAAGGCTGGTCGTCTGCTGCCCATCGGCCCACCCGGGAGCAGCCCCGGCAGCAGACCTCCCGCCACCACGCTCCTCCGCCCCCCGGGTGGCGGGAGGTCACCGGTGGCCAAGGTGGAGTGGAGCCTGGCTGAAGCGGCGGAAAGGGAGGGGCCGTTCGACCTCCCCAGGTGTCGCGGCCCCCTCCCAACCTGCACGCAACTACCCGCCCAGACCGACCTCACTCCTTCGCTCCCGCCGGCTTGTCACGCCGATGGTCCGGACGGACCGGCTTCAGCAGCTGGCGACGTAGCCCTCTCACATCTCCAGCGTCTGCAGAAGTTTCTCTGCGTCGGGGCTCTGTCGCGTCCGGTGAGTAGGACTCAACCCCTCGTCCTGCTGCTGTGCGCCCTCCGTCGCTGCGCCGGCGTGATGGCGCCGCGAGACCCTCCCTCCTCGACCGGGCGCAAGCACTCGATCAGGTAGTCCCCGGTGTCGGGGGCACGGGTCACCCGTGCGTCTCGCTGCCGAAGCCGGGGAAGCGGCGATCGAAGGCCTCCAGGGCGCTGAGGTAGCGCAGGAGAGGGCCGTCTTCTTCCCCGACGTCTTCACCCGGCATGAGAACCGGGGGGATACCGGGCGGCGTCACCGTGACCATCGCCGCGGCGACGCGGCCCTGCTGCGTCCGCCAGCGGGATCCGTTCCGTGCCGCCGCGGATCAGGCGCTGGTAGCACAGCTGGGGCGAGGCGACCGGCTTGGGGAGCTGCTGGAAGGCCAGGTCGAGTAGTTCGACCAGGCGGGCATCGCGCAAGTGGTCGTGCATCTCCTGGCACAGGTCGCGCAGAACTATGTCCTGCGCTAGTGCCGCGGGTGCTCGGCGACCAGGGCGGGCAGCACGCGGTCCAGCGGGGCATCGCCGTCGTAGAGGTCCTTGAAGTCCATCAGGGCGTCCAGCAGCGTGCCCCACTTGCCCTTGGTGATGCCCATGGAGAACAGCACCAGTGTGGTGTAGCTGTCGGTCTTCTCCACGACGATGCCGCGCGTGGTCAGATAGGCGGTGAGCACGCGCGCCGGGATGCCCCGGTCGGACATCACACCGGTCGCGTCGAGTCCCGGGCAGGTCAGGGTGACCTTGATCGGGTCGAGCATGCAGTAGCCGTCGGTCAGACCCGGGAAGCCGTGCCAGTCCGCGTCGGGTGCGAGATGCCAGCAGGACGCCTCGGTCCTGCAGCAGGTCCGCCGGTGCCTCGTCGAACGGCAGTCGCGTCCCGCTCGCAGGGTCGGTGACCTCGTCCGGCTGCCATACGCCGAAAAACCAAGGCGGCCGGTCCCCGGCGGCCTCGATCCGCCGCCCGATCCGCACCATTTCCTGGCGGAACCGGACCGCTTCCGAGATCGCCTCGTCGATCAGCCACTGCCCTTGCGGACCGTCCATCATCGCCGTGGCCACGTCCAATCGAGGCGATCATCGGATACAGCGGCGACGTCGTGCCGTGCATCATCAGCGCCTCGTTGAACCGGTCATGTTCCACCGGTGCTCGCGGGGCGGGCCGGACGTGCACCATGGCACCCTGCGACAACGCGGCCAGCAGCTTGTGGGTGGACTGGGTCGCGAAGACCGTAGGCCGGTCGGAGCCGGGGAAGGTCTCCTCGTCCACCGACATGCCGTAGCGCCCCGCGTAGAGCGGATGGAAGCGGGCGTACGCGAACCACGCCTCGTCGAAGTGCAGCCGGGGCGTGCTGGGCGCGAAGGCCCGGGCCGCCGCCGGCGCGCGTCGTAACACACGCCGTCATACGTGGAGTTGGTGAGCACCGCGTATTCAGCACGCGGTGACACTGCGTCCCCTGTGAGAGGGCTACTCGCGACCCGCCCCGCCACCGAGTCCGCCGCGATCTCGGCCGGAGGCAGCGGGCCGGCAAGCCCGTAGCCGTTGCGTGTCGGGACCAGGTAGACCGGCCGGGCGCCGGAGACCACCAGGCCGTGCAGAACCGACTTGTGGCAGTTGCGGTCCACCAGGGCGATCTCGTCGCGCGTCACACTGAAGTGGCCGACCAGACGGTTGCAGGTGGAGTCGCCGTGCAGGACAAAGTACGTGCGGTCGGAGCCGAAGACCCGCGCGGCGTTGTGCTCCGCCTCGCCGATCGGCCCGGTGTGTTCGAACAGGAGCCGAGCTCCTCCACCGAGATCGACAGGTCGCTCCGCAGCAGCCGTTCCCCGAAGTAGTCGTGGAAGGCTCGGCCCACGGGCGACTTGAGAAAGGCGACGCCGCCGGAGTGCGCGGGGGTGTGCCAGGAGTATTCGTGTGCGTCGTCGAAGCGCCGCAGCGCCTTGAAGAACGGCGGGAGCAGGGCGTCCTGGTAGGTACGCGCGGCGGTGCTGATCCGCCCCGCGATGAACGCCGGCGTGTCCTCCAGCGGCCATACGTAGCCCACCACCGACTGCGATACCCACAGTGGCAGCTCACGCAGCCCTTCGTCCGCCATGACCAGGAACACCGGCAGATTCTGGAACCGGCGCCCGATCCTGTGCAGAACCGTTGCGCCGCCCGGCCCCTCCTCGGCTCCGGGCAGAAGATCCCAGGCCACCACCGCGGCGGCCAAGCCGGCCTCCGTCCTGAGCACCGCCTCGGCGTCGGAGACGCTCACCACCCACCGGACCTGGAAGCCGTTCGCCCGGATCCCCTCGGCGATGCGCGTCAACTGGCCGGCAGTGGCACACCTGTCTTCCGGGTGCTCCCTCACCGCCACCAAGACCGTGCCGTCAGTCATGCCGTCCCCCTACCCGGTGGCCCACGCCACCCCTCGACCAGTGTTCGTGGCCTGCGGGCGCACTGTCGTCCGATGACCGGTCAAACCACCCCAACGGGTCGCAGCCTGGACCGCTCCTTGACGTGGCAACCTGGCGCGTCCGGCATCCGTGTTGTGCGTTCCATGGAGGAAAGCGAATGCCTCGCGTAGGCGGCGTTCCTCGGAGCGGGCCAGGAGCACGGCGGCCGCCGCGCCGGGCGAGGCATCCATGCCGGGCACGGTCGGGAAAACGCGGTGTGCCCGGCGTTAACGGCATGAGGGAGCGACGCATGGAGTCCTGAGATCGGTCGAGGTGGTCGCTTGCTGGTCTCCTTCTGGCGGGCGGCGGCGGTCTGGTGCCGCCAGTTGTCCGCGGCCGCCTCGGTGGCGGCGAAGACGCTGGAATCAAGCGGATCTCCTCACGGGAAGAGCAGGGCCGGTGGCCGCTGGCGGCCTTCGCCGGCCAATGCAGTTGCTGCAAGCACCCGCCCAGTTCGCAGGGATCCTCTGCGCTTCGGCTTCGCCGCCGCAGGCACCGGTCGCCATCACCCGCAACTGCCAGGCCCCGGGATACACTGCCCCGCCCCCACCTCGACCGGAGGTCATCTCAGTGTTACCTGCACTGGGTATTGGCCGTTGCCTCGCTGGCTCTGGTGATTCTCGCCCTGTCCGGCTGCTCTTCCTGGGGCTGCACCGACACGACGGCGGAGCGCGGTAAGGCCGGTATCAGGGTGCAGGTCGTGGACACGGATGGGCAGCCTCTCGGCGTCACCGTCGCGGTCGTCGACTGGCGCGTTGAGCCCCACCCGCAGGTGCCCTCCGAAGGTGACCGGGTCCACTTCCACTTCCGCTTTGACGGCGCCGACGCATACTCCGACCCCGCAGTGGATGCCTGTGCGGTCGACAGGAGAGTGTGGCGTTGGGGTGCCAGACGGTTCACTCGTCCCAGGCGTTCGGGCCGGCCGACGATCCCCTCACGGGCGACGACTGGCTCACCGTCGAGCACCCTGAGCAGGTTGCGGGAGTGCTGTTGATCCCCAATGACCAGTCCTATGACCGACGCACCTGTGAAGAGGACAGCAAGGACGGTGGCGGGATGCATCCTCCGGAACGACCCAGCAGGGGGCACCAGCTGTAGGAGGTCAAGGCGGTTGAGCGCAGGAGCACGGGTCTGCCGGCACCCCGGTGTTCACGCTGTTTGGTGGTCTGGTTGTGTGCCCATCGCCCCGGTGCCACCTTGCTGTGGCCGCTCCGGATTCTCAGGATCGACCACCGCATCGGCTTTCCTTGAACGCTCGGGACCAGTCCCGGCCGGACAGGGGCGGGCAGCAGACGGAACCGCGCTGCCGGCCTGCCCGGCGGCAAGCCGAACTGGGGGCCCGCAGGCCGGTTCGCACTTGATCGTGTTTTGAAGGGCCTTTGACGTCGGTATGGACCGACCGGCCCTGACCCGGTTCGGTACTGGGAATTGGGTCGCCCCGACAGGCCTCTCGGTGCACCTTCCCTGGCTCTACGCCCATCCGGTAGTGGCTCGGGTCACCCTGTAACTGAGGGCTCACCCTACGAGAGTCTGCGTGGGCCGGGCACTGTCACCGCAGTCACAAGCTCCAGGTCCAAACGGCTGTTCACGTCCACCGACCTTGTCCATCAGGGCGACGGCACCCGGCCCATGCACCCCGCAGGGAGAGGCTGCCGCGGCTGTCGAGACGGCGCACGCGGACTTCGACGCCCTCCAGCAGCGCGATCACAGCCCCAAGTAGTTACTCAGCGCTACACGCCACCCGACGGCAGCTGTACGAGAACAGGGCCTTGGAATTGGCTCATGGTTCGCGTCAGTCAGCAGAGCGGCGGATCAGCCCGGCGTCACCGCACCCTCTGGCTCTCCGAACCACCTCCTCCAGCGCCTCCGCCAGCCCGGCCGTCGACGTCGGCACATGCGCCCCTGCGTCGGCCGCCCAGGCCGTGCAGCCGTCCGGACGGACCAGGACCGCCGCCAGTTCCGGATGGGACGGGCAGCCGACCGTCAGGGTGTCGACGCGGCCGGCATACCCCGCCGCGAGGGCCCGGAGCTCCGGGTCGTCGGTGAGGTCGAGCAGGAGCGCCCGGCCGCCGTGGAGGTGGTCCGCGAGGCGGCTGCCGTCGGCGAGTTCGAGGTCCGGGGTGCTGCGGCCGGTCAGCAGAGTGCTCGCCCGGCAACTCGTAGCGCGTCCCTGCGCTGTTGAGCCGGGCGGTGAGGTACGTGGTGCCCGTGACCGTCTCCGCCAGGTCGCTGACGATCTCGCGCAGGGCCCGGGACTGCGGGTCCGGGCGCATGGCCGCCACCTGGGAACGGGTCCAGTCAGGATCCCCGCGCCGACCGGGTGCCGTTCGGCGGTGTAGGTGTCCAGCAGCCCTTCCGGCGCACGGCCGCCGATCACCGCGGCAAGCTTCCAGCCGAGGTTCATCGCGTCCCCGATACCCAGGCTCAGCCCCTGGCTGCCGAACGCGGAGTGCACGTGCGCCGCGTCGCCCGCCAGCAGCACCCGGCCCGCGCGGTACTCGGTGACCTGGCGGGCGTGGTCGGTGAAGCGGGTAGCGGTCTGCACCCCGGTGATCGTAACGTCCACGCCGGAGACGCGGCGCAGTTTCGCCTGGAGGTCCTCGGTGGTGACCGGCGCGTCCCGGTCGGTCGGCGGGCCGTCGAACTCCACCGTGACGACGCGGCCCGGCATCGGTCCGTGGGCATAGACCCCGGTGCCCGTGGCGGTCCAGCCGACCGTCAGGTCCTCGGCGCCGGTCATCTCCACGACCGCCTGGTGACAGGTGATCTCAGGGTCCGTACCGGGGAATCAACCCCGCGAGCTTGCGGACCGTGCTGCGGCCGCCGTCACAGCCTACGAGCCAGCCGGCGCGTATGGCCCCGTGGCTGGTCCGGACCGTGACGGCCTCGTCGTCCGCGTCGAAGCCGGTCAACTCCACTCCCCGGCGCACGTCGACGCCGAGCTCGTCCGCCCGCCCGCCGAGCAGCCGCTCGATGTCCTGCTGCGCCACGAAAACGATCTCGGCGGCGGGCCCGGCGTCGCCGAGACCCGGCTCCGTACGATCGACCAGGTCGGCGCGCAGCATGATTCCGGCGAAGTGCCCGACGAACCCGAGCCCTGGCCCGCGGCCCCGCCCCCCGTCCCTGCCGTTCTGTTCGCGTTCGCGCATGAATGCCTGGAAGCGGTCCATCGCCTGCCGATGCTTCTCGGCCAGCGCGGGCAGCATGCCCCGGCGGTAGAGCGCCTCGGCGCTGGGCGTGGTGATCGCCCCGCCCTTGATCGTCGGGTCCACTTCGGTGAGGCGCTCCAGGACGGCCACCCGCGCGCCTCCGAGCCGGGTTCGCAGGCCAGCATCAGTCCGACCGGGCCGGCTCCGGCCACCACTACGTCATAGTCCATGGCGCCGACTATGACCGAGAGCCGAGAAGGCCAAAAGGCGCCGCGGTGTCAAGAGGCCAACCTTGCGAGAAGGGACGGGAAGCGGGCCTTCCGCGCTCCCTCATCAGCTACCTCAGCCGGTGCCGTCGCTGGTCGGTCTTCTCGGGGATGGTGTGCGCGATGCCGCGTTTTCGATAGATGGGCACGGAAGCCGCAAGAGCTGTAAGCCTTGTCTGCGATGACCTGGTCGGGCATGCAGCGCGGCCGGCCCGGTCCGGTGCGGAGCACGGATACGTTCCAGCAGAGGGCGTGCGCAGACACTGTCGTGCCGACGTGTGGCACGAGCGGCTGGGGTGGGCGTTGGGGCTGGTAGCAAGCGATCCGGCTGAACGTGCTGCGGTCCTTGCCCGTCTGGCTGACGCCGAGAGGAACACCCAGGAGGCTCCGGAGCGGTTCAACAAGGCGGGGCGTGCAGGTACTCGCTGGGGCGGCAGGTGGCCCACATGGAGGCTGCCCCAGCCTCCGTACGCCGTCACACGTGAACGAGGCCCCGCGGAGGCCCGTTGTCGGGTGCTTTCTTCGGCATGTGCACGGCTTCAACGGGCACACGAACGTTCCACTACGGGAGGGCAAGACAAACATGACGACGGAGCCGATCACGTGGCCGAAGGCGAGACCCGGCGGTTGCGGCGCGTGCGAAGGGCACGGCCCCGAGTCCCCGGACGAGGCACCGGAAACGCCACGAGAGCGCGTCAACCGCCGGTGGAACGAGATCAGCTGCAGGAGACGCGCGTCGCCCAGACGGGAGTGCAAATCCTCTTCGGCTTCCTGCTCAGTGTCGCCTTCACGCCTCTCTTCCATGACCTGGGAACGTTCGAGCACGCCGCCTACGTCATCACCGTGGTCTCGGGTGCCGCCGCCACGGCCTGCCTGATCGCCCCGGTCTCCATCCACCGCTTCCTGTCGGGACAGCGGATGAAGGACGAGATGGTGGAGGTGGCGCATCGCCTGATGTTGTGCGGCATGCTTCTCATGGCCGTGACCATCGGGTGCACTCTCCTCCTGATCCTTCACGTCGTTGTGCCGGGACTCATGGCGAAGCTGCTCGTCGGCGGCGTGATGGCCTGGTTCGCCCTGTCGTGGTACGCCCTCCCCCCTGTGGCTCCGCTACCGGTCCGCCCGCCGCGCGGCCGGGGGGACTGAACACACCTCGCTGCGCGACCTGCCTCTCAGCTCCGACCTGAATCGCATCGGCGAGCAGTTGCACGCCCCTGGCCCGCGCACAGAACACTTGTCTGGTCCGTTGGAGTGATCGACTGGGCGTCTAGGCGCCTGGTCCGGTGAGCTCAGTCAACGTCCTCGATCATGGGCTTGACTGCATACAGGGCGGAGTCGGCTTGGACGGGCAGTCAGACGGCAGCGACATGACGGCAGGCGCACGTGCCGACGATTCCACTCGGGCGGAGGAGGAACTGCTGTGGGCCGTTGCAGCAGCCATGCAACGGCTCAACAGGCACGCCAGCATGGCTCAGATCGCTCGCGAGGCGGGTCTGAGTCCCGCGGCACTCTATCGGCGATACCCCACGCCCAATGTGCTCCCGCGCCGGGCTCGCCACGGCCTTCTACGACCGTCTCCTCGCGCACACCGAACGACTCCCCGGTCTGCCGGTGGAGCAACGGCCGACACACTTCCTGCGCACCGTCGGTCTGCATCTGGCCCTCAGCCACGCCATCCTGTCTCACCAGTTCGGTCAGATGGCCACCGCCGAGCAACGTGAACGTCTCTACGCCCTCGTCGCCGAACTCCTCGAAGACGGCCGGCAAGCCGGCGTGCTGGCACCTGATGTCACTCTGTCCGACGTCGCCGCAGCCGTCTGGGCCCTGCGCGGCATCATCGAGACCACGGATCCCATCGCACCGGGATGCCTGGGAACGACACCTCGATCGTCATCGTGGCCGGCCTGCAAAGCCCTCGCCTCACCTTCAGGCGTCCCCCACTCGACGCAGAACAGCTGGATCGAGTGATCCATCGAACGCCTGACTGAGTCCGCCCTCACCCGCCGCCGCGGGTCAGACGGAACGGCACTCACCTGAGCCAACACGTCGTCCCAACTCTCCGCAAGGGGGACCATGTGATCCATGGCGTGGCCGGAGGCGACATCACCCGAACCTGGTCGCAGTACGAGCCGGCCACGCTGAACGTCGCCACCTCGGCGCCGCACCAGTGCCACCAGCTTCGCGAACTGCACCTCGGTCAGACCCGCAAACGGCTCGATCCACTTCGGATCATCTGCTGAGATCACCCCACCCAATGCACTGGGTATCCCTCACGGCCCGCCATGGCCGCATGGTTCACCGGGTCCCACCGGCGTCCCAGCGAACGGACTGCACGAGCCGGTGTTGGGATGCCGGCGGACGGTGCGTCTGAACACGGCCGGTCGGGTAGTTCCGGGTATGCCCGGCGCGCTCAAGCTGATCAGTTTGTTTGGGTGCGTAGTTGCTCGTTGATGCGCTGGGCTTCTTCGAGTTGGTCTTCGAGGACGATGATCCGGCAGGCGGCTTCGAGGGCGGTGCCGGCGTCGACGAGTTCGCGGGCGCGGGCGGCGATGCGCAGTTGGTAGCGGGAGTAGCGGCGGTGGCCGCCTTCGGAGCGCAGTGGGGTGATGAGGCGGTGTTCGCCGAGGGCGCGGAGGAAGGCGGGGGTGGTGCCGAGCATGTCGGCGGCCCGGCCCATGGTGTAGGCGGGGTAGTCGTCGTCATCGAGGGGGGTGGCGGGGCGGGTACTGCGAGGGGGCATAGACCTCTTCTTCCGTGGACGCGTCGGGGGCCCGGGCGCCGACCGGCGCCCGGGCCCCGAGCTTTCAACACCATCTGCCGGCTGACGTTGGCCGGTTTTCTTTGTCCGCTGCGGTCCGCCTGGGAGGGCGGGGCTGCGGGGATCGCGGATGCGTGACCGGGGACCACCTTCCAATCCGGGGCCTGCGGTACCCGGGCGGTCTTGCCTGGCCCGGGCGATCCTGATGGCGTTCGGCTCCTTACCTGTTTCGATTGATCCGTCTGTACTGCTGGGTTACGCGGTACTGCTGTGCGGCCCCTGGGGCCGCTCGGCCCGGCAGCCAGTGGAGGAACCCGCCATTTCCGGCTCCGCCACTCCGCTGCCGTGCCGCCTTTCTTGACCTGCTGCGCGGCAGTTCGTCTCTGCCGCGCCCGTCGACTTCTGGGCTACGACGCAAACACTAGCCTCCACCGACGGCAATGTCTACATCAGACACAACAGGTTTGCTCCACCCGTGACCCTGGGGATTCTGTCTCTTTGCACCCGGAAGAGCTGCCTGTCTGGTTGAAGGTCGGACCGCGGGGACACAAGTCCGGCTCAGCGGTACACCCGACCAGGCGGGTGCTTTGCGCATGAGCGAGACGGACTCCCGACCTCAACGGCGCCACCGGCGGCTTCGGCTGACACATGATCCGCAGCCTCATCAGCAGCATCACCGCACCCCCGACCGGACCCGGCAAAACCCAGCACGCAGCCCTCCCCCGATGACCGGCCTCGGTTCTGATGCGCTCGCGTATTCGACTGTCGCGAGTATTGCTGCCAAAGCGTCGACGCAGTCACTGTGTGTGCTGGGTGACGCCGCAGGGTAATGGTCGCGCACGTCGACCTGAAGGACAGCTCCCTCCAGCAGCAACAGGCTGTGCTCGAGCAGTCGCAGGAGGAAAGACGAGCTTTCGGTGCATGCCACAATCCAATCGGGGTACTCGCTTCTATTCGGGCTTGAACAGAGGAGGGGCATGGACGACGTCGACGTCGCCGCTCCCGGCAGGGATGGCGCAGCTCTGTCCGGGAACCAGGCGTGTTCGGACGTCGCGCTCGACGGAACGCTGGAGAATCTGCGGGCGTCCGCCATCGCGGTCGATGACGATGGCCTCATCGTCGCAGTCAACAGCGCGGCCCAAAACCTGCTGAGCAGGAAGCCTCAGAACTCGTCGGTCAGGACTTCCACGACCTGCTGCACCGGGACAGATACGGGCACTCGGTGCCGCGCACGCGCTGCCAAATCAGAAAGGCGCTCCTCACGGGTGCCACCAGGCATGGTGACGCCGAGTGGTTCGCCCGAGGGGACGGCACTCTGGTCCGGTTGTCCTGGCTGGTCACGCCCTACGCACCCGATCCGAGCAGGGCAGGTGCGCTGGCGCGGCTGTACGAGGCCAAGGAGCCGGACCTTCACCACAGCGACGGCGAGCCCCCTCCGCACCGCTGACGGATCTGGACCGCCTGGCGCTGCTGGCGGAGACGACCACGCAGCTCACATCGACCCTGGACTCGGAGGAGGCACTGCACCGTCTGGCGGCTCTGACCGTGCCCCGGCTCGCGGACTGGGCCGTGTTCGACCTGCTCACTGAACGGGACGAAGTACGACGTGTTCTCGTGATGGAGCACAAGGACGGCATTCTCGTCGAGCGGGGAAGACTTGCAGGCCCGATGCCTCCCGTGCCGGCCGAGTCGCCGATGCCCCTGTCGCGGGCCCTGCGCGGCGCCGCCTCTCCTCCCTCGCGGGCCCTGCCACATACCAAGGTCCGCCCGACTCCGGCATCGCGGTCGAGCAGCAGCGCCTGTTCACCGCGACAGGAATGCACTCAGCCGTCATCGCACCGATTCGCGGACTGCGCGACGTACTCGGGGCCCTGACCCTGGGCCGCGCCCAGCGACATGGCGCCTTCACCCCCGGCCGACCTGCCGCTGCTGGAGGACCTCACCCGCCGGGCGGGCCTGGCACTGGACAACGCGCGCCTGTACCAGCGCCAGCGCAAAGTCGCCGAAACCATGCAGCGCCACCTGCTGCCCCAGCTACCCGTCCTGCCCGGGCTGGAGATGACCGCGCGCTACGTACCCGCTCCGGACGCCTCATCCGTGGGCGGTGACTGGTACGACGCCTTCGCACTGGCCACCCACGCCCACGCCTTGGTCATCGGCGACGTCGTCGGACACGATCTCGACGCCGCAGCCGGCATGGCGCAGGTCCGCAACATGCTGCGCGCCTTCGCCTGGTCCCACCCGAGGCCGCCCCCAGCGCCGTCGTCACACGGCTCGACGATGCTGCTGATGCACATAGCCGAGGTACCCATGGCCACCATGATCCTGGCCAGGCTCACGCTCGGCGACGACACACTGTGGCGTCTGCGCTGGACGAACGCCGGCCACCCGCCGCCCTTGCTCATCACCCACGAGGGTCAGACCCGCTACCTCAACGAGGCTCACGGCATACTCCTCGGAACCGGAGTCACCAGACCTCGCCCTGACGCCGTCACCGTCCTGCCACCCCAGGCCACGCTCCTGCTCTACACCGACGGACTGGTCGAATCCCCCGCACCGCTCCATCGATCACGGGCTTGACCGGTTGCGCCGACACGCGGCCTCCCTCGCCCACCGCCCCCTCGACTCCTTCTGCGACCTGCTGCTGGACCAGGTCCGCCCCAGTGACAACGATGACGACGTCGCCATGATCGCGCTGCGCACACCCTCCGCTATGACGGTGTGAGCCCTGCACTGCCCCGCCAGCCGTCCAGGTAAAGGCCGTTCTCGTACCGGACGTACGCCTCGATCGGGCGCACCTCGTGGCCGAGTTCCTGGGGCGTGGCCCGCTTCGGCACAACGCCGTGCGAGCTGGTGCGCGTCGACGCACGGTGCCGTGGGGTTGACGCCGTCTGCCCCGGATGCGAGACCTGATCGACCCGGTCCACAGCTCCTGGCTGCGGCTCCCAGCGGACGTCCCGCGCGCCGAGCGGAGCGGTAGTAGAGGCGACGTACCGGACCCGTGCCGCCTCAGCCGGGGGTGGCGGGCGGCGCGGGGCGGACGGCGAGGATGGCGATGTCGTCGTCGTTGTCGGCGCCGAGTCCGATGAGCAGCTCGTCGCAGAACACGTCGAGGGGTTCACCGGCCAGGTCGGATGCGCGCCGGCGAAGGCGCTCCATCGCGGCGTCCAGGGACTCGCCACGCCGTTCGATGAGTCCGTCGGTGTACAGCAGCAGCGTCGAGTGAGGCGGGATCACTGTCCGTCGCGGTGGGACGCTGCGCGTCGGGGTCCATGCCGAGCAGCAGTCCTGAGCCGGCGTCCAGGTAGCGGGTCCGGCCGTCCGGGGCGGTCAGCAGCGGCGGCAGGTGCCCGGCGGAGGAGTGCACCAGCTCCCAGGGCCGTCCGGACCGCCGCGGACGAGACCGTAGATGCACGTGGCGGTGGCCTCCCGGTCGAGCGTGTGGTTGGCCATGTCCAGACGGCGCAGGACTGTTTCCGGGGGCTCCTGGCGGTCGACCGCGATACCGCGCAACAGTGCTGCGCAGCTGGCTCATGACGACGGCTGCCTCGAGGTCGTGCCCGGTGACGTCGCCGATGACCACCGCCGTCTCCCCGTTGGGGACGACGAAGCAGTCGTACCAGTCCCCACCGACCTGGGCGGTCGTGGAGGATGCGGCGTAACGGGCGGCCAGCTGGAGGTGTTCGACGTTGGGCAGTACGGGCAGCAGCGAGCGCTGGAGTCGTTCGGCGATGTTCCGGGTTTCCTGGTACAGACGGGCGTTGTCCACGCCCAGGGCGAGGCCGCGGCACAGTTCGTCGACCAGGGACAGGTCCTCTTCCGTGAAGGGCTGCCGCCCATCGCCGCCGGCCACGGTAAGCGCTCCGATGACCTGACGCCGCGCCCGCAGCGGGGCGACGATGGCACTGTGGGCTCGCAGATGTCCCAACAGATCGAGGTAGTGCGTGTCCAAGGGGCCCGCCGACTGGGTCGGCGACGGAGTTCCGGTGAGCAGCAAGGCCCGGCTCCGCGCAGGACACGGGCCAACGGGCCGCGGGCGGCATCGGTCACGGGCGGGAGCAGGCCCTCGTATCGCTCCGGACGGAGATCATGTGGGGTGCGGTGGACGACGCAGATCCGTTGCACCTGGGCGTCGTCGGCGAACAGGTCCACGGCACACCAGTCGGCCAGCCGTTCCGTCATGATCCTGCCCGCGCCCCGCAGTCCCTCCTCCGTGTCGGGGTGTTGCTCATCACGGCGCTCGTGGCGACCAGCAGGGAGAGGCGTTCCAGAGCCGAGAGGCCGACGTAATCCGGGTCGTTCCTCGGGGCCCCTGCCACCGCACCGTCGGGTACGCCGTCCAGGACAGCCTCGTCGCCCGGCAGGTCCGATGGCGTGCCGCGCGGGTCCTGCACCGCAGCCGGGCGGCTACGACCGGGGGGCGCCTTGGCCGAAGCAGGGGGCGCGGAGGCCCTGGGGGTGAGCTGCGCGACGAAGACAGTGTGGCCGTCGGTCGTCTCCTGGGTCTGGATGAACAGCCGGACGGGGACCAGACCGCCGTCGCGGTGCAGCGCCGGGAGCGGGATCGAGCGGCCCAGGATACGGGGCTGCCCGCTGAGCAGCAGGGAGGTGAACGCCGTGAGGTGGCGTTCACGCAGATGCTCCGGGATGAGCGCGGTGAGGGGCCGTCCCAGGAGGTCGTCCGCCTGCCAGCCGAGCATGTCCGCCGCCGGTCCGTTTGCCGCGATGATGCGGTTGCGCTCGTCGGCGGCGATGGTCGGGACCCTGCTGGAGCGCACCTGCGCGGCGTCCCACGGCACCAGCTCCACGGGGCTGGCGCCGGACTCACGCGGCACCATGGTCCACGCGGTGGCGGGGCCGCCGGCGAGCTGGCCGATGATCTGGTCGAACAGCCACTGCTGGAAGACACCGCTGCGGGGAAGCGGCGGCAGGGTGAGGAGATGCTCGTCGCGGGCCGCCTTCTCGGCGAGGTCGAGCACGCGGCGCAGGGTCTCCACGGCCGGCCCGGCGTCCGCCGGCAGCCGCACGGAAAGGGACGGGGCCTCCTTCTCGGCGGGCCCCCGGCGCAGGACGGCCGTCACCCGCGCGCTGATCAGGTTGCTCACGTCCTGGGCGGTGGTGAGATCCTCCGGCGGTACGCCGAGATCGAAGCCGGCCGCCGCGGCGAGCAACGTCTCGCGCAGCAACGTGTGACGCTGCTGCTGGGACGCGACGTACAGTGCGCCCGGCATGTCGATGAGCGTCACATGCTCACCGGAGTCGGGCGGCTCGGCGGGCCCCCAGCCAGCCACCCGCGACGGCGTTCCGTCGGGTCCCAGTTCGAACCACACGGTCTTGCTCGCCTCGTCCGCCTCGACACCGTACCGGGACGCCAGTCGGCTGACGACGGCGAGTCCCTCGTCCCGTTCCGATGTACGCGGGACATTCCTGCGGCAGCAGCTTCCGGTCCGGCCGCTGATCCCGCACGCGCACATGGACCGTGCCGTCCTCGACGCGGGCCGACACGTCGATGTCCGTCCGAGCATGCAGCAAGGCGTTCGTCACCAGCTCGCTCACCAGGAGCTCGACGGTGTCCACCAGGACCGGCGCGACGCCGTCGACAGCGGCCCGCACGAAGCGCCGCGCTTCCGCCACGCTCTCCGGCCGCCGCGGCAACCGTCGCGACGATGCCCCCGCGCCCTCGAGGTCGCCCATGCCCTCAGTCTGCCGCAGGCGCCTGGACCTCGCGGCCGTGCCCGGCAGACGGGTGAGCCCAGCGGCATGGGCGCAGGGTCGGTGGGCACCCTCGACGCACGCCATGGTCCACGCCGACCCCAGTGACCTTGGCGCCGCGCTCACGGACGCGCTGCTCGACCGAGCGATGCCGGCCCGGATGGGTCTCGCCGCCCGTGCGCTCGCCGAGTCCGGATACACGCCCAGCCACTGCGCCGCCCAGTACCTGAGCCTGGTCATGGGGCAGCAGTCGTGTCTGACTGCCCGCACTCACGCCCTTGGCCAAAAACTCGTCGTACCTCATCGTCGTCGTCCCCGCCGCTGTCACTACTTGCGGCGTGGTCGCATGATCGCGAGGCGGTCTCCGTGAGACCGCCCCCGCACGATTGAAGTCCCGCTACACTCCCGCCACCCGACGAAAGACCAGGTCAGACAGCGAAATCCTGCTGTAGTACTAGTGAGGTGATGGCCGCCTGGGACGCCGACGGAGCCCCCGACCTGTACTGCTACGGGCTCACCGCCACCGAGCACCAGCAGTACGCCTGGCCGCTCGGGCATGACCTGCTGGCGGCGCCTTGCGGCTTGGAACGAGGCCGACATCTGGGACCACCTGCACCAGCTGCTGCTGAACGAGCCGGCCCGTCCACGGTGGACGCCAGGGTGGCGCAGGGGCGGGCGGCCTGAGCCACCTCTCCACCTCGGCGGACGGGACGCCGCTCGCGAGCGCCTTCTCACGGAACCGGTTCATCTTGTCGAGCAACTCGGGTTTCATACGGTGAACATAGTGGCGGGTACCGACCCATGGGCCGGGCCATGACGTACACCGGGGCAACTGCCGGTTCCCGCGGGGCGGTCGCCGAACGAGGCGTTCGAGGCAGCCATGGCCGCACTGGATAGGCGGATCGGCCGGTGGAGCCGGCCGGAGGTCTTCGTCCTGGCCGACTCCAGCTTCTGCACCCAGCACGAGGTGAAGCAGGCCGATATCGACCTGCGCGAGGTACTCGGTGTGCCGCGCTGGCAGGCCTACTGCGGTAGCGGCAGGCACTCCGCGAGCAGGTCGACGACATCGCGCCAGGCTCGCTGCGCGTGCTGTCGGTGGTAGCCGACGCCGGGGACCACGGGGTGGTCGACCGGCGGTGGTGGAAGGCGTGCAAGGCTCCGCCGTAGACCGTGAGGCGCCAGTCGACGCCCGCGGCCTGCATCTCTGCGGTGAACGCGTTCCGTTGCGCGGGCGCCACGATCGGGTCTTCCGACCCGACCCCGGCCCACACCGGGCAGCGGATGCGCGCCGCCTCGCCCGGTCGGCCCGGGGTAGTCGCGTTGACTGTCCCGATCGCGCGCAGGTTGACGCCGCCGCGCCCGAGTTCCAGCCCGACGGCGCCCCCGGTGCCGTAACCGACGGCGGCGATCCGGTCGGGGTCGGTTCGGGGCTCGGTGCGCAACACGTCGAGCGCCGCATGGCCGATCCCCCGCATCCGGTCGGGATCAGCGAGCAGTGGCATGCAACGGGCCAACATCTCCTCGGGGTCACCCAGATAGCGCCCGCCATGAAGGTCGAAGGCCAGCGCCACATATCCCAGCTCGGCGAGAGCATCGGCCCGGCGGCGCTCGACGTCGCTGAGCCCCATACCCTCTGGTCCGAGCAGCACCGCGGGCCGGCGGTCGACACCGGCCGGGAGCGCGAGGTGCCCGATCATCGTCAAACCGTCGGCCGGGTACTCGACCGTACGGGTCGTAATCTTCGTCATGAGGCCGGACTGTAGTGATCGTCGAGCCCGGTGCGGCCGGTGTTCTGCCGCCGGCAGAACAGCACGGGTGTCCCTCTGAAATACGGGACGGCCCGGCGTTCAGGGCTTCGAGGTCATCCCCTTGCCCCTTTGGCGCGTACCTCGGTCACACTCCGAGTCCGGCCCAGCGGGTTGACCACGAACCCGCGGGCAAGCCCGTTGAACGGGACCGTGGCGTGGCTATGGTCGGGTCGGTTGCCAGGCCGGGATCCTCCCGCACGGCCACACCGATCAGCTGCCTGCGGAGAGGTCCCCGTCAAGAAGCCGTGCCGTGAGTTCCATGCACCGCGTCCGGCCGCGGAGAAGCCGTAGGGCATCTTGGTTACCGCTTCGAAGGCACGGCGGGCTGCACTTCTACCGGGAGCCGACCGGCGGGCAGCAGCTGGAACTCAGTTACGACCCACGCAACCCCAGCCGCGCCTCCGCCCGCCAGCCTCTCTATGGACAGGTCATGATGGCGCTGGTGACAGTCATCGGCCTCGGTATGGCCTGCGGCGGACTTGGCCTCACCGGTTACCAGCTCTTCCTCGTGTTGCGTGGCTGACACCTATCGCCGCGTGGGCCGAACCTCCTGAACTCGTGCCACCGCCGATGAGTTCGGGGGTCATGTTGCTGATACCGGCATTGCGGACGATGAGACCGTCCGAGACCCAGAAGCAGCGGCCTCCCATGGCTTCCCCGCTTGCCGCCCACCTCTCCATCACAAGCTCGACCTTGGCGAGAGTGTCGCGCCCCGTCGAGAGCCGTCCGGGAGGTCGACGAAGACGTCGACGTTGTCCACGGACTCCAGGTCCTCACCGGCATTCGGTACGAACGCGGCCTCGAGAACGCCGTGTCCGTGGTCCACCAGCGGGGGATGACTGACTCAGTCTGCGCGGGGTCGAGGGACTGCGCGATGCGCGCAGCGATCCCACCGAGTTGCCTGGCCTGCTCCTCGGTGAGTTGGCCGAAGAGGTGTTCGCGCAGGGTCGCGTAGTACCCGGGCGCCGCCTGCGCGTACTTCAGCGACCCCGCCTCGGTCAGCGATGCGATCGTGACGCGGGCGTCCGAGGGGTCCTGCTCGCGCACGAGCCAGCCCCTGTCTCTCCAGCCGGGACGCGATACGGGACAGATGTGACGGGGTGACCCGGGACAGCTCGGCGAGCGAACTCATGGTGTGCGCACGGCCCCGGTGCTGCGTCAGACACCACAGGATCAGGAACTCCGTGATGGCTCAGTCCCTGCTGCTTGAGCCGCCCGTCCAGCGCTGCCGGAAGCCAGAGAAGCACCGACAGCAGCGACTCCCACGTCTCCGCCTCGGCCGGGACCAGCTCATGATTCGCTTCCACACGCACGATCGTAGCGCGAAGGCACTTTCCATGGTAAGTGACGCTTGAGGTACTTACCATGGAAACTTTTAGACTCTAAGTTAGTTTCCGAAGCAAGCGATGCGACCAAGACCAAGGAGTAAAGATGCGTGCTGCCCGCTACCACGACTACGGCCCCGCCGACGTACTCGTCATCGAGGACATCCCGGAGCCGCACGCCGGCCCCGGCGAGATCCGTATCCAGGTCACCGCGGCCAGCGTCAACCCGGTCGACTGGAAGTTGCGCTCGGGGAAGTCCGCGCCCACTTCCCGGTCGACTTTCCGGCCATCCCCGGTCGCGACGCCGCCGGTGTGGTGGACGAGGTCGGCGAGGTGTCACCGGCGCCATCGTCGGTGACCGGGTCTCCGGCCTCGGCGGCATATTTGGAGCGACCGCGCAGTACGCCACGCTGACCGCCTGGGCCCCGGTGCCGGAACCGTGGACGCTGGAACAGGCCGCCGGGGGCCGGGCTGGCCGTCGCCACCGCGGGCCGAGGGCTCAACGCGCTCGGCGACCTGTCCGGCCGCACGCTGTTGATCGAAGGAGCCGCCGGCGGTGTGGGCAGCGCCGCCGTCGCCATGGCGGCAGCCCGTGGCGCCACCGTCATCGGCACGTCGAGCATGAGCAAGCACGCCTATCTGCGCACACTGGGGGCGCTGCCCACCACCTACGGTCAGGGGCTGGCCGATCGAGTCCGCGAACTCGCGCCGGCGGGAGTGGACGCCGTGCTCGACATGGCCGCCTCCGGCTCGCTCCCCGACCTCGTCGCCATCGCCGGTGACGCGGACCGCGTCGTGACGGTCGCCGACGCGGCACGCGCGGGCGAACTCGGAGTACGGCACCCTCTACGCGGAGAACGACGCCACGGTGCTCGCAGAGGGCGCGGCACTGGGCAATCAGGGCAGGTTCACGCCCCACCTCGCCGCAACCTACTCGTTGGACAAGATCGCCGAAGCGCACCGGGAGGCCGAACGCGGCCACACCCAGGGGAAGATAGTGATCACCCTGTAGCGGCAACCGCAGCCCGGACGCGGCTGCCCAGCCCGCTGGCGACGTCAGGGCAGGACGGGGCAGGTGCAGCTGGGCTCCCACCGGTCGCATGCCGCGTAGGGGGCGTTCTCACCGCGGCGGCGCGGTCGGCCCCGGACGACATCGGAGATTGAGTCCCTGGATCGGCGGGCCGCCGCATCGTCTGCGGTACCTGCGGACCGCAGGAGGCCACGTCCCCGGCATGTGGCTCCATTGACCAGTAGTGGGTTCTGGCACCGACCTTGGGGAGTCATCGCGGAGGGTGATGGCGCCGTTCGATTGAGAGGAGTGCAAACCCCGATGGCTCGACGTGAGGGCTCGCCTCGTACCCTCCGCACATGGCTGATGATCCGATCCAGTGCTGTTGTGTCCTCTGCCATGACTACGGCGACCGGGACGAAGCGGACCGCGGATCTGACGGTCATCGAGCATGTACAGCAGCACGGATGGCGCGTCGTGATGGTTTCCGAAGACGAGATCGGTCCTGGATTCGCCTACACGATCGGCCTCGCACACACGCACGGCGGATTTGAACTCGCCATGTTCGGGCTCGATATCCATGCCGTGCACCGCGTGCTCAACACCCTCGGAGGGAAGTCCGCCGCGGGGCGAAGCACTGGCCGACGGTCAGAGCCATCCTGATGTTGTCGCCGGTCATCGAGTCGCGCTCAGGCAAGTTGATCGCGGCTGGTGCCGGATCTTCTTCGGGCAGGCCATCGCGTTCTACCGGCGGCCGCCTCTCCCCGTGCTGCAAGTCGCGTGGCCCGATGCCGAAGGCCGTTTCCACTGGGATGAGCAGGCTGACGAGAGGCATCGCGAGTCACAGCCTCGATTGTGGCTGCCTCCGAGTGACCATCCTGTCGGAATCTGGACGACCGAACTCTGATCTGGGAGACGGCGAGTGGCCATTCGGCGCCCGGGCGATGCACTACTGAAGCAAGATCATCTTGCGTAGGCGAGGCCGGCATCGGGAAGCCCAGGTGATCGACACCACCGATGCCGTTCCCTCCCTCGTCGCGGAGATCGCCACGAGAGGGTTCAAGCCGCCTGACTGGTCCGGCGAATCATCGGGAGGCTTGTCTTGTGGAAGCCTGATTCAGCCAGCATTCGCTCGTGCCGCCCGGGCCGTCACAGAACGATCTTGGACACCCTCGTTCTCGTCTCCGCAGGCACCCCTTGGACCACATCACCAGGAGGAACCAGTGTCGTACCCGCAACTGTTCACGCCGGAGGAGAAGCTCGCCGACGCGAAGAAGCTGTTGAGCCTTCCGCGTATCGTCGTGATCTGCGGCTCCACCCGCTTCATGACCGAGATGACCGAGGCCGATCTGCGGGAGACCAAAGCCGGGAAGATTGTCGTCAAACCGGGCTGTGACATGAAGTCGCCGCACGAACTTTGGCCCGATCCTGGCGAGGCCGAGGCGCTGAAGGTTCGACTCGACAATCTGCACCGGGCGAAGATCCGGCTCGCTGATGAGATGCTCGTAGTCGGCGACTACATCGGAGACAGCACCCGAGCCGAAATCGCCTACGCCCGGTCGCTGGGCAAGCCCGTGCGGTTCACGCACCCCGAAGTCGACCCTGACACCTGACAGCTCGCTGCCACCTCGACAACCACGGCCGGCAGCCCGCCGCCTGACCGTCTCGCGGTGGCTTCGGCCGCCGCCCACCCCACACCCTCCGCAGGCATCCCTTGGTTTTGATCATCTAGGCGAGACGGCTCTTGAACAGGAATGAGAAGTACGCGGGGTAGCCGTCACGGTCTGCCACGACCTATTCCCGGCCGTGTGGCGGCACGGTGGAGATGACCGGCTGACCGCGAGGACGGGGGCAGGATCAGCTGCCGTCCCATCAGTTCCCCTGCGCCCTGGCCGGAAGTCAGTCGCAAGGCGACAACCGCGAGCGACCCCCTCGCCGTGCTCCCGGGCATCCTGGCCCTTGTCCGCCCCGGACCACCGCGCCGCTACGCCACCGTCGGTCACGGCTCCAACTCGGACAGGTCGTCGAGCCCCGGGAAGAGACGTGGATCGGGAAGCGGCGCCTCGGCCGAGGGCTGTTGTGTCAGGGACTGTTCCGTCCATACGACCTTGCCGGTCGAGGTGTATCGGGTTCCCCAGCGCTCGGCGAGCTGTGCCACGAGGAACAGCCCGCGTCCGCCCTCGTCTGTCGTGGCCGCCCTGCGCAGATGGGGGAGGTGCTGCTGCCGTCGGACACCTCGCAGATCAGCGCCCGGTCGTAGAGCAACCGTACGTGGATTGGTTCGGAGCCGTGACGGATGGCGTTCGTCAGCAGTTCGCTGAGCATGAGCTCTGTGGTGAACGCCATGTCGTCCAGGCCCCATGCGGTCAGTTGACGGCTGCTCGCGTTGCGGACGGTGCCGACGGCGGCGGGGTCGCGGGGGACGTCCCAGTCGGCGACGTGGGAACGGTCCAGCAGTCTGGTGCGGGCGACGAGGAGTGCGACGTCGTCGTGACGGTGCTCGGGCAGCATGCCGTCGAACACCGCCTCGCAGATGTCCTCCGGAGTGCGCTCGTGTGCCCCGGCGAGTGTGCTGCGCAGCGCTTCCAGGCCCTCGTCGATGTCGCGGTCGCGCCGCTCGACCAGCCCGTCCGTGTAGAGGACGAGCGTGCTGCCCCTCGGACAGTTGCAGCTCGGCGGTCTCGAACGGAAGGCCTCCCAGGCCCAGTGGCGGCGCGATGGGCACTTCGGCCATTTCCACGGTGCCGTCGGGATGGACCAGCATGGGGCGAGGTGCCCTGCGCGCGAGATGCTGCACCGGCCGGAAACCGGGTCGTGCACCGCGTAGAGGCAGGTGGCGCCGCTGACCGCTTCCCCGCTCGAGCCTTCGGGATCCTCCTGGTCGAGGCGGCTGACCAGTTCGTCGAGATGGGTCAGGAGTTCGTCCGGGGGCAGGTCCAGCGTCGAGAAGTTCTGCACGGCGGTACGCAGCCGTCCCATGGTGGCCGCCGCGTGCAGCCCGTGCCCCACGACGTCACCGACGACGAGCGCGACACGGGCACCGGGCAGGGGGATCACGTCGAACCAGTCGCCACCGACCCGAGCCTGGGCGGGCAGGTAGCGGTAGGCGATGTCAACGGCACTCTGATTGGGCAGGACATGCGGCAGGAGGCTCCGCTGAAGGGTTTCCGCCATCGTGTGCTCGCGGGTGAAACGGCGAGGCGTTGTCGATGGCGACGGCGGCTCGGGCGGTCAGCTCCTCGGCGAACGTCAGGTCCTCCTGGTCGAAGGGTGCCGAGCCCTCCGCACGCCAGAAGTGGGCAACGCCCAGAGGGATGCCGCGCGCCTGCAACGGCACCGTGATGAGCGAGCGGATGCCGTACGCGCGGACGGCGTCGGCCCCCTTCCGGGTCCTGGGCCGGCCACGTGTGGAGGGCTGTCAGGTCGGCTTCCAGCACCGCCCGTCCACTGGTCAACGCCGAGGCAGCGGGCGTGCCCGTGACGTCGAGCGGAACGACGCCTCCGACGGGCCGGAACGGGTGGTCTTCCCGAATGCCGCGCAGGGCGATGCGCCGCATCCGCGTGGGCGTGCCGGACGGCTCCTCGCCCCGCGCCACGGCGTCCAGCAGGTCCACGGTGACGAAGTCGGCGAACCGCGGAACCGCCACACCCGCCAGCTCTTCGGCCGTCTGGGCAACATCCAGGGTCGTGCCGACCCGTACCCCCGCCTCATGAAGGATGTTCAGCCGCTCACGGCCACCTCCGCCGTGCCGGCCAGTGCTCGCAGCTCCGTGCTGTCCCGGAGGGTCGCCACGTGGCCGGAGGGTCCGCCGGTCGGGGCGGTGCGCCTGGTGTTGACGGCCACCAGCCGGCCCCGGCAAGGTGTACCTGGTCCGTGACGGGGCGATCGGAGCAGAGCAGTTCGACCGTGGCGGAATCGAGGCCCAGCTCTGTGATGTGCTGCCCGTCGGAGTCCTTCGGCAACCGTAGCAGCCGCCGCGCCTCGTCGTTGGCCAGGACCAGACGACCGTCGCGGCTCGTGATGAGCACCCCCTCGCGGACGGCGTGCAGCACCGCGTCGTGGTGTTCGTACATCCGAGTCATCTCACTGGGCCCGATGCCCCGTGTCTGACGTCGCAGGCGTCGGCTGACCAGCGCGGCGCTGCCGACGGCGAGAAGCAGCGCGACACCGGCCGAGGCCATGATCACCGGGATCTGGTCCTGCAGTGACTGCCCGACTGTTCGGAGGCTCACCCCTGCCCCGACGAGCCCCACGACCACGCCGTCACCGTTGGTGACCGGGGCCACCGCTCGTGCCGCATCCGTCGGATCACCCTCGTAGATCTCGGTGAACGGCTTCGCCTCCCGCCGCCCGCTCGACGCCCGCCGCCCGCTTGCCGATCAGATCCGGGTCGGTGTCGGCATAGCGGGTGCCGTCCTTCGCCATGACGACGATGAAGTCCACCCCTGTGCCCCCGTGTGCCGCGGCCACGTACGGTTGCAACGCCGCTGTCGGATCATCCGACTCCAGTGCCGCGACGAGCCCCGGCGAGTGCGCGAAGCTCTCCGCGACAGCCCGTGACCTCTCCTGCGCATCCTGTTCGGCGTCGTTGCGTGCTTGCAGGGTGAGCCCCGCAACGGCCGCCGCGATGAGGAACACCGCGACCACGATCTGGAGAAACAGCACCTGCCCGGCGACGCTGCGCCCCCGCAGCTCCCACCAACGGCCCGGGCTCCTTCCCTCACCGGTCAGGTCGACCGAGAGCTGACCGGCACGCTTCGATCGAGCGGTACGCCCCCTGCATCCCCCTTTTTTAGCATCTTTGGATTAAATAACGTGTTTGGGGTGGTCGTGCGACAGGCGGGCCACACCGGTGGCCCTGCCGCAGTCCCCGCTTGCGGATGGCGTTCCCAATCCACCCCCATGCCGGATGCTGGATGGTGTGCCTCCGGGTCATGTCGCATCTGGCACGGGATACCCGCCGAGGACCTGGCCGCCGCCGGCCGTGTCCTCGCCCTGGTCACCGAGCGTGCCAACGCGGAGCTTGCGGCGCCGACCACCTGATCGCGAACGCCTGCTGCACCCACGTCACCAGGGACCACGCCGCCGCGGACCGGCGGGGACTCGGTGCCGGAGGGGATCGGCCCGTTCCTGGCGGGCGATGGTCCTGGTCGAAGCTCCTCGCCCGCGGCTTCGACCGTAGGCTCTCGGGCATCACCGGTACTCACGGACACGGCCCTCCGGCGAAGAGGGGGCGTTCCCGGTCCTGTGTGACGAGTGGTGTCGGGTCCCGTCGTTAGCACCAGGCGGAGTCCACCCGCTTGGCCTTCGTGCTGCTCGCCCTTCTTCCGTAGCCACCCCGGGCAGCCAGTGCGTCGGCCCGGTCCGAACGGCCTCGGCGCTGCTCGTCGCGGCATGGTTCGTCCGCTCGGTCCGTGGGTGAACCGGGCAACGGCCGACGCTGTGAGTTCCGGGGTGGTTGTGACGTCCTTCACCGCCCCGGCCCTTCTGGCCGTGCTTCCCACTCGCCTGACGGGGCCGGCCTGTTCTCCTGCGCCGGTCCTCGAGCGCGACCCCGACCGTGGCGGGCAACGATGCCGCCGCTCCCGCGCGCACGTCCGTCAGGAGGCGTCCTGCTGGGCGGTGGCGCCGGGCGGACCGGCGACGCATCCACAGAGGGAGGGCGTACCAGGACAGCGCGAACCAGAGCATCACGCCACCCACGAGAAGTTTCGCCATGACGCCGGGCACGATGACGTGGAGGATCAGAGCAGAGTGCAGCCGATGGTCACGGCCATCAGGAGCATGCCGCACATCATGAGCCGGTGTGCCACCTCCAGCATCTCGTCCTTCATTCGCTGCCCCGACAGGAAGCGGTGCATGGAGACCGGGGCGATCAGACAAGCCGTGGCGGTGGCGCCCGGAGACACACGGTGATGACGTAGACGACGTGGTCGAACGTGCCCAGGTCGCGGAAGAGGGCGGAACGCGACGCTCAGCAGGAAGCCGAAGAGGATCTGCACTCCCGTCTGGGCGACCCGCGTCTCCTGCATGATCTCGTTCCATCTGCGATTGACGCGCTCGCGAGGGAGCTCCGGCGCCTGTCCGGGACAGGCGCCATGTGTCGCCGCACCCATCATGCACCTGTCGGCCGTGACTTCCGGACGACTCGACCGGCTCCATAGTCGTACTCATCTTTCTCATCTTTCCCTCCCGTGGCGAACCGTTCGTGTGCCCGCTCGGTTTGTTGGCATGCCGACACCCTCGGCCGCTCGGGGCGGCTGCGCTTGCAGCCGGGCGTGCCCCGCCCCGGGGCCGCGCTTGCCGCGTGTGGCTGAGGGTGGCGCGAAGGGCCAGATGTCGACCTCGGCCTCTGTGTCGGCAGCGGGGAGCGAGACCAGGAGATCGGCTCGCCGTCATCGTCGGCCCGGCCGCGCGTTTTCGTCGTGCCCGCCGGCGTTTTCGTCGTGCCCGCCCGGGCGGAGGTGCAAAGCGGACGCGGATGCGGCGTGCTGCGGGCGGCGACGAGGCGCAGATGGGGCTCGGGCGGCGTGAACCGGGTCGAGCGCAATGCGTACTGGTCGTATCAGCGGCTGCGGCACTTCGCCTTCGGCTGACCGCCGATCCGCGGCTCTCCTCCGCCCGGCTCGATGATGCGGATTGCGGGTCAGCTCGTGCCGTGGAGCGCTGCGATCGCAGCGTGCGTCTCTGCGGCGGAACTGCTGTACCGCTCGCGGAGGGCACGCTCTGGGCCCGCATGGTGGTCGTCTGATACTCGCACGGCAGCCCGGGCAGTATCCGGCCTGGCGGTGTGGCAGGCCCCTGCGTTCTTGTCTCGCTATCACTGCGGCGACGTTGTCGACGGGGAACGGCAGCTTTCCGGTACACTTGATGGCACACGACCCTCGCTCCGTAGATGTCGGCGGAAGGGGCCGGAAGTTGGCCGGGGACTTCGGTCGCCATATAGAAGCACCCGGCCTCGCCTTCGCCAACGTCGTGGATCGCCGCTCACGTTCGGGTGGCTTCAACGCCGCTGCGACCCGCCCCTCGTATCAGAAGGCCTGTCGCTCGAAAGGTCCGTGCCGGCCCTGCGCAAGTTGAATCGCCTTCAACGCGATCCGCCGGCCCGGGAACCGGTCGCGTGTCGGCCTGCTTCGGCCATCAGCCCGCTGGCCGTCCCGCTGAAGCAGCTGTCGCGGTGCGCTTCGTCCCGGCTTCGACGGTGGTCGACCCGGGCCCGCCGGTCGACCGATGAGTTCTGGGTCGTGCGGAGGTCACACCTGTAGGGCCGCCGGCGACTGACGCGGTCGTACCCGAAGGAGACGCATGGCAAAGCTCATCACTGATGATCACCTCGCTCGACGGATACGCCGAGGCGGCGGAGGGTGACCCGGCACCGGGGCCGACGACCAGGAGGTGCATACCTTCATCAACGACCCTTCCGCCCCGTCGGCACGTACCTCTACGGCCGACGGATGTACGAGACGATGCTCTACTGGGAGACCGCGCACGCCGAGCTCGGCCAGCCGCCGCACATCCTGCAGTACGCCCGCGACTGGCAGGCCGGCGAGAAGGTCGTGTACTCCACGACGCTTGATCTGGTGTCCAGCACGAAGACCAGGCTCGAGGACCTCTCGACCCGGACGCGGTGCGCAAGCTCAAGGCGTCGACTCTGGATCGCGACCTCACCGTCGACGGCCCGAACCTCGCGGCCCAGGCGATCGCGGCCGGCCTCGTGGACGAGTACCACCTGTTCATCACCACGAGCGTGGTCGGCGGCGGCAAGCGGTTCTTCCCCGACGGCGTCCGCCTCGATCTTGAGCGGGTCGAGGAACGTGCCTTCGACAGCGGACTGATCTACGCGCGCTACCGGACCCGCTGAGCCTGCGACGACCGCTAACACACTGAAGCGCCGAGGACGCCGCTGACGCGACAAGGTCCTTACTGATTGTTTCTGATCGTTTCAGGCCGGGCTTGGCTCAGGAGCTTGAGGAGCTTGGCGGTTGGGCTGGTGGGCGGCAGAGTTCTGGGGCGTCGGACGATCTCATGCCATTCAGCGGCGACCCTCGGCTTTCGAGACGAACAGCTTGTGCCTGGGTAGCCGGGCACGGCGGACCCATGACCGACGAGACCGGCTTCGCCCCCAGCAACGAATGCGAGGCAGCCGCCGGTGGCAAGGGCCAGGCCCCCGCCGCCAAACCCGATCGACAGCACAAGGACACTACCTGGGTCCAACGCGATCAGACCGTAAGGGGGAACGCGGCGACCAGGCAGGCAAAGGCCGCGATCCAGCGGCGGGCACGCCTTGCGCCGCGTCGCCGCGAGACTGTGCACGGTGGTGTCGACAGCGTGGGTAGCAACACCAGGCACTTGACGGAGTACCGACGGGCTGGCGTCCGCCGTCCTCGGGCCGTTCAACCACCCAGGTCCGGCCGCGGTGGTCCCAGGCAACGGTCCCGTACGATAACTCGAACGGCCCACGAAGTTCTGTGATGGCCAAGCGTGGTGCGCTGCTCACGCTCAATGGTCCTGCGCCACGCCGTGGACTCCTCCGAACTGCCCTTTCACCCGATGCCTACCCGCATCCTGGATGGAGCTGTACCCGAGGTCAAGCGCCCGACGGCATCGTTGGAGGTGCCATGGGCACGGAGACGCGCGCCGAGACCGGCCGCCGACGCGCTGGGCACGCCTCGGCCGTGGGCCGCGTGGGGCGACCCCGTTCAGCGCGCCCCACGCAGCTGTCGTACGGGCTCACCGGAAGCTTCCTCGCGCCGGGGAGGCGCCAGCAGCGGCACACCACCGTCCCGGGCCACGCCGATCAGTAAGCCGTTGCAACCCGGGCTCGGAGGTGTCCACCACGCGGGGACAGGACCAGCCCGGCAGTATCGATCCGGTCCGGTCGTCGAACGCGGCGGGCAGCGCGCCGGGCCGTGGAAATCTCACTCACGAGGTGCTTCCCGGTCAGCGGCCACCTCTTCATTTCCGCCGTCCACGGACTGCCTGTCAAGATCCGCATACGAGCAGTCCGCTTACGAGGGACAATGGAGGCGTAGGCCACGCACACGCCGCCCTCGCCGCACGCCGAACCAGGAGTCACCGTCTTGTCCGAGCGCACCTCGCACGCCGCCCACCCCGACCTCAGGCCGACTGCGGCAGCTGCTTCGGCCTGTGCTGCGTGGCGCTGCCCTCCTCACGTTCGTCGGACTTCCCGGTGAACAAGTCCGCCGGCACACCCTGTGGAAACCCTCCAGGAGGACCTCCGCTGCGGAACCACGAGCGGCTGCGCGACAAGGGCTGCAGCGGCTGCACGGTGTTCGACTGCTTCGGCGCGCCGAAGGTCTCCCAGGTCACCTCGAGGGCGTCAGCTGGCGCGAGGAGCCGGACTCGGCCCGCGCGATGTACGAAGTCTTCCCTGTCGTGCGCCAACTCCAGGAGCTCCTGAAGTACACCGCGCAGGCCTTGACCTGCCCTCGGCCCGGCCCGCGCACCGGACTCCGCCGCGCGTACGAACAGATCGACGCGCTCACCCGGGACACGGCCCAGACCTTGCTCGCTGTCGACGGGATGCGCTGCGCGGCGAAGTGAACCCACTGCTCCCGCGCGCCAGCGAACTGGCCCGCGCGGCGGTCCCGGGGCGCAAGAAGAACCACCGGGGCGCCAACCTCATCGGCGCGAAGCTTAGCGGCGCGAAGCTGCGCGGCTCCAGCATGCGGCGCCTCCTCATCGCGGCCGATCTGTCCGACGCCGACCTGCGCGACGCCGACCTTATTGGCGCGCGACTGAGGGACACCCAACCTTTGTGGGCAGACCTGCGCGGCGCGCTGTTCCTCACCCAGCCTCAGCTGAACGCCGCGCGGGGCGACGGCCCGCACGAAGGTCCCCCAGTCCTTGAAGCGCCCGTCACACTGGGCGGCCTGAAGCGTGTTGCAGAAGGCTGCGTTCGGTCAGGTCAGTGGGGCCAGTCGGCGCTGTCGTCAGTCGCGGAGGATCTTGTAGTGCTTCATGCGTAAGGCGGTGCTCCGCACGGGCCACGATCTAGCGGTCCTCGTCTGGCCAGTGCTTGCTAGTTCCCTGGTCGCACTACCTGTGATCTGCGAACTCTTAAACAGCCGGGGCCGATGGCGAGAGGTGGTGGTTCCATCGGAACCGACCGCCGGGGTCCCTCCAACCGGTGCTACTGCAAGGAGCACGAGATGACCGGGGCGTTCTCCTCGCGAACAGATACCGCTGTTCAATTCTTCGCCGATGGGTTCACCGACAATCCGTATCCGCAGTACGCGACGCCCGCGAAACCGCCCCGGTCATCCGCACCTCTTGGGGTGTCTGGGTGGTCACCCGGTACGAGGACGTGTTCGGCCTGCTGCGCTCGGGCGCATCGGTCGAACTGCGTATTGTCGACTCCAGCGGGTTGGAGAGCCTGCGTCGGAAGCGACGAGTCGCGCAAGACGCCGCTCATCGACGGCTTCGATGAGCGACCGGGACGCCCCGGACCACACCCGGCTGCGGCGCCTGTGCAGCAGGCGTTCACGCCGAAGTCGATCCAGGCGCTGGCGCCGCGCATCGGGGAGCTCGTCGACGGCATGCTCGACCGGATCGCCGAGGAGGGCGGCGCGGACCTGGCGCCCGCGCTCGCGTCGCCACCGCCGTTCACGGTGATCGCGGACATGCTGGGCGCCCCACCCACCGACCACGAGCGGATCCGGAACTCGAGCGGCACGCTCGTCCGCCCTGGCCCCGTCGCCGACCCGGCCGCGTCATGCAGGAGATCGAGAACGCGGACGCCGAACTGGCCAGTCCTCACCGCCGAGATGATCGCCTCGGAAGCGGCGCAACCCCGCCGACGACCCTCGACCGCCCCTCATCGCCGAGGAGGCCGGCGAAAGCTGAGTGATCGACGAACTGGTCGCGCAGATTCAGCTGCTCTACATCAGCGGGCCACGACGACCGTGAACCTGCTCGCCAACGGCACTCTCGCGCTGCTGCGCCACCCCGAGTAGCCTCAGCGCGCGCCGCGACCCGATCTCAGCGCCCAACGCGGTGGACGAACTGTTGCGCTACGACAGCCCGTTGCAGTCGAGCCGTCGTATCACCCTGGAGTCGACGAAGTTCAGCGGCGTGGAGATCCCGCCGGGCGCGATGGTGGTCGCCGCGCCGCCTCCGCGAACCGCGACGCCGCACGCTGGGCGAGGACGCGGACACGCTGCGCCTGGACCGCGAAGGGGCCCAGCACCCACCTGGCGTTCGGCCCGGCTCGCACCACTGCCTCGGCGCGGCCCCGGCCCGTCTGGAGGCGAGCATCACCCTTCGAGCGGATGCTCAAGCGGTTCCCGGACCTCGCCCCGGCCGGTGACGTGACCTGGAACGGCCGTATCAACGCGCGCGTATCGCTGCCGGTCTCGGCCGGCTGACGGGGCCGACGCCGAACACCTGCTCGATGAGGCGCCAGGGGGCCCACCGCGGTGCGGAGGCCCTCGAGCCGTTCCCACCGGGTCAGACTCAGGGCAGGCGCCCCGCCGGTGATGTCCTCCAGGCCCTCGCGCAGCCGGCGCATCGACGCCGCGTTGTTGCCGAACTGGCTGATCGCGAACGCGCTCGGTAGCCCGCCGTAGTTGCGCTTGAGGAAGTTGACGAACGAGTGCCGCTGGCGCTCAGGTCGACGAAATAGTGGCGTGCCGGGTCGCGCAACGCGGTGGCCATCAGCTCGTCGAAGCGCACGCGGCTCCCGGACGACGTCCCACGCGTAGCTCGTCCCAGCCGGTCAGCGCCGCGGCGTCCAGCTCTGCCGCGCACGCGCACGAATACACCGGCAGCCTGGGCGAGCCCACCGTGACCGCGCGTCCTGCGGCTCCGGCACTCGCCGGATGTCGTCGACGAGGCCGGAGGGAAGCCGTGGCACCGGCAGCCGGACGGCGATCACCCTTCCCGGTCGAGCGCGGCGCAGGCCTCGGTGACCCGCTCGGCCTCACCGCTTGACGACGAAGTTGCTGGTGGTCTCGCCGCTGAAGTTGACGCCCGCCAGGGCGAGTCCGGCGAACAGGTCGCGGCGCCGCTGGTACAGGAGGGCGGGCGAGGACGCCGAGCATGCCGCCGGGGCGGCAGCGCAGCTCGAGGAGGGGCCGAGCTTGCCATCACGAGGTCGAGTCGCGTCCTCAGCACATCGCCCCCGGCGACGGGTGGCGGCGCGACGTACTCGCCGAGGTTGTGGCCGAGACCGCGTCGGGCCGGAAGCCCTCCGCGCGCAGGGCCTCGGTCAGGCTCCAGCCGACGCTGTAGAGCGCCGGGGTGTGCGGTGCAGGACGTCGTCGAAGTCCTGGCCGCGCCGGGCGCGTCGTCATCGCAGCGACCAGGGACGTCCCGCGCCGCTCGTACTGGGCGCTGCAGCGGTCCCATGGCCTCGCGGAACGGGTGGGTGCATACAGCCCTGGCCCCATGCGGTACTGCGTGCCCCGGCCGCCGTACATGAAGACGACCTCGGGGCGCCGCAGGGTCCGGTGCGGGGCGGGGCGCGGCGGTCCCGCGAAGGCGGCCGGATGCGGTGGGTCGGGCTCCGAGAGGCTGGAGGCTCCGCCACGACCAGCGGCTCCTCACGATCTTGGCGGTGAGCTTATCAGGACGTCTCCGGGGCCGATCCTCACGGAAGTCGTCGTGGCCGCTCGCCAGCAGCCGGGAGAGGGGACTCGTACCAGCGCACGGGGCTCGAGATCTGCCGCACGAGCAGGTCGGTGTATCCGGTCGTGGGTACGGGCGTGCCTTGCAGTTGGCGATCTACGGGGATCCGCAGCGGGCGGAACGCGACGCCGCCAGGTGGCGGGCAGAACTCGTCCTGGACGTCGGCCATGCAACGCGAGTGGAAGGCCGCGCTCACGTTGAGGGGGACGAACCTCGCTCCCGCCTCGGTGTACGCCGCGCGGACGGCGGGCGCGTGGATGTCGTCGTAGACGCCGGAGAGGATGCACTGGCTGCGGAGTTGATGTTGGCGATGTCGATGCCGGAGTACGGCAGCGCGGCCAGGATCTCCGCGACGCGCCCTGGTCGAGGTTGACGACGGCGGCCATCGCGCCCTTGGGAGCGCGGCTCATCAGCTCGCCGCGTTTGCGCACGAGGTCGAGCCCGGTGACGAAGCCGAAGGCGCCCGCGGCGAACAGGGCGCTGTACTCCCCAGGCTGTGCCCGGCCACGACGGCGGCGGGCGGCCGCCGGAGTCGACGTGTCGAGGTACTAGGGCGCTGACCGCGTAGAGGGCGGGCCGGGTACTCGGTGCGGTTGAGGACCCGATCGGGGTCGTCGACACACAGGTCGCGCAGTGAGTAGCCGAGCAGCCGGTCCGCGCGGGCCACCAGGGTCAGTACTTCGAACAGCTCCTCGCCCATGCCCTTGTGCTGGAGCCCTGCCCGGGGAATACGTACACGGAAGTCATGTGATCACCCAGCCGTCGTGGTGTCGGAGGAGGGCGGCGGTGCCGCCGCGCCAGGGCGCCGTAGGCGGCCAGGCGCTCGGAGAGCAGGGCCGCGGTCTCCCGCAGCAGCCGCTCGGCGATGACGTCGACCCTGCGACCGCGCCAGGGCTCCAGCTCGGTGCCGCGCACCCAGGTGTTGAACGCGCCGAGGGCGGGGCCGCAGGTGGATCTGGTAGTCGACGCGCGGCTCCGGCGCCGCGCAGGCGCGAGGCGTGTGGAGTGCACGAAGTACCAGCGGAAGACGTGGGCCATCTTCTGCTTGGGGCTGCGCTCGACCTCCGCGAGCCGGGCCGGGGAGCGCCGGCCAGGTGGGCGCGGGTCTCCTCCCACACATCCGTCGAGGGACCGCTT
Source organism: Streptomyces thinghirensis (assembly GCA_021502835.1). Next base: position 74,512 of record JAKFGP010000059.1, read on the forward strand.
GAAGTAATTGTTCTCCAGGGTGGCCCGGGTGCGTGCGTCGAGGTCAGTCGAGGAGTCGTGCCGCAGGTAGAGCTCGCAGCTCGGCGCGGGCGGGGGAAGAAGGTGCTCTTCCTGACGGCTTGACGTGGCGCCGACCTCGAACATGTCGCCCGCGGCGCGTACTCGGTGTCGTGCACGCCGAGGCCCTGGAGCAGGTCCTGACCGCGTCGCTGGTACCGGCCTCCACGGTGCACCTGGTTGATGGAGCTGGTCACGAGGAAGTCGGCGCCCAGGGTCAGGGCGGCGAGGGCGGCCTCGGGGGTGCCGATGCCGCCCGCGGCGCCGACGCGCGCGCCGTTCTCCTCGGAGTAGCCCTGCTCGTGTCACGCGATCGCGCAGGGCGCGCATGGCGGGCATGAGGACGTAGGCGTTGCCGCCGTCGGTGTGGCCCGCGGAGTCCGCCTCGACGCACAGGTCCTGCGCCAGCGGGAGGCGGGCGCCCAGTTCGGCCTGCTCGGGGGTGATCCGGCCGTCGTCGAGCAGGCGGCGGACCAGGGGTTCCGGGGCGGGGCGCAGGAAGTGCTCGGCGACCTCGGTGCGCGACACCTTGGCGACGATGTGGTGGTCCTGGCGGAGCCGTCCCTCGGCGTCGGTGCGCAGGCCCGCGAGACGGTAGTGGACGAGCGGCAGCGTGGGCCGCAGGTAGGCGGACGCCTCGACGGAACGCAGCGCCGGTGCGCAGGCAGCGGCTCGACGGTGTGGTCCTCCAGGTCCGGGTCGTCCGGGCTGTTCAGAAGGTTCTGCGCGAAGGCGCGGCCGGGGTCGAGTTCCTCCCTGATACGGTGATCGCGTCGTCGATCTCGTCGAGGGGAGCCCGCCGGTGCCGAAGAAGCCGAGCATGCCCTGCATTACCGAGCGCGATGACCAGGTCGACCGGAGGCGATGCCCCAGGCCATCGCCCGGCGGCGTAGGCGTAGCGTCGACGCCGTGGGCCGCGCGGAAGTGCGGCTGCCGAGGGCCGGGATAGAGGGCGGGCGGCGCCGCGCGGGCGGCGTGCCGCTGGTGCTGTGGTTCCACGGTGGTCTCGCTCGGGGACGGCTGCGGGGGCGGGGGCGGTGACGGCTGCGAGGGCGGAGCGGTGGACGGCGTCCCGCGTCGCGGTCTCCCAGGGGAAGACGCCCTCCTCGGCGTAGCGCCGGATGGCCCGTATAGGTTGTCGGGGTCGCCGAAGACGCGGCGGTTGGTGGCAAGGGCGACGTCCTTGGTGTGCTCGGTGAGCGGGGACAGCTCGCGCAGGTACGCCTTGTAGCGCGCGACCCCCTTCTTCGAGAGCCGGCCGAGGCGCTGGAGGTAGGCTTCAGGAGGGCTTGCTGGGGTGCCGACTGCGTCGACGAGCCCCCACTCGTGGGCCTGCCGGGCGTCGATGGTCTGGGTGGTGGCGGCGAGGTAGTGGGCGCGCTGGAAGCCGGTCCTGCGGATCAGATAGGCAGCACGACGGCCGGGATCAGGCCGAAGAGCAGCTCGGGAGGCTGAAGGTCGCGCTCTCGTCGGCGATCACCACGTCGCACGCGGCCACCAGGCCGACGCCGCCCGCGTTGGCCTTGCCGCGCACGTGCGCGATGGTGAGCACGTCGGCGTACGCCATGCGCCGGAAGAGTTCGAACATCGGCTGGGGTCGAAGCGACGTGTCCCGGCCCGTGCGCACCGCGTCGCTGATCACGCCGAAGTCGGCGCCGAAGCAGGAACACCTCGGGCAGTCCTTCGAGCACGACGACGGTGATGTAGCTGCGCGCGGGCAGCGCGCGTCAGGGACGTCGTCGAGTTCGTGGACGAGCGTGGCGTTGATGGCGTTGCCCGCCTCCGGCCTGTGGATCCGGGCGAAGAGCACGCTGCCCTGTCCGCGGACGCGCAGGGTGGAGTAGGTCAGTCGATCCATGCGTACTCCCGGTGAAACTCCTTGATCGCGCGCAGGACGAGGCGCGGTGACGCGCCCAGCGGCGCTCTGGGCGGTCCGGGCGACGAAGTCCTGGTTCACGACGGTGTCGCGGGTGCCGGACACGGACGAACGCGCTCTCCCGAAGGAGCTGGTCGTACTCGTCGAGGGAGAGCTTGGTAGCGGGCGTCGAGGTGGCCTTCGATGCCCATGGCCCGCAGCCGCCGCGCGCCGTCCGGGGTGACGACACCGCTGTAGAACTCCGAGCAGCAGCCGGATCCGTACGAGAAGAGTCCGATGTGCCGCGGGTCGGGGTAGGCGCCGTTGCAGATGGCGCCGGCGAGGGAGAGGAAGACCGTCGCGCCCATGATGTTGCCGACGCGCCCGCAGTAGCCGAGGCCCGGCGCGACGCGGCGCTCGAAGTCCTCGGCGATCTCGGCGCCCTTGGCCCTGGCGACCTTGCGCATCATGGTGCGGTGGGCGCCCTTGACCATGCCACCGAAGGGTGGAAGGCGAGGTACTGGAAGGTGTCGCGGTAGTTCGCGCCCTCCACCTTGGCCTCGTAGGCGCGGTAGGCCTGTTCGCAGCAGTCCAGGTACGACATCAGGGACAGGTCGACGTCGCCGGCCTCGCTGTCCGGGGCGGGGCGGCAGGTGTCCATCACCTCGTAGCCGTAGGTGGCCGCTGGCGCCGACGTCTAGATGGAAGACGTGCGGGGCGTCGCTGACGAGCAGTGCGACGGCGCCCGCGCCGCCGCTGGGTTCGGCGTACGCCCAGTCCTGCGCGGCCACGTCATCGCCGTCCTCCAGGATGTAGCGCGAGATGTCGGTGGCGATCACCAGGGCCTTTGCGCCTCGGCGAGGCGCCGGAGAGGATGAAGTTGCAGGCCATCTGGAGTCCGGCGGTGCCCGCGTAGCAGGCCTGCTTGAGCTCGAACATGCGGCAGTTCCGGCTCAGGCCCAGCTGGTCGTGCAGATACGTACTCGCCGACTTGGAGAAGTCGAAGCCCACTCGGTGCAGGTGATGAGGAGTTCGATGCGGCTCTTCTCCTCCTCGCTCATGCGGTCGAGGAGCGGCCGGGCGGCGTTGGCCCCAAAGGTGACCGGGTCCTCGAGGGCAGCGCGACCGTCTTCTCCTTCATCAGGAGGTTGTTCAGGCGCGCTGGGTCGAGCTCGCGGTGCCGCGCCAACTGCATGACGTCGAGCACGGCCGAGCCGCCGAACACGTTCATCGCTTCGATACCGACGCGGGACATGGCGTTCGCTGTTCTGCTCTGCTGTGGCGCACGCGCTCAGGCACAGTGCGGTGTTGATGCCGCCGAAGCCCATGCTCAGGCTCAGGCAGTGCTGATGTCGGCGTCGACGGGTTGCCCGCGCACCCAGCGCGGGGCGTCGTCGACGGGTGCGGTGAGGTTGCGCGTCGGGTGCAGCCGCCCGTGCCGCATCTGCAGCAGGAGGCGGCCGCCTGCGACGGCCCGGCGGCCGTCAGACCGTGGCCGGTGATCGACTTGGTGGCGTTGACCGCGGCGGGTGAGTCCGCCGGCCTGAGCGCCGCCACTTCGGTCTCGTCGCCCGTGGGGGACGCGGTGCCGTGCGGGTTGACGTGTAGTCGATGTCCCGTGCGGTGAGCCCGGCGCGGTCCAGGGCCTGGGCGGATCGCCGCGGTCCGCCCGCCAGAGACGGGGGTTGGGATCGCGGTTGCCGTCCAGGCGCACGGACCAGCCGCTGAGCCGTGCGTAGGGGGCGGGGGCGGCCGGGGGGCACCCCGGCGCCGACGACCAGGGCGGCGCAGGCCTCGCCGTAGACGAAGCCGGACCGTCCCTGTCGAAGGGGCGGTAGGCCTCGGCGGGCGCGTCGGCGTGGTCCTCGCCCGCCATGGCGCCCATGGCGCGCAGTCCGAGCAGCTCCCAGTACGACAGGTCGGCGAGCGCGCCCAGCGCCACGCACACGTCGACGCGTCCCGCAGCGACGGCCTCGGCCGGCCTCGATGACGGCGAGCTCGCCGAGCGCTCCCGGTGTGGGCGAGCCGCGGGCCGAGGCGCTCGTGCACAGGCCGCACAGGTCGGTGTCCAGGAACGACAGGCCGTAGCTGGCCGCAGGAAGTGCGGTTTGGCCTGGTGCCGGTCGGGGGGCCCGGACGAGCTCGCGTCGCTGCAGGTTGTTGCCGCCGATGACGAGGCCGATCCGGTCGGCCTCGTAAGCCGTCGAGGCCCGCCTCGGTCCACGCCTTCTTCGAGGGTGGCCAGGGCGACCGTCCGGTGAGGGAGGCGGTGCGCAGCTCGCGGGCGCCGAGCCGGGTGGCGGGACCGGGGCGGGCAGTTCGGCGCCCACGAAGGGGTGCCGGATCTGCCGCCCGGGCCGGTTCACGACGGCGAACTGGTGCCCCCCGGCGAACAGCGCCCGGGTGAAGTCGGCCTTGCCCCGGCCCACGGCGGTGGTGACGCCGATGCCGGTGACGACGAGCTCCTGCGGAGTCGCTCACGTCACCCGGCCTTGACCGCTGCCGGTCGCTGAGGTGCTGGGCGAGTTCGCCCAGGTTCTGCGGCCCGTGGTGTCGACCAGGGGATGTCGAGGTCCATCTCCTCCAGGACGGTCATGACGATCTCCGCGCGGTTCATGGAGTTGGCGCCGAGCGTCCAGGGTGTCGGTCTCGCCGAAGTCGTGGTCGGCGAGTTCCGAGGGATCTCACGGACGGCGTCGACGATCAGGGTGAAGGTCTTTTCCTTGGTCATGCGCGCTGCTGGTTGGGGTGGGACAGGCGGACGGGTGGGGTGGTGCTCATCCGGCACCGCCGTCCCCCCGTCCCGCAGGCTCGCCCGCTGGACCTACCCTCGTCCGGGGAGGTCGCCGTCGGGCCGAGCCTCCGGGTCCGCCGGCGGCTCGGCGACGGGCACCAGGTTGAACATCACCTCGAACAGCGGCGAGTGCCCGGGTCGCGCTCGGCGCCAGGGCCCCGACGAGGTCGGCGAACGGGATGTCCCTTGTGTTTGCGTGCGCCCGGTGGTCACCCGCCGGGCCTGTGCGAGGAGTTCGTCGAAGGCCTGCTGCGGGCCGCACGTCCAGGCGGAGCAGACCAGCACGTTGATGAAGTAACCGACGAGGCGCTCCAGTTCGGGGCGGGCCGGTTGGTCACCGGCGAGCCGATGGCGAGCTCCCGGCCGTCCGTGCGGCGCCTAGCAGCGTCGCGAACGCCGACAGGAGCGTCATGATAGAGCGTGCCGCCGCGCTCCTTGCTGACCCGCCTGAGCTGGTCGAGCACTGCGGCGGGAATGTTCACCTCCACCGAGGAGCCCTGGTACGACTTGGTCCCGGGCCGCTGCGTAGTCGGTGCGCAGCGCGGTGCGGGCCGGCAGGCCCGGCGAGCTGCCGGACCGCCAGTAGCTCCACCTGCCGTGCGCGGGCCCCGGCGTCGAAGGTTCGGTGCCTGCCAGTGCGCGAAGTCCGGCGTACTGGACGCGGTAGTTCGGGCAGCTACGGTGTCCTCGCCGCGGCTCGAACGCCCGGTACAGGGCGTTGAGTTCGGCGATGAAGACGCCGGTCGACCAGCCGTCGAAGATGCCCCAGGGCCGGGTCACCACGGCGATGTGCTTCGTACGGCCGGTGAGCGTCAGGATGTGGACGCGCAGCGCGTGCCGGGTCCTCGGGCCGGAACGGCCGCGGCCGTTCGGCGCGGAGGAACTCGGTGACCGCGCCGTCGCCCGACGTCCTCGAAGGCGACGGCGAAAGCCGTTGGCGTCGTTCACCTGCTGGACGTAGGTGCCGCCACGCCGGAGGTAGCCGGTGCGCAGGACGGCGTGCCGGGCCACGAGTGCCTCCAAGGCGCGCGCGTAGGCCTGCCGGTCGAGAGGGCCGATGATGCGGTAGGCCATTTGGACGTTGTCGTACGCCGAACCGAGGTGCCCCGGCGCGATTGAGGAACCACAGTTCGCGCTGTTGGAGGAGAGCGGGCTTATATGGTCGCCGGGCCCGGTGACCGGAGGTCAGCGGGACACTCGGCCGGCCGGGCGGCCGTGCGCAGGCTGTCCAGGGCGGCGGCCAGCTCACCGAGCGGTCGCGCCGGTGAGGATCGACTGGAGCGGTAGCTCCCGCCCGTCTCCTGCTTGACCCGCAGGGTGAGCCGGGTGGCGAGCAAGGAGTGCCCGCCGAGGTCGAAGAAGTTGTCCTGGAGTCCGGCGCTGGGTCGAGGCCGAGGACGTCCGGCGACGAGGCGGCACAGCGTCCGCTCGGTGGCGGTGCGCGGAGCGACGTAGCCGCTCCTTGTGTCACGTCGGCCTCGTCCGGCGCCGGCAGGGCCCGCTTGTCGACCTTGCCGTTGGGGGTGAGCGGCAGTTCGTCGAGGGCCGACGAAGACGCCGGGCACCATGTAGTGGGGACCGCTGCCCGACAGGTGGTCCTTCAGGGCGCGGGCCAGCGCCGGCCCGTGGTGGCAGATTCGCGGATGGTTGGTGGCGGCGGCTGCGCCGTACGCGCTCCCGGGCCCGTACGCGGGCGGTCGTCCCTGGGCGAGGAGCAAGTCGAGGCCGTCGAGGCGGTCCTGGGACCAGGTGACGGCGACGCCGTAGCCGAGCTCCTCGGCGTACCCGAGGGCGCCCTCCAGGTCCGTGCACCCCGTGGACGGCGGCGTCCGTGAGGCGGCTCGCGCCCAGGGCTCGGGGACGCGGCTGCGCTGTGGTGCCGCGCAGGCGCTCGCCGGCCCGGACGTCGTCGGCGACGCGCGGGGTTGTCGAGGCCCGTGACGCCGAACCGGTTGGGCGGCCGCCGTCGGCGAGCAGGGCGCGCAGTTCCGCCGGGCGTGGTGGCGGTCAGCCACGGCAGGTCGGCGTCGGGGGCGGCTGCCGGGCCCTTGGTGAGGACCACGTCGTAGCGGTAGCTGAGCATCTCGGTTGCCGCCGGTGCCGCGCTGACGGCGATGTCGACGGAGCCCATGTCCGCGAACCGCCCGGGGCAGCGCGGCGAAGTAGCTGGGGCTGACGAGGAGTTCGGCCTCCTGCTGGCGGCGGCGCTGCACCTGGCGGGCCAGGGCCGTCACGGTGGTGCGGGCGGACAGGCGGCTGCGCTCGACGGCCGTGACGCTGCGCGGAGAACAGGTCGAGGTTCCGGACGTCACCGACGAGGATCCGGCCGCCGTCGGCCACGAGCGGCAGCAGCCGCTCGATTACCTCCTCGAGGTAGAGCTGGTTCGGGAAGTACTGGGCCACGGAGTTGATGACGATGGTGTCGAACTTCTGGTGCCGCCGGCGCCTTCGGGCAGCGTCACGGAACGGGCGTCGCCCTGGGCGAGGGTGACGTGCGACCAGCGGCGGCCGGTCTCGGCGCCGGCGCCGCACTCCGGCCAGGGCGGACGCGGAGATGTCGACGGCGTGGACGGCTTCGCAGGCTCCGGCGTAGCGGAACAGGAGCAGCCCCGTTCCGCAGCCGACCTCCAGGAGCCTGCGGGGCCGCAGCTCCTCGATGCGGCGGACGGTGCCGTCGATCCACTCGCGCATCTCGTGCTCGGGGATGGCGTCCCCGGTGTAGCTGCAGTTCCAGCCGACCAGGTTCAGGTCGCCCTCGGAGGTGGCGGGGGCCGGGCGTAGCGGTGTTCGTCCGCTCGTCCGCGTCGGTGCCGTACTGGTCCTCGAAGAGGTCCTGCCACTGCTCCAGGCGGTCGGCGTTCTGCTCGCGCGCGGTGGCGTCCAACCAGTCTGCGCTGGGCCTTACGTAGGCGACGAGCCTCTTCGTCTCGCCGTCGGCCTGGGTGGTGACGACGGCGCCGCGCACGGCGGGGTGGGAGTGCAGCGCGTTCTCGATCTCGCCGAGTTCGACGCGGAAGCCGCGGACCTTCACCTGGTCGTCGACGCGGCCGACGAACTCCAGGGTGCCGTCGGGCAGTCGGCGCACCAGGTCGCCGGTGCGGTACAGGCGGGCGCCGGGTTTCGTGGCGAAGGGGTCGGTGACGAACCGCTCCTCTCGTCAGCTCGGGGCTGCCGAGGTAGCCGGCGTCGACGCCCGCGCCGCCCACGCACAGTCCTCGCCGACGACGCCTGGCGGCACGGGCCCAGGTGCGCGTCGAGGACGTGGGCGGTGGACTGGGCGGATGGGCCCGCCGATGGGGATGACCGCGTCTCGGGGACGTCCCGGGGACTTACGGCAGGTGGAGGCGATGCTGTTCTCGGTCGGTCCGTAGGCGTTGACGACGGTCAGGCCGGGTGGGCCGCGTACAGGCGGCGCACGTCCTGGCGGAGAAGGCCTCCCGCCGACGCCGAGGTACGTCAGCGGCAGCCGCCGCTCCTCAGGCGCGGCCTCGGCGAGTGCGGGCTGAAGGCCGCCGGACAGGGCCATCATCGTGACGCCGGAGCGTCGGCCCGGTCCAGGAGAGCGCGCCGACGTCCTTGAGTCGCCGTCGTGCAGACGAGGCCGTCCAGCGTACAGCAGCGGGCCGAGGACCTCCTGGGAGCCGACGTCGAACGAGATCGATGAGTGGTGGAGCACGACGGTGTCGCGGTCCGTCGGGAAGTAGCGCCGGGATTGCGCACCAGACGGACGACGCCGCGCGCTGTTCCACGAGGATCGCCCTTGGGCACGCCGGTGAGCCCGAGGTGAAGATGGCGTAGGCCAGGTGCTCGGGGGGGTTAGGCCGAGCTCGGCGTCAGGTCGCTCGGGCGTCGGCGAGTGTTGCGTCGTCCCCGGCGTGTTCGCCGGTGTCGAGGTGGGACGATCTGGAGGCGCTGTCCTCGTCCGCGCCGGTGAGCGGCCCGGACGGCAGGTGGGACTGGCTCAGCACGATGCCGACGCCGGAGTTGGCGACCAGGGTGTGGATGCGCTCCGGGGATAGTCCGGGTCGATCGCACGGTAGGCGCCGCCTCGCCTTGAGGGGCTGAGCAGGCCGGTCACGAGCTCCGGGAGCGGCGGGGCGCACAGGCCGACCAGGGTGCCGGGTCTTGACGCCGCTCGCGCAGCCAGGCGCGCGACGTGCGGTTGGCGCGGGCGTTGGTCTCGGCGTAGGTGAGGCGTTGCTCGCCGTTCGACGGCGATGGCGTCGGTGCTGCCGGACGTGCTCCCTGAAGAGTTCCGAAGAGGCAGTGGTCGTCCGGGTAGGGCTTGTCGGTGTCGTTCCACCCTCGGTCAGCAGGCGGTGGCGTTCGGCGGCCGGAAGCACGCGTCGATGGGGACGAGCGCCCGCGTGCGGCGCGCCGTCGTCGGCGGCCAGGGCGTCGACGAGGCCGGACACTGCGGCGTCTCCACGTAGCCGAGGACGGCGTCGGGCGAGAGGGTGGCGTCGACCTGGGCGTTGAGGGAGAGTTCGCTGCCGGTGTCGTCGACGGACACGCTCACCGGGTAGTTGGTGCGGTCGAGGGAGCCTCAGCCAGCGGATGCCGAGGTCCTTGAGGGTGGCTGGGCCCAGGTCGCCCTGGCGCGGCTCGAAGTACCGGAAGTTGATCATCGAGTTGAACAGGGTGGCGTCGCCGTCCAGGCCGCTGGAGCGCTGGGCCAGGGTCCAGCGCGCTCTGCTCGTGGCGATCAGTTCCCTGGAGGGAGGTGTCGACGGCGGCACCAGGTCCTCGGACGGTGCGGACCGGCGAGGCGCACCCGCAGGGGCAGGGTGTTGATGAAGTTGCCGAGCACTGCTCCACGCCGGGCACGCCTTGGAGGCGGCCGGACAGCACGGTACCGAAGACCACGTCGTCGCGTCCGCTGGTGGCCGCCGTGACCAGGGCCCAGGCGGCGTGGAAGAGCGCGGCGGGGCTGACTGCAGGCGCTGGGCCTGCGCGCGCAGATGGCGTCGAGAGGGCGGGCGGGCAGGGAGCGGCGCAGGTCGCGCATCGCGGCCGCCGTCACCGTGCACGTCGACGAGTTGGAAGGGCGCTGGTGGGTTCGGTGACGTCGCCGAGTTCGTGCGGCGGAAGTGGGCCCCCATGTCGCCCGCGCGCGAGCTGGGCAGGGTGTGGGAGACGAAGTCGCGGTAGGCGGGGGCCGGGGGCAGCTGGTCGGCGCGGCCCGCCATGTGCGCGGCCAGCTCGTGCGAGGATGAGCCGCAGGAGGTCGCGTCCTCGATGAGGTGGTGGGCGCTTAGGAGCAGGTAGCGCCGCTGCGAGTGCGGGGTCCTCGGCGACGACCAGGCGCAGCAGCGGCGCCCTGTGAGCGTGATCTGCCCGATCCGTGAGCCAGCGCGCGGGCCTCGCCTCTCGGCGGCCCCGGAGTCGGCGGCGTCGGCCCGGTCCGCACCCTTAGGTGGACGCGCGCAGGTACGACCTGGACCGGTTCGCGCAGGCCTGCGGTGAGAACGGCCGTGCGCATCACGTCGTGGCGGTCGACGACGCTCTGCAGAGCGGCGATTTAGGTGTCGCACGCGTCCTGGTCGGCGGCGGTGAGCAGGAGGGAGACGTACGGGTCGTTGTCGGGGTCCATCAGGTGGTGGAACAGGATGCCCTCCTGCGTGGGCACGAGGGGGTAGACGTCCTGGCACGTCGGCGGCGCCGCCGGGCACCCGGGAGGTGAGGGCGTCGACGGCGGCCTGGTCCAGGTGGATCAGCGGCAGCATCTCGGGCGTGATCCGCCGCAGCCCTCCGGGATCGCCGGTGTGGGCACGGGTAGCCGGTGGCGGCCGGGCGCCGCGCGGTCGATGTCGGCGGCTAGATCGGCGAGCGTGGGGCGGTTGAAGACGCTGCGGATGGCGACGTTGAGGCCGCGCCCTTGAGGCGGGCGATGAGGACGGTGATGAGTAGGGAGTGGCCGCCGAGCGCGAAGAAGTTGTCGTGGCGTTGATGCGGTCCTCGTCGAAGCCGAGAAGTTCGGGCCCAGGCCGCGGCGAGGGTCCGCTCGGTGACGGTGTCCGGTGCCGCGTAGGCGCTGCGCGAAGGCCTCGATGCCGGGGGCGGGCAGGCCTTGCGGTCGAAGCTGCCGTGCCGGTGATGGGCAGTCGCCGAGGGCCACGAAGGCGCTGGGGACCATGTAGTCGGGCAGGGTCCGCCGCAGGTGGCGAATGAATTCGGCGCGCTGGTCCGGCCCGTCGGCGTCGGGGCGCAGGACGGTGTAGGCGACGAGCTGCCGGCCTCGGTCGTGTCTCGCGCACCAGGACGCGGGCGTCCTGGACGGCGGGTGCTCGGCGAGACGGGCTCGATCTCGCCCAGCTCGATGCGGGAACCCGCGCATCTTCACCTGGTCGTCATTGCGGCCCAGGTACTCCAGGGAGTCGCCGGGCAGCCAGCGGGCCAGGTCACCGGAACGGTACATGCGCGCGCCCGGTCCCTCGCGGAACGGATCGTCGAGGAACCGCTCGGCCGTCAGCTCCGGCCGGTTCAAATCAGCCGCGGCCACACCTCACCACCGACGTACAGCTCCCCCCACAACGCCGATGGGCGCAGGGCTGCCGTGTGCGTCGAGGACGTAGGTGCGCAGATCCGGGATGCGGCGGCCGATGGGACTCACCGGCCGGTCCAGATCGGCGTCGGTGAGCAGGTGGTAGGTGACTGCACCGTGGTCTCGGTGATGCCGTACATGCTGACCAGCTGGGTGCCCTTGTTCACCGGGGCGGCGCAGCCAGGGCCTCAGCGAGGCGAACTCCAACGCCTCACCGCCGAAGACCACGACACGCACCGCGTGCGGCTCCGGGTCCTCGCCCTGCGCGGCAACCAGCTGCCGGAAGGCACTGGGCGTCTGATTGAGCACCGTCACACCTGCCCCGCACAGCAGCCCGTAGAACTCCTCCGGACTGCGCGTCACCGCCTGCGGCACGACGACCAGCCGGCCACCGTGCAGCAACGCCCCCAGATCTCCCACACCGAGAAATCGAACGCGAAGGAGTGGAACAGAGCCCACACATCACGCTCACCGAAACGGAACCAGTCATCCGTCGACGTGAACAACCGCACCACATTACGGTGCTCGACCACCACACCCTTCGGCACACCCGTCGAACCCGACGTATAGATCACATACGCGGCGTGCGCGGGGCCCACGCCCGTGCCGGTGACATCGTCCGCCGACAGGGCCGCCCACCGGTCGGCATCGGCGCGCATCGTCCACGACGGGGGACCGACGGACGGCGAGGCCGTCGGGCAGCGCGCCGTCCTTGATCAGGACGCGGGGGCGCTGTCCGTCAGGATGTGCGCGAGCCGGTCCGCCGGGGACGCCGGATCCACGGGCACATAGGCGCCGCCCGCCTTGAGCACCGCGAGGACCACCACCACGAGGTGCTGCTGCGCGGCAGGCACAGCGCGACCAGGACATCCGGGCCCACTCCCAGGCCGCGCAGATACCGGGCCAGACGATTCGCCCGCGCGTTCAGCTCCCCGAACGACAGACAGCGGTCCTCGAACTCCACCGCCACCGCCTCGGGGGAACGCTCCGCGACCTCCTCGAACCAGGTGCAGGCACCGGGCCACCGGAGCGGCCTCGGGCACCTCGTTCCACCCGGTGAGCACCTGCCGACGCTCGGCGGCGCTCAGGACCGGCAGGTACCAGGGCGGGGGCGCTGCTCCGCGCCCTCGGTGGTGAGGGCGTCGACGAGGCGTTCCATGGCGGTTTCCAGGTAGCGGATGACCAACTCGGCGTCCTGGGCCTGGTCGATCTGCGCGTCGAGCGAGTAGGAGTGCCCGAGGTCGTCGACGGACAGGGCGATGGGGTAGTTGCTGCGCTCGATGACGCCCGCGAGGGACTTGACTCCCGCGCGTTCCAGCGCTGTGTCGTCGATGCGGTCGTCGGACTCCAGGTGCCGGTAGTTCAGGATCGCGTTGAACAGCGGCGTCTCCGGCGGTACGGCGCTGTGGCCGTGGGCTACGGCCAGCGGGGGTTCTGCTCGTGGCGCACGAGGTCGCGCAGGGTGCGGTCGGTGGTGCTCACCAGGTCGCGCACGCTCGTCCCGGCCAGGTCGACGCGCACGGGGAGGGGTGTTGATGAAGCTGCCGAGCATGCGCTCGATGCCGCGCGGGCCCTGGAGGCGGCCGGACATGACGGTGCCGAAGACCACGTCGTCGCGGCCGGCGCACGCCGCCACGACCAGGGACCAGCCCGCGTGGAACAGCGTGGCCGGGCTGACCCGCAGGTCCCTCGCGCAGGCCCGGATCCGCTCGCCGAGGCGAAGCGTCCAGCGGGCGGCGCAGGTCGAGGACGCGGCGGCCGTCGCCGTGGACGTCCTGGAGCCCGAACATCACGGTGGGCTCGGTGACGTCGCCGAGCCGGTCCCGGAAGTAGTCCGCCGGGTCGAGCTCGCGCGCGCGGTGCTGCACGTGGGCGATGAAGTCGCGGTACGGAGCGGGCGGGGCCAGTTCCCCGGCGCGACCCGCCATATGGGCGACGACCTCACGGAACAGCAGGCCGAGCGAGGTCGCGTCGTCGATGACGTGGTGCAGGTTGAGCGCGACGACCAGGTGGCCCCGCCGGCTGCCGGGCGGCGCGCAGCCGGATCAGCGGGGCGCGGTCCAGGCGCATCGCCTGCGGCCGGGCGAGGAGTTCGCGGATCTCGGCCTCGGCGTCGCGGCCCGCGAGCACCTCGAACTCCTCCAGTTGGAGGTCGGCGCGGCGCACCACGACCTGGACGGGCCGCGACAGGCCCTGGTGAGGATCGCCGTGCGCAGCGCGTCGTGCCGGGCGACGGCCGCGCGCAGGGCTCGGACGAAGTCGTCGAGGTGGGACCTGCTCTCGAAGGAGAAGACGCCGGAGAGCACGTACGGGTCGCGGCCGCTCTCCTTGAGGTGGTGGAAGAGCATGCCTTCCTGGAGGGCCGCCAGCGGGTACACGTCCTGGACGTTCGGGGCGCCGCCGGGCGTGGCCGCGACGATCGCCGCCAGCTCGTCCTCGGTCAGGGAGACCAGGGGCAGCATGTCCGGGGTGAGCCGGTCGCAGTCCGGGCGGGATGCCGCTCGGCGGGACGCTGAACGCCGTCCGCGCCGGGGCGGCGTCCGGCGCGTCGGGGCCTTCCGTAGTGTGAGCCGCGTCGATCGCAGCGGCCAGGTCGGCGAGCGTGGCGGCGGCGAACACGCTGTGCAGCTCGCAGTCGAGCCCCGCGTCGTGCAGGCGCGCGGTCAGCTTCGGGATGAGCAGGGAGTGCCCGCCGAGGGCGAAGAAGTTGTCGTGGACCGCCGATGCGCTCCTCGTCGAAGCCGAGCAGGCCCGCGCAGACCTCCAGCAGGGTCCGCTCGGTGGGGGTGCGCGGGGCGACGCGGTCACCGGACACGGCGTACGCGTCGGCGTCGGGGGCCGGGAGCGCCTTCCGGTCGAGTTTGCCGTTCGCGGTCAGCGGCAGGGCGTCGAGACGGACCAGGGCGCCCGGGACCATGTACTCGGGCAGCGACTGCCCCAGGTGACGCACCAGGGCGTCGTGGAAGCCGCCGGTTCGCCCTCTCCCCTGGTGCGCCCTCGCCCCGACGCGGGTCTCGTCTTCGATGTGATCCTCGTCGAGGACGACGTAGCCCACGAGTCGCGGGCTGCCGGGGCTGTCCTCGCGGGCGAGGACGGCGCAGTCGCGCACGGCGGGGTGGCGGGGAGAGGCGGTCCTCGATCTCGTCGAGTTCGATGCGGAAGCCGCGCAGCTTGACCTGGTTGTCGATGCGGCCGAGGTACTCCAGGGTGCCGTCGGGCAGCCACCGGACGAGGTCGCCCGTGCGGTACATGCGGGCGTCCGGGTCCGGCGGGCGAACGGGTTCGGCAACGAAGCGCTCGCGCGTCAGGCTCGGGTTGTTCAGATAGCCGCGGGCCAGGCCGACGCCCGCGATGTGCAGCTCGCCCGGCGCAGCCCACGGCCCGCCGCCTGCCCAGGTCGTCCAGGACGTGGAGCTGGATGTTCTGGATGGGGCGGGCCGGATCGGCACGGTGCGCGTCGTCGTGTCGGGCGGGCAGGCCCAGTGGGTGACGTCGATGGCGGCCTCGGTCGGGCCGTACAGGTTGTGCAGGCGCGCGCGGTGCTGGGCGTAGTGGCGCGCGGGCAGCCCGGGCGGCAGGGCCTCGCCGCTGCAGAAGACCTGGCGCAGCGAGGTGCAGCGGGCCCAGCCGTCGTGGTCGAGCATGAGCCGCAGCATGGGCGGCACGAAGTCGCGGTGGTGACCTCGGCGGCCCGGATGAGCGACACCAGGTAGGCGGGGTCCTTGTGGCCGCCCGGCGCGGCGACGACCAGGGCGCGCCCGTGATCAGCGGCCAGACGAACTCCCACACGGAGACGTCGAAGCTGAACGGCGTCTTCTGCAGCACGACGTCGTCGGGGGTCAGCGCGTACTCGTTCTGCATCCACTCGACGCGGTTGACGGCCGCGCGGTGCTCGACCATGACGCCCTTCGGGCGGCCGGTGGAGCCCGAGTGTAGATGACATACGCGAGGTCGGTGGGGGCGACGCGGGCGGGCACGGCCTGAGCGGCCGGCACGCGGGTGTCCTGGCTGCCGCCGGGCACCGGCCGGTCCGTCGGCGTCCAGGCGGAGCACCGTGCGCGCTCCGGTCAGCGGGAGACGCCGGAGGGGACTGGGTGAGGACCAGGGCGGCACCCGAGTCCTCGATCATGTACTGGATCCGCTCGGCCGGGTAGTCCGGCTCCAGGGGAGGTAGGCGCCGCCCGCCTTCGCACCGCCCACAGGGCGATCACCATCTCCATGGAGCGTTCCATGGAGATGCCCACGACCGTGTCCGCGACGCCACGGCGGCACAGCTCGGCGGCCAGGGTGTCGGTGCGCGCGGCGAGTTCGGTGTACGTCAGGGACCGCTCGCCGTAAACGAGGGCGTGCGGTCGCCGTGGCGGGCGACGGCGTCGGCGAGGAGGTCGGGCAGGTTGCGGCCCGCGGAGAAGGGCCGGCCGGTGGCGTTCCACTCGTCGAACCGGCGGACCTCGTCCTCCGACAGGTGCGAGGCTTCGAAAGCCGCTGCTCCGGGGCGTCGACGAGGGCGCGCAGCAGGGTCTCGTAGTGGCCGAGGAACTCGCTTGACGTCCGCGGCGGCGAACCGCTCGGCGTCGTACTTCAGGTGCAGGTGTAGGCGTCGGCGGCGTGCTCGACGACCTCCAGGTGGAGCTTGAACTCCCTCCTGGGATATTCTCCACGAACCGCAGCGAGCGGGCCAGGTCGAGGCCGCGCACATCGTCCTCCGTCAGGCGCATCATGCGCTGGTTCTGGAAGACGTACGACACCTGGAAGACCCGGGAGGTGTCGGGGTCCGTGCGCAGGTTCAGGTCCTGGACCATGCGCGGAACGGATACGCCGCGTGGTCGAGGCCGTCGGCCACGACCAGCGTCAGATCGCGCACGAATTCAGTGAACGGCACGTCGCGCGCAACCCCGTGGCGCACGGGCAGCATGTTCACGGGGCTAGCCGACGGCGTCGTCGTAGGTGGCGTCGGGCCTGCCCAGGGACGGCACGCCGACGACGAGGTCGCGCTCGCCGCCGTAGCGGTGCAGGAGCAGTTCGTACACGGCGAGGAAGAGCACCGCGGCCTGATGCCGGCGGCCGCGCACAGGTCGCGCACCCGGGCGGCGAGGGCCGGGGCAGTGCAGGGCGACGGCCCCGCCCACCACGGGCGTGCCGGGTGTGCGCGCTCGATGCCGAGGCGCAGCACGGGCAGGTCGCCCGCCAGGTGTCCTGCCAGTAGGCGCGGTGGCGGGCGCCCTCGGGGCCTGCGAGGAAGTCCGCTCTCCCAGCGCACGAACGCGTCGTGGCGTCCGGCCGCGCGGACGCGGGTTGGGGGTGCCGCCCCTGAGCAGGACGTCGTAGGTGGAGCAGGTCGCGAAGCAGGACGGGGGTCGAGGCGCCGTCGAACACCAGGTGGTGCAGGACGAGCAGTACGAGGGTCTGCGGCGTGTCGGCTCGTAGCCCGCCGTGTACCACGACGGCCCGTGCCGGTCCTTCCTGGTACAGGTCGAAGGGCGCCTTGGCCTCGCTCGCGCGCGAGGGCGAGCAGGACGTCGTCGGGCAGCCCTGCGGCACGGTCCGGTGCCGAAGGACACATCGCCGCCGTCGGGACGTCGCACCAGGTAGGGGTGCTCCTCGTCCTCGACGACCACGCTGTGTAGCAGCGCGTGCCGGGACGTCACCTGCCGGAAGGCCTCGAAGACCGCGATGTCGAACGGCGCCGACGTGCGGAAGCGACGGGGACGTTGCAGCACGTGTCAGACCCGGCCGCAGCTTGTGGAGCAGCCACAGCCCCTTCTGCCCCTCGGAGAGGGCGCGCCGGTCCGCGCCGCCTGCCCGCGTGGAGTCCTGGAGCCGTTCGTGGAACGCGAGCACGTCCTCGGCGTGTAGAGGCCCGCCTTGAAGCCCGTCAGAATCTGATCCTCGTTCACGCGTCCGGTGCTTCCTTCATGAGTGACTTGAGTTCTTCGAGTCCGACGTGGCCCTGGCGGAACTCCTCCAGCGCCTTGGCCCGTGCTTCGCGTACGTCCGGTGCTTCGGTGGTTGCGGGGTCACGCGGCGCGCTCGCGCGGCCCCTGGTACGGCGTGCCGACCGGCGTCGTCGCAGCGCCGGGCGAGCCGTTCCGTGATGCGCTCCAGGGTGCGCGAGTTCGACGATCTCCGCGTGGTGAGCGTGAGCCCGAGGTCGGCCTCGACCCGCGCCGCAGGCGCACCCACAGGACCGAGTCGGCACCCAGGTTGTGCAGGTCCTGTCCAGCGGAGTTCGCCGGGGGTGAAGCCGAGGGCTTCGTGAAGTAGTCGGCGAGGTGGCGGTGAGGATGTCGTCGCCGTGGTCGCCGCCATCGGTTGGGGCGACGGGGTCGGCCTGCCCGGCATGCGGGACCGCGTCGGGTGCGGGGACCGCTTCGGTGCCGCCGCCGTGGGCGTTCCCGTGTCCTTCCACCAGTACCGCTTGCGCCGGAACGCCGTCGTCGCAGGCAGGTACGAGGCGGCCTTCCGCCCGGTGCGCAGGGCGTGCCAGGGGGATTCGCCCGCCCCGCACCCACAGCTCGGCGAGCCGGTCGAGTTCGCCGTCGGTGACGAGCGCGCGGACGAACGCTCGCCGTGGCCGCCCGCGAGCAGGTCGCCCAGGGTGGCGGCGCCGGCCCGGCGTTGCCCCGGTACAGCGGGCGTACGGGGCCGGTCGGCCAGGAAGTCCGCGAGGGTACGCAGCAGGTCCGCGCGGGGAGTCCGTGACGAACGCCAGGCGCTCGGCCATGGCCTCCTGCCGGTCCGCAGCGTGTGGGCGACGTCCGCGAGCCAGGCGGGGCTGTCCGCGTCGTGCGTGCCCGCTTCGTCCGTCCGCTCGACGAAGTCGCGCAGCAGGCGGCCGCGTGCGCAGCCGCTCGGGGTCACCGGCGGACAGCAGATCAGCCCGCCGCCGGGCATCGGCCGGGCTGCGTCCGCGCGCTCGTCGCGGTCTTCGTCGGGTGCTTTCTCGACGACGAGACTGGACGTGGCTTCCGCCCGCTCCGACGGAGTTGAGGAGCGCGCGCCGGGGCGTGCCGGGGCGCGATCTCTCAGGGCGTCAGCGTCCCGCACAGCCGCAACGGGCCTTCGTCCAGGCGCAGTTCCTGGTTGGGCGTGCCGACCGCGGCGGGGTGCCAGCTCCCGGTGGCGCAGTTGAGGACGACCTTGGTGAGCTGGGCGATGCCGGACGCGGCCTGGGGTGGCCCAGGTTGGACTTCACGAGCCGAGCGATCGGCTCGGCATTATTGCCGAACACCTCGCAGCAGCGCAACCCGCCTCGACGGCGTCACCGAGCGCGGACCCGTTGGCCGCGGCTCTGCGTAGCCGACCGACCCGGCTCGTAGCCCGCCTTCTCCAGGGCTCTGCGGGCTACGTTGACCCGCGTCCCTGCGGCTCGGCGCCATGACCTGGCCCGCGCGGCCGCCGTGCAGCGACGCGCTGCCCTTGATGACCGCGAGGAGCTGTGTCGCCGTCGCGGCGGGCGGCGGTCAGCGGTTTTAGCAGGACCGCCCCCTACCGCCTCGGCGGGCAGATAGCCGTCGCCGTCGTGGAAGCGGGTGGCTGTCGGGGTGGCTGCCGAGCAGACCCCGCCTCGGCGAGGGCCCGGTACTTGTCGGGGTGGACGGTCAGGTTCACGCCTCCGGCGGATCGCCGCCTCGCTGTCACCGCTCAGCAGGTCGGCGCAGGCCAGGATCGGCGGCGCCGCCGAGGACGCGCACATGCTGTCCACGGCGAGGCTCGGCCCTCCAGGCCGAAGAAGTGCGAGACGCGGTTGGCGATGAGGTTGTACGAGGCCGCCGAGGTCAGGGCGGAGCGCACCACGTCAGCGGTGTCGGCCCGGTACATCTCGTACATCGCGCCGACGTACACGCCGACCCGGCGGCCGCAGCGGGCGCCCGACGGCCTCCTGCGGACGCCGCTTCGCTCCGGTGAGTCGCCACACCGTCTCAAGGAACAACCGCTGCCAGGGTCCATGGTCTCGCCTCGCGCGGCGAGATGCCGAAGTGCAGCGGGTCGAACTGGTCGACGCCGTCGAGGAAGCCGCCCCACTTGCCGTAGTTCTGCCGGGCACGTCGCGGTCCGGGTCGAACACCCGTCGTGGTCCCAGCGGTCGGCGGGCACCTCCGGTGACGCAGTCGGCGCCGGAGCGCAGCAGGCTCCACAGGGCGTCGGGGTCGGCCGCGCCCGGGTAGCGTCCGGCAAGGCCGATGATGGCCACGCCCTCGTCGCGCGGGGCGGGCGAGCGGCGGGACCGTCGGTGCCGCGGCCGGTCGCCTCGCGCCCCTTCGCGGCCTGGGCGGCCACGGGGCAGGGGTGGCCACGGGTTCCGGCGCGGGCGCCTTCGTGGCCGGCTCGCCGAACAAGCGCGCGCAGCGCGTCGCCGTGTGCTGGGCGACGAAGTACTCGGCGAGCTCGCGGACCGTCTGCACCTCGAAGAACAAGGTTCTGGGCAGGGTGCCGAAGTCCGTCTTCCAACTGCGCGATGAGGCTCATCGCTGTCGACGGAGTCCCCATGCCGTAGCGCTCAAGGGGCACCTCCGCGTCCAGCCGGTCGGCGCCGAGCTTGAGGCCTGCCGCCAGGTGCGCGCGGCTGGTGGCGCCGGGTGCGGTCGAGCGGGCTCGGTCGTCAGCCGCCGCACCTCGCCTTCGGCTCGGCTACCGGCCGGCGTGCCGGCGTCGGCGCGCGGCTCGGCCCTGCGGTGCCCGTGCGGGGCAGGGCGGTCAAGCGCGGCAGGACCGCATCGCGCCGCCCGGCGACGACGAGGAGCTGACCGTCCGCAGAGGCCGGTGGCGGCGCGCGGCCACGCCGGTGCGTGGGCGCGCAGGCCGCTTTCGGTGTCCAGCGGGACGAGGTCCATCCGCCGCAAGCCGTTCCCCTACGGCGGCGTCCGTGCCCATACCGCCGTCGGGCCCACAGGGCCAGTTCACGGACAGCGTCGTGGCCGTGGTCGCGTGCCTCCCGGTCGCCGCGAGGCGGCCTCGGTGGGCGGCGTAGGCGATCCATGAACGCGTTGCCCGCCGCGTAGTCGGCCTGGCCCGCGTTGCCGAGGGCGCCGATCGTCGACGAGTAGCACAGGAACAGCCCAGGGGCTGATTCCCTGGTCAGTTCGTCGAGGTGGACGAGGCCCGCGACCTTCGGCGCGAGGACGTGCTCGCATTCCCCGGGCGTCTCGGTTCACGACGAGGTTGTCGCGCAGCACGCCCGGGCGGCGTGCACGACGCCGGTCAGCGCCCCGTGCGTCCGCGTGATGTGCGCGACCAGGCGGGCGACGTCGGCGCGGTCGGTGATGTCGGTCTGCCGGTGCTCCACGTCGGCCTGCGCGCGCAGGTCGTCCAGCGCCTGCCGCTGGTTGTCGTCGAGCGCCGAGCGGCCGGTCAAGGCTACGGGGCGCCCGCTGCGGCCGAGGCGATGTCCCGGGCGGTGAGCAGGCCGAGGGCGCCGGCGCCTCCGGTGATGAGGTACACCGCCCCCGCGCGCTGAAGCGGGGGTGGTGCTCGCGTCCGGTACCGGGGTGAGCTCCGTGAGCCGCCTGGACCTCGCGGCGGCCCGCGCGGTGGCGGGACCCGGCGTCGTCCCGGCGGACGTCTCCGCGTGCAGCCGCTCGGCGACGAGGGCCGGTGCGGCGCCGTCGAGACAGTCCACGAGCGGGTGCGCAGCTTCGGGTCCCTCCAGCGTCACGGTCCGCAGTAGGCCGCTCAGGCTGCCGAGCACGACCTTGTCCGGCGTCCTGGTCACGGTCGCCGACGAGCACGACCTGGAGCAGCGCGGCTGCCGCGGACGCCGTCCGGTCAAAGCGTGGGCGCGTGCCCGCGCTGCAAACGTGCCGTACCGCCGTCAGGTACGCGGCGGGGGAGGCGTCGGCCGCCAGGTCCACGGTCTCGTGGTGCACCGTGCTCCGGCAGAGTGGCCGTCAGGCTCGTGGGGCTCAGCGCGGACTCCTCGCCCGGCGCGAACTGGCCGACGAGGATGACGTGCTGCTCGGCCACGGGCTCGGCCGTGTGCCGTCGCCCTCCTCCGTCTCCACACGGGGTGCGTCAGGATCACGCTGGTTCGGCGTGGTGGCTGTCCCACGGCCCGCCGCTCCGTCCGCGTTCACGTCGAGCCAGTGATGCTCGCGGGCGGGAGGGTAGCCGGGCAGGTTCAGTGCGGCGCGGGCGGCGCCGGCCCGTCCGCCGCGTACAGCAGGTCCCAGTCGACGGTTTCGCCACGGGCCCACCCCGCCGCACACGCCTGGGGGGCTCATGGCCGCGTCCGCAGTCGTGGCCGGGAGCTCGTCGAGCCGGACGCCGCCGCGTACCCAGCCGCCCGGGGCCGCGGGTCGGCCAGGAACGCGTCCAGGGTACGCCGGAGGGACTCCAGGGAGTCCGCGTGAACGCGAGGTGTTCCTCGAGTGCGATGCCGGCCCGTCTGCAGCGTCCAGGCGGAAGCAGGCGCGTAGGTCGCCCTCGGTGAGCTCGTCCGCGCGGGTCCCGCGTGCGCCGCCGGCGGAGTCTCGACCAGTTGGCCTCGGTCGCGGCCGACAGGGTACGCGACTGCGCCTGGCCGAGGGCGGGCGCGGGCTCGGGCTCACGCGGCCAGGACCCGGCGTGCGCTGGCTGCCCGCGCCGAAGCTGGAGACGCCCGCGACCCGCGGCCTCGTGCCACGGGCGCGCGTGAGGTCACGCTGCACGGGTGAACGGCGTCCCGTCGAAGTCCAGATAAGGCCGGAGCGCTGTTCAGTGCAGGCTGGGCACCAGCTCGCCGTGGCGCATCTGGAGCGAGCACCTCGGCGACGCCGGCGATGCCCGCGCGGCGCCTTCGCAGTGCGCTCGATGTTGGACTCCCTACCGAGCCGGGATCGCACAGGTCGGGGCGGCCTCGGCCTCCCCGTCTTCCGCCCGAACGCTCTTGACGAGGCCGGTCAGCTCGATGTGGGGTCGCCGAGGGAGGTGCGTGCGCGCCGTGCGCCTCCAGATAGCTTCAGCTCGTGTGGTGCGACAGCGGCGGCGCGAGCGCGCCGGCCTGATGACGTCGCCCTGGGCCGCCGGGTTCGGCACCGAGGAAGCCGTGGGTCCTGCTGCCGTGGTTGAGGGCCGTGCCCTTGACGATGCCGCGCGGATCCTGGTCGCCGTCGGCGAGGGGTCTGGTCCAGCGGGTTGAGCAGGGACTGCGCCGACGCCCCCACCGGGCACATAGTCGTCGCCGCCCTCGCCGAAGCGAGGGCAGCGCCCGTCGCTCGAGGTGAACTTGCCCCGGCTCAGCATCACGTACTTGTTCGCGGACGCCGACGTTGACGCCGCCCGCGACGGTTGCTGCGCACTGGCCGTCTCTTCGATCGCCTCGCAGGCGAGGTGGATCGCGGGGGTCAGCGAGGAGGAGCACAGTGGTGTCCACGGCCATGCTCGGGCCGTGGTAGTCGGTAGAAGTATGCATACCCGGTTGGCGATGGACGAGGGTTGCCCGAGAGCGCCACTAGGTGGCTGCGCGCCTGCGCCTGGCGCCGACAGCTGGTACTCCTCGTACATCACGCCGACGAACACACCGACCTGCCGGTGGGGGGACCAGGCCCGTGCCGTCGGGCCCGGTGGACTTGCCGGGGAAAGGGTCTCGGGCTGGTAGTATCCGGCGTCCTCCAGGGTGCGTGGACGTACGGACTCCAGGAACAGCCGTTCCTGGTCCAGAACCTGCTCGCGCGGCGAGATGCGGAAGAACAGCGGGTCGAAGCGGTCGACGCCGTCGAGGAAGCCGCCCCACCGGGTCGTACTCCTCGTGGTCACGGGGGTCCCAGCGGTCCGCGGGATCTCGGTGACGCAGTCGCGGCCGAGCGCAGGTTCCGCCGGAGAACTCGTCGAGGTTCTCCGCCAGCGGGTGGCGTGGCCGCCTACACCGACGATCGCGATGTCGGTGCCGCGCGTCCGCGTCCTAGCAGCGATGGCGGTCCCCACAGGGGCCGGGCTGGAGGTCCGCGGCGGCCTCGAGCCGCGGTGTCGAGGGCGCAGAGGCGCAGCGGCCTGTGGGTATGCGTCGGCGAAGTGCTCGCTGAGTGCCCGGACTGTAGGAACCTCGAAGAACAGGGTCTTCGACTGTCCCCGAAGGTGGACTCCAGGTGGTGCGGCCAGTCCATCGCCATCATCGAGTCCATGCCGAAGAACTCCAACGGCGTGTCCACGTCGAGGCGTTCGGGGGCGACTTCGAAGGCCAGGGCGAGCTGGTCGCGCAGATTAGCGGCAGCGCGCGCTCGGCGAGGTGCGTACGGAGGTCCCGCGGCCGGGCTCGCAAGCCGGCTTCGGCGGTCTTCGGGGCCGCGTCGGCGGGGAGTGCCCGCGCGAGCAGACCGGTCAGCTCCGCGCACGTCCGTCCCTCGGCGTCGAGGAGGGAGAGTGTCCAGCTTGGCGGAGGTGCTGCGTCGGGCCGGCTGTCGTCCTTGCAACGGATCCAGGCGTACGCCGTGGCCGGGGTGTGGCGGCCAGGACGTCCACCTCCCGGAGGGCGAAGGGCAGCGCGGGCCTCGCGGGGGCCGTGCCTCAGTTCCCCGCCGAGCCCCAGGCCGATCGTCGCCCGGGAGGGTTCCGTCGAGGATGCTCGGGTGCAGTACATAGGCGTCGGTGGCCCCGCCGTCAGGGGCAGCTCGTAGTTCGGGCGAGCGCCTGGGGGCGACCCGCGCGTCCGTGCCGACGGTGAGGGTCGACAGGGAGCGCTGCGCGCCGGGCCGTACTCCATGCCTAGCGCAGCCACGTACTGGCCGTACACGTCGGAGGGGCAAGGCGGCCCCGGCGCAGGCGGCGCGCAGTTCCGCGAGCGAAGGCGCGGGACGCTCGGCGGCGCGTCGGCATGTGTGCGCGCCCTGGCTGGACAGCGTGCGCTCGCCGTCCGCCCACACCGGTGTGAGCTGTACGCGAAGGTATCCGCTGTACCTGTCGGCGTCAGGTCGAGGTGCACCTCGGGCGTCTGTCCGGCGGGCAGGTGGCGGGCCGCAGCCACACCACGTCGCTCAGCGACGCGGCCCCGCGCTCCGCTGGCGCGGGCGGCAGGCCGCGCGGGCCATCTCCAGGTGCGCGGCGCCCGGCAGCGACCCGCAGAGCGCGTACCCGATGGTCCCTTCAGGAAGGGCTCGAGCCGTCGAAGACGGTGCGGTACGCCGTCAGCGTGCCGTCCGGGACCTGGTGCGCATCGGGTGCGCGTCGCGTGTGCCGTCCGGCCGCGCGGCCGAGGGTTTCGGTGGTGGGCGCGGTGACGCGCCCCGCCCAGTAGCTCTCCTCGGCGAACGGGTACGTCGGCAGGCCGACCCCGCACGGGCCGGTGGTTCCCCGGCTCGTGACAGGCTCTAGCCAGTCGAGGGGCTGCCCGGCCACCCACTGGGTGAGGGCGTCAGTCGTACTCCCCGCCGCGACGGCGCGGGTCTCGTCCGGCCTCCGGCGCGGCGCCTGTCCTGCGGACACCGTGCCGCGGTGCCAACTCCCGTGGGCTCTCTCGGATCCGCCACGAACGACGTCAGCCTGTGCTCCAGCTCCGCCAGCGAGGTGACCCGGCTCGCGAGCCGCTCCTCCATCGCGTCGCGGCCACCTGGAGCGTGAACGCGAGGTCGGCGAGGCGTCCGGCGCCGACGTGTCCGGCCCTGATGTGGTCGCGCAGCGCGCGGGCCCGCGCGACGAGCTGCTCCCCGGTGCGCGCGGACAGAGGGATCACGCCGCCGCGACGGTGCGGGTGCCCCGGCGCGTGGGCGACGGTGCGCGGGTCCGCTCGGCGTGCGATCCCATGGCTACGTGTCCCTTGTGATCCTCGGTGCGGTGGTGCTGCTCGTGCCCGGCTGCGCTGGGGCTGTCATGCTCCTCGTCGTACTCCTCGATGACGACGTGCGCGTTGGACGCCGCCGAAGCCGAAGGAGCTGACGCCCGCCCGGGTGCGGCAGTGCCCGGCCATCGAGCGCCGCGCGGCTGCTGCCAGGCCGCCGCGCGCGGACGACCTCGGAACGGCTGTCAGCGAAGTCCAGGTACGGGTTGAGGTCCGGCGCAGGCAGGTCTCGACCAGGGTGGCGTGGCGCATCTGAGCAGCACCTGATGACCTCCCCGCCCGCGGCCAGCTCCAGGTGCCCGATGTTGCTCTTGATCGAGCGAGGCCGCAGCGGGCCGGGGCGTCGAGGGGCCGGGCGTGCCCGCCGTCTCCGCGTACAGCTTCGCCGAAGGCGGGGCTCTTGAGGCTGTTCAGTTCTACGGGGTCGCCGAGTGTAGTGCCGGTGCCGTGCGCTCTGACGTAGGTGACGGTGCGCGGGGTCCACGCCGGCGTCGCGGTAGGCGCTCTTGAGGAGGTCCGCCTGGGCACGCGGGTTGGGCGCGGTGAGCGAGTGGGCGCGGCCGCGCAAGCGGGGTGGCTGACGAGCGCCGCCGCGATGACGCCGAGGATCCGGTCGCCGTCGCGCCGGGCGTGGCGCAGTGCTTGAGGACCAGGACGCCGACGCCCTCGCCGCGCACGTGCATCCGTCGGCCCGCGCGGAGAACTCTCAGCGGCCGTCCTCGCACAGCATGCCCCGCGGCTGTAGCCGATGTGCAGGTCGGGGCTGACGATGGTGTTGACGCCGCCGACGACGCGCGAGGCCGCTGCGGCCTCGAGCGGAGCAGCCTCGACACCGGTGTGCAGCGCGACGAGCGAGCTCGAACAGGCCAGTCTCCACGGGCTCGCTGGGCCTGCAGGTCGAGCAGGTAGCTCGACGCGGTTGGGGCCCACGGAGCCGGAGACGGTCGGCGTAGCCGTCCTCTCCCCGCCCGCTCGCCCATGACGAGGCTGCCGTAACCGCTCGGCGCGGCGCCGATCAGGACGGCGGTGTCGCTTCCGGCCAGGCTGGCGGCGCGTGTCCGGCGTCTTCGAGCGCCTGCCAGGACATGGGTGAGCGAGCGGTGCCGCTGCTGCGGGTCCATGGTGCGGATTTCGCGGGGCGAGATGCCGCCGAACAGCGGGTCGAACCGGTCGACGCCGTCGAGGAAACCACCCCAGCGCACCGGCTTCTTGCCGCGCGGGATCTCCGGGTCCTCCTCCAGAGCGCGCGTCCCAGCGCGGTCCCCCGGTATCTCCGTGATACCGCCAGTCCCTTGCCCGCGTACAGGTTGTCCCTGAAGGCGGCATAGGTCGGGTGCCCGCGGGAGGCTGCCACCCATTGCCGATGACGGCGATGGGCTGGGCGCGCCAGGGTCGGCGTCCGGGAGCACGGCGGTCCCGGGCCCGGCGGAGGGCGCGGCCTCCCCGACGGGCCGTCCGGCGACCGGCGCCGGGCCGGCGCGGGGGCGGGTCTGCGCGAGGTGAGCCGCCACCGCTGGTCCACGGTCCGGTGCTCAAGAACACCGTGGGTGCCAGGTGGACGCCGAAGCGGTCGCCGAGCCGGCTCGCCAGCTCGGTCAGGCTGATGGAGTTGAAGCCGTACTCGCCGAACTCCTCGTCGCCTCGATCTCGTCGGCGGGGGACCTTCAGCTGCCCGGACACCTCCCATCACGATCTGCCGGATCCCATCGAGGCCGGCCGCTACCACCGGGGCGGGTGCGGCTACCGGGGCGGGTTCGTCGGCCTTGGCGGCCTGCCGACTGGCCGGGTGTCCCGGCGCCGCGGGCGCGTGCTCGGCGATGTGGGCCGCGAGGAGCCAACCGAGGTGTGCCGCGAAGAAGACGGTGGGCACCCAGGCCGAGGCCGTGGCGTCGTTCAGCGCTGCGCGAGTTCGGTCAGGCTGATGGAGTCGAAGCCGTACTTCGCCGAACTCACCGTCCTCGTCGATCTCTTCGACAGGCACCTTGAGCTGCTCGGACACGACCGGGCGGCAGCGTGCGCTCCACGCCCGCGGTTTCGGGTGCGCCGCCGTGGCGGGTGTCTCCGCTGCGGGGGCGGGGCAAGTTGCGCGCCGCCGCTCCGTGGTGATGTGCGGCCAGGCGGGTGTGAGCAGTCGTTCGCGGTCGCCGGACAGCAGGAGGGTGTGCCGGGCGTCGCCCGCGACGGCGGCGGTCAGGGCGCGCAGTCCGCCCCCGGTGGGCAGGGGGCGTCACGCCGATCCCGCGCAGCCGTTCGAGGGCTGCGCGTCGGTCGAGCGCGCATGCCGCCGTCGGCCCACAGCGGCCAGCCGACGGACACGGCACGGTTGACCGAGGCCGCGGGCGGCGAGGTCTGCGCGGTACTCGACGTAGTGTCGAGGAACGCATTGGCCGCGGCAGCCGCCGCCTCTGGCCGGCGCCGCCGAGCGCGGCCGCCGGAGGAGAAGACGACCAGGTGTCGAGGGGCTTGTCCGCCGTGGCCTCGTCGAGGTTCACCAGGCCGGTGGTCTTGGGCGCCAGGACGGCGGTCAGGTCGCCGTCGGATTTGGTGGCGAGGTACCCGTCGCGGAGGACCTCGGCGCAGTGCACGGCGGGGGCCGGGCGGGAGACGACGTCCGCGACGGAGCGCCTGACGGCGTCCCGGTCGGTACGTCCGCCTGCCGGTACCGACGGTGACGCCCGACGGGCGAGGGCGGGCGCAGGCGGGTGGCCGCGCGACGTCGGCGGCGGAGCGGGGCCCACGAGGTGACGACGCCGCCGCGCAGGGTGCGCCAGGACAGTTCCCCGGCGACGTGGAGGCCGAGCCCCGTGCCTCCGCGGATGAGGTACACGCCGCCCTCGGTACACCGCGAGGCGGCGGCCCTGCGCCTGGCGGCGCTGCCTCGGCCTCATCAGGCGCCGTGCGGAGAAGGCCGCCCCGCTGCCGGATTCTGCTCCGCGTGGCGCGGGCGCTCGCCTCGACGGTTTCGGCGAAGCGCGCGGCCTTTTACCGGTCGTCGGCGGCGTCGAAGGGGTCGAGGTGCTCCAGGAGCTGGGTCCGCAGCCACGGATGCTCGAGCACGGCCGTGCGCAGCAGCGCAGACACTCTGGTCAACACCCGGGCGTCCGGGGCGCTAGGCACCGAGGACCACGATCTGCGCGAGTCCGCCGTCCGGTACGTTCCCCCTCGGCGATCCGGTGCGCAGCCCGCCCAGTACGTCCCGGGTCAGACGGGGCGTACGCGGCGTGTCCAGCGGACGGCTCACGCCGCGTCGGTCGGTGCACGACGACGGTGCGGGGCAGCCGGGTGCTAGGCCGGGGCTCGCCGCCGTGCCGGCGCTGGGGTCGACGAGCCACACGACCTGGTCGGCCGCGTCCGGGGGTCGCGGGCGGCAGGGCAGTGGTGGTCCAGCACGGTTCGAGGGCCAGCAGGTCGCCCGTTGGCGTTCTCCGGCACGTCGGCGGCCGCCGTGGGGCGTCGCCGACAGCCTGTAGGAGTCCGGGCGAACGGGTACGTGGGTTAGGAGAGCCGGGGCTGGCCTGGTCCGGCGCGAAGAGCAGCTCGAAGGTTGCCGGCCGCGCCCCTGGGCGTACCTCCTGCGGCGCGAGCGTCCGCAGCCGGGCCGGGTCCGTTCACTTTCCCGGGCCGCGCGCACGTCCGGCCGCGCGGCGCGCCGGGGCTTGTGGTCACCGGTGTACGCGACGGCGCGCTGCCGTTCTCCAGCCAGGCGCGCAGCATCGCCAGCGGCCTTCGCCGTGGTGTCCACCACGAACGCGAGGCGGTGGCGGAAGTGCTCGCGGCCGCGCCCAGGGTGTGGTTGAGGTCGCGCGGGCGATGGCCGGGGTGTGCATCGAGTGTCTCGGCGAGCTCGCTGCGCCCGGTCTCTGGAGTTGCCCGGCCGTGCGGGCGGAGAGGACGATCAGGTCGGGAGCCGTCGGTGCTGTTCGGTCGCCGGGGTCGTAGCGCGTGACCTCGGGGCGCCTCGGCCAGGACGACGTGGGCGTTCGTGCCGCTGTAGCCGAA
The DNA here is from genome assembly GCA_021502835.1 of Streptomyces thinghirensis. The sequence continues at coordinate 103,508 of JAKFGP010000059.1, forward strand.
GGAGCTGACGGCGGCCAGGCGCGGCCGGTCCCGGCGCCGCCACTCGCGCGCCCGGGTGTTGACGTAGAAGGGCGTGCCGTCCAGGTCGATGTGCTGGTTGAGGCGCTCGTACTGAGCGGTCGGCGGAAAGCGTCAGCGTAGCTCCAGGGCGAGGGCGGCCTTGAGGACGCCCGCCACTCCGGCGGCGCACGCGTGTGGCCGATGTTGCTCTTCACGGAGCCGACGGCGCAGTGGCGCGCGCGGTCGGTGCGTGCGGTGAAGCTGTCCACGAGGGCGTCGATCTCGACGGGGTCACCGAGTGCGGTGCCGGTGCCGTGTGCCTCGACCAGCTCGATGTCACCGGGGTCGATGCCGAACTTGTCGTACACGTGCTTCTGGAGCCGGGCCTGCGCCTCCGCGTTCGGGGCGGTGATGCCGTTGGACCTGCCGTCCTGGTTCACGCCCCAGCCCTTGATGACGGCGTGGATCCGGTCGCCGTCCGCCTGCGCGTCCGCGAGCCGCTTCAGAGCAGGACGCCGACGCCCTCGGCCGGCACGAAAGCCGTTGGCGCGCTCGTCGAAGGCGTAGCAGGCGGCCGTCGGGCGACAGGGCCTGCAGCTGGCTCATCGCCACATGCACACCGGGGCCCGGGATGACCCAGACGCCGCCCGCGAGCGACGGTGTCGCTGTCACCGAGACAGAGGCTGTCGCAGGCTCGCGCGATGGCCACGAGCGACGACGAGCACGAGGTGTCGATGGAGAGGCAGGGGCCTTGAGGTTCAGGGTGTAGGAGACACGGCTGGCGAGGATGGCGCTGTTGGTGCCGAGGTTCTGGTGGGCGCTCAGCCCGGCCGCGTCGGCCGTGGCGCCGTAGCCGTTCACGGAGCAGCCGATGAAGACGCCGCACCGGGTGCCGGAGAGGTCGTCGGGGTCGTAGCCCGCCTCTTCGACGCAAGCCCAGCTCTCCTGGAGCAGGACGCGCTGCTGGGGTCCATGGCGGCGGCCTCGCCGGGCGAGATGGAGAAGAAGAGCGGGTCGAACCGGTCCGCCTGCTCCAGGACGCCCATCCACTTGCTGGAGGACTTCCCCGGTACGGCGGGCCGCTCGTCGTAGAACTTCCCCACGGGCCAGCGCGAGGAGGGCACCTCGGATATGCAGTCGCGGCCTTCGAGGATGTTCCGCCAGAACGCGTCGACGTTCTCCGCCTGGGGGAACGCGCCGGAGACGCCGATGACGGCGATGTCCACGAGGCCGGGAACGCGCGCGGCGCGGGCGCAGCGATGGCATCAGGCTCCGCCGCCCCGGCGGGCTCGGGCTCGGACTCGGACTCGGCGGCGGGCACCGTCTCCCAGGACGGGATCGGGCTCGGCGGCGGCCTCGCACCCTGTCGCGGCGGCCCCGGGTGCGGATTCGGCCGTGCGGCCGTCCCCGCGTCGGGGGCTGCGGCGCCGTGCTCCCGCGTCAGATACCGCGCCAGGTCGCTGATGGTCGGATGCCCGTAGACCGTGATCGCGGACAGCGAGAGCCGAAGGTGCGTGTTGAGGGCTCTGGTCCAGGTGACGCCGGAGATCGAGTCGAGCCCCAGCTCTACGAAGGGCGCCTCGTCGTCCAGTCCGGCCGCGTCGAGCCCCAGCTCCTTGGCGAGGCTGGCCCGCAGCCAGGCGGCGAGCGTGGTCTCCGCGGACTCGTCGACCAAAGGCACGGGGTGATCTGCCGGGCCCCGGTACGGCCTCCGGCTCGGGCGCGGCCACGACGGCGGCCGGGCGCGCCTCTCCCCGCCACCGAGCAGCTCGGCGAGGTGGTCCGCGAGGTCGTCGACCGTCGGGTGGTTGTAGACCTGCGTCGCGGAGAGCGACAGCTGGAAGTGCGTGTTCAGCTTCCGGGTCCAGGTGACGCCGGTGATCGAGTCGAGGGCCCAGTTCCACGAAGGGCGCCTCGTCGTCGATGTCCGCCGCGACGAGCCCAGCCGCCGCGAGGCCTCGCGGAGGTGCGCGGCGATGGCCGGGCGTCCCGGCGCGGACGTGGCCGCGGCGGCCGAGGACCCAGGGGTGTGGCACTCATCTGTTCTCCCATGGCGCCCCGATCAGGGCGGACAACGTACGGGAACGGGTGACCGCAGACCTGGGCCACCGGGAGGAAAGCCCGAGGGTTCGGTTGACCTCGTGCAGCCACTGGGCGCAGCCGAACGAATCGAGACCCAGCTCCACGTGGGACACGTCGTCACGGCTCGGAGCCACTTCGGTTCCAAGGACGACGGCTAGCGTGTCGCGCAGGTACCGATGCAGGTCGCTTTCGCGTGGATCTTAGTACGTGGCGCGGGCATCAGGAATCGGTCCTTCCGCCGGGCGCTCCGGCCTCGCCCGCCGCCGTGCCGGCCTGCGGCGACATCCGGCGCCAGCTGCTCAAGACGGCGGCGCAGGATCGCGTTGAACGAGGGGGCGCTTCGAGCATCACGAAGTGCCCGACGCCGTCTGACCAGTTCCACCTCGACGCCGTACCGATGCGCCAGCGGTCAGGTTCGTCGGCATCCAGGACGTCGAGTTGATCAGTATGAGCGGTACGTCGACGTGCTTGGGCACGTCCTGGAGGTAGCTGGAGCATCTCGCGGAACGCGCCGTCCACCACGGTGGCACCGGCTCCTCGCGGGTGCGCTCGACCAGGGCGACGAGGTCGTCGCGCGCGCCGTCGAGGAACAGCGCCCGCGCCTGGACCGGCTGCTCGCTGAACCTGCGCACGAACCGGTCGAGCTGCTCGGCCGACAGCACCTTGGGCTCGAAGTTGTGCAGCGTGTCCACGCCGATCAGGCCGCGGACCCGGCCGCCCAGGGAGCCGCTCGGCGGCCAGCATCACGGGCCCGCCGAGGAGTGGCCGACGAGGATCGCGTCGTCGAGGCCCTCCTGCTCGACGACGGCCACCACGTCCTCGGCGAACGCCTCGACGGTCCACTGCTGCCGGGACCTCCCGATCCGCCGTGCCCGGCGAGGTCGAGGGCGACTACGGTGAAGCGGTCCGCGAAGTGCTCCAGCTGCCGGTCCCAGTACGACGCGTCGCAGCCGAGGCCATGGATGAGGACGAGGGCCGGGCCCGTCGCCGCGCACCCGGTAGTGAATGCGGTTGCCGTCGGCGGAGGTGACCGCGGCGGCGGACGGAGAGGCCGGACCGTCCGGTTTGCGGGCGATGATGCCGACGTGCTCCATGTCGGGGGCGGGCGCGCCGTACGACTCCCGGTCCACGCCCACGGTGCCGAAGAACCCGGCCCGCTCCACCATGAACCCGGCGGCCTCGCACTCCCTGCGGAACACCTCCGGGTCGATGGCGTTGATCAGCGGCGGACCGCCGAGAACGTGGGCCGCCTCGAAGTGCGCGGCGACGTCGTCGATGTAGCCGGGGCCACGGGTCGCCCGCGTCCCTGCGCGCGCCTCGTAGTCGGCGGCCTTGGAGGCCCAGTAGCCGCAGTAGGGCGAGTCCGAACTGAGGAAGACCTTGCCGCCCGGCGCGAGCCAGTCGTACATCTTGCGCAGGGGTGAGCCGGAAGTCGTCCGGGGCGAGGAAGTGCATCACGCGGCTGGCGTGCACGGCCGTGAACCGTCCCGGCCTCGAAGTCGACGTCGGGCAGCATGCCCCGTCGCAGGGACAGGCGCTGCCTGGCCTCGTCGTTGACGCGCTGTCCGAGGGTGTCCAGGTGCTTCTGCTCCATGTCGAGCGCCACCACCCGCGCCCCCGCGTTCGAGCGCGGCGATGCTCGCCACGCCGTACGCGCAGCCCAGGTCGAGGGCCTCGCCGCCGCTGTTCCCCGCGTACTCCGCGAACCCTCGGAGTACGGGATCAGCCGCTCGACCATCACGCCGGTGCGGTTCAGGGTCGCGACCATCCCGCCGAAGTCCAGGTCGGCCGCCGCCTTGAGGTCCTCTCAGGACGTCGTGCTCCAGCGTGACGGGGTGCCGACGGGGCCTCGGCTCCGGTTCCGGGCGGGGTGACGCGGGTGTTAGGGGGCGCCAGGGAGACCTGTGGCCTGGCGGCGGCGGGTGCGGCGTCCGCGTGTCGATCCGGTGGGGTACGTCCGCCAAGTCCTGCAGGACGACGGGCTTGCGGGGCGCCGGCGGGGAGGCCGGGGCGGCGGGGTGCCGGGGCAGCGGGGGGCGGGCTCTGTTCCGCCGTGGTCACGGCCTCGGGGCCGGAGCCTGCTGCTCGGCGCGCGCCCAGTAGCGGCTGCGCGCGAACGGGTACGCGGGCAGCCGCAGGCGCGTGACCCGGCGGCCGTCGGGCCGGGGCGACGGCGGTCGGGACGGTGTGTCCCGCGACGTAGCCGTGCGCGACCTCGACGAGGGCTTCCCGCCGCGCGGCCGGGTCGAGCCCGGTGTCCCGGGCGCGGTCGGCCGCGCCAGGGAGCCGGTCGGCGTCCTGGGCCCGCGCGGTGAAGCCGCGCGGCACGACGCCTTCGAAGCACGCGCCGGGCGCGGCGGTCCGCGAGCGGCGCCAGGCGCGCCAGGAGCGCGGCGGCCTCGTCGAGGGAGGCCACCACCAGCGCGCACCGGTGCCGGAAGTGGTGACGGCCGGTGAGGAGTGTGGCGCTGAGACGGGGCAGGTCCGTGTCCGACCAGGGCGCCGGTCGCGATCCGGTCGAGCAGGGCGTCGACGATCCCCTCCAGGGCCGTGTCCGTCTTGGCGGAGACCGAGGAGGTAAGCGGACTGGCCGGGCCGGCCGTGTCCGGCCGGCCGGTGTACTCCCCGTACGACGACGTGGGCGTTGGTGCCGCTCATGCCGAACGCGCTGACCGCGCCGGTGCGGTGGCCGTGCCGGGGGCGGGCCACTGCTTCGTCGCCTTGTTGACGTAGTGAGGAGCTCGTATTCCAGTCGATGTACTCGTTGTCGCGCTCGCAGTGCAGACTGGGCGGGATGGCCCGGTGGCGCAGCGCCTCGGACAGACAGACCAGGCCGACCAGGCCGGAGGCGGCGAAGGTGTGGCCGACGTTGGGCTTGGTCGAGGTGAGGGCGCAGAATCCGCGTTCGTCGGTGTGCCGGGCGAAGACCGCGCGCAGGGCGCCGACCTCGACGGGGTCGCCGAGTTTCATGCCGGTGCCGTGGGTGACGACGTAGCCGAGGTCCGCCGGGTCGATGCCGCCGCGCTCGCACACGGACTCCAGGAGCTCGCGCTGGGCGTCGCCCGAGGGCGCTGTGATGCCGTTCGTCCGGCCGTCGTGGTTGAGGCCGCTGGCTGCGATCACGCTGTGCACGGGGTCGCCCGCGGTCTCCGCGTCCGCCAGCGGGCGCAGCGCCAGGGCCGTGACCGCCCCGCCGGCGACCATGCCGTCGGCGTCCTGGTCGAACGTGGCGCACCTGCCGGCGGCCGACAGCATGCCCGCGTCGCTCATGGCTGCGAGGGCCTGCGGGGTCAGGACGAAGTTCGCCGCCGCGACGACGGCGATGTCGCACTCCCCTGGAGCAGGCTCGCGCGTGCCTGGTGCAGGGCCACCAGGCCCGACGAGCAGGAGGTGTTGACCGCTAGGACGGGCCCCTTCAGGTCGAGGAAGTACGACAGGCGCGCGGCGAGCACGCCGTCGTGGTTCGAGGTGAGGTTGCCGCCCGCCCCGTCGAGGAGCTGGTAGTCGCCCTGCCTCCACGCCGACGAACACGCCGACCCTGATGCCCCTCCAGCTCCTGCGCGCCGAGGGCGGCGTCCTCCAGGGCCTTCCAGCACTCCTGGAGGAGGTGGCGCTGGCGCGGGTCGAGGGCGCGCGCCTCCTTGGGGGCGATCTCGAAGAAGGCGGCGTCGAATTCGTCCGCCTAGTTCGATGCTGCCCATCCACCGGTAGGCCGCGGCGCGCCCTCGTCCCCGTCCCCCGCCGTGCCGAAGCGGGCGGGCGGCAGCTCGCGGACGAGGTCCTTGCCGTCGGCGAGCGCGGCCCAGAAGGCGTCCACGTCGCGGCAGCCCGGGAAGATGCCGCTCCTGCCGATGACGGCGATGGCGTCCGAGCCGGAGCCGGTGCGGCCGGCTCCGGGGCGGCGGGCCGCGGCGCCGCAGCCTGGACGGGCTCGACGGACGCGGGCAGTCGGACGGCCGGCTCGTCCACCAGGTGGTCGGTCAGGCGCCGTACGGACGGGTGGTCGTACAGGTCGGTCGGCTGGAGCGGGGCACCGAGGCGTTCGGCGAGCCGGTGGGCGAGCTGGGTGAGGCGGATGGAGTCCAGGCCCAGGTCGTGAAAGCCGCTGTCGTCGTCGAGCTCGTCCACCGGGGACTTCAGGACGTGCGCGACGACCTCGCGGACCGTGTCGGCCAGGGCGGCACGCCGCCGGTCGTGCGCCACGGCCGACTCGCGTGTGGGGGCCGGGCCCTGAGCGCCGGGCTGCAGATCCGGCGGCGGCTGCGGCGGCAGTCGGGCGGCGCGGCGCGGGCGTGACGGCCCGCTCGACCAGGGCCCTGGCCTGCTCGGCGGGCGCGTGCAGGACCAGCGGTACGGCGTCGAAGGCCGTTCGGCGAGGAGCCGCTCGAGGGACGGCGGAGCGCGGTTCTGCCGGCGGTCAGGGGCCGCTGGCCGCTGGCGGCCAGGTACGCGGTGTCGTGGTCGTGGTCGGCCGCGCGCTGGGCGGCGGCGCCCATGCCGCCGTCCTCCCACAGCGGCCAGGCGACGGCGAGCAGCCGGCGCTCGCCGCGCTCGGCGAGGGCGCGCGCGTACGCCGACTGGAAGCGGTTGGCGACCGCATGGTCGCATCAGCTGCCGAAGTCCCCCGAGGGTGGCGGAGCTGGACGAGAAGAGGCAGACGAACTCCGCGGAGCGCCCGGCCCGGGAGCGGACGAGGGCCTGTTCGAGGGCGAGGGTGCCGTCCACCTTGGCGGCGAGGACGCGCCGCGCCGCCTCGCGGGTCGAGTCCGTCACGGCGTGCCGCTGCGCCGTGCCCGCGGCAGTGCACGACGCCGTCGATGGCGCGCAGCGCGGGCGGCAACGTGCTGAGTACCTCGACGAGGGCGTCCTCGTCGGTGACGTCGGCGCGGCGGCAGACGACCACCCCTCCGTGCTCACCGAGCCCCGCGCCCAGGTCTCCTCGGCGGGGCTCAGGGCGAGCGGCCGAGCAGGAGAGTGTTCGCGCGGTAGTCGCGGGCCAGGTGCTCCGCGACGCGGCGGCCGAGGCCGCCGAAGGCGCCGGTGATCAGGTGCGTGCCGCCCTCGCGCAGGGCGCTCTGGCGGCGGTGCGGCGGTGTCGGCAGGCTCCGCACCGCGCACACGTGCCGCTGTCCGCCCCGGTACAGGGCGGCGGTCCTCGGCTCCCTGGTGCTGCTCGGTCGTGAGTGACCCGCCCAGCGCCGTGCGGGCGCCGGCGCCCTCGTGCAGCACGACGCGCAGCTCGTGCCCGGCAGCGGGCCGGACAGGGAGCGTTCGTAGCCGATCAGGGCGTCAAGGGCGGCCTGCTCCACGGCGTCGTCGAAGGGCCGGCGACGAGGACGTCGGGGACGGGCAGGCCGCCGGCGGCGAGGCCCGTACGAGCACGCCGACGTCGGCCAGTCCGCGCCAGCGCGCGGCTCGCCGTCCGCACGCTCGGTGGGCCGCTGGTGGTGGTGCAGGGCGTCGACGGGGCCGTGGGCCTCGGCGACGGCGGTGAGTATCCGCGCCAGCGCCTGCTCGTCGGCGGGTGTGGACGCGGTACTCGGCGTCGACGCCCGGGCGGTTCCGCGGTGCCGGGTCGGCCGGCCCGCTCCGGGCTGCCGGTCCTGGCGAGGAAGACCAGGCTGGTGCCGGGCGCGTGCCGGGCCGCGCCCGGTAGGCGTCCTGGGCCGCGGGGTCGGACAGGAAGACCGCGACCACGCGCCGGGCGGCGGCGTCCGCGACTTGATGCGGCGGCGCGCGCCACCCAGTGCTCCTCGAACAGGTGCGGGGCGGCGGCGTCCGCGCCGGGCTCGGCTGCTCCGCGCGCAGCCGGAAGTGCCGCTCGTCAGAACGGGTAGGCGGGCAGGCTCGCGCGGCGTGGGCGCGGCCTCGTCCGCGTCAGCCGTCGCCAGTCGGCCACGGCTCGCCCGCCTCCCAGCCGGGCCGCCTTGTCGAGCCTGCGCTCGGCGAGGCCACTGGTCGAGGAGGGCGCCGGTCGTCGTCGTCCAGGACGTCGAGGGCGCCGGACGCCGGAGCGGGACCTGCCCCCGCTCCACGAACTACCAGGGCCGCTACGAGTTCGGCCGTCGTCCCGGCCAGGAACGCCGCCCGGCAGGGTATGGCGGTGCGGCCCACCTGGAAGGTGAAGGCGACGTCGGCGAGGGTGCGCATCCCGCTCGTCGGTGAGGTGCCGGGCCAGGGCCGAGGGCGTACCGCCGCCGGGCGTCGGGGGTCCGCGCCGACAGGGGTACACGAGGTGGGGATCGCCGGGTGGGACCGCTCCGGGGTCCTCGCGCAGCGGGGAGCCTCTTCGAGGACGGCGTGCACGTATCGTGCCGCCGATGCCGAAGGAACGACGGCGGCGCGCAGTGGCTCGTCCGACGGCGGCAGCGGGGTGAGCCGGTCCACCACGTGGAACGGGGAGTTCGCGAAGTCGATCTGCGGGTTGGGCGCCTCGTGGTTGATGGTCGGCGAGCACCTCGTGCGGAGGCTCAGGACGAGGGCGGACTTGGACGAGGCCCGCGAGGCCCGCCGCCGGCGCCGAGGTGACCACAGGTTGGCCTTCACCGAGCCGATGCCGCAGAAGCCGGTGGCCCGTGTGTCGCGCCGGTACGCGCATCGGACACGGCGTTCCACTTCGACGGTCGCCGATGACGGTGCTCGGTGCCGTGCCCGCCTCCAGGTAGCGGACGGACTCGGCGCGCGCACCCCCGCGCGGTCGAGGACGGAGGCGATGAGCTCGCTCTGCCTGGTGAGGCTGGGCGCGTAGTAACCCGCCTTGCGTGCGCCGTCGTTGTTCATGCACGCGCCGCGCACCAGTGCGTGGATGTGGTCGCCGTCGCGCACGGCCGCACGGGCTTCCTTCAGGAGGACGACGACGGTCCCCTCGCCGCCGACCATGCATGAGCGTCCGCCGCGAACGGCTTGCAGTCAGCCGTCGGGCGACAGCGTCATGCCTTCCTCGTAGAGGTAGCCGACGGTCTCCTCGCCGTACATCGCGCAGCCGCCGACCAGGGCGTGCGTGGTGTGGCCCGACTGGATGCCCTGGCACGGGGGCGAGACCGGCGGAGCGCCGATGGAAAGCAGTTGCTGTGCACGAACAGGCTGGAGTCCGCGCAGGCCGGCCGGTGCGACACGGTCGTCGGCACGGCGGTGCCGAGGCTAGCCCTGGAGAAAGCCGACGAGGGCTCTCCGAGGTCGCGGCGTGTGCCGGGGCCCGTGACGGGCGCCTGGTAGAGGGAGTTGGCGGTGGACATGTACACCGCGGCGTCGGCGATGTCATCCGGCAGGTACGCGGCGTCCTCGACGGCCTTCAGGCGTGCTGGAGCAGCTGGCGCGCCTGCGGGTCCGCATAGGTTCGACGTCGCGCGCCGACACCTGGAAGAAGGCGTGCGTCAAGTAGCGCTTGCCGCGCATGCTCGCGCGAGCCGGCATGTGCGCCGGGTCCTGGATCAGGTCCTCGTCGACGCCGAGGGCGGCGCTACTCGTCCGCCGTGCACGAAGCTCCGCACTCCGTGCCCGCGACGAGGTTGCGCCAGAACGCGCGGTGGTCGTCGGCGCCGGGGAGGCCGACCGGAGACGCCGATGACGGCGACAGCGCCTTCGAGGTGGGCGGGCAGCTCCGGGCGGCCGGGGCCGCGTGTTCGGCCCGGGGCACGTGGGCCGTGGGGGCCTCGGCGTCCGGCCATCGCGCTCCGCGCGGAGCTCCTTGCGCAGTCGGGCGGCCGTGCCGGCCAGCGTCGACGCAGCCGAAGACGTCCGCCGACGTGAAGGGCACGCCGAAGCGCTCGGCGACGCCATCGGCGAGCACCACCGCGAGGGACGGGTTGCCGCCCGCGTCCAGGAAGGCGTCCGGTGGGGCGGAGCCCGGCTACGCCGAGTACGTCCCGCCACGGGGCGAGGACGTCGCTCTCCCACCCCACAGCCCCGTCAGCAGGTTGCCGAGCAGCGCCCGGCGCTCCGCGGGCTCGTCCGGCAGCGTGATCGGCCGGCGCGCCAGGGCGAGCCGGTCCACCCCTTGCCGTTCGGAGTCTCGCGGCAGTCCTTCGACCGGCAGGACGAAGGCGGGCGCACCATGTACGCGGGCAGGGTGCAGCGCAGGTGCTCGGTCAGCTCGCGCGCGGTGGCGTCCGTTCCGGTCCAGTAGGCGACGAGCTAGGTGGCGCCGGTCGCCGGCTCGGCCCTGGTGACGACGGCGCACTCGCGCGCGGCGGGGTGCCGGGTCAGGGCGTGCTCGACTTCGCTCGGCTCGACGCGGAAGCCGCCCACCCTTCACCTGGGAGTCGATGCGCCCCAGGCACTCGATCGCGCCGTCCGCAGGCGCCGTGCCATATCGCCGGTGCGATACAGCCCGCCGCCCGGTGCGACGGGGTCGGCGGGGAACCGTTCGGCGGTGAGTTCCGGGCTTGTTGCAAGGGTAGCCGGAAAGCGCCAGCCGTCGCCCGCGATGCACGCGGCTTGCCGGGCACGCCGACGGGGCCGGGCGCCGCTCTTGTCGAGGATGTGGATCCGGGTGTTGTCGATGGGGTGCCCGATGGTGACGCGGCGGCCCGCCTCCACATCGGGCGACCGTGGACCACACAGTGGTCTCGGTGGGGTTCGAACGTGGCTCCACACCTCGCCCCCGAGTCCGCGGGTGAGCGCTCGGCGAGCGACGCGGACAGCGCCTCGCCGCCGCACAGCACACGCAGGCCTTCACGTTGGTCCAGCCCCGCGTGCAGCAGCATCGTCCACGTCGCGGGGGTCGCCTCAGATCAGCCGGTGGCCGCACGCGCGCGATCAGCGCGGCGAGCCGCTCGCCGGAGCGCGCGGTCGCGGGGTCGCTGAGGTGGCACTCGGCGCCGGTGACCAGCGGCAGAAAGAGCTCCAGGGCGGCGATGTCGAAGCTGTGCGTCGTCACGGCGAGGACCCGGTCGGCCGCGCCGAGCCCGGCCGCTTCGCCATCGCGCACAGGAAGTTGGTGAGCGCGCGGTGGGGCACCACGACGCCCTTGGGCAGGCCCGTGCTGCCGGAGGGTGTAGATGACGTACGCGGGATCCTCGGCGCCGGGAGCCGCGCCCTCGCCCGGCTCTTCGGCCGCCGGGTCAGCGCCGGGGTCGTCGAGCACGAGCAGCCGTTGGCCGGGCCGGTCGAGGTCCGCCGGACCGTGCGCGCAGCGCGGTGTGGGTGAGCAGCACGGCGGGCGCGGCGTCGTCGAGGATGTGGGCGATCCGCTCGCGCGGGTAGTCCGGGTCGAGGGGATGTAGAGGCGCCCCCGGCGCGCAGCGTGGCGAGCAGGGCGACGACGAGGTCGACGGAGCGTTCCAGGTGCACGGCGACGAGGCGGCCCGGCCCCACGCCGGTCGCGCGCAGCCGCGCGGCGAGCGCCTCGGTGCGCTCGTCGAGGCGCGCGTACGTCACGGACTCGGTGCCCGCGACGAGCGCGACCGCGTCCGGGGGCGGGCCGCCTGCTCAGCGAACAGCTGGTGGACGCCCTGCTCGGGCTGGGTGACGGCGGTGTCGTTCCACTCCACCGCGAGGGTAGGAGCTCCTGCGGCGAGGCCGCCGAGCAGTCGTCGAGCGGCCGGTTCGGGTCCGTGGCCGGGGCCGACTCCAGAAGGTGGGCGTACTGCCGCAGCAGCCGGTCCACGGTCGCGGCGTCGAACAGGGCCGGATCGTACTTCGCCTTGACGGTGTACGCGTCCTCGGCGGCGTGCGGCTCGATGACCTCCACGACGAGTTCGTACTCGCCTTCCTGGTGGATGCCGTCGACGTAGCGGACGCCGGGGTTTCCGCCGTGACGTCCTCGTGCCAGTCCTGGTACATGAAGGCGTGGCGGAACACCGGCGCGGAGCCGTCGGCCGTGCCCAGGCCGAGCTCGCGGACCAGCGGCCCGAACGGGTAGGCGTGCGCGAGGGCGTCGAGCAGGGTCCCCTGGACGTCCGCGCACAGTTCGGCGAACGTGCGGCCGCCGGACGTCCTGGTCCTGACCGGCACCATGGTTACGAAGTGGCCGACCGTGCCAGCTCGCAAGCCGCCGCCGGGCCGGGTGCTGACCGGCATGCCGACGACGAGGTCGTCCTGCTGGGTGTACTGCCGCAGCAGGACCTGGTGCGCGGCGAGGAACACCGCCGGACGGGTAGACGCCCCGCTCGCGGGCGAACCGCGCGACGCGGTCGCCGAGGTCGGCGGGCAGCCGGCGGGACCTCGGTGGCACCGTGCCGCCCCGCTCCGGGGCGGAGCGCGGCCGGTCCGTGGGGAAGGCGGGGACGGGCAGGCAGCGCGGCCAGCCGGCCGCGCCAGAACGCGAGCCGGGCCGCGCCCTCGTCCCCGGCCAGCAGGCCGGCCTCGGCGACGACGAACTCGGCGTGCGGCGCGGACTGGCGGCCGGCGGTGGGCGCGGCACCCTCGGCGGCGCTCCGGTAGGCGGCTAGCAGGTCCTTGACGAGGGTGACGGCAGAGGCGCCGTCCAGGACCAGGTGGTGAGGCGTTCAGGAGCACCCAGGAGGTGTCCGTGCCGGGGGCGCCGTGGAAGACGCTCAGCCGGCACAGGCGGGCCGTTCTCCAGGTCGAACGGTTCCCGGGCGTGCGCGCGCAGCCGGGAGCGCGCACCTCGCCGCGGTCCGTAGCGGTCAGCTCGTGCTCGGTGAGTGCCGCCCGCGCGGTCTCGGGCCGGGCGAACCGAGGCGGTCGCCGTCCCGCCGCACGACGGCCGCGAGCAGCGGGTGACGGACGCGGACGCCGTCGAAGGCGGTGCGCAGGGCGCGGAGGTCGAGGCCGGACACCTCGAGCAGAGCGGCACGTTGTACACGCTCGCGTCGGGTGCGGACCTCTGGAGGCTCCACAGGCCCCGCTGCCCCTCGGACAGCGGGTGCGGCACGAACGCGTCGGCCTCGACCGGGGTCCGCGCCACCGGCGGGAGGAGGCCGCCGAGGTGCGCGGCCAAGGCGTCCACGGTCCGGTACTCGAAGAGCGCGGCCGATGCGAAGTCCGCGTGGAGCTCGTCGCGCACCCGCCTGGCCAGGCGCACCAGGCCCATCGACGAGACGCCGAGCGCGGCGAACTCGCGGCCGGTGGCCACCGTGGGGCGCCGTCCAGCTCGTCGGCCAGCGCGGCTCGCGCCAGGGCGCCGGAGGTCGGCGGTGCGGCTCGCGGGGCGCGGTTCAGGGTGTGCTTCGTCCGAGGTGCCGGACGCGGGCTCGACGGCCCGGCGCAGCGCACCGGCAGCGGGCTCGTCCCCCTGCCCGGCGGGCTCATACCAGTGGGCGCGTCGCGCGAACGGGTACGTCGGCAGACTGACGCGGCGCGGCGGGCGCTCGGCGCACAGCTCGCCCCACGGGACACTCGCTCCGGTCAGCCAGGCACGGGCCGCCGCGTGGGTCACCGGCCACGCCGCCCGCCGCGGGCCTCGTACCCGTACCCGTGCTGGTGCTGGTGCTGGTGCTGGTGCTGGTGAGGTCGGCGTACCGGCCGGGGCCTGCGCCGCCGTGCTCACTGAACTCCGTCAGGGCGGCGGCTAGTTCGGCGGTGGAGCGGACGACGAGCGCGAGACGTACGGGCAGTTCGTCGCGGCCGGTCTGCAGCGTGTACGCGAGGTCGCGCAGCGGCAGCGGGCGCCGCTCGCGCTCCGCATCGCCCAGGTGTGCGGCCAGCCGCCCGGCGGCCGCGCGCAGCTGCTCGGGGGTGTGCGCCGACAGCGGGACCAGGCAGGCCGCGTCGGCCGCCGCCTCGTCGGGGCGTGCCTCGTCGTCGGGCATTCTCTCGTATCCCTCGATGATCAGGGTGCGTTCGAGCCGCCCGCGCCGAAGCAGGAGATGCCGCGGCGCCGCGCAGGGGGCGCCCGTCGGCGTCGACCGGGTTCCAGGGCGAGTTCGCGCTGGACGTGGAACGGCGACTGTTTGAAGACGATGCCGGTGTTGAGGTCCTCGGCGTTGATCGAGGGCGCGAGCGTCCGCGGCGCAGCTGCAGCAGGACCTTCGTGAGGCCCGCGATGCCGGAGGCGCTCTCGCAGTGGCCGAGATTGGACTCGAGCGAGCCGACCGCGCAGTACTGCCCCGGGCGGTCGCCGGCGAAGGCCCGGCTGAGCGCGGAGATCTCCAGGGAGTCGCCGAGGGCGTCGCCGTGCCGTGGGCCTCCACGTAGCTGATCAGTGTCCGGCGTGACTCCGGCGCGGGCCAGAGCACGGGTGACGCACCGTCGCGCTGCGCGTCCAGGCTCGGCATGCTGTACCGGCTGTGCGGCCCCGGAGTTGACGGCGCTGCCGCTTGATCACGCCGTAGACGTGGTCGCCCGCGGCCACCAGGCGTCGGCGCAGCGGCCGCAGCACCACGGCGCCGACGCCTTCCGCCGCGAGGAACCCGTCCGCGTGCTCGGAGAAGGGGCGGCACCGCTCGCCCGACGACAGCAGGCCGTGCTCCCGGAGCACGTCGAAGTGGTCCGTGTTCAGGAGCAGATTGACGCCGCCCCGCCACCGCGCATGCGCTGTCGCGGACAGCAGGCTCTGCACGGCCGTGTGCAGGGTTGTCAGCGACCCGGAGCAGGCTGTGTCGACCGCCACGCTCGGCCCTTGGAAGTCGAAGAGGTACGAGGTGCGGTTGGCGATGGAGGAGTAGGCCGTGCCGTCCGTTGTACGTGGCGTTCATGACGCCCACGAACACCGACGGCCGCGTCCGTGTCGAGGGCCGCCGGCGTGTAGCCCCGCGTCCTGCACGGCGCCGTGCGCGGTCTCGATGAACAGCCGCTCCTGCGGATCCACGGCCGCGGCCTCGCGCTCGTCGATGCCGGGGTACGCGGCGTCGAAGGAAGGCCACTTCGTCGAGGAAGCCGCCCCAGGGGCGCTCCCCGCCCTGCCAGTCGCACCACCAGCGGTCGGCCGGGTAGGGCACGGTCACGCTCTTGCCCCGGGTCAGGTTCTCCCACAGGCGAGCGGGGCTCTCGGCGCCCGGGTAGCGTCCCGCGAGGGCCACGACGGCGATGTCGGCGGACTGCCGCTCGGGCCCGCGCCGGGCCTCGGAGTCGATCGGGTCTCCGGACCTCTGGGATCACCGGTGCCGGGTGCGTCTTCCCGCGGCGGGGCCACGGGGGCCGCCGTGCCCAGGACCTCGGCCAGGCGTGCCGCGTGCGTCTCCGTGAAGTACGCGGCCACGTCGCGGACCGTCGAGTGATCGAAGAACAGCGTGCTGCCGAGATCCTCGAAGTCCCGGCCGAGCGTGTTGTTCAGCTGGACCACGAGGATGGAGTCGAGACCGAGGTCGAACAGGTCGGCGTCCGCGTCGAGCCGCTCGGGGTCGAGCTTCAGGGTCTCGGCGACGAGGCCGGTGACGTACACGACGGCCTCGTCGGTGAGGGAGGCGGCAGAACCCTGGTCACCCTCGACCCGCTCGGTTGGCGCGCTGCCCGTGCCCCGGCTTCCGAGGCCGAAAAGCGTCCTCAGCTCCGGGCGCCGCCGCTCCACGAAGTGCTCGACGAGCTCGTCCAGCGTGCGCAGTTCGAAGAACAGGGTGCTGCTGACGTCTGTGAAGTCGCGGGCCACGGCGCTGTTCATGCCGGATACGAGGATGGAGTCGAGGCCGTAGTCGTTCAGGTCCTTGGCGGGGTCGAGATCCTCGTCCGCCAGAGTGCAGGGCCTCGCGCAGCAGCCGCTCGAAGTAGTCGGCGGTCCGTGCGCGCAACTCTGCCTCGTCGTCCGCTGGGGCGCGGGTACGGCGGTCTCGTGCCGCGTGCCGGAGAAGGATGCGGCGGCGGGACGGGGCGCGGCCTGGGCCTGGGCCTGGGCCTGGGCCTGGGCCTGGGCCTGGGCCGAGGGTGCCAGGGGGGCGGCCGTCGTGCGGAACCGTCCGTCGCTCTCGGCCACGAGCAGCATCTGTCCCAGGGCGTGGGCCTCGGTGTCCGGCTGGGCGCCGGTGCGGAACCCTTCGTCCTCAAGGACCTCACGCCAGCTCTCGGCGGAGAGCACCGGGCTGCCGGGGATGCGCAGAGCCGCGTCGCGGTACCGCCACCAGCCGTCCGTGAGGCCGAACGTGACGTGCGCGAGGAGCGTGTTGCGGCTCATCTCGTTGAGGAGGAGCAGGCCGCCCTCTCGCAAGGTCGCCTTGACGTTGCGCAGCGTGCGGGAGATGTCGGCGGTGGCGTGCAGGACGTTCGTGGCCACGACGACGTCGAAGCCGCCGAGGTCGATGCCCCTGCGGCCCGGGCGGGTGCTCGGCGTTGAAGAGGCCCGTGGTCACGTGCGGGTAGCGGGGCTTCAGGCGTTCCTCGGCGCGGAACAGGAATGCCTTGGACAGATCGGTGTAGTGGTATTCGACGATGCGGTCGCCGAACGGTTCGAGGGCCTGAAGGACCTTGACGCTGGTCGCGCCGGTCCCGGCGCCGACCTCCAGGACGCGCAGCCGCCGCCCTCGGCTCGGCCGCGCCCCAGGCGCGTACGGCGTCGGCGAGGAGCACGCTGAGCCTGTCGTTGAAGTAGTCGACGACCGGGTCGCCGCGGTAGACGCCCTCGACGCGGGACAGCGAGGAGCCGGGGAAGAGGGATCTCGGTGCCCTGGCGCGCGCCGGTGAGGACGTCCGGCAGGGCTTCGAGGCAGGACTCGACCAGCTCGGTCTGCGCGCGCTGGTTGTCGCCCGCCTGTCGGCCGTCGCGGTCGGCCCGCCACTGGCGCCACAGCCCGCGCTGTCCAGGTCATGCGCGCCGAGACCGGGTCCGGCCTCGGCGAACAGGCGGTGGCTCTCCGCCAGCCAGGCGCGTACCGGGGCAGGACGCGGTGCCCGGTCCTGTCCGGGCGTTCGGCGCCGAGGTCGCGGAGCGTCGCGTACAGCAGGTGCAGGGTGAGTTCGCGCATGCGCGGGTGCGGTAGAGTAGCGGCGCAGCCGTTCCACCTCGCCGTGCGGCGCGCGGTGGGCGCCACGACGGCGTCGCGCACGGAGGGCAGCGCGGGACGGTGGTGCCCCCTGCCGTTCTTCCAGGGCGAGGCCGCGCAGCGCCTCGTCGCCGAAGGTGCGCATCAGCGCGATCTGGCCGTGCTCGCCCGCGAGGAAGGACTCGGGGCGGTGAACGCCTCGTCGGGATCGAGCGAGTCGACTCCGGCGGCGGCCATCCGCTCGCGGTAGAAGGAGTCGCTGACGACGCCGGCGACGCCCCAGTAACCCCAGTTGACCGTCTTGGCCACGGTGGTGCCGCGCTGGTTCAGGGCGTGCGCGAGGGCGTCCTTGAAGGTGCAGCCCGCGGCGTAGTTGACCTGCCCGGGGGCCCTGACGAAGCTCTCCACCGAGGAGAAGAACAACAGGAAGTCCAGCGGCTCGGCCCCGAACACGTCGGCGACGCGGACACCGACGTCGGCCTTGGCGGTCAGGGCGGCGCGGAAGCGGTCCTCGTCCATGTGCGCGAGGGTCTTGTCGGCGAGGACGATCGCGGAGTGCACGACGCCGTCGACGCGCGGGTGGTCTCGTTTGATGCGCGCATGGGCGGCCCGCAGGCTCTCGTGGTCGCGGGCGTCGGCCTGGACGTAGGACGGGGCCGCCGCGCGCGCGGCGCGGGCCCGCTCGGCGAGGTCGGCGAGGCTCCGCCCGACCGCGTCGGTCGGGGGGCGCCGCCCGATCCACACGATCGTCGCGCGGTAGCGGTCGACCGTGTACCGGCTCCACAGTTCGCCGATGCCGCCCGCGCCGCCGATGACGACGTAGACGCCGCTGTGCCGGTAGGGGCCCGCGGCCGGTTCCGGGGCGGTGGTGGGTAGCAGTTCTCGGGAGAACCAGCGGCCGCCGCGCAGGGCCACGGTGGTGCCGGGGCGCACGCCGGTGAGGTGCCGCTCCTCGCCCAGGCGGTCGCCGGCGCGGTCGCCGGAATCCGGGTGCGGCAGGTCGACGAGGTCGACCGTCCAGCGCGTGTGCTCCTGGGCGAGGCTGCCCGCCAGGCCGTGGACGCTCGCGTGCGTGGCCGCGACCGGGTCGGGGTCGCGGACGAGTTGGGTGCCGAACGTGTAGAGGGACCAGGCGAGGTCGCGCGTACCGTGGCCGAGGGCCAGCAGGGCCTTGACGATCCGGAAGACCTCGACGGCGCCGCGCTCCTGGCCCTGGACCATGCCGTCGGGGTGCTCGGCGGGAGCGACCCAGACGATCCGGGCGATCCGGCCCCGATGGCGGCGCAGGCGGTGCGGATCAGTGCGGCGATGTCGTCGACGGACGCGCCGTCGGGCAGGTCGACGCGCTGGTGGCCGGGGTGGAGCGCGGCCAGTTCTGGCGCACAGCCTGCGGTCGGCGTCGAGGACGAGCACCGCGCCTCGCGGACGGCCGGCCGGGGCGGGGGGCCTCCGCGGGGTGCCGGGGCTCCCACACCGGAAGGAGCGTGCGCAGCTCGGAGGCGCGAGCGGCCCCGGGGCGGGCGGGCTCCCCGGCGGCCGGGGGGCGGTCAGGGCGCGGTAGGCGAGGCCGCGCAGCGTGGCGCAGACCCGGCCGGCCGGGTCGACGAGGTCGATGTCGAGGACGCGCTCCGCGCCCGTGGCACGCCGCGCCGCCGGGCGCACCCAGGCGTACATCGTCTCGTCGAACGGCGCGTGCGCGTCGAGCCGGTCGAGGGCGAAGGGCACCCGCGTGGTGCCGTCCGCAACCGGCACGGCCGTGGCGGAGTCGAAGACGGGGTCCAGGCCGAGCGAGGCGTGCACGGCGGCGTCGAGGAAGCTCGGGTGGAGGGCGTAGGCGTCCGCCGTGGCGCGCAGGTGCGCGGGCAGCCGCAGTTCGGCGAGCACCTCGCGGCGCCCGTCGTGCTCGCCCCGGTGCAGCACGTGCACGAGGCGGAAGCCCGCGCCGTAGGCGACACCCGCGCGGGCGATGTGCGCGTACACGTCCTCGCCCGCGAGGGGCGTGAGGCGCAGCCGGGCGCGCAGGTCGCCGAGGTCGACGCGGGGCGGCGGCGCGGCCGCCTCGGTGATGGCGCGGCCCTGGACGCACAACCTGGTCGCCGTCCGTCAGGAGGGCGAAGGCCAGCGGTCCGGTGGGGGACGTGTCGTCGCGGGTGAGCGTGAACTCCACCCGCCTGCCGCCGTCGTCCACGACGACGGGGCGCGCCCACGTCACGCTCGTAACGATGATGCGCCGCCCGGCCGCTTCGGGCAGGGCCCGTCGCACGGCCGTGCAGGCCATCTCCAGGCCGGCGACGGCGGGCAGCAGCTTGCCGTCGACGACGTGGTCGCGCAGGACGAACTCGTCGCCGGTGAAGGCGGAGCGGTAGCGCTGATCGTCGAACCGCGACACGTTCTCGTGCAGCAGCGGGTGCGCGAGCGGTGTGCCGGGGGTCTCGTCCGGGCGGAGTGCGGCGGCGCGGGCGTGCGGCGCGCGGGCCGGGTACGGGTGGGCCACCGGCGCGAAGGCGTACCCGGGCAGGCTCACGCGGCGGGCGGGACGCTGCCCGGTGAGCCGGCTCCAGTCGGCGTCGGCGCCGCGCGCCCAGGCCTTGGCCGCCTTCTTCGGCTTGCCGTCGGCGAGCGCGCGGGCCAGCCGCTCGGTGTGCTTGCGCGCGGCGCTCTCGGTGGGGCTCGCGGCGGGTCCGGTGAAGCGGCGCGCGGTGTCGTCGCCGTCCGGGTCCCGTACGAACGCGTCGAGTTCGGCGGCCAGCCGCTCCAGGTCGCGCACCACGAACGCCACGCGGCAGGCCATGGCGACCCGGCCGGTGCGCAGCGTGTGCGCGACGTCGTCGAGGCGCAGCGCGGCGGCGCGGGGGCCTGTCAGGTGCCGACGCAGTGCGGCGGCCGCGCGCACGAGGTCGTCACGCGTGCGTGCGGACAGCGGCACCAGCTGCGGCGCGCGCGCTCCGTCGGCGCGCGCCGGGGCGTCGGCGGTGCGGACGTACTCCTCGAAGACGGCATGGGCGTTGGTTCCGCCGAGGCCGATGGAGCTCTGCGCGGCACGGCGCGGCCCGGTCCCGGCGGGCCAGTCGCGCAGCCGGTCGACGACGTGGAAGGGCGAGGTTCCCAGGCGCAGTTGGGGGTTGGGCTCGCGGTAGTGGAGCGTCGGCGGGAGCTGCCCCGTGGTAGAGGCTCAGTGAGTACCTTGACGCAGCCGGCGAGTCCGGCCGCGGTGTCGAGGTGGCCGAGGTTCGTCTTCACCGAGCCGATGCCGCAGTAGCCGGTGTCGTCCGTGAACGCGCGGTACGCCTCGGTGAGCGCGGCGACCTCCACGGGGTCGCCGAGCTTGTGCCGGTGCCGTGGGCCTCGACGTAGCCGATGGTGCGCGGGTCGACGCCGGTGCGGTCGAGGACCTGCCGGATCAGGCGCGACTGGCCACTGACGCTGGGGCTGTAGAAGCCGGTGGCGTCGCCGCCGTCGTTGTTGACGGCGATGCCGCGCAGCAGGCCGTAGATGTGGTCGCCGTCGGCGACGGCGTCGGCCACGCGGCGGACGAGCAGGGCCACGACGCCTTCGCCGCCCGCCATGCCGTCGGCGTCCGCGTCGAACGCCTTGACGCGGCCCGTCGCCGGACAGGTTGAGGCCCGCCTTGTGGACGTAGCCGAGTCCGTCGACGCTGTTCGCCGAGGCCGCCGCCACCAGGGCGAAGTCCGTCTCGCCGGTCTGCACGGCGCGGGCAGCGAGGGCGAGGCGCGCTCAGCGAGGAGGAGCAGTTGGAGTGCACGGACATGCTCGGGCCACCGAAACCGAGCTGGTAGGACACCATGGAGGCGACGGTGCCGCTCTGGCTCATCACCCACGACAGGTACTGCCGGGGTCCTCGATGACTGCGGCGGGCGTCTCGCCGGTGTCGTCCGGGGCGCCGTAGTGGTGATTGCCGGTGGAGACGTACACCCCGGTGTTCGGGATCTCCCGGTGGTCGCGGCCCGCGTCCTCGACGGCCTTCCAGGCGTGCAGCAGGATCTGGCGGAACTGCGGGTCCATCAGCTCGACGTGCTGGGGCGACAGGCGGAAGAACGCGCCGTCGAACTCCTCCTTGCCGTCGAGCCCCGAGCGCAGCGGCACGAAGTCCGGGTCGCGCAGGACGCGTTCGGGCACGCCGGCCGCGCGCAGCTCCGCCTCGCTCCAGCGGCCCGCCGAGGCGTGGCCCCGCTTGAGGTTCTCCCCAGAACTCCCAGTGGTCGCGGGCGTCGGGGAAGCGGCAGGAGATGCCGACGACGGCGACGGCGTCCTCGGGCAGGGGGAGGCGCGCCGCGGCTCCGGCTCCCGCACGGGAGCGGAGGTGACGGACAGCGGCTCCGCGTGGTCCGGCGCCTGCTCCCGCACGTACGCGGCGACTTCGGCGGGGGTGGCGTACTCAAACAGGTCGGCGGCAGCGAACGGCACCCCGAGCCGTCGGCTGATGAGGTCCGCCAGGACCACCGCCGACAGCGAGTTGCCGCCGGACTCGAAGAAGGAGACGGTCGCGGTGAGGTCCCGGACCTTCAGGACCTCCTGCCAGCAGGCGAGGACATCGCGCTCGACGTCACGAGAAGGCCGCTCGGTGCCCGCGGCCGGGGCGGGCGCGGCGGACAGCTCGCGCCGCATCAGTGCGGTGCGGTCGACCTTGCCGCTGTCCGTCAGCGGGACGGCGTCGAGCGGCACGTAGAAGTCCGGGACCATGTACGCGGGCAGCAGCGCGCGCAGATGCTCCTTGAAGGCGTCGGTGCGGCGCCCGCACCGCGCGGCACGTGGTAGAGCCACGAGCTGCTTGGCGCCGTCCTCGCCGCGCGCGACGACGACGCACTCGGCGACGCCCTGGTGGCGGCCCAGATGGTACTCGATGTCGCCCAGCTCGATGCGGTAGCCGCGGATCTTCACCTGGAAGTCCTTCCGGCCCAGGTAGTCGATCTCGCCGTCCTCGGTCCAGCGGGCCAGGTCCCCGGTGCGGTATAGCTTGCCGCCGGGCACCAGGTCGTGATCGACGAACTTCTCCGCGGTGAGGTCGGGCAGGCCCACGTAGCCCTTGGCGAGGCCCTCCCCGCGATGCACAGCTCGCCGGTCTCCCCGTGCGGCACCGGGCGCAGCCGCTCGTCGAGGATGTGGACCCGAGTGTGGGCGACGGGCTTGCCGATGGTGGTCGGCCGGTCGTGCCGGACGAGGCCGCCGGTGGAGTACACGGTGGTCTCCGTCGGCCCGTACAGGTTCCAGGCCTCGGTTCCGGTGTCGCGGAAGAACTCCTTGAGCGTGCGGGGCAGCGCCTCGCCGCCGGAGAGGACCCGGACGCCCTCGGGGTTGCGCCAGCCCGAGTGGAACAGCATGCTCCACGTCGCCGGGGTCGCCTGCATGACCGTGGGCCGCACCCTGGCGATGCGCTCCTTGAGCCGCTCCACGTCCTTGACGGCCGGGCCGTCGCAGGACGCAGACGCGGGCCCCGCACACCAGCGGCAGGAGGGAGTTCTACCTGGGCCATGTCGAAGCTGACGGTGGTGACGGCGAAGAGGGTGTCGGCGCGGCGTCATGCCCGGCTCGCGGCGCAGTGAGCCGAGCAGGTTGGTGAAGCCCCGGTGCGGGATCATCACACCCTAGGGCGTCCCGTACTGCCCGACGTGTAGATGACGTACGCCAGGTCGTCGGCGGTCACGGGGACGGCGACCGGTCCGGTGCCGAGGGCGGCCGCGAGCGCTGCCCGCTCCTCGTCGAGCACGAACAGCGCCGGGCGCGGCGGTGCCGCCGTCCGCCAGGCCCCGCGCGCGGGCCTCGTGCCGGGCCTGGGTCACGATCAGCGGGGCGCCGCTGTCCGTCACGATGTCCGTGAGCGCGGGCCGCGGGCAGCTCCGGGGTCGAGGGGGGACGTACGCGGCGCCCGCCTTGAGGATGCCGAGCAGGGTCACCACGAGGTCGGGCGAGCGGTCGAGGAGCACCGCCACCAGGTCGCCGCGCCGCACACCCCGCGCCACCAGGCAGGAGGCCAGCGCGGCGCTGCGGGCGCCGAGCGCCTCGTAGGTGAGGACCTCCTCCTGACCGGCCACGGCGACCGCGTCCGGGGGTGCGGCGCGCGGTCTCGTCGACGAGGTCCTGCACACACCGCTCGCCGCTCCGCCGCCGCAGCGCGGCCACGGTCGTACGCGGCTCTTCGCACACCGCCCCCAGGACGTCCAGGAAGCGGGACGCCAGTTCCTCGACGAAGGCGTGGCCGTACAGCTCCGGTTGGTACTTCCAGTACAGCGCGTAGCCCCCGGCGCCGGGCCACACCTCGACGGAGAGTTCGTACTCCCTTCCTGGTGCAGCTCCTCGACGAGCCGGTAGGGCCGGTCGGCGTCGGCGATGCCGTCGAGGACGTCCTGGAAGACGAACGCCGTCTGGAACACCGGTGAGCGTCCGGCCGGGGTGTCGTGCCCGAGCTCCCGCGCGAGGGCCGGGAAGGGATGGCTGTGCAGAAGGTCGTCGGAGACGTCCCGCTGCGCGCGGGTCACGAGCTGCTCGAAGGGCTCGTCGGGCGGAAGCGCGACGCGGACCGGCACCATGTTGATCATCAGGCCGACGGCCCGGGCGAGGGCGTCGTCGCGCTCGTTCACGGGCATGCCGACGACGAGTTCACGGGCGTCGGAGTACGTCGCCAGGGTCGCCGCGTAGGCGGCTGAGCATGGCCGTGGACACGAAGGTGCGCCGTGCGGCGGCGAACTCGGCGACGCGCGCGGCCAGTCCGGCGGGCACCTCGGTCACGAGGGTCTTTCCGGCGAAGCGGTCGGCGAGGGCCGTGTGCGGGCGGTCGGCGGGCAGGTCGAGGACGGGCAGGGGCGTGGCGAGCCGCTCACGCCAGTAGGGCAGGCACTCGGCGGCGCGCTCGGCCAGGGTGCGGCGCTCCTCGCGGACGAAGTCGTGGAAGCCCGCGGCGTCCTCGGGATTGCGGCTCGCGGCCGGGGGCGCCGTTCAGCCGCGCCTCGTACTCCTCGAACAGGGTGCTCAGTACGAGGTTCGCCGACGTGCCGTCGAAGACGATGTGATGGACGACGATCAGGACGATGCATTCGCCCGCCGGGCGGTCGAAGACGCGGACGCGGAACAGGCAGTCGCCGTCCTCCCCCGCCGCCCCGCCGAGTGAGAACACCCGCTTGCTCGCACGCTCGACGGCGGCCAGGGCCTCGCCCTCGTCGCGCGTGTCCGTCGAGGTCGACCGTCGCGAAGTCGAGGGCGCGGGGCGGGGTCGAGGGACTGCGTCGGCTCCCCCGCGTCCTGGCGGATCACCGTGTTCAGCACGGGGTGGCGCACGAGGAGCGCCCGGCAGGCGTCCTGGAACACCGACACGTCCAGGCCGCTGACGCGGAAGCACAGCGGCACGTTGTACGCGGCCATGTCCGGGTACGCCCGCTGGAGCGCCCACAGTCCGCGCTGGCCCTCGGAGAGGGGGTGGGCGAACTCCCCGGCGGGCCGGGGCTCCCCGGCCCGGTCGCGCAGGTCGCGCAGGATGTCGCCGACCTCGCGGGCGCCGACCTTGCCCGCCTTGTAGTCCGCGATGAGGGCGCTGAGCTCGTGCTTCACTTCTCGTAACTCTCTTCGTCGAGGAGCGCGATGGCGTCGTCGAGGTGCAGGGCGCCGGTGCTGCAGCGCACTCGAGGAGGTCCAGGACGTCGGGCGCGGTGGGCCGCTCGTCCGGCCCGGGGGGCAGGCCGGTCCCCGTCGGGGGTGTCCGGGCGGGCGGCGACAAGGCGTGCCAGGCCGGCGGGCCACTTCGCCGCCAGGTGCCCGGCGAGTTCGGCGACGGTGCCGTACTCGAACAGGGGCGCTGGGCACGAAGCCCGGCGCGACCGTGGCCGCCAGGTCCTTGCTGAGGCCGACGGCGCCGAGCGACGTCAGGCCGAGGTCGATCAGCCCGTCGTGCGGGCCTATGTCCCGTGCGGGGCGTCCCATGCGGGCGGCGACGAGCTGGCGCAGATAGCCGCGGGCCTTCTCCTGTGCGGGCAGGTCGGCCCGGTGGGCGGAGGCGGGCGGCGTCGCGCCGTCCGGGACGAAGTGCCAGTGGACGCCACCGGTCGCGGGGGGCAGGGACCGTGGCGGTGGGGGCGGTCGTCGGGGCCGGTGCGGTTGTGGTGCGTTCGAGGGTCGCGACCCAGTGGCGCCGCTTGGCGAACGGATACGTGGGCAGGTGCACGCAGCCGCGCGGGCCGCCGTGCCGTGGGGGCGGGCCAGGCGACCGCGTAGCCGTCGAGCCACAGCTCGGCGACCTTGCCCCACTTGCCCCGTGCCGCCCACCGGCCGATGAGTTCGGCGCGCACGTCGTCCTCGTCGAGGAGCCGTGCCTCCGCGGCCGTGTCCGCCACCCGGCCGCGCCACACCCGTACGCCGGTGCCGTCGGCGTCGGTGCCGCGGGCCACGGCCTCCAGGCCCTCGCGGACCTCGTCCAGGTCGTGCGCGAGGATCACCGCCCGTTCGGCCAGGGCCACGCGCCCGGTCTGCAGGGTGTGGGCCAGGGCCGCGGGGGCGAGCGCGGCACCCTCCGTGGTGTCCAGGAAGCGCAGCAGCCTGTCCGCGTAGGCGCGCAGCCGGTGGCCGTCGGTCGCCGACAGGGGTACGAGCACCGGACCCGCCGCGTCGCCCCGCAGGGCATGGTCGAGCACCGGGGGTGCTTCTCGACGACGACGTGGGCGTTGGTGCCCGTGGCGCCGAACGCGCTCACTCCGGCGCGGCGCGGCGTGCCGGGGCCGCCCGCGTCCACCGTCCACTCCGCGAGCTCCGTCTGGAGCCGGAACGGCGAGTCGGCGAGGTCGAGGTACGGGTTGGTCCCGGCGCCGCCGACCAGCGGCGTCAGGGTGCGGTGGTGGAGCTGGAGGACCGCCTTGGTGAGCCCGCTGATCCCGGCGGCCGCCTCGGCATGGCCGATGGCGGACTTGACCGGAGCCGAGCGCGCAGTAGCCCTTGGCGTCGGTGTGCTTCTCGAACGCCCTGCGCAGCCCCTGCACTTCGATGAGGTCGCCGATCTCGGTGCCCGTGCCGTGGGCTTCGAGGTAGCCGATCGTCCCGGGGTCGACCCCAGCGCGCTCCAGGCAGGTCTCGATGAGTTCGGCCTGCGCGGCGACGGACGGCACCCGGATGCCGGGGGTGCGCCCGGAGTGGTTGACCGCGGTGCCCTTGACGACGGCGTACACGGCGTCGCCGTCGGCGAGCGCGCGGCCGAGCGGCTTCAGGAGCACCGCGCCGACGCCCTCCGCCGCCACGTAGCCGTCGCCGCCGGCGCCGAAGGAGCGGGCGGGCGTCTCGCCCGCCAGCAGGTCGAGGCTGCCGTACGTGCGGTACTTGGCGGGGTGCAGGGAGAGGTTCACGCCGCCCGCGAGGGCCGCGTCGCACTCGCCGCGCCGCAGGCTCTCCACGGCCAGGTGCACGGCGCTCAGCGACGAGGCGCACACGGCGTCGATCGCGAGGGAGGGGCCGTGGAAGTCGCAGACGTGCGAGACGCGGTTTGCGATGGCCGCGGCGTTCAGCGCCAGGGGCGCGGCCGGGGCGCCGTCCGCCGCGTCGTGCTGCACCAGGACGTAGTCCTTGTGCATGACGCCGACGAAGACGCCGACCGCCCCGCGCCGACCGCCGTCCTCGGCCCCGTCCCCGGCCCTGGAGAGGCCTGCGGGCGTGTAACCGGCGTCCTCGACGGCCTCCCAGCACACTTCGAGGAACAGCCGCTCCTGCGGGTCGAGTTGTGCCGCTTCGGCGTCGGGTATCCCGAAGAACTCCGCGTCGAAGCAGTCGGGGTCGTCGAGGAAGCCGCCCAGACGGGACACCGGCCGCCCCGACGGAGTGCGCTCACCGGCGAAGGTGTCGCCGGGCCAGCGGTCCTCGGAGCACTTCGCCGACGCAGTCGCGCCCGGACTTGAGGTTCTCCCAGAACTCGGCGAGGCCGCTCGCCTTCGGGTACCGGCCGCTGATGCCGACGATCGCGATGTCCTGACCGGCGGCGTCCGTGGTGGCCGGGGCCGCGGCAGTGTGCGCGGCGTCTCGGCGTACTCAGGCACGTCGTTGGCCCCGGCCGGGGTGACGGCGCGCGACGGGCGCCTCGACCGGCCGTGTGGCCAAATGCCCGGCGAGCGCCGACACGGAGGCGTGCTCGAACAGCAACGTCGGCGCGAGCTTCGTGCCCAGCCGCTCCCCAGCTCCGCCGCGATCCGCAGCAGCGTCGCGGAGTCCAGACCAAGCGCGTAGTAGTTCGCACCCTCGTCGATCCGGTCCTCGGGCACGCCGAGCCGGCCGGCGACGACCGACCGTACTGAGCGTCTGCATCGCGTCGTCCGCCGACGCGGCCGCGGAACGGTCCTGCCGACCGGTGCGTCCACGGGCGCCGGCTCCGACGTCGTGCTCCGCGCGGGATCGATGTGCCCGGCGTCGTTTACCGCCTTGGTGGTGAGGCCCGTCAGCTCGCACAGTTTGCGGCCGTGCTCGTCGAAGAACTCCATCCCGAAGGTGAGCAGTTCGTCCCCGCGTGTAATCCCGGCGCGCCGCACGCGCGTGTGGCGAAAAGGCGCGGCCCAGCGGCGCCGGCGGCCCGGAACGAGGCGTAGTGCAGCGGCAGGAAGAGCCGCGCTCGCCGCCCAGGGCGACGCGCTCGCCGCCACCGCGCTGCCGTCGATGAGCGCCGGGTGGAACCGGTGCTCCGGCGCGGCGGGCCCGTCGACCGCCACGCTCACCCAGATGGCGTCGGACGTGGTGTGCACGGAGCCGACGGCCTTCATCACGCCCGAGTGGACCAGTTCCTGCGAGCGGAAGCTCCGGTAGATCTCGGTGAGGTCGCGCGGCTTCTCACCGGGGGCGCGCACCGCGTCGAGGACGTCGGCGGGCACCGTCTCGTCGAAGGCGGTGGGGCCGTCCGTCGGTGGACGTCGGCGGTCACGTACGGCTCTGGGGCTCCTGCGTCGCCGCGTACGGCGTCGGTGACGGTGATCCGCCAGGCGTCGCGCCGGTGGCGCGCGCCTCGACGCGAGGTCCACGGCGCCGCCCTCCTCCACGGCGAGCGGCCGGTAGATCGACAGGGCTCGCGCAGCGCGAGCCCTCGGTGGACGCGTCCGGTGCCAGGTCTCGGCGCAGCAGCCGTACAGGAGGTCGATCCAGGCGAGGCCGGGCAGCAGCCTGCGCCCGTAGACGCGGTGCCCGTCCACGACGGCGTCGCGGGCGTCGACGCGCCGCGTCCACACCTGTGCGCCTCGGCGGTGGGAGCGGGTTCGCCGTCGCAGGCGGGCTCGCCCGTGGCGACGGGTGCGCCGGTGCGGACGTCGCGGCGGTTGAGGTCCGGGAGGGGCACGGGGCCGCGCGGCTCGTGCAGTCGGGGCGCCGCACCAGGGCGCGGCCCAGACGATGTCTCGTTCGTGCTGCCGTCGGCGAAGCTGCTCACCGCCGCGTACGCGAGGTCGACGGGCTCGGCGTGGCGGGGCAGGCGGAGCGCGGCGGGGTCGATCGTGAAGCGCTCCATGGGCTGCTCGCTCTCGAGAGGGAACGGCACCGACTGCTGGTGGTGCAGTGCGTCAGCGCCACCTGATGAACGCGGCGATGCCCTCGGCGCACAGCGGGTGTCCGATGTTGGGCTTCATCGACCTGATGTGCAGCGGCGCGGTCCGGTCCGCTCCGTGCACCTCCGACGGCCTCCAGCCCGAGAGGCTCGGTGAGCTTTATCCGAGCCGCCGGCGTCGGCCGAGGTGGCCCACCTGCCGCGGGTGCAGCCGGCCTGGCGCAGCGCCTCCCGCATCACCTGCTTCTGGGCGGTGAGGTTGGGCGTGAGGATCCGGGCCGTGTGGCCAGTCGTTGTTGACGGCGGTGCCCTCCACGACGGCGCGTACACGGTGTCGCCGTCGCGCTCGGCTGCGGCCAGCGGCTTGGAGCAGGACGACGCCCGCTCCCTCGCCGAGGACGACGTGCGTCCGCGCGGCGGTCGAAGATGTGGAACTCGCCGTCCGCGCGCAGCAGTCCGCGCGGCCGGAACAGCTCGTGCGCCTCAGCGTCGGCGAGCAGGCTGACGCCCGGCGACCAGGGCCGAGTCGACGGAGCCCGCGGCCAGTACGTCGGTGGCGACCTTCATGGCCGTCAGCGCGGACGAGCAGGCGGTGTCCATGACCATGGCGGGTCCGCGCCAGTCGAAGAACTGGGAGACATTGGCGGCCAGGTAGTTCTGGGCCCACTGTCATGATGGGGTTGCGGGCACCGTCGACCAGCGTGCTGTCGGGGCGGGCTCAGCGCTGCGGGCGCCCACGTACACGCCGGTGCGCGAGCCCTCCAGGTCGGCCGCCCGGTAGCCGGCGTGTGCACGGCCTTGAGGCTCTCCTCCAACAGGACGAGGGGCCTGCGGGTCCATGGCGCGACGTCCTCGGCGTGGAGCATGAAGTGCCCGGCGTCGAACCCGTGCATCGTCGTCGACGAGTCCGGCGCGGAAGCCGGTCGGCTCGCCCCCAGCGCTCGGCGGGCACCTCGCGCACGGCGCGGCGGCCCTGGGACAGCAGCCCCCAGTAGGCGTCGAGGCCGGGCGCGCCGGGCAGCCGGCAGGCCATGCCGACCCCGGCGACCCTGTGGCCGCCTCGCGCGGTCCGACTCCCTCGGCCGCGGCAGCGCGGCTCGGTACGGACCGACGCAGCGGCCGGGGGCGAGAGCGCGGCGACGGGCGGCGCCGGCTCGGGCCGGGCCGGAGCCCTGCCCGGTTCCTGGTCCTGCCCCGCCTCGGTAGCGGAAGCGCTACGCGCGGCGACCTCCGCCGGATGGGTGTCGAGGAGCCAGGTCACCAGTTCGCTCAGGGTCGGGTACTCCAGGAGGACCGACGGGTCGCGCGGCACGTCGAGGCGCCGGCGGATCCGCTGGAGGACCTGCGCGAGCAGGATGGAGTCGGCACCGTAGTCGGCGTAGGAGGTGTCCTTCGTCCAACTGGCCTGCTTTGAGGCCGAGTTCACTGCTGAAGGTGTCGCTGAGGAAGGCAGTGAGCCGGTCCCCTGATGGGAAGCGGACCCGGCGGGTCCCTGCCGGGCCCTCGACGGTATGGGTCCGGGCGGCCGGGCCGCCGGGGCTGTCGGGCGCGCGCGTCCAGGAGGGCGGTCGCGTCGAAGCGGGCGGCGTCGACCCGGACCGGCATGACCATCGGGCCGCGCGGCGCGCGGTGAGGATGTCGTCGAGGGGCCAGGCCCTCGGCATTGGTGATGCTGAGCAGGCTCCGTGTCGGTGTAGGCCTTGTTCGTGACCTCGCCGAAGCCGGTCTCGCGCCAGCTCGGCCACTGGACGCTGGTGACACGGCAGCTCGTGGGCGCGTGCCTGGGCGTAGTAGTCCATGAAGGCGTCGCTCCATGGCGTAGTCGCTCTGTCCGGGCGCCCAGGGCGGGCAGAACCGCGAGACCGACGAGAAGAGCACAGCGAAGCGCAGGGCGCGCGGGTCGAGGGCCGCGAGCAGGTTCACGGTGCCGTCGATCTTGGTGAGACGACCTGGGCGATGCCGCTCACGGGCTTGCGGACGAACGCCGGGTTGTCCGTGTCGACGAGGCCCGCCGCGTGCAGCACGCCCGCGACCGGACCCAGCGTCGACGTGACGTGCGCGATGGCTGGGCCACCGCGCGTCCGCGTCGTCCAGCGGCAGCGCGAGCACCCCTCACCTGGATACCCTGTGCTCCAGGGCGGCGACGGCGGGCCGGTCCGCCCGCACGGCGGGCGGGCAGGCGGCGTCGGGTCCGTCCACAGGTGGCGCGGCGGGCAGGCCTCACGGCCGGTCAGGACGAGCCGCCGTACGCCGTGACGGGCGACGAAGTGCCGGCGCGTACAGCAACCCGATGCCCCGGGTGCTGCCGCCGGTGACCAGCAGCACCTCGTCGGCGGTGAAGGCGAGTAAGGGCGGGGCCGGGCCAGGGCACCGGGGCCTCGGCGAGAACGGGGGTGAGCCGGGGTGCCGTCGCGTGGTGGCAGGCCTCCGGCGCGTGCCCGTCATCGAGGAGCTCCCGGTGGACGACGGCCGCGAGCGCGGCAGTGTCCCGCACGTCCGGGTCCAGGTCCACGTGGCGGTCGCGAGGCCGCGGCATTCGCTCGGAGCAGCCGGTAGAGCGCGGTCCGCGCGGCGCCCGCCAGCGGCCCGCGGTGGACGCGCCCGGCGCGTCGACGGCCTCCAGGCCCTGGGTCACGAACAGCAGCCGGACGTCCCGCGACGCCTTCATTGATCATGAGCACGCGCCGCAGCAGGGGAGTGCGCGGCTGGGGTGGTGTCCTCCGCGATCCGGTGATGCCCCCTGACGGGTGGCGTCGTCCCCGATCTCCGGTCGGTCGTTAGGGCGGAGTTAGTCGGCGCGCGCTCCGTCGACGACGCCGTCCGCGCCGGAATCCGACGTGTCCGGGACGTAGCGGCGCGTCAAGAGTCCGGCGAGCGCGCGGTGAGGAGCTGCGCGCCGGTCGTAGGGGATGAGGCAGCGCTTGACGGCGCCGGACGGCCTGTCGGCAGCGGGTCGTGACCAGCCACAGGAGGTAGAGTGCCTACCGAACCGGGATCGGCGTAAAGGGTGCGGGCTCCAGGCCGAGGAGGGACGGAAACGCGGCTTCCGGTACTCAGTGCCGCTGGGTGAACGGATACGGGGCGTTGTTATGGAGCCTGTGCGCGGTGAGTTTGCCGGCTTTGGCGCACCGGGTTCTGTAGCCGGAGCGCGCCGTGCTCCCACAGTTCCGTGAGCTTCGGTCAGCTTGTCACGCCGCGCTAAGGTGGCGACGGCTCCCGGCGAGTTCCTCGGCGCGTATCGACGCCAGGCGGCCCGGTCCCGCTTCGGCCTTGCCGCGGCTAGACGCCTGCCGACGGCGGTGTCACCGGTCAGATGGCGCTCAGCTTCTCGGCGAGCGCGGCGAAGGAGTCGGCGACGACACTGAGGCGCTTCGTCCATGGCCTCGCGCCCGGTCTGAGGGTGTACGCGAGGTCCCGCGGGGTGACGTCGGCGGCCTCCGCCTTGTTCCGTGCGTCCTCGGCGAAGTCCAGCAGTTGCTGGGCGTAGGCGTGGAGGCGGTCGGCGTCCTTCGCCGAGAGCGGGGAACAGCTGTGGTCCGTGTCCGGCGGGGCCGGGCGGCGGTCGGTGTGCTCGGCCGCGATCAGGGGTTCGCGCCACCGGCGTGCCGAACGAGGAGACTCCGGCGATCCGTGGCTGCGGACGCCTCGTCGACGACGGGTCGCTCCCAGTCGCGCAGCTCCTCCTGGTTGGACGACGAACGGCGTGCGGGAGAAGTCGATGCGGGCTTGAGCTGCCGCGAGTGCAGTGACGGGGCGATCCGGCCGTGCTGGAGCTGGAGCAGGACCTGGTGAGCTCGGCGATGCCCGCGCGCTCCTTCGCAGTGGCCGATGTTGGACTTCGCCGAGCTGAGGGTAGCAGCGTGCTGCGTTGGCCCGACACCCCGTCCGGGGGACGCGGCGGTGAAGGCCTGGCTGAGGCCGGTGATCTCGATGGGGTCGCCGAGCTTGGTGCCGGCGCCGTGCGCCTCGACTAGCTGATGGCCCGCGGGTCGACGCCGGACTCGCTCAGCGCGTCCTGGATCGCGGCCTGCTGGGCGCGCGGGTTGGGCACCGTAGCCGTTGGTGCGGCCGCCGTGGGACACGCCGCTGCCCTTCGATGACGCCGTAGACGTGGTCGCCGTCGCGCTCGGCGTCGCGCAGGGCTTGGAGCAGGACGACGCCGACGCCCCTCGCCGGGTGGCGTGTAGCCGTCGCCGCCGACGCCGAAGCTCTCGCAGTGGCCCTGGCTGGAGATGAACTGGCCGGTGCTCAGACCCAGGTACTTGTTCGCGCACGGTCACGTTGACGCCGCCGGCGAAGGCGAGCCGGGTGCGGCCGCCGCGCAGGTCGCGGCAGGCCAGCTCTACGGCGGTGAGCGAACTGGAGCACATGAACCACGGTCATGCTGGGGCCGTGCACATTCAGCACGAAGGGAGACGCGGTTCGGCGACGCTCGCGTAGCTGCTGCCGAGGGCGGGGGTTGCCGCGTCCGTGCGCCTCGTCGGGGAACAGCAGCTGGTACTGCCCCCACATGACGCCCGCGTACATCGCCGACCCGTCCCGGGCGGCACCGTCGCCGGTGGCGCGCCCCGAGCCGCTCCCGGGTGTACCCGGCGTCCTCCATCGCCGTCCAGGCGTGTTCCAGGAACAGCCGCTCCTGCGGGTCCAGGTAGTCCGCCCCGTGAGGCGCGATGTTGAAGAACAGCGGGTCGAAGCGGTCCACCTCGGCGATGAAGCCGCCCCACTTGCTGTAGTGGCGGCCGGGCACGGTGCGGTCCTGCTCGTAGTACTCCTCCCGCCAGTCCCAGCGGTCCTCGGGGACCTCGACGACGCAGCGCGCGCCCCGCGCGCAGGTTCTCCCAGAACTCGTGGACGTCCCGTGCCTCCGGGTAGCGGCCGGATAGGCCGATGACGGCGATGTCCAGGGCGGTGTCCTCCGTCAGCGGGGCGTCGGCGCGGCCCTCCGGCCGGGGCACCGCAGTGGCCGCGCGCGCCGGCGCGGGGCGGTCACGGGCTCCCCGCCCGGCGCCTGCGCCCGCTCCGGGACACCCGCGAACATGCCTTCCAGGACGGCCCGGTGGCCGCCGAGGAAATAGCCACCGAGCTCGGCGAGCGTGTGGTACCTCGAACAGCAGCGTCTCGGCAGCGAGCCGAAAGTCTTCCAGGCCCGCCGTCAGCTCGGTCGCCAGGATCGAGTCCATGCCGTACGAGCCCAGGGGTTCGGCGTCGTCGATCTCGTCCGGCGGCAGCTGGGTGAGGCGGCATAGCTCCGCCTTGAGGAACTCCGAGGTGCGGGCGCGCAGGGCCCGCTCGCATCGGCCTGCCCGCCCTCGCGGGCCGCGGGGCGCGGGCCGGGCGGTCTCGGGGGCGGGCGGTTCGTCCTGGAGCACACGCACGCCGGCCGCGCGGTTACCGGCCCAGACGACGACGTGGGCTCGGCGCTGTCCAGAGCGCGGTGGAACGCGTCGGTTCCCGCATCCGTGGCCAGGGGCAGGAAGCCGCGCAGTCGCAAGGTCTTGCGCGTGTCCTCGTCCGCGCTCATGCCGCCGCCGTACCACAGCGGCCAGGCGACCGACAGGGTCCGCTCCGCTGCGCTCGCCCGCGGCGACACGCGTGCCGCGGTGGTGGGCGAACGCGTCGAGGAAGGCGTAGGCCACGGCGTAGTCGCCCTGGCCCACGTTGCCGGTCGCTCCCATGACGGAGGAGAACAGTGCGAAGAAGTCCAGGTCGAGGCCCTTGCGGCCTCGCGACGGCGCGGCAGCCGGCGAGCTTGGGGGCGAGCACGCGGCGGAACTCCGCGTCGGACTTGCGCTGGAGGAAGGCGTCGCTCAGGACACCGGCGGCGTGCAGGACGCCGTGCAGGGCCTTGTGACGCCGCGTCAGCTTGCGGACGAGGCGCTCGGTGGCGCGCGTCCGTGACGTCGAGCACGTGGTACCCCGGGGGCGCGCTCCTCGGCGCGCAGTGCCGCGAGCTCCGTCTCGATCGCCGGGCCGAGCGGGGACCTGCCGGTCAGGCAGAGCACGGCTCCGGGAGCGCGGCGGGCGATGTCCCTGGCGAAGACGCGGCCGAGGCCGCCCGCGCCGCCGGTGATGAGGTACACGCCGCCTGCCCGCCACGGCACGGGCGCGGCCCCGGGCCTGGCCGCCTGGTCCAGGGGCTCCCAGCGGAGGACCTTGCGGGAACCGTCGCCGTGACTGATCCGCTGGTCTTCGGTGCGGCGGCTCTCCGCTTCCAGGGTCTCAGCGAGGTACTGCCGCGCGGACGCGTCGGCGGGCACCGCGACGAGCTGGCCGACGAGGGCGGGGTTCTCCAGGCGGGCCGTGCGAAGGAGCCCGAACAGCGCCTGGTGGAGCGCCTGCTCGCCCTCGGCGTGCGTGAGGACTTGCAGCAGGACCGATCCCAGTCGGCTTGCCGGCGAGCAGCCCCCGGATGGCGCGGAGCAGCTCGACGGCGTGCTCGGTGACGGCGTCCGACACTGGGGTGGTGGCCGTCCGGGTGGTGGAGGCCTGCTCGGGCGGCTCCAGAAACACTACTTCCGGAGCCAGGCCACGCAGTTCGTCGAGCCGGTCGGCGAAGCCGCAGGCGAGCACGAGCCGCGCCGTGTGCGCGGGAGCGGTGGCATCCGCCGGGGCGTCCGCCTCGCGCCACACCGGGCGGAACAGCGTCACGTCGTGCGTGGCCCCCGCTTCGCGGTGACCTCCGTGGTCTTGCGCATGGAGTAGCCGCGCAGCCGCGCGAAGATCCTTCCCTGGGTGTCGCAGAGGTCGAGGTCCCACCGCCGTACCTGGCGCGATGCGGTCGGCACGGCGCGGATCCACACGTACGCGGTGCGCGGCGTCGCCCCGTGGACGTCGACGCGGTCAAGGGCGAACGGCAGCGCGAGGCCGCCCGGTTCCGCCGCGTGGAGGTCCGGCGCGAACGCCGCCTGGAGCGCGCCGTCCAGCACGCTGGGGTGCAACGCAGCGTCGTCGAGGGTGGCCACGACCTCGTCGGGTACAGCCAGTTCGGCGAGGAGTTCGCCGTCGCCCAGGCGGATCCCGCGCACCGCCTGGTGCGCGGGACTGTGGTCGAGTCCCGTCGCGCGCAGCGCCGCGTAGAAGTCGACGGCGTCGAGCCCCGCCGCGCCCGTGCGGGACGTCAGCGCCTCGAGGTCGAGGGGCTCGGCGCGGGGCCGTCCGCGTGCGCGAGGCGACTCCACGCGCGTGGACGACGTCGGCGGCGCGGATCTCGAAGGAAACCGGGCCCTCCGCTGCGGTCGAGCGGTCCGGCGTGACGTCCAGGGCGGCGTTCTGGGTGGCCGCGTGCGCTCCGCCGGACGGGGTGTTCGCGGTCTCCATCAGGATCGGTACCGGACTGTCTGTGTCCCGTCCCCGACGACGACGGGCCGTGACCACACCACGTTCTCCAGTCGGAGCACCTCGACTGTTTCGGCCGGACCCGCGCTGACACTGGCGTCCGGGCAGGGTGCGGCTCGCGGCCTCGCGCGCCAGCTCCCAGGGAGGCGACGGCGGGCCGGCACCGGCTCGCCCCGCGACCCGGTGGTGTCGCGCAGGAAGGAGTCCGCCGCGGTGAGGGTGGATTGAAGGCGGCGCAGCGTCGCGTCCGGCACCCTCGCGGTGGAGCAGCGGGTGCCCGGGCTGCGTGGACGTCCCGGCGACCCGGTATCGCACGGGGGTGCGCGGGGAGGCCTCGGCGGCTCGTCACCGATCCAGTAGTGGTCGCGGTGAAGGCGTGCGTGGGCAGCGGGACGCGGCGCGGCCGGGGGCCGTCCTTGTGGTGCGCATCCCAGTCTGACGCGGGCGCCGCGCACCCACGCGGCGCCAGGACGTCCCTCCGCCGCCGCGCCGGGAGGGACGGCGCCCCCGGTGTCCCCGGCATCCCCGCTCGGCGCGGCCGCGCAGGACGGCGGGCGAGAGGTGTCGTCGCCTGCCACGACGTTCTCGAGGAGCGCGGTGAGGGAGGCGACGCTCGTCACTGGCAGGCCGAGCCGCTCGGGCAGTTCCGAGCGGCCCACCTGGGCGGTACGCGATGTCCCGCAGGTGGCGCGTCGGCGGCCGTTCCTGCCGAGTGGGCCGAGCAGGCGCTGGGCCTGACGCTGCAGTTGGGGCGTGTTGCGGGCAGACAGGGATCACCATCGAGGTCTCGTCGGGCCCCGGCTGCCCGCGTCCGGCGCGGCCCGGCTCGCGGGAACTCCTCGACGACGACATGGGCGTTGCTGCCTCCCGAGCCGAAGCTGCTGATCCCGGCGAGGCGGGCGGGGCGCCTGTCGAGGTCCGCAGTTGGAGAGCCGGGTCACGACGGAGAACGGCGAGGCGTCCAGGTCGATGTGCGGGTTCGGGCGCTCGTAGTGCAGCGAGGCGGGGGAGCTGCGCAGGCCGCTGGAGGGCGAGGACCGTCTTCAGCAGTCCGGTGATGCCCGCGGCGGTTCTCCAGGTGGCCGAGGTTCGTCTTCACCGAGCCGAGCAGCGCAGGGGGCGTCGCTTCCGGCGAACGCCTTGGTGAGCCCTGACCTCGATGGGGTCGCCGAGAGCGGTGCCGGTACGCGTGCGCCTCCACACCAGCCGATGTCCAGCGATGCGCTCACGCCCGCGTCGGCGAGCGGCTTGACGAGGCTTGCCTGGAGGGGGCGGCGCTGGGCACGGTCGAGGCCGCCCGCCTGACCACCTGGTTGGTGGCGCTGCGCTTGATGACGGCGCGTGCACCGTGTCGCCGTCGGCGAGCGCGGAGGCGAGCGGCTTCAGGAGCAGGAGCGACACCGCCCTCCAGAGCGCACACAGCCGTTCGCCGAGGCGTCGAAGGTTTTGCACCGCCTGTCGGGCGACAGCATGCCCGCCTGGTGGTAGGCGATGCTGTTGGCCGGGTGGCAAAGCACGTTGACGCCGCCGACCAGGTTGTCGCACTCCCCCGCGCGCAGCGCCGCGCAGGTGTCATGTACGGCCACGAGCGAGCTGGAACAGGCTGTGTCGAGTTGCACACTCGGGCCGCGCAGGTCGAAGAAGTACGAGACGCGGTTGGCGATGACGGCCATGGAGGTCGCCAGGCCACTGTGGGCGCGCACGGGGAGGCCGAGGGTGTCCATGAGGCGCTGGTAGTCCGGAGCCGCTGGCGCCGACGAAGACGCCCATCCGCGTGCCTGAGACGCCACTCGGCGCGTATCCGGCGTCCTCCAGGCAGGCCCAGGCCAGCTCGAGGGTCAGCGCTGCTGCGGGTCCATGTGCCGCGCCTCGTACGGGGTGACGCGGAACAGGCCCGCCTCGAAAGCCCCGGCGTCGGTGACGAAGCCGCCCCGGTCGATGCAGGGGGTGAACCAGGTCCGCGTTTCCGTCAGGCCACTGCCAACGCCCCTCGGGCAGGTGTGCGCCGATCAGCGCTGCCGCGCAGGTGGAGCAGCTCCCCATCCGGCGCGGTCCTCGATGCCGCCGGGCAGCCGACAGGCGGTGCCGATGATTGCCACGTCGCGGGATTGGTCAGAGCGCCCGGGCCGCGCGGGCGCCGGCCCGGAGGGCGAAGGCTTCCGGCGCGTGGCCTGTTTCCTCGTTCCCGGGTCTTCCGGACCTCTGAGATCCGTTGAATAGAAACGATCAGGGCGCCGGTGTTGTGCTCGAAGAAGAAGAGCGGGGCGAGCGCGATTCCGTATCCGGGACTCGATCTTCTCCTGAAGATACGGCCCCGCCGAGTCGAATCCCAGCTCAAAGAAGAGAGGACTTTCCAGAGGGTGCTCGATTCCCTCGTAGTGCCGCCAGTATCGCGTCGAAGAAGTCGCGTATCTCCTCCGTGAGTTGCCCGTTCGGCGGAATAAGGACCGCTTCGGGCTTCTGCCCTTCGCTTTGGAGGATTCGCACTCGTTCCCGGCGGTTCGACAGATCGGCGGGCGACGAGTACGCCGTTTCCCTCGTTGACCAGATCGCCCGGCCGGTATCCCGGGACGAGCGCGCGGATCTCGGCGCCGTGCAGTTGGTGCATGCGCGGGACGGTGTCCAGACAGCGGCCCACGAACGTTCGTCGCGCGGATGTACGCGGCCAGCTCTGCGTTCGGATGCCGGCTGAAGTCCTGACACCCGGGTCACACCGGTGACAGCCGGTTCGCACAAACGGCTCCCCTTCGGCGCACATCAAGCAGGTGTTCCAGCAGCATGTCGCCGAAACTGGAAGGAACCTGTTTCCGGGGTCGACGTTTCAGCGAAGGACGTGCGCGACCAGGCCCTCGGGCCCGGTGCCCGGACGGTCGACGGTGTCGAAGGTCGCGGAGGCCACGTCGTCCGGTTTCTCCCGATGCGCTGGGAGTAGATGACCGCGTGCACCGCGCCGTCGGACTCGACGACGAAGACGCTGACCGACGGGATAGGAGACAAGGCGCCGCCGGATGACTTCTCTGGAAAGCGCGCAGCAGCTCTGGCCAGCACAACTCCTTCCAAGTTCGAGGAAGTCGCGGCATGTCGGAGGGCCCGGGCATGCGCGAATGACGTCATAACGCCGCTGAACCATGTGTATGCTACGCCCCGTCCCCGTGCGACGCTTTCCGACCGTCGAGCAGCTGCCTGCCAGGCCACTCGTTGACTTGGCTGTCACGCCGCGCTGCGTCACAGAATTGGCCAGCTGTCAAACATCCAGATCTCCACACCTCGTCCGCCATCACAAGTTCGCTTGTCCAGAACTCACTGGTGACCCGAGGATCCAGTGGGTGCGAGCCAGTGGCTGCAGCGGCTCCGGTCCGCCGCCAGCACTCCGGGACCCCCTCGGTGTCAGTCCGGGGGCGCC
Source organism: Streptomyces thinghirensis (assembly GCA_021502835.1). The sequence continues at coordinate 142,647 of JAKFGP010000059.1, forward strand.
GGGACGCTTAGGGTGGCCCTCGCCCGCGCATCAGTCGAGGCGCGAGCACCGTCGGCGGGACTGGGCACCACCCCGGCTGGTCGTCGCCACTGACACGACGCGGAGAAGAGGTACCGTGATGGCGGCTACCGGCAGCGCCTGGGTCCGGCGGTTCTATCCGGCACCGGGGCAACGCGACCGCGTCGATCTGCTTCCCGCACGCGGAGCGGCTCGGCGACGTACTACTTCCCGTTCTCGGCCGCGCTCTCCCCTGCGGCTGGACGGACGTTCACTGGCCGTGCGGTACTGCCCCGGTCGGCAGGATCGCCTTCGAAGAACCGTGCATCGCGGACATCTCGACCCTCGCGGACCAACTCACCGACGAGCTCGAGCAGCACCTGGGCCGACCGACCGCTGACGTTCTTCCGGGCACAGCATGGGCGCGACGGGGGAGGTCGCCTTCGAGGTGGCCCGGCGTCTGGAGGCACGCGGTGTCGTCCTGCGCGGCCTCTTCGTGTCCGGGCGGCGGGCGCCATCGCGGCAGCGCGAGGAGCGGGTGCACCTGCGCGACGACCAAGGCTCGATCGGGGAGCTGCGGCGGCTGAGCGGCACCGACTCGGAGCTGCTCGCCGACGAGACGGTCCCTGACCGTGTTGCCGCGCCCGCCATGCGCGGCGATTACCGCGCCATCGAGACCTACCGCACTACCGGCCGGGGCCGCCCTCGGGCTGCCCGGTCCTCGCGCTGACCGGCGACAGCGACCCGCCAGGTCCGGGGTCGCCGAGGCCGAGGCCTGGGCGCAGCACACCGTGGCGCCGTTCCGGTTGCGTGTCTTCCCTGGTGGTCATTTCTTCCTCCAGCGATCACACCGAGTCGATCGTGCGGGAGATCACCGACCACCTCGGCGCCACCTGCCCAGGCAGCTGACCCTTCCCGCCGCTCCGCACACGGCGCAACCGGACGGCTTACACAGGGAACAAGGAGTGGGAGCGCTGGAGCTCGAGCGAGTACGCGTCCTTCGACGCGGTGGGGCTGAAACAGGTGAGCTGATCCCGGACGCGCCAGGTGACGCGGCCGAGGTCGAGGACTGCGCGCGGCGTGCCCTAGAGCGGGCGTGACGGCGATCTCAACGCGACTGACGCAGCCGCCGGTCGACCCGTCCCTGCGCCCGCGGGCCCGGGCCCCCCTCTGGCCGGGGTGCCGTTCGTCATCAGAGACGCGGGCCCTTCGCGCAGGGAATGCTGCCCTTCACCATCGGCGTAGCCGTGCCATCATCGAAGGCGCCCTACGCGCTCGTCGACCACGACCTGATGGCCCGGTTCCGCTTTCCCGCTGGGGCTGGTGGCGCTCCGGGCAGAGCACCGCGCCGGAGTTCGGCCTGAACTTCGCAGCCGAGTCGGTGCGCTACTGCCTGACGCGCAACCCCTGGGACGAACGCGGCGTGGGCGGGTCAGCCGAGCGGCGCGGCCGCCCTGGTCGCGGCGGAGGCGCAATGCTGCCGTCGGCGCACGCGAACGACGCGGGCAGGTCCATTCGCGTGTTCGACCTCGTCGGTACGGCCTCGTCGGGCTCAGAAAAACCGGGCCTCGGGCGCCACGCCGCAGGCCCGCTAGCGGAGAAATAGCCGGGAAGACTTGGTGGAGTTCGCGGTCACGCGGACCGGTGCGGGACGCCGCCCACCCTCCTGGACGCCGTCTGCGCCCCGCCGTCGGCGGCTTGAGTACCAGAGCGCCGCCCCCCGTCCGGCCCTATGCTGCCGAGGCCATCCGCACACCGACCGGACGGCTGCAGGATCGCCCTGGCTCACCGAGCCGCGGACGGGCGGCACAGTGGACCCCCAGGGTCGCCGACGCGGCGGTCACCGCGGGCCAGGTCCTCCTGGATTGGATCGGCCCGTACGAATTTGACCGGGGCCGGGCCGGACACGTCGGCAGCCAAGCCATCATCAGGAGCCGCGATACTGACGGTCACGACCACCGGCGGCGACCGTGCTGCGCGGCTCCGCCCCGCAGGCCCGACCCCGCAGAAGCTGGAGCCGGTCTCGCGGCGCATACTCACGGAGAGCGAAGAGTTCACGCTTTGCTCGACGTGATGGCCACGACGGAGGCGCAGAACGAGGTGCCGATCCCTCGGCCGCTTCTTCCAGGAGTACGACCTGCTCCTGACGCCCACGCTCGGCCGTCTGCCCGCCCCCACGGGACCCTCGACTACTGACCACGACGGGCACCCGGCGCGCTCGTGGCTGCCGCAAGTCTGTTCACGTACGGTCCCTTCACCGCCACGTTCAACGTGTCAGGCAACCCCGGCGATCAGCCCCTCCCGCTGGGCCAGAGCCGCGAGGGCCTACCCCATCAGGCGTGCAGATGGTTGCCGCGCACGGCGCGGTGAGGACTTGCTGCTCCAGGTGGCCGCGCAGCTGGGGCGGGCCGTTCCCTGGCGGGACCGCACCCTCAGGCCCGTCGGCTGAGTGCGCCTCGGACTCGCCGGGGCCGGGGCCGGCGGCGTCGGTGCGCCCGTGGGAGGCGGCGCAGATCGCGGGGCGCAGCAAGGGCGGCGTCCACCCGGACCGAGGTGCCAAGACGACGGGGCTGTACGGGGAGAGGTGTAACTCTTTGAGCGAAAGTGACAGTTGATGACTGAGGTGTCGAATGACATCGAGGCCGGTGGGGCCGCCGTGAGTGCCACGAGTGGCCCGGACGACGAGCTGATGTCCGAGCTGGCGCCCCGGGCTCGAACTGGGTCAGGTGGAGCTCACTGGGGAGGAGTGGCCTGCGGCGGGTGCTCACCACCCCGGTCGTGGACGAGGGGCCTGGTGATCGGGGGCTGCTGCCGGAGAAGGTCGTGACCGCCTGGCGGATGAACGCGACGAACCGGTTCTTTCCCTCTTCCACGGGGAGAAGGCGGTGATAGCGCGTGCGGTGGACAAGAGGAGGCGGGAGTTTTCGACGGTGCGGCTCTGTGCGCGGGTCGCGCTGAAGGAGCTCGGGTGCGGGGTTGCCGCTGACGCCGGGGAAGCGTGGGGAACCGCGATGGCCACACGGAATAGTGGGGAGCATGACCCACTGTGCGGGCTATCGGGCAGCGGCGCTGGCCCGTTCGGCGGATGTGGTGTCGCTCGGTATCGACGCGGAGCCCGCGGAGCCACTGCCTGACGGTGTCCTCGATGCCGTATCGCAAGCTGAGGAAAGAGCCACAGGCTCGCCGAGCTCGCTGAGGCACGGCCCATGTGCCTTGGGACCGGCTGTTGTTCAGCGCCAAGGAGAGTGTCTTCAAGGCCTGGTACCCACTGACTCGACGGGAACTGGGTTTCACCGAGGGCGAGCGTGGACTTCGCCCTTGCGACCGGAACGTTCCCCGCACGGCTCTCGGTGCCGGGGCCGTGGTCGGTGGAGAACACCTGGGCGTCCTCACCGGGCGCTGGGCCGTGCGGAACGGGATCGCGCTGACCCGCGGTCGTTCTGCCCCGGCCTCTGCTGCCGGGAGACCGGCGACCGGGATGACCCGGACGACTCGGCTGCCGCAGACTGGAGTGCACCGGCCGCCGTCGCTCTTACGAGCGAAGCTCGCCCAGGTCGCCGCCCGCGAAGGCGTCCAGCAGCCGCCCCCCACACCGCCCCTGGGTGAACGCCCAGAGGGTGACCAGTCTCCAGGTCGTCGGCGGCCGTCTTCAACAAGGTGGCCACCCGCTGCCGGCCCTCCTCCGGGACGGCGGAACCCGATCCACGACCCCGACGTGCCTCTCCAACCCGACGGGCAGCTCTATGGAGCCGGCGGTTACCGGGCGCGGGCCTGGCCTTCCCGCGCCGCCGCGAACGCGGCGAGCGAGACTCCCTGAGTGGAAGGAGGAGCACAACCGCTCGCACCGCACGGAGGTGGAGAGCGGCTTCTGTCGACCACGAGATGCCGCTTGCGACCGTTGATCTTCATCCCCGCGTCGTACCTCGGAAGCCCTTGCCGACTGCCGAGGCCGCCTTAATCCTACGCCTGCGCGGGCTCTGTTTGCGATGCTTGTCGCCGGCGGGGGCGTCGCGGTTGTCCCCAGGCGCGTGTATATGTACTCAACAACAAGGGAGAACGGTGTGGAGCCATCAGGGCTCACCGCGCAGTTGAGGCAGGACGGGCGACTGCTTCGGAGCTGGGCCTCCAGGTCGACGAAGCGATCGTCGTCCATAACTCGACGCGTCGCTCTGCGCCTGGCCTTGCGATGTTCTGGTCGGGTCGCACCTTTGGCGCATCGGCTGATTCCGAGTTCGAAGTGGAGGTTGCTCGCCTTCTCGCCGACGTCGATGCTCCGGTGGCTGAGCTCGAGAGGCCTCGGGTCGACCCCGAGTCTATGTGCGTGATGCCTTCGCCATCTCGCTCGGACCTACTACGAACCGGTGGGATCACAGATCGCCCCGGCCGACTACCTGACGTGATGTTTCTACGGCACCATGCCGCCCTGCGCAAGATCGATCAGGCTCGCCCCCATTTTCAGCGATCGAGGTCGCTGGGGCACTGCGAGAGGTGAAGGACCGCGAACAGTCCCCCGAGCTGCCCGACTCGACCGGGAGCTCCTCAGCGACACACTCAGCGGACTGAGCGCCGCGATCAGCACCGACAAAGCCGGCGAGCAGTTGTTGCACGGCGAGGCCGCATCCGGGCAACCTCCTGAACACGGAGAGGGCCGCTTTTCGTAGACCTCGCCACGTGCTGCCGTGGGCCGATCGAGTTCGACCCCTCAGCCCATGCGCCCGGCAAGTGGAGAGCTCTGTGCGGGGGCTGATCATGGGCTGATTCACCGGTACCGCGCCCTGAACTGGAGCGATGTTCTCGGCCTGGCGCTGGCGCCGAGGCGACCAAATGCCTGACCGGGACCACTGGCGACGGGAGGGCTCAACCAGGTTCGTGCCGCACGCGATCGCTGCGGATGGGGCTGAACTTGAGACAGAGGTGCTGCTGGGTCCCGATCAGCTGCGCCGTGTGCGGCCTCCCGACACAGTGCAGCGGTCGAACTCGGCCAGCTGAGAGGACGTCGCGTCCTCTCGCCCCGTGCCCACATCAAGGACCTGGGCACGGGCAAGTCGCATGATCAGCCGGACAAGTCCTGGTTCAGAGAAGCCGATTAGCCAAACCGGCGATGCCGCACATCATCGGTAGTCCACCGCTCCACCCTGCCTATACATCGAGAAGCACCCACGCCACACCTCCGCGCAGTACCGCACCACGCGCGAAGAGGTCGCGCATGGCGAAGATCAGTTCATTGGCCTGGGCATCATGGGGAGCCCGATGGCCGTCAACCTGGTGCGCGCCGGGCGCCAGGTGACCGGCTGGAACCGCACCCCGGAGAAGACGGCCCCGCTCGTGGCAGCCGGCGGGCGAGCGGCGGGCACCATCGCCGAGGCTGTCCGGGACGCGGAGTTCGTCCTCACGATGCTGCCCGCTGGGCCCCAGGTCGAAGGCCGTCGCCTACGGTCCTGACGGCATCCTGTCCAAACGTCCGGCCCGGCACCCTCCTCATCGGCCACTCCTCCATCTCGCCGGAGACCTCACGCACACTCGGCGCGAAGGCGAAGGCGAAGGGTACGGCGAGCGCGTACTGGACGCGCCCCTGTCCGGTGGCGAGGCGGGAGCCGTGGAGGCCGTGCTGTCCCTGATGGTGGGCGGCGACGTGGACGACTTCCTCGTCGCGCGGCCGGTGCTGGAAGCCATGGGCAGCACGATGGTGCACTGCGGTCCGCACGGCGCGGGGCGAGACCGTGAAAGCCGCCAACCAGATGATCGTCGCCGTCAACCTCCAGGCTTGCGCAAGTCCTGGGCGTCGACCCGGATCCGGCACTGGAGGTGCTGAGCGGCCGGACTGGCCGGTTCGACCGGCCTGGCCCGCAAAGAGGACAACTTCCTGCGCGAGGAATTCTCCCCGGGCTTCCGGGTGGCACTGCACCACAAGGACGTGGGGATTGCTGCCGACGCCGCTCGCGCTGTGGGCGCGGTGACACCCGCCACGGCGGTCGCCGCCCAGCAGATCGCCGCGCGCTCGCGAACGGTTGGGGCGAACTCGACCACTCCGTGCTGCTGCGCGGCGTGGCACGGCTCAGCGGGGCGAACGCAGCCTCCGCACGCTAAAAGGGCTCGGCGGCCTGTAGGAGACTCTGTGGAAGGTAGGGGATTCGACGCGGATGGCCCAGCACGGCGGCGGGCGTGGCAAGCCAGGGCGAGGACGTCGAGGTTGACGGAGGCTTCGGATCATCCGCGCGGTTGGCGACCTGGTAGTAGGCGCGGGTGGGCTTCGAGCGCGTCGGCCAGGGCCAGGTTGAAGCTCTCCTCGTCGCCCTCCACGACTGCGACAGCAGCACGGCCGGCGGCATGGCGAAGCCCCAGTCCTTCGCCTTCTCGTCCTGCTCCAGTGCCCGCTGCGCGGCGGCTCGGGGTCAGAACGCCCTTCAAGTAGGCGTGGAGGGCCTCGCGGGTACGCGGCGGAAGGCAGGCCGTCCGGGCGGGTGAAGGCGGGCCCGGTGAGGACCAGCGGAGCCAGGTCTTCACGTGCGCCCGTGATCAGGGCGAAGGCGGTGGCTTCTGCCAGACGCCGGGGCCGGCTGCTTCGCACCGCTCGGCCCGGTAGCGCCGCGTGCGGCCGTCGATGGTCAGCTCCACCTCTGTGCCCGGCTCCGCCAGAGCGATGCGGAACAGGGCCGCCCCATCCGGGAGGCCAGTCGAAGGTTCGCGGGCAGGGGTTCTGTGACGCGCCGCCGGGGTCAGCCGCCCGCCACTGGAACAGGCGTTCCTGATCGCCCATGACACCCTCGAGCCGTGAAACGGCGAGAGGCTTTCGGCGGGGGCCAACACCTCGCGAAGGTTCTCCTCGTACATGGCCTCGGTCTGCGGTGCACGGTCCGCTCACAGGTCCGGTCGCTCCACCACCAGGTGCCCGGCGCCGAGCGCGGCGACCGCGTCAGGCCGCCGGTTCCGGCCGAACCCCCGCGACCCGGGGGCCTCGGCTCTCGAAGCCGGTGATCAAGGCGTGCGGCAGGTAGTCGGTGTGGACGGCAGGGGCCCAGCCCAGGTGCGGTACGCCAGCGCGGTGAGGGCGATGGGGACCAGCGGGAGAAGGCTGCTCGGAGAGGCTGAGGGGCCGTGCAGGGTGGACTCCTGACCAAGAAGGTCGGACGGCGCGGTATCGAAGGCATGTTGGTCCTCGGCGGCCAGAAGCGCGCAGCGTGCGCAGCGCCGCGCTGTACAGCCGGTCCAGCAGCGCCTCACCGGTCTCCTCGGCGCGGGCCCGGACCCGGTTCAGGCACTCGTCGACGGCGGCGAACCTCGCCTGCGCGCTCGGCGGGTACTCGTCGTCGTCGCCGGTGTCGTCCGTACCTACGGCCGTCAGTGCCGTGGCGAGATTCGCCGACGGGCGTTCCACCGCGCCGCTCGGCGAACTTCAGCCGGGCGAAGTGAAATGCCTCGCCGTGCCACTTGGCCTTGTCCCGAAGGGACTGACGGGCACAGTGCGTCAATCCACTCCCCGGGCGTGACGCTCTCCTCGGGGGCGTCGGCGCCCGGGTCATGCTCATGCCGAAGTTCACGTACTCCAGGAAGGCCTGGAAGGTGCAGTGCGGGTGGTACGCGGCGTAAGGCGACGGCGCCGGCGCGGCGCCAGAGGCGTCCTTGAGGGCTGCTGGCTTCGGGCGGGTCGAGGTCGGGCGTTTCGACGGAGAGAGCTCCGAGGTAGTCGTGGAACTCCTCGGCGATGGACTGCCATTCGTAGGTGGCCATCCGGCCGGCCCGCGACATCGACCGCACCAGACCCCGATCCGGTTCGTGAAGTCCTCGCGTGCAGCCGACACGACGGCCACGCCCACCTGGTGACGCTCTATGCGCACTGCGTCTGCTCCTTGATCAAGTCCTGCGGACAGCGTAGGTGCCACATCTGACAAGGGGTTGGAGAGGCTGACTTGCGGTGTCGGCCGCGGGCGACGGACATGGCCGCCCAGCGGCCAGTGGTAATGCGCCTGCAGCAACACCGACGTCGACTCCCCCAGCACGCTGGACATCGGACCACCCGGTGGTCCCGCCGGCCCGAGGCTGGGACTGCGGCGCCTCCGTCCTGGACTGCAGACCACGGGCGGTCTGAATAAGCGAACAGCGCACGGCCCAGACGCTGGGCGCCCCCGTGCCCGATTCGCGCAGAACGCTACCTGCCGTCGGCGGGCGCGCTTCCACGCGAGCACCCCAGCCATCAGGCGCCACTCGGGGCTCATGTGCGATACTCAGCGCCGCTCGTAGCAGTATCGGACCGGGGGGCGCGCGTGCACGCTCCATCTCTGCTCTCTCTGCAAGCCCCCTACCTGGACACGACGCCCGGACCAGCTCTGTTTCTCACTGGACCTGACCGAACGGCCGGCACTCGCCGAACGAGAGGTGCTGGTGGGGGGAGTGAGCGTACGCATGAGGCTCCTCGGCGCCTCGCACCAGGTCTTCGTCGGACCCGTGAGGGAGACGGTGGCGTGCCTGCCGGGTGCCGCCCGGGGCCCTGCCGGCCAGGCTCACTCGGCAACAAGACGCCTGGGACTACGACTTCAGCGCCACCACGGCGCGCCTGAACCCTCTCGAGTTCAGCGCACAGGTGGTGGACATCCTCGGCCGGGCGGCCGACGCGGAGCACAGTCTGTGCGGAGTCTTTCCCCGGTTCCCGGAGGCCGTGACGGCAGTGGTCGTCGAGGCGTCCGACGAGGCGTGCCGCACCCGACTGTCCTGGCGGACCTGGACACCTACCCGCAGGACGGGCAGATCGTATCGACGCACACCACGCTGGAGAGCCGATGAACAGGTGTCCGATTCGTCCGCCCGGGCCGGCGGCCGCCGCGCTGGTCACGGTCCTGCTCTCGGCCTGCTCGAGCGACGGGGACGACGGCGTCCCGCGCTCCTGGATCCGCGACGAGTACACGCTTCCAGCGGGTCCCGGTGGCTAGACAAGGACAGTTCCCCGGCCCGGGTCGCCGACGCGATCCACGACCACCGCAAGGCCCTCGACCGGTTCCTCCGGCGGCGGCATGCGGTTCCTGCGCTACGGCGACGACATGGTGACCGTCTCGCGTACAGGGCGGCAGTCTGATCGAGATCGAGGACTACCGCAACGGGTACCGGCGACACCAGCAGCACCTCGTGAACTGGCCCAACCCGAACAGCGCCAGAGCTATCGCGGTGGCGGCCCCGGCGAAGGCAAGTGACTCCGGCGCTCGAAGTCTGGCACCACCTCCCACCCTGCAGACCGCTCTCCAGAAGGCACCCCAGTGACCGAGATCTTCGAGTCGGCCAGCCAGGCACTGCTCTACGGAGTCGTAGGCCTCGCCGTGATGGCCGTCGGCTTCGTCGCCCTCGACCTCGTCACCCCGGCAAGCTCTTCCACGTGGTGTGGCGGGACCGCAACGCGGGGCGGCCGTGCTGCTGGGCAGCCAGTCCGTCGCGGTGGGTCTGGTCATCATGGAGGCCATCCGGGCGAGCGAGTCGGAACGGGGCTGGGCCAGGGCCTGCTGAGCACGCTCCTCTACGGCCTGGCCGGCGTGCTGGTGATGACGTTGCGTCGGCATCGTGATCGGCATGCTCACACCGGGTCAGATGGGCGCGATCGCGCTGGAGGACGAAGACAACCGCCCGCACCCCGCCGCCTGGGTCCAGGCCCGGCATGTACCTGGGCACCGCCTTCATGGTCGGCGCGGCCCTCTCCTAGGACACCACCCATGAGCTCCACCCACTCTGGACGACCGCGACACCGCGGCCGCTCCCTCCCGCCCCCCGGAAACCCCCACCTCCCCGGGGGCGCGGTTTCTTCTGCTGCTCTCCGTCTTCCTCTGTGCCGCCTGCGGCCTCGTCTACGAACTCGCGCTGACCGCGCTGGGCAGCTACCTCATCGGCAACTCGGTACTGCAGACCTCCGTGGTCATCTCCGTGATGGTGTTCGCCATGGGCGTGGGCTCACTGGCCGCGAAGCCGCTGCGCCGCCGCGCGGTCGTCGCGTTCGCGGTACTGGAAGGGGTACTGGCACTGATCGGCGGCCTGTCCGTCCTGGTGCTGTACGCCGCCTTCGCCTGGCTGCAGCTGTACATGCCCGCGAGATCGTGGTGTCCCTGGTGGTCGGCCTGCTGATCGGCGCCGAGATCCCGCTGCTGATGACCCTCCTGCAGCGGATCCGCCGGCAGGAGGCCAGCAGCGCCGTCGCCGACATGTTCGCCGTCGACTACATCGGTGCCCTGGTCGGCGGCCTGTGCTTCCCTCTGTTGCTGCTGCCGACCTTCGGACAGTTGAAGGGCGCGCTGGTGGTCGGCGTGGTCAGACGCGGTCGCCGGCGTCATCGTCGTGGTCTTCATCTTCCGCCGCGAGCTCCGGCGCACGGTACGGGCCGGCCTGCTGGCCGGTGTCGTCGCCGTGCTCGCCGTGCTCGGCACGACGTACGTGCTGGCCGATGACCTGGAGGTCACGGCGCGTCAGCACATGTACGCCGATCCCATCGTGCACGCCGAGACCACCCCGTACCAGGACATCGTGATCACCCGGTCCACCGCCTTCACCGGGAGCCCCGACATCCGGCTGTTCCTCAACGGCGATCTCCAGTTCAGCTCCGTCGACGAGTACCGCTACCACGAGTCGCTCGTCCACCCCGCGCTCTCGGGCCGTCGCTCCAACGTGCTGATCATGGGGGTGGTGACGGGCTCGCGCTGCGCGAGGTGCTCCGGTACGAGGACGTCCGGCACGTCACCCTGGTCGAACTGGACCCGGCCATGACCCGCTTGGCGCGGTCCTACGCTCCACTGCGCACGCTCAACGGGGCGCGCTGGACGACCCCCGGGTGGAGGTGGTGAACGCGGACGCCTTCAGCTGGCTGCGCGATGCCCGGCAGCAGTACGACGCGGTGATCATCGACTTCCCGGATCCGGATTCGGCGTCGTTGGCCAAGCTGTACTCGGTGGAGTTCTACCATCTGCTCGGCCGGGTCCTGGGGCCGGAGGGCAAGGTGATGGTGCAGAGCGGATCACCGTTCTTCGCCCCGAAGACGTACTGGTCGATCGCCAAGACGATCGAGACGGCGGGCTATGCGACGACGAAGTTCCAGGTCGACGTGCCGAGTTTCGGCAACTGGGGGATTCGTCCTCGCCGGCCGGGGCACCGAACCCCCGCCCCTGCGACTCGCCCCGGACGTCCCGAAGTTGCGGTACCTGGACGACGCGGTGCTCAGGGCGGCGACCGTGTTCCCCCGTCGACCGCCGCCGCACCGACGTGCGGGCCAGCACTCTGATGGACCCCGCCGTGCTCGACTACGTCCTGGACGAGTGGCGCAACTACTGAGTCCCCCCTCAGCCCGTGAGGGGCCCGCGAGGCGGGGGCCGCGAAGACTGGTCAGCGGTCGCCCCCTCCCTGCGTCGTGAAGAGGATCGTCGGTCCATCGTGGAGCTCGTGCCGGACGGTGGCCACGATGGCGTCCGCGCCAGACGTCCTGGCCGACGCGGACTACCGTCTGCCGGTGACCCGACGTCACGCCCTCACTGCAAGTGCCGGGTGAGGAACCGGGCGCGGCGTCCCCGCGTGCTGCGGGACGCCGGTGTGCCCGCCCATGTTGGCGTGCAGCGTCTTCTCCTTGGAGCCGAAAGCGTCGAACAGGTCCAGGACCGACTGCCGGTCGTTCGCTTCGTCGTCCCATTGCAGGAGGACGTGCAGCGGAACGGTGACCTGCCGGGCCTCCTCGAGTATGGCGGCGAGGCACGTAACTGCCCGCGAACAGAACGGCGGCCGAGATGCGTGGCTCGACCAGCGCGAGGCGGACGCCGATGGAGATGATTCCTCCCGAGTAGCCGACCGGGCCGCCGATCTCCGGCAGCGTCAGAAGGGTGTCCAGGGCGGCCCGCCATTCCGGGACCGACCTTTCGACCAGGGGCAGAACGAGGGCGTCGACGATCTCGTCGCCGACCGGCTCGCCGGCCTCCAGCGTGCGGCGCAGGTCGGCGCGGGCCTGCTCGGCGGCGGCCCAACGGGGCCGGTCACCGCTTCCGGGGAGTTCGATGGTGGCCGAGGCGAAACCGTCCGCAGCGGCGTGCCGGGGCCCGGGCCACCAGTCGGGGGTACATCCGGGCAAGTCCGAGCGGGGGGTGGCCGAGCAGGATCAGCGGCACCGCCGCGGTGGCGGATGCGGACGCGGGTGTCCACAGGATGCCGGGGATCTCGCCGAGGGTGAACGCGCGCCTCGAGAACGCCGTCGTCGAGGCGTTGTTCGCAAGTGAAGTGCATGGTCGTGCCTTTCGGGAGAGCTGTGGTACGGCGCTCCCGGACGACCTATCGCCCGACCGTGATCCATGAGGAGAGCACCCGAGTGAATTCGTTCACGGGTACCACCTCCTCGTTCTCTGGCACGGCCTGCGGCAGCGTGGCGCGGGTCGCGATGATTCGCCATGCGATTTTTCCTCTGCCTGGGATCCGTGCCTGGGTACGAGGGCCTCGGAACACCACGCGAAACTGCTCGGGGCATCAGTCCTCGGCCGGTGTGCCCACCAGCTTCACGGCGATGCCGACGGTGTCCGCGACAACTGCCAGGGCGTGGGGCCGCGCCCTCGGTTGCCGCCCCGTTGACGATGTGCCTGCGGGCGTGGCCGATGCCGGGCAGCGTGTCGTACTCGGCGCACACGGCGCGATCACCAGGTTGCCCGAGCTGTGGGTGGCGACGAGGGCGGTCGGCAGCCCGGCCACTCCCCCTGGTGCCCGGAAATCCCGCGTCCTCCAAATGGAACGTCAAGAACGCGAGGTGCGCGACGGGCGCGAGGAGCTGACCGACCACCGCTCGACGACCGCACGGTCCGTACGCCTCACGTCCGGTACGGACCGGCCTGCCCCGGCCGGCCCGGGTGGGCGTCCGATTCGGGCACCGCACATGCGGGGGTCCCGCCGGGCAGCCGTTCACGGTTGTCGGCGACGAGCCGGTAGGACGCCGGCTGCCGCCCAACGCACGGGCGGCGAAGGTGAGCACCGCTCCGACGATGCGCCATCCGCCCCCGGCACTCATCAGGAGCTTCGCCACAGCCTGCGCGCCGCCGTGGACGGCCGCCGTGGGTGTCACCCACAGCACCTCCCGCTGGGCACGCTCCTGGGGCACGCCCAGGACCGCGAGGTCGGCCCGCTGCCAGGGGGTGGTCTCGCAGCCAGGACGTACCCACCGCTCGATCACACGCACCGCCGCGGTGCAGAAGCCGCAGTCTCCGTCGAAGACAAGCACTGGACGAGTTCGCATGCGTCCATCGTGCCCGAGGTCGGCGGGCCGATCGTCTCCTCGCCGAACGGTGGTGACGCGAGAAGACGGTCCACGAGTCGTGCGCGATCACCGACACGCCCCCCCGGGGCCCGTATAAAGGCCCCGGCCGGTGAGCCGGACGACCGTGCCATCGGCCGGGCTCGGTGTCGCGGCACGTCTTCCCGTGGTCCGCGCGGTGAGCCACGGCGCTCCGGACAGGACGAGTGCCGCGACGGCGGGGCGAGCGCGCGGGGCCCTGTCAGCGGACGACGTCGAAGACGTTCTTCTGCAGCCCGTTGGCGTAGGCCTCGTGCTCAACGAGCTTCAGCTTCTGCGTGTCCTTGTCGGTGGCGCTGAAGAGCCGCTTGCCCGCCCCGAGCAGCAGCGGGAAGACGATCAGGTGGTAACGGTCGATCAGGCAGGCGTCCGAAAGGGCCCGGTTCAGGGAGGCACTGCCGTGGACGATGATGGGGCCGCCCTCGGTCTCCTTCAGCGCGGCGACCTCGTCGAGGGTGCGCAGGATCGTCGTCTCGCCCCAGTTCGTTACCAGGTCGTCCTCGGTGAGGGTGGTGGAGACGACGTACTTCGGCATCAGCTTGTAGTCGGCGAAGTCCTCCATGTCGGGCCACACCGGGCTGAACGCCTCGTAGCTGGTCCGGCCCATCAGGATCGCGGCAGCTTCCTTCTGTTCCCGGCCCTTGATCTCGAAGGCCTCGGGGAGGAACTCGACGTCCTTGAAGGTCCACCCGGAGTTCCTGTAACCGGGCTCGCCTCCCGGGGCCTCCACGACGCCGTCGAGCGATATGAAGGCGGTGCTGATCAGGATGCGCATCTCGGTTCCTCGATGTCTCGTGTCTGGGTCTCAGCGGGTGCGGCCGGTGCACGTTTCGACCAACCTGGCGGCTGCGGTGCACCAATCACGCTCTATGACTGGGCATCATGGAGAAACTCATCGGTCGTCGCCAGCCCTTTCCGACAGCCTCGACCATCTGGATCACCTCGGCGTGTCGGACCATGGTTGCTGGGGTGGCACGTCGGAGGTCGAGACGATCCGTGTCGACGGGTCAGGCCGGGGCGTCCGGAATGACCGGACGGCGGTTCTCCCACCAGTCGCCCTGGGCCTCTTCCCACCTGGCGGTCGGACCCGGGGTGCCAGTCCTGCTGTGCTTCCGGCACCTGTTCCAGAACCCGAACCGCCTCGCACAGCCGCGACCCGAGCTTGTCGTCGACCAGCGTGTCCGACTGCCGAAGCTCGGCAAGAACATGGTGAACCTGCGCTTCGGTGAGGCCCTGGTCGACTGCTACTTGCGTTCAACCGGCGACGATGTCGGCATCGTTCATCTTGTCGAACCACCCCGGCCCGGTCCTCCCTCGTATCACCCTCATCCCCTGATGGAAGAGAAGGTGTCAGGTCCGCGAAGAGGTCGGCCACGCGACGTCATCGATGGCGAGCCACGGCGCGGCGGCCAGGCCGGTGGGTGTCATCCCGGTGAACGCCGCGACCTCGCGGTGGAGGTGGGCCTGGTCGGCGTAGCCGCCTGCGGCCGCCACCCGGGCGGCGGCGTTGTCCGCCGCGAGGAGATGGGCGGCGTGGTCGAAGCGCACCAGCCGGGCGGCGCGCTTGGGGGTGAGGCCGATCTGGGACCGGAAGCGGGACCACAGGCGCTTGCGGCTCCATCCCAGCTCGCTCGCCAGACTGTCGACGCGCACCCGTCCCCGGCTGGTGAGCATCAGCCGCCAGGCGGCGGCCACCTCCGGATCAAGCGACGGGCGGGTGTTCAGTCGTCGGCCAAGGGCATCCGCTGTGATCATGAACCGTTCGTCCCACGACGCGGCGGCCCGCAGCCTGTCCTCGGCTCGCCCGGCGTCGCGGCCCCACACATCCTCCAGGGAGACCACCCTCCCGCTGAGGTCGGTCGATGCGCCGAGCACCGCAGCTGCCAGAACCGGCGACAACCGGATCTGGAGGCACTCGATCCCCCGGCCGCCCGTCCTCCGAGTCGAAGATCGCCCGGTGCCAGGCCAACGACCGTGCTGCCGCATTCGCGCCGACCGGGGGCGTCGTGGACAAGGCTGCCTCCGTCGCTCAGGTCCACGAACAGAGTGACCGAGGGATGCGCGACCATGGCGATCTGCACGCGCTCCGGAGCACGTTGGCGGAATCCAGCCATGCTGACCCCCGGCAGCCGGGCCGACCGCCGGGGCACGGCGACTTCCACCGATCTCCAGTCAGGTGGTGCTTCGATGGGCTTCACGACACCAGGCTAGGCGGCGGTGGGTGTCAGTGGCCCGTCGCCGCGAAATCCAGCAGCAACGACCCGGTTGCCTCCGGCGCTTCGAGCATGGGGAAGTGCCCGACGTCGGGCAGGTGCTCGACTCGCGCGTTCGGCACCGTGTCGTAGTGATGAGCCGACGACGGATCCCAGCGCCGGTCGGCAGCACCAAAGATCACCAGAACTGGGACGTCGAGTGCTGTGAGGCGCGCGGGTACGGTCCTCTCGGCGATGTACGCGCCGTTCTGGCGCAGCACCGCCCTGAACGTGCGGTAGTCGATGCCCCCGTACCTCGCTGATCAGGTCGTCCGGGACGTCCACCGGGCGGTTGCACACCGCGGTCACCCCCGGCGGAGCATCACGTCGGAACGGACTCGCCAAAGCAGCGGGCCGAGCGGCGGGGGAGATCAGGGCCCGAAGGAGGGTGGGCTGCGGGAGGAGCGCATCGGGACTCGGGCCACTGCTGATCAGTGCGAGGGAGCCCACCAGGTCCGGGCGCTGCTCGGCGAGGGCCGTGGCGATGTATCCGCCGCTGGAGTGCCCGGCCACGGTGACCGAACGAAGGCCGAGCTCATCGAGCGCCGCGGCCAGGCCGGCTGCCTGCTCAGGCACCTCGTACGACGGCGCGGGCGGTGAGTGACCGTGGCCCGGGAGGTCGATCCGGATGACGTGATACCGGCCGGCCAGCGCCGGCACTACCGGGCCCCAGGAACTGCCCGAGGCCCCCGATCCGTGGATGAGCACCAACGGTGGCGCTTCTCGCGGGCCGTCGTGGACCACGTGCATCCCGTGCAAATGCTTGACGTCGTCGGTGCCCATACACGGAAGGATGTCCGGGCTGCCGCCCTCAGTCTTGTACAAATGTCGTCACGGGCTGGCAATCGCCGGGCCTTCGAACCGCTTGGCGCTCCTACAGGCCGACGAGTGCCCGCTGTACCAGCCGCACCGCGACACGACGACGACTGCGGGCGGACCACCGTGCGGCCCAAGTGCGTGGTGTTGGTCTAGCGCACACTCCGGCTGAGGTCGCTCTTCTCGGCGCTCCGTCAGCGGTTCAGAGTCGGCTCCTGGTCAGGGAGGTGGTCGTCGCCACGGGGCGCGCGGTCCTCCTCCGGAGCCGCTGTCGAGATCGGCGGGATGTGACGCAGTAGCGTCATCACCAATGCCGCGATCACCAGAGCGAATCCCGCGTTCACCGTGGCGGCAACCTGAAGACCCGAGGTGAACCCCTCACGGGCGACGGTGATCAGTTCCGTGCCGTTCGGCAGACGTTCGGCCGCCGCCAGTGCCGCGCCGAGCGTGTCCCGTGCCTGTGGCGGGGCGTCGCGGGGATGCCTGCGCGGTAGACCGCAACCGCGACACTGCCGGTGACGGCGATACCCAGCGCCAGCCCCAGGTCGTACGCCGGCTGACCGGTCGCCGCCGCTGCTCCGGCCTTCTCCGGCGCTCGGCGCACGGCGCGAGGGCCTGCTCGACGAGTCGGAGATACATCTGCGGACGGTGCTGGCCCGGCACCGCGACGTCGGCCTGGACGGCGCCAACGCGCTGATCCTCGCCGAGCTCGGGTTCATCGCCGAAGCCCGGGGAGACGCGAGCACGGCATGGGGGCTGCAGCAGGAGGGGTACGCCACGGCCCGCTCGACGGGCGCCCCCGGGCGGTCGCGCTCGCCCTGGAGGGACTGGCCGCAGCCCTTGCCCTGTCAGATGCGGGGGAACCGGCGGGCCGTTCTGCTGGGCGCCGCCGCCACCCCGCGCCGCGACCGGAGCCCCGTTGCCCCCCGGCGGAACGCGGCGACGTGGACCGCGCGACGGCACAGGCGCGGGAACTACTGGAGAGGGAGGCCTTCGAGACCGCGTTCCGCCGCGGTGAAGAGCTCGGCCCGCATGAGGCGATGGGGGTGGCGGTGGCGTCGGGTCGAGCATCGTCCACTCGCGTTGGCCCCTGATCTCGCATGCACCGAGCACCCGACGACCACCTGATCGAGACGGCCATTCGATCATGCAAGTCCCAAGAGCAGCAGGCGAGCAGCTACTTACGCGACGGGATGCTCCGGCATGGCGAGCCAGTCCGACCAGGAGACCTCGCGGCCGAGGAAGCGCGGCCGCTCGAACGGCCAGTCTGCGGCGATCCACTGCGGCACCAGCGCGTCGAGGGCCTGCTCGACCTTGTTGCCCCACCAGCTCGTCCACCACCCACCAGGAGATCTCGCCGTCGCGCCGGCCCTCTCGGGTGGGTCGATGTAGACACAGCCGAGCAGAGCTGTCTCCGCCGCGTCGAACAGCGCGTAGTTGAAGGACTGGTGTGCGGCGATCTCCTTCTCGTGCCGCAACAGGTCGGCCTGGTCGGCCTCGTAGGTCATGGTGGCCGCGGGCCAGCCCCAGGCCGGGCCGAAGATGCTCCACAGCCGCTCGCGTGAACCCATCACAGCCGGATAGTCGAGCGGGGTGTCCGCCTCCCGGATCGGCCGCAGGTGATGGCCACCGCCCGGCAGCGGTACCAGGACGGGGTGCACGAAGTCATCGGGAAGCCAGCTCATGGCGCCCGACGGTAACTAGCACGCGGCCGTCCGCTCCTGAATTTCGCCCGTACCGGACCTCCACGGCGAACTCACCGGCAGCCACTGAGCCTCGCGGCGTGCGCTACAACGCCCCGATCGGTCCTAGGAGTTCCACACCCGTCTCCTTCAGGAGATGGTCAACTACGAGGTCGTCGACAGCCGGCTTCCGGACACCTTCTCAATGATGGAGGGCCGCGCCGACTGGGGGCGGCGGTGTCGCCGGGCAGCACCACGACATGGCCGGCGGCCACCGCATGGCCCCCGGGCACCAGCGGGGCGCACGAGGTGTCCGTCGACGAACTGCGCGGTCCCAAAGTGGTACGCCCGACCGGCGCTTCTCCCTCACCGCGCAGGCCAAGAAGGTGAAGCTTGCCTCCGGCAAGGTAACGGTCGACGCCTGGACGGCTCACCAACACCAGCGGTACCACGCGCGAGTTCGCCCTTGACGGCGCCTCGTTCAAGGTCCACTGCTCTGGACGGCACGGACGGTGCACAAGCCGACCGTGCTCAGGGGCGGGGAAGCTGGTGCTCGGCGGCGGCAACCGGATGGACGTCGAATTCACCATGCCCGACGGGCCGGTGCGGGTGACCGACGGCAGCGCACCGGACGCGGGCATCGTGTACTCGCCGAACGGCAAGGGGGAATTACAGGCGGACCTGAACGGCCCCGAATTCGACCCGTACAGCTACGGCAGCCCGAAGAAGACGGAACTCCACCCCGACAGCGACTTCGACCGCGACTACAAGCTCGTCTTCGACGAGTGGCTGGGCTTCTACGACGGCAGCTTCCGGGCTGAAGCAGACCATCAACGGCCGTGTCTTCCCGGACACCCCGATGCTGATGACCAAGGAAGGTGACCTGGCCCGCACCACCTTCATCAACCGCGGGAACGAGGACCACCCGATGCATCTGCACGGCCACCACATGCTGGTACTGAGCAAGAACGGCAAGCAGGCCTCCGGCAGCCCGATGTGGCAGGACACCGTGCTCGTCCGGCCCGGTGAGGAGGTCCAGGTCGCCTTCAAGGCCGACAACCCGGCATCTGGATGGACCACTGCCACAACTTCTGGCACAGCAAGCTCGGCATGGTCATGCACCTCGCGGCACGACAACGTCACCACGCCGTACGAGATCGGCGGCCCCGTCGGCAACAAACCCGAGTAGGGAGTTTCGGTGCGCCGGTCATCGGCCTGGCCGGAAGGACCCGGTACGACATCCGCTCCCGTGCAGGGCCGTCGGCCAGATTCCGGAACTGCCGGCAGATGTACTGATCGACGCCGCCGGCCTGCAACGCGGACGGCGCACCGTCCTCGCCCTCTGCGGCGAGGACCGTCCCGGACGGTGCGGCTGGCGTTACATTCTTCGCTCGAGGCGGCCGATGCCGGCCGTTGTCAGCCGTTGTCAGCCGTTGTCGGCCGTCGAGAAGAGGTGTCCGATGCCACCCGACTTCGAGCGGGTGCCATCGGAGTTCGAGCGGAGCTTGCCGTTCGCTGAGATTCGATGACGGCGGATGTCGAGAACGTGCTACCGGCTACGTCCCAGAGGTGCCAGCAGCCGCACCGGGCGGCAGAGGAAGAAGGAGAAGCCAGCATGGCGATTCAGCGGATGGACAACGTCGGCATCGTGGTCGAGGACATGGACGCGGCCATCGCGTTCTTCGTGGAACTCGGCATGGAGCTGGAGGGCCGGGCGGAGGTCGAGGGTCCCGTCGCCGACCAGTGCACCGGACTCAACGGCGTTCGTTGTGACATCGCGATGGTCCGGACCCCTGACGGCCACAGCCGGATCGAGCTGGCGAGGTACCGCGCCCGCGGCGATCAGTGCCGGGCAACGCAATCAACCGCACAACATCCTGGGCACGCACCGCGTCATGTTCACCGTCGACGACATCGAGGACACAGTCGCCCGCCTGCGCACTCACGGCGCCGAACTTGTCGGCGAGCTGGCGCGGTACGAGAACAGCTACCGGCTCTGCTACGTCCGCGGCCCCGAGGGCATCATCGTCGGACTGGCCGAGCAACTCGGCTGAAGGCAGGCCAGGGGACCGGTACACCCTTGAGTCGTCGGGCCGGAGCCTGGCCCGTGCTCCGCAGCCGTCCCGCTGTCCGCGATGTGGGCCTGGCTCTCTTACTGGTCACCTGAGTCGGCGGCGGGTGTGAGGGAGAAGACGCGGATGTGGCGGCGACTGTGTCTGACGTAGTCGTCGAAGACGGGCATGACTGCGAGGATGCGGTATAGGGCCTCGTCCTGCTGGCGAGGTGTGAGCAGGTGGGCGTGGACGGGAATGGACGTGCCCTTCCAGTCGATCACGGCACGGGGGTCGCGCAGGAGGTGGCAGGACCAGGCCGGGTGGTGGTGCCGGCCGAGTTCGTCGCCATGACCAGGAAGCTGCCGGAGGTGTCCTGGTCGGCGATCAGGGGGGTCAGGTGGGGTGTGCCGTCGCGGCGGGTCGTCCGCAGGACGGCGGTGGGAGACAGCATGCGGCTGGGCATCCACCGGTTCTTGGTGAGGCGGTGGGTCAGCAGGTCCAGCGGTGGGAGTCCGCGTTCACCCCAACGCATTCCCTGACCTGCTCAGCCCGTGCCCTCGCCTGGTTCGCCGCCACCAGCGCCCTGGCCGCGCTCGTCTTCCATTTGCGCACCCGGCGCCATCACCGCCCCATGCCCTGCGCGTTGAACTGGCCAGTACCCCCACGCAGAATGAGTGCCGAGAAGGGGACCGCCCCGCTGTCCCATGAGACACAGCGGAGTCCGGTGACGGACGGCTTCCGGGCGGGACTCGCCGTCGAGGCGACCGGGTGGCGCCGCCGCGCATGTGCGCTCCTTCTCGTTCTGGGGCTGGAGTTGCCTGTCTCATCGGTAGGCCTCGGTGTGTCGTCACTCGTACGGGGAAGCCCCCAGCTGGTGGGCGAGGCAGCCGGTGAACTCGGTTACCGGGTGGGCACGAGCTGACCCGCTACCAGGTGGAACTGCGCACCGACCCGCACGTCCGTCTGAAGGAAGCGGACGACCAGATCCGTTGCACGAGAACGGCGGCTGCCCGCGCCGCCGCCCGCATCGCCTGCGCATCGCCTCCACCGGCACCCCGTACTCGGCCAGGCGGCCCCCGTCCCGATCACAGGTGGCGCCCGCTACGCGCGAAGCACCGCCCACTTCCGCGCCCTGGACGACGAGCAGACCGCGTGCGCCTGCCACATCCACGTCGGCCTGCCCGACCCCGTGCTGCCGTGCACGTCAGCAACCACCTGCGGCCCTGGCTGCCGGCCCTGATCGCGCTGAGTGCGAACTCCCGTTCCAAGACGGCCGGGACACCGGACACGCGAGCTGGCGCACCACCACCTGGGGCGCTGGCCCGTCGCCGGCCCGTCCCCGCCACTTCGAATCACCCGCGCACTTCGACGACCTCGTCGACACTCTTCTCGAGGCTGGAGGCGCTCATCGATCGCGGCGGCCTGTACCGGGACATCCGCCCCTCCCACCACCTGCCCACCATCGAAGTCCGCGTCGCCGACGCCGCCCTGATCCTCCGACGACACCCTTCTGCTCGCCGCCGTCGTACGCGCCCTGACCGCCACCGGCTCTCGCCGCCGTCCAAGCCGGCGACAGGCCCCGCGCCCGGCACCGGAAGTCCTGCGTGCGGCCTGCTGGCGCGCGGCACGCGACGGACTGGCCGGCCACGGCATCGACCCGCTCACCAGCCGCCTGGCAGCCCAGACCACACTGGTCGAACAGATGCTGCATACCGTCGCGTCGGCACTGCGGCAGCACGAGGACCTCGACTTCGTACGCGAGCGGTGGCAGCGCCTGCGCGCCGAAGGAACCGGTGCCGACCGCCAGCGCGCCGCCTACCGGCAGCGCTCCAGCACGCACGGCGTCGTCGACTACATCGTTCTCGCCACCTGCCCCCACTAGGGCGCGTATCGAGTCGTGGTCAAGCTGCACCGGGAGCTCCCCGGCTCCCATGACCGCATGAGGCGGCTCCGTTGGTGGTGACCATCCACCTGTGCTGCGGTTGATACCCCGGGGGTACGCGGTACGGATCGCTGCCGGACGAGCAGAGGGAGCAGGGCCGTGGGTGTGGACCGTGAGGCGGGTGGGCGGGCGATGCTCGCCGGTCTGCTGGACGCCAGTCATCTGATGCCTCTCGACGCGTTGCCGGAGAGGGCCGGCGAATACGCCCAGGCCGCCGGTTTCACCGACGTCCTCATCTATGTGGCGGATCTGCGGGGCGAGGAACTGCATCTGCTGACCGGGCCGAACGGGGTCCCACCGGGCGCCGACAGGGATATTCGGATCGACGGCACCGCGCCCGGGCGGCCTTCCAGTTGGGCCGGCTCACGCCGGTCGCACCGCAGAAGGCCCAGGACGCTGTCTGGTGGGTGCCGGTGGTGGACGGGACCGAGCGTCTGGGATTGCTGCGCTTGCGTTCCGCCTACGACGATGCCCGTGCCCGCGAGGACGCAGACCGTCTCGCCGGTCTCCTGGCGCTGCTCATCACCGGCAAACGCACCTCCAGCGACACGCTGGCCCGGCTCATGCGGACCGAGCCGCTGAACATCGGGGCCGAGATGGCGTGGAACCTGATGCCACCGCGCACCTTCGCCGACGGGCGGGTCGTGATCGCCGCCTCGCTGGAACCCGCCTACCAGATCAGCGGCGACGTGTACGAGTACGCCCTCGACGGCCCTCTGGTACATCTGACGCTTTTTCGGACGCGATGGGGCATGACAACGGCGCGGGCTTGTGCGGGGCCCTGGCACTCGGTGCGTGCCGCAACGCCCGCCGCCAGGGCGCCGACCTGGCCGCCAAGGGCGAAGCCGTGGAAACCGCATTGATCGACCAGTACAACTACCGGCGCTACGCCACCGGCATCCTCGCCACTCTCGACACCCGCGACGGTGTACTGAGCTGGGTCAACCGCGGCCATCATCCGCCGGTCATCATCCGCGGCAACCGCTGGAGCAGCCACCTGCAGTGCCCACCGGCGCACCCCATGGGCACCGGCCTGGGGCTGGAGAGCACCGTCTGCCGCGAGCAGCTGGAGCCCGGGGACCGCGTCGTTCTCTACACCGACGGGATCACCGAAGCGCGGGGCGCCGACGACAGGGAGTTCGGTCTGGAGCGCTTCACCGACTTCCTCGTCCGCCACCAAATCGACGGCCTGCCGGTCCCGGAACGCTGCGCCGCCTCGTCCAGGCCGTCCTCGACTATCACGACGGGGAACTCCAGGATGACGCCACCGTGCTGATGTGCGAATGGCTCGGGCGCCGCCGTGGACGACACCGAACGGGCAGCAGCTCTGACGGGACTGCCGCTCCAGTGACCCGCCGCCCACCGCACCCAGCACCACTGAGAACGGGAGCAGTCAGCCATGAACCCCGCGCTGCGCGTCGACGTCACCGACACCCGCGGACAGACCACTGCCCTCGCAGTGACCGGAGAACTGGACCTGGCACCGCCACCCGCTTCCTTCCGAGACGTAAGAGATGTCCTCGGTTCTCACCTCACCGTGATCTTGAATCTGGCCGGGGTGACCTTCTGTAACCCTCCGGCCTCAACACCCTCCCCTGCGCCTACGCCGCCGTGCCCAGGACACCGGCTGCCGGATCGTCCTGGTAGCACCGCCGGCGCAGATGACGCGCCTGCTCACCGTCACCGGCGCCGCCGGCATCTTCACCATCCACGGCAGTCTGGCCGAAGCCTGGGAAACACACACCGCGTCGGGCACACCACCCACGGCCTGAGCGGCGCCTCCAGGCGGAGGACGCTTGAACTGTGGTTGGCGGCGGCCAGGCGGGCCTGGGCGATGTCCGCTCCGTCTCTGTCTGTGTCTCTGTCTCTGTCTCTGTCTCTGTCTCGCCGCAGGGTCACGCCTGCGGTCTCGCCGCCCCGGTGGCGAGGCTTGATCCCATGCCCGTCGTTGGGGCCCGGCTGTTGGACCGAATGGGCGAGCCGCCGATGGGCCATTGCGTGGCGCCCGGGAGTGCGGTGCAGCCTGGTGGGCATTGTGGTTCCACGTGACCTCTCGGGAGCCTCCCCCGGAAGCGAATGGAGACGCTCGTGAACGATTCATCACCGAGCCCGGCCCTCCCGCCTGTGGTGGACAGAGAGACCTACCAGGAGGCGCGGGAAGCTCTGCTCGCACGGGAGGAAGGTGCACACCCGTGAAGGAGACGCGATCGCGGCGGCGCGGCGGCGGCTGCCGATGGTGGAAGTCGATGCCACCATCGAGGTCATCGGCCCCGACGGGCCGATCACGATCCTCGACGTCTTCGAAGGCCGCAAGCAGCTCATCGCGTACTTCCACGCCTGGTGGCCCGGACGTCCTGCTGCCGGGCAGTGCGAGGGCTGCACGTTCTTCCAACGTCAGGTCCGCGAGCTGTCCTACATCCACTCCCGCGACGCCACGTACGCCACGCTCTGCAAGGGCCCTTACCAAGAGAGCGTCCGCTACCGCGACTTCCTGGGCTTGGACATGCCGTGGTACTCGGTCGAGAAGACGGCGCCGCAGCCTCGCCGGAGGGTCGTGACTGGCAGCGATCACCACCTCGTCTGCTACGTCCGCGACGGGAAGCGGGTGTTCGAGACGTACTACACCGGCGGTCGCGGCGTCGAGGTCATGGCGCCCACCCACGGGCTGCTGGACATGACCGTCTACGGACGCCAGGAGGCGTGGGAGGACTCCCCGCGCGGCTGGCCCCAGCCCTGGTACTCCGCCGAGAACCCCGAGGAGTGGCGTACGAACGGGCGCCCCATCGCCCAGTGGTCCCGCATCGAAGCCGGCCGCTCCAACGAGCTGACCTAGTCCTGCGCGCCTCGGGGCGTCGAGTCCCGGGGCTCCAGGCCTTTGCTACCGACCCGGTTCGCGACTCGTCGCCAGCCACTCACGAAGTACGGCGCTCCAACTCGGGACCCCTCCCAGAGCCCGTTGCCTACTCTGCGCCCATGACAGCTCCACGCAGATGGATCCTCGCGATCGTCGCCGCCGCAACGACGATGGCAGGCTGTTCGAACTCCCCGAGGCCGCTTCCCCGGAAACCGCACCACCGGCGTCGGTCCCGGCGTCGTCCAGTACCCCGACCACACGGCCAAGCGCCACGGCGACCTCGGCCTTCTGCTCTTGATCTGACGACCTCCGGGTCGGCGTCATCGCCTACAGCGCCGAAGTCGGTGCGGCGATCGAAGGGGAGCCGCTGGACTTCAAGGAGCTGCGGAGGAAGGCCGTCTTGATCGCCGGCATGGGTGAGAGGATGCAGGCGAGCGCGCGCCACCGGACGTCGCCAAACACTTCCGTACGGTGCTTAAGGCGATCGATACCCGGCAAGCCATCTGAAGTCGGGCGCCAAGACGCGTGATGTCGTGGATCCCGTGTACGGCGAGCACAACCGTCCCGCCTTCGACGCGGTGAACAACTACGACTGCGGCGCTGCCTCCCAGGGGCCAGGCATGAACACCGTCGACAGAATCACCGCTCAGGCGGCCCCCGGACAGAGGCTGACCAGCAGCCGTCGCCATCCCATGCTCGGCCGCCCTCCCCGGCAGGGCAGTGACCTGCCGGGACCGGTCCCAGGCGATGTCTCCTACGATCCCGGCCATGAGATTCCTCGCAGGCCGACGTTGGGTGCGACTCGCGTCAGTTGCCGCGCTCCTGGGGCCGGCTGGTCTGCTCCTGGTCCCCGAACGGCCCTGCGTATTTCGTCGACGACGAAGGCCACCCGTACGACATGAGCGTCCTGTACGCCTGGGACACGAGCGACCAGGCCATGATCCTGCCGGGTGGCCTCTTCGAAGATGACGACACCGGCGGACAGGACGGCCTCGTGTCCATGGTCAGACTCGACTGCGGGACCGCCTTCACGGCTGGTGAAAACGAGGACTGGCGGGCCGGCGACGGTGAAGAAGCCTGCTCGAAGTGGAAACACCGAGGCGTTCTCCGGCGTCTGCCTGATTCTGTTCGGCTCCACCGGGCTGTGGGCCGCTCCCAGGCTGTCTCACCTCCGGTCCCGCGTGCCCTGGGTGCCCGGAGGCAGGGAAAACGACAGGGACGCCGGGTCTCCAGGCGGCGAGCGTGGTGACACGGCCGCCGACCGTGGTGAAGGCCCGAGCAGCACCCAGGTGAGCGTTCGTCGTAGCTGGGGCGGGACGCTGAGAAGACTCCTGGTGTGGTGCGGAGTGACCTCCTCGGCCGCGATGCCGTCCGGCCGCGCGACGATGGCCGTGTAGTGGGCTGGTGCGCTCGACGAGCGTGGCGACGGCGGGGGGCCGGGCGTTGGGCGAGCCGGTCTGCGGGTCGGCGCCCGCGCTCGTACGCCGCCCTCGCGCTCGCGGCCGCTCAGATGCCGGTCTCACCGCCTCTGCGGAGTGCTGTCGGGCCCGGCCTCGGATGCTGAATCATCGCTTGGCGAGCTGGCGTGCTCCGTGCCGTCCGCCCCCCGCTTCAGATGTAGATCACGATCTTTCCGCGTGTGCGTCCGCGCTCGGCGTGCGCGTGCGCGTCGGTGATCCGCCCAGGGGTAGGTCTGTTCGGAGCCGAGGTGTGTAGCGGCCTTGCCGGCCCAGTTCCGCCGCCGCGGACAGCAGGGTGGAGTCGTTCTCCGCGTTGACCACATGCGTGCCCAGGCGCTGCCCACCTGCGTGGTCGGCGACGGTCGCGACGCGCGTCGGATCGCCCGTGATCGCGACGAGGTCGTCCAGGGACCCGGAGGCCGCGTGTCGAGCGCGATGTCGACGCCGTGCGGAGCGAGAGCGAGAGGCGCTGCGCGAGGCCGGGGCCGTACGTGGTGGGAACGGCGCCGAGAGAGGTGAGGAACTCGTGGTTGCGTTCGCTGGCTGTCCCGATCACGGTGGCGCCTTGTGCCACAGCGATCTCGACTGCCGCGCTGCCCACGCCTCCGGCGGCGCCCTCGACGAGAAGGGTGCGCCCCGCGAGGCATCCGAGCGCGTTCAGGCCACGCATCGCGGTCACGGACGCGAGACCGGCGCCCGCAGCCTGCTCATCGTTCCACGTGTCGGGGCGTGAGCCCAAGAAGGATGACCAGCTCTGCGGTCGCGCCGGTGACACCACCCAGCCCGAAAACGCGGTCACCTGATGCTCACCCCTGCACTCCGTCACCGATTTCGTCGACCACGCCGACGGCGTCGCGTCCGGGAATGGCGGGTAGGTCCACGGGAATCCAGCCGGTGCAGGCGCCGGCGCGCAGCTTCCAGTCGATGGGATTGGACGCTGGCCGCCGCGACACGGACACGGATCTCACCGGGCCCGGGGTGGGGTCGGGGGCCCGCTCGATCACCAGGCTCTCCGGTCCGCCGTATTCATGGAAGCGGGCTGCACGCATAATGTCCTGCCTTACCTTTATAGGTCGGAATGACGGTGTTCATTCGACGCCTGTTGACGCTGATGCGGTGCGGATCGGTGAGGTTGTCGAGCAGACGGGGCCACCCCCGAAACTCACGATCCTGCCCAGCGTCGGAATACCTCCCGTTGAGTCGGTGCTCGGAAGATATCCAGAAGGTCGGTCACCGACTGATACCAAGACCGGAGACTGGAGCCCCTCGATGACGCAACAGCCGCCGCTGCCACCCGACTTGTTCGACGAGCTGTGCCCGTCCTCGCTGGTGCCCTTCCGCTTCGGTGACAAATGGGCACCCATGGTCCTCCGCTGCCTGGACGACGGCCCGCGCAGATACTCCGAACTTCGCGTGCCTCTGGGCCGCGTCACCCCGAAGGTGCTCACCCAGTCGCTCCGGGCGGCCTGGAGCGGAACGGGTTCGTGTCACGCACGGTGCACGCCGACCCGAAACTGCGGGTGGAGTACGCGCTGACACCGCTGGGCCGCAGCGTGCTGGAGCCGCTGGCCGCCGCGTGCCGGTGGGCGACCGAGCACTGGGACGAGCTGCTCGACGCCCGCGAGGGCGGCGAGGGCCACAGGGCGGCATCTCCTCCATCGGCTGACTCTTCCCTCAAAGCCTCGGGAACGGAGCCTCTTTCGCGGCTTGGTTTGAGCCCCGCCCGCCCGAGCGTCGGCGGCACCGGTGACGTCTTCGCCCGGCCGCAGACCCTTTCCGCCGACAGCAGTTGGGCCTCGCGGCACCCTGATCAGCACCCCGGCATCCCGAGAGGCGTCAGGCCGCTCCGAGGGACCGGGCAGGCGGTGTGTAGGTCTGGACAGCCATCGAATGACGTGTTGTCATTCCGCTGTCAAGAATTTCCAACGTTGGAAGAGCGCCGCTGCCCGGTGCCTCGCCGCGGGCCGGTGCCGCCTGCCGAAAGGTCCCGGTACGGGGGCCTCTGCGCGAGGAAGGGTTCGATGAGACAACGACACACCCGCCCACGAGCCAGAGCGTGGGCGTTGCTCACAGCCGCAGCCCTGGCACTGCCCACGACCGGTCTGATGTCCACCGCGTCGGCCGCCGAGACACCAGTCGCCGCATCGGCCCCCTCGTCCGAGCAGGCCGCCGTCGCGGTGCACGGTCTGAAGGGCGAGTACTTCAGCATGTCGGCGCCGGGCGCGCGGGACTTCGCCGAACTCGGTGGCACCCTGCTCGACCCGCAGGTCAACTCTCCGGACTGACCAGCACCTTCGAGGAACTGACCGGGCAGACGGAGAACACGACCGCCCGCTGGACGGGGCAGATCGAGGCACCGGCCACGGGTGACTACACCTTCTACGCCAGCGGCGACAACGGCTTCCCGCCTCTACATCGACGGCGAGCCGGTCATCGACTACTGGGAGCCGGACTGGGACAACGAACAGACCAGCGTGCCGATCCGGCTGGCCGCCGGGGAGAAGCACGACTTCCGCCTGGAGATGTTCCAGGACACCGGCGGCGCCAACATGTTCCTGCGCTGGTCCGCCCCGGACCTGCCCAAGCAGGTCGTCCCCATGTCGGCGTTCACCCCGCCGGCCGGGTTCGAGGTCTACCCGGTGGAACCGTCGGTCTCCGAGAACGGCCGACAGGTGCGGGCCCGGTTCGAGGGCAGGGTCGGCGGTGACGTGAAGGCGCTGGTGGACCACTTGGAGATCGAGGCCGACACCACCCCCATGCCGATCGACTCGGTCACTGTCACCCCCGGTGACCGCGACGCCCTGCTGATCACCCTCGCGGAGCCGATCCAGAAGAACCAGCAGGTCCGGGTGGTGTACGACGGCGAGGGCGGCCTGACCTCCGGCGGCGAGACCGTGCCGAAGATCCTCCGCTACGCGCAGAACGACTCCACCCACCGGCTCACCACCAAGTGGGGCGACAAGCTCGACACGAAGAACCCGCTGCCGGAGTACCCCCGCCCGCAGCAGGTGCGCGACAAGTGGAAAAACCTCAACGGCCCCTGGCAGTTCGCCGGCGCCGACGCGGGCGAACAACCGGTCTTCGGCAAGGACCTGAACGAGAAGATCGTCGTGCCGTTCCCGGTCGAGTCGCAGCTCTCCGGTCTGGAGCGGCACGAGGACCACATGTTCTACCGCAAGCTCGTCGACGTGCCGAAGAGCTGGAAGGTCGGCAAGGGCAACAAGGGTCACCGGCTGAAGCTCAACTTCGGCGCCGTGGACTACCAGGCCCGCGTATGGGTCAACGGCGAGAGGTCGCCGAACACACCGGTGGCTACACCGCCTTCAGCGCCGACATCACCGACGCGCTCAAGGGCAAGGGACCGCAGGAGGTCGTGGTCGCCGTCACCGACACCGGCGGCGCCAACCAGCCGATGGGCAAGCAGACCGCCAACCCGGGCGGCATCTTCTACACCCAGTCGTCGGGCATCTGGCAGACGGTGTGGATGGAGCCGGTCGCCGACACCTCCATTGACAACGTAGTCACGACCCCCGACGTCGACACCGGCACCCTCGCGGTGAAGGTCGAGTCCGAAGGCGCCTCCGCGAAGGCGCGCGTAGAGGCCGTCGCCCGTGACAGGCGCGGCAAGGTCGTCGGCCGAATCAGCGGACCGGCCAACGAGGAGCTGCGCCTGCCGGTGGCGAAGCAGCACCTGTGGAGCCCGGACGACCCCTACCTCTACGACCTCGACGTCAAGCTCACCGACGGAAGGTCGAAGGACGAGATCGACAGCTACTTCGGCATGCGCGAGGTGGGCATCGAGAAGGTCGGCGGCTACCAGAAGCTGGTGCTCAACGGGAAGCCTGTCTTCTCGCTCGCCACACTCGACCAGGGCTTCTGGCCCGACGGCCTGTACACGGCCCCCAGCGACGAGGCCCTGGCCTTCGACCTGAAGGCCCACAAGGAGCTGGGTTTCAACTCCGTCCGCAAGCACATCAAGGTGGAGCCGGCCCGGTGGTTCTACCACGCGGACCGGCTCGGTCTGCTGGTCTGGCAGGACTTCGTCTCCGGGAACATCACCAGCACGACCGGCCAGAAGGCGTTCGTCGACCAGGGCATGGAGGCGATGCGGCAGCACCACAACGCACCCTCCGTCATCGGCAACGTCGTCTTCAACGAGGGCTGGGGCGAGTGGGACCGCGAGGAGAGCGGCCGTATCGCCGAGGCCGTCAAGGCCGCCGACCCCTCCCGGATCGTCAACGCCCACAGCGGTGTGAACTGCTGCAACTCCAAGGGCGACTCGGGCAAGGGCGACATCATCGACCACCACGACTACAACAACGAGGACCCGCCGTTCCCCGACCACCGGGCCGCCATGGACGGCGAGCACGGCGGCTTCACCCTGCGCACCCCGGGGCACATGTGGCCGGAGCACCCCGACCGTGATCTACAGCGGCGTCGCCGACAAGGAGGCGCTGACCCGCAAGTACGTGGAGAACACCGAGGAGTTCTACCTCGAACAGGCCGGCGCCGAGCTGTCCGGCTCGGTGTACACGCAGATCTCCGACCTGGAGAACGAGCTCAACGGCCTGTACACGTACGACCGCCGGGAGATCAAGGTCGACCCCGTCCGGGTCCGTGAGGTCAACCGCGAGGTCATCGCGGCCGGTGCCGCCGCGGGCGACCGGGAGGAGCTGAAGGGCGGCGGGCACTGGTCCCTCGACGAGGGCACGGGCACCACTGCGAAGGACGAGGGGCCGAACGACAAGCCTCTGAAGCTCTCCGAGGGCACCGCCTGGACGCCCGGTGTCAGCGGCAGCGCGCTGACGTTCGACGGCGAGGGGCAGCACGCCGAGACGGACGGCCCGGTGCTCGACACCACCGGGAGCTACTCGGTCTCCGCCTGGGTGACCCTCGATGAGCTGCCCGGCAACTACGCCACCGCCGTGAGCCAGGACGGCCGGCACCAGGCCAGCCCGTTCTACCTCCAGTACGGTCAGGGCGCCTTCGCCTTCAGTACGCCCGGCGAGAATCGTGCCCGGCTGGTCACCACACCCGAGACGGACCGCTGGTACCACCTCGTCGGGGTACGCGACGGCGCGAGCAACCAGATCAGCCTCTACGTCGACGGCGAGCTGGCGTCGACCGCGACCGCCG
The DNA here is from genome assembly GCA_021502835.1 of Streptomyces thinghirensis. Next base: position 174,122 of record JAKFGP010000059.1, read on the forward strand.
GCCCGAACTACGTCTCCTCCGGGCGCCCTCGCGGTCGGCCGGGCCCAGTGGAACGGCGAGGACACCGACTTCTGGAACGGCTCCGTCGACGAGGTCCACGCCTATGACAGGGCGCTCACCGCCGAGGAGGTGAGCGCGCTCCACACGCAGGAGAAGCCGTAGCTCCGGCCCCTGTGAAGGCCCCGGCGAGCGCCGCTCGGCTCACTCTCCGGGACCTTCACTGCGCCGGGCTCACCGCCACGTTGTCGAAGGAGGCGGCGGCGTCGAAGACCCGGACGCCGCTCGCGCCGCTGCGGTACGTGCCGTCGGTGACGGAGATCCTCGGCGTCGTCATGTCGTCGACGTACACCTTGATGGACGAGCCGACGGCGGTGACGCGCAGCCGGTGGGACAGAGCCGGGGGCGATCGGCATCCGGGCGGTGCCCAGCTCTGTCCAGTTGTCGTTCGCCCGGCCCAGGACCACCTTGCCGCTGGGGCTGATGCCCGCGTAGTAGCCGGAGTAGCTGTCCAGGGCCGACCGAGGGCCGGGTCACGCGGAAGACCAGGCCCGCGTCGCCGCCGCCCGAGGTGACGGTGACGTCGGCTTCCCTGGGTGAAGTCGGCGAAGTTCGTGTCGAGCAACGCCTTGCCGCCCTGGGACCGGTTCACCCGGTAGCGCCCGTCACCGGCCGACCAGGAGCCGCCGTACGTCTTCCAGCCCAGCGCGTTGCCGTCGGCGAAGTTGTCCCTCACCTGCATCTGCACCCGGCGGATGGTGCCGTCGGCGTCGAAGTACATCCGGTCATAGGCGAGTTGGCGGTGATTGCCGTCGGTCTCGCTGAGGGGACGGCGGTGGTAGACGATGTACCAGGACGTCGGTGCCCCGGCACGTTGACGACGGAGTTGTGGCCGGACCCCCGGCGACGGCCGGGTCCTGGGCAAGCACCTTGTCGATCTTCCTGAAGGGGCCGGTGGGCGAGTCGGACATGGCGTAGGACACCGAGTAGTCCGGGCCGGTCCAGCCGCCTTCGGACCACATCAGGTAGTACCTGCCGTTCCGCTTGAACATGAAGGAGCCCTCGGTGTAGTTGTCCGGGGTGATCTCCTTGTAGGTCGACCCGTCGGCGAAGGTGCCGAGGCTCGTCATGTCCGGGGTGAGCTTGACAACGTTGGCATGGTGCCAGCCGCCGTAGTACATGTACGCCTGACCGTCGTCGTCGATGAAGACGTCCTGGTCGATGGGCTGGGCGCCGTTGTGGAACTGCGAGATCAGCGGCCTGCCGATCGCGTCCTTGTAGGGACCCTCCGGCCTGTCCGCGACGGCGACGCCGATGCCGCCGAGCTGGGAGTCGTTCTGGATGTCGTTGGCGGCGAAGTACAGGTAGTACTTGCCGTTCCGCTCCACCGGTGCCGGGGCCCACAGGGCGTACTCGGCCCAGGAGATGTTCGCCGTCGACAGCACATCGGGATGCTTGGTCCAGTTGACCATGTCGGTCGAGGAGAACGCGTCCAGCCGCGTCTGCTCGTCGTAGCTCTTGGAGGTCGTGGGGAAGACCCAGTAACGCCCGTCGTAGATCTCGGTGTCGGGGTCGGCGTACCAGCCGTCGACGAAGGGATTGCCCGCCTCCGACGTCCCGTACACGGGGGCGGCGACGGCCGTCGAGGCCGAGAGCATGGCCAGGAGCCCACCGACGAGCAGCGTGGCACTGGACTTGGCGAGTAACCCGGTCGTTCTGGCAGTCATGGCAGGGGCCTCCGAGGGGTGGACGCTGGAAACGGACGCGACGGCCGGGACGTGAGACAGACACGGCCGCCGCGTCCGGGGTTCGGTCACATCAGTTGCCGTCTGCGGCCCAGCCAGGTCTGAGCGACCACGACGAGGGCCAGAAAAGCGCCGCTGACGACGAGTTGGTAGGAGGAGTCCAGGATCCGATCTGGTTGATGATGTTCTGGATGACCTTCAGGAGCAGGACACCGACCAGTGAACCGCTGACGTAGCCGAGGCCACCGGTGAGCAGGGTGCCGCCGATGACGACGGCGGAGATGGCGTCCAGTTCCATGCCGTTGCCGAGGATGGTCACGCCGGAGGCGAGCCAGGCGGCGTTGAGGGCGCCGGCCAGTCCGGCCAGCACCCCGGACAGGGTGTAGACGACGATCTTGGTGCGAGCCACCGGCGCGCCCATCAGCGCGGCCGCGTCCTCGTTGCCGCCGACCGCGTAGACGTGCTGCCCGAAGCGGGTACGGCGCAGGACGACGGCACCCGCCACGAACAGCGCCAGCATGATCCACACGGGGTTGCCCACCCCCAGGGTGGTGCCCTGCCCGAGTTCGGCGAGGAACGAGCCCTTGCCGATCAGGTACGTGTTCGCGCCCTCGTCCGTGATGGCCAGCATCAGTCCGCGCGCCCCCAGCATGGCGGCCAGCGTGACGATGAAGGGTGCCAGACGGGAGCGGGCGACCAGCAGACCGTTGACGACGCCGATCAGGCCGCAGACCACGAGCGGCAGCAGCAGCGCCACCAGCGTGCCGTGCCGGGATCCCCAGGCCGCCAGGACGCCGCCGAGGGCGAAGAGGGAGCCGACGGACAGGTCGATGCCGCCGGTGATGATGACGAAGGTCATGCCGAGGGCGACGATCGCGAGGAATGCCGAACCGGTCGCCATGTTCGAGACGTTGTCGCCGGTGGCGAACGAGTCGAAACTGAAGGAGGCGATGATCGAGACGAGCACCAGCACCGCCAGCGCGCCGTGCTGCTGGACCAGGGCGCTCAGCCGCTCGGAGCGCGCGGAGCCCACCGGCCCGGTGACGTCCGTGGGTTCGTTGCTCGCGGTGGTCACGGGCGTTTGCCGTTCGGGTGGCGCTCATCGCTTCCCCCGTCCACGTGCCGCGTAGACCGCGCACACGATCACTATGGCCTCGGCGATCTGGGTCCACGAGGGCGGCAGATCGTGCTTGATCAGGGTGGCGGTGAGCAACTGGATGAGCACCGCTCCGGCCACGGTGCCGGCGATGTTGACCCGGCCTCCGGTCAGCGGGGTGCCGCCGACCACGACGGCGGTGATGGCGGACAGTTCCATCAGGTTGCCCAGCGAGGTCGGGTCGCTGGCCTGGAGCCGGGCGGTGGCCAGCACGCCCGCGACCGCCGCGAGCAGCGCGCAGGCGATGTACACGATGATCAGCACGCGGCGCACCGGCAGCCCCGCGAGCTGGGCGGCGGGACGGCTGTCGCCGATGGCCAGCAGCTGGCGGCCGAAGGTGGTGCGGCGGACCACGAACGCGACCAGCAGCGCCAGGGCGGCGGCGATCAGGATCAGGTACGGGACGCCGGCGATGTCACCGGAGCCGAGGGAGGCCAGCGCCGGGTTGTGCAGGTCCTCCAGCTGCGGGAGCAGGACCAGGGCCAGGCCCCGGCCGCCGACCATCAGGGCGAGGTCGCCACGATGGGCTGGACGCCGATGAAGGCGACCAGTGCTCCGTTGGCCAGGCCCACACCGGCGGCGAACAGCGCCACCACCAGGAGCGCGGGCAGCAGTCCGTAACCGAGGTAGAGGGCCGTCACCGAGGCTGCCAGGGCCATCACCGCACCGACCGACAGGTCCACGCCCTCGGTGCCGATGACCAGGGCCATGCCCAGCGCGACGATGATGACGGGGGCGACCTGGACGGCCTGGGTGCGGAAGTTCTCCTCGGACAGGAAGTGCGGGGTGATGACGATGTTGACGACCAGGAGCAGGGCCACGCCGGCGTGGACGCCGTAGGTCTGCAGCCACTGCAGGAGATGGGCCTTGTCCAGCGGGGCGGTGCGGAGAGTGGCTTCAGCCATCGGTGGCCGCCTCCTTCACCGCGTCGTACGACGGGTCGCCGCCCGCGATGGTGCGCATCAGCTTGTCCTCGGTGACGTCGTCGCCGGTCAGCTCGCCGACGACCGCACCGTCCTTCAGTACGACCACGCGGTCGGACCCTTCGATCAGTTCCTCCAGGTCGGAGGAGATGAGCAGGACGCCCAGGCCGTCGCCGGCCAGTTCGTCCACGAGTTTCTGGACCTCGGCCTTGGCTCCGACGTCGATGCCGCGGGTCGGCTCGTCCAGGAGCAGCACCTTGGGGTTCATGGCCAGCCAGCGGGCGAGGAGCACCTTCTGCTGGTTGCCGCCGGACAGTTCGCCGACCTTCTGGTGCGGCGAGGACGCCTTGATGCGCAGCCGCTTGACGAAGGTGTCGACGATGCTGTCCACGCGTGCCTCGGAGACCAGGCCCAAGCGGGAGAGCCGGGGCAGTGCCGCGAGTGCGATGTTCTCGCGGACCGACAGGCCCGGGACGATGCCCTCGCTCTTGCGGTCCTCGGGCAGCAGGCTGATCCCCGCGCGGATGGCCGCCGGGGTGGAACCGCCGCGCAGCGGTGCGCCGGCCACTGTGACCGTGCCCGAACTCCGAGCCAGGGAACCCGAGATGGCCTTGGCCGTCTCGGTGCGGCCCGAGCCGAGCAGACCGCCGAGTCCGACGACCTCCCCCGGGCGGATGCTCACGGAGACGTCGTGCAGCTTGTGCGGGACCGTGAGGCCCTCGGCATGCAGGACGGGCCGGGCGTCGGCGGCCTGGTGGTCGCCGGAGAACTTTCGTCGCCCCCTCCTCGCGGACGTCGCCCAGGTCCCGGCCGAGCATGGTGGAGACCAGGGCGAGGCGGTCCAGGTCGGCCAGCCGGCCGTGGTGCACGCGGCGTCCGTCGCGCAGCACGGTGACGGTGCTGCACATGGCGTACAGCTCGTCCAGGCGGTGACTGACGTAGACGACGGCGATGCCCGCGTCGCGCAGGCGCCGGATCACGGAGAACAGGGTCTCCACCTCGCGCGGTTCGAGCGAGGAGGTCGGCTCGTCCATGATGACGATCCGGGCGTCCGTCGCCACGGCACGGGCCAGGGCGACCATCTGCTGGGCGCCGACGCCGAGGGTGCGCAGCGGCTGCCGCACGTCCACGCGGACGCCGTACGTGCTGAGTGCCTCCTCGGCCTCCCGGTTCATGCGGGCCACGTCCAGCACGCCGAAGCGGTTGCGCGGTTCGCGGCCCAGGAAGAGGTTGCGGGCCACGCTCAGCAGTGGGATGAGGTTGACCTCTTGGTAGATGGTCGAGATACCGGCCTTCTGTGCCTCCAGGGGGGTGGCGAAGGAGACTTCGCGGCCCTGGAAGGTGATGGCACCCGCGTCGGGCCGGTAGACGCCGGTGAGGAGCTTGATGAGGGTCGACTTGCCTGCGCCGTTCTCGCCGATCAGGGCGTGCACCTCGCCGGGGTGCAGGGTGAGGTCCACGTCGTCCAGGGCCCGGACGCCGGGGAAGGTCTTACTGAGTCCGCGGACGGCGAGGACTTCGGCGGGGGTGCCACCTGTACCTCCAGGAAAGAAGGGGTGCGGGAGAGCCGGGGCCCGGGTGGCCGGGCCCCGAGGGGTTCAGTACGCCTTGCCGATGTCCTGCTTGGCGTTGTCGGCGTTGTAGGCGCCGTCCTGGATGATGATGTCCTGGGGGACTTCCTCGCCCTTGGTGAAGGTGTCCAGCGTCTGGAACGCCAGCGGTCCGAAGCGCGGGTTGGACTCGATGACGCCGCTGATCCAGCCGTCCACGACGCCCTGGACGGCGTTGCGGGTGCCGTCGACCGTGACGATCTTGACGTCGCCGGCCTTCTTGCCCGCGCCCTTGAGGGCGGTCACCGCGCCGAGGCCCATCTCGTCGTTCTCGGCGTAGATTCCCTTGATGCCCGGCTTGGACTGGATGAGCTGCTCGGTGACCTGCTGACCCTTCTCGCGGGCGAAGTCACCGGTCTGCTCGAAGACGACCTTCAGGTCCGGGGCCTTCTCCGCGATCCGTTCCTTGAAGCCCTTGGTGCGCTCGGTGGTGACGTTGTTTCCGGCCGAGCCGAGCAGGAATGGCGACCTCGCCCTTGCCGCCCGTCGCCTCGATCATCTGGTCCGCGGCGCGTCGGCCCTGCTCGACGAAGTCGGAGGCGATGAAGGAGACGTAGTCCTTGCAGGGCTGCGCGTTTATCTTGCGGTCGATCGTGATGATCGGCACCTTCTTGGCCGCGGCCGCCTGCAACACCGGGTCCCAGCCGTCGGAGTTGAGCGGTGCGATGACCAGCAGGTCGGCGCCCTTGGCCAGTAGGTTCTGCACGTCGCTGATCTGCTTGGAGAACTGCGACTGGGCGTTGGCCGTCAACAGCTTCACACCGCGCTTCTCGGCCTCGTCCTTGATGGACTGAGTCTCCGCGATGCGGAACGGGTTGGCCTCCTTCTCCGACTGGGAAAGCCGACGGTGGCGTTCTTCAGGTCGATCTTCTCGGCACCGTAGGCGTCGATGGTGCAGGTCTTGCTGCCCGGCTTCGGGGTGACGACCTTCTGCTCGGCGCCGGCGGCCGTCTCGGACTGCTTGTTGTCCGAGTTGTCGTCCTCCGTCTTCGCGCAGGCGGTCGCGGTCAGAGCCACCGCGGCGGCCAGGGCCACGACCACAGGGCGGGCGGGGAAGGAACGACGAAGAGTGGTGCGCTGCATGGTGGTGACCCCGATCCGGGCGAACGCTGAAAAGGGAATTGGGGAGCCGAATGACGCACGGAACCGGCCGGCCCCCCGGCATCGGAACTTGTCCGGTGCACCGCAAGGAGTGTTTTACATCGTTGCAAGGGAGCTGTAAACCCCTTGCGCAGGAGATGCGGGCGGCCTCCGGGAACCGAGAGCACGATGCGGCGGACCGGGCGACCTCGACTCCGTCGGCCGCATGGCAGGCGAGGCGCCCCGCGCCAACCCGCCCCACGCTCAGGACGCGCCGTGTCGCGCGAGCCACCAGGCGTTCCGGACAGGAGTCGGCCACGGCCGAGGCCCGCGCGCCCCCGCGAAGGCGGCCAGGCGTCTTCTACGACCACGTCGCCAACCGCGCGGATCTGCTGCTCTGGCGTGCACCGGGAGCGGCACGCCTGGCCGGCGGCCGGGGTTCCGGCGGCTGCCGAGACACCTGGAGAACCTCGACTCGCCGCTACGGCCGAGGGGGACGACTCCGGTGACCACGCCCGCCGGGCATCCGGAGCCGGGCGCGTGCCGAGCGTCGCGGAGACGGGCGCGTGCCGAGCGTCCCGCCCGACCTTCCACTGCCGGTGATGGCAAGAGCCATGGACGACGGGCGCGTCGTCTCAGCCGTTCGTGCCCTCGCTCGCACCGCTGCGCCCCAGCGTGCTCTCCCGTTCGACCAGGCGGTATTCCGCCCAGACGCGGCGGGCTTCGGGGGCCGCGCCGCCGAGCCGGGCGAGGACCGACTCCACCGCGAGGCGGCCGATGGCCCCCTTGTCCGGGGAGACGGACGTGAGGGTCACCGCGCCGAACCGCCCCTCGACCACGTCGTCGAACCCGACCACGGCGATGTCCTCGGGGACCCGCAGCCCCCGTGCGTGGAGAACGCGCATCGCGCCGATGGCCATGGGGTCGTTGTAGGCGAAGACCGCGTCGGGACGCCTGCCGGCGTCGAGGATGCGGGTCATGGCCGCCGCGCCGTCGGCGTGCCCCCAACCGTCGGTAGCGGCGACGAGCCCCTCGTCGACGGGGAGCCCGGCGGCGGTCAGTTCCTCGCGCCAGCCGCGTACGCGCAGTTGGGCGGGCTCGTTGCGTCCGCGACGGGCGCCGATGAAGGCCACCTCCCGGCGTCCCAGACCGACCAGGTGCGCGACGGCCGCGCGGGCGGCGGCGACGTTGTCGATGGCGATGTGATCGTAAGGCAGGTCGTAGTCCCGCTCGCCGAGCAGGACCAGCGGTACGTTCTCCGCGCGGTCGCGCAGGTCCTCGGTCTCCAGCTCGATGGGGCTGAGGATCAGTCCGTCGATGACCCGCGCCCGGAAACCCTGACTGACCAGGAGCTCCTGCTCGCGCCGTCCGCCGGTGTGGTCCAGCAGCACGGTGTAGTCGTGCTCCGCCGCCGTGTCGATCACGGCCGCGGCGAGTTCCGCGAAGTAGGGGTTGCCGAGTTCGGGCAAGGCGAGCGCGATGATGCCCGTGCGTCCAGCCCGCAGGTGCCGGGCGGTCAGATTGGGCCGGTAGCCGAGCTCGTCGATGGAGCGCTGGACGCGTTCGCGCATGGCGGGGGTGACGTGCTGGAAATTGTTCACCACGTTGGAGACGGTCTTGATGGACACCCCGCGTGCGCGGCGACGTCCTTGAGGCTGACCCGCACGTCATTCCTTTCCCGAACCGCCCGACTCGGGTGGTCGGTGCGGGTTCAGTGTCGTCACCGTGAGCCGTGCGCCGAGCCCGTGCGCTAGTTTTACAACGTTATACATCCGTTGTCGTCACGCTGACAAGGCGGTGACCGAGCGCCCCGTTCAGCTGCGCCGACGTTCGTCCGACCGAACGGAATGCCAGGTCCGAGGCGTTCACGACCACGGGGAAAGTGTTGCGCACGAGCCCGTCGCCGGTCTACGGAAGCGACCCTCGCGGGTGATCCGACGCTTTCGGATCGCAGAGACGGTTTCCCTGCCCTGCCCCGGACGGATTCCCTGCCCTGCTCCGGAAAGCGGCGCAGGGGCGGCCCATGCCGCTTTGGCCGGAAGCACACGCCCAGGCGATTCGGGCGAGCCGCGCCCCTGGACGGCCACCCCGGGGTGTGCTGTCATCCTCATTGGCCTCATCCTTCCAACGTTGCACAAGCCGCGTTGCACAAGCCGCACAGCAGCCCCGGCGAGCGGCCCGGCCGCCCTACCGGTGCGCCTCCGCACCGCATCAGGCGCGTCGTTCGTCTGCCGCCCCCTGCCGGGGGCCGGACGGCGGCACCCAAGCACCCGAGTTCGCATCTGGAGCCCCGTATGTCCGTCAGCAGACGCGCACTCCTCGGCACCGGCGCCCTGGCCCTCGGAACGGCAGCACTGGGCGGACCGCTCGCCCCTACGCGTCGGCCGCCACGTCACGGCCGACCGGGCCACTCGTGCCCGAAGCCTTCCGGAAGCTGCCCGCCGGCAGCGTCACCGCACGCGGGTGGCTCGCCGGTCAGCTCCGACTCCAACTCGACGGCCTGTGCGGCCAGTACGAGAACCTGTCCCATTTCCTCGACTTCTCCGGCCACCGGCTGGGTGCACCCGGAGCGCGGCGCGTGGGAGGAGGTGCCGTACTGGTTGCGCGGCTACGTGCCCCTGGCCATCGCCACCGGAGACCGGCACGCACTGGCGCGCTCGAGCGCGTGGATCGACGCGATCCTGGCCACCCGGCAGAGCGACGGCTTCTTCGGGCCGCGCGCCCTGCGCACGTCCCTCAACGGCGGGCCGGACTTCTGGCCGTTCCTGCCTCTGCTCCAGGCGCTGCGCACCTACGAGGAGTACACGGGCGACGAGCGGGTCGTGCCCTTCCTCGTCCGGTTCCTGCGCTTCATGAACGCCCAGGGCCCCGGGGCCTTCGACACCAGCTGGGTCCCCTACCGCTGGGGGCGACGGCCTCGACGTCGCCGTCTGGCTCCACCGCCGCACCGGCGAGCCGTTCCTCCTGGACCTGGCCGCCAAGATGCACACCCTGGGCGCCGACTGGACGGGTCCCACGCCCTCCCGGCACAACGTCAACATCGCCCAGGGCTTCCGGGAGCCCGCCCAGTACGCGCAGGTGACCGGCGACGCGGAGCTGACCAGGGCCACCTACCGGGCCTACGACAGGGTCATGGACGTCTACGGACAGTTCCCGGGCGGCGGCATGGCCGGTGACGAGAACTACCGGCCCGGCTTCACCGACCCCCGGCAGGGCTTCGAGACCTGCGGCATCGTCGAGTTCATGGCCAGCCACGAACTGCTCACCAGGATCACCGGCGACCCCGTCTGGGCGGACCGCTGCGAGGATCTCGCGTTCAACATGCTGCCCGCCTCACTCGACCCCCAGGGCAGGGCCATCCACTACATCACCAGCGCCAACAGCGTCGACCTCGACAACAGGCCCAAGACCCAGGGGCAGTTCCAGAACGGCTTCGCCATGCAGGCCTTCAGCCCGCCGTCGACCAGTACCGCTGCTGCCCACACAACTACGGCATGGGCTGGCCCCTACTTCACCGAGGAACTGTGGCTGGCCACCCCGGACGGCGGACTGGCCGCGTCGATGTACGCACCGAGCCGGGTCCGCGCGCGGTCGCGGGGAACACGACGGTGACCGTCACCGAGGACACCGGCTACCCCTTCACCGAGACCGTCACCCTGACCGTGTCCACCCCGCGCCCGGTCCCATTCCCGCTGCGGCTGCGCGTGCCCGGCTGGTGCGACCGACCGGAGCTACGCGTCAACGGCCGGTCCGTGGCCGCGTCGGACGGCCCCGCCTGGGCCGCCGTCGAGCGAACCTGGCGCGACGGCGACGCGGGTGACCCTGCGTCTCCCCCAGCGGACGACGCTGCGCCACTGGCCCGAGCAGCACGACGCCGTCAGCGTCCAGCACGGCCCCCTCACCTACTCCCCTCAAGATCGGTGAACGGTACGAGGCGCTACGCGGGGCGACGACACCTTCCCCGAGTACGAGGTGCACGCGACCTCGTCGTGGAACTACGGCCTCACTCCGACGCCCCGGCCGGCCCTCACACGCGACGACGGGCCGGTCCCCCGACAAACCCGTCCACCCGTAGTCGTCCGGCCCCAAGACCCCCGAACCCCGGCGCAACAAACAGGGACAACAACGAGCGGGTGGGCCCCCCACCAACCCCCACCCCCACCCCGAACACTCATCGAACCCCCCAACCCCCCACCCCCCCACCAGAACAATCCCCAAACAAAACAACAAAACCACCCCCCCCTCCCCCAACCGGCACCCCCCGTTCACCCATGAAACGGTCCCGGTCCGCATGACCGCCGAAGCCCGGCGCATCGAACAGTGGATCGCGGACGACGAGCGGGTGGTGGCGCCCCTACAACCCGGCCCGGCCCGCAGCGACGCCCCCGTGGAGACCGTCACCCTCGTCCCGATGGGCGCGGCGCGGCTGCGCATCACCGCCTTCCCACGGCCGACCCGGACGGCCGGCCCTGGACCCCCGGAACCGCCCTTCCGGCGGATCCAGAACAAGCACAGCGGCAAGGTCCTCGCCGTCGACGGCATGTCCCTGGACAACAGCGCACGCGTCGTGCAGTTCAACAACTCCGGCACCAGCGACCATGCCTGGCAGCTCGTGGACCGAGGCGAGGGCTGGTACCTGATCCTGCAACGGCAACAGCGGCAAGGTCCTCGGCGTCGACGGCATGTCCACCGCCGACAGCGCCCTGGTCGTCCAGTACGAGGACAACGGCACCGCCGACCACCTGTGGGCCCCGCTGGACGACGGGGACGGCATGGTACCGCGTCCGCAACAAGCACAGCGGCAAGGTCCTCGGCATCGCCGGCATGTCGACGGCGAACAGCGCCCAGGTCGTCCAGTTCACCGACAACGGTACGGCCGACCACCTGTGGAGGTTCCTGTGACCGACTGACGGCGCGGCGCAGCGGCAATGCTGCGGGCAGCACCCCGCGCCGGTACGACAGGGCGCGGGGTCGGTGCCGCGAGTGGGCGCCGTCGTTCAGCGGGCCCGATCGACGACGGCGCCGACGATCGCGGCCACTTCCGCGCGGTCAGTGGGCCGGAGGTCGACGGAGTTGTGGATGGAGAGTCCTTCGATCAGCGCGTCGAGGGCCCGCGCGGTGAGCGGGTCGAAGTGTCTGGCCAGCGAGTCCCGGCTGGCTTGCATCCAGGACCGCATGACGGCGCGCACCTCGGGGTGGCGGGTGGCGAAGGCGTAGAGCTCGTAGCCGAGCAGGAGATTGTGGTCGGTCCCCCACACTTTCCCGCAGATGATCTCGACGACCGCGTCCTGCGCCTCCCGGGGCGACCGGGCCGCCTCCAGGAGGGCTCCGTAGCGCGTGGAGACGGTCTCGGCGTGCCGGGTGAAGGCGTCGGTGAGCAGGTGCTGCATGTCGTCGAAGTAGTAGGTGAGTGAGCCCAGCGGCACCCCGGCCGCGTCGGCGATCTTGCGGAAGGTCACTTTGATGGCGCCCTGCTCGGCGATGACGTCGAGCGCGGCGTCGAGGATGCGTTCGCGGCGCCGGGGGTCGTTGGGGCCGCGGGTGCTGCCTGTCATCGCCGTTGTCTGCCTTGTCTTCTCGGACACCCACCCAGTGTGTACATTTGTGCATACTCGGTGGGTGCGGGGACTCGTTGCCTGCCTGTCCATTCTGTCGAGTGCCAGCGGAGCCCCTTCTTGATAGACCGCGCCGTGCGCCGACGCCGTCGGGCGTTGTTCCTGTTCTTCTTCCTCAACGGCATCGCCATGTCCTCCTGGGTCACGCGCACGCCGGACATCCGTGATCACCTGGGGGTGTCCACCGGGCAGATGGGGCTGGTGCTCTTCGGCCTGTCGGTCGGCTCCATGGCCGGCATCCTGTGTTCCGGCCGCTTCGTGTCGAAGTTCGGCACCAGGCCCGTAACGGCACTCGCGGCCCTGTTGGTCATCGCGAGCGTGGTCATCGTCGGGGTCGGCAGCGCCTCGCCTCCGCACCGCTGGTCACACGCGGGACTGTGCGTGTTCGGCACGGGGATCGGGTCGGGTGAGGTGGCGATCAACGTGGACGGTGCCGACGTGGAACGGATCACCGGCACGGCGGTTCTCCCCACGCTGCACGGATGCTTCAGCCTGGGGACCGTCATCGGAGGCCTGGCCGGCATGGCGGCCACCCGCCGCGTCGTTCCCCGCCCACTGGCACCTGGCTGCAGTCGCCGTGGTGGCGACCGCGCTCTTCACCTACGCCATCGGTGCCGTCCCCGCCCGGACCGGAATCCGCACCGCACCGCCTGCTTCGGACACCGCGCAGCGTTCGAGGGTCGCGGGTGTGGCGGGACCGTAGGCTCCTGCTGATCGGGGCCATCGTGCTGGCCATGGCTCTCGCCGAGGGCGCCGCCAACGACTGGCTGCCGCTGCTCATGGTCGACGGCCACGGGCTCGACGCAGCACCGCGGCCGGCTCGCTCGTCTACGTGGGGTTCGCCGCGGCGATGACGCTGGGGCGCTTCAGCGGCACGTTCTTCCTCAACCGTTACGGCCGGGCGACTGTCGTGCGGGCCAGCGCGATCTCCGGCGCCATCGGCCTGTCCCTGGTCATCTTCTCCGACAACGCCGTCGTGGCGGCAGCCGCCGTCCTCTTCTGGGGGCTGGGCGCGTCCCTGGGCTTCCCGGTGGCCCTGTCCGCCGCCCCGGGTGATTCGGGGCCCGACCAGACCGCCCGTGTCGATCTCGTGGCAACGATCGGCTACATCCGCCTTCTTGGTGGGCCCGCCCGCTCTCGGCTTCCTGGGCGACCACTACGGATTGCGTTCGGCGATGGTGGTGGTGCTGGCGTTCGTCGCCATGGCCGTCTTCGTGGCCCCTGCCGCCGGCGCCTCTTCAGTCGCGCGCGCTCGGCGGCGGTCAGGTTGATCGGGCAAGCCGGCGCAACGGGCATGACAGACAGGCCGATCGGGAGAACGCGGAGTACGACGGGTCTCAGCCCTCCGGGCCTGCGCCGATATCCAACAGGACTCAGCCTTCCGCGACCGCTGACTCGATCAGGGACAGCGTCCGGTTGTCGGCGTCCAGGTGTGCGCGGACGCCGATGGGCAGCGGCAGGTTCGGTGAGGTGTGACCGAAGTCGACCTGTGCGAGAACCGGGATGTCACGTCGGCCCAGGACATCGAGTACCACGTCGCGTAGCTCTGCGCGCTGTCCGCCACCCTCGTGGGGAGTGATCTCGGTCGGGATGCCGACCACCATGCCGGCGATCCGGTCCAGCACACCGGACAGCCGCAAGGTGTGCAGGTCGTTCCAGATTCGCGAGACCGGCCGCTGCAGCTCCTCCCAGAACAACACGGCGCCCGCGAACCGTTCGGGGGCCGGCGCGGGCTGGTGTCGCCTGCAGTAGGACCAGGCGGTTCAGCAAGCCGCCGAACAGTGGTCCCTGCGCGCTGCCCGGCCGCCAGGTCTCCCAGGCCTCCCTCGCCGGCAGCGCGCCCGGCGCCTCAGCCTTGGTGAGCACCCGAGTGTAGAGGTCGATGAGCTCGGAGCGACGGGCCTCGTCGCCCAGCGTGTACCAATCGCTGCCGAAACCGTGGGTGGCGATGTCGGCGTGGAAGCCGACGAGGCCGGTCTGGGCGTACAACGCCATGTGCAGCAGCGATATATCGCTGTAGCCGATGATCGGTTTCGGGTCGGCCCGGATCGCGTCCAGGTCGATCAGGTCGAGATAGCCGATGGTCGCCTGTCCACCGGTGTGCGCGATGATGGCCCGCACCTCCGGGTCCCGGAGCAGAGCATGGTTCGTCGGCCTGCTCCGCAGTGCCCGACGCCCACCAGCGATTCTGCGCCGGGTGGACCATCGGGCTGACCCGCACGCGAAAACCCATCCGCTCGAGTATCGCCACACCGCGGGCAAGCAGTGGTTCCTCACCCGGCGCGAGCTGGCCCGGGAGCGCGGTAACCACCACGAGATCGCCGGAACGCAGCGCGCGGGGCCGAAGGTCGCAGGCATACGGCCTCCTCCATGTTGATCAGTAGTGGCGACCAACAAGGCCCGTGCCGCCGATATTCCGCCTCACCGGCGTGATGACGCCCTCAAACCCCGGCTGGGCCACGGGCCGCCCGCCCCAGACCGAAAGACTTACGACGCTGACCACTCAGTGAGCTGGGATCGGCACTGTCGACGGCCGCCAGTCTCGCCTGATCAACCCGAACACCCAGAGTCGGACACCTCGCCGTTCACGACGCAGTCTTCCCGCAGCGTCCCTTCACGCACGAAACCGACCTTCTCCAGAACCCTGGCGGATGCCCTGGTGCGCGATGTCGGTCTCGGCCTGAACTCGGTTCAGGTCCAGCGTGTCGAATGCCCACTGCAGCAAGGCGTGCGCGGCTTCCGTCGCGTAGCCGTGGCCCCACATCGCATCGTCGAGGCAGTAGCCCAACGACGCGCTGCGGTAGCCTGGGTCCCATTCGGTCAGACCGCACCAGCCGACGAACGCACCGTCGGACGCACGGTCGATCGCCACTCGCGCGCCGGTGCCTTCGTCCGCCATCTTCCCGCACATCGCGACGAAGCGTTCAGCGCGAGCCCGTTCGTTCCACGGCGCGGAGTCCCAGTAGCGCATCACGTGGGCGCTGCTGTGCAGCGTGAAGGAGGCGGTCCGCGTCGGCGTCGGTGAAGGGCCGCAGTCGCAGACGGGCGGTGTGCAGCGTGGGAGTGGCCAAAGTCATGGGCGCCATCTTGCATCCTCGTGGGCGGGCAGAGCATCGAATATCCGGTCCCGGCCCGAGCGCGGCGTCACGGATCTCCGCGAACGGAGCCTCCAGGTCCGTGTCCTGCCGACGAGCGCGACAGCGTCTACTGACCAGGCCCTGCCCGGCCCAAAGCTGCGACGATGAAGCGCGCAACCGACATACCCGAGAACTTCACGCAGTCTGTGGAACCGGCCCGCGTGAACGACTACGACCGTTTCGCCAAGGCGTACGCGGCGGAGAACGAGAACAACCTCGTGAACGCGTACTACGAACGGCCCGCGATGTTGACGCTCGCCGGAGACGTGGCCGGCCACCGGGTCTGGACGCCGGTTGCGGCTCAGGGCCCTGACCGCCGCACTGCGCGACCGCGGTGCGGTCGTCACCGGGATCGACGCCAGCGCCGGGATGCTCGCACTTGCCAGGCGGAGGCTCGGTGACGACGTAACCCTGCACCTGGCCGACCTGAGCGACCGCTTGCCGTTCGATGACGGTGCGTTCGACGACGTGGTCGCGTCGCTGGTCCTGCACTACCTGGAGGACTGGGAGCCGACGTTGGCCGAGTTGCGGCAGATGCTCAGGCCCGGCGGCCGGCTGATCGTGTCGGTGGACCACCCTGTCACGGCCTACACGATCCGGGATCCTCGACCCGACTACTTCGCGAACACGAGCTATACCTTCGACTGGATGCTCGGCGGGCAGTCCACCCCTATGCGACTCTGGCGCAAGCCGTTGCACGCAATGATCGATGCTTTCACCACCGCCGGATTTCGTCTGTCCGTCATCAGCGAGCCGCAGCCTGACCCAGCCGCCCGTGACCTGTTCCCCGACGGCTTCCGCGACCTTTCGACCAAGCCATGCTTCCTGTTCTTCGTCGTCGAGGTGCCGCCGTCGGTCACCGGCCTGGAGAACTGATCAGTCGCGGCTGCTGAAGACGCCCAGCTGACACCCCGATGAGACAAATTCAGGTTCCCAGCCTTCCCCCACCGCAAGACCTCGCTGGCCCGCGTCGCCCGCGACGCTGGAATCACCGACGCCGGGCTGCTCCACCACACGGGACCGCCTGCGCACCGGCGCCACGACGGGCGAGCTCAAAGCGGACCTTGACCATGAGCGCATCGCCCGGGAGTGCGCGGCACTCGACACCGGGCTGCGGGTCCAGTGGCTGACCAGCGGACGTTCCTTCGACTTGGTCGCCGTGATGGGCTCGCGCCTGGACCGCCTGATACGCCACATCTCGGCCGACGACGACGGACTGTAGCGCTTCTGGGAAACGCCAGAGCTGGTCGGATACGTGGGGCTGCCGCAGCAAGGCCGTCGGCGTGGCGGCCGGCCCCGGCGGCACTTTCGAGCGACTCTCCGGCAACCTGGTGCGGCCTAGGCCCGTGTCCCGAAAGTCGATCTTGAACGTTGGATGATCACGGTGCATGGCACGGAGCCCGGGCAATCCCGGACCGGGACGCTCTCGCGACGGGTTAAGCACCAAGTTGCACCTGGCCGTCGAGCAAGGCCAGAAGCCCATGTCGACCGTGATCACGGCCGGACAGCGCGGGGACTCACCGCAGTTCGGACCCGTGTTGGAGAAAGTCCGCGTACCCCGCATCGGATGGGGCCGGCCACGCGTCCGCCCCGGTCGGGTCCGCGCCGACAGGGCGTACGCCTCCACGGCGGCCGGCCGTCGCATTTCGACTCGGTCGACCACCGCGAGCGCCATGCGGTTGAGTGCGGGATCAACCGACTAAAGAGGCACCGGGCCGTCGCCACGCGATACGACAACTCGTGGTCCGCCACGAGGCGACCGTCCTCGTCGCAACCATCAACGAATGGCTGTGACCAGGGCTCTCAAGGCCCAGGCGGGGCCGCCCCGGAAGTACATACTCCCTGCGCGCCCGGGAGCGGTCACCGCGTTCGTGCGCAGCATCGGAGCGGTCGGCAGGTGCCATCCGTTTCGCCAGCTCCCGCAAAGTCTCGAGGCCGGCCAGTATCTCCGAGCGATTGTCCGACCTCTTCATCCACGTGCCGGCAGCCGAGCGAACATCGACATCGTCGGCCGCACGCCGCCACGCTCTCGCAATCGCGCTCCCACGTAGGCGAACAGCTCGTCGATGTGCTCCTCGTTGTAGGCCCACAGGACGTGACCGGCGCAGCGGACCTGCAACCACAGAGGCCGCTGGAAGAACGGATCCTCACTACCACCCAGCACCGCGCCAACCAGCCCAGCCCCCTGCACCCTGCAGGCTTCCAGTCGGCGACGGCACCGCACCCTCCACACGCCAGACGACGCGGCTGGAACAGGAGCTCGCTGAAGTATCCGGGATCAGAAAGGCCAGGCCTGGGGATCACGAGAGCACCGCCCCCGCATCGCGGACAGACCACCAGCATCCGACCCGCGAACCGAGCCAACCAACCCCCTGCGTCATAGTGACGAGCGAGATCAGTACGCGGCTCGGAATCCACAACGGACACCATCGCAGGCCCTCACTCATGGGCGAAGGACTGCCCGGCCACCTGTGGCGCCTCGACGGCCGATGGGCTTTCTCAACCAACGGGGCCTCCACCTGGCCAAGCCACGCCCCTCGGACTACGTCCGCGACAACATCATGATCACCACCAGCGGGGTCTCCGACCACACTCCCCTGCTCGGCGGCCTGCGCGCGCTCGGCGCCGACCGGATCATGTTCTCCACCGACTGCCGGCCACTCGCGAGTAGTCCGGCGGCGGCCACTGATTTCGACGGCCTCCAATGTCAGGCTGCCTGACATAACAGCAATGGTCGATCCGAGGAGACGGCATGACCATCGAATACGCCACCCGCTACCGACAGGCGTCGCGCATTCCCCCGGAGCCCGGCAAGCCGTACTTCATCGAGAAGGGCGAGGGGGACCGCGCCCACCTGTTCGGCGATCTGATCACCATCTACGCGGGCGGCGAGCAGACCGAGAACACCTTCAACTTCTTCACCGTCGAAGGCCCGAAGGGCGACATCATCCCGGCCCACCTGCACACCGACACGCACGAGGTCTTCTACATCACCCAGGGCGCCGTTCGGCTGTTCGTCGAGGACACCGAGGGCGATCAGCAGGAGAAGCTGCTCACCCCCGGCGACTTCGGCTTCGTACCCAAGAACTGCCGGCACGCCTACCGCATGGAGCGCCACCACAGCCAGGTCGTCGGCGTGGCCGCCGGCCCGGGGGCACCTTCGAGCGGTTCTTCGAGAACCTGGGCGCACCCGCGGAGCAACTCGGTCTGCCGCACCAGCCCGTCATACCGGCACCGCGCAAGTTCGCCGGCGTCCCCGAGCAGTACGACGTGCGCCTTGCCGGACCACCAGTGGCGGAACCGATGACGGCGACAGGGCCCTCACTGCGGGAACTGATCGCCGCACCTACACCCTGACCACGCTCCGCTGCCACCCGCCGCCCCGAGCGAGCCCGGTGGCACGAACTGCGCGGCGTGCCCTACGCCGAGGTCGAGGGCGGTCGTCCCTGGAACTCGATCTCTGGATGCCGAGGGCCTCCCGGACAGCGCCTCTTCCGCTGGTGCTGTTCGTACACGGCGGCGCCTGGCGACGAGGCCGGCGTGACGACATGGGAATGCGCACGCGTCACTGGGCCCCCGGCCCCTTCGCACGCATCGCGGCGGAGGGCTTCGCCGTCGCCTGCGCCGACTACCGGCTCAGTGGCGAGGCCACCTTCCCCGCCCCCCTCGACGATCTGCGCGCCGCCCTGCGCTGGCTCACCTGCGCTCCGCCGAACTCGGCGTCGACACCAGCAGAACGATCGTGTGGGGGCGAGTCCGCCGGCGGACATCTCGCCTCTCTCCTCGCCCTGACCCACGCCGAGCCGCCGCTGGTCGGCGCCGTGATCTGGTACGGACCGAGCGACCTCACCACCGCACGGGGACGCTTCACTCCCGAGGACGCCGCCACCCCCGAGGCGCTCATGCTCGGCACGGCCCCGGCCGCCGCCCCGGAGCGTGCCCATGCGGCCAGCCCGCTCACCCACGCGCACGCCGACGCGCCACCGTTCCTTCTCGTCCACGGCGAGCAGGACACCATGGTGGACTGCTCACACAGCCAATCCCTCGCCTCGGCCCTGGAGAACGCGGGGTCGTCGGTCGAGCTGAGGACGGTACAGCACGCCGACCATGGCTGGCATGGACTGGCCGATGACCAGGTGGAGGGGCTCTTCACCCACTCCCTGGCGTTCGCCCATCGCCTCGTGGGCTGACCCCGGAACCGGCGCCCGCCCGAGCCGGCCGAGGCGATTGCCGACCCCGCGCGCCGGTGGCGGGTCGGCCTCGCACGGACACCGTGGCCATCGGACCGGCCGCCCTGGACCTCAAGGAAGGGACGAGCAACGTCGTCTACGCCTGGGGCAGTGCCGAGGACAAGAACCTGGCCCTGGCCACCCAGACGTTCAGCGGCATGGAACCGATGCCCAGCAGAGCGCACGCGGGCGGCAGCGGCGCCGCCGCCACGCCGAACTCCCCGACCGGTGGCTGGCCTGGGCCGCCGCGGCCGGAGCGATCACAGTGACGGGCGTCCTGGTGGCTCGCCAGGTCGCGGGCCGACGCGGCTGACGCCGCGCGACGGCTGACCGGACCGACGACGGCGGCTGCCACTCCGGCAGCTGTCCTCGGCGTTACGGGCCGGTCGTCCGCCACATCGTCATGACATCCATTTTCATGTATCGTCTGGCTCGCTCACCGATCGCACCCGGAGGTCCTCATGGCCGTACCAAAACGCAAGATGTCACGCAGCAACACCCGTCACCGCCGCGCGCAGTGGAAGGCGCCACGACGCCGCAGCTGGTGACGGTCACGGCGGACGGCGTGCCGTACCGCGTCCCCCAGCGGCTGGCCAAGGCGTACGAGCGAGGCCTGCTCCGCCCCGAAGGCTGACCCCTGCATGACCGACGCCCCTCGCGGCGCCTTCCCGTCACCGTCCTCCGGGGATTCCTCGGTGCCGGAACCGGCTGGCGCGCGAGGGGCGTTTCGACTACCTCCTCATCGAGTCCTCCGGTCGCCGAGCCGTCGGGCCCCTACGAGGGCCGCTGACGCGCTGGGACGTTCTCCCGCCGTCACGCGGCCCGTTCCCGTGGCGACCTATCCGAGGACCGCTCCACGTGGCGCCGGTGACCCGTCCCAGCTCATACGTGACCAGGGAGGGTCAGTTCGTCCGTGCCGCGTACCGGCCGGGGGCCAGATCCCTCGATACGCCCGGCCTCCCGGTGCCGGGCGAACACGGTGTCGACGTAGCGGTGGCCGGTGTCGGCGGCGATGAACAAGGCGGTACGGCCGGGCTCTTCGCGTCGTTCACCGGGCGGCGAGGTATGCGGCTCCGGTGGACAGGCCCGCGAATACGGCGTGCCGACGCAGCAGGTCGATGCTGCCGGCGAGGGCGGCGTCGGACGCGAAGCAGTGCAGGGTGTCGTAGAGGTCGTGGCGGACGTTGCCGAAGCGGTGGAGCTGCCGATGCCGGCGATGATGATCTCCGGATCGGCACGTGCTCGCTGCCGAAGGTGACACTCCCGTACGGCTGGACGCCCACGAGGTCGTACGTCGACGGAGCGTTTACTCAGGTAGTGGGCGAGGGCGCCGGTGGAGGCGCCGAGCCCACGCCGCCGACGAGGTGAGTGAGTCGCCACCGGTCCGTAGTGGATGAGTTCGGCGACGGCTTCGTAGCCGAGGTAGTGGATGTCGTCGTGGTACTGGCGCATCCAGTGGTAGTCCGGATTCTCCCGGAGGATCTCGCGGACGCGGGCGACGCGGCGGTTCTGGTCGTGCTTGAGGCTGCTGCTGGGCGGCATCTGCTCCAGATGGGCGCCGAGTACGTCCAGTCGGTGCGCAGGGTGTTGTCGACGGTGGTTGGAGCCGACGATGTGGCAGCGCATGCCGTAGCGGTGGTGCAGGCCAGGGCGAGTGCGTAGGCGTAGATGCCGCTGGAGCTGTCGACGGTGGTGCCGCCGCGCCGTACGGATCCGGTGTCGTGCCGGGGTGGCGTACGGCGGCCAGGGCGGAGACGACCTTCATGGTCTCGAAGCGCAGGCAGAGGAGGCCGTCGTCGAGGCGTATCAGGTCCGGGCGGCCGATGGCTTCCGAGATGTGTTCGGTCCACGGAACTCCTCGCTGGTGTGGGACGCGAAGGTGGTGAAGGTCCGGGTCGGTGTGATGCCCTCGCGGTCCAGGGCACAGGTGCAGCGGCGCAGTCTGTGGTGCAGTCCGGGGAGGTGCGGGGGTCGTAGAGGACGCCGGCGCAGACGTTGCCGCTGTGGGCGATCTTCGTCACGCCGACGGCACCCGTGCTGTCGGCGATGCCGGTGAGGACCGGGAACTCCTGGTGCCGCAGGACGCGTTGGCGCAGGCGGGCGCTGGCGGTGCTGACCCGGCCGAGCAGGGCGGTGGCCGACGTCGGTCACCGCCCTGCGGAGCATACGGCGCAGGTGTCCGTAGGCGGCGAGGTCGTCGTCGTGATGGAGGGCGGGGAGGAGAGGGGTGTCGATCAGTTGCGCCTCCGGCGAGCGCGCACCCGACCACCACCGCGGCGGCAGCGCGGAGCCCAGGACTTCAAGGACACGGCCCTCGCGCTGCGCGAAGAGCAGTGGGCGTGAACCGTGCATCAGGGGTCGCGCTGGCGCCTTCGGCGCGCACCGCGATCCGGGCGATCGCCTCGCCGGCAGCCGCACGGCCCAGGAGTCGGCGACCGCGCGCACAGTGGCGATGACGTCACTGGTGGAGGAGCCCATGCCGAGACCGACGGAGGGCCCCCGGTGAGGGTCAACTCCCCACCGCAGGGCTCCGCGTCGCCGGCGTGCGGCGCACTCCCCGTGCCGCGAGTACGGCAGCCGCCCGCGCCGGTCCGGCCGGCGGGCGTCACCGTCACCTCGTCCGGCGAGCTGCCGGGCCGGTGCGCGAAGCGGGCGGTGCTGCCCGGTCCGTTCATGGGCGTGACCAGTGCGTGGACGGTGCGACGCCGCTCGTCGAGGAAGACGCCTTGCAGGATCTCGCCGTGGTGGCAGGCGGCGCGTCCGGTGCCCTCCGTGCCACGGGCGGCGGCCTCCGGCGGGCGGGTTGCGGCCGTCATGCGTCGGCCGCCACCCGGTAGCGGTACAGGGTGGTGGTTCGGCGCTGAACTGGGAGAACGGGAAGGGCTCACGGACAGGGCGGTCACGCCCTGTCCGAGAAAGGCCGATGCCACGGCGCTGCCGGTCTGGGCGTAGACCACCAGGGGCACGCCGCGTTCGCGGCAGCGAGCCAGGACGGTGTCGAAGCTGCCGTTGCTGAGGGTCATGCCGGTGGCCACGACGGCGTCGGCGGTGTCGAGGACCTCGTGCATGTCGTCGGTGACCGGGTCGCCTCACTGGGTGGTGCGCAGGTTGAAGTCGCAGAGCAGGGGATCACCGCCGCGCTCGCGGATGGCCGCTACGAGCGGGTTCCACCCTGATCAGACCGACCTTGGCCCCGGCGTCGATGTCCAGGAGCCCGGCGATGGCTGCGTCCCTGGCCAGCGCCCGGGTCTCGGGCGTCCCGGCGGGCAGGGTGACCGGTTCCGCCTCGGTCGCCTCCCGGTGCGGGCGGGGCGGCGCTGAGGCAGGCGTCGAGCGCGGCGATCCGCAGCGGCCTCGGCGCCTCGCGCAGCAGTGTGTCGAGCGTGGCGCCGAGGCGTCGCGGCATATGGAAGCGTCGACCTCGCCCGCCTCGAAGGCGCAGCCGCCGAAGGAATCGCCCAGGCGGACGAGGACGTACTGGTTGAGGTACGTGGTGTTCCCGCCGGCCAGCCGGGTGCCGTGGTGCACCCAGAACACGCTGGTGGCGACGAGGTCGGCGGGGCGGGGGCCGTGCTCCGCCCGCCAGGACGGCGGCCAGGAGTTCCTCGGTGTTCTTCATCGCTGTCCTCCGGTGCGGGGCGTGTCGTGGGTGATGCGGAAGAGGAAGGTCAGCACGCCGTCCTGCCAGTCGTGGAGATGGTCGATCCGGCGGCTGAGCCCGTGGTCCGAGGCGTGCTGGACCAGGGCCCGCAGATCCGCGGTGTTGGAGGCGATGACGTAGATCTCGCCGCCTGGGGGCCAGCAGGTCCCGTTCCGCGATCTGGGCGAAGAACTTCGCCAGCAGCGGTGCGCCCACGCAGACGTTGCGTACGACGTCGGGGTCGTCGCTGACCCGGTCTGGCTGACGGCGGGCGGGTTGAAGGTGACCACGTCCAGCCGGGCATCGTCCGGGAGAGCGTCGAAGACGTCACTCACCGCGGGAGGAACGCGGTGTCTGGGCGCTCGCCGACCAGGCGCCGGTAGTGACCGGTGGCGGCGGCCACGCTCTCCGCGTGGACGTCGAGCGCGTGGATCTCCCGAGCGCCACGGATGCCCGCCGCCACGGCCTCGACGCCCAGGCCGACACCCATGGCGGCGTACCGGAGGCCGCGGGTCTCGATACGGCCGTCGAGCACCCGTTCGTGGATCAGGCGGCTGGTCCAGCCGGGTATGAAGACGCCGGGCGGAACGTCGAACGTCCAGGCCGTTCCACCTCGTAGGAACGAGTGGTGTGCAGGTCGGCCTTGGGCTGGTTGAGGGCGATGATCCGGTCGGCGGGCAGGGGCGGGGGCAGCTGCTCCAGAAGAGCCTGGCCGATCGCGTAGCGGTCCATGGGGTCCTTTTCTTCTCGCACAACGGGGTGGTCTGTTCCCACGTCGAAGTCCGGCCTGTCCGGCGGGCGTTCACGTCCGCCGGACAGGCTGCGGCGCGCGCGGTGACTCAACCCTTGAGTTCGCGCAGGTAGGTGGCGAACTTCTCCAGGCCGTCGATGTTGCGGGGGCCGCTGATGCCCTCGTTGTAGTCGAGGACGAAGAAGTTGTTCTTCTTCACGGCCGGGAGTCCTCTGGTGTGAGGGGATTTCTTCAAGAAGTCGATCTTCTTTTCGGCGGGCAGGTCGCCGTAGTCGAGGATGACGACGACTTCGGGCTCGGCCTCGGCGACGGATTCCCAGTTGACCTGGGTCCAGCGCTCGTCGAGGCCGTCGAAGACGTTCCGGCCGCCCGCCTTCTTGATGATGTCGTTGGGGGCACCTGGTTGCCCGCGGTGAACGGCTGGTCGGTGCCGGAGTCGTAGAGGAAGACGGGCACCGGATCACCCTCCGGGGCCTTGGCCTTGACCTCCTCCACGCGCTTCTTCAACCCGCCGACGACTTCCGTGGCCTTCTCCTCGACCCGGAAGATCTTGCCCAGCCGTTCGAGGTCGGTGTAGAGAGCCTCGAAGGGGCTCATCTTCTCGGGGTGGCCGGGGTAGTTGAAGCAGCTCTCGGTGTGCATGAAGCTCTGGATGCCGAGCTTGTCGAGGATCTCGGGCGTGATGCCCTGCTCGTCCTTGAAGCCGGAGTTCCAACCGGCCACGACGAAGTCGGACTTCGCCTCGACCACGACCTCCTTGTTGAGGAGGTCGTCGCTGAGCATCTTCACCTTGGCGTATTCGGACGCCCACGGGGGACTCGCTCACCGGCGGGTTCGCGGGAGGCATCACATAGCCGTGCACGTGCTCGGTCAGACCGAGGGCGAACAGCTTGTCCGCGCTGCCGCCTTCGTAGGCGACGGCCCGCTCGGGCACCGTGTACTCCACCGGTTCACCGCAGCGCTTGACGGTGACCTTGCCGGACTCCTTGGCATCCGATTCGACCTCGGCGCCGCATCCGCTGAGCACCAGGGCAGCCGCCAGGACGGAGCCGAGAGCGGCAGGCCGGCGGACCGGGGCGAGGGTTCGGGTTGTACGCATGCGTGAGTAGCCTTTCAGCGGGCTGAGTTGAGCGAGTACAGAAGCTGGGGGTCGCCGGTCAGCGGGTGTGGGACGACGCTGGCCGTGACACCGAAGACGTCACCGACGAGCTGCGTCGTGAGCACGTCCGCGGGGGTGCCGGAGGCGACCAGGCGGCCCTGGGAGAGCACGCCGAGCCGGTCGCAGGCCGCCGCGGCGAGGTTGAGGTCGTGCAGGACGACGAGGACGGTGAGTCCCGCCCCGCGCAGGAGCGAGAGCAGGTCGACCTGGTGGCGGACGTCCAGGTGATTGGTCGGCTCGTCCAGGACGAGGATCTCCGGTTCCTGCACGAGCGCCCGGGCCAGCAGGACGCGCTGGCGCTCACCGCCCGACAGCGTCAGAACGCCCCGGTGCGCGAGGTGTGCGATGTCGAGCTGGTCCATCGCCCGCTCGCACAAGTCGCGTTCTCGGCCGCTGAGCGCCTGGTTCCCTCGGAGGTGGGGCGCCCGTCCGAGCGCGACGACCTCCTCGACCGTGAAGTCGAAGTCGACGCCGCCGTCCTGAGTCATGGCCGCGATGGTCTGTGCGCTGTGCCGCATCGGGAGCCGGGTCAGGTCCTGCTCGCCCACCCAGACGGTTCCGGAGCTGGGACGCAGCGCCCGGTACACGCACCGCAGCGCGGTTGACTTGCCGCTTCCATTGGGCCCCACGAGCCCCACGACCTGACCGTCCGGCACCTCCAGGGGACAGTCCGCGCACGAGACTCTTGCCGTCCATCACCACGGAGAGTTCTTCGAGTTCAAGGTCCACGTCAGCGCCCTCCGAACGTGTAGTCCCTGCGGCGCATCAGGGCGATGAAGACGGGCACCCCCACGAGCGCGGTGATGACCCCGAGCGGCAGCTCGCGCGGGGCGACCAGGGTTCGCGCCGCCAGATCAACCCACACCATGAAGATCGCGCCGACCAGTGGGGCCACGGCGAGCACGCGAGCGTGCGTGGCGCCGACGACCATCCGCACCACATGCGGCATGACAAGTCCGACGAAGGCGATGGCGCCGCTCACGGCGACCATGACGCCCGTGACGAGCGAGACGAGGACTAGCAGCACCTTGCGGTACCGGTCGGGATCGAAGCCCAGGCTCGCGGCGGTCTCATCGCCAGGGAGGACGTCCAGTGCCCGCCCGTACCGGTACAGGACCGCGAGGCCGGCCAGCACCACGATGGAGACGACGGGCAGCGCGCCCCAAGTCGCGGCACCGAAGCTGCCCATGGTCCAGTAGAGGACCATGCTCGTCGCCTCGCTGTCCGGCGCGAAGTAGATGATCAGGCTCATGACAGCCTGGAAGCCCAGCGACATGGCCACGCCCGTCAGCACGAGGCGCAGCGGTGACAGCGCGCCCCGGCTGGAGGATGCCGCGTACACCAGGACCGAGGCGACGAGCGCACCGATGAAGGCACCTACGGAGACGGCGTAGATGCCGAGTATCGCGAACCCTCCGGTGACCGTGACGCCGACGGCGCCGACGGAGGCGCCCGACGAGACACCGAGGACGAAGGGGTCGGCCAGCGCGTTGCGCACCATGGCCTGGATCGCCACTCCCACCGCACTCAGTCCGGCTCCCCACCAGCGCCGCCAGCAGCACGCGCGGTGTACGGATCTGCCAGATGATCTGGTAGGTCGTCACCTCGTCGGGGCCGACGCGCCCTCCACTGAGAGCCGCCCACAGATGACGGGCGGTCTCCCCGGGGTGACGACCGCGGGACCGAGTCCGATGGCGACGACGACGGACACGAGCAGGACGGCGGCCAGCACCACGCAGCCGAGCAGGAGTGCCTCCGAGATGCGAGTCGGCCCCGCGCAGGCGCCGCGGCCCGAGGCGCCGACGCCTCGGCCGGTTCGGCCGTGTCCCCGTCGGCCGAGGCCACGGAGGTCGAGGACGGAGGCACGTGCGTTACCTTCACTTTCCTCGCTAATGAAAATCATGTTCATGTACGAGAACTCAGCATGCGGACTCGACATGCGGACTCAACCCGGCAGACAACCTGGACCGACAGGCGCCACAGGACTACGGCTTCCACCCCGAGGCGGCGGCCAGAGCACTCTAATGGAAATGATTATCACTGCGATAGTGTGTTGCCGACGCCGCGCTGCCCGTCGCGTGCCACGGCCGGTCCCGCCCCACCAACCTCGCTCTGAGGCAGGGCCGTTGCGGCCGGTTCGCGCCCGATCCGTCACCCCTTCAACAGGACAGGAGTGCTTCCCGTGCCCACCCCCTCCGCCCCTTCCACCTCCGCCGAGGCTCCGCCCCTCGAGCAGCGCTCGATCCTGCTCGACCTGGCCTTCCTCCGCCTCTGGACGGGCGCCACCGCGTCGGGCCTGGCCACCTGGGCCCTGCCCTTCGTCCTCGGCCTCGCCGTCTTCGAGCGAACCCTGACCGCCACCGACCTCGGCCTGCTGCTCGCCGCGCGCACCGTCGGGTTCCTCGCCGCGGTGCCCGTGGCCGGAGTACCGGCGGACCGGCACTCCCGCCGGGGCGTCGTCCTGTGGGCGGGGCTCGCCGCCGGAGCCTCAGCGCCGGTGATCGCCGTCGGACTGGACCGCTCGGTGCTTCTGATGGCGGCGGCCGCCGCTGGCCGGAGCCGGCCAGGGCGCCTGCCGACCCGCCTACCAGGCCCCGACCGCCGAGGTGGTCGACGCCGACCGCAGGCAGCAGGCCAACGCCGCCATGACCCTGGCGGTACGGGTCACCACGCTCGTGGGACCCCTCACTGGCCGCGCTGCTCGCCGTCTTCCTGGACACCTGGGCACTGCTGGTGGGCATCGGACTGCTCTGGCTCGTCGCGGCCTGCGTTCCCGGACGCGGCGCACGGCCGGGGGCCGCCGAAGACACGTCGGAGCCATCGGCCGCGACGGGCAGGGCATCCCTTCCTGGCCGAGTTCACCGAGGGCGTCCGCGAGGCTCGCAGGCACCCCTGGTTCCTCGCCGGTCTGGGCGCGCTGACCGCCGTCATAGCCACCGGCTACCCGCGACCGGCGTCGCCCTCCCCATGGTCAGCCGCGACGAATACGGCACCGAGGTCGTCCTCGCGGGCGCGATGACCGCCTACACCGCCGGAGCCCTTGGCGGTGCGCTGCTCATTGCCCGCTGGCGCCCCCGCTCCCCCGGCCGGGCAGCCCTGGCCGGCCTCGCCGCCTACGGATTCGCCCCGCTCAGCCTCATCTTCCCCGTGCACCCGGTCGTCGTGATGGCCGCCTACGCCGTCGCGGGTATCGGCATCGAGCTGTTCAACGTGCCGTGGTTCACCGCCGCCCAGCGCGAGGTCGCGCCGGACAAGCTGGCCCGGGTCTCCTCCCTGGACTTCCCGCTCTCCCTACGGCCTCGCCCCGGTCGGCTCTCGCCGTCATCGCCCCCGCCATCGACGCCTTCGGCCCCGAGGCGGTCCTCGCGGGCTGCGCGCTCATCTGCTTCGCGGCGCCCGCCTACCGCCGCCCTGGTGCCCAGCGCCCGCACCTTCTCCGCCGCACCCGGGCGCAGCGACGCCCACCGACGGCCACAGCGAAGAACCCACCCCTGACGGGCAGCCTGAAACCATGCACACACACGCTCATTCCCGCCCTCCACAGGACAACCGCGCCTCGGCCCAGGCATCGTCCCCACCCGCGTCCCTCACGGACGCGTTCGCAGCGCGCGAACTGCTCTCCCGCGACGGGGCGGTGACCTCACCGGCCACGAGAACACCTCCGACGCATTGGTGGTCGCCGCGCCCAAGTCATCGGCGACCGCCTCCGGGAGCTGTACCCGCACCGGGTCCGCACCTCACGCGAAGGCACGCCGGTCCACCTGCACGCAGACAGCTTCGACATCATCGTCGACATCGGCGGCGTACCCCACCGGCGTCGACACCCTCGACGAGGACCACGTCCTCGTCCAGTGCACACGGCCGGCACCCCACGGGGGTGACTCCTTCGCACTGGACGCCTACGCCTTCGTCGACGGTCTCGCCCTCGACCGACCCCGCTCTCCACGCCTTTCTCACCGGCTCGGACGTCGATCTGTACGGCGCATGGGCGGACCTGCGCGGGCTCCCGGCGAGCCCCCGGATCGGGCGGCACGTCGAGTACACACGGACCGGACGACGCATCGTGCGCCGCACGGACGGCGCCGTACCGATCCACCGCGACCCCGACATCCAACACATCCGCACCCAGCTCGCCCGCCTGACCGACGCCGTGCACAAAATCGAACCGTCGCTCCCGCGTTTCCCCTCGACGAGGGCGACATCCTGGTTCTCGACAACTACCGCTGCTGGCACGGGCGGGACGGCCACACCGGTGAACGCAGCGTCCGCATCCTCACCGCGCGCAGCTCCGACGCCGGCTGAGGCACGGCGCGCGGCGGTGATCTTTCAGGCTCCCGGGTTCGGGAACCCTCCGGCGGCGAGGAGACCAGGGAGCGTGGTGTCTCGTCCCACCGGACACTGGGCACGAAGTAGGAGATGGTCACCGCCACCGCTGGCGACGACGCACGGGCCCGGTGGCCGACCCCCCTGTCGTCGGGAAAGGAAGTCCCGGTCGGAGCGATGTGTGACCTGCCCTGGCCTGACCGGGCCGCGCAGGTCATCGTGTGGCGCTGCAGTAACCCTGCTGAAAGGCAGTCCAGAAGTCCTGGTCGATCTCGGTGTCGACGAGGAGTTCCAGTTGGTGTGGGCGAGCAGCTGGTCGCGCCCGTCGCGGCTGTTGAGGGCGAAGGTCAGGTATCCGGGTGCGCTGCCGCCGTGGCCGTACGCATGGCCGCACTCGGTGGCGTAGACGTACACGCCCAGCCCGTAGGCGACGGCGGGCGGGGCGGCGGCACCAACTGTGGGGACGGTGTCGGTGAGCATCCGGCGAAGCAGGCCCGGAGGCAGCAGATGCCCTTGTAGCAGGGCTCGGTAGAAGCGTGTGACGTCGGCCGCGGTGGTCACGAGGGCCCCCGACGCGCCGGCCTCGGACGGGCTGAAGGCGGTGACGTCGAAGCGAGTCGCGTCCGGCGCATCGGGCAGGAGCGGTGAGACGTCCGCGTAGCCGTGCACGTGGGCCCCGTCGATCGTAGTCCGCGCCAGGGGGTAGGCGGTGTCACGCAGTCCGAGGGCTCGAAGACGCGGTGCTCGAGGTTGGTGCGCAGGTCGCGGTCCGTGATCCGTTCGACGATCAGGTCGAGCAGCAGGTAGTTCGTGTTGGGAGTACCGGAACTCGCGTGCCGGGGGCGGGGAAGTACCGGGATTGGGCGAGGCCGATACTGATCAGCTGATCGCGTGGCCAGTACTGGTCGAGTGTGCGGAAGTGGGGAAGCAGTCCGTCGACGTAGTCGTACAGGCCGCTCGTGTGGTTGAGCAGCTGCCGGACGGTGATGGGCGCGCCGGAGAGGGCGTTGTCCGGGCGGGACCTGGTCGGGAAGCAGATGCTGCACGGTGTCGTTGAGTCGCAGTCGGTGCTCGGCGACGAGTTGCAGGACCACCGTGGCGGTGAAGGTCTTGGTGACGCTACCGGCGCGGAACTTCAGCTCCGGCCTCATCGGCGTGCCGGCTTTCCGGTCGGCGTCACCGGCCGCCCCGAAGTGGCTGTGCGAACCGTCGTGAGTGACCAGAAGGGCACCTGGGTTGGGGTTCGGGGCGGCAGCCACTTGGTCGGCCAGCTTCTGCAGGGTCGGGTCACGACGGCTGGCGGCCCCTGGCCCGTCATGGGCCTCACCGGCCGTGGCCATACCGGGTGGCAGCAGGAGAGCGAGAGTAAGTGCTGTGCCTAACAGGCGACTTGAGCGTCGTCGGATCATGAAGAGCACCCTCCGATAGCAATATAGACGTACGGTTATAGCACGCGGTACCGTCCTTGGGTGCCGAGAGTCGCCGACCATGACGCCCGCCAGGGGCAGATCACCGATGCCGTCCAACGCCTGATCGTGCGGCACGGCCTCACCGCCGTGACCGTAGCCCGGACCGCCTCCGAGGCCGGAGTGTCCGTGGGCCTGGTCCAGCACTACTTCACGGCGAAGGACGAGATGCTGCTGGCTACCTTCACTCCGGGTCAACGAACGATTCACCGCACGGGTGGACGAGTTGGTGAACCGAGGCGAGGCAGAGGGGCGCACCATCGCCGAGATGCTGCGGCAGGCCCTGGCCGAGTTGATACCGCTCGACGACCCACGCCGCGGCGAGTTCCTGGTCCGCCTGGCCTTCGCTGACCAGGCCGCGCACAACTCCCGTCTCGCCGCCGTCCAGAGTCAGACCCTCGCCGTCATCCGCTCACGCGTCTCGCGGGCCATCGCCAACGGCACGGTATGCGGCGAGGTCGCCGAGGGCGCCGACGCCACCGGACAGGCCCTGCGGATCGTCGCGTTCGCCGAGGGGCTCGCCCTGCACACACACATCGATGACGCCGGCACACCGGAATCAGCCGTATTCGCCGCGCTGGACGACCAGCTGGGCCGCGTGTTCACCGGAACGTGTCGACGCGGACAGAGTGGCATAGCACCGTGTCTCTTCAGCTGCGAGGCTCGCCCACCGGACCGCTCCGTCCGGACGGTATCGCGCGAGCGCCCCGGCCGACCGGGGCGCCTCGTCAAGAGACGGTCAGACCGTGAGGGCTGAAGGTAGCGTGCCAGCAGGTCGTCCAGGCTCACCATGCCGGTGAGAGCAGCCGGTGTCGCCGCGGACCACCGCGAGGGTGGCCCGGCGTCGGCGCAGCAGTTCGATCGCTTCGGCCACCGTGGCGTTCTCGGCGAGTTCGGGCACGGGGCGTGCCAGGGCACGGGCGCTGGTGGGCCGGCCCTGGGCGCGTGCGACCAGGACGTCTCGGGCGTGCACCGAGCCGAGCACGTCCGTGCCCGCGCGGACCAGTAGTCGGGTGCGGTCGCTGTCGGTCGCCAGGGCGAGGATCTGTTCCGCGTCGGCGTCCGCGTCGACCACGATGATGTCTGCGGCCGGGACCCGCAGGTCGCGCACGGGGGTCTCCGGCTCGGTCAGCGAGCGGGTCAGCAGGTCTGAGTCGGTCTCGCTGATCAGACCGAGCCGTTCCGACTCCTCCACCAGGTGCGTGAGCTGCTCGCGGTTGTGGACGGAGGCCAGTTCGTCGCGCGGGGGTGACACGGCACAGCCGGACCAGGGCGTTGCTGATTCTGTTGAGGACCCGGATGAGCGGACGTACGGCCTTCACGATTCCCCGGAAGGGCGGCGAGAGGAGCATCGCGGAGCGCTCGGGGTGGGCGATGGCCCAGGACTTGGGCGCCATCTCGCCGAGCACCATGTGCAGGGAACACGACCACGATCATCGCCACGGCGAAGGCCACGCCGTAACTGAGCGCGGTGGGCAGGCCCAGCTTGTGCAGCAGAGGATCCAGTTCGTGGAGATCGCGGGCTTGGACACCGAGCCGAGCCCCAGGGTGCACACGGTGATGCCGAGCTGGGCGCCGGCCAGCATCAGCGAGAGCTCGCGCATGCCGGCCAGTGCCGCTTTGGCGCTGCGCTGCCCGTCTGCGACGGCCTTCTCCATGCGGTGCCGTTTGGCGGCGACCAGCGCGAACTCGGCCGCGACGAAGAACCCACTGCCGACGAGCAGCAGGACGGTGACGAAAAGCGCCATCGGGAAACTCATGCCTGCTCCTCCGCCTTCACGGCCGTTCGCCCGATCCGGACCCGCTCCGGTACGTGCCGGTCGAGGGTGCGTACGTCGATCGCCACGCCGCCGCCACCGGGCAGTACGACGGTGAGGTGGTCGCCGATGGCCGGGAAACGGCCGAGCCGGTCGACGACCAGGCCGGCCACGGTGTCGTAGTCCTCGTCCCCCGGCAGCTCGATGCCGGTGATATCGGCCACCTCGTCGAGACGGCGCCCGGCGTCCACCAGCCAGCCGTCGCCGTCCGCGACCGCGACCTCGGTGACCGTGTCCGGACTTCGTCGGCGATGTCGCCCACGAGTTCCTCGGCGACATCCTCGTAGGTGACGACACCCGCCACACCACCGTGCTCGTCGAGGACGACGGCGAACTCGTCGTTCCGCTCCCGCATCCGCTCCACGGCATCCGGCAGCGGCAGGGTGTCCGGCAGCAGCAGCGGCCCCCGGGCTACCAGGTGCCCGCCGTGACGGAGGTGAGCCGGCCGGCGGGCAGCCCCATCAGCTCCCGCACGCCCAGCACCCCCGCCACGTCGTCCGGGTGGTCACCGAGCACCGGGTAGTTGGGAGTGACCGTGCTTGCCGATGAGGTCGATGGCCTCAGCCGGGCGTGGCGTCCTTGCGGACGAAGACCGCGTCGACGCGCGGCACCATCACCTCGTGCAGGGTTCGCTCGGAGAACTCCAAGGCGTGGTCGATCAGCTCGGCGGTGCCGCGCGGCAGCTGTCCCTGCTCGTGGGACTCGCCGATCAGGTGGCCCAGCTCCTCCAGGGTGGCGCCGTGGTGCAGTTCCTCGACCGGCTCGATACCCACCTTGCGCAGCAGCTTGTTGGCGGCGCCGTCGAAGATCCGGACCAACGGGCCGACGACCCCGAGGTACGCCAGCGTGGATGCCGCCAGTGACTTCGCCAGCCTTTCCGGGACGGCGATGGCGAGGTTCTTCGGCGCCAGCTCGCCCAGCACCATCTGCACGACCGTGGCCAGGACGAAGGCGAGCACGACGGAGATCCCGGTGACCGCGCCGTCGGGGATGCCGAGTCCGGACAGGCCCGGCCTCAACAGCGCGGAAACGGACGGCTCGGCGATGAAACCGACGACCAGCCCCGTCACGGTGATGCCGAGCTGAGCACCCGAGAGCATGAAGGACAACCGCCCCAGCACCTTCAGGGCACGGGCGGCCTTCGGTCCCCGTTCTCAGCCTCACGCGCGAGGGCGAGCCGGTCGGCGGAGACGTACGTGAACTCCTGGGCGACGAAGTAGCCGGTACCCGCGGTCAGCACGAACACCGCCAGCACACCCAGCCAGGCTTCCACGGCACTCATCCGGCACCACCCTCACCGCGTGCCGTACTCAGGAAACGCTGTGCGGGCCGGCCGGGGACCGTGCCCCGAAGGGTCCGTCGATCTGGCGGACAAGCGATGACTCCTCATCTAGGTGTGCAGGCAGAAAAACGATTGAGACCGAAAACAGGTTCCCGACCGCTGTCCGCGCCGGACACGCGTCGGCGCGCTGCCCGGTCCGCACCAGCGAGCCACCGACGGCGAGGCGCCCGGAACACGCTTTCGGCCTGCCGAGGCAACTCTATGCCTTCTACTCGTCTGTAGAAACAGACCCGGGCGAGGTGGTCCCGAGGCTGGACAAGGCATGGGCGGACAAAAGCCTGCCAGAGATACTCGCCGCACCGGTGGGGGCACTGAAAGGGGCCTCCGACCGTGACGGCGAGCTGCCCCGACCGCCCTCGCCGGCGGGCGGCGCCACCCGCGGCACCGCCACGGAAACACGCATGCTTGAGGAGTGGACGCCACGATGGTGTCCAAGCCGACTTCTCGGCTCACTCGGCGCGGGCGCTCCCACGGTCGACACGGTGCTCGCCCCGGCTCCAGTCCCGCCCAACGGCACACTCGCCGGACAGGTGCACATCAGGGGCGGCCAGACCGCCTTCGACCAACCTCCACACCCGCCTGGACACCGCACACCCCGAGCACGGTGCCGCGGCCTGCTCGGCCACCGACCGGCACCGCGCGCCGCACACCGGCTCCTGCTAGTGCTGTGACCGCATAGTTTCGCCGGGTTGGCGGTCGCGGCGGTTGGATGTGCGGTGACGACCGACCGACCGCTGGAGGCGCGGTGGCCGAGCCTGTCCGTGTGCGCAGACTGACCGACCAGGAAGGGCAGAAGCTGCAGCAGATCGTGCGCCGCGGCAGCACCAACTCGGTGCGCTACCGGCGCGCGATGATGCTGCTGGCCTCGGCCGGCGCGAAACCGTGTGCCGGTGATCGCCCAGTTGGTGCAGGCCGACGAGGACACCGTCCGCGATGTGATCCACCGTTACAACGAGATCGGCTTGGCCTGCCTGGACCCTCGGTGGGCGGGAGGCCGTCCCCCGCCTGCTCAGTCGTGACGACGAGGACTTCGTTGTTCAGACGGCCACCACCCGCCCGACCATGCTCGGCCAGCCTTTCACTCGCTGGTCGCTGCGCAAACTCGTCGCCTACCTGCGGAAAGTCCACGGCCGGGTGATCCGCATCGGTCGCGAGACGTTACGCGGCCTGCTCGCCCGCCGCGGTGTCACCTTCCAGCGCACCAAGACATGGAAGGAATCCCCCGACCCCGACCGCGAGGCGAAGCTGGACCGGATAGAGGAGGTCCCCGACCGCTTCCCGGACCGGGTCTTCGCCTTCGATGAGTTCGGCCCGCTCGGAATCCGGCCCACCGCAGGCTCGTGCTAGGGCGAGGCGGAACATTCCGACCGAGTGCCGGCCACCTACCACCGCACCCACGGGGTGCTGCTACTTCCACGGCCGCTACTCGGTCGGCGACGACCGCCTGTGGGGCGTCAACCGCCGCAAGAAGGGTGCCACGAACTCGCTGACCGCGCTCAAGTCGATCCGCGCCGCCAGGCCCGACGGCGCACCGATCTACGTGATCACGGATAACTTGTCCGCTCTACAAGGGCGCCGACATCCGCCGCTGGGCCAAGAAGCACAAGGTCGAGTTGTGCTTCACCCCGACCTACGCCTCCTGGGCGAACCCGATCGAGGCGCATTTCGGACCGCTAAGGCAGTTCACCATCGCCAACTCCAACCATTCCAACCACACGTGCAGACCCCGGCCCTGCACGCCTACCTGCGCTGGCGCAACGCCAACGCCCGCCACCGCGACGTCCTGGCCGCCGAACGGCAAGAGCGTGCTCGCATCCGCAGCAAGAAGGGCATCCGCTGGGGCGGACGCCCCCGCCGCGCAGCCTCGAATAACCCGGCGAACCTATGCGATCACAGCACTGGCGGGTGCCGTGCCGTCCGCTTACCCAGACGCGGGCACGGTCTCTGATGATGCTGCTTGCATATGAGTGTGTGGTTCACGGGTGGGTGCTCGTGTGGTGGGAACAAAGAGTCATTGCGGACGCGGACCGGCTGCAGTGGGCGTGGATGCCGCTAGAGGGTTTGGGGCCACTGCGGTTCGGGATAAGCCGCGACGAGGTGACTGATGCTCTGGGCGCCACCTGCGTCTCAACCGGAGAGGACCAAGAGCAACCGCTGGGCGGACTTCGACAGCTCCTGGGCGTCCGGACCTTATTACGACAGGTACTGAAGACAAAGGTCTGATGGCAGTCATCTCCGATGGTCTCCGTGGGCCCCAGGTGCGCTACAACGGCACTGCTTTCACCGGACGGCCTCGTCCGAGCTGAACCGGTGGATCGAAGAGATCGCAGATGTTCATGAGTGCTACACGAGTGTCCACGGGGAACCCTATTCCCCTCTCTCGGCTTGGTCCTGCGGTCTACATCAAATGGCGACCACAACCTCAGCCGGCCCGTCTTCACCGACCAGGCGTGGATCCAATGCGCACACCCGGGAAGAGCTTCTCCCACCGCCCTGGGCGTGAATAGCACCGGTGCTCATCGCGTCGTGCCCTCCCCAGCTGTCCTGTCCTCCTCCCTCTGGTCGCCAAGCCGGCGAACCTACGTGGCTCACAGCACCAGCCGCCTGCCCGGCGGTTCACGTGGCAACAGCCCGGACGCGGAACGTCAGTCCGTCCAGGCTGGTGAGACGCTGCTCGCCGACGGGACCCTGCCCGTCCGGCATTCCGTGTCCCAGAACGCGTGCACGGCCAGCTATGGCTTCCGGATCGTCAACGGCGACGAGCTCCCAGCAGGCTGGTGGCCCTGCACCGCGGCCCCGGGCTCCTGAGTACCGCCCTGGTCTTCTTCATCGCCACCAGTGCCCTGATAACGCCGCTGGCCGGGCTGCTGGCCGAACGCTTCCACCTTCTGCCGGTAGCCGCATTGGGCGGCGCTCTGACAGTCGCGGCCCTGCTGGCCGCCGTCCGCGCAGGCCGAAGGAAGACGCCAGTGAGCTGCCCAGCCTCATGAGTGGCGGAGCGTGCCTCACCCCGCGTCAGGGCCGTTTGCGGGTCAAAGGCGGCTGGGCTTTTTCGGTCTGTCGCGTGCTGTACGTAGCGGTGACAGGAGAGTGGGGAGGGCACTCAACGTCATTCTGGCTGCGCCGGTCCACAGGGTGGCTGCTGCCCCGAAGTGCCGAGCCCAGAATTCCGCCGGAGGAGTCCACCGAGAGGAATGCCGGTCCAGGAGATGAAGGGCTGTCGCGTTCACCCGGCCCAGCAGATCTTCCGGTGTCACGGCTTGTTGATAGCTTGTTTGAGTTACGACACGGATTGACTCGGCCCTGTCCGAACTGCTTCGCGACGGTGGTGGCCAGCAGCGCGCCCAGCAAGGCGCCAGGCCGATACCGCAGGACTGGAGGCCGGTCTCACGCTCGAGGAAGACGAGCAGCATGGCCTGGCACATGGCCAGGAAGAGGTTGAAGACTGCGTCTCCGAGTGTGACGGCGCGCAAGGCGGGGTGCCGGAGTACGAACTTCAGTCCTTTCTTGATCTCTCGCTGCAGACTGGGATTTCGGCTGGGTGGAGGCTTCGGTTCGTGCTTGCGGATAGTGGTGGCCGAAAACCCCGGACAGGGCCATGCCGACGGAACTCGCGACGAGTGTGGCAGGGACTCCAACAAGGCCGATCAGCGGTCCTGCGGCTGCCGGGCCGCTGATGCTGGTCACCGAGCGCACGGCCGACAGTTTCGCGTTTCCTTCCGCCCCGTTGTCGCGTCCGACCAGGTGGGGAAGGTAGCTGAGGTAGGCGGGGCGGTGGCGACGAACAGGCGGCCGAAGTCCCGGTCGCGCAAGAGTCCGGGTCGCGCTGGATGCGGTCATCGAGGCTCCTGCGGTCGATGCGAAAGGAGTTCAGTTCGTGTGACTTCAGCGGCTACGGCCGGTCGACCCCGAACTCGTAGACCACTTCACGGCGCATATTGCGTGCTGACGCACAGCCTCCCGAGGTGAGCCCCAGACGCTCGGCGATCGCGTCCGGAGCGGGAACCCGCGGCTGGCTGTGGGCGTCCCAGGCGCTGCCCTGCCCTCGCCCTTGTCCCGGCCTCGAGGGAGGCGCCGTCCTGCGCTCGCGGCGTCGGGAGCGCACCAGGCGCAGGCGCTCACGCGCTTCGCGAACGTAGGTGCCTGAGCCGGCCCGTCCTTCAACGAAGACCATCGACGATCAAACGGTCCATGGCTCCTCAGCCGGCACCCGGGCGCGCAGAACATCGGCCAGGTTCAGGTACGGCGCCTGCCGGGGCATCGGCATTCCTCCCGTCTCACATGCGCGACGATTGGTCGCAGGAACTCGGCAAGCTACTGCACTGGCAGAAAGCTGCTGGAGCAGAAGCACGCGCCGCGTTCATGCCGTTCCGCCTCGATCGCCAGTTGACTGGCGGCTGGCCGCGCTCGAACGCCGGCGGCACGGACCGGACTAGCGACTCCGGTTCGGCACGTCCGGAGATCTCAAAGCCGGGTGAGACCGTGCAGCCGCAGGATGCGGTATCCTCGTCACTGGCAGCGCGTCGACCGGGTTCAGTTTCCTAGTGCTGGCGAGATCGTCCTGCGAACGCCACTGTGGGCCTGGTGGGTTGGCGTCGGCTTCCTGTGGTGGGCTACGTTGTGCAGTCATGACTACCGGGACGGCATTGCGCCACACACGGATTGGTGACCCGGTGCTCTTCTGAGCGCCGTACGCGGCCGGTGCCGGCCCGCTGTTGCATCGAGGATCTCGCGCTGCTGCGCGGGCTCCGCCTCCGTCGTGTTGATCACAGGCCCGACACACATCAACCACGACAGGAGAATTCGTCATGCCCACCAAGATGTTGCAGATTCCCACCGCGGACGGCCAGGCCGACGCGTTCGCTGCCTTCCCCAGTGGTGAGGGGCAGCACTCAGGGGTGCTCATGTACGCGGACGGCTTCGGGATCCGGCCCGTGCTGCGGGAGATGGCCCGCGAACTGGCCGGGCACGGATACTACGTACTCGTGCCCAACCTCTTCTACCGGCACGGTCCGGCACCGGTGATCGAACTTCCCGAGCACATTGGAGAAGAGGTCCGGCCGGCGCTCTTTGCCCAGCTGATGCCCCTGATCGAGGCGCACACCGAAGAACGCGTCCCGAGCGACGCCGACGCCTATCTCAAGTTCCTCACCTCTCAGCCCGAGGTCAGCGCCGGCCGGTCGCGGTGACCGGCTACTGCATCGGCGGACTCCTGGCGACGCGCACCGCCGCGTGCCCACCCCGGCCAGGTAGCCGCACTCGCGGCATTCCATGGGCCGGTGGGAGTCGACGGACCCGAGAGCCTTTTCCAAGATCACCGCCGAGGTGCACTTCGGCCACGCCGAGAGCGACTTCGACGCCTCGAGGCCCTCGGCGAGCTCAACCAGGCATTGATGAGGCCGGCGTCGGCTACACCTCCGAGATCTACCCAGGCACCGTCCACGGTTTCACCATGTCCGACACCGATGCCTTCAACGCCGCCGCACTGCAGCTTCACCGGGACCGCCTGTTGCCACTTCTCGACCGCACCCTGACCAAGAGCTGAGGTTCGGCGCGAGAAGCAAGCCCGAGGTACACGTCTCCGGAGGACTGTGCGATGTTCCAGAGTCAGTGGAGGGTGGGTGGCGCCGATGCCCTGGCCGTCGGGCATCTGGTCAAGGGTGCGGTCGAGCGGGTTCGGTTCCAGCGCTGTGGCCCACCCCGTCCACGGCCGGTGCTTCTCGGGGCTGCCGGTCGCCGGGCCGGTGCCCGCGTCGCTCGGGTCAGGGGGTCAGGACGGTCTTGCCGGCCAGGTCTCCGGCGGCAGCCGGGGCGCGGACCGCGCCTGGTCGGCGCGCAGCCGCTCGGCCAGGTCTCCGCCTTCGGCCCGGGCGGCCAGCTCGGCGATCCGGGCGAACTGGCCGGCGGCGCGGGCGTGACCGGGCAGGTCGGCCAGTGGCAGCCGCTGGGCCACCTCGATCACCAGTTTTCCGGCGTCGACGTGGGCGACCAGCCCGGCGAGTTGGGCGACGTGCGCTGCGCGCGAACACGTGTACTGTGCGCACCCCGCGCCCGGCATCCTGCGGGCCGGGAGTGGTGACGCCGACGAAGGCTCTGCCGTCGGCGACCAGGTCCACCAGCTGCGCGTTCTCCTCGGAGGTGGCAGCGAGCAGGGCACCACGTCGAAGTGCTGCCCAGTCAGCGCCTGCACAACGGGGTCGCGTAGTCGACGATCCGGTCCGCGCCGTAGGAGCGGACACGGTCGCGGCTGAGCGCACCGGCGGTCGCGGTCACGGTGGCACCGGACTGCGCGGCAAGCTGGACGCGTACCTGCCCACTGCGTTGCCTGCACCGTTGATCAGGATGTTCTGCCCAGGCTTGAGGTCGGCTGGTTCCGAACAGGGCCTGCCAGCGCCGTCAGCCCGACAAGGGGCAGGGCCGCGGCGTCGGCCAGCTCGACGGTGCGGGGAGCGGTGGCTAGCGCCTCGGCGGAGGCGGCGACGTATTCGGCGGCCGCGCCGGGCGCGGTCGCCGGCAGAAGCGCGACCACCGCGTCCCCCACGCCCAGTTGGGCACGCCCTCGACCTCGGTGATGACTCTCGGACAGGTCGAGGCCGGGAATGTGCGGGAAGGCCAGTGGGATCAGGTCCTGTCGCAATCCCGCGCGGAGGCCGAGTCCGCGTCGTTGCACGAGGTGCCGGCCACCATGTCCGCCATTACTTGGCCCGCACCTGGCAACCGGCCGGTCTGCCTTCCTCGTGGACGAGCACGTCGCGCTGCCGCCGTAGGAGGGTAAC
Organism: Streptomyces thinghirensis; assembly: GCA_021502835.1. The sequence goes on from JAKFGP010000059.1 coordinate 214,888, forward strand.
GCACCGCTTCATGAATCCTCTCCTGGCTTCAGCCAGGCGAGCCAACGGTTACCTTCAGGGTCAGCGAGCAGGGTCGCGGCCAGTTGCATCAACACCACGGGGTGTACAGCTCGCAGGAGGGTCGAACTCGCCGCGATCGCCACTTCGCCACGTGCAGCGGGTGAGCTCGCCGCGCAGACCGTGGTGGACCGTGCCGGCGTTCGGTGCGCAGGCGAGCGGGTCTCGGCGAGCAGCAGAGCTGGGCTGGTGACCAGAAGAGGAACGGTGATGCGCGTCCTCGACGCTGACGCCGATGCCGTTGATCTCGCCGTCCAGGTCGAGGAGTGCCGGGTTGCCGTTGACCAGGGTCGGGTTCGGTGGAGAAACGTCTTCGAACTTGCCCATGCCCCCGGCGAACATACGGGCCACGCGGCCGGTGTGCCAGGACCGGCTGCAGCGCGGCGTGGCTTGATGCCGCCGTCGCTCATCAGGACGACACCAGGGCGAGTATCTCAAGGAGGTTCGAGGGTCTCGGTTTCGACGGCGTGCTGGCGACTCCAGGACCTGGCCGGCCTTCGCCTCGTAGGTCACCCAGGCGGGGCGGCGGCGGCCGATGTGCCGGCGGGCGCGGTGGGCGATTTCCAGGTCACCGGACCCGGACCGTCGAGCGGCAGCCGACTCCTGGCGCCCACGCCGCGGCCGACGCCGGCGAACTCGCCGCCGCGCAATGACTCCCAACGCGCACGCATCCACTCGCCGTCGTCTTCGTCGACCACCGGCCTGTCTCACCAGGTGCGCCCCCACTCCACCGTCCGGCCACGGCGACCGCCTCGAGCTCGAGCAGACCTACAAGCTGCTACGCACCTCGCCGTACGTCGGCCACCGGGCGCCAACGCCGCCACCGCCATCCTCATCGCCGCCGTAGCCATCGTCGCCGCCTACCGGCAGCTCCATCCCCAGCCCACAAGCTCAACGGCTCGACGTCGACCTGAGCGCCGAACTCGCCGTGACCGTCGCCGACTTCGACCACCTCGACAAGTACACCGGTGATCCTGCGCCGGCCTCGACGTCCGCGCCGGCATCACCAAGGCCTGGCGTGCTTAGCCCGGCCGCCTGGATCTCCGAGTTGCTGCTGCACGCAGGCGTCCAACCGCCGAAGCCTGTTCGACTCCGCCGCCGTACCTGCACGGCCGCCGGCAAGCACCGCAACCTCGTCCTGCAGGTCATCATCGAGTGTCCCCCTGCGTCCGTACGCACTCTCCCCCGCAGCCGACGCCGCTGTAGTCGCGCTCCACTCCCGCACGGTGTCCGGTTCCAAGGGTAGGTCGCGCGTGCACTTCTCCGCCAACGCGACGAGCGTCAGTCGTCGCCGCATCGGCGAGCACGCCGCCGTCAGCGCCTGGGTGATGTCCCCTGCAGGCCGTCGCCGGGGTCGAAGGCGTTCGGGCGGTGCGCTCTTCCGCGCCACGGGACCTTGCAGCATCCGCGGAGGCTCCCAGCCGGGCGCGTGCGGACGGCCATGCAGGTGCTCCTCGTGGAGTTCCCCAGTACCTCATCAAGCCGGCGGAATTGTCGCCGCCATGGCCGCCATCCGCACGGCTTCGCCGAGCAGAGGAGGCCGAGAGGAAGAGGTTGCGCCGCGTCGCGCGCAGGTCGGCCGATGATCTGCTGCGCGGCCAGCATGCGCGTGCGCAGCCGGAAGGTGCTTGGGTGTCACCGATGACGGCCCATCCGGTTCCTCATCCGCCAGAACGGTGGGATTCGCCCTGCTCGGCGGCCGCTACACGATCACTTCTTCCAGTTCGACACCTTGAGCCGCAGCCAGTTGACCTGGAAGGCCCTGTGGGCGAGTTGATGTCGGAGGGCGCCGATAGGCTTCTCCGGCATGCTGAAGATACCGTCGTGCCATCGCCGATGTGGCCGAGGAGCAGGCGGGCCTGGTGACTGAGGCCGCAGGCGGCCGCATCGAGCCAGCCCCGCCGTCCTCCCACGAGCTCCTTGAAGGCCGTGATGATAAGACCGTCGCCACACTGGGGTCGTGCGGTTGCGCGGCGGGACACGGCCCTCATTCCCACAGTTGTATCGCGCACTGGCTGTTGCTGGCCCCGGATGATCCTGCCTCGGGGCGGCCGCGCCCGCTGCCGGTGTCGCATCGCACGGGGCCGCCGTGCCGTCTACGCCGTCGGCAACACTGCCCAGCCCGGCAGCAGAGTTCCACCGTTCCACCCACACCGCCACTTCCTCCCAGGACGTCCTCGTCCACCACGCCGAGCTGGATGCCGCAGGACTTCCGCGGGTAGGGCCTGCCGGTGACCTCGCCGGGCCGCACCCTTGAGGACATCGCAGGCAGGCCGCCGCAGCATATCGATCTGAAGGATTTGGGGCGTATAGCCACGAACCTCTGCAGCGGCAGCTGAGCACGCAGGCCGAACTCACTAGGCCCTCGAGGCTCTGGAACTGTTGGCACCAGGAAACCGGCGGCCAGACCGGCTGTACCTACTCTGGCCAGCGTGGATGAATTGCGCCGAGACGCCGCGGACTCCCGGGAGGACGCGTAGATGTCGACTTTGGGGCTGGACACTTTGCAGGTATCGATTGGAGGCGCTTTCCGGGAGGCGTTCCCTCAGTGGCGGGCGACGCCGGGCTGTGGCGGCGCGAGCGCGCGCTATCCGGAAGTTCGACGAACGGCGTGCGCTCTGCAGCAAGTGCATGATGTCGGACCTGACAGCACCGCGTCACCGCAGACCAAGACCTCGGCTGGCTGCTGATCGGCTCGCTGGCCCTGCCCGCCCGTCCTGCGGAGGGCGACTGGCCCGCCGACTTCGGCATACGCTGGGTATCACAGACATCCCCCAGCAGCACGTGATGCCGCGCGCAGCTCGCTCGACCTCGACCTGTGCGCCAGCGCCGTCACGGATCCCGACCCAGGCCGGGCCGCCGACCTGTATCGGGGCGCGGTGGGCAGGCCCGCCGCGTCGCCCTAACCGCCCGGCCACACCGGCAGCGCGCACGGCATCGGGCTGGGCGGCCTCGTGCGCTACACGGCCGGCGAACTCAACATCTTCCCCAACGGCCAGGTCATGGGCATCGTGGACCGCCACGCCCGTCGACCCGCGCTTCGACCGGCGCCACACCGGGACCGTCGATGACCCGATCCCCATCGAGATCATCAAGCCGCCCGCCAAGGTGGCGGTCACCGGGGCCCGACACAAGCACTTTTTCGCCCGGCTTTCCCCATCGACCTGCCCGGATTCACCCTGTTCCGCGCCTTCACCGAAACCCTGCAGCCAACCAGCTGGCCCAAGGCCATATCACATCATGCTCGGGGCCCGGAACGAGGAGACCGCCATGGCACCGCCAGTTGCCAGATCGCCTGCGTTTCTGCATTTGCGCGCACCTGCTGATCGATGCCGACCGCGTGGAGGTGGGGAAGACCAGGTCCAACCTGGAGACCTGATGGCGATCGTGCCGTGCTCACCGCTTCTATGCCAGAAAAGGCCGGCCTGGAACCGGTCGTGGCCGAAGAAGGCCGATTGCGCCGAGCGCGGCATGCCGCTCGGGGACCCGCGCCTCGGCCAATGGAGCAGCCCGAAGGGCCGCTGGATATCGAGCTTCAAGCCACCACGTTGTCGGCAACGGCAGAGCCTGGACAAGCCGGAAGTCCGCGACGCGACCGCCTGGAAACCACCCAGGCCATCGCGGGCGTATCCGGCGTGCTGGCCGCTCGCCCGGCCTGCTCCACTGCCCTGATGGCCTGCGCGTGCTCGGCCCTCCGGTGGTCTCGCCAATACCTCCACCTCGAAGCCGGGTGCGGTGTTCCCGAAAGGCGGTGCCGCGGTCGCTGCCACGGATACGCGACCTCCGCCGAGGCCAACTGCTGGAGACCTGCCAAGCGCTGGAGAACCTCCCCGCTGACACTCTGCTGCTGGCGTACGGGCCAGCAGCGCCGGGTTCCGATGCTGTCCAGGACTACCATCGCTATGTACTGGAGATCTACGACACTGGCGACGGCCGCGGACCGCAGTCCAGTCGCGAATTTCAGATCGGTGGTTTACCCACAGCGCCTTCCCGCCACGCCGGTAGGTAAACCCATTTCATAGCCCCCCTACTCCTCCAAAGGCAGCGAGACGCTGGCCTGATAGCTTCAGGATTGACCGTCACCGCTGGCTGACGGCCAATCTGGTGTTCTGCGATGTTCTTCGGGCGTGGACGGTTGGCTTGACGTCTCCGGACATCCAATTGTTGAACCGCCGACCTGGCGAACGTTCCCGGTCAGAGTACTAGGGGCAACGGACCCCCTGGTTCTTTATCGTTCCTTGGATCAGACCGCCGAAGACACGGCCGCTACCGTCTTCGCCGATGAGTGACACGGATGCGTAGGCAGCAGCGCACCGATGCTGGCAGATAGCAGAGCGGCGGAACTGCCAGGCAGATGGACTGGCCGAACGCATCGCCTCGGACTTCGACGAGGGCCTGACCTACGTGACCGACAACGGGAACTCTGCAGACCAGTAAGGAAGTCCCGCCGCCTTCCGCAAGCTGAGCGAGGAACGGTCGTATGGGAGCGCGCGGGTCCCGGTTCTGACGCCGGCGGCGAGGAGGAGTGACCTGGAGGGCAGCGGCAGGTCGACTGACCGGTCGCCTGGAGCTCAGGCGGCAGACCCAGCAGGGCAAGCGCATAACGTGCGTTAATCGGTCCCGTCGGATCGATCAGCGCGCATCAGTTCGCCCACCACCCAGCACTTCCTCCATCCAGGACGCGGGCCGCCTTCTGGCTGAGTCAGGTCCTGCTGGTTTCGCATGCCTGCCACCGATGCGAATATCCTCGCGCAGCGGCCCGCCGATCAGTTCCAGGAGCTCCGCAACCGGGCGGCCGCGCCAATCCGGTCGGATCGGCCTGTTCTGCCTACAGCCTGGTATCCGTCCAGCAGTGCCGTTCCCAGATTTGGGTCCGCCGCCACGAGTCGGCGAGGTAGCCACCTTGCCGAGGCCTTTCGCACCACGCCCACGGTGGGCAGTGGACGAGTTCAACGCTCTTCGGAAGCACGTGGTCAGCGAAGGACAAGCTGCTCGTGGCGGCCGGAGGGCGGGGGTCAACCAGGTCGTCGAGTAGCAGGTCAGCGCCACATGCCAGCGCCGTGGCGCCACCTCCAGCCCTTGCCGTCAGGGGCGGTGGCTCCCAGGGCGACGATCTTCTGCCAGTTGACGAGCAGGCCGGCGCGGCCATAGGGGTCGATCAAGCGTTCTCGCGCGTAGACGAAACCTTGCCGGTCGCCTGGCGACGAGTACGTGGTCCCAGCAGCGGAAATAGTTCAGCGGGCAACTGGTCCACGGAGTTGAGTGAACAACGACAAGGCCTTCGTGACGGATCACCTCCCGGTTAAGCCTAGCCCGGGAGGAGGACTGATATCGAGGTCGCTGGTCGGCGTGGAACGGCCCTGCAGCTGACCCACCGAGAACGGCCCCGAGCGACCGCGGAACAGTTCCCGGCCGCAGTGACCAGCCTGAGCTACCGCAGCTTCTTGATCACTCATGGGCATCCATCGCCGTGCCGACCTGTATCCAGACCTGGCGACAGTCTGGGACCACCGTCATGTACTTAAACACTCACTACAGCTGGTACCGCTGGTGCGCAACCGTGCGTGACCGCGTGACCGCTGTACCCTGGAAGAGCCTGGCCTGCCGGTCCTACTACCGCGTGGGCTGATCATGGCTTTCATGACCTGCATAGATGTTGCGGTCTTCTTCATCTAAAGAGCCACGGAGAGTGGTGAACCGGTGAGATTCATACGAGAGCTCCGTCAGTACCAAGGCCGGCAACTGCACTGGGCCCTCCACCCGCTGCCTCTGGTGGACTCTACGATGCGTCGGTCCTCCGGTGATCCGGGCCATCGTTCGCAAAGGGAACCACGCCCGTCCAGCTACGTCATCAGGATGGCCGCCATGGGCGCGGCGTCGGTCCTCTCCGTTGCCGGGTGCACGGGGAGCAGGGCGCAGGCGGGGCCGTGGTGGAACGAGCCGCGAGGCCCGCCTCCTGGACGGACCTGCTGGTGCGGACCGGCGCACGGGACATCGTCCACGACGACACCGACCACCAGTCACCAGGTCAGATCACGGGTCGGTTTCCGTCCGGGGCCGGAGGAGGACATGCGGGGGCGTGTGGACGACGAGCTGAAGGCATGGTCCCCCATAATTACCCACCTCGAGGTCACCAACACCAAGTCGGAAGAAGTGATCCTCGCCTACATGGCGGACAGCAACCGGCCTTTGAACGGCACCGGATTACCGCAATGGCGGGCCCAGCATTCCCCGCGTGCGTACTGGCGCGGCCGATCACCATGCGCGGACACCGCGCCGAAGACGCTGCGCCTGCGACTCTACACCACCTGCCTGACCTACGCGCTGCCCGAGGGCGTCGGCGTGCTGTCGCTGATTTACCAACGCCGACGGCTACCTCGACGAGGGCGGCGCGGTCGCCACCTGGCCCGTCGAAGGCGGTGCCGAGCAGGCGTCCGCCGAGCCTGCGTGCGCTTCGGCGACATCGTTCCCGTCCGGTGGGACGCCCGCGAGGACGGCGTCCTCGAACCGCCCGCCAGTTTCCGCGCGCCGGGCAGTGCTGACCCGCGGGCTCGACCAGACCAACGGCGAGGCCGAGGAGCCATGTCCTGCACGACGTGTCGGTCACCTACACCAACACCGGGCCGAAAGACCTTTACGCCGACCTGCCGACAGCGTCCGCGCCTGGCCACCGAGGGCGGTCGGCAGATGGGGAGACCCCCTTCGTCCCCCAGGGCGAAGATCCCCGGCTGTCCGCCGACCGGGTCGTCGCCGGATGATCCCGCCGGGGTGATGGGCGCGATGGCGCAGACCACTGTGGACGACGACGACGACAAACCGCTGGGGTTTCGCGAGGCGGGCCGGCCGGGACTGGTGGCCTGGCGGGTCTTCTTCACCGAGGTGGCTGGGTCAGCCGGCCGCCATCATCGAGGATCCCGAATACCAGTCGGTATCTCCAGCACTTTGCTTTGGCACCAGATGCGGCGCCTGCAGAGCAAGGCGGAAGAGGGTCGCTGGCCGTCTCCAGACCAGCCAGAGCGAAGCAGGAGACCACCCGGCCTGCGCCTTCCCCACCTGACTGACCGACCGAGGCCGCACCTCGACGCCTGGCACACGGAGAAGCCTGCCATCCGTCGCCGGCCCAGACTGCTTCGAGCTGGTGTACGAAGACGAGCGGATGGCTCCGCCTCACCCTGCCCACCCTCATGTCATCAACCAGGATGAAGCGTCGATGCATCAGCACCGCCGACTCGCCATTCTCCGGTGGGCCCTCAACGACGACTTCCCTGCCCTGCGGGCTCCGGCCGCTGCCCACTGGTTCCTCGGCGCCCAACCCGTCACCTCCATCGTCCGCCCCCCGCCGACGACGTCCTCGGCGATTGGGACCACCGTCGCCGTCCGGCCGGGAGATCCGCCGTCCCCGCTGTTCGAGCACGTCGCTGACCCTCATGCGGGCCTACATCCTTCCCGCCAGCACCCGCCCCACGTCGGCAGCAGAAGTCGTACTGGCTTCCCCGGTCGCGCGCCCGGACAGCTTATGAACTTCGTCAACCTCCACGTCCATCCGCGGAAACTGGCGTCCCACGCACGCGGCAGGGCCTCGCGATCCGCCAACTCCTCCTCCAGGCCCGGCCCCCGTCATCGCGAAGACACCCGGCTACCACGACAAGATAGCCACCCGCCCTGCTCACCGAAGCTGGATGTACCCGGGCGCGACACGTCCCCGGCGACCACTCACGGTACGTCAGGATCGACCACTCGTCCAGTTGTGGAAGCGCGCCCGCTTGGGACCGCACGCGCCGTCGGCGAGGGCCTTGTCGTAATCCTGCTACGCCGCGGTGCCGACCCCGGTCTTCGGCGCGTTCATGGGGACGTAGTCCTGGAGTAGACGACGCGACGACGAGTCGTGGACCGTCCAAGAGGCGGCCCACGACCCGAGCGACGACGGCGGCTGTCACCGTGAGCACGGCTGCGACCCGGCGGCGCGGCGTAGAGACAAGACGGGATATCACCAGCGGATGGTACGGAACGGCGCATAGGTAGCGGACGACCGGGGTCTTGTGCCAGCAAACGAGGGCGCCTTCGGCGGCCAGCACACGGTGACACCGCGACCGACCTCACCGAGGAATCCACGACGGGGCAACCTTCGAGCCCACGCCCCGAGGCCGGACCACGCTGCGCCGTGCTCTTCTTGAGCGCGGAGCATGGTCCAGGTCTCGTCAGTGGGCGCCCTCCCGTCGCCGCCCACTGGTCTGGTGAGTGGCCGGTCGTGGCGTCGTCCTCCCAGCCGTCGACCTGCGGAAGTAGCCAATTCGCGAGCGGAGTGTCGGGCCCACCCGCCCTGGTCGGCGATGGCCACGGCGTCCCTGCCGCGCTTGCGGCGGTCGGCCAGGCCGATGCGGAGGAGGGGCCGGTCCAGGCGAGCGTGACCCGGTACGGGTGCTGATCCGCTTCACGGCCCGGGTGACGGAGTCGGGGACCGTGTTGCCGGTGACGTTGCCGTGCCGGTCGACGCCGACGAACGCGGGCGCGTCGGCCGTGTGACCAGCGCGGCTCAGCCTCGGTAGCGAGGCGGCCCCGGTACGCTCTCCACGCCCTCCACCGAGCAGACCCCCGGGTCCTGTTGATAGGGGCTGATCTTCGCGTCACGGACGCTGTGCTTCGGTCTTGCCGGTGAGCACCGACACGAACTGCGGCTGCGCGGCGTCAGGGTGACGTCCCCGGCGAGGAGACCGGCGGGTCCCGAGCACGCGAGGGCGTAGTGGAAGTCGGTCAGGACGAGCGCCTTGTCCCGAGCCCCGGCGAGCGTGTCGGGGCAGGTTCTCGCCATCCAGGGACAGGTCCGGGGACTTCAGCCGCGGTGGCCTGGTCTCGCCGCGCCGCTCCTCTGCCTTGAGCAGCTGTACGGCTGCTGCCTCCAGTGTCGCCCTCGCCTGGCCTGGTCGTCCTGGCCCACCTTCGCGCCACGGCGGCGCAGCTCCACGACGGCCCTGGCGATAACCGTGTCAGCTGACGACGGGCGTAGCCCTTGCCGTTCACTTGGTCCAAGTCCAGCAGCCCATGACGAACGCTACCAAGGTGCCGCGCTGTGGTCTCCAGCCCGGGGAATCTCCTGCGCCGCGCAGAAGCGCGTCCAGACCTTCCACGCCTTCGCGTATGTGTCCGTCGTAGTGGTCGGGCGCAGTCGCCGCTGCACCTCGTCCGCGAAGTCCGCGTCCGCGAGGCGTTGTGGGCAACCTGCACGCCGCGGCGTTCCGCCCACTGGACGACGAGGCCGGCCCGGCCGATCCCGCATATCCGGCCCTCGCGGATGCCGATGGAGACCTTCCTGATCCCCTGCGCGGCGTCGATCACGACGACGTTGCTGATGACGACGTCGCAGGTCTCGCGGACGGCGGCGGCCTTGAGGTGCAGTCCGTCGCGGGCGGTCTTGCCGAAGCCGGCGAGGAACTCGTCGCCGTAGCGCTGGGCGTCGGACTCGACGCGGATCACCAGCCCCGAGTCGCCGAGGCGGACGCGGTCGCCGGCGCGGGGGCCTGGGTGGCGGCGTAGGCGTGGGGGTCGATGTGGATCGACTCGCTGATCTCCGCGTCCCTTCGAGCGGCTCATCGCTCGCCTCCTTCCGATGTGGTGATCCCCAGGTATCCGCAGGCCGCGGCCCGCCGCAGTGCCTCCTCCTTCGCCCCCGGCGCGTCCAGCGGACCGTCGACCAGGCCGGCGAAGCCGATCGCGATCCGCCGGCCGCCGATGGGCACGAGGCCGACCTCGGCGCTCTCCCCGGGTCCGAAGCGGACCGAGGACCCGGCGGGGACGGCGAGGCGCATTCCGTAGGCCCGCTCGCGGTCGAAGTCCAGGCGCGGGTTGGCCTCGAAGAAGTGGAAGTGCGAGGTCACGGAGACCGGCACGGTCGCGGTGTTGGTGACCGGGACGCGCACCGCGGCCCGGGTTCGGCGTGGCCGGGGCCCGGCAGGAGGGCTCCCGGGCCCGCCGGTCCGAGTGCTCCCGCCCCGATGGGGCCGGAGACCACCGCGAGCCGGGAGCCGTCGTCGAAGACAGCCTCCACATGCACCTCGGTGACCACGTCCGCGACACCGGGCAGCACGTCGTCCGGGCCGAGTACGGACCGGGCGCGCTCGATCGCCTCCGCGAGGCGGGCACCGTCGCGGGCGGCCTCGCACACGGTGTCCGCGATCAGCGCGGTCGCCTCCGGCACGTTCAGCCTGAGCCCCGCGCGCGGCGGGCGCGGGCCAGCTCGGCCGCCCTCGAAGAGCAGCAGCCGGTCACGTTCCGTGGGGAGTCAGTCTCACGACGCGGTACCTCCTTGCCGACATGACATTAGAGCACCACTCTAAAGCGCGATTCATGCGACGGAAGGATTGACGGACGGACAGGGCAGACGTCACATTGAACGTCGCTCTAAACCTCATCAGGCGGCCGTCGAAGGAGACCAGCCATGCCGATCGAACAGCGCGGAGTCGACACCATCCCCGAAGAGGAACGCACCAGCGGGCCCGGGACCTGGTCTCGATCCTGCTGGGGTCCAACCTCTGCCTGGGAGTGATCGTCTTCGGCTGGCTGCCCTGTCGTCCTTCGGCCTCGGCTGGTGGGCGTCGGTCAGTTCGGTGGTGGCGGGTACGGTCGCCGGTACCGTCTTCACGGCTCCGCTGGCCCTGGTCTCCTGCGCACCGGCACCAACCTGTCCACGTCGTCCGGCGCCCAGTTCGGCGTGCGCGGACGGCTGGTCGGCTCGGTGGTCGGCCTGCGTTCTCGCCCTCGGCTACACCGCGCTGACCGTGTGGATCGGCGGCGACGTGATGATGGGCGTGCTCGGGCGGCTTCTTCGGTCTGCCACAGGGCGGGGTCGCGTACGCCGTGGTCTACGGGCTGCTCGCCGCGGCGACGGTCGCGGGCGCGGTCTACGGCTACCGGGTGCTGCTCGCCATGTCCCGGGTGCTGGCCTCGGCATGACCGCCCTGTTGGTCCTGGGCGTGATCGCCTACGCCCCCGACTTCACGACCGCCGTGCTGCCGGAGGCGGGCGGGTATCTGCTGGGCGGTTCTGGCCGACGTGGCTGCTCGCGCCGTGGCCGCCGGGCTGTCCGGGCCGGTCGCCTTCATCACGCTGCTCGGCGACTACACCCGGTTATCTCCCCGGCCCGCTTCTCCTCCCGCCGGGTGCTGCACGCGACCTGGCTGGGGCTGATGCTGGGCTCAGTGCTGGTGCCGCAGCTCTTCGGCACCTTCACGTCGTACGCCGCCCGCGCCGCCCTGGACTACGCCGGGCCGCTGGTCGACGCCGCCCCCACCTGGTACCTGGTCCCTGCTGCTCGCCGCCTCGGCTGGCTCAGGTCGGCAACGCGGGGCTGATGCTCTACTCCATGGGCCTGGACCTGGACGCCATCCTGCCGCGCGCCTCCGGGCGCGGGCCACCTGCGCCGTCGCCGTCGTCGCCACGGCCTGTGTTCCGTCGGGCACTACGCGGGACGCACAGTCGGCGATAACGCCGTTCGTGCTGCTGCTGACGGCGATCGGCACGCCGGCGGTCGTCACGCGATGATCGGCTTTCGTCCGCTGCGGCGGGGGTACGACGCCGACGCGCTCCAGGTCTTCAACCGCCGGGCCCGCGGCGGCGCGTACTGGTACCGGGCCGGCTGGAACGTCCCGGCCACGGCGGCCTGCGGTGGGCGGCGGCCGTCGGCCTGCTGGCGGTGTCCCTGCCGTCGTACGAGGCCCGCTGCTGGCGTTCACCGGCGGGGTGGACTGCAGCTTCCTGCTGTCGGGGCTGGTGGGCGGGGTGGTGTATGTGCTGCCGATCCGGGTGCCGTCGCGGCGACGGCACCCGGAGCGGGCGTGGTCGAGCCCGCTTCCCCGCCCGACCGAGTCGGGTGGTGGGCGGGTATAGGCCGGGGTGCGGGGGCGGAGCCCAAGGAGCTCTCGGCACGTCCTGCACCGGCGCCGGGTGCGTCACACCAGCCGGTGCATCCACCCGTGCTTGTCCTCGCGGTGCCGCGCTGGATGTCCAGTAGCGCGCCCCGCAGCCGCTGCGTCACCTCGCCGGGCTCGCCCCCGCTCTGCTGCCACTGGGCGCCGGCCCGCTTCACCGTGCCGACCGGGGTGATCACCGCCGCGGTACCGCAGGCGAAGACCTCGGTAGGGTGCTGCTCTCCTCGAGTCACGCTGCCACTGCTCGACCGGAGACGCGGCTCCCTCCTCGGCCTCGTAGCCGAGGTCGCGGGCGACGGTGAGGAGGAAGTCCGTGGTGACGCCCTCCAGGATGGAGCCTGTGAGGGTCGGGGTGACGATTCTGTCGCCGTAGACGAAGTACAGGTTCATGCCGCCGAGTTCCTCGACCCACCGGTGCTCGACCGCGTCGAGGTAGCAGACCTGGTCGCAGCCCTTGGCCGCCGCCCCGGCCTGCGCGAGCAGGGAGGCCGCAGTAGTTGCCGCCGGTCTTGGCGTCGCCCATGCCACCGGGGACGGCGCGGACGCGGTCCTCGGAGACCCAGATGGAGACCGGCTTGACGCCGCCGGGGAAGTAGGCGCCGGCCGGGGAGGCTATGACGATGAAGAGGTACTCGTTGGCCGGCTTCACGCCCAGGCCGACCTCGGTCGCGACTCGCGAACGGACGCAGGTAGAGGACTTCAGCCGCCGTGCGCCGGGACCCAGTTCTGGTCCTGCCGCACCAGCGCGTCGCACGCCTCGATGAACGTCTCCACCGGCAGCTCCGGCATCCCGAGCCGGCGCGAGGAGGCCTGGAAACGCTGCGCGTTCTTCTCCGGACGGAAGGTGGCGACGGATCCGTCGGGGCGGCGGTAGGCCTTCAGCCCTTCGAAGATCTCCTGCGCGTAGTGCAGGACCATGGTGGCCGGGTCGAGAGAGAGCGGGGCGTACGGAACGAGCTGGCTGTCGTGCCAGCCCCGGGTTCTCGGTCCACTTCACCGTCACCATGTGATCGGTGAAGTGGCGGCCGAACCCGGGGTTGGCCAGGATCGCCTGGCGGCTCCGTGTCGGAGAGCGGGTTGGCGGAGGGCTTGAGCTCGATCGTGGCGCCGCACGCGATTGATGTCCTTCACCGGTTGTCGATGGGCCGCGGTCACGCCCGCGGCGGCCGGTGGCCGTGTTAGACGTCCGAGCATTCCTCATGTCGCGGCTTCGCGTTCGATTATCGCGCGCGAGTGGCGACGGCCGAAACGGGGTGAATGCGGCCCAGGGTTTGATGGTCGCACCTGGCGGACGCAGGAGAAAGCCGCCGGGCGCCTGTTTGGGACCCGGCGGCTTCGAAACGGATTCGATCGAGTGGCGCGGCGGGTGTCAGCCGGCTACTCGGCACGGCGAGTGCGTCGCCGATCTCGGAGGTGCTCCGCGGCGGGCAGGTCGCCGCGTCGCCGAGGTCGGTGGAGACGGCGTCCTCGATCCGGGCCGCCTCCGTCTCGTAGCCGAGGCGCGCAGCAGCAGGGCGACGGACAGCACCGGCGGTGGGGCTCGGCCTTGCGCCTGGCCGGCGATGTCGGGCGCGGAGCCGTGGACCGGCTCGAACATCGAGGGGAAGTCGCCGGAGGGGGTTGATGTTCCCGCTCGCGGCGACGCCGATGCCGCCGGAGACGGCCGCGGCGAGGTCGGTGATGATGTCGCCGAAGAGGTTGTCGGTGACGATCACGTCGAAGCGCTCGGGCTGGGTGACGAGGTAGATCGTCGCCGCGTCGACGTGCATGTACTCGGTGGTGACCTCGGGGAACTCCTCGGCCACCTTGTTGGAAGACATTCGTCCACAGGTGACCGGCGAAGGTCAGCACGTTGTTCTTGTGGATCAGCGCGAGCTTCTTGCGCGGGCGGGCCTGCGCGCGGGCGAAGGCGTCGCGGACGACGCGCCCGACACCGTAGGCCGTGTTGACGGAGACCTCGGTGGCGACCTCGTGCTCGGTGCCCTTGCGGATGGTGCCGCCGTTGCCGGTGTACGGGCCCTCGGTGCCCTCGCGGACGACGACGAAGTCGATCTCCGGCTGGCCGGCGAGCGGGGTGGCGACCCCGGCAGCAGCTTGGACGGCCGCAGGTTGACGTGGTGGTCGAAGGCGAAGCGGAGCTTGAGCAGGAAGCCGCGCTCCAGGACGCCGGACGGCACCGACGGGTCGCCGATCGCGCCGAGCAGGATGGCGTCGTGCGCCTTGGAGGGCGTCGAGGTCGGCGTCGGTGAGGGTCTCACCGGTGGCGTGGTAGCGCCGGGCGCCGAAGTCGAACTCCTTGGTCTCCAGCTTCACATCCTGCGGAAGGACGGCGGAGAGGACCTTGAGACCTTCGGCCACGACCTCCTGGCCGGATGCCGTCACCGGGAATCACTGCGAGATTGAGGCTGCGAGACATGACGGCAGCACCCTACCCTCGTCCCACGGGATGACATGCGGCGTCCGGCATGCGGACGCCGGGGCTGTCACCTCCGACTCAGTGGCCGGTGGCGCCGCCGTTGTCCCGGCGGTCGAGGGCGCGCTGGAGGGCGGCCGCGGTTCTTGCGGTCGGAGTCACTGGTGCGGGAGAGGTGGCGGACTCGGCGGCGGACGGTCGTCCCGGCCATGGGAATCGACTCCTTCGGCACGCGGGCAGCGCGGAAAGCGAGTGGAAGGGGAGACGCCGGAAGGGCGGGAAGCACGGTGCCGCAGGGGTTGCCTGCACGGGGCCCGGCTCACGACCGCCATTCGCTCTGATCGAGCGGGACGTTCGGCTCCTACAAAGTTAAGGGAGCACGGAGCGTCTGTCTCCACAATTACTCGACTTCCTACTATCTGAGACGGTGCACTCGGTCACACTGCCCCGAGCCTAGCGGCGCCCGACGGGCCAGGTCGCGTGACCTGGCCCGTCGGGCGTTGCTCCACGGGGCGTCAGCCCCATGTGCGGGTACGTGTAGTCGGTCGGCGCGACCAGCGTCTCCCTTGATGGCGCGGGTCAGCGTCCAGCGCATCAGGTTCTGCGGGGCGCCGCTCGTCGTTGGTGCCGGAGGCACGGCCGCCGCCGATAGGGCTGCTGGCCGACCACGGTGCTGGTCGACTTGTCGTTGATGTAGAAGTTGCTTGGCCGCGTAGCGCAGCTTCTCCACGTACACGCCGCCGCCGCGCGGTCGCTCGAGATGACCGAGCCGGTGAGGGCGTAGTCGGACACCGACTCCCATCTGGGTCAGCATCTCGTCGTAGGCGTCGGCCTTGCCGTCGTCGTACACGTACACGGCGAGGAACGGGCTCGAAGTACCGGTGCGGAACACCTCGTTCTCCGGGTCGGAGCACTCGACGACCGTCGGGCGGACGAGTAGCCGACCGAGTCGTCGTAGGGAGCCGCCCGCGACGATCGTGCAGGTGTCGTCCGCCTTGGCGCTGGTCGATCGCGGCCTCTGTTCTTGGCGAAGGACCGCTCGTCGATGACGGCGCCCATGAAGTTCGACAGGTCGGTGAGCGTCACCCATGGTGAGGTAGTCGACCTCGGTGGCGAACTCCTCGCAAGCCGTCGTTCCAGATGGACGCCGGAATGTACGCGCGGGAGGTGGCGCTACCCTGGCCCTGGTGTCTCGAAGGCACCGCGGGTCAGGGCGGTCTTCAGCACGGCGCGGTCGGCGCTCGGGTGGGCGACCAGGAAGTCCTGCCGCCGGTCTCGCCGACCAGGCGCGGGTACGTGCGGTACTTCGCGATGTTGTTGCCGACCGTCTTCCACAGGTGCTGGAAGGTCGGGGTCGAACCGGTGAAGTGGATGCCGGCGAGGTCACGGTGCTCCAGGCGACCTCGGAGACCGCGATGCCGTCGCCGCGGCCAGGTTGATGACGCCCTTGGCGCAACCGGCCTCCTCCAGCAGCTGCATCAGCAGCACGGCGGCGTGGGTCTGCGGCCGGGGACGGCTTCCAGACGCGACGTTGCCCATGAGCGCGGGGGCCGTGGGCAGGTTGGCCGCGCGATCGCGCTGAAGTTGAACGGCGTGATCGCGTAGACGAAGCCCTCCAGCGGGCGGTGGTCCATGCGGTTCCACGCCCTGGGAGTTGGCCGGGGGCTGCCCGGCCAGGATGTTGCGGGCGTAGTGGACGTTGAAGCGCCAGAAGTCGATCAGCTCGCAGGGGCTGTCGATCTCGGCCTGCTGGCCGCCTGGACTGGCCGGAGCATGGTGGAGGCGGCGATGGTCTCGCGCCACGGCCGGACAGCAGCTCGGCGGCGCGCAGGATGATCGCCGCGCGGTCGTCGAAGGACATCGCGCGCCACGCGGGGCGGCGGCCAGGGCGGCGTCGATCGCGTCCTGGGCGTCCTGCTGGGTGGCGTTCGCGTACGTGCCCAGGCGGGACTTGTAGGTTGTGCGGCTGCCGACGTCGAAGCGCTCGCCGCCGCCCATCCGCTTGACGCCACCAATGTGCAGGGCAGATCAACGGGGTTGTCGGCCAGCTCCCCGAGCTTGGCCTCCAGACGGGCACGCTCGGGCGAACCGGGGGCGTAGCCGTGCACCGGCTCGTTGACGGGGGTGGGGACTTGGGTCACAGCGTCCATGGGTTCCTGTAACTCCTTACTGAGCGGGTCTTGCGAGCGGGTGCGGGCGCATCGCCTTGCCGACCATCGAGCGGGCGAAGAACCGGAGGTTCGCCGGCCTTCCCGCCAGACGGCGCATGAAGTAGCCGTACCAGTCGGTGCCGTAGGCGGTGTAGACGCGCATGCGGTGGCCCTCGGCGGCCAGCCGCAGGTGCTCGTCACCGCGGATGCCGTACAGCATCTGGAACTCGTACTCGTCGAGCTTGCGCCCGGCGGTGCGGGCCAGCTCCTGTGCGATGGAGATCAGACGCGGGTCGTGGGACCCGATCATCGGGTAGCCCTGCCCTCCATCAGCGTCCGCAGGATGCGCACGTATGCCTTGTCGATCTCGTGGCGCTGCTGGTACGCGACCTCGGCGGGCTCCTTGTAGGCGCCCTTCACCAACCGTACGCGACTGCCGTTGTCGGCGAGCCGGCGCGCGTCGGCCTCGGTGCGGAAGAGGTAGGCCTGGATGACGCAGCCGGTCTGCGGGACGTCCTTCCGCAGCTCGTCGTGGATGGCGAACATCGAGTCGAGGGTGGTGTGGTCCTCGGCGTCGAGCGCGACGGTGGTGCCGATCTCGGCGGCGGCCTCTGCCGACCGGGCGGACGTCTTCAGGCCAGCTCGTAGCGCCGTCCAGCGCCTGGCCGAACATCGACAGCTTCACCGACATCTCGGCGCGGGCGCCGAGGTCCGGAGCGGCTTCAGCCGGTCGACCAGCTCCAGGTAGGCGTCGCGGGCGGCCTCGGCCTGCGCGGGTTGGTGATGTCCTCGCCGACGACGTCCATCGTCAGCTCCAGGCCCTGGTCGGTGAGGCCCTGGATGATCGGCAGCACCTCGTCGACCGTCTCGCCGGGGATGAACTGGTCGACGACCGGCTTGGTCACGGGTGCGGCCGAGACCAGCTGGCGCATCCGGTCGCTGCGCGACGCGGCGAGAATCACGGGACCCAGCACGCGGCACCTCCCCCCACCAACCAACACGAGGCCTTTGCCCGACGAACGGGGGACGGCTGCGGAGAAGCACCGTGAAATCTCAGGATCCACTCAGATCGTCGGCCATCGACGCTGTCGCCGGCAGCCGTGCCGCAGATCTCAGACAGATGTATGAAGGGCGCGCGCAAATGCGGCAGAATGCCCGGGTGATGTCGGATTCAAGGATGACTATCAGGAGCTGGTCGACGAGATCTCCGAGTTGCTGGGCGCGCCCGCGACCCCGGAGAACCGTGACTTCGAGCTGATCGCCTTCGGCGCCTACGACAGCGAGGGCGACCTCGATCCGTCCGCCCTCGACCCGGTGCGCACCCGCTCGATCCTGACCCGGCGCTCCACCGCCGCCGTCCGTGCCTGGTTCGAGGGCTTCGGCATCACCCTGCGACCGGGCCGGTCCGCATCCCGCCGACCCCGGACGCGGGGCGTTCGCCGAGGCCGCACGCCTGCCGGTACGCCACCGGGGTCGTCCTCGGCTACGTGTGGCTGCTGGACACCGACCCCGGCCCGACCGATCGGCAGCTGGCGGCGGCCATGGAGGTCACCGCCGGATCGGCGCGCTGCTCGCGGACGAGGCGCAGCACGGCGCCGACCTGAGCCGGGAGCTGCGGGCCGTGCTGACCGCCGAGCGCGACTGGCAGCGGGACATGGCCGTGGCGGAACTGCGCACCGCCCCCGGCTCCCGCGCGGACACCGCACGCGGTGATCTCGTGGTCGCCCCCGGCCGTCGGCCGGTCCCGACGACGCCCTCGGTCCGTACGGTGCCGGGGCTACGGCTGCTTGTGCACGGTGCCGGGGACGGCCGGGCAGTCACTGGCGCCTGCTGAGTCCGGCTGCGCTCGGCGGACGTACCTGACCCCGGCGACCTCGGCGGCCGGGCCGGCTGCTCGAGCGGGCGCGGGCGCGAGCGGGGCCGCGGCACCCCGGCGGCCGGGCTCTCCGCGCCGCGCACCGGGTTGGCGGAGCCTGGGGGCGGCCTGGTGGGAGGCGTCGGCGGCGGCCCGGGCGGCACGCGCCGAGACCCGGTTCGGCCGGTCGCCGAGTGGACGTCCATCGGGCGTTCCGCCTGCTGACCGCACCGCCCCCGCAGTCCGCCCACGACCCCCCGCCGTACGGGTACTGCTCTCCCCCGCCCACCGGGAACTGGCCCGCACCGCCGAGGTCTATCTCGACTGCGCGGGCCAGGCCCGGCTGCGTCGCCGCCGAGCTGGGCATCCACCGCCAGACGCTGTACTACCACTCTCCCGCGTCGAACAGCTCACGGGCCTGGACCTGGACGACGGCGAGGACCGGCTGCTGCTCCACATGGCCCTCAAGGCGTACCGCCTCTAGCGCGCCTCCACCACCTGACGCAGGCCGTCCGTGAGCTGGTCCGCCTCGGGAGCGGACTTCGGGTCGAAGGTCCACTGGGCCATGACGCCCATCATCAGCGTCGTGTAGAAGGTCCCGAGTGTGTCGACGACCTCCTCCGGCACGTCCTCCTCGCGCGCGCCCGTGAACAGGGCGACGAATCCGCGCGAGCCGTCCCCGCTGGGCCCGCGCCAGATGGTCGCGCACCTCGGGCAGCTGATCGCCCATGGCCACCACCTCCATGCTGAGGCGCCACATCGAGCCGGGCCGGCGCATGGTGCCGATGATGTTCGTCCACACCGAGGTGAACCGCCTCAACGAGCCGGGCTCGCCTTCGATCTCGCCGTCGAAGGCCTCGGACATGTTCTCGACCATCGCCACGTAGGCCTGAGCGAGGAGCGCGTCCTTCGATCCGTAGTGGTAGCCGATGGACGCCAGGTTGATCCCCGACTCCTTGACGATGTCGCGGCACGCCGTCGTGCGCACGAACCCTGGCGAGCAGGCAGCGCTTGGCGCCTCCAGTAGATCTTCACGGCGTCCCATGGCGCCACCTTACCCGCACGTCCATGCGGCCGTCTTATACAACCGTCGTATACGGCCGTCGTATACAGCCGTTCTAGACAAGCGTATAGGACGCACGTACAGTCCTCGGCATGACACCGAACCTGCCACGCGCCGCGGCCGCCGCGAGTGGACCGCGCTACCGTGCTGATGCTCCCTCTCCTCCTGGTCTCGATGGACGTCTCCGTCCTCTACTTCGCGATCCCGCAGATCAGCGCGGACCTGGACCCGAGCGGCACCCAGCAGCTGTGGATCTTCGACATCTACGGCTTCATCCTCGCCGGCCTGCTGATGACGATGGGCTCGCTGGGCGACCGCGTCGGCCGCCGCAGGCTGCTCCTCATCGGTGCGGCCGCCTTCGGCGCCGCCTCGCTGCTGGCGGCCTACGCGCACAGTGCCGAGACCCTGATCGCGGCCCGCGCGGGTCCTCGGCATCGGCTGGGCGACACCGATGCCGACCACGATGGCGCTGGTCCGCACGATGTTCACCGACCCCGTCCAGCGGGCGAAGGCGATCGTAAGGTGGCCTGGGGTGATGACGGCCGGGATCCGCTCGGCTCGGTGATGAGCGGCGTTCTCGTCGAGCACTTCTGGTGGGGCTCGGTCTTCCTGGTGAACCCGCCCGCGACGTGGCCCTGCTGCGGTCCTCGACCGGCACCGCTCCTCGAGTCGAAGAAGTCCCTCCCCGGCCGCTTCGACCGCGAGCGTGCCGCCTTCGATGGCGGGGGTCCTCGCCGGTGATCTACGGACTGAAGGAACTGGCCGCCGAGGGCTGGAACGTCCGGTACGTCGTGCGTCGATCACCGTCGGCCTGCTGCGGCCGCGGCGCTGTTCGTGCAGCGCCAGCGCACGTCGGCCTCGCCGATGATCTCACCGGCCGTCTTCCGCGGGCACGGTTTTCACCCCGGCCCTCGCGCTCAACACCCTCGGTCGGCCTTCGGGATGATGGGGCTCGGCGTACTTCACCCTCACCCAGGTACCTCCAGTTGGTCCTGGCAAGAGCTCGCCGGAGGCGGCGCTGTGGAGCCTGCTGCCGTCGGTGCTCATCGGCGCCGCGTACACCGGTCGCCGCCCAGGCTGGTCCAGCGGGGGGTAATACGTAACCGTTCCAGCAA
>JAKFGP010000006.1 GCA_021502835.1 Streptomyces thinghirensis
GCGGACCTCTTCGGGAGTCGGAGCGCCGGCGAGCTGAGGCCCGTCGCCACGGTGCGGGGTTGTCGTTGCGCAGGGACGCGATGATCTCGATGGTGCCGTGGGACAGCAAGCCGGGCGGGCCTTCGCAGTGGACCCGCAGCATGGCGGTGGAGCGGGCCTCGTTGGCCACGACCGTGCAGCGGAAGTGCGGGGTGAGATCAGCGTGCAGGCGCTGCTGCTCGATCCGGGACAGAGTCTGTGCGGCCCCGTTGGCGTTGCGCGCGGCTCTCCAGGAGCCGATGGCGGCAACGGCAGCGAGACCGCGACAGCCAGAGCCAGGGCCGCGATCATGTCGGTGGTGGTCATGAGGCAGGACGCTATCGCCACCACCCGTCACAGGTCAGCGCCCCGGAGATATGGCCACCGGCGGGGACGTCGTCCAAGGTGGGGCGATGAGCGCACTGCGACCCGGTGACATCACCGACGAAATGATCCAGGCCATGGACACTGCCAAATTTCGGCGCGGCACCCACCACCGCATTGATCACGGCTTCGAACTCCGGCCGCGCCGACAGTGCTACGTCGGTGATGGCCTGGGGTATGGAGGAAGATCGCGTGCCTGCTCGAGCCAGGCAAGAACGGCCAGACGCAGCTGATGTAGCTTCCATACGGCACGAACGTGACGCACTTCGCCGCCCGCGAAACGTCATTGCCAGGGGCACAGATCGGGGCGGCCAGAGGCGAGCGGATCGAGCGGCGGGACGGGTGGCCCCTGGGGACAGCGCCATGGGCCGGCCCGGGCCGTCCCCTTGCGGACCGGTCATCCCCCGGGGGCGGGGCGAGGGCGCGGAGTCGGCGCACCCGGGGCAAAGATGCCGAACACCAGCTCGGCCGTACGCGCATGAAGTTCTGCCGCCTGCGCCTGTTCGGGTCGCTCAGTCGTGGTGATGTCCGGCACGGCAGGCCCGCTTCCCCTCTGGCGCCAGGCCTGGTAAACACGTTCGGCAGCGGCCACGGCCTGCCGGTACACCTGGCGCTGTTCGGTCTGAGCGGCGTGGGAGCTGAGAAGTCCATCTTCCTCACCACCGGGTCGTAGCGCGGCTCGGCGGCGCGCCAGCGGTGCCGGGCGTCGGGGTGCACCGTCTTCCACAGCCTCGGTGTAAGTGGTCAGGCGTTCGACGGAGCGGGCGAAGCGGCCAGCGGTCAGGCCTGGCGGGCCTTGAGGTTCGCGCCGGGCCCCATGAGCTGGAAGGGGCGAGCAGGACCGTGTCGTGCAGCGGGCCGGCGGTGCCCAGGGAGTTCGGTTGGCGCAGGCCTGCAGCGGGGTGAGGTCGTCACGGAAGTTCGTGTCGGCGGCGGCGGCCAGTGCCGCGATCACCTCGTCGATCTCGTCGTTGAAGCGGAACGATCCGACGAGGCGCAGTTCCCGGGTGATGGCGTGTGCGATCGGTACGGGCTGGTCTCCGTTCGGGAGCAGGCCCACCATGACCACTGTGCCGCCCCGGGTGGCGCCTCTGATGGCGGATGCGAGTCCCCGGTGATTGCCGGAGGACTCGATCACCACGTCCGCGCCCACCGCGTCGACGGCATCGGTGTCGTTCGCGGCGAGCGTTCGTGTCGCCCCCACCGTGCTCGCGATCTCGCGCGGTCTCGGGTGGAGGTCGACCGCGACGACCTCCTGGGCGCCGGCCCGCTTGGCCACCGCCACGGCCAGCGCGCCGATGGGGCCGCTGCCCACGACCAGGATCCGTTTGCCGCGCAGGTCGCCTGCCTGCGCCACGGCGTGCCAGGCGACCGCTGCGGGCTCGGCCAGGGCGGCCACGCGCAGATCGAGATTCTCGGAAGGGCGCGCAGCATCCTAGCCGGGAGCACGGTCTGGGTCTCCCTGGTCCTCGAACACGGCGGGCGATGGCCCAGATGCGCTCGCACCGCGCTATCTCGAGCGGCTGCGCGAAGGACACCGCCTACCTCACACCACAGGCCGAAGCGCTCACCGAGCCGCTGCGGCAGACCACCGAGGACCTCGGCCTCGGGGACCTCGACGACGAGGCCCTGCACCTGTGGAACGTCTTGTTCGATCCCCGGGACACTCCTCGACCTCATCAAAAGCGGATGCACCGAGAGCGAAGCGGCCGCCCGCCTGGTGGCCGCACTTGCCGAGCCCCTCATCGGCTGGGCCATCGCGGACACCGGCGGTGGCGGAAGAGGCAGTGGACCATGTGCGTCATACCCTGTGGGGCACCAACCCGTCTGGAGGAGGGTGCGCACCTTCGGGCCCTGAGAGCACGTTGTCGTCCTTGAAGGCACGCTCGGGGTACCGAGTTACCCAGGTGTACTGTTCCAAGTCCCCGGGTCAGACCGCCCGCCGGCCGTGATGATGGGTTCTAGGATGAGTGGCAGGGGGCAGCGGGGACTGGGGGTGGCTTGTGGCGCAGGTGCTCGTTGTCGGTATCGGCGCCTTCGACAACGAAGGGGGCAGCAGGGAAGAGGGCTTGCTGGTTCCGCAGGCCTCGGAGCAACTTCCGTCTGTCGCACCGGCCGTGGACGGTTTGGCAGCGCAGCTGGCGAAGGTTCCGGGCCTGACCGTGCTCGGCGGCGGCGCGGGTGCATGATCTTCAGGCCCGGGAGCTGATCGAGAGTATGGCGCAGTGCACGGCAGACGGCGAGGGACCGCGCGGACGGCGAGACCTCATTGTGCACTTCGCCGGACACGGCGTTGAGGGCAGTGGAAACCACGCACTGTTCCTGGCTGCGGGACTGCGACCGCTCGAACATCGCGATGGACGCTGTGGTCAGTACCTGGCTGACGGAGGTGGAATCCGGAGCCGGGCGGGGCGCCGCTCCTGCTGCTGTTGGACGCGTGTGGCCCGGCCGCACGGTGATGCAGCAGACCCTGGAAGGCATCCGAGCACAGAGCGCCGCGCCTGGGTCATCGCCGCGTGTGCGCCTGACGAGAAGACGTACCAGGCACGGTTCACCACGGCGGCAGGCCTGGTGGTGGAGCGGCTGCGGGAAGGCGCCTGGATCTGTCGCCGGCGCTGCAGCACGTACCGGTGGAGACACTGGCGCGGGAGATCGACCGTGAGCTGGCGAGGTCGGCCGTGGCCGAGGATCTTCCAGCGCAGATGTGCTGCGCACGGTTCATGCCGACGCGCACGTGGAGGTGCCGCCGTTCCCTGCCCAATCCGTCCTACCGGGAGACGCCGGGGGCCGGTTCCGGCAGGCGGTGGAGATGGGGCTGTGGCAGTCTCGCCGCTGCCGTCGATCCTGCTCTTGATCCGTTGCACTTCATTTCCCGCGCGGCCGGGGCGCCGCAGCAGCAGGACATCGCTCAGGGTTGTTTCTTCACTGGCCGCGAGGAGCAGCTGGGGCGGATCAAGAAGTGGCTCGAGGAGGACGGTCAGCCGTCGCTGATGGTGGTGACGGGCAGTCCGGGTCCGGGAAAGTCGGCTCTGCTGGGGGTGGTGGCGTGTCTGGCTCATCCGCAGCTGCGTGAGGTGACGCGGCAGATCGCCACGGCGATCCCTCGGGATGTGCGGCCGGAGCTCAACCCGGGTGTGGCGGCGGTGCATGCGCGTCAGCGGGGCCCAGTGAGGTGCTTTCGTCGGTAGGCGTCGCAGCTGGGCCTGGGTGAGGAGGCCGAGCAGGGGGCTGGACTGCCCGGTCGGTGGTGGAACGGCTTGCTGTGCAGCGGGATACGCCCGTCTACGCTCCGGGTGGATGCCCTTGATGAGGCGTCGTCGGACATGGCGCTTGTCAGCGAGGTCCTGCTGCCGCTGGCCCGTGCTTGGCGCCGCCCGGGACGAGTCCGGCGCGTCCGTCAAGGACCCGGTGCTGTGCCGGTGCTGATCGGTATGCGGCCGCTGTGGGACCGGTACGCCTCTTTGCTGGACGAGATGGAGGACACCGCACCTGCTCGATCTTGACGATATTCCGCTTGAGCAGCGCACGGCCGAGCTGTCCGATTATCTGTGTGATGTTTTGGAGACCTCGCGCGTCTACAGCGGGCTGGGCGTGGTATCGCTGCGGACGCGGACGGCCGAGGCGGTTGCTGCGCGGCTGGGTAGACAGCACAAGGCAGGCGGGTTCCTGCTGGCGTCGCTGTTCGCCCACTATCTCGTCCACCAGGATGTGGCACGGCCGGTGGAGGAAGTCATCGAGCGGATCCCCGCAGACCTGCCGGCCATGCTAGATCTGCATCTGGGTGTGCTGGAGCGTCAGCATCCGTGCATGTCGGCGGTCCTCTCAGCGGTCGCGCACGGCTACGGCCAGGGCATGCCGCTCGAGGTCGTCCATCATGTCGCCAAGGCGATGAGTCCCCCCGGCACGGGTGAGCCGGACCTCGACGACACCCGCAAAGCACTGCGCGCGGCCGCCTTCTATCTCCGTTTCAGCACCGACAGCGACGGCCGCCACCTGTACCGCTTCTACCACCAGAGTCTGGTGGATCATCTGCGGCAGGCGCACGCCCGTGTAGTCGCCGGAGATCTTCACGCGGGTGCTGAACACCGCCAGGGCCTGATGATATCGCTGCCCGCAGCTTCGCTCTGGCAGGTGCCGCATGCTGCGGCACGCGGCGCAGCACGCTCAGGAGGCCGGAGCCCTGGATGCACTGCTGCTGTCGGCCTCCTTCCTGATCCACCGCGACCCCCAACTGCTGTTCGAAACACATGGATCCTGGCAGTGTGCGGGCCCAGTCTCGGCGCTCATGGCCCAGACTGCATTGTCCTCGCTGCATGAACCGTGGCAGCGACGTGAGTGGCTGCGCCATGCCGCGACGGTGTGGGGGAGACGTGACATGTTGAGGCGCTGGACGCCCTGGAGGAAGAGTCCGCCCAGCCGTTGCAGCCGCGGCTGCTTGAGTTCCGGCTGGGGCACAGCCGAGCAGTACTCCTACTCGCCCGAAGACATCAGCCACGCCACGTCACGCACTGCTCCGGCCGCTGGCTGGCGGTCCTGGGCGACGAACAGGGCGTGGAGGTGTGGACGCCCGTCTGTCGATATCTTCTTGCGCCGCTTCACGCAGTTTGCGGCGGACTGCCTGCTGACCGCACTGTATAGCGGCAACCGTCTCTCGACGGGGCCGCTGATTGCAGCGGGCACCTCCGATGGGCAGGTGTTCGTCTGGGACCCCAACAGCCGAAGTTCTACACACCCACATCCAGACCGATGGGTACGCCATCACGGCTGTGGCCATCGGCCACTGCGCGAAGCGCCCATGGTGGCGGTCTGTGGTGGCGGAGAGGTCGCGCCTACGACATGTCCGGGCACCGGGTGGCATCCATGGATGTGCTCGCAGGCTGGCTGTGTGGCATGGAGACAGATGACAGCGTGGACGACCTGTGAGAGCCGGAGCTCGACATCACGGGGATACGACTGCATAGCCGTGGCATCCTGCCATTCTCGACGGGACACCGGCCGTCATAGCTGGTGCGGTCGATGGGGCACTTCACGTGTGGAACGTGGATGGCAGCCGCCACCGCACCTTCCCGGCGGGTCTCAACCAGTGACGCTGCTGCAGGTCCTGGAAGGTGCCGGCGGGCCATTTGTGGTGACCAGTGCCGAGGACGGTGCACGTCTGGGATGTCCGGGCCGGCTCACACGAGCTTTTGGCCGACGCCGGAACCTCCTCGACAGGCGCCCTGTTCCTCGACGATGACCGGCGGCCCTGCTTTATTTCCACCGACGCCAGTGCCGCGTCCGGAGTTCACCGCCTGGACGATCCCCAGCGCGCTGGTAGTCCCCCCGCTGCACATCAGCGAGGAGGCACATATATTGGCGCTCGCGGCGGACAGCCGTCAGGTTGCCGCAGTGGGCATAGGAGAGGCGACCGCTACTGCTCTCCCACAGTCAGGACAGCCCGACTCCAGTGTTGGCTCTTTATCAAAGCCACGGCAGCGACATCGCAATCGTCGCGGTGGGCAGCGCCGATTCCCAGGGCGCCATCCCTGCCGTCAGCGTGGGCATCTCTGGCACTTTCCTGGTGTGGGATGCCCTCAACCGGTGCAGTCGTGACACGAGGGGCTTTGCCCGGCATCAGCGCCGTTGCCGCAGGCACCCTCGACGGTACGGCCGTCGTCGCGCTGGCGTTCACGGCTCGCCGGGAAAGAGGCATCGACATCATCCGGCTCACCGACCCCCCAGCGCCGACAGCGCATCCCCTGGAATCACGCCGTGGACGCCATGTCCGTTGCCGGCACCGGTGCTGCCCCCAGGCATCACGCTGCAGACCGAGGCTGGCCTGTTCGCCCTTCGCCCCGGCGTCGCGTCCGCTCCCTCGCCTCTGCCCGCCCTGGCCGAGACCGACCCGCTGCCGGTGGCCTGCTACACCCATGCTTGCTGCAGCGGGCGGGACACCACCGTCGTCGTTTACGACAGCGATTTCCTAGCCAGGCAATGCACGCGCCTGACCGTGCACGACCCCGCCGGAGGAGCCACGGCTGCTGACAGCACTCGAGGAGACCATCACCTGCGTGGCAGCCGGTCCGTGGATGGGCCAGGACGTGGCAGCGGTGGGGACCGAGGACGGCGAAGTGATCATCCTGCTCCTGTCCACAGGCGAGGAGCTCGGCCGCATCCCGGCACACGACATCACCACCTCCACCGTCGACTTCGTTTACACCGCAGGCTCGGACCTGCTGGTGACATCCGGCGAGGACGACTGCATCCGGGTATGGGACGCCGAGAACGACGGTGCCATGCTGTCGCAGACCAGCTTCCCCGACGCGCTGACCGACACCAGCGTCTGCGACAACGGGGTCTTCGCCGGGTTCGGCGAACGCGTCGCCTTCTTCACCTGGGCCGACCTCGCCCAACCGCCAAGCGCGGAAACCCAGATGGGAGATCGATGAGCAGGATCGTGGTCGTGCACGGAGTGCGTAACTACCAGCGCGGCCTGAGCCCGCACGCGGCACAGGACGCCCTCGCAGCCGCCTGGGGTGACAGGCTGGCGATAGGATACAAGGACGCGTGTCTGGAACACCTGGACCCACCCCACATAACAGCGGCCTATTACGCCCACCCATCTCAACAACGCCGAAGCCCAGGGCGCGGGTGATGATCTGGACCAGCTGCCCTTGGAAGAACAGCGAGCAGTACTGGCCTGGTTGCGTGCCGTCGGCTTGCCGTCACAGCCCGCAGAAGGCCAGTCCTGGGGCGGCCTGCCCCTGCGCCAGACCATCGATCTCGTCGCTCGCAGACGCGGGATCGCCGCGCAGACCCCTGCGCGCATCGCGGTGGCACTCCTGCCCGAGGTATACCGCTACCTGTCCTCGCCAGCCCGGAGGGCCGCCGCCCGCCAAGAGGTAGCCCAGGCGGTGAGATCATCCGGCGCCGATGTCGTCGTAGCCCATTCACTCGGTACCGTAGTCGCCTACGAGACCCTGCACGCTCACCCGGAATTGGGCGTGAAACACCTTCATTACCCTGGGCTCACCACTCGGCCTGCCCAGCGCCGTCTTCGATGCGCTTGATCCCGCCCCGGTGGAAGGCGCGCGCCAGTGCCCGCCGGGCGTCACATCGTGGACCAACATTGCCGACGCCGGTGATCTGGTAGCTCTCCCCCGACGACTGGGCGACCGCTTCCCTGTCACCACCCATCAAGAACTCCACATGGCCAAGGCCGACTTCCACACACTCGGCATGTATCTGGCATCCGGCCTCACCGCTGCCGCCATCGCTCCACACTGCTAATAGACGGACCCCGAGTCCTCCTCATCGCCACGACGTACACGAAGCCTTCCTCGGCCTCGCTGTCTGCCTGACCACCCACCGGCAGGTTCAGAGGCTTTGTTAGGGCCGGACTGATCGAAATCCTCGGCGTCGCCGAGGGTGGAGTGGCACACCAGCCGTTCCTGCGTCGTCACGACATGAGCGTCTGGCAACCGCTGAGCGCTCGGCAGGCACCTCCTAGGACGTCACTAAAATGCCCACCCCCATCGGGGCCTTCTGGCAGGCTGTGCCACGTGACAGGCGAGGGCGATGCCAGCAAACACGACGAGGCGTGGGCAACGGAAATCCTCGGCCAGCTGAAGCGAGGCACGCAAGAGGCGCATAAGCGTCGCGACGCGCTCGCAGCAGCGGTCGACGAAATGGCGCGCGGATTCACGCAGTTGGGCCTCAAGCCCTGGACAACGGAGCGAAAGAGCTCAGCGCGAGAGGACATGAAGGCCCCCGACGTCCTGCTCGGTGACCGCGTCGAACCAGCCGCGAAGATTCTCAGATATGAATCAGCGGTCAACATCCTTAGCGCCGCCGATCAGCTTCGGGGTTTCGCCGTCCTGCTCCGCGCGGAGGCATCCTTGATGGGCGCGGTCTCGGTCGCACGCGGCATCTTCGAGGCGTGCCTATGGGCCCACAGCGGTGATCGACCCGACCATCACCACTGACGCACGTCTGCAACGCGCCCTGACGCGTCGCCTCGCACTGGCTCTCGGCAGGTATCCGGCTCAAGAACCTGCTCGGCGACGGCGTCACTGACGCCGACCAGGTCATCGACAACGACGGCCACATCGACGACGCGCATGGGACCAACCGCGATCCCGAGAAGGACATCGCCGACATCGAGACCTACGCCAAGGGCCGGGGCTGGCCCGTGAAGAAGCGCCCACGCGCCTCCGAGATCACGCCCTTTCGATTGACTGGCTCAGCGAGAACCTTGAGCGCCGCATCGGCATCGAGGGGTACGCCTGGGACAAGCGGGTCGTCGATGGCGCACGGCGAGCATGCCGCCGACACAGCGTCGTGGGTCGAGCTGTCCCAAGACATAGGCACGGCTCCGGCATGGTTGATCCGGTTGTGGTCGACCGGCGCTTGGGCGGGGCCACGTCTCTTCCCTACAACCCTGGAAGGCTACACAGGGAGGGTGAGCCTAAAGCGCGAGTACCAGCGATTCGAGAAGCTGTTCTGGAACTAGGAGGACGTCGATCGCCCAAGGAGTGATTCGCCGGAAACGCTGCTCCTACGGCCACCGGCAGAGGCACGGCGGTTCCACCTCGAATGGCTTCCCTGGGGCGCGCGCCGCCCGAGCGGCAAGCGAGTTCTGCCGATGGACACGCCGATGGGCGAGGACGTCGCCTTGCACGATCTGCCGGCGAGCAACTTGTCGACGCCGGAAGATGCGATCAGGGCTTGTCGCCGCCGGACGATCAGCTTGGCGGCTTTGCTGCGTGCCTTGCGCCCCGCCGAGCGGGCAGCCGTTCTGGCCTGGCCGATCCCCGGTATCAGCACGTGGACTCAACGCGGCGCTCCAACCTCGATGCACCACGTCAAGGAAATCGCTGTGGCATCTGGCCGAGGCCGTGATGTTGTTGCAGCAGTGCCTCCAGGAGGGGACGGTCGAGCTGAACGAGGACCTGGCGGGCCGCACTGGCTCTGTACGAGAAGTACGCGACAGGCTGGCGCCCCGAGGAGTTCTGATAACGCACCATGCTCCGCGGGCGGTCGCGGGCCATGTCTTCCATTCACCGACTAGCCCACCGTGGTCCGTTGGACTGCGCCGGCTCCGCTAAAGGCACTGTCGATGCGGCGGCCAGCGGTCGAGGGCGCGCGCTAGGCGGTCGTGGCGCGCGGTCTCGCAGCCGGGACGTCCGGACGGCAAGCGTCGCCCTCGCAGAATGCCATGGGCGGGTATGCGAGCCTGGTGGGCCCCTCACAGCACTAGGCTCCTAGGCGTGACGACACCAGCGCTCAACCCCCCCGGATGCCGGCAGGCATCTGCTCCTACCTCGTGGTGTTCGACCCGGAGGACGGCGCTGCTCCCACTGAGATCTCTCCGGTCATCCACGCACCGCTTGAGGACGACGTCGATCAAATCGCCATCCCTCACGGACTGGCGGCGACGGGCCCGGGCGCTGCCCGGGCTGTGTACGGCCTGCACCTACCGCAATCACGAGGGGGACCTGGTCGACCTTGAGGCATGGAGGCTGAAGGGTCCTGCAGCAGCTGGCGATGGGACATCATGTGATGCCTGTTCCCGTCACTGCTCTCAAGGGCCTGGATCCTGGCGCCCTGGTGGCGGCCGATGCTGGCGTTGTGCCCGGACGAGCTCGTCGCAGCGGACCGCACAGGCAGCGGTTGCGCTGGGGGTCGAACTCCCCGTCGCCTCCTTCTCGTCTCTGGGCGACGCGAGTCTTGAAGCGCACTGGCAGGCCATCCAAGAGCGCATATTACCCCGGCGTCCCTCCGCTGGCGGGAGGGTCACTCTCAGCCGCCGTCTGGACCTGGCCGCATTGGACCTGCCCTGGCGTCTCATGGCTCGCCGGATGGGCTGGGGACATCACATGCGCCGGCCGACGAGGGAGACCCGTACGCTGTTTCATCGCATCCTGCAGGGGCGAGGCGCTCGATCGCGGCCACCGCCCGACTGGAACGTCGGGGCCTGACTCACGAAGAAGCCGAACCGGTCTTTGAGCAGACGCTCATTGAGGAGAAGGCGCGACTGAGGCTGCCGGTTGCTCTGGCGCTGCCCGGGGTCGCCCCCGCATACGTACGCGGCGCCTACCCCTCAGCTGCGCAAGAGCCGCGTCCGCCCGCTCACCGCCGTGGACGCCGATGACACCTGGTCGACCGAGATCGGTGAACACGATGATGCCCACGTCGAACGGGCGGCCATCGAGTACACGCTGACCCCAGGGCCGTCGCCAACGACAGCCTGGGACTGATGATGCATTCCATTCCCCCAGCGCGTTCACGCTCCTGGCTGAGTTGGAAAAGCACTTCCGGGACTCTGCCGCGACCGCCCCTGCTCGGTGCAGAAACTACTCAGCCGTCTCAACGCCGTCATCAGGCCCTTGTTCACCGAACCGGTGATGGAGGCCATCAGCCGGGCGTCGATGCTCACCGTGTTCTCCAACTTCCCGTTGGGCATTGCCACCATGCCCGGCGACACTGCCCCGCTGGCTGCCCGCCTGCCCCTGACCTACGAGCCACTGCTGCCCTTGACCCGCACCGTGCAGAAGGCCGGTGCCAGTCGCCCGCGCATCGAGTGGAGGAACAGCATCCGCGTCCTGGTGGCGGAATGCATCCTCGCCAGTGACCCGGTGGCCAGATCTCACGAGACGGCTGGCGGATCACTCAGGACACCCTGAAGGACGTCGAGGGGCTGAGTATCCACGCAGAGCAGACGCTCTCGCTGGATGCCCTGCGCGAGGCCGTCAGCGAGCACACCGGACCTACTGGTCATCAGCGCGCACGGCACCCTCGTTGGCAACACAGCAGCCATCGTCATCGGCGACGAACCCACATCGAACTCGGCCTGCTGCACACCCCGCCCGTCATCGTGCTCAGCGCCTGTCACGTCGCTCCCCGGGGGAGCCAGCGCCGTCTCCATCACCGATCTCCTGCTGCGCGAGGGCGCACTGGCCGTACTCGGCACCCAAGTGCCCGTGGACGTGGGCCGCAACATGATGCTGACCGGCCGCCTGCTGACCAATATCGCCGACCACCTCATCAACCGAGGACGTCACCCCACACTGCTGGAGGTGTGGCATCACACCCAGACCACCAACACCGTCAACGACATCCTCATGGCCACACCATCACTCGGCAGATGGGGGACAGACTCCCGGCCCGGACAGCGGACTGGCCCCGGTTCAGGAATTCATGATCAGCAGATCAGCCGGCCGGCTGCGCGGTGCCCACATCTACCAGGACACCGAACAAGTCCTCGGCGAGATCGCTGGTGATCACGGATACGGCGAACAGGTCCGCAACTGGTTCCGCCGCCCCCGGCTACGTCCCCGAATCACTCTTCTACCTCTTCGCAGGCCGCCCGGAACGGATCCTCATCTCGTCCATGGAGGAACGCGTCGCGGCGCTCTGGCCGCACTCTGACACCCCTGAGACGTAACGCCTCTGACCAGCGCAAACCCAGCACCCGCCATAGCGGTCTGCAGGAGAACGACCTGGCCCTTCGTCAGTCATGTCAGTAGCAGATGAGCACCACCCGACAGTGCCAATCGCCAGATCACCGGGCTTGCCCCACTGACACTTAGATGACGATGTCCAACTGACACTCCCCTGCACCTCACCAGACGCGGCCGGGCGCCGGGTGCACCGCGCCTTCCTCGCCAGCGTTCGCGTGCTCGGGGAAGGCGTGGACATCACTGGCGAGCGGGGGTCGACTCGATCTGCTTCGCGGACACCCGCGGCTCCCAGGTGGAGATCGTGCAGAACATCGGCCGGGCGCTCCGGCTCAACAAGGACGGCAGCACGAAGGTGGCCAGGATCATCGTGCCGGTGTTTCTAGAGCCCGGCGAGGACCCGACCGACATGGTCGCCAGCGCCTCGTTCCGCCCCCCTTGTGGCGGTCCTCCAGGGGCTCCGCAGTCATGATGAGCGACTTGTTGAGCAGCTCGCTTCCGGGCGCTCACGAGCGGGAAGCGCAAGGTCCACGTCCGGCGTGACGAGGATGGGCAGATCGTCGGGGCCGGCGGCGAGGGTGACGGCGAGGACCAGAGGGCGACGACACGCAGGCCGCCGCCGAAGCGGCCCTGCTGCACTTCTCCAGCCCGCGCGACGCCGCGACGATCGCGGCGTTTCTGCGCACCCGGGTGTACCGGCCGGAGTCCCTGGTGTGGCTGGAGGGCTACCAGGCCCTGCTCCGGTGGCGGAAGGAGAACGAGATCACGGGCCTCTACGCCGTTCCCTATGACGTCGAGGTCGAGGTGGGGTCACGAAGGATTTCCGCTTGGGCGGTGGGTGCATCAGCAGAGGAAGGCGCTGCGGGCGGGTGAGCTGGAGGAGCGGCGCAAGACGCTGCTGGACGCTCCGGAGGCCGGGATGGTGTGGGAGCCGGGCGAGGAAGCCTGGGAGACCAAGCTCGCCGCGCTGCGGTCCTACCGGCGGGCTATGGAGCATCTCGCTCCGCGTCAGGACGCGATGTGGGGGGGGGGAGGGGCGAGGCGATGGTGCCCATCGGCCAGCACATGGCCAACCTGCGCCGCAAAGGGCGGCCTCGGGAAGAACCCCGGCGGGCCGCCGCCCGCGCGCAGCAGTTGGCGGAGATCGATGAGGACTGGAACTGCCCGTGGCCGCTGAACTGGCAGCGTCACTACCGGGTACTCGCCGACCTGGTCGAAGCCGACGGCAGCCTGCCCTACATCGCGGGCGGTGTCGTCTATGACGGCGACGACATCGGCACCTGGCGGTGGCGGCAGCAGGAACCGGGCACCTGGGCGCAGCTGATGCCCGAACAGCGCGCGAGCGCCTGACCGCACTGGGCATCAATGCCCCTGCGGCCCCGTCTCCCACCCCGGCGGCGGCGCCCGCGACGAAGGGGCCGGGCAAGACGCAGCAGGCGTTCCAGCGGGGTTTGGCGGCCCTGGCTCAGTGGGTGGAGCAGGAGGGGACAGCGGGCCGTCCCGCGCAACACGGTCGTGGAGATCACGATCGACGGCGAAGCGGAGCCGGTGCCGGTGAAGCTGGGCGTATGGATTTCGGAACATCAAATCCAGGAGGGGCCGGCTGGACGCCGACCAGCTGGAGGCGCTGCGGAAGCTCGGGGCGCGGTGGGCGTGACACCGGTTGCCGTCGGTCGTTGAACTGGGGATCAAGCGAAGAACGCAGAGAGGCCTTGGGCGTGATCGCCCAGGGCCTCTTGGTGTCGATCGGGGAAAGTGCGAGTTCGCTGTTCAGGTCTGTCCATTCGCCTTACAGGCGTTGGGAGGGTTTCCCCATGAACATCGTTGAGAACGTCGCATCCGGACTCCTCGTCGCGCTGGCTGTCTGGGGTGCCCGGTGGGTTCGGGTCGAATGGCGCCGTCGTCGCATCGCTCGCACTCGACGTGACCCCGCAGCCCGCTGACACCGACGAATCCACACGAAGGAAGGGCAAGGGCCGCATGGGGACGTCCCGGAGTGATCGAACGGCCGGATCTGCCGCCCGGTGCGCCCGAGATCTCAACCAGGAGCTTCACCTGTTGCATCGCCGGGCCGGGCTGCCCAGTGTCCGGGAGCTGGCCGAGGCGATCGGCAAGAGCCCCAGTGGGGTTCACAACGTGTTCCGG
Source organism: Streptomyces thinghirensis (assembly GCA_021502835.1). Next base: position 13,986 of record JAKFGP010000006.1, read on the forward strand.
TTGACGAAAGTGCCCGAACAGCGTCCGACGATGGCTATCGTCGGAAAGTTGACGTTGCGGGTCCGCGACTGGGGTCCGGGTATCAGCCAGTCGACTGGTATCGAGAAGGCCCTTCGTCGGTGCGAACGGCTGTGGTTCCAGGCCAAGGAGGAAGAGGATGCGCTTGCCGCTCCAGGGGGAGCCGCTCCGCATGTCCGACGCCACTCGAGGCTGCTGTTCGCGCTCAGTCCGAGTGCTCGAGCCGTCCCACCCGACCCGGCAGCTCCTCAGCCTCACGACATCGTCGCTCTAGAGGGCCCTGCCGCGGGAGGACCTCCGGCATTCCTCCGTAGCGACCGGCATGAGGCCAAAGGCTCCCAATCCCTGGCATCTGATCCACCTGTGCCGCAGCTGCCGGCGCCGCCGCGAAGTCGGTGAACTCACCGAGGCAGAACTGCGTGCGGCCCGCTTCGCTCTGGACCGGCGCCCGGGCGCGGCCCGGCACTACGCCGCCTACCACGACCAAGTACTCCTCGGTGCCGAGGAGGCCATCGACGTGAACGTCTTGGGGCGGGTCCAAGTGATCATATTATGGCCGATCCGGAGGTGGCAGCACCCCCCGTACACCCTCAACCACGGTGAGCTTCTGGTCGACCGGGCCCACGGTTTCCTGGATTGGGGAGACCACCCGTGTGAAGACGAGCAGTAGCCCCGGTGGCCTCCGGGACGCGTGTCCCGGGAGGCCACCGGTATCGAGCCGGTGCGGCACGGGTTCTCGGCAGGATGCGCCGAGCACGACGGAGGTCTCGAGCTCAAACGGCTCGTGGTCGGCCTGTCCGGCGAGGACGTTCAGAAGTGCGCCAGGACTCGCTGCAGATCATCTCGGTCGAACGCGTGGCCGGAGGTGAGCAGAGTTCGGGTGTAGGAGTCCAGAGCCGAGATGAGCTTTCCGAGAACCCCACTGCCGCGGGGATGTCCCAGGCGTTGGCAAGCAGCTTGTCGAGACCGCTCGGAGTCTACTGGCGGCAGGTGGGTGTAGATCTCCCCACGACGGGACGCCTTTGAGCCTTCCTCGCTCGGAGCGCGGGAAATTCCGGTTCCCCGCCAGCTCCAGGGCCCGCAGTACCGCCACTTCCGTCGCGGCTGTCATGTCCAGTGCCGTAGCCATCACGGTCCGGTCCATTCACTCAGATGCAGCGTCAATGGTGCTTTCCTCGAAACGCCGCTGTCCTGTGTCGATACCGGAACGACGGTAAGCGCCGGGCAGGGAGAAGCCGGACAGGATATGCAGGACCTCAACTCGAACGAGTGAACACACCATGCAGGCCCAGCCCTACATGAGGAAGACGCGGGCGCAGTGGGCACAGCGGGCCGTAGCGCGGTGAGCGGTGTTGCCCTCGGTGGCGTGAAGGGGGTGGGCGGGGCCGAGGCGGGGGTCTAGGTTCCTGGGTCGAAGTGGGGAATCGTGTGCGAGGCAGGGGCGCGCTTGGTACGGCGGTCGATCTCCAGCAGCAGCACCGGGCACCCCAGCCTCCGGCGCCCGCACCACCAGGTCCGCCCGCTGCACGTAGCTGTCTCCCGAGACGGTGCCCGATCTCGGTCTGAAAGCCGAACCGGTGGCCGATCCCTGCGCGGTGGGATTCGGCGGCCGTCCCGGTCACCGCCGCGGCGTGGTCGTCGTAGCCTGTGCCGAGCAGCTCCCGGTGTCCGGGTCGTACCTGCTTGCGCAGCGCCGAGACCCGTATGCCCCTTCGGCTCCAGCAGCTGCTTCGCCTCGCCGTGTCCTCGCTTGGTCAGCACCCACACCTGCCGCTGGTCCTCCTGCACCGACTCGATCCTCACCAGCTGGTGGTCCTCCAGATCCAGGAGGTTGTCCCGCGTGAGCCGGTCGTGCCGGTTGCCGCTTCCGGAGCTGCTCGGGCGTAGCCCGCTGGAAGATCCCCAGCGCCTGCAAAGAGCTCCCGGCAACGAGGCCCGGTCGAAGTCCTCCTGTCTTGGGACGCCTTTGGACTTGTGGGTTGCATGGACTGGGCGAAGCCGGTGACGGTTCCCCAGGCCGCCCTGGACAGCCTCTGATCGCTTCCCGTGCCGCTCTCCCGGGCCTCTTGAAGGCTTGGGGAGAGCGGTCGATGCGTGTTCCGTCTGCGGTTACCAGCCGACCTTGACCTTGTTGTACGCGGTGCGGCAGGCCGTGTCCGGGGCTTCGGTGGCCAGCTTCGTCATGGCGCCCCGCCAGACCTTCTTGGCCAGGGCTTCCAGCTTGCGGGTTTCGGCGGGGACGCTGGCTGCGTACTTCTTGACCGATCCCATCGTGGCGACCGTGAACTTATTGTACGCCGGCGCGGCCGCGTTCTGCCAGCGGGTGTCGAGGTCCTTCGCCACGACGGGGCCGTTGGCTGTGGCCCAGCTGTATCCACGCCGCGCAGGCGCTCTCGGTGAGCTCCGCCTGCTCGGCTTCAGTCAGGTTCACCACCCTCGCTCAGCAGAGCGTTCCAGGGCTCGTCGGGCACGGTGTAGCGGTGGTGGGAACTTCTCCTTGGTCTTGAAGATGGCCTCCGAGCATGCCGGGGGCAGGGGGCGGCCCGCATCTGGGCGCCCGCGTTCAGCATCTGGGGTGGTCTGGTGCTGGGAGGCGCGCCGCCGGCGCCTGTGGTGTTGCGGTCAGGGCCTGAGCCGAAGCGGCCAGAACTGCGGCGGAGACCACCGCGGTGATCAGATGTTTGCGCTGGATGCGCTGAGAGGCCACAGCCGGGTTTCCTTCGCGTCGGGGCCTGGTCCGGGAGCGGACTGCCGCCTGAAAGGCGGAACGATCACGAGCCGACCAGGGACACGGGTACGCAAACCCGTCGCATGGAGGCCAGTCCCGAGAAGCCGAACCTGCCAACCGCAGAGCGCCATGCCGTCGGCGCCCATGAGCAAGGGCTGCCGCCTCTGGTGGCAGCCGCTGCAGGCGCCGGGGGATGCCCTGGAGGTCGCCTTCGGCGCTCGGGCATCTCCAGCCCGTCTCCTTGCCCGTCTCGGCTACCCCATGGCCCGGGGAGACCGTGTCGTTCCGGCCTCGTGATCGTTGTGGAGTCGATGTAGGCCAAGGTCCGGTAAGGGGGAGGGCGGCATGGATGTCGAGGGCGTGCGCCATGCCTACGGTCGGCGGTGGTCCTGCGGGACGTGGATATGCGGCTCGAAGCGGGGACGCCGTGTGGGATCGTCGGCGAGAACGGCGCGGGCAAATCAACGCTGCTGAAGATTCTTTCCGGTGAGCTGCGGCCCGCCCGGGGCGCGGTCCGGCACGGCGGCCGGTTCGGTTACTGCCCGCAGCACGTGGTCCTCAACGACGCTCTGACGGTCCGGCAGCACTCAAGTTCTTCCGCAAGGCTTTACCGGCTGGCGGATCTGGGGTATGCCGAGGAGCTCATGGACGTGCTGGGCGTTTGCCGGCTACGTCGACGAGCGGCCGGGGCGCTCAGCGGCGGGACGCGGCAGAAGCTGAACGTGACGCTGGCGCTGATGCACGATCCTCAAGTTCTGCTGCTGGACGAGCCGTACCAGGGGTCTCGACTGGGACACCTACCAGCGATTCTGGGACCTGGCCGCGCGACTGCGGGATGCGGGACGCTCCGTGCTGGTCGTCTCCCACCCGGCGTACGACACCGAGCGCCTGGACGAGCTGTGGCGCTTGGAGGGCGGGATTCTGCGTCCGGACCGGGCGGTGGCCGCGTGAGGTTTCACTTGACCCGGTTCGCTCTCGCTACCGGATTCACGCTGACTGAGCACGGCCGCAACCGCTTCGCCATGGTCCTCGTGATCCTGTTCGTCCCCCTGTGGACGACTCTGGCCTATCTGGCGATGCCTGACGCCCCGGCTCCCCTGCAGTTGCATGCCACGGGCGAGAGGCTGGCCCCCGTGGCAACGAGCCGACCGAGATCAGCGGCGCGCTCAACGCGATCACCCTGATCACCGGCTTCATGATGTTCTCCGCCACTTTCTCCGGCAGCCGCTTCGACCGCCGCCTGGCGATGGCCGGCTATCCCCGCGTCCACCTCGTTCTGGCCAAGGTCACCGCACTGGCTCTCATCCCGGCGGTGGTCGCCGCCTACGCCACCGCCGTCACCTGCCTGGCATGGACACCCCGCCAGCCTCTGCTGCTGGCCGCCGCACTGTTCAGCGCTGGCCTCACTTACGGCGCGCTGGGAGTCGGCTTCGGCTCGGTACTGCACCGGGAGGTCGAGGGCATGTTCGCCATTGTCATGACCAGCGTCATCGACCTCGGACTGCAGAACCCGCCTCGAGTTCCGGGGCCGACAGCCCGGTGATGCGCTACCTGCCCTCTACGGCGCCATGCAGGCGAGCACGGCGGCAGGATTCACCACCACCCCGGTGTCACGCCACCTGGCCATCGAGTTCGCCTGGTTCGCGGGCGCATCCCTGATCGCGCTATGGGGCTTTTGCCGCAGCACGCGCAGCACCCTGCCCTGCAAGCCATACCTCCCTGAAACCGGTCCGGAAGACGGTACTGCCTCCCTCCCCGCGCCGCGTCGAGCTGCCGCGCCAGCAGCCACAGCCGACACGGAAACACCCTGAGGTCCACCTCGAGATGACCACGACACCACAACGCACTCCCGCCGCCTCGACACGGCCACTCGCACGCGGCCCAGCCGAGCCGCCGCCCGTGCACTGACAGGTGAGGACCCTGCCCTGCGGGGGCGTACCGGGTGTGCCGCCGCGTCACACGAGTGCACGATCCCGCGATTTACGCCCTCGTCCAACTGATGCCGGCCGTACTGCGTCCGGCGTGCTGGGCGTTGTTGGCGGCCGCCAGCGTCCTCGACGACCTGGCAGACGAACCGGATGTGGAACTGGCCGAGCGCGCGGCCCGCGTCGAGGCATGGACCGGGGCACTGCAGCACGACCTGGCAGCAGGCGCGAGCACCGATCCGATCCGCTACGCGCTGGTGGACACGGCGGGACGGTGGCGTCTGGACCTGACCAGCCTGCAGGGCGCCATGGCTCGTACGCGGGCGGACGCCCACGGTCTGCGCTTGCCGACTGGGCCGCGTGGCGGGCCTGGTGCAACAAGGAGATCGTGCCCTGGGTCGACCAGGTCCGGCACCTGTTCGAGCAGGCCGGCGCGCCCATGACGCCCGGCTGGACCGACAAGCCGACTACGAACACTTCGTCGACGGCGCCCAGCTCACCGATGTCCTCACCGACCTGAGCACCGACCTCGCCCAGGGCCTCCTGCTCCTGCCGCAAGAAGCACTGAAGCCCTTCCCCGGCGCAGAAGGGGACCTCCTCCAAGGACGCTGGAGTCCACCTGTCGCGGCCTTGATCACCGAGCTGACAGCCCTGGCGCGCCAACGAGTGACCAGACCCGCCATGACGAGAGGTATGCACCCCGGAGCGGGCATCGTGCTCGACACGGCGGCCAGCCTGATGCGGGCCCAGCTCGACGCCGATCGATGCGGCCGGCCCCACCTTGTGACCCGCCCCCCGCGTCTCTCTCTCGTGGCCCGCGCCCGCGTGCTGGCCCCCGCCCGCCTGCGTTCCTCCATGGCCTGGAGCCTGACCCCCTGACCATGCCAGGCTCCCCCACGCCCCGCAGTCACCACGAACCTTCCGAGCCCGGCGGCCCGAGATTCCGGCCTGCGACCACCTCCACCCCACCCCAGCGGCGCTCGGCCCCGCAGATCGCCGCCGACCGGATGCCCACCCACGTGGCGGTCATCATGGACGGCAACGGCCGCTGGGCCGAGCAGCGCGGCCGCTCCCGCTCCGAAGGCCACCGCGCCGGCACTGCCGCTGCCCACGACATCGTTTACGGCGCCCTGGAAATCGGACTGCGCCACCTGACCCTCTACGCGTTCTCCACCGAGAACTGGAAACGCAACACCGAAGAGGTCACGGCGATCCTGGCCGGGCTCCAAAAGGAACTCGACGAAGACCCCTTCCGTGACCTCGACGTGCGCCATCGGTGGTCGGGCAGACCCGACGGACTGCCCGAAGAACTCGTCCAGGCCCTCGTGCGTCTTGAACGCCGCACCAGCAACCGCACCGCACTGACCCTCACCGCGTGCATCAACTACGGCGGCCGCCACGAGATGACCCAGACCGCCGCAGCACTCCTCCAGGCAGCCCGAGAAGGCGACGTGGACCCACGACTCCTCAGTGAGGCCGACTTCGCCCGCCACCTGCCCCACCCCGACATGCCGGACGTGGACCTGCTGTGGCGCCCCGGCGACGAGCAGCGCACCTCCAACTTCCTGCCCTGGCACGCCGCCTACGCAGAGCTGTACTTCACGCCCGGCCACTGGCCCGACATGGACCGACGCGACCTGTGGCAGGCCATCACCGAGTACAGCCGACGCCAGCGCCGCCACGGCGCCGTCCCCGCCCCCCTCACCTCCCCCGAAAACCACCATTCGCCCCCCTCATGCCCCACCTGACCTGGCCCCCGCCATCGCGCACAATGAGCAGCCGGCGTCTCATGCGCCCTTCCCCCGGCATTCCGCACCGACGCGTCTCACGGCGGTCCATCGAGTCCTGAGAGGCCGTCACCGATGAAGTTGAGTACCGGGACGTCTGCGTCCGCCCGCGCGCAGCCGGCAGTTCTCAATCTCCCCGCCGCGACGGCTTTTGCCGCGGGGCCCGCACGGACAATGCAGCTGACATGGCACTCGCCCTTCCCGTGCCGGAGACCGGCCTGGACCTGACCGGCTTCAGGGACACAGTCGAGGATCTCCTCGCCGGCTTCCTGGACCGCAAGGCCCCCGCCCGCAGACAACGGTGGATCGCCGGACCTGGCCGCGCCGCTGCGCCACTTCCTTGACGCGGGCGGTAAACGCATCCGTCCGCCTGGCCTTCGTCGGCTGGCACGCAGCCGGCGCCACCGGCGATCCGCGCACCGTAGTCCACCTGGCGGCGTCACTGGAGCTGTTCCACGTGTCCGCCCTGATCCATGACGACGTCATGGACTCTTCCGCCCTGCGCCGAGGACGCCCCACCGTCCACCGCGCACTCGCCCGCGCCCTTCAAGGCGACGACAGCGGTGTCTCCGCCGCGGCAGCCGCCCGGTTCGGCGAGGGCGCGGCCAGTCTCATCGGTGATCTCGCCATGGTGTGGTCAGACGAACTCCTGCTCGAAGGTGAGACGAATCCCAAGCAACTGGCCGCGCTCTGGCCGACGCTGCACGCCATGCGCTCGGAGATCGTTCTGGGCCAGTACCTGGATCTGCGGGCCACCGGAGACGCCTCGCCGGACGTAAGCAGGGCGCTGAGGATCGGCCGCTACAAGACCGCGAAGTACACCGTGGAACGTCCTTTGCACCTCGGCGCGATTGTGGCCGGAGCGGACCAGAGTCTCCTGGACCAGCTCTCCGCATACGCACTACCGCTTGGGGAGGCGTTCCAGCTGCGAGATGATCTGCTGGGTGTTTTCGGCGACCCCGCGGTTACGGGAAAGTCAGCTCTCGAAGATCTGCGCGACGGCAAAGCGACAGTCCTCACCGCTCTCGCTCTGCAGACGGCGACTCCTCAGCAGCGCAGGGCACTCACTGACTGGTTGGGCAAGCCCCACCTCACCGAGGAACAGGCTGCTGTCGCCCGGCGTATCATTGCGGCAACCGGCGCGCCGGCCCAGGCGGAGGAAATGATCGCGACCCGCTACCGCACGGCGATGGACGCGCTCGATGACGCGCGCGCTGCCCTGCGCCGCGCGTCGAGCCCTCCGCGACATCGCCGAGGCCGCCACCCGTCGCACCACATGGCATTGCCCTGCTCACACCCGCCCGAGGTGCCGAGGCGAACCGCGCATGCCGGGCACGGACCGGCCGGTGCCAAGGCGCCACGGCAAAGATCGCGGCCAACGGCTAACCAGAGCCGGTGATCGTGAAGCTGGGCGTATGGATCTCGAACACCAAGATGAGGCGCGACAAGCTCACCGTCGAACAGCTCGCCGCGCTGGCGGAGCTCGGGCTGGAGTGGGCAAGGCCGGCGACGGTCCCGGGACGCCCCTGACCACTTTCTTGCGCCGTAACCGGTGCCCGGGCCTCTCAAGGCCCGCGGACCGGTGCTGTGTGTGCCGGGGCGATGTTCTTATCAGGGGTGCAAGACGTCTGGGGAACGAGGCGGTGGGTGCTCCACGGTCCAGCGACCTTCAATGTTCTGACTGGGCGGAAATACGTCGTACTCCAAGATGGACTGAGGAGCAGAATGCGTCTGCCCGTCCCACGGTTTGGGCTGACCTGGGCTGTTTGGCTCCAGTGCTGGGATCGTGCTCTGGATGGTGGATCACGAACTCGTCAGCTACGTCGTAGGCCACCTCCACGAGCGCGAAGCCAATGGCGCCCCTCTGCGTGCATCAGGTGCTCCACGTGCTTACGCCGGTCGGTGCCCCGAGTGGCGGGGCCGGGTAGGAACAGAAAACGGTGAGAGTCCAGCGGGAGCAGGATGTCGCTCAGTGCGGCGGCGCGCAGCCGGTCTTCATCGTCGGGGCGGTTCCATATGGCGATCGGGGTATCGCTGGTTAGCAGGCACATGTCGCTGAAGCCCAGCGCCCACGGACGTGCTTCCAGCGTGAGCGCCAACGTGACGATGTTCTCGACGATGTAGCGCAGGTGAGGGTTGCTCTGTGCGAGCGTGTGCACTTTCTGCGGCATGTCGGTGATGTTCGGTGCTTCGGTCTGCTGGTGGGTGAGCCGTTTGCGCTGGCGCGTTGTGCGCAAGATCTGGGCAGCCATCCACCAGGCTAGGACGTGGCGCTGGTCCGGGCTCAGCGGCCAGTGCGGTGTGATGACGCCCAGTCCGGGTCGTGCAGGAGGACCTTCAGTACTGTTTCGGCTTGTCCCTCAAGGGAGGTGAACAGTTCCTCGACATGATGGTGAGGGGCCCCTTCGGCACTGAGCCCCCAGTAGTAGCCAGTCTCAGCAGCGATGCCGGTGGGCGTCACGGTGAACGGTTCATTGATCTTGTCGAGCCGTCGCACCTTCAGCTCGTACTTTCGCCGTGCAACGTGCTGGGCGAAGTGCTTCAGGTACATCTGCGGCACTGTGTGATCCCGGGTGCCCGCCTGCCTTGGCCGCACGCTTCCCCGACGACGCCTTACCCACCGGCTGCCCTCCCCGCCGGCTTTTCACGCCAGTCATGCACGCAACCCAGCAGAGAGTGTCAGGATTTGCGGGCACTGCAGTCTGTCTACTGGCTGGCCTGGTGCTGTACCTCGGCATGCTGGGCGAGCGCACTCAGGGCGTCACCGGTCAGCGTGAGTACCTGCACGAACTGCTCATCGGGTCTCAACGCGTCCAGGCCGGCGCGCGTGAGAGTGGCGTGCCAGCCCTTTCCCCGAAGATGAGCCGGCCCGGTGGAACGGAGGCCTTGCAGGATGCGCAACGGGCGGATCAGCGCGTCGCTGTCACCTCCGCTGGAAGAGACCCACGTTTCGAGGCAGCTGATGCTTTGCGCTTTGACGTCGGTCACGCTGGGAAGACGCCGGAGGGCCTTGACGTTCAGGTAGTCGATGACCCCTTTGGCGAGCAGCAGTATGAGGGTGTCGGCTTCGTGCTGCTCGCTGCTGGTGGGCATGTGCAGGCCCTCAAAGGCGATTTGGTCGGCGGGGTGCCATGGCTTGTAGACCGCTTGTCCCAGAAGCGTTTCCCAGGGCGGTGCTGAAGTGCTCTCGTGCGGCGAACAGCCCGCGTAGCGGATCGGGCGGTCCGTCGGTCCATCGTCCGAGGATGTCGCGGTCGAAGCGGCCCTCATCGCGTCCTCCGCTGGGCGGGACGTTGAAGCTGAGCCAGTGATCGCGTTCTTCGGCTGGCAGGTCGCGGCCGAGGTCTCCGAGGTAGACCTCGATGAGACCGTCGGGGTTGGTGCCGATGGAGATGCCCCAGAGTGCCAGGCAGCTCAGGCGGCCGTTCTCGATGCGGTAGCGGGACGGCTGAGAGGTGTACCGATTGAGGACTTCACGCCGGAAGTAGACCCGGGTCAAGTAGTGCGGGGTGCCGCGGTCGGTGAAGTAGCTGCTCAGCTTGTCGGGCTCGCACGTGGAGGTGATGCGCTTCCCGGTGTTGGGGTCGATGGCGACCGTGAATTCCTGGAATCGTCGTTCGGAGGTGTGAGGGCGGGCCAGGTCAGCTGGTTCTGCGTCAATGGGCAGAACAATCTGCTTTCCGACCAGCCGTACGAAGCCCGGGCGGCCCACTGAGTGGATGTCTCCGCTGTGGAAGGCGAAGTGCCGCAGGTCGGAGCGGTCACTTGCGTCGATCGTCGGGTCGGGTACGTGATCGAGCCTGGTGATGCGGTCATGCTGGATCACCAGCAGGCGGCAGCGCGCGGCGAGGTAGGCGGCGCAGCGGCAGGGCCGCGATGTCGATGCACAGCTCGGTGTCGGTGCGGCCGGGTGCGCACCAGTTCGTGATCACGGCCAGCATCGTCGAGGAGTACCAGGAGCCATCGTTCCTGGGGATGGCGTCGAGTACCACAGGAACGAGGGGGCGAACTCCAGGGTCGGTTCGGCGAGCCCGTGATGGGAACGAAACTGTACGAAGAACTCGCGTGCTCCTCTTCGTCTCGCAGTCCTCTTCGAAGACCGTGCGTTCCTCCGGGTAGAAGGTGCTGATCCCGCGGCGCCGATCGCTGCCTGGCTCCAGGGTGTACTCCTGCAGGGCATGTTCCCGTGCCGCAGGAGGGACTAGGTAGCTGCTGATTCCCCAGTCGAAGCGGTCCTGGACGGGCTTTCCGAGGACCGTGACCCACTCGGTGGGCGTGGCGGTAAGCGGAGCCAGGTAACCATCCGGCCTCGCGTGTTCGGGAAGGTCGTCACAGCTTCCGCTGCTGTAGATCATCGCCACGACTACGAGTGTAGGAAAGAGGAGAGCGACCCCTGCGCACGGCTTTCGTCCGAGTGCCGTCTCACCCGGCTACCGTGAGCTGGAGGCCGGCGAGCTGATCCGCACCCGTCAGGGCGCGGGCACCCGGGTGGCGGCGCCGCCCACCGGCCCGACCCGACCGCATACTGTCCAACTCGCCACTTCGCCCGTGACTTCACATCGTCCGCCCGCGCCCTGGGCGCCGACACCGAGGCCAGTCTGGCCGCCGTCCGCGACGCCTTGGGCCCGACCGTGCCTAGACACTTCGCGGGCCCGGGATCTCAACGAGCTGCGCTGCCCTACTGGACTCTTGAAACAGAGTCCCTCAAGGCCGGCTGACGTCCAGGTGAGCCACTCCCCGCGCGGTGGCCGGCTCGGTAGTTGACGGGCACAGCGTGAACGGCGCGGACAGGGCAGCTTCGGCGAACAACGTCTCCAGGGCAGCCCTGCGCCGGGGTACGGCCACGCCGTGACTTCTGCTGCGCCGGGCAGGTGCAGCACGTCCAACACGACCAGGTGCGCGGGCCGACGTGCCGCGGCCGCCAGGGCGCTGGCACGCGCGGCGGCGGGCCAGGCGCAATCGCCGGGCGACCGCCCGGGGGGGAGCAGACGGCCCTGCGACGACGTGATCAGACTGCACAGCTCATGGCGGCAGACCGTCTCGCCGAAAGACGCCAACGCCCGCCCACACGACCGCTACCGTGATCGCTCGACCTTGGGGGATTTCGTGGATATCGCAGCCCTGGTGGTGTCGATCACAGCGTTGGCCGCCACCCTCCTTACGTCCCCTTCGCCAGCTCGCACTAGCCCGGCATCGCGAACACACCTGCCTGCGGTCGTGGGCCTCTTCCAGGAACACCGCGGTGCTGAGCTTGCCCGCGCTCGTCACATCGTCGCTAACGAACTGGTCGGCCGAGACCTGTCGGATGGACTGGCCGCCGTGCCCGAGGAATACAGGCAGCACGTTCTCAACCTGTGCTGGTTCTACGACAACATCGGCGCATTGGTTGCGCACGGCGTAGTACCACTCGCCCCGGTTTCCGGGCTACCTCGGAGGCTCGGTGATCGAAACCTGGAAGATCGTGCGGCCGATGGCCCTGGCCGAACGCGAAAAACGTCGGCAGCTCCAGTTCCGCGACCCCGAGCGCTGGCAGGCCTACTACGAGAACCTGTACTACCTAGTAGTCACCACGCCACCGCACGAGGCCCGGGCGAAATCTTCACGGTGGTGCCGCGCCGGTTCACGACACAGGCTCGCAAGACCAGGGCCGGGGTAGCACAGTTCCTGTCGGAGCGCCCCATCCGCCATAGTCGGAACGCGCTCAGCACCCCGTTCTCCGCCGCCACAGGGTCTAACCGTCCTCGACCACGCAGCGGGTCAGATGCAGTCGGCCGGTGCTGGTCAGGGGGTGCGTTGCGGTGGGGCACGAGGGCCGCTCGGTCAGGTACAGAACGCCGCAGTGCGCACACCGGACCGGAAAGACCTCACCTGTTCGCGGCCCCTCAGCCGAAGTCTGGCTCACTCGCCCTTACTGGCTCTAACAAAAAGCTGCTGATCATGAGACGGTCGGCCTCTTTGCTCGTATGTCTGGGCATGGGAAACCGTCAATCGCGGTCGTGGATCGTGTCGGATGAACTGTGGTCGCTCGTCGAGCCGTTGCTGCCGAAGCCGGGTCCGAAGAAGGTCGAGGGCAGATCGCGGGTGCCGGATTGGCAGGCCCTGTGCGGGATCCTCTTCGTCCTGCACACCGGCATCCAGTGGAGTACCTGCCCCACGAGCTCGGCTTCGCTCGGGCATGACCTGCTGGCGACGCCTGGCGGCCTGGAACGAGGCCGGCGTCTGGGACCAGCTCCACCAGCTGCTGCTGAACGAGCTGCGGTCGAAGAACCAGCTGGACTGGGAACGGGCGGTGATCGACTCCTCGCACGTGCGAGCCGCCCGACGGGGCCCAAAAGCGGGCCCAGCCCGGTCGACCGCGCACGGCCGGGCAGCAAACACCACCTAATGGTGAGTCGCGAGGCTGGTGAAGCCTGAAGCACCACCGGGCCCGGAGCCCTTTGATGAGACGGGCTCACCAGCCTCGTGTCGTAGCGGTGGCACGAACGCCATCGCATCGAGGATGTTCGTGGTCTGGAGCCATTCACGAGGAACACCTCCCAGCTCACCGGGAGCCTTCAAGCTCTCGAAAAGACTGAGGACCTCGTGGGTAGCTGGGGTCACGAACGGCTAATCGGATGCTGGGCCTGCAGAGCCCTTCCATTAGGGAGTCGCGTCCTCCACGGCTGTGACCAGCAAGCGAGAGGTAACTCACCGGAAGGACGCGAGACAATCCATGAAGATCTTCTGCGGTATCGACTGGGCCAGCGACCATCATGACGTCGCCCTCTCGTCGATGCCGACGGCATACTGGTGGCCCGGGCCAGGATCACTGACGACGCTGCCGGCCTCCAACAGCTACTGGACCTCCTGGCCGAGCACCGCAGGGACACTCCCGAAACTCGCATACCAGCCGCCATCGAGACGTGCCGGGACTTGCGGGTGGCCTGCTTGCGAACCACCGGCCGCCACCCGTCTAATCACCCGATGGCAGC
>JAKFGP010000060.1 GCA_021502835.1 Streptomyces thinghirensis
CTCCTCTTAGAGCTCTGGCTCTTGGGCATGCAACCCGCGAGCCAGAGCGGTGCTTAGGTAAGGTCAGGGAGCATCATTGGCTCGTTTCACCCCAGGAGGCCCCCGCGTGGAGGTCCAGGAGACCCGCGTGCAGACCGACCGGGTCCTCACCATCCCGAACATCCTCAGCATGGCGCGCCTCGCCGGCGTACCGCTCTTCCTGTGGCTGATCCTGCGGCCCGAGTTCGGCGGCCCGCAGAGTGACGGCTGGGCGCTGTTGGTACTGGCCCTGAGCGGAGTCAGTGACTACCTGGACGGGAAGCTCGCGCGGCGCTGGAACCAGATCAGCCGCCTCGGCCGCCTCCTGGACCCCGCCGCCGACCGGCTTTACATTCTGTCCACTCTGGTGGGCCTCACCTGGCGCGAGATTCTCCCGCTCTGGTTGACTCTTGTACTGCTTGCCCGGGAAGCGGTCCTGCTCGTGATGGTGGGCATCCTGCGACGCCACGGCTATCCGCCACCGCAGGTGAACTTCCTGGGGAAGGCCGCCACCTTCAACCTCATGTACGCCTTCCCGCTGCTTCTGCTCAGTGACGGAAGCGGGTGGATCGTCGTCACTCGCCGCTGTTTTGGGATGGGCGTTCGCCGGGTGGGGTACAACCCTGTACTGGTGGGCAGGTGTTCTCTACGTGGTACAGGTCCGCCGTTTGGTCCGTGCGGACACCATGGCCGACTGAACTCACCGATTGTGCGGCCCTCAGTGGCCGGATGGCCCCATGGCAAAAGTGCGGGACGCTGGTCGGGTGAAGTCGGTCAATCCGTCGTCTCTTAGAGGAGGACGCTTCCGACATGAAGGCCGTCGTGATGGCTGGAGGCGAAGGCACGCGCCTTCGTCCCATGACCTCAAGCATGCCCAAGCCGCTCCTGCCGGTGGCCAACCAGCCGATCATGGAGCACGTTCTGAGGCTGCTCAAAAGGCATGGGCTCAACGAGACCGTCGTCACCGTCCAGTTCCTGGCCTCGCTGGTCAAGAACTACTTCGGTGACGGCGAAGAGCTCGGAATGGAGCTCACCTACGCCAATGAGGAGAAGCCACTCGGTACCGCCGGAAGCGTCAAGAACGCCGAGGAGGCGTTGAAGGACGATGCGTTCCTCGTTATTTCCGGCGATGCCCTGACTGACTTCGACCTCACCGACCTGATCAATTTCCACAAGGAAAAGTTGCGCTCGTCACCGTGTGTCTGACGCACGCGTGCCCAACCCCTGGAATTCGGCATCACCATCGTCGACGAGAGGGCAAGGTCGAGCAGTTCCTGGAGAAGCCGACCTGGGGTCAGGTCTTCTCGGGCACCGTGAACACCAGCGTATCTACGTCATGGAGCCCGAGGTATTCGACTACGTCGATCCCGACGTGCCCGTGGACTGGTCCGGTGACGTCTTCCCGCAGCTGATGAAGGAAGGAAGCCCGTCTACAGCTACATCGCCGAGGGCTACTGGGAGGACGTCGGCACCCACGAGAGCTATGTGAAGGCCCAGGCCGACGTACTGGAGCCGCAAGGTCGACGTCGACATCGACGGCTTCGAGATCTCGCCCGGCGTCTGGGTGGCCGAGGGCGCCGAGTCCATCCCGACGCCGTGCTCCGCCGGGCCTCTACATCGGCGACTACGCCAAGGTCGAGGCCGGCGCCGAAATCCGGGAGCGCACGGTCGTCGGCTCCAACGTCGTCGTGAAGAGCGGCGCCTTCCTGCACAAGGCCGTCGTGGCCGACAACGTGTACGTCGGGCCGCACAGCAACCTTCAGGGCTGTGTCGTCGGGAAGAACACCGACATCATGCGTGCCGCGCGGATCGAGGACGGCGCGGTCATCGGGGACAGGATGCCTGGTCGGTGAAGAATCGATCATCCAGGGCAATGTCCGGGTGTACCCGTTCAAGACCATCGAGGCCGGTGCCTTCGTCAACACCTCGATCATCTGGGAGTCCCGGGGCCAGGCGCACCTCTTCGGCGCCCGAGGGGTGTCCGGCATCCTGAACAGTGGAGATCACGCCGGAACTGGCGGTGCGGCTGGCCGGCGCCTACGCACCACGTTGAAGAAGGGCTCAACCGTCACCACGGCCCGCGACCACTCCGCGGTGCCCGCGCGCTGAAGCGGGCGGTGATCTCCGCCCTGCAGGCCAGCGCCATCGACGTACGGGACCTGGAGAACGTACCTCTGCCCGTGGCGCAACGGCAGCAGACCGCGCGGGGCAGTGCCGGTGGGATCATGATCCGGACCACGCCCGGGGTGCCGGACTCCGTCGAGCATCATGTTCTTCGACGGACAGGGTGCCGACCTGTCGCAGGGCAGCCAGCGCGGCTGGACCGGGTGTTCGCGCGGCAGGAGTACCGGCGGGCGTTCCAGGAAGATCGGGGACCTGCACTTCCCGTCCAGCGTGTTCGACTCGTACCGGGTCGCTGCTGCGGAACATCGACATCACGGGGATCGCCAGATCCGGGCTCAAGGGTGGTCGTGGACGCGTCAGCGGCAGCTCGAGGACTGGTGCTGCCCAGCCTGCTCGAAGCTCGGTGTCGACTCGCTGACCATCAACCCGGGTCCTCGACGAGTCCAGGCCGACCGAGTCGGCCGACATGCGGCGGTCGGGGCTGGTGCGCCTCGGGGAGATCGTGGCGTCCTCCCGGGCCGCGTTCGGTGTGCGCTTCGACCCGGTCGGTGAGCGGCTGTCGCTCGTCGACGAGAAGGGCCGCATCATCGAGGACGACCGTGCGCTGCTGGTGATGCTCGACCTGATCGCGGCCGAGCGGCGCGAGTGGCCGGGTCGCGCTGCCGGTGACGACCACCAGGATCGCCGAGCAGGTGGCGGCCTACCACGGGACCCAGGTCGAGTGGACGACCACCTCGCCCGACGACCTGACGCGGGTCGGCGGTGAGGAAGGCGCGATCTTCGGCGGTGACGGCAAGGGCGGCTTCATCGTCCCGGAGTTCAGCGGCGTCTACGACGGTACGGCCGCCTTCGTGCGGCTGATCGGGCTGGTGGCGCGGACTCAGCTCACGCTGAGCCAGATCGACGCGCGGATCCGCAGGCGCATGTCCTGAAGCGTGATCTGGCGACTCCGTGGGCGGTCAAGGGCCTGGTCATGCGGCGGGTCGTCGAGGCGGCCGGAGACCGCTTCGTGGACACCACGGACGGCGTCCGCGTGGTGGAGAACCGACGGACGCTGGGTGATGGTGCTGCCCGATCCGGCCGAGGCGGTCACCCATCTGTGGGCCGAGGGTCCCGAGCGACGCGTCCGCGCAGGCGCTGCTCGACTGGGTGGTCGCGGTGGTGGACAGCGCGGGTCGTTAAGGGAACGTCGCACTCGTGCGTGCCGGACAAGTGTCCCCAAGGGGGCCTGTCCGGCACGCCGGTGCGGCCATTCGGAGGTAGTGGCCGTGGCGTGCGACGATGTGCGGCATGCCGCAGCAACCCCCGTTCGGAGCACATTCACGCGGCCCGCGCGCCGGACGCGTCCATGTCCTTGCTCACCAACGTCATGGACCACAGCCTCGACGACGGATACGCCGAGGCCGCCGCGCGGAAGAAGGCCGAGGGCACCGGCGGGACTGCCAAGACCCTCCGTGCCAAGCTCGGACTGGCCGCCAGGCTGGTGATGGCCGCCCTAGGTCGTCACGGTCGGTGCGGCTCAGGCGCGAGTCGCGGCTCCGGCCGTCGCCAGGGGCGCGAAGAGCTCATCGACCGCATCGAGGGCGAGACCTCGACGGCCGACAAGCTCGAGGAGAGCGTCGACAAGCTGCGCCAGGACGTGAGCGCGCGGCAGCGCGGGGCGCTCGAGAAGAACGGCGACAGTGACCGCTCCGACCTGATGGGCGTCCTGTCGGGGGCGGTAGAGGTGCACGGCCCAGGTGTGAAACTCGTGGTGAACGACGCCAAGGACACGGGCACGGGCGGTGACGGGCGGCCGCGTGGCACCTCCGGGTTCTCCGACACAGGCCGGGTACGGGACCGGGACATGCAGCGCGTGGTCAACGGGCTGTGGGAGTCGGGGGCCGAGGCGATCTCCATCAACGGGCAGCGGCTGACGGCGCTGTCGCGATCAGGCCGCGGGGGACGCGATACTGGTCGACAACAGGCCCGCTGGTGCCGCCGTACACGGTGCTCGCGGTGGGGGGACGGCGACGGGCTCAGCGCTCGGTTCCAGGACAGTGTCGACGGGCTGTACCTGCATGCCCTCCAGGAGAACTACGGCATCCGGACCGCCATCTCCGTCGCGGACGACCTCGAGCTGCCGGCCGCGACGAGCGTGATCGTACGAACAGCACAGCCGATAACCGAGAAGGGCACATCGTGATCGCCGTACTGGGCTCGTCGTGGGAGTCGTGGCCGGCCTGTTGGTCCGGCCCGAGGTGCCGGCGGCCGTCGAGCCTTATCTGCCACTTCGCCGTCGTGGCGGCGCTCGACGCCGTCTTCGGTGGTCTGCGGGCCATGCTCGACGGCATCTTCGACGACAAGGTCTTCGTGGTGTCGTTCCTGTCGAACGTGGTCGTACGACTGCACTGATCGTGTTCCTGGGCGACAAGTTGGGTGTCGGGGCCCGACTATCCACCGGCGTGGTGGTCGTCCTCAGTATCCGGATCTTCTCCAACGCCGCCGGCGATCCGACGCCACGTCTTCCGGGCGTGAGGCCGATGAGCGACCACGACGAGGCAGAGCGCGAACAAGGCTGCGCACGGAGCTGCCCGACGAGGTGCCGGCGGCATCGTCGGCGGAGTCCCAGGCGGCGGAGTCCCGGGCGGCCGAGGCGCCCGGCCGCCGACGCCCCGGCCGAGGAGCGACCAGGCGGCGGTCCGATCCGGAGCCGGGACTGACCGGTAGGCAGCGGCTCTTCAAGGGGCTGTGGCCGCCGCGCCTCACCCAGGCCCAACTCATCGTCGCCCTGCTCCTGTTCGGCCTCGGCTACGGCCTGGCGGTCCAGGTGGCGTCGAACAGCGACAGCGACGGCGCGCTGCGTGGCGCCCGGCAGGGAGGATCTGGTCCGCATCCTCGATGAACTGGACGACCGCACTCCAGCGTCTTGAAGACGAGAAGCAGGGCCTCGAGAAGCAGCGCGACGAGGATTGGAGAACAGCTCCGACCAGGCGGAAGAGGCTCATGAAGCAGGGCCCGCTCGAGGCGGGGCGGCGGCCTCGGCATTCTCGCGGGCACCGTGGCCGCGCAGGGGCCCAGTATCACGGTGACGATCGAGGACAGCGACGGGGGCGGTCGAAGGGCGGACATGCTGCTCGACGCGCATACAGGAAGCTGCGCGCGGCGGGCGCGGAGGCGATCAGGTGAACGGCGTACGGGTGGTCGCCGGCACGTACCTCACGGACTCCGACGAGACCGTGAGCGTCGACGGGAACAAGATCAACGCGCCCTATCGTTTCCAGGTCATCGGCAAGCCGCAGGACCTCGAACCGGCTCTCAACATTCCTGGAGGTGTCGTGCAGACTCTGGAAAAGGAACAGGCCACCGTTACCGTTGAGCGGTCGAGCAAGATCGTCGTGGACGCCTTGCGGGCAAGTGAAGCGGCCTGAGCTACGCTCGGTCGTCCTCCCAGTGAACCGGCGGTGCATGGGGGTCGACCGGCGAGTGCATGAGGTTGCGGGGGGTCGGCGCACCGATTGGGTGGTGCGTGGTGGAAACTGTCTGGTGGAGACGGACGTTGTGAAGGTGTCCGGGTCGGTCAGTACGGTCAGTCAGGGTTCGTCCTGCCCCACGGGCGGGTCTGTTTCGGTCAAGGGAATCGCCCGTGAAGTTGTTTGCGAAGTTGTTCGGCAAGAGCGCGCGAGAGGTCGCGAGAACGCGACCGCTCGCCATCGGGCGCAGCTCTGATGCGGAGGGCGGGCGCCCGATGTTCCGGGACCAGGTGGCTGGTCCGGGCGGTGGCATTTCCGGTGGTCAGGGCGCGCCGTCTGTTGACCCTGCGCAGTCCGGCGACACAGGTTTCGGGCAACCGTCAACTACGGGTGGAGGGTTTGCCCCCGGTCCGTACGCGTCGAACGCCCCGGCGGGGCAGCCGCGGCAGGAGGATCCGTCCATGTCGGCCCTGGTGTGTACGAGGTGCGGTAACCGCAACGCGGAGAACAGCCGCTTCTGCTCCAACTGCGGCGCGCCGCTGCGTGCCGGGGCGGTTCCGGAGCGTGCGTCCGAGACGACCTCCACGATCTCCATCTCCGGCCTGGAGGCGTACGACGCCGAGGTCACCGGCCAGACGGCGATGCCGGCGCTCTCCCGAGGCGCAGGCGGCGGTCGACGCGCTGCCGCTCGGCTCGGCGCTCCTGGTCGTGCGCCGCGGTCCGAACTCCGGCAGCCGTTTCCTGCTGGACGGTGAGCTGACCACCGCCGGGCGTCATCCGCAGAGCGACATCTTCCTGGACGACGTGACGGTCTCGCGCCGGCACGTGGAGTTCCGCCGCAGTCCGGACGGGTCGTTCACGGTGGCCGACGTCGGCAGCCTGAACGGCACGTACGTCAACCGCGAGCGCATCGACCAGGTCGCCCTGTCGAACGGTGACGAGGTGCAGATCGGCAAGTACCGGCTGGTCTTCTACGCGAGCCAGCGGGGTTGCTGACCCGCCCCCGGGCACCGCCCGGGGAACCTCCAGGGAAGGTCCATGCTTCAAACACCGAGCGGCGGTGCCGGGCACGGCACGCGCCGCCACGGACAGTGGGCTGATGAGCATCGGCGCCGTGCTGAACGCGCTGCGTGACGAGTTCCCCGACGTCACCATCTCCAAGATCCGCTTTCTGGAGTCGGAAGGCCTCGTCGAGCCGCGGCGGACCCCGGCCGGGTACCGTAAGTTCAGCGCACACGACGTGGAGCGCCTCGGCCAGGTGCTGCGCATGCAGCGGGACCACTATCTGCCGCTGAAGGTGATTCGGGAGCACCTGGACGCGATGGAACGCGGCGAGGCCGTGCCGTTGCCGACGCTGGGCCGGCAGCGGGACGGGGGAGGCCGTACCGGAGCCCTCCGAGGGACCCACGGCGGCCCGGATCGGGCGGGACGAGCTGCTCGCCGCGGCCCGGATCGGCGACCAGGAGCTGAAGGAGTGGGAGTCGTACGGGCTCCTCGCTCCGCTGCCCGACGGGGCGTACGACGCCGAGGCGGTCACCGTGGCCTCACTGGTGGTGGAGCTGGGGCGGTTCGGTATCGAGCCGCGCACCTGCGGGTGATGAAGGCCGCCGCCGACCGAGAGGCCGGGCTCGTGGATCAGGTGGTGGCGCCGTTGAAGCGTCACCGCAACCCCCAGACCAGGGCACACGCGGAAGCCCGTACCAAGGAGCTGGCGGGGCTGGCGGTGAAGCTGCACGCGGCGCTGGTGCAGACCGCCCTCGGCGTGCGGCTGCCCTGAAACGGGCGTGCCCGGAGCCCCGAACGCCCACCCCGACCCCGGCCCGACTACCCAAATGTCCCGGGCACGGCCTAGGGTTGCTGTGTGAACGAGCTCGATGTCGTAGGTGTCCGGGTCGAGATGCCCTCCAACCAACCGATCGTGCTGCTGCGCGAGGTGGGGGGCGACCGTTACCTCCCCATCTGGATCGGGCCGGGGAGGCGACGGCGATCGCCTTCGCCCAGCAGGGCATGGCTCCCGCACGGCCGCTGACCCACGACCTGTTCAAGGACGTGCTGGAAGCCGTCGGCCAGGAGAGCTCACGGAAGTACGCATCACGGACCTGCGTGACGGGGTCTTCTACGCCGAGCTGGTCTTCGCGAGCGGCGTCGAGGTGAGTGCCCGGCCGTCCGACGCCATAGCGCTGGCCCTGCGCACCGGAACGCCGATCTACGGCAGTGACACGGTGCTCGACGACGCCGGCATCGCCATCCCGGACGAGCAGGAGGACGAGGTGGAGAAGTTCCGCGAGTTCCTCGACCAGATCTCGCCGGAGGACTTCGGGACCAGTAACCAGTGAGGCGCGGGGACCGGAGCGGTCCAGGGTGCCGTGCCGCCCCTTTTCGGGCACATTCGGCTAGCCTTTCCCGCGGTTGGGTACGCGAAACCACTCGTAGGGTGATTATCACTCGGCGTGCCGAGTGTGGCGATCGTTGACGCACCCTTGGTGACTGCCTACCGTCGAGGAGGCAGGTCAAGGACGGAGGTCGGCGTGAGAATCAGCGGCGACGGTACGGCTGGGGGTGGCCCCGGGCAGAGCCTCGGGGCAGCGGTCCGTACCCTCCCACGAGCTCTCGGCTCCGCGCCGGCGGGGGCACCCCCAGCACGGTGTGGCGGCCGACCCTGTTCCTGCAGCGACCGGCTGCCGTCCCGAGCAGCGGAGGGGCGACGTCCATGACGTCCGAGCAGATCGGCTACCGCGGGCCGACGGCCTGCGCGGCCTGCCGGTATCACCTACCGGCAGCTCGACTACTGGGCTCGTACGGGCCTGGTCGAGCCCAGTGTGAGACCCGCGCACGGCTCCGGGACGCAGCGCCTGTACAGCTTCCGCGACGTGGTCGTGCTGAAGATCGTCAAGCGCTTCCTCGACACCGGTGTGTCACTGCAGAACATCCGCACCGCCGTCCAGCATCTCCGGGAGCGCGGATTCCGCGACCTGGAGCGGATGACGCTGATGAGTGACGGGGCCACGGTCCACGAGTGCACCTCGCCCGACGAGGTGCACGCCCTGCTCCAGGGCGGTCAGGGCATCTTCGGGATCGCCGTCGGCGTGGTCTGGCGGGATGTGGAGAGCGCGCTGTCGCAGCTGCACGGGGAGCGGATCGACACGGGGGAGACCCTGGTCGGACACAATCCGGCGGACGAGCTGGCGCGGCGGCGCAACCGGGCGGTCTGAACACCGTCGAACTCGGCACACACCTGTGCTCGGACGGGGCATTGTCAGTGGCGTAGGGCAGCATCGGAGATGTGAGAACCGCGCCCACGATCCTGCATCTCGACATGGATGCCTTCTTCGCCTCGGTGGAGCAGGCGTCCAAGCCGAGCCTGCGCGGGAAGGCCGTCGTGGTGGGCGGCCTCGGACCGCGCGGTGTGGTCGCCACCTGCTCGTACGAGGCGCGGGTCTTGAGTCCACTCGGCGATGCCCATGGGCCAGGCCCGGCGGCTGGCACCCAACGCCGCGTATCTGGTCCCGCGCTTCGAGCTCTACCGGTCGATCAGCGAGCAGGTGATGCGGCTGCTGCGCGGCCTGTCGCCGCTGGTGGAGCCGCTGAGCCTGGACGAGGCCTTCGTGGACCTGGAGGCCGGCGGGGCGGCCTGGGACGCGGCGTCGGCGCGGCTGGCCGGCACCAAGCTGCGTACGGACATCCGCGCCGTCACCGGCCTCACCGGTTCCGTGGGGCTGGCCGCCTCCAAGATGCTCGCCAAGATCGCCTCGAGGAGGCCAAACCCGACGGGCTGGTCCTGATCCCGCCGGGGACGGAGCGGGCCATGCTGGAGCCGATGACCGTGCGGACGCTGCCCGGCGTGGGACCGGCCACGGGAGACCATCTGCGGCGGGCCGGGATCACCACGGTGGGCGACATCGCCGAGGCGGGCGAGGACGAGCTCGTACGGCTGCTGGGCAAGGCGCACGGGCACGCCCTGTACGCCATGGCCCTGGCCCTCGACGAGCGACCCGTGGTGGCCGAGCGGGAGACCAAGTCGGTGTCGGTCGAGGACACCTACGACGTGGACATCCACGACCGGGTGCGGGTCGGTGTGGAGGTGGGGCGGCTGGCCGACCGGTGCGTGCGGCGGTTGCGCGGCTCCGGGCTGTCCGGGCGGACCATCGTGCTCAAGGTGCGCAGGTACGACTTCTCCACCCTGACGCGCTCCGAGAGCGCTGCGCGGGCCCACGGACGACCCGGGGTGGTGCGGGAGGCCGCGGCCCGGCTGCTGGACTCCGTGGACACCACAGGCGGCGTGCGGCTGCTCGGGGTCGGCGTCAGCGGGCTCGCCGACTACACGCAGGAGGACCTGTTCGCACAGGCGGCGGGGGGAGCGGGTCGACGAAGTCGCCGAGGAGCCCGAGGCCGAGCCCGTCCAGGAGGACCGGCCGGCCCCCGCCCCCGAGCGCCGGTGGCCGTCGGGGCACGACGTTCGGCACGTGGAGTACGGGCACGGGTGGGTGCAGGGCAGCGGGCTGGGGCGGGTGACCGTGCGGTTCGAGACGCCGTACTCGGAGACCGGCCGGGTGCGGACCTTCCCGGTGGACGACCCGGACCTGACGCCGGCGGAACTGCTGCCGCTGGTCCCGGCCGTGCCGCGAAGACCCGGGGAGGGCGGGCCGACGACCACGGAGGCCGGCCCGGAGGGGTCGGCGCGTCTGGCCCCCGGCTAGGACCGCGCCCTGTCCGGCGGATCAGGTCGCAGGAGGCCGGCGGCGTCAGCCCTCTTCCTTGCCCCGGCCCGCCAGCTTGCCGAAGTCGTGGTCGGGGAGCGGGGGCGGAGCGGCGACGTCGAGACCGTAGTGGTGGTAGAGCTGGAGTTCCTGCTCCGGCGAGAGGTGGCGGCCGACGCCGAAGTCGGGGGGCGCCTCCTTGATCAGGGCCCGGTCGAAGGGCACGCGCAAGGCGCCGTCGAGCAGCTCGCTCGGCTCCAGGGGCACGAAGGCGTCCCGGCTGAACAGGCCGGTGCGTATGGCCGCCCACTCGGGGACGCCGGTGGCGTCGTCGAGATAGACCTCGTCGACGGTGCCGATCCGGGTGCCGTTGCGGTCGAACGCCTTGCGGCCGATCAGGTTGCGCGGGTCGATGTCGGTACGCACGGGGCCCCCCACCTGGTCGCACTGGGGTCGCGCACCAGCCGACCCACCAGCCGCCGAAATCATCCGTAGTACTACAAAGAGCACATACTGGCCGGTCGGCCACTCGAAGGTTCGTGCGTCGGCCTCGCTGGTACGCTGGCAAACGGCTGCTGACCCCGCGCGGGAGAGTCCTCCGGACACCATCGGAGGCGCCGAAGGAGCAAATCCTCCCCGGAATCTCTCAGGCTCACGTACCGCACGGACGAGGTCACTCTGGAAAGCAGGGCGGGTGTCGACGGTTTCCGCTCACCGACGGTAGAAAGCCGGGAGCGCCCTCGGGCCCGCCCGGTGAAGCTCTCAGGTTGAGATGACAGAGGGGGAGGCCGTACGGGTACCCGCGCCGTGGTGCTCCCTCGAGGTCGTCAGACCAGGAGGCCTCCCGCAATGACCGCCCATCGCACCCCGCTCTCCGAACTCGAACAGGCCATGCCGTTCGAGCAGCGCCACATCGGCCCCGACTACGAGGAACGGGCCAAGATGCTCGCGCAGGTCGGTTACGGCTCGCTCGACGAGCTGACGGCCGCCGCGGTGCCGGATGTGATCAAGAACGCCGACGCGCTGGACCTGCCCGGCGCGCGCTCCGAGGCCGAGGTGCTGGCCGAGCTGCGCTCCCTGGCCGACCGCAACCAGGTCCTCGACTCCATGATCGGCCTCGGCTACCACGGCACCTTCACCCCGCCGGTCATCCTGCGCAACGTCATGGAGAACCCGGCCTGGTACACCGCGTACACGCCGTACCAGCCGGGAGATCTCCAGGGCCGTCTCGAGGCCCTGCTGAACTTCCAGACGATGGTCGCCGAGCTCACCGGCCTGCCCACCTCCGGCGCCTCGCTGCTCGACGAGGGCACCGCGGCCGCCGAGGCGATGGCGCTCTCCCGGCGCATGGGCAAGAACAAGAAGGGCCTGTTCCTGGTCGACGCGGACGCCCTGCCGCAGACCATCGCCGTGATCCAGACCCGCGCGGAGCCGACCGGCGTCGAGGTCGTCGTCGCCGACCTGAGCGAGGGCATCCCCGCCGAGGTCGCCGAGCGGGAGATCAACGGCGTCCTGATCCAGTACCCGGGCGCCTCCGGTGCCGTCCGCGACATCAAGCCGGTGATCGACCGGGCGCACGAACTCGGCGCCCTGGTCACCGTCGCCGCCGACCTGCTCGCCCTGACGCTGCTCACCTCGCCCGGCGAGCTGGGCGCGGACATCGCCATCGGCACGACGCAGCGCTTCGGTGTGCCGATGGGCTTCGGCGGGGCCGCACGCCGGCTACATGGCGGTGCACGAGAAGTTCGCCCGCAGCCTGCCCGGCCGCCTGGTCGGCGTCTCCGTGGACGCCGACGGCAACAAGGCCTACCGCCTCGCCCTGCAGACCCGCGAGCAGCACATCCGCCGCGAGAAGGCCACCAGCAACATCTGCACCGCGCAGGTGCTGCTCGCCGTGATGGCCGGCATGTACGCCGTCTACCACGGGCCCGAGGGCTGCCGGGCCATCGCGCGCCGCACCCACCGGTACGCGTCGATCACCGCCGCGGGCCTCGCGGCCGGTGGCGTCGAGGTCGTGCACGGCGCCTACTTCGACACGGTCACCGTGCGGGTGCCCGGCCGGGCCGACGCGATCGTCCACGCCGCCCGCGAGAACGGCATCAACCTGCGGCTCGTCGACGCCGACCACCTGTCGTTCGCCTGCGACGAGACCACCACGCGCGCCCAGGTCGGCGGCGTGTGGAACGCCTTCGGCGTCGAGGGCGACGTCGAGGCGCTGGACGCGGCGACCGAGGAGACGCTCCCCGAGGCGCTGTTGCGTACCGACGACTTCCTCACCCACCCCGTCTTCCACCAGCACCGCTCCGAGACCGCGATGCTGCGCTACCTGCGCCGCCTCGCCGACCGCGACTACGCGCTGGACCGCGGCATGATCCCGCTGGGCTCCTGCACCATGAAGCTCAACGCGACCACCGAGATGGAGCCGGTCACCTGGTCCGAGTTCGGGCAGTTGCACCCCTTCGCGCCCGCCGAGCAGGCGCAGGGCTACCTCACGCTCATCCGTGAGCTGGAGGAGCGGCTCGCCGAGGTCACCGGGTACGACAAGGTCTCGCTCCAGCCGAACGCCGGGTCGCAGGGCGAGTTCGCCGGTCTGCTCGCCGTACGCGCCTACCACCGCGCCAACGGCGACGACCAGCGCACCGTCTGCCTCATCCCGTCCTCCGCGCACGGCACCAGCGCCGCGAGCGCCGTCATGGCCGGCATGAAGGTCGTCGTCGTCAAGACCGCCGAGGACGGCGAGATCGACGTCGAGGACCTGCGCGCCAAGATCGAGAAGCACCGCGACGAGCTGTCCGTGCTGATGATCACCTACCCCTCCACGCACGGCGTCTTCGAGGAGCACGTCGCCGACATCTGCGCCCAGGTGCACGACGCCGGCGGCCAGGTCTACGTGGACGGCGCCAACCTGAACGCCCTGGTCGGCCTCGCCAAGCTCGGGCCACTTCGGCGGCGACGTCTCCCACCTGAACCTGCACAAGACCTTCTGCATCCCGCACGGCGGCGGCGGCCCCGGCGTCGGCCCCGTGGCAGTACGGTCGCACCTGGCGCCGTACCTGCCCAACCACCCGATGCAGCCCGGCGGCCGGTCCGCAGACGGGCGTCGGCCCCATTTCGGCGGCGCCGTGGGCTCGGCCGGCATCCTGCCGATCTCGTGGTCGTACGTCCGGCTGATGGGCGGCGAGGGCCTCAAGCGCGCCACGCAGGTGGCGGTGCTCTCCGCCAACTACATCGCCAAGCGCCTGGAGCCGCACTTCCCGGTGCTGGCGCAACGGCCCCGGCGGGCTGGTCGCGCACGAGTGCATCATCGACCTGCGCCCGCTGACCAAGGCGACCGGCGTGAGCGTCGACGACGTCGCCAAGCGGCTGATCGACTACGGCTTCCACGCGCCGACGATGTCGTTCCCGGTGGCCGGCACGCTGATGATCGAGCCGACCGAGTCCGAGGACCTGGCCGAGCTGGACCGGTTCTGCGAGGCGATGATCGCCATCCGCGCGGAGATCGAGAAGGTCGGGTCCGGCGCCTGGTCCGCGGACGACAACCCGCTGCGGGGCGCGCCGCACACCGCCGGTGCGCTGGGTGGTGAGTGGGACCACGCGTACACGCGCGAGGAGGCCGTCTTCCCGGCCGGAGTGTCCGCCGCCGAGAAGTACTGGCCGCCGGTGCGCCGCGTCGACCAGGCCTTCGGCGACCGGAACCTGGTCTGCTCCTGCCCGCCGCTGGACGCCTACGAGGACTGAGCCGCCGGTAGGGAGAGGCTCCGCGCAGGCCCGGGACGGCCTTGCACGGAGCCTCTCGCCGTGTGTCACGCGGTGGCCAGCGACACCTCCGTCGACTTGACCAGCGCGACGACGGGAACGCCGACGGACGAGAGCCCCAGGTCGTCGGCGGCCTCCCGGGTGATCGCGGCGGTCAGTTCGGCGCCCTCGACGGCGACCCGGACGGAGGCCATGGCGTCGCCGGTGGTGAGGGCGGTGACCGTACCGGGCAGCCGGTTGCGGATGGACAGGCCCTCGACGCGGCCGGTCGCCACGGACACCTCCGTGGACTTCACCAGGGCGCGGACCTCGGTCCCGGCGGTGAGGAGAGGTCGTCGGCGGCCTCCCGGGTGATCGCCGCGGTGAGGTCCTGGCCGCCCGAGAGGCGGACCCTGACCGTCGCCATGGCCTCGCCCGGGGTGACGGCGGTGACGGTGCCGGGGAGCTGGTTGCGGATGCTCAGGCTCATGAGGGCACCGTAGCCCGATCGGGGCGTCATGCCGGGTATGCGTGTGTCTGCGTCGCCTTGACCGTCGCCCACACCGGTGCGCCCGGGTGGAGGCCGAGCTCGGCCGCCGCGACCGTGGTGAGGTCGGCGGCGAGCGGGAGTTCGCCGGTGAGGTCCACGCGGATCTGGTCGCCGTGGGTCTCCAGTCCGGCGACCTCGCAGCGCCACAGGTTGCGGGCGCTGGAGCCCGTGGGCCGCTCCGCGTACAGCGTCACGGCGCCCGGCGGGAACCACCACGAAGACCGGACCGGAGAGGTCCTCGGTGGTGGTGATGGCCGGGCCGGCGTCGAGGTGGACCGTGTGGCCGTCGGCCCGCCCGCGGTAGAGGTTGAGGCCGACCAACTGCGCGATGTAGTCCGTGCGCGGCCGGCGGGCGATGTCGGCGGGGCCGCCCTCCTGGACGACCCTGCCGTTCTCGACCACCACCAGCCGGTCGGCCAGCACCATGGCGTCCAGGGGGTCGTGCGTGACCAGTACGGCCACGGCCTCGAACTCGGCGAGATGGCGGCGGAGCTGCGCCCACCTCCAGCCGCGTGCGGGCGTCGTCCAGCGCCGCGAGGGGCTCGTCCAGGAGCAGCAGCCGGGGGTTGGTGGCCAGGGCGCGGGCGAGTGCGACGCGCTGGGCCTGACCGCCGGAGAGGCGGCGCGGCTTGGCGCCCGCGTGGTCGGCGAGGCCCATGCGGTCCAGCCACGCGGCGGCCCGCGCCCGGGACTCGGCCTTGCTCGCGCCCCGGCAGCGCGGACCGAACGCGACGTTGTCGAGCGCGGTGAGGTGCGGGAAGAGCAGGTAGTCCTGGAAGACCACGCCGACCGGTCGGGACTCGGGCGGCGTACGGTCCAGGGCGACGCCGTCGAGGCGCAGGTGGCCGTCGGCGAGCGGGACCAGGCCGGCGAGCGCGCGCAGGGCGGTGGTCTTGCCGGCGCCGTTGGGGCCGAGCAGGGCGACGACGTCGCCGGGCGCGGCGGTCAGCGCGACGTCCAGGTGGAAGGTGCCGCGGTCCACTACGAGCCGGGCGTCGAGTCCGCCGTCGGGCGCGTGGCCGTCGGTGGAGTCCATGGCGGTGGTCGGTCCGTCGGTGTCGGTCATGTCGTCCTCGTCCGGCCGGTCGGACGACTCGTCCACGCCGGTCGCTGATGCGCCCTCATCCAGCGGTCCCGGAGACCGGCCAATACGGCGATGGGAGACGGCCAGCAGCACCAGGCTGAGGGCGATCGCCGCCGCCGGGTCGTTCTGCAGGGCGAGATAGACCGCCAGCGGCATGGTCTGGGTCCGGCCCGGGAAGTTGCCCGCGAACGTGATCGTCGCCCCCGAACTCGCCCAGCGCCCGCGCCCAGGCCAGGACGGCGCCCGCCGCGATGCCCGGCGCGATCAGCGGCAGCGTGACCCGGCGGGAACGCGGTGAAGCGGGAGGCGCCCAGCGTCGTGGCGGCCTCCTCGAAGCGCGGGTCGGCGGCGCGCAGGGTGCCCCTCCACGCTGATGACGAGGAACGGCATCGCCACGAACGTCTCCGCGAGGATGACACCCGTCGTCGTGAACGGCAGCGTGACCCCGAACCACGCGTCCAGCCACTGCCCGATGACGCCGTTGCGCCCGAACGCCAGCAGGAGCGCCACGCCGCCCACCACCGGGGGAGCACGAGTGGCAGCGTCACCAGCGCGCGGACGAAGCCGCGGCCGGGGAACTCCGTGCGCGCCAGCAGCCAGGCCAGCGGCACACCGACGACGAGGCTCAACGCGGTCGCCGATGGCGCCACAGCAGCGACAGCCGCAGGGCCTGCCACGACCTCCGGGCTGGCCAGCTGGCCGGGCAGGTCACGCCACGGTGCCCGTACCAGCAGGGCGATCAGGGGGCAGCAGCAGGAACGCCAGGCCGACGAGGGCGGGTACCAGCAGGGGGACCGGCACCATGCGGGCGCCGGCCCTGGCCCGTGGGGTTTCACTCATGGCGTGCGGAACCCGGCCGCGGTAGGCACCCGCTGTCCCCTCGGCGGACTTCACCAGCTCGATGAAGGCCTTGCCCGCGTCGGCGTTGGGAGCCTCCTTGAGGAGCGCGATCAGGTAGTCGTTGACCGCCTTGGCCGACTCGGCGAAGTCCACGCCGGTCACCTTGCCACCGGCCGCCTTCACGTCGGTCTTGTAGACGACGGCGGCGTCGGCCTCCTTCCAGCTCGACCTTGGTCAGGGGCGGCCTTGACGTCCTGCTCGTACGAGACCGGGGTGAGCCGGAGGCCGCCGGCCTCCAGCGCCTTCTGTGCGCGGCGCCGCACGGCACCGATTTGTCGCACAGCACGACCTTGAGCCCGGAGCCCGTGAGGTCCTTCAGGGACGAGATCCTCCGGGGTTGCCCGGGAGGGTGGCGATCTCCAGCTGGTTGCGCACGAAGGTGGACGGGGCGCCGTCCGTGGCCCCGGCGTCGGTGACGGTGGCCATCGTCCGGGGCTGGCGGAGGCGAAGACACGTCCGCCGGGGCGCCGCCGGTGACGCTGGCGGCGAGGGTGTCGCTGCCGGCGAAGTTGAAGGTGACCTCGGTGCCCGGGTGCTGCTTCTCAGAACCGCTCGCCGAGCGTCGTGAAGCTCTCCTTGATTGAGGCGGCGGCGAGACGGTGACCTGGCCGGAGACCTTCGCCGAGGAGGACGACGAGGGAACCGGGTCGAGCCGGAGGACGGCGAGCACGCGCTCAGGGCCAGCAGCGCGGCGGCTCCCGCACCGCTCACTCGCAGGCTCCGGCGGCTGCGGCGGGTCCTGCACACGGAACGGGTCATCACGGGCCCCTCCCTCGGCGTCTGGGGCGGAGTCCGACGGGCTCGCGGCCGACTTGGGTGACCGGGCGCACGGCGGGCTCTCCGTTGCGTCGATCATACTTCCGCATTGCGAGGGTAAGTCTGCTCGCATCGCATGAGCCAGCCAGTACTAATCCTGGCATGTGCGTTCGTACGGACCGACGGTGGCGTCGGGTCAGGCCCTGTCGATATGGACGTTCGTCGACTTCACGCGGGCGGTGGCCTCCATGCCGACCTCCAGCCCGAGTTCCTCGACCGCTTCCCGGGTCAGCAGGGAGA
This sequence comes from Streptomyces thinghirensis, assembly GCA_021502835.1. Next base: position 17,617 of record JAKFGP010000060.1, read on the forward strand.
CGGGCCGGTGCGGGCCGGCCTGGATCTCGACCTGGGCCGCCACGTCGCCGAGCTTGATCGCGGTCACGATGCCGGGGAAGGCGTTGCGGACCGAGGTGTACGGCGTCTCCTCGTCGGCGCCGCCGGACCGGGCCAGGTCGACCGAGAACGCGGCCAGGTCGCGCCCGTCGACGAGCCGCCGCCCGCCCTCGTCGCGGTGGGTGGTGATCCGGCCCGCGTCGGCCCAGCGGCGGGCGGTGTCCGGACTGACGCCGAGCAGCCGCGCCGCCTGGCCGATCGTGGTAGGACTGCATGCCGGTCACGATAGGGCGCCGGGAGGAAGTGAGGGGTGACGCGGGGCCGACCCTCGACCTCGACCGCGCCGTGATCACCCACGACACCCTCGTAAGAGATCCGTCAAAGGGGCACAGGCCACCGTATGGGACCCGTCAGCAGTGGTCGCGCTTCCGGTCGTGGCAGGGGCTTTGCTCGAAACGTCTAGTCGCAGCCGAACCCCACTCCAGGAGCTCACGATGGCCGATCTGGCCTTCGTCGTCACCACGATCGCGGTCTTCGCGCTGGTGGCGTCGTCGCCAAGGGGGTGACGAAGCTGTGACCGCCGAGAACATCGTCGGCCTGCTCGTGGCCGTCGACCCTGCTGGGCTATCTCGTCCCTCGCCCTGATCTTCCCGGAGAGGTTCTGAGAGTTCGCCATGGGTCCCGTAACCGCCGGCGTGCTCCAGCTGCTCGCCCTCATCGGCGCACTGGCTGTCGTACACGCCCCACTGGGCAACCACATGGCCCGGGTCTACTCCCTCGCCCAAGCACCTGCGGGTCGAGGAAGTGGATCTACAAGGGCATCGGTGCCGACCCGGACACGGAGATGCGCTGGACCGCGTACCTGCGCGGCGTGCTCGCCTTCTCCTTCGCCGGTGTCCTCTTCCTCTACCTGCTCAGCGCGTCCAAGGTGTCCTGCCGGGCTCGCTCGGCTTCGACTCAGTGGAGCCGGCGCGGGCCTTCAACACCGCCGCGTCGTTCGTGGCCAGCACCGGCCGGCAGTCGTACTACGGCGAACAGACGATGGGGCACGTCGTGCAGACCGCCGGTCTCGCCGTGCAGAACTTCGTCTCGCGGCGGTCGGCATGGCCGTGGCCGTCGCCCTCGTGCGGGGCTTCGCCCGCGCTCGCACCAGGGAGCTGGGCAACTTCTGGTCGGACCTGGTGCGCGGGGTCATCCGCGTGCTGCTGCCACAAGCGTCCTCGGCGCGCTCGTGCTGGTCGCCTGCGGAGTCATCCAGAACTTCTCCGGCATCCACGAGGTCGGCCAGTTCCTGGGCGGCCCGCAGCAGTGGAACGGCGGCGCCGTCGCCTCGCAGGAGGTCATCAAGGAGCTGGGCACCAACGGCGGCGGCTACTTCCAGCGCCAACAGCGCCCATCCCTTCGAGAACCCGACGCCGTTCACCAACCTGTTCGAGATCTTCCTGATCCTGCTCGTCCCGGTCTCCCTGACCCGGACCTTCGGCGTCATGGTCGGCTCGGTGCGTCAGGGCTACGCGATCCTCGCGTCCATGGCCACCATCTGGGTCGGCTTCGTCGCCCTCATGATGTGGACCGAGTTCGCCCACCAGGGCCCCGCGCTCCAGGCGGCCGGCGGCGCCGATGGAGGGCAAGGAGCTGCGCTTCGGGGTCGGTGGCTCGTCGATCTTCGCGGTGACCACGACGCTCACCTCCACCGGTGCCGTCGACTCCTTCCACTCGTCGTACACCGGGTTCGGCGGCGGCATCACCATGCTGGGCATGATGCTGGGCGAGATCGCGCCCGGCGGTGTCGGCTCGGTCTCTACGGCATGCTGATCATGGCGATCATCGCCGTGTTCATCGCGGGGCTCATGGTCGGGCGCACACCGGGTACCTCGGCAAGAAGATCGGCCCCCGTGAGATCAAGCTGGCGGCCGTCTACATCCTGATCACCCGGCGCTGGTGCTGATGTTCACGTCGCTCTCCATGGCCCTGCCGACGCCGCCGAACTCGATGCTCAACCCCGGCGCCCACGGCTTCTCCGAGGTGCTGTACGCCTTCACCTCCGCCGCGAACAACAACGGCTCGGCCTTCGCCGGCCTGAACGCGAACACCGACTGGTTCAACACCACGACCGGGCTCGCGATGCTGCTCGGCCGCTTCCTGCCGATGGTGTTCGTCCTGGCGCTGGCCGGCTCGCTGGCCGGGCAGCAGCCGGTGCCGGCGACGGCGGGCACCCTGCGCACCGAGAAGCCGATGTTCACCGGCCTGCTGGTGGGCGCGATCCTGATCATCGTCGGTCTCACCTACTTCCCGGCGCTGGCCCTGGGCCCGCTGGCCGAAGGGCTGGCGTGATGACCGCTCGTACACAGAAGCACGAGGACTCCATGTCCACAGCCACTTCCACCGCCGCCACCGAGAACCGGGCGCCGCACAGCGGCACGTACCCACCGGCCGCCCGTCTGCCGAGGGCCGCGTCGGCGGAGGGATCTTCCACCCCGCGCAACTGGTCGCGTCGCTGCCCGAGGCGTTCCGCAAACTCGATCCGAGGGTGATGGTCAAGTCGCCCGTGATGTTCGTGGTGTGGGTCGGCTCGGTGCTGACCACCGCCTTCTCCTTCACGGACCCCGGTGACTGGTTCGGCTGGACCATCAGCGCCTGGCTCTGGCTGACCGTGCTCTTCGCCAACCTGGCGGGAGGCCGTCGCCGAGGGCCGGGGCAAGGCCCAGGCCGACACGCTGCGCCGGGCCAAGACCGGCACGGTCGCCCGCCGGGTGGACGGGGGCACGGTCCCCGGCACCGAGCTGGGCGTCGGCGACCTGGTGGTCTGCGAGGCCGGAGACGTCATACCGGGCGACGGCGACGTCGTCGAGGGTGTCGCCTCGGTCGACGGAGTCGGCCACTCACCGGTGGAGTCGGCGCCCGTCATCCGCGAGTCGGGCGGCGACCGCAGCGCCGTCACCGGCGGGACAGGTACTCTCCGACCGCATCGTCGTCAGGATCACCACCGAGCCGGGCGAGACCTTCATCGACCGGATGATCAACCTGGTCGAGGGCGCGGCCCGGCAGAAGACCCCCGAACGAGATCGCGCTGAACATCCTGCTCGCCTCGCTGACCATCGTCTTCCTGCTGGCCTGCGCCACGCTGACGCCGTTCGCGGACTACGCGGGCACCGAACTGACGATGGTCGTCCTGGTGGCGCTGCTGGTCTGCCTGATCCCGACCACGATCGGCGCCCTGCTCTCCGCGATCGGCATCGCGGGCATGGACCGCCTGGTCCAGCGCAACGTACTGGCCATGTCAGGCCGTGCCGTCGAGGCGGCCGGTGACGTCTCCACGCTGCTGCTGGACAAGACCGGCACGATCACGCTCGGCAACCGGCAGGCGGCCGAGTTCGTGCCGGTGCGCGGTACGACGGAGGCTCGTGTGGCGGACGCCGCCCAGCTCTCTCACTGGCCGACGAGACCCCGAGGGCCGCTCGGTCGTCGTCCTCGCCAAGGAGAGGTACGGGCTGCGCGAGCGGCACCAGGGCGAGCTGACCGGCGCCGAATGGATCTCCTTCACCGCGCAGACCCGCATGTCCGGCGTGGACGTCGACGGTCGCAGGATCCGTAGGGAGCGGCCGGTTCGGTGACCGCCTGGGTGCGCGAGCGCGGCGGCGAGGTCGCCGAGGACACCGAGCGGCTGGCCGACGGCATCTCCGAGGCGGGCGGTACGCCACTGCTGGTCGCCGTCGAGGACGGTGACGAGGCCTGCGTCCTCGGGGTCGTCCACCTGAAGGACGTCGTCAAGCAGGGCATGGCGGGAGCGGTTCGAGGAACTGCGGGGGATGGGCATCAAGACCGTCATGATCACGGGCGACAACCCGCTGACGGCCAAGGCGATCGCCGACGAGGCAGGCGTCGACGACTTCCTCGCGGAGGCCACGCCCGAGGACAAGATGGCCCTGATCAAGCGCGAGCAGGTCGGCGGCAAGCTGGTCGCGATGACCGGCGACGGCACCAACGACGCGCCCGCGCTCGCGCAGGCCGACGTCGGGGGTGGCGATGAACACCGGCACGTCGGCCGCCAAGGAGGCCGGCAACATGGTCGACCTCGACTCCAACCCGACGAAGCTCATCGAGATCGTCGAGATCAGGCAAGCAGCTCCTCATCACGCGGGGCGCGCTCACCACGTTCTCCATCGCCAACGACGTCGCCAAGTACTTCGCGATCATCCCGGCGCTGTTCGCGGCGGTCTACCCCGGCCTCGACAAGCTCAACATCATGCGCCTGTCCTCGCCGGACTCGGCGATCCTGTCGGCGGTCGTCTTCAACGCGCTGATCATCGTCGTGCTGGTGCCGCTCGCCCTGCGCGGTGTGCGATACAGGCCGATGAGCGCGGACCGGATGCTCCGGCGCAACCTCGCGGTCTACGGCCTGGGCGGACTGGTCGCCCCCTTCGTCGGCATCAAGATCATCGACATGCTCCTGTCCCTCATCCCCGGAATCGGTTGACCGCCATGAACAACTCGGTATCGAACACCCGCCCGGTTGCTCGGGGCCGGCCTGCGTGCCCTCCTCGTGCTGACCCTGGTGACGGGCGTCGTCTACCCACTGGTGGTCACGGGAGTCGCCCAGGCCCTGTTCAACGGCAAGGCGAACGGCTCGAAGTCTCGGCCGGCGGCCGCGTGGTGGGGTCCTCGCTGATCGGGCAGTCGTACAACCTGCCGCTGGAACCGGGGCAGGAGACTCCGGAACCCGACCTGAAGTGGTTCCAGGGCCGCCCGGCCAACGGTCTGGGGGAGAACACCCTCAACACCCAGTACCGCCTGATCCTGTCCGGCGCCACCAACCTGGCCGCCGACAACCCGGAGCTGGTCGAGCAGGTGAGGGCGGCGCAGACCGCCGTGATCAAGGACAACTCGGTCCCCGGCCACCCCGTCGAGCGGTCCGAGATCCCCGCCGACGCGGTGACCTCATCCGGCTCGGGACTGGACCCGGACATCTCGCCGGACTACGCCGAGCTGCAGGTACCCCGGGTCGCCCAGGAGAACGGCCTGTCCGTCGCGAAGGTACAGGGGCTCGTCGACCGGCACACCCAGGGCCGCACCCTCGGCTTCATCGGTGAGCCGCGGCTCAACGTCCTCGAACTGAACATCGCCCTCAAGGAGCTCACGGCGAAGGGCTGAGCGGAAGCGCCGGCCTGTGACGGCGCGGCACGGAAGAGCGGGAGCCGGACACGCGTCGGGGGCCGGTTCGCAGACGATGTCTGCGGGCCGGCCCCGCGAATCACCGGGCGGAGTGGAGTCACCCCGCCCGGCCTGTGCTCAGGCGGCGCTCATCAGGCCCGCACCGCCAGGGCGGTGCGGGGCGATGACCTGGCCGTCCGGCAGGAGCTCACCGGTGTCCTCGAAGAGGACGACGCCGTTGCACAGCAGGCTCAACCCTGCTCCGGGTGGTGCGCCACGAGGCGGGCGGATTCCCCGGTCGGCGGAGTCGACTGACGGGCACGGTGGCTGGTGCTGGCACATGAGTGGGGTCTCTCGGTCTGTTGAGTCGGGTGAGGTCGCTGTCTGGTCTGTCCCGCGGCGTGAAGCTTCGTTCATGGCCGCCCCCGTTGTGTAAGTCGGTCCGAACCCAGTGTTGCCCCACGGGCCTCGTTCCGCAGGTATTTCGCAGCACCGCTTCTCACAGGTTGATGACGCGTCACCCGCGCGGACGGTTCAGCTCAACTGCACTGTCACTTCGGATGGTTCGGCATGGCCCTATGGGGCTAGTCCGCCCGGGTCGGAGGCGGCCGGCGGGAAAGGGCCGGTCAGGCGGGGAGCGCAGCAGCCGGGTCGGCGTCACTCGGTGGGTGAGGACCGGCAGCAGCTCGGCGACCCGGTGCGGCCGGTGGGCCGCGATACCGGGCGGGGCCGGCGCCAGCGGCACCAGCAGGTCGGTGGCCGCGGGGTGTCCGGCGGCGGCGTCCGCGTGTGCGGTCGCCGTGCAGCCACAGCGTGAGCATGTAGAGCCCGGGGACCGACAGCAGACGCGGCTGGTAGGCCTGAGGCACCGACTCGGCCTGGCGCAGCGCGTGCTCGGTCGAGGCGACGTAGGGGCCCTCGAAGAAGTGCGAGAACGCCCATCCGTCGGGGGTCAGCATGGTCTCCGCCGCCGCCACCGCGCGGTCGCCGCAGCGGATCAGGGAACCGCCACCCGCTCAGCCGCGTCACCGCCACGCCCTCCGCCGTGATCCGGTCCAGGACGTGCACGGGCAGCGGCAGTTCGGGCGTGGCGGGTCCCCTGGAAGCGCCGAGCAGGGACGGGGTCCGGGCCTCGCGGACCGCGGTGGGAGACGAGAGGGCGGTGAGAACGGAGCGCAGGGCGGGCGCGGGAGCCGGGGGGGACATGCAGGGGGCATGATGGGTCGCCTCTCATTCGAAGGCACGGTGGCGCGAGGGGCGGAGCGGGGGCGGACGACGCTGTCAGCTCACGTGGCTGGGGAGGCAGGAGGCCGGGGTCCGGGAACCGAGAAGGGGGTGAGGCCTGCCGCGCGTCAGCTCGACGGCAGGATCCATCGACCGTGGGCGCCGGTCATCTGCCTTGTCCGCGGGTTTATACGACATGTGTTCAGACTGTGTTTCGGCTAGCTGATTCCGGCAACCAGTACAAGGTTGCATTCGGCCGTCGATATGCGGGAATCATCCGGATTTCACGCCGGGTGTACGACGGTGACCTCGGGGAATGTTCACCGAGCGGTCGGCCAATTGTCGTCGGCGATTTTCACGACTTACCGGCCGTGGAAACTGCTCGACGTGACATGCCCGGTGAATGTGCCACCGGTCACATCGGCACAGCGTAGCTGGTGCCGGGCCGGTGCGGGGACGTTATCGATCGCTTCGGCTGGGCATCATCCCACCTGACCGGCCCCGGCGGCCGGATCTTCGAATCACCGCTCCGAGAAGGGACTCTTCCATGGGGAGAAGGTCGTGGCAGGTCAGTTCGACCTGTCCGATCGCCAGCGCTACCGCGAGAAGCTCCAGCGGTGCCTGACGGGTCTGGAGCGACTTCTGGCGGAGAAGCGGTTCGACCGCCCGAAGAACCTGATGGGGCTGGAGATCGAATTGAACCTCGTCGGTGCCGACGGGATGCCGAAAATGTTGAATGCGCAAGTCCTGGAGCGCATCGCGAGCCGTGACTTCCAAACAGAACTCGCCATGTTCAACCTGGAAGTCAACATCGCTCCACACCGGCTGGGCGGCCGGGTATTCGACCGTCTGGCCGAGGAGATCCGTACGTCGCTGGCGTATGCGGACCGCAAGGCCGGCGAGGTCGACGCGGGAATCGCGATGATCGGCATTCTGCCGACGCTGGACCGGGACGACCTGGTCTCGTCCAATCTCTCCGCCGTCGACCGCTACGCCCTCCTCAACGAGCAGATCGTGGCCGCCCGCGGCGAGGACTTCACCCTCGACATCGAGGGTGTCGAGCGCCTGACCTGCACCTCCAAGTCCATCGCCCCGAGGCCGCCTGCACCTCGGTGCAGTTGCACCTCCAGGTCACCCCGGACCGCTTCGCCGACGTGTGGAACGCGGCCCAGGCGGTCACCGCCGCGCAGATCGCCGTCGGCGCCAACGCGCCCTTCCTGTTCGGCCGCGAGCTGTGGCGGGAGTCGCGGCCCCCGCTGTTCCAGCAGTCCACCGACACGCGCCCGCCCGAACTCCAGGCCCAGGGCGTCCGGCCGCGCACCTGGTTCGGCGAGCGGTGGGTGACCTCGGCGTACGATCTGTTCGAGGAGAACCGGCGCTATTTCCCGGCGCTGCTCCCGATCTGCGACGACGAGGACCCGCTGGAGGTCCTGGACGCGGGCGGCGTGCCCTCGCTCTCGAACTCGTCCTGCACAACGGCACCGTCTACCGCTGGAACCGCCCGGTCTACGACATCGCCGACGGCGTCCCACATCTGCGCGTGGAGAACCGCGTCCTGCCCGCCGGGCCCACCGTCACCGACGTCATCGCCAACGCGGCCTTCTACTACGGCGTCGTGCGCGCGCTCGCCGAGGAGCCGAGGCCGCTGTGGACCCGGCTGCCGTTCGAGGCCGCCGCCGCCAACTTCGAGGCGGCGTGCCGGCACGGCATCGACGCCCGTTTCGAGTGGCCCAGGCGCGGCCGGCTCGGCGGCACCACCGAGGTCGACGCCGCCGTCCTCGTACGCGACGAACTGCTGCCGCTCGCCGAGGCCGGTCTCGACGCGTGGGGCGTGGAGCCCGCCGACCGGGACCTGTACCTCGGCGTGATCGAGGAGCGGTGCCGGCGCCGGGTCAACGGCGCGTCCTGGCAGGCGGCCACGTTCCACCGGGCGCTGGAGGCCGGCCTGTCCCGGGAGGCCGCGCTGGCCGCCACGACCCGCCGTTACGTCGAGCTCATGCGCGAGGGCGACCCCGTGCACCTGTGGCCGGTGGGCCTGCCGGAGCCGGCGCCGCTGGGCTGAGACCCGGCGGGGCCGGGGAAGGGCCGGGCGGGGGTGGCGACCGTACCGGCGCCGGGCCGCGCCGGGGCGCCCCCCGCCGCGCGTCGCCTCATACTGATCGGGCAAGCTGTGACGTCCAGCTGGAGGCAGGTGTGGATGGCGGAGGCGGGCCCGGTGGACGATTCGTTCCCTCAGAAGCTTCAGGAGCGGCTCCCGCGACGGGTCCTGCGTGACGAGACGCTGCTCGTCCTGGCGTTGTCGCTCGGCGCCAGCGGGTGTCCGCCTCATCAGCTTCATCGGCTCGGTCACCCGGCCCGGCGGGCTCAAGGACCAGGCGGCCACCCTCAACGCCTCCGCCGCGCCCGGCCGTCCCTGGCTGGACCTGGCCTGGCAGCTCTTCGGGATCACCACGGCGCTCGTCCCCGTCGCCCTGGTCGCGCACTTCCTGCTGCGGGAGGGAAGCGGCCTGCGCGCCCTCGGTTTCGACCGCACCCGTCCGTGGCCGGACCTGGGCGCGGCGCTGTCGTCGCCGCCGTCATCGGCAGCACCGGTATCGCCTTCTACCTGGCCGCCCGGGGCCTCGGCTTCAACCTCACCGTGGTGCCCGAGGCCCTGCCCGAGGTGTGGTGGAAGTACCCCGTACTGATCCTCTCGGCGGTGCAGAACTCCGTCCTGGAGGAGGTCATCGTCGTCGGCTACCTGCTGCGCCGGCTCGACCAGCTCGGCTGGAGCCCGGGCGCGTCGCTCGCGGCCAGTTCGGTGCTGCGCGGCTCGTACCACCTCTATCAGGGCATCGGCGGCTTCATCGGCAACATGGTGATGGGCGTCGTGTTCGTGTACCTGTACCGCCGGTGGGGGCGCTGGGTCCGCTGGTGGTGGCGCACCTCGCTGCTCGACATCGGTGCCTTCGTGGGCTACGCGCTGCTGGCCGGGAAGGTGGACTGGCTGCCGACGGCGTGACGGGGAGGGACGACGGGCAGCCTGCCGCGTCCCCTCCACCCTGCCGGGGCCTAGGCCAGCAGCTCACCCTCGATCACCGTCACCGCGCGCCCGCTCAGCAGCGTGCGCTCGCCGCGCAGCTCCGTACGGACCCGGCCGGAGCGGGGCGAGGCCTGCATCCCGGTGAGGCAGGGGCAGCCGAGGCGCTCGGACCAGAAGGGCGCGAGGGCCGTGTGAGGCGCTGCCGGTGACCGGGTCCTCGTCGATGCCGACGTTGGGGAAGAAGCAGCGGGAGACGTAGTCGTAGCCGCGGCCGCGTCCTCCGCACGGGCGGTGGCGATGATGCCGCGCTCGGAGTACGCGGCCAGCGCCTTGTGGTCGGGGGTCAGGCCGCGGACCGTCTTCTCGTCGGCGACCTCGACCAGCAGGTCCCCGATGTCCGGCCCGGTGTCCAGGACCGCGAGGGCTCGGTCCCCAGGGCCTCGGCGACGCCCTTCGGGGCCTCGACCGGGGTGAGCGGCGCGGTGGGGAAGTCCAGGGTGATCGAGCCGTCCTCGTCCGGCGTCGCGACGAGGACGCCACTGCGGGTGGCGAACCGCACCGCCCCGCGTGGGCGCCGGTGGTGTGCAGGATGTGGGCAGTGGCGAGCGTCGCGTGGCCGCACATCGCGACCTCGGTGGCCGGGGTGAACCAGCGCAGCGCCCAGTCGGCCTCGCCGCCCTCGGGCAGGCGGTGGGCGAACGCGGTCTCGGCGTGGTTGACCTCCAAGGCGACCTGCTGGAGCCGGTCGTCGTCCGGGAAGGCGTCGAGGGCAGGACCCCGGCGGGGTTGCCGGCGAAGGGCCGGTCGGTGAAGGCGTCGACGATTCGGATGCGCATGCCCCGACGCTGGACGGTCCACGAATCCAGCGGACCAAGGCCAATTCGCGAGATCTGGACCGGATTTCCCGCCGGGCGGTCACGACGACGACTCGTCGGCGGAGGCGGTACCGGGAGGGCTTGTCCGGTCGATACGTTCCGATATATCGTTGAAGTATCGCGATTGATACGCGACCGATCAAAGACTGGATGGAGTGATGGCGATGCGTAACCACGGATACGAGCGTGGACACGGTGGACACGGCCACGGAGAGGGTGGCCCCTTCGGTCACGGCGGCTTCGACGGCCGGCGCGCGGCCTTCGGTCCCTTCGGGCCGGGCGGCCCCGGTGGTGGTGGCCCCGGCGGTCCTTCGGGCCGGGATTCAGTCATGGAGGGCCCTGGGGAGGCGCGGACGCGGCGGTCCCAGGAGGCGCGGCGCGGCGACGTGCGGGCGTCGATCCTGGCCCTGCTGAAGGACCGGCCGATGCACGGCTACGAGATGATCCAGGAGATCGCCGAGCGCAGCGGCGGGGCGTGGAAGCCCAGCCCCGGTTCGGTGTACCCACCCCTCCAGTTGCTGGAGGACGAGGTCTGATCGCCAGAGAGCGAGGGCGGCAGAAGCTGTTCGCGCTCACCGATGCGGGCCGGACCGCGGCCGGGGAAGGCCCCGGAGGCTCCCTGGGAAGAGGCCTCGCGGGGCGTCGACTGGGAGGCCCCTGAACGACATCCGGCAGGCCGGCTTCGGCCTGATGGAGGCCTTCGGCCAGGTCTGGAAACCGGCAGCAAAGAACAGCGGGAGGAAGGCGCTCGCCGTCATCGGTGACGCCCGCAAGAAGCTGTACCTGATCCTCGCCGACGAGGACTGACCCGGTACGGCCGTCGTCGTGAGGTGCCCTGCGGGTGATCCGCGGGGCACCTTCGCGTGTGGCGTGACCGGTCGACCCATGTCGGTCGAACGCTCTCGGCCCGCTCAGTCGACCCGCCGTATCACCGCCGCGTCGAAGAGGTCCCACGCGCGCGGGAAGGCGCTCTCCTCGTGGCAGTGCCGCGCCTCCCAGAACAGGTCGGCGAGCGGCGCCTCGCCGGGGCGCACACCGGTACACGTACTGCCTGCCGTCGACCGCCGGCCAGGGCCACGAGCCAGCACCTGCTCCTCGTCTCGTGTTGGACCCGCGACGGCACGCTTCGGTTGCCCGAAGGAGGCGCGTGGCAAGGGGGCGCGCGCCCGGCGGGGCGAAACGGCTTGATCTCATCCGCAAGCGAGAGATTCCGGCCCGGTGCGTCCACTCCGCGTGGGACGCGAAGATGCTTCCCTCGGGGATGACCCGCTCTGGAGATGCTGATGGGCTAGGGGATGTGCAACCCCGTATCCCCCGGCAGTCGGCCGGCGAGCAAAACGGCCGGCGCCCGGACGGCACCGATCTCGATGCCCGGTTCAGCGAGAACTGGCATCCGTGGTCATCGGCGCCCGCCGTAGAGCGGTGCGGGACGGCGACCGGCAGATCGACACGGCCCATCTGCTGCACTCCTCCTCGAGTACGACCCCGATGCCCGCGCCGTCCTGGGCGAGGGCCCCCAGGTCGTCCGGCTGCTCGGCTACCTCGTGCAGCGCAGCATCGGCTACGGCCTGCGCTGGCAGAGCACCGTGGAGGACTCCGGCGCCGTACCCGTGGTGACCGGAGGTGCCGGCTTCTCGCCGCTGGCCGCCGCGGCCATGGGGCTGCCTGCGCCCGTGCCGCCCGGCGCGGGTGGACCGGGCCTGCGGTGTCGACCTGCTCGCGGCCCTCGTCACGGACCCGCAGGCACGTGCCGTCGAGGTGCTCGGCCGTGCCGGCGTCGAGCCGCGCACGGTGCTCGCCCGCGTGGAGAACCACTTCGAGCCGACACCGTGAACCCTGAACCCTGAACCCGAAGCCCCGTCCCCGAAGCCGGGGCCGGCCCGGCCGTCCAGTCGGTGAGACAGGTGTCATTGGGGGTGACGGTCATGTCGTCCCCTGTCATCATGTGCCGGTGCATACGTCTGACGGTGCTCGCGGCCGTCGCGGCAAGGGCGCCGGGCTCGGCCTGGCGCTCGCGTCCGCGGTCGCCTTCGGAGGGTCCGGGGTGCGGCCAAACCGCTGATCGAGGCGGGACTCGACCCGCTCCACGTGGTGTGGCTGCAGGTGGCCGGCGCGGCCCTGGTCATGCTGCCGCTCGCCGTGCGCCACCGCGCGCTGCTGCGCCGACGGCCCGGGCTGCTCGCCGGCTTCCGGGTTGCTGGCCGTCGCGGGTGTCCAGGCCTGCTACTTCGCCGCGATCTCCCGCATCCCCGTCGGCGTCGCGCTGCTCGTCGAGTACCTGGCGCCCGCGCTGGTCCTCGGCTGGGTGCGGTTCGTGCAGCGGCGGCCGGTGACGCGGGCGGCGGCGCTCGGCGTGGTCCTCGCGGTCGGTGGACTCGCCTGTGTCGTGGAGGTCTGGTCGGGGCTGGGCTTCGACGCCCTCGGACTGCTCCTCGCGCTCGGCGCCGCCTGCTGCCAGGTCGGCTACTTCGTCCTGTCCGACCAGGGCGGCGACGCCGGCGACGAGGCGCCCGACCCGCTCGGCGTCATCGCCTACGGCCTGCTCGTCGGGGCCGCCGTGCTCACCGTCGTCGCCCGCCCTGGTCGATGGACTGGTCCCTCCTCACCCACGATGTCCCCATGGACGGCACACCCGTCGCCGCCGCTCTGCTGCTGGCCTGGATCGTGCTCATCGCCACGGTCCTCGCCTACGTCACCGGCATCGTCGCCGTGCGCCGCCTGTCCCCGCAGGTCGCGGGCGTCGTGGCCTGCCTCGAAGCGGTCATCGCGACCGTCCTGGCCTGGGTGCTGCTCGGCGAGCACCTCTCCGCCCCGCAGATCATCGGCGGCGTGGTGGTCCTGGTGGGCGCCTTCATCGCCCAGTCGTCGACGCCGGCGAAGGGCTCGCGGACCCGGTGGCGAGCGGTGGGCCCGAGGGAGTTGTCCAGCAGGGGAACGGCGACCTAGGGTACCGATCATGCATTCCGACGCACTCGTCCTCCCGCCTCCGACCGCCTGAGAGGCGGGCCCTCCGATCAGCCCGGCGCGCTGCCGCCGGGCCGGACGATGCTGCCCGCAGACGCAGTCCCCGCGCTCCCGGTTCCTCCGGGGCCGCTTCGAACTTCCGCGCCCTGTGCGCGTCTGCGGAGAAGAACTCGTGTCGAATGCCGTCTCAGGCCTGCCCGTCGGGCGTGGCCTCCTCTATCTGATCGTCGCCGGTGTCGCCTGGGGCACCGCCGGTGCCGCCGCCTCGCTGGTCTACCGGGCCAGCGACATGGGGCCCGTCGCCCTGTCGTTCTGGCGTTGCGCGGCCGGGCTCGTCCTGCTGCTCGCCGTCCGTCCGCTGCGTCGGCCCGCACGCCCGGCCGTGCGCGCGAGCCGTTCGGCCAGCAAGGCGCTGCGGGCCGTCGTCACGGGCCTCGGCCTCGCGATGTTCCAGACCGCCTACTTCGCCGCGGTGCAGTCCACCGGGCTCGCCGTGGCCACCATCGTCACCCTCGGCGCCGGCCCGGTGCTGATCGCACTCGGCGCGCGCCTCGCCCTCGGGGAGCACCTTGGCCGGGGCGGGGCCGCCGCCGTGGTCGGAGCGCTCGCCGGGCTCGTGGTGCTCGTGCTCGGCGACGGAAGCACGACGGTCCGCGTGTCGGGCGTACTGCTCGCGCTGCTGTCCGCGGCCGGGTACTCGGCGATGACCCTGCTCACCCGCTGGTGGGGGCGCGGCGGCGGGGCGGACGCCGCCAGTACGTCCGTCGGGGCGTTCGCCGTCACCAGTCTGTACATGCTGCCGCTCGCTCGCGGAGGGCTTGCTGCCGCACGCCGACGAGCCGGTCCGGCTGCTGTGGCTGCTGGCCTACGTCGCCGCGGTCCCGACCGCCCTCGCCTATGGGCTCTACTTCGCCGGCGCGGCCGTCGTCCGGTCCGCCACCGTCTCCGTGATCATGCTGCTGGAGCCGGTCAGCGCGGCGGCGTTGGCCGTCCTGCTGCTCGGCGAGCACCTCACCGCGGCGACGCTGGCCGGAACACTGCTGATGCTCGGCTCGGTCGCGGGGCTCGCGGTGGCGGAGACCCGGCAGGCACGGACACGGCCCGTGCCGGCGTGACGGCGGGGGCCTCTCGACGAGAGAGGCCCCCTCCCCGCAGGGCAGGGGCCGTCTTCGGGTGCCTCGCCCGCCGCCGCGCGGCCCGCGTGGAGCCGCCCTCCGGCTGGAAGTGGCCTAACCGGCGGCCGGGCAGGCCGGCCTTCTCGGCCGGGTCGTCCACGAGACGGGCGGCGCGTCCCGGGGACGGACCAGGATCACGGGGCCGAGAGGTAGTCGGGCAGCTTCGTCCCGGCGTCCAGGCCCGGGTCGGGACCGGGGGCGTCGTACCCCTTGCGCAGCGGGACCAGGCCGGCCCAGTGGGGGAGGGCGAGGTCCTCCGGCTCGTCGTTCACGCCGCCGGTGCGGAGCTTGGCGGAGACCTCGTCCAGGTCGAGGCGGATCACGGCGGTGGCGGCCAGCTCCTTCTTGTCGGCCGGCCGGGAGTCGGCGGAGCGGCCGGGTACGACGTGGTCGACCAGGGCGTCCAGGGCCGTGCGCCCTCCTCCGGGTCCGTCACCTCGTACGCGGTGCCGTGCACCACCACCGACCGGTAGTTGATCGAGTGGTGGAAGGCCGAGCAGGCCAGCACCAGCGCGTCCACGTGCGTCACCGTCAGACACACCGGCAGGCCCGGGTCGGCCGCGCCCGTCATCCGCAGCGGGCGGGAGCCCGTCGAGCCGTGCACGTAGAGCCGATCGCCCACCCGGCCGTAGAGCGTCGGCAGCACCACCGGGGAGCCGTCGCGGACGAAGCCGAGATGGCAGACGTAGCCCTCGTCGAGTATCGAGTGCACCAGCTCCTTGTCGTAGGAGGCCCGGTCGGGGGAGCGGGTGGGGACGGTGCGGGTCGGTGGGCGTGTAGGCGGTGGCGGGCTGCGACGGCGGCTGCGTGCGTGTGGTCCCCTGCATGGCGCTCTCCATTGCACTAGTGCATAATCGCTTTTGTGCTGGGAAGTATCGGATCTGGGGCGGGGCGCAGCTGAGATTTCCGCGAGCGTCGAGCGTGCGGTGGCCTCAGAGAACTGGAGCCGGGGCAACCGCTGCCGCCGATGAGGAGCTGGCGGAGCGGCTCGGGGTGAACCGGAACACCGTGGCCGCCGCCTACCGCACCCTGCGCGAGCGCGGGGTCATCGAGACGGCCGGGCGCCGGGGCAGCCGGGTGCGCTCGAAACCGGCCACCACGGGGCGCGAGTTCATCCGGGTCGAGGTGCCGGAGGGCGTGCGCGACGTGTCCGACGGCAATCCGGACCCGGCGCTGCTGCCCGTGCTCGGACCGGTGTTCGCCGCGGCGGCGCGAAGAGGGCGACCGTGGAGCCCGTCCTGTGCGGGCACGCGCCGTGGAACCGGAACTGGTGCGCCTCGCACGCGCCGGACTGGACGCCGACGGGGTGCCGGACGGACCCGTGGCCGTCGTCCGGCTCGCTGAACGCCATGGAACGGGTGCTGGCGGCCCACCCTCAAACCTGGCGACGCCGTCGCCGTCGAGGACCCGGGCTGGGGCAGCCTCCTGGACCTCGTCCCGCGCTCGGCCTGCGCACGGTCGCCGTCGGCGTCGACGACGAGGGGCCGCTGCCCGACGACGTACGGCGGGTCCTCGCGGCCGGCGCCCGCGCCCTGGTCGTCACGGACCGCGCGTAGAACCCGACAGGCGCGCGGTGAGCGCCACGCGCGCGCGTGCCCTGCGGTCCATGCTGCGCGAGCACCGCGGACGCTGCTGGTGGAGGACGACCACGGCCGCCGCATCGTCGACCTGCCCCTGCACCCCCTCGCCGGTACGACGCACAGCTGGGCGTTCGTCCGCTCGGCCGCCAAGGCGTACGGCCCCGACCTGCGCCTCGCCGTGCATCACCGGGGACGCCGTCACGCTGGACCGGGTGCGCGGGCGGCAGCGGCTGGGCCCCGGCTGGGTCAGCCGCATCACCCAGCGGGCCGTGGCCCGGCTGTGGGCGGACGGCTCCGTGGACGCGCACGCGGTGGCGTCTGCGTACGGGCGGCGCCGGGACGCCCTGCTCGGCGCCCTCGCGGAGCGCGGGATCGCCGCGTACGGGCGCAGCGGCATGAACGTGTGGATCCCGGTGCCGGACGAGACCGGCGCCGTCGCCCGGCTGCTACACGCCGGGCGGGCCGTCGCCCCCGGCGCCCGCTTCCGCCTGAGCGCCCCGCCCGGTATCCGCGTCACCGTCTCGACGCTCGACGGAGCGGGGACGCCGGCCCTCTGGCGGACGCGGTCGCGGCGGCGGTGGGGCCGGGGGCGGGGGCCGCTGCGGAGCTTGTCTGACGCGTGGGTCCGCCCGCGTCAGTGACCTGCGGTCCCGCCGGCATCCCGCCTGTGTGCCCCCGGCGTCCCGCCTGTGTGCCCCCGGCGTCCCGCCTGCGTCCCACCTATGTGCCCGCCGGCGTCCGCGCCTGCGTCGTGGCGCTTGTCGCGCTCCCGTGTCCGGCGGACCGGCTCCGCGGTGCCCGTGGCGGCCCCTGGCCGTGCCTGGGTCAGCGCCGCACCCGCCAGGACGATCGCCGCGCCGACCGGCGTCGACCAGGACAGCGACTCGCCGAGCAGCGCGACGCCGGCGGCCGTGGCGATGACCGGGGTGAAGTACGTGACCATCTGCGCTGTCGTCGGGCCGACCTCGGCCACCAGGTCGTACTGGATCGGGAAGGCGAGCCCGGTGCCCAGGATGCCCAGCGCCGCCACCGCCAGCAGGGCACGACCGGGAGATCGGCCGGCATCGAGGTGAAGAGCGGTGTCACGACGGCCAGTTGCACCGTGGCGAGACCCAACTGGGCGCCGGTCAGCGAGAGGTGGGGTGGCTGGAGCCGGCCAGCGTGCGGCGGACGTAGATCCAGCCGACCGGATAGCTGAGCGAGGCCAGCAGGGCCAGCGCCGTGCCCGTGACGTCCAGGCCGTGGAAGCCCTGCCAGACACCCAGCACCGTCAGGACACCGAGGAATCCGATGCCGAGGCCGGCCGCCCGCCGCCGCGTCGGCCGGTCCTCGGAGAGAACGACCAGCGACGGGGCCATGCCCACAGCGGCGAGGTCGCGTTGCAGATGCCCGCGAGCGACGACGGGATCGTCAGCTCGAGAAGGCGAACAGGGAGAACGGCAGCGCGTTGAGCAGGAACCCGGCGACCGCCAGGTGGACCCAGGTCCACGTCCCGCGCGGCAGCCGCTCCGCTTCACCGCCATCGCCACGGCGACCACGGCCGTGCCGAACACCAGCCGCCCCAGCGTGACCTGGAACGGGGCGAAACTCTCCGTCCCCACCTTCATGAAGAGGAAGCTGAAACCCCAGACGAGGAAGAGGAGCCCGAAGCGCAGCCGCCAGTCGAAGCTCGGCGGGCTGCGGGGGAGGGCGCGACACTGCTGCTCATGCAGACAACGATGATGCAGCCAACCTCGTAGCACAATCGGATTTTGCGCGGAGTATCTCATAGAATTGCCTACATGTTGAACCTGGAGCGCCTGCGCACCCTCGACGCCCTCGCCCGGCACGGATCGGTGAGCGGCGCCGCCGTCGGATGCACATCACCACCTCGGCCGTCTCCCAGCAGATGGCCAAGCTGGAGCGCGAGGCGGGTCAGCAGCTGCTCGCCAAGAACGGGCGGGGCGTGCGGCTCACGGACGCGGGCCGGCTGCTCGCCGAGCACGCGGCCCGCATCCTCTCCCCAGGTCGAACTCGCCCAGGCCGACCTGGAGGCCCAGCGCGGGCAGGTGGCGGGCGAGCTGAGGCTGTCGGCGTTCCCGACGGCCGCCCGCGGACTCTTCCCCGGCGCGCTGGCCGCCCTGCGCACCCAGCATCCCGCGCTGCGCATCCGCTCGTGCGAGCTGGAGCCGGAGCGCGGCATCAACGGCGTGGTGCGCGGAGACCTCGACCTGGCTGTCGTGCTCGACTGGTACAACAAGCCGATGCCGCTGCCCGAGGGCCTGGTCAAGGCGCCGCTCCTGGACGACCCCGCGGACGTGGCCATGCCGGTCGGCCACCGGCTCGCGGGCCGCGACGAGGTGGACCTCGCCGAGTTCGCCGAGGACGAGTGGATCACGTGGGGCGAGGGCGAGTTCTGCCACGAGTGGCTGATGTTCACACTGCGCTCGAAGGGCATCGAGCCGATCGTCGGCCATCGCGCCGCCGAGACCCACACCCAGCTGGGCCTGGTCGCCGCGGGGCTCGGTGTGTGCATCGCGCCGCTGCTCGGTCGCCATCCGATGCCCGCCGAGGTCGTCACGGCCCCGCTGAAGCAGCGGGTGCGCCGGCACGTGTACGTCGTCTGGCGCGCGGACGCCGACCGCCGCCCGTCGATCCGGGCGGCGGTGGAGCCCTGCGCACGCGGCCGTACAGCTCGGCTGAAGGGGCGCGCCCCGAACGGCTCCTACGGTGCCGACAGCTTGCGGAAGTCCCAGGAGGCCACCTTCTCAGGCGTCAGCCGCAGCCACGCGTGCCGGCCGTCGTGCGGCATCTCCTCCAGGCCGAAGTTCTTGCGGGCGAACAGCGTCTCGGGAAGTCGAGTTCGGCGTACAGCTCGCCGGTGCGCGGCGCCTCGCCCACGAACTCCACCCGGCCGGACAGCTCCGCTCCCCGCAACTCGTCGTACTCCTCGCCGGTGTCCACCACGATCGCCATGCCCGGGGTCGCGCCGCAGCTCCGTCCAGCGCCGGCTGCGCAGACCGAGTACAGCCACATCGAGGAGCCGTCCCAGGCGAACCAGAGCGTGCTCACGTGCGGTGCGCCGTCGGGCGAGACCGTGGCTACCCGGCAGGTGCGCTGGGTGGTGAGGAACTCGTCCAGCTCGCCGGCCGTCATCATGATCTTCCGGCCCCGGCGCTGGTGACGGTCATCCTGCCAACTGGATCGAGTCCCCGCTGACCGTGATCCGCACGGCGGGCAGCGGCTTGAGCGCCGGACCGCTCTGCACGCTGCCGTCGGTGATCGAGAAGTTGCTGTTGTGACAGGCGGCAGTTGATGACGCCGTCGGACACGCTCTTCACGGCGCATCCCTGGTGGGTGCAGGTGGCGGAGAAAGCCTTGAACTCGCCCGCCGCGGGCTGGGTGACCACCACTTTCTGGTCGGCGAAGACCTTCCCGCCGCCCTCGGGGATGTCGGCGGTCGCCGCGAGCGCCGCTCCGGCGTTCTCGCCGCCCGAACCGCCGTCGCCCGCCGAGTCGGACGAGGGGGCCGGGGGAGCGGCGCCGGTGTCGCTCGACGCGTCGTCGTCCGAACCGCCGCACGCGGTCAGCGCGACGGCGAGCCCCGCCGCTCCGGCCGCCGCCACGACGGTACGACGAGCCGGTCCCGCTGCGGGGTGAAACGATGCGCTGGTCATGCTGGGGTTCCCTTCCGGGGAGGACGCGTGATGATCTGCCGAGGGTACGGCCCGGGGCACGTGCTGTTCAGACCGTGCCGTGATGCTGTCGTGCCGGCGGTCGGGCGGACGTAAAACACGGCTGTCGTTTCGCGCTGTCGGCCGGTCGGAACCCGTGCCGGAACTCAGGGTCGAGCCGCGCTTTCCGGAGCGCGGGTGAGGTGGTCGAGGTCTTCGGCCGCCTTGGCCAGCAGGTCCAGCATGGCGGACTCGGCGCGTGCCGGGGCCCGGTCCCGGATCGCGTCGAGGACGGCACGGTGGCTGGGGACGGGGTCGTCGGCGTCGGCGTGCGCGTGGACCATGCGGTCGCGTTCCCTGAGTCCGGGCTCCAGGAGCATGTCCATCCTGCGGAGCAGCTCGTTGCCGGTGGCGGCGAGCAGCGCCCGGTGGAAGGCCACGTCCGCCTCGGCGGCGCGGTGGGGTCCGTCGGGTCCGCCCCATGGCTTCGAGGGCGGCTTTGAGGGCTGCCAGGTCGGCGTCGGTGCGGTGCAGGGCGGCCCGGTGCGCGCGGCAGGCTCGACGATGGGCGTGCGTCGGAGGTCGCGCAGCAACTGGCCGCCGTCGCCCGTCTCCATCCGCCAGCGGATCACGTCGGCGTCGAGGAGGTTCCAGTGTGTGCGCTCCCGGACGAAGGTGCCGCGCTTCTGCCGGGCGTCGGTCAGCCCCTTGCCCGCGAGAACCTTCAGCGCCTCCCGCATGACGGTCAGGCTCACATCCAGTTCCGCTCCGAGCGCGCCGATGTCAGGATCTCGCCCTCCGCGATCTCCCCTCCCACGATGCGCGCGCCCAGCTTGTGTACGACCTGTCCGTGCACGCCGCGGCCAGTATAGGACGCCATGCAGTTCTCCTCGGTGTGAAAGGTGCCGGTGGGCTCAGCGGATGGCGCTGCCGGGTGAGGCGTCCAGGAGGGAGAGTTCGTCGCGGTGCAGGAGGCCCTCCCAGTCGCCGCGCGTGGCTACCGCGAAGGCGCCGGTGGTGCCGCGCGCCGCAGCCGGTCGGCCGGTGCGAGGCCGTCCAGGAGGCCCGAGAGGTATCCGGCGCGAAGGCGTCGCCGGCGCCGACCGTGTGTCGAGGACCGGGACGCGGTGGGCGGGCTGGTGGAGATGCCGGCCGTCGGCGCCGTACAGGTCGGCCCCTCGCCGCCTCGTTTGACGACCACTTCGCGTGCTCCGGCGGCCAGCAGCTCCGCCACCCGCGCCGCTTCGTCCGTGCCGTCGGCTCCGGCGATCAGGGGGATTCGTCGTCGAAGGCGATCAGGACGTCGACGCTGCCACAGGCCCGCGCAGGACGGGCGCCGCCTCCTGCTCGCTCCACAGGCGGGCCCGGTGGTTGACGTTCAGCACCACCGTCAGCCGTGCTCGCGCGCGTGCTCCACCGCCCGGTCACCGGCGAGCGGGCCTGGGCCGAGGGCGCAGGTGATGCCGGTGACGTGCAGGACGCGGGCCCCGGCGGCCAGTGCGGCGGCGAGGTGCTCGGGCCGCTGACGGGAGGCGGCCGACCCGGCTCGCCAGTAGTGCACACGCGTGACGTCGGCGACGAGACGTTCACGCATCAGAGCACCCGTGGGCGCCTCGGGGTCGCTGGTCGCGTGCCGCACGTCGACGCCCTCCCCCCCAGGGTCCCCAGGATCGGGCGGGCCGGCTCGTCCGCGCCCAGGCGGCCGGCCCAGGAACGCGGTGACCGAGGCGGACCAGTCCGATGGCGACGTTCGACTCGGCGCCGGCCACGCGGTGCTGGCCGGGGCCCGGTGGTCAGTGGGCCTTCGGTCTGCAGGGACAGCATCGTCTCACCGAAGGTCAGCACCTCGGCCGGCGGGTTGCCGCTCCGGCGTCGCGGTGTCCGTCGAGAAGATCATGCGCCGGTTCCTCTCCTCGGCACACCGCGCGGAACAGGCGGGCACGGACGCGGAGTCCGTCGAGATCTCCGCCGTGGGCGGCGTCGCCGACGAGCGGCGACCCGACTCCGACCGCGAGGGCGCCGGCCGCGAAGTAGTCCGGCGCGAGGTCCGCGATCCCCCCGCCGACCGGTACCAGCGGCATGTCGGGGAAGGGTCCTTGAGGGCCCGGAGGTGGGCGGGGCCGCCCAGGGAGGCGGGGAAGAGAGCGCGGCCGCGGTGGCGCCGGCGCCGGCCATGGCGGCGGCGGCCTCGGTGGGGGTGAGCGCGCCTGCCAGTACGGGCGGCCCCCGCTGCGCGGCGGCGGCGACCGCGTACCGCCGGTGGGGGTGACCACCCAGGTGGCGCCGGCGTCCTGGGCGCGGAGCAGGTCGTCCCGGGTGACGACCGTGCCGGCGCCGACGAAGGCGTCCTCGCCCACCGCGCGGAGCGGCGCGGGCGATCACGCCGCAGGCGTCGTCGGTGTTGAGGGACACCTCGACGAGGCCGATGCTCCCTCCTCGACGAGTGAGTACGGTGCGCAGGGCTGGCGTCGCCGGGCGTCCGCGCACGATAGCGGCGAGCCGGTCGCGGCTCGGGCGGGCGGTGAAGTCGGTCAGGTCCGCGGGACGCTCCGGCGTGAGCGAGACGAACGGGTGCCCGGGTGCCCGGGTGCGGGTGCGGTGAGCGGGCGCGGTCACCACTCGGCGAGCGGGCCGTCCGGGTGCCGCCAGACGGGCCCCCGCCAGTCAGGGGTGCTGTTGTCGGCCGCCCGTACGACCTTCTCGTCGACCTCGATGCCCAGGCCCGGTGCGGTGGGCCGCAGGAAGCATCCGTCGTGGAAGCGGAACACCTCCGGGATCGACGACGTAGTCCCAGGGACTTCAGCACCTTGGTTGTAGTGGATGCCGATGCTCTGCTCCTGGATGAAGTTAGAAGTGCTGAAGGCGATCCTGCAGGCTCGAGGCGAGGGAGACCGGGCCGAGCGGGCAGTGCGGTGCGACGGAGACGTCGAAGGTCTCCGCGAGCGCGGCGATGCGGCGCACCTCGGAGATGCCGCCCGCGTGGGAGAGGTCGGGCTGGAGGACGGCGATTCCGGCCTGGAGGGCGGGCAGGGCGTCGGTGCCGGGAGTACAGCCGCTCACCGGTGGCGAGGGGCACCGGGGAACCGGCCACCAGGTCCGCCAGCGGGGGGTGTACTCCGGCAGCACCACCTCCTCCGCGAACAGGGGGTTGAAGGGGCGCCAGGTGCGGCAGCACCTTCCGCGCGTTGGCCACCGTGAAACGCCCGTGGAAGTCGACGGCGAGTCCCTGTCGGCCCCCAGCACTTCCGTGCGCGGCCGCCGCCCCACCAGGTCGTCGATGTCGCGCGTCGTCGCCAGGCGGTTCATCCTGCCGCACGCGTTCATCTTGACCGCCGTGAAACCGGCCTCCACCAGGCCCGTGACGGCGTCCGTCACCTCGGCGGGCTCGTCGCCGCCCCCCAGCTGCTAAGCGCGCACACGGTCGCGCACCGGGCCACCGAGCAGCACGTGCACGGGGACGCCGAACCTCTTGCCCGCGATGTCCCACAGGGCCTGGTCGAGTCCCGCCACGGCGCTGGAGAACACCGGACCGCCCCGGTAGAAGGAACCACTTCGTCATGACCTGCCAGTGGTCCTCGATGCGCGAGGGGTCCTGGCCGACCAGCAGTTCGGCCAGTTCGTGCACCGCCTGTGCGTACGGTGGCCGCCCTTCCCTCGACGACCGGCTCGCCCCAGCCGACGATGCCCTCGTCGGTCTCGACTCGGCACAGCGGCCAGCGGGGCGGAACGGCGAAGGTCTCGATGCGGGTGATCTTCAAAGGGGACGCTCCTGCGC
Organism: Streptomyces thinghirensis; assembly: GCA_021502835.1. Next base: position 41,054 of record JAKFGP010000060.1, read on the forward strand.
TGGGTGTGCGATCAGCCGCCACGATTAAATATGAGTGTCAGATCCCTGCCAAGGAGGTGCCCGCCATGCGCGCTGAGCCGCGTCACGACGCAGCGGGCAGCCGCGATGAAACGCCGCGGCAGCGGCACCGGGGTACCCGCGGCGAAGCGGCGCGCTGCTCTTCGTCCAGGAGATGGCCATCGGCGCGGTGCTGGGAGCGGCGGGTGGCTGGAGGAGAAGTTCCTGATGCGCAAGGTGCCGTTGCCGGCCGAGGGGCTGTACCCGCTCCGCACGCTGGCCGGGACGTTCGCGGTCTACGGGCTGGCGACGGTGGCGCACGGTTCCGGTTTCCTGGCCGTCTTCGTGGCCGGTGTTCTGCTCGGCGACGTCCGCGCCCCCTACAAGAAGGAGATCGAACGCTTCCACGGCGCTCGGCAGCCTGGGGGAGATCGTCGCCTTCGCCGTGCTGGAACTGACCGTGCCGCTGTGTACGTTCACCAGGGAAGGGGCCTGGGCGGACGGCCTGCTCCTGGCGGTGCTGCTGGCCTTCGTGGTGCGGCCGGTCGTGATGGCCGCGCTGCTGGAGGATGCGCCTGAGCACCGGCGAACGGGTGTTCCTCGCCTTCACCGGGCTCAAGGGCGCCGTACCGGTGCTGCTCGGCAACTATATCGTCAGCTCCGGGGTTCGGACGCCGACCGGCTGTACGACGTGGTGTTCGTCGTGGTCGTCTTCTCCGTCGTCGTGCAGGGCTCCGCTGGTGCCGACGGTGGCCCGGTTGTGCAAGGTGCCGATGCGCTCGGTGGAGCTGGAACCGTGGGCGCTGGGCGTGCGCCTGAAAGACCGCCCGGAGGGCATCGCGCGCCATGTGGTCGAGGACGGGTCCGCGGCCGATGGACGCAGGGTCGACGGGCTGGACATCGGCGAGGACACCTGGATCAGCCTGGTCGTCCGCGAGGGCGGCATCATTCCTGTGAGCGGGTCCGCAGTTGCGGGTGGGCGACGGGTACTACTCATCACCGGCGACAGCGACGAGGAGTGCGCGGGCCCGTTCGCGGCCCGGGCAGGAGTGACGAGTCGCGTCGGCGGCACGGTACAGGATCCTTCCGTGCGCGGCGAGGAGCGCCGGGGACGGCCAACAGGCCGATCACTCGCCCACGGCGTTTCCTGCGACGCCCAGGGTTACCCATGGGACGAGCGTCCGCCGCCGTGCGGGACTCACCGAAGCAGGAACGGAGCGCCGCCCATGGCGAGCATAAAGGTGTCGGACTACATTCTCCAGCGGTTGCGCGACTGGGACGTCGACCACGTCTTCTCCCTATGCCGGCGACGGCATCAGCGGACTGCTGGCCGCCTGGGGACGCGCGGACAACAACCCGAAGTTCGTGCAGGCGCGCCATGAGGAGATGGCGGCCTTCAGGCTGTCGGATACGCCAAGTTCTCCGGCAAGGTCGGGGTGTGCGCGGCCACCTCCGGACCGGGTGCGATCCACCTGCTGAACGGCCTGTACGACGCCAAACTCGACCACGTACCGGTCGTGGCGCTGGTCGGGCAGACCAACCGCAGCGCCATGGGCGGCTCTTACCAGCAGGAAGTCGATCTGGCGAGCCTCTACAAGGACGTCGCTTCGGATTTCTGCGAGACGGCGACCGTGCCGGAGCAGCTGCCGAACCTCATCGACCGCGCCATGCGCACCGCCTACGCCAGGCGGACCGTCACCGCGATCATCCTGCCGGCCGATGTGCAGGAGCTGGACTACTCGCCGCCGGGCCACGCGTTCAAGATGGTGCCGTCCAGTCTGGGACTGGGCCGTTCCGCGCCGGTGCCGTCCGACGAGGATCTCCAGCGGGCGCGGATGTGCTGAACGCCGGCGAGAAGGTCGCCGTCCTCGTCGGACAGGGCGCCGCGGAGCCCGTGAAGAGGTGGAGCGGCTGGCGGAGGTGCTCGGCGCCGGCGTGGCCAAGGCCCTCCTCGGCAAGGACGTGCTGCCGGACGACCTGCCGTACGTGACCGGCGCGATCGGCCTGCTGGGCACCCGCCCCTCCTACGAGCTGATGCAGGACTGCGACACCCTGTTGATGATCGGCTCCAGCTTCCCGTACGCAGTTCATGCCGGAGCTGGACCAGGCCAGGGCGGTGCAGATCGACATCGACCCACACATGATCGGCCTGCGCTACCCCTTCGAGGTGAACCTCGTCGGTGACGCACGCGAGACGCTGCGGCGGCTGCTGCCGCGCCTGCACCGAAAGGAGGACCGAGCCTGGCGGGGGAAGGTCGAGGAAGAACGTCTCCCGCTGGTGGGAGGTCATGCAGCGCCGGGCCGCCGTGGACGCCGACCCCATCAACCCGGAGTACGTGGTCCACGCCCTGGACGGCAGGCTGCCCGACGACGCCATCGTCACCGCCGACTCCGGCTCCGCCGCCAACTGGTACGCCCGCCATCTGCGCTTCCGCGGTCGGATGCGCGGCTCCCTGTCCGGCACGCTGGCGACGATGGGTCCCGGCGTGCCCTACGCGATCGGCGCCAAGTTCGCTCACCCCGACCGCCCGGCGATCGCCCCCTGGTCGGCGACGGCGCCATGCAGATGAACGGCATGATGGAGATGGTCACCGCGGCGAAATACCACCGTGAGTGGTCCGACCCGCGGCTCATCGTCGCGGTGCTGAACAACGGCGACCTCAACCAGGTCACCTGGGAGATGCGGGCCATGTCCGGCGCCCCGCAGTTCGAGGAGTCGCAGCACATCCCCGACCTGCCCTACGCCGACATCGCCCGCAGTATCGGCCTGGACGGCGTCCGGGTGGAGAAGCCCAAGCACGTCGAGGCGGCCTGGGAACAGGCGTTGGCGCGCGGACCGCCCGTTCGTCATCGACTTCCGCACCGACCCGGCCGTGCCGCCGGTCCCGCCGCACGCCGAACTTGATCAGATCGAGGCCGCGGCCACCTCGATCCTGCGGGGTGACAGCGACCGCGGCTCCATGATCAAGCAGGGCTTCAAGGCCAAGGTGCAGGAGATGCTGCCCGGCAGTCGCCACCGCGGCGACCGACCCGGCGCCACGGACGACAGCAGTCGGTCCGGCGACCGGACGGCGGCCGCCGACTGGGCGCGGCAAGGGTGCCTCTTCGTGTTCGGCGCTGTTCAGGGAGCGGCACCCACCAGCGCCGCACCCCCCGCCCCCGCCGGCTGCCAGGCGCGAGCCGGTCAGGGCCTGGGCGCACCCCGCCGTCCTGGGGTGGCCGGCCGCCGATGCTGGTGACAAGGTCGCGGCACAGGTCGCGAAGCTTGATGTTGCGGTGCTGCGAGGCGCTGCGCAGGATGCCGAACGCCTGCTCGGCGTCGCAGCGCTGCTGGGCCATGATGGCGCCGATGGCCTGGTCGATGACGCTGCGCGAGCGCATCGCGGTCTCCAGGTCGCCGGCGAACTCCTGGGCGTCGGCGATCCGCTGCGCCAGGGCGATGGCTCCGGTGGCCTGAGCGGCGATCAGCCGCAGACCGGCGAGGTCGGCGTCGGCGAAGCCGTCCGGCTTGGCTGAGTAGAGATTGAGCGCGCCGGCGGTGTGGGTATGTGCGGCGATCGGCAGCGAGATCGAGGAGCGGGTCCGCACGCGACGGCGTGGGCGGGATAGGAGTCCCAGCGCTGCTCACCCAGCATGTCGGCCACCATGACCTCTTCCCCGGTGCGCAGTGCTTGCAGGCAGGGCCCGTCGTCCAGGCCGTACTGCTTCTCGTCCAGGTCGAGCGCGGTACGGCCCGCGCTGGCCACCGTCAGGAAGCGGCCCTCGCGGCTGATGGTGATGCCGCAGCCGTTGCCGCGGGCGTACGGGTCAGCGCGTGGTCGGCCAGGGTGTCCAGGAAACCTTCCAAGAGTCGGTCTCCAGAAGGAAATCGGTCACATGCAGGTCGTCGTTCGCCATGGAGGAGTCCCTTCCACCAGACCATGCGGGCCCGCCGTCGGCGTGGGTCGAAGGGAGCGGCGCCAGAAGGGCCACGGAGCCCAGAGCCGGAGGGGAAATCTCCCAGCGTCAACAGTCGTCCTGGTTCACGGAGGAGCCGGAACGGACGGCCACACCTCCAGCATCGCACGTACGTTCGCCGGGGCGCCCCACCGGCCCCGTCGTCGACTTCCGCCAAAAACGTCCGACGTCAGGTGCGAGCGACACCGTCGGCGTCCACCATGGGCGCGGGGGTGATCACACTTGGTTACTATGCACACTTCATGCCGGAAGCCGGAAGCAAGGGGCGGACGGCCATCGATGTGCTGCTGGGAGGAGGGAGATGCTGAGGAATGTCACCTCCACCCGCTACATCACGCCGCTGAGTGAGGGTGGCTCGCTGCCGGGACTCGTCGAGGCCGACGACCTCGGGACGTACGTCCTGAAGTTCACCGGCGCGGGGCAGGGACGCAAGACACTCGTCGCCGAGGTGGTCTGCGGTGAACTCGCCCGCCGGCTGGGCTTCCGGGTGCCGCGTCTTGTGACGGTCGACCTCGATCCGGTGCTGGGGCTCGGTGAGCCCGACCAGCAGGTGCAGGAACTGCTCAAGTCCAGCGGTGGCACCAACCTCGGCATGGACTTCCTCTCCGGCGCGCTCGGGTTCGACCCGCTCGCCTTCGAGGTGAAGCCCGGAGGAGGCCGGGCGGATCGTGTGGTTCGACGCGCTGGTGAACAACGTCGACCGGTCCTGGCGCAACCCCAACCTGCTGAGGTGGCGGGGCGACGTGTAGCTCATCGACCACGGCGCGACCATGATCTGGCACCACAACTGGCCCGGCGCCGAGACCTCCGCCGCCCGCCCCTACGACGCCCGCGACCACGCCCTCGCTCGCTTAGGTCCCGACGTCCGCTCGGCCGCCGCCGCGCTCCGCCCTGGTCACCGAGGAACTCCTCGCCGAGGTCACCGCCGAGATCCCGGACGTCTGGCTGCTGGACGAACCCGGCTTCGCCGCGCCCGACGACCTCCGGCACGCCTACGCCCCGCCCCTGCTCGCGCGGGCCGCCGCGATCCACGACCGCATCCAGGGGGGACCGGTGAGCGACCGCCACGTCTTCGAGTACGCGCTGCTGCGCGTCGTACCCCGCGTCGAGCGCGGGGAGTGCGCCAACGCCGGGGTGCTCGTGTACTGCCGGGCCAAGTCCTACGTGGGTGCCCGCACCCACCTCGACGAACGCAGGTTGCTGGCCCTCGACCCGGACGTCGATCTGCCGGGCGTGCGCGCCGCCCCTGCGTGCCGTCGAGGGCGTGTGCACCGGCGGGGACGCGGCGGGCCAGGCGGCCGGTGACGATCCCGGCCGCCGCTTCCGGTGGCTCATCGCCCCCCGCTCCACGATCGTCCAGCCCGGCCCCGTTCACACCGGCCTCACGGCCGACCCGGCGGCCGAGGCGGAACGGCTGCTCGACCTGCTGGTGCGGTAGCCGCGCCCCGAATTCCTCGCCTCAGACGCGTCGGCGGCGCCTGAGCACGTAGGCCGTGGCCAGCGCGGCGCTCGCCACGCAGCTCAGTCCGATCCCGATGTCCCAGCTGCTCGGCCCGATGCCCGAGGCGCCGCCCAGCCCACCCTGCGTGCCGCGCGTCGGCGCGACGGTGGGGGATGCGGAGGGGACCGGCGTGGTCGTGACCGGGGCCGGTGTAGTTGGGGTGGGACGCGGCATGGAGGTCGCGGAGATGGTCGGGCCGGAGTCCCGCTTCGGCGGTGCCCCGCCGGCCGCGCCCCCGTCCGTCTTCCGGGCGGCGTCGATGCCGCCCTGGTCGAGTCGGTTCTCGTCGGGTCGGCTCTGGTCGATGCCGCCCTGGCCGACGTTCTGGCCGTTTCCGCCCTGATCGGGTCGAGCCGAGTCGAACTCGCCCTCGTCGAAGCCGCCTTCGCCGGTGCCGCCCTCGTCGGGCCGGTACTCGTCGAGTCGGCCCGTGTCGAGGGCGCCCTCGTCGAGCCGGCCTTCGTCGGCTCCGTTCACGTCGGTTCCGTTGCCGTCGGCTCCGCTCCCGTCGGGTCGGCCCCCGTCGGACGGGTCTTCGGCGAGTGCGCCCGGAGCGAGGGAGTCAGGGGCGAACGGGTCCGGGTCGGCCGGTCCGCTGTCGATGACGGGCTGGGACGCCTTGTGGCGGGTGAGATTCCAGGGGTCCGGGTCCTGGGGGTGTGCGGGGTGGGCCAGCGGCACGATCGCGGCGATCGCGACGGCTATGCCTGCGGCACCGGTACGACGGCGCATGGACGCCTCCTTTTCCGGCCACGAATGGCTCGCGCTACGACGCTAGGGCGCCGGTGGCGCGGGGGCCCGCAGCGCTGGGCCGATCGGGTGGGCCGGGCATGACGGCGCACCCGGGAGCCCAGGTAATGGATCACACCGGCCCGGTGTCCCGTTGACACCGGGTGCCAGGGCTTCTAGCGTCACGTCTGCGGAAGGTACTAAGCGGTCGCTCACCACCGGGCGCCCCGCAACGCTCCGCATGGGCCGCATCCCCAGGACGAGGAGAAGCAGCAATGTCCACCACTGAGCAGCGGGTCGCCGTAGTCACCGGAGCCGCGCGCGGCATCGGTGCCGCCACCGCCGTACGACTGGCCGCCGAGGGCCGCGCCGTCGCCGTCATCGACCTCGACGAGGCGGCCTGCAAGGACACCGTCGAGAAGATCAGCGCGGCCGGCGGCAAGGCGATCGCGGTCGGCTGCGACGTCTCCGACGAGGCGCAGGTCGAGGCGGCGATCGCCCGGATCGCCGAGGAGCTGGGCGCGCCGACGATCCTCGTCAACAACGCGGGCGTGCTGCGCGACAACCTGCTGTTCAAGATGAGCGCCTCCGACTGGGACACCGTCATGAACGTGCACCTGCGCGGCGCCTTCCTGATGTCGAAGGCCTGCCAGAAGCACATGGTGGACGCCGGCTTCGGCCGCATCGTCAACCTGTCCTCGTCCTCCGCGCTCGGCAACCGCGGCCAGGTCAACTACTCCGCCGCCAAGGCCGGTCTGCAGGGATTCACCAAGACCCTCGCCAAGGAGCTCGGCGAGTTCGGCGTCACCGCCAACTCCGTCGCCCCCGGCTTCATCGCCACCGAGATGACCAAGGCCACCGCCGACCGCGTCGGCATGGGCTTCGACGACTTCAAGGCCGCCGCCGCCACCCAGATCCCCGTCGCGCGCGTCGGCGAGCCCGACGACATCGCCAACGCCATCGCCTTCTTCACCGGCGAGGCGGCCGGCTTCGTCTCCGGCCAGGTGCTGTACGTGGCCGGCGGACCGCTCGACTAGGTGACACGGGGACTAGGGAAACACTGGGACTAGGGACCACTGACATGACTGAACTTCCCGGACTCTCCGGCAAGGTCGCGCTCGTCACGGGCGCCAGCCGCGGCATCGGCTACGGCGTCGCCGAGGCGCTCGTCGCGCGCGGTGACCGCGTCTGCATCACCGGTCGCAACGAGGACGCCCTGAAGGAGGCCGTCGACAAGCTCGGCTCCGACCGGGTCATCGGCGTCGCCGGCAAGGCGCACGACGAGGCCCACCAGGCCGTCGCCGTCGAGCGCACGATGGAGGCCTTCGGCCGGGTCGACTTCCTGGTGAACAACGCCGGTACCAACCCGGTGTTCGGGCCGATCGCCGACCTCGACCTGAACGTCGCGCGCAAGGTCTTCGAGACCAACGTGGTCTCGGCGCTTGGCTTCGCCCAGCGCACCTGGCACGCCTGGCAGAAGGACAACGGCGGGGCGATCGTCAACATCGCCTCCGTCGCGGGCCTGTCGCCCTCGCCCTTCATCGCCGCCTACGGCGTCAGCAAGGCCGCGCTGATCAACCTCACGGCACAGTTGGCGCACGAGTTCGCGCCAGGAGTGCGGGTCAACGCGATCGCCCCGGCCGTCGTGAAGACCAAGTTCGCCGCCGCCCTGTACGAGGGCCGCGAGGAGGAGGCAGCCGCGGCCTACCCGCTGGGCCGGCTCGGCGTCCCCTCCGACATCGGCGGCGCCACCGCGTTCCTCACCTCGGAGCAGTCCGCCTGGGTCACCGGCCAGACGCTCGTCGTCGACGGCGGCATCTTCCTGAACGCCGGCGTGGCCTGATATCGGCTGTCGCCGACCCCAAGATCGATCCCGGACACGGGCGCCGTTGACGAGAACGGCGCCCGTGTCCGCGTTTCGAGACCACGGGGGCGATGACAACGTAGTCATCCCCAAATGATCAAAACCCCTGTTCAGAAGGGGGTTCAGGTGGCGTGGCGCTGCGGTATGGTCTGCCGACCCTTGGTACGGCAGATCGAGGAGCGTGCGCGTGTTCAACCGGAACCGAGGCCTGCGGCGGGTGGCGGCCATCGTGTCCATATCGTCGCTGGTCACCGGCTGCGGCATCCTGTCGTCCGACAGCTCGGAGGACGAGGGGCCGATCGTGGTGGGGACGACCAGCGCGCCCAGCACGCTGGATCCGGCCGCTTCCTGGGACGGTTCGTGGGAGCTGTTCCGCAACATCTACCAGACGCTGCTCAGCTATCCCAACGGTGCGACCGCGCCCGAGCCCGATGCCGCCGAGCAGTGCGCGTTCACCGACTCCACGAACCAGGTGTACCGCTGCGAGCTGCGCGAGGGTCTGACCTTCTCCAACGGGGACGCGCTGGACGCCCAGGCCGTCAAGCACTCGATCGACCGGATCAAGGACATCAACGTCAACGGCGGTCCCGCCGGTCTGCTGGGCAGCCTCGACCGGGTCCAGGCGCCGAGCGAGCGCGAGGTGGTCTTCCACCTCAACAAGCCCGACGCCACCTTCCCGTTCGTGCTCGCCACGCCCGCCATGTCGATCGTCGAACCCGGCGGCTACCCGGCCGACGCCCTGCGCGAGGACGGCAAGGTCGTCGGCTCCGGCCCGTACACCCTCGAGTCGTACGAGGACGGCGAGCGGGCGGAACTCGTCCGCAACGACCGTTACCAGGGCTTGGCCGACCGCCACAACGACGCGGTCACCGTCCGCTACTTCAAGGACTCCGCCGGCATGGTGAAGGCGCTGCGCGACGGGGAGATCCAGGTCACCTTACCGCGGTCTCGCGGCCGACGACGTCATCACGCTGCAGGGCAGGACCAGCAAGGACGAGGACCTCCAGCTGGTCGAGGGCAGCGGGACGGAGATCCGCTACCTCGTCTTCAACCCCGAGGACCCGTGGGCGGGCAAGAAGGAAGTGCGCCAGGCCGTCGCCCAGGTGATCGACCGGGCCGCGATCGCCCACAAGATCTACCAGGACACCGTCGACCCGTTGTACTCGATGGTCCCCAAGGGCCTGACCGGCCACACCACGGGCTTCTTCGACGACTACGGCGACCCCAGCGTCCCCAAGGCCCGCGAGATCCTCACCGACGCGGGCATCACCGAGCCCGTCCCGCTCACCCTCTGGTACACCAGCGACCGCTACGGCTCGAGACGGCGCAGGAGTTCAAGGAGATCGAGCGCCAGCTCGAAGCCTCCGACCTGTTCACGGTCACCCTCGAGAGCCGCCCGTGGAAGACGTACGTCGAGGGCTACCAGAAGGGCGAGTACCCGGTGTTCGGGCGCGGCTGGTCCCCCGACTTCCCGGACGCGGAGAACTTCATCGCGCCCTTCGTCGGCAAGCAGAACGCCCTAGGCACGCCCTACCTCGCTCCGGAAATCACCGGCGAGCTGCTGCCGCGCTCGCGCCGGGAGAGCGACCGCGCCAACGTGGAGAAGGGAGTTCGAGCGGGCGCAGCAGATCCTCGTGAACGACGCCCGGCTGCTGCCGCTGTGGCAGGGCAAGCAGTACGTGGCCGCCAGCACGGACATCTCGGGCGCGGAGCGGAAGCCATGGACCCCTCGACGATCATGATGATGTGGCAGCTGTACCGGAAGACCAGCTGGTAGGCGCCGGTGCGCGCGGGCGGGCGCGCCCGTTGTCAGTGGTCGCCGGTAGGTTCTTCCGGACCGGAAGCGACCGCACAGCGTAGGAAGTTGACGTGACCGACACCGCCATGCTGCCCGAGTCCTGGCGCGAGGTGCTGGGCGACGAACTGCAGAAGCCCTACTTCAAGGAGCTGACGGAGTTCGTCGAGGAGGAGCGGGCGAACGGCCCCGTCTACCCCCGCGCGAGGAGGTCTTCGCCGCGCTGGAGGCCACGCCGTACGACCGGGTGAAGGTGCTGGTCCTCGGACAGGACCCGTACCACGGCGAGGGACAGGGCCACGGGCTGTGCTTCTCGGTCCGGCCGGGCGTGAAGGTGCCGCCGTCCCTGCGGAACATCTACAAGGAGATGCACGCGGAGCTGGACACCCCGATCCCGGACAACGGCTATCTGATGCCGTGGGCGGAGCAGGGCGTCCTGCTGCTCAACGCGGTGCTCACGGTCCGGGCCGGCGAGGCGAACTCGCACAAGGCCCGCGGCTGGGAGCTGTTCACCGACGCGGTGATCCGCGCGGTGGCCGGCCGGACCGACCCGGCCGTGTTCGTGCTGTGGGGCAACTACGCGCAGAAGAAGCTGCCGCTGATCGACGAGACGCGGCACGTGGTGGTCAAGGGCGCGCACCCCTCGCCGCTGTCGGCGAAGAAGTTCTTCGGCTCCCGTCCGTTCACGCAGATCAACGAGGCGGTCGCGAAGCAGGGCCACGAGCCGATCGACTGGACCATTCCGAGCCTGGGCTGAGCCGGCGGACCGGCCGGTCGGCCACCGACCGGCCCGCGCGCGTCACGGGCCGCCTGACCGGGATTACCGGTATGTGCGGTTAGCGTCATCGGGGACAGCCGACGACGGGCACGGAGGACGCGGTGGCCAAGGGACAGGAGCAGGCGGCGCCGGACGCCGTGCTGACGCGGATCGGGCAGGTCGTCATGCTGCACCACGCGGGCGACCGCGAGGAGGCCCGCCACCGCCTCCTCGGCCTGTGGGCGGAGATCGGCGAGCACGGCGACCCGCTGCACCGCTGCACCCCTGGCCCACTACCTGGCCGACACCCAGGACGACCCGGGGGACGAACTGGCCTGGGACCTGCGGGCGTTGTCGGCGGCCGAGGAACTCACAGAGGATCGTTCGGGGGCCGGTCGGGGGACCGGACCGCCGATCGGCCCGAGGGGGCACTCGCCGCCCGCGCCCTCTACCCCTCGCTGCACCTGAACCTGGCCGCCGACTACGACCGCCTCGGCCACCGCGAGGCCGCCCGCCCACACCTGCGGCGCGCCGCGGCGCGGCCCGAGGATCCCCTCGCCCCCGACCGCTACGGCGAGGGTGTACGCGCGGCCATCGGCCGACTGGAGCTGCGGCTCGGCGGCACCGGCCCCAGCACGGACGGGCCGCCGGAGCGGCCCGACGGGCGGTGGGGGCCGCGCGGCAGCGGCCGTAGTCCCGGCCCGCCGCGCCACGCGTGCCCGCTCAGTGGCCGTGACGCCTGTTCGCAGATGACCGCCTCGGGGCTGCCCGGTCGCCAGCCGCCGTACTGCTTGCCCAGCGAGCACACGTCGGCGTTCTCGCCGGTGTCCCGGCCGGTCGGCCGGGGGCACGTCGGGGACCTCGACGCGAGATCGCTCCCGGCCCCGCTCCCGCTCCGGTGTCCCGGGGGGTGCGGTCCGGAGGTCGTTGTTCCGGACGGGCGCGGGTGGCGGGGGGTTTCCGCTGCGGTGGGGCCGCCTTCAAGGACGCCGTACGGCGCCGGCTCGCCGGAGGCGTGGTCCGGGGTCCGGGAGGGGCCGATCATCTCCAGCGCCTCACGGGCCGGGGCCTGCACGACCCGAGGCTCGGACGGGCCGTCCGGGCGCGGCGCCGAGGAGCGGGCGGCCGCCGTCGACGGGTCGGCGCGGCCGGGCCCTGGACCGTCGTACAGCCGGTCAGGGCCGAGGCCGCCACGGTCACCAGGAGCGTTGCGGTGGTCGTCGTTCGATGCACCCGCGCCACTCTGCTGGGTCGCGCCCCGTGCACGGCGCCGGACAAGCGGAGGTTGCCCCGCACGGGTGATCTCCGGCCCCGTACGGAGGCCCCGGGGCCGCCGAGGGTGACGTCAGTCGCCCGTGGCGCCGTCGAGGCTCTCGCGGATCAGATCGGCGTGCCCGTTGTGACGGGCGTACTCCTCGATCATGTGGGTGTGGATCCAGCGCAGGGTGTAGCGCTCGCCGGTGCGCCGGTGCAGGCCGCGGGTCGGTGCGTCGAGGGGGACGCCGGCCGTGCAATGCGCCGGGCGGCCTCGATCTCGGCCTGCCAGGTGGCCGGGCCTCCTGCCAGGTGTCCTCCTCGGTCAGCAGAACTCGCCGTCCGGATTCTCGTCGCTGTAGTGGATCGGGTCCGCGTCCTCGTCCGCCAGCACCCTGCGGTACCAGCTCCGTTCCACCTCCGCCATGTGCCGCACCAGTCCCATCAGGGTCAACGTGGACGGGGCCACGGCGGCGGTCCTGAGCTGGGCGTCGGTGAGGCCCTCGCACTTCCACGCGAGGGTCTGCCGGTGGTACTCAGCCAGCCCTCCAGCATGGTGCGTTCGTCGGCGTCGGCGGCTGGTTCGCGGCGTTCGGTTGTCATGTCGGCATCCTCGCTGATGAAGACCCCCGCCGACCAGGAGATTTCAGCCGCCCAGCATGCCGTCCAGCACCTCGCGCAGGCCGGCCCGCACCTCGTGGAGGCTGGGCACCTGAGCGTGGAAGGTCCCGGCCACGCAGGCTGAACATCAGCCCGTCCGCCCAGGCGACCAGCGACAGCACGTGGCGTGCCGGGTCGGCCGAGCCCATCGCCGTGACGAGGGCGCCGAGTTGCTCACGGAAGCGGGCGCCCGCCGTGTCGAAATGGGCTCGTAGCTCCGGGCGGCGCGTGGCCTCCAGGGCCAGTTCGTAGCGGGCCAGCGTCAGCTCGCGGTTGCGGGTCAGGGCACGGTGCGTCGCCAGTGCCAGCGCGTCCACCAGCGAGTCCAGGCCGTGGCGGGGGCCGGCATCTCGTCCAGCCGCAGCACCCCGCGCCTCCCGGTCGGCCAGGCGCCGCACCGCCAGTTCGAGGAGCGCCTGCCGGGTCCGCGCCAGGTTGGACGTGGAGCCCCGGGGAGCCCGGCCGCCTCGTCGACCGCGCGGTGCGTGAGCCCGCGCATCCCGCGCTCGGCGAGCAGGGCCAGAGCGGCGTCGGCGACGAGGTCGGCGCGGGAGGGCGCCGGCGGGAGGGCGCGGTGCGTGGGGTGCTTTCGGACATGGAGATCAACCTACCCGCTTCACTACGGCTGTAGTACAGTTGCGATCGAAGGTTCACTACAGCTGTAGTGAGCGGATGGCGAGTGCGAGGAGGAGCCATGACACGGACACGGCAGGCCGTCGTGATCGGCGGCGGCATCGGGGGTCCTGACGCGGCGGTGGCCCTGCACCGCCGCCGGCCTGCAGGTCACCGTCCTGGAACGCGCCCGCTCGCTCCAGCCGATCGGCGCGGCCATCTCCCTGTCGCCCAACGCCTGCACGCCCTGGACGTCATCGGCCTCGGCGACGAGATCCGCGACCTGGCCGCCTGGCAGGGCGACGCGGGCCTGCGCACCCCGGGCGGGCGCTGGATCTCCCGCTCCAGCGCCGAGGCCGCGGCGGCCCCGGTTCGGGGGCCCCGCTCGTGCTGCTGCACGCGGTCCACCCTCATCGACCGGCTGGCCGCACAACTACCGCCCGACACCGTCCGCACCGCCGCCGACGCGATGCTCGCCGACCCCGGCGACAGCGACCGGCCGGCCAGGGTGCGCACCCCCGACGGCGAGCTGGAGGCGGGCCTGGTCGTCGGAGCCGACGGCATCCGCTCCTCCGTACGCGGCGCGCTGTTCCCGCGCCACCCGGGCCCCGTCTACTCCGGCTTCACCACCTGGCGCGTGGTGATCCCGGTGCCGGCGCCGAGTTCTCCTCCCCACGAGACCTGGGGCCGGGGCCGCATCTGGGGCACGCATCCGCTCAAGGACGGCCGGGTCTACGCCTACGCCGCCGCGATCACCCCGGCGGGCGGACACGCGGCCGACGAGAAGGCGGAGTTGCTGCACCGGTACGGCGACTGGCACGACCCGATCCCCGCCGTCCTCGCCGCGGCGCCGCCCCGAGGACGTCCTGCGCCACGACGTGCACCACATCACCGAGCCGCTGCCCCGCGTTCCACCGAGGCCGGGTCGCCCTGCTGGGGGACGCCGCGCACGCCATGCCGCCGACCCTCGGCCAGGGCGGCAACCAGGCCATCGAGGACGCGATCGTGCTCGCCCACCACCACGACGACCTCGCCGCCTACACCGCCGCGCGCCTGCCCCGGACGACCGGCGTCGTCCGCCAGGCCGTCAGGGTCGCCCGGCTCAACCGATGACCAACCGCGCCGGGATCGCCGTACGCGACACCGCGATCGCCGCGCTGTCCAAGGCCGGACCGGCCCTCTTCCTGCGCGGCTTCGACGGCATCGCCGACTGGCGGCCCCGATGAAGCCTCTCCGCTCGAGCGAAGCCGAGAGTGGGGGAGGCCGGCGCGCCCCAGCAGACCCAGGTCGGCGAGCGTTAGAGGAGTACACCCCGTGAAGGTCGGCGTCATCGGACTCGGCGACATCGCGCAGAAGGCCTACCTGCCGGTACTCCGCCACGCTGCCCGGGGTCGAACTGCACCTGCAGACCCGCACCCCCGCGACGCTCACCCGCGTCGCCGACGGACTGCGCCTCGCGGACGGGCAGCGCCACGCCGACCTCGACTCCTCCTCGCCGAGGGCCTCGACGCCGCCTTCGTGCACGCGCCGACGGCCGTCCACCCCGAGATCGTGACCCGGCTCCTCGAAGCCGGCGTCCCGGCCTACGTCGACAAGCCGCTCGCCTACGAACTCGCCGACTCGAGCGCCTGGTGACCCTCATCGAGGAACGCGGCACCGGCCTCGCCGTCGGCTTCAACCGGCGCCACGCGCCCCGGTACGCGCAGTGCGCCGAGCACCCGCGCGAGCTCGATCATCATGCAGAAGAACCGCATAGGCCTGCCCGAGGAACCGCGCACGATGATCCTCGACGACCATCCACGTCGTCGACACGCTGCGCTTCCTGGCGCCGGGACCGGTCGACGACGTGACGGTCCGCGCCCGTGTCCAGGACGGCCTGCTCCACCACGTCGTGCTCCAGCTCGCCGGGGACGGCTTTCACCGCGCTCGGCGTCATGAACCGGCTCAGCGGTTCGGCGGAGGAGATCCTCGAGGTGTCCGGCCAGGACACCAAGCGCCAGGTGGTCAATCTCGCCGAGGTGATCGACCACAGCGGGCCAGCCGACCGTGCGGCGGCGCGGCGACTGGGTCCCGGTGGCCCGCCAGCGCGGCATCGAGCAGGCGGTGCTCGCCTTCCTCGACGCCGTGCGCGCCGGCGGGGTGCTCAGTGCCCGGGACGCGCTCGAGACCCATGAGCTGTGCGGGCGGGTGGTGCGGGCGGTGGCGGAGCGCTCCGCCTGAGCCGCACCGCCCGTACACCCTCGGCGGCGGCCCAGGCCGCGAGGATCAGCAGCGCCGCGCGCGGTGTCCAGTCGCCGTAGCGGACGTACGGCGTGCTGCCGTGCGTGAGCGGCACCTCGGCACACCCGCGACGCGCTCGCGTCGGTGCCGAGCCACGACCCGATCCGGGCGCCGTTCGCGTCGTAGACGGCGGAGACGCCGGTCAGGTCGCGTGCACCATCGGGGCGGCCGGTCTCGGCGGCGCGCAGTGCGGCGAGCGAGGCGTGCTGCTCGGGCGCCCAGGTGTGCTGGAAGGTCGATGTCGACGACTGGGCGAGCAGCACCTCGGCGCCGTCGGCGGCGAGCCGGCGGCTCCATGTCGGGGAACGCGCTCTCGAAGCACACCATCGGGCCGATCCGCAGCCCGTCCCCGGCGTCCATCACCACCTGCTCGGAGCCCCTCCTGCGGTCCTCGCCCGCCGCCTCGCCGACGGAGGTGGCCCAGCCGAGCAGTGAGCGGGCCGGGACGTACTCGCCGAACGGGACGAGCCGCATCTTGTCGTACCGCTCACCGGTCGGGCCGTCGGGGCCGACGAGCACCGAACTCTTGTAGATGCCGGGCTTGTCGGAGCGCCGCGCGTCCACGTTGACCAGGATGTCCGCGCCGGTCTCCCCGCGACAGCGCCGTGAGCCGGCGTGCCAGGTCGGGCCGGTCGTCCAGGTCGAAGCCGACGCTGCTCTCGCCCCAGACGATCAGGTCGAGGTCCCGGTCGGCGAGCCGGCGGGTCAGCTCCTCCTCGCGGTCGAAGCGCCGGTCGGCACTGTCCCGGCCGACGACGATGCCGGGCTGCACGACGGCGATCGCGACCCGCTCGTCGGCATCGGGGCGCGGTGACCAGACCCAGGCCGCGGAGGTGGCGGCGGCGGTGGTGACCAGCCCGGCCAGTGCGGGCACCCCGGGCCCGGCGGACGGCGACGAGCACGGCGACGGCGACGTTGACGGCCACCACCAGGAAGCTCAGCAGCCACACCCCGCCCACCGAGGCGAGCCGCAGCGCCGGTGCCGCCTGCCACTGACTCGCGCCGAGGACGCCCCAGGGGCCGCCGAGCCCCTCCCAGGAACGGACCAGCTCCACCGCCAGCCAGCCCGACGGCAGCACCACGAGCGACGCGGCGACCCGCGGACCGAGGGCGTCCCGCCCAGCAGCCGGCGCACCAGCCAGCCCCACGGCGGCCAGCGCGCCGAGCAGCGCGGCGATGACGAACGTGAACACATGCAGGTTGGGCAGCAGCCAGTGATGCATGGCCAGCATGAACCCGAAGCCGCCGCACCACCCGTCGTACGCCGCCCGCTTCCAGGTCGGCGCGGTACGGGCCAGCAGCAGCCAGGGCACCAGGGCGACCCAGGCCCACCACCACAGGGCCGGACCCGGAAAGGCGAGCACGGCGCAGCGCGCCGGCGACCGCGGCGCCGGCGGAGCGCCGCCACGTGGAGGCGAGCCGGCGGTCGAGCGTCTTCATAGGCGCCTCCCTACCCCGTGGTCTCTTCAGTGTGCGCGCTCGACGAGGGCGGATTGCAGTTGATCACATCGGATGTCCGGGTCCGGGGAAGCGTGGCCTCGCCTAAGATGATCGATGATCGATCAAAACAACCGGCGGCAGCGCCCCTCGGTCCCCCCGACGATCTTCTGCTGGAGGTACTCATGAAGCGTTCCATCACGGTGGTGACCGGCGGCAGCCGGGGCATCGGGGCAGCGGCCTGCCTGCGGCTCGCGGCCGACGGGCACGACGTCGTCGTGGGCTACGTACGGGACTCGGCGGCGGCCGAGGCGGTCGTCGCGGGGTGCGCGAGGCCGGCGGCCGCGGTCTCGCGGTCCGGGGCGGACACGTCGGTCGAGGCCGACGTCGAGCGGCTCTTCGATGTCGCGGAGGAGCGGCTGGGGCCGGTGACGGGGCTGGTGAACAACGCGGCGGTGACCGGGCCGCTGGGGCGGCTCGCCGACAGCGACACCGCGAACCTGCGCCGGGTCCTCGACGTCAATCTGCTGGGCGCGCTGCTGTGCGCCCGGCGCGCCGCGCAGCTGATGACCGCGCGGGGAGCGGCGTGATCGTGAACGTGTCGTCGGGCGCCGCGACCATCGGCAGCCCGGGGAGTACGTGCACTACGCGGCGACCAAGGCGGGCGTCGACGCCCTGACCCTGGGCCTGGCCAAGGAACTCGGCCCGGACGGCGTCCGCGTCAACGCGGTCGCCCCCGGGGATCATCGACACCGAGATGCACGCCGCGATGGGCGACCCGGAGCGTGCCCGGCGGATGGGGTCCGCCGTTCCGCTGGGGCGCGCGGCCGGGCGGAGGAGATCGCCGCGGCGATCGCCTGGCTGATGTCGCCGGACGCGTCGTACACGACGGGGACGGTGCTCGAAGTGGCCGGCGGGCGCTGACCGCCCCGGCAGGTCAGGCCGCCTCGATGACCTCGCCGCGGATCGCGGTCGCCCACTCGACCACCAGCAACTCGTACTCCACACGCTCCTGCGCCGACAGGGTCCCGCCCGCACGCCGCCACAGCGCACGGATCTGATCGTTCAGCTCCGCGGCGGACCGCACGAAAACCAGGAGTCACGGAATTGGGGGACATGCGGACAAGCCTAGGGGCAAGCACTGACAGTGCGCTACCGGACGGCTACAGAGACGGTCGCGGTCGGCCGGCCGAATCCGGGCGGCGTGCGGGCTGAGGGCACCCGTCGCGACCAGGGCGATGATGACGATGCCGAGCGCGATGCGGTACCAGACGAACGGCATGAAGCTCTTGGTGGAAATGAATTTCATGAACCAGGCGATGACCGCGTACCCGGTGGCGAAGGCGATGACGGTCGCGAACAGCGTCGGTCCCCAGGGAGACGTGGTCACTCTCCATCGCGTCCGTGAGCTCGAACAGGCCGGAGGCGAGCACCGCCGGGATCGCGAGCAGGAACGAGTACCGGGCCGCCGCCTCGCGGCGGTAGCCCATGAAGAGGGCCGCCGCTGATGGTCGCCCCGGAGCGGGAGACGCCGGGGATGAGGGCCGCGGCCTGGCAGAGGCCGTAGATCAGGCCGTCCCGGACGCTGAGGTTCTCCAGTTCCTTGCGCTGCTTGGGCGCGCGGTGCCGGCCGCCCTTCTCGTCCCGCGCGGCCATCCGGTCCGCGATACCGATGATCACACCGACGACGATGAGCATGGTCGCCGTGATCCGCAGGTCGCGGAACGGGCCCTCGATCTGGTCCTTCAGCGTCAGGCCGAGCACGCCGATCGGGATCGAGCCGACGATCACGAGCCAGCCCATGGCGCGTCGGGGGTTGTGGCGCATCGACTTGTCGGTGAGCGATCGCATCCACGCCGAGATGATCCGCCCGATGTCCTTGCGGAAGTAGATGAGTACGGCGGCCTCGGTGCCGATCTGCGTGATCGCCGTGAAGGCCGCGCCCGGGTCGTGCCAGCCGGAGAACGCCGCGGTCAGGCGCAGGTGAGCGCTGGAGGACACGGGGAGGAACTCGGTCAGCCCCTGGACGAGTCCGAGGATGAGTGATTCAAACCAAGACATGAGGTTACGGGGTCCAAGTGCCGATCGAGAAACGGGCGACGGGCACGCCGAAGCGCCGTGTGCGGTGATCAGGATCAGGCGTGCCGAGGGGCAGCGTAGCGCCCCAAAGTGAAGATCTGCCCACAGGGGTGGAAGGGCTACCGGGCCGCCGTGCGGGGCCCGTCACCGTCCAGCCCGGGGCCTGCGGATGGGCGGTCAGGTCCTCGTGCCGGACGGCGTCGCCGCAGGCCCGGCAGGTCACCTGCGGGACGAGTTCGCTGCGCAGGCGTGCTCGATCACCATGGGGCGGTCGTCGTCCGCGCGCAGGTGCTGGTCGCCCCATTCCATGAGGGTCATCAGGACCGGCTCCAGCTCAAGGCCCGCCCTGGTGGGCCGGTACTCAAGCGCTGCGGGCGTTCGCTGTACGGCTGCCGGGTCAGGATCCCCGCGTCGACGAGCCGCCGCAGCCGGGTGGCGAGGATGTCGCGCGGGGCGCCGATGTTGCGCACCAGCTGGTCGAAGCGGCCGTTGCCGAGACACACCTCGCGCAGCACGAGCAGGGAGTACTTCTCGCCGACGAGCGCCAGGGCGTCGGCGATCGAGCAGGGCGCGGGTTCTTGGGGGCGGCGGCCATGACGTCAGTCTAAGTGAGGGTTTGTTTTTCCAACTCATAGAGCTATGGTGAGTCGAGATTTCCTACTCACTGGTAGTCGCCGGCCATCGAGGTCCGCACCATGCGTGACGCAGTCGTCGTCGAAGCCGTACGCACCCCCCATGGGCGAAGCGGCAGGCCGAACGGCGCCCTCGCGCACGTCCATCCCGTGGAGCTTCCTCGCGCACACGCTGCGCACCCTCGTCGAGCGGTCGGGCGTCGACCCGGTGCTGATCGACGACGTCATCGGCGGCACCGTCGATCAGGTCGGCGAGCAGGCCATGAACACCACCCGCTACGCCCTCCTGTCGGCCGGCTTCCCCGAGTCCGTCCCCGCGACCACCGTGGACCGCCAGTGCGGCTCCTCCCAGCAGGCCGTCCACTTGCCGCGCAGGGCGTCATGGCCGGGGCGTACGACCTCGTGGTCGCCTGCGGGGTCGAGTCGATGAGCCGGGTGCCGATGTGGTCCAACGTGCCGCCTCGGCGCGGACCCCTTCGTCCCCGGCGTCGCCGCCCGCTACCCCGAGGACTCGTCCCGCAGGGCGTCAGCGCCGAGCTGATCGCCGCCGTGGTCGCTCACCCGGGAGCGGATGGACACCCTCGCCGTCGCCTTCACCACAAGCGCCGTAGCCGAGGCCTGGGCCAGCGGCCGCTTCGACGCCGAGGTCGCGCCCTCGACGGCGTCTCGCGCGACGAGTGCGTACGCCCCGCCAGCAGCGTCGAGGTCCTCGCCGGCCTCAAGTCCGCCTATCACGACCCGGCCTTCGCCGAGCGCTTCCCGCAGATCGAGTGGAACGTCACCGCGGGCAACGCCAGCCCGGTCAACGACGGCGCCTCGGCCGTGCTGATCACGTCGAGCGAGACCGCCGCCCGCCTCGGCCTGCGCCCGCTCGCCCGCCTGCACAGCTTCGCCGCCACCGGCTCCGATCCGCTGCTGATGCTGACGGGCGTGGTCCCGGCCACCGAGAAGGTGCTGCGCAGGGCGTCGTCTCCCTCGGCGACATCGACCTGTTCGAGGTCAACGAGGCCTTCGCCAGCGTGGTGCTGGCCTGGCAGCAGGAGACCGGCGCCGACCTCGACCGGGTGAACGTGCACGGCGGGGCGATCGCCCTCGGCCACCCCCTGGGCGCAGCGGCACCCGGCTCACCACGACGCTCGTCCACGCCATGCACGAGCGCGGCGCCCGCTACGGCCTGCAGACGATGTGCGAGGCGGGCGGACTCGCCAACGCGATGGTCCTGGAGGCGCTGTAACGCCCCGTCAGCGCCCGCGCAGCTGGTTCCGCTTGCGCCAGGCCACCACGGCGCCCGCCAGCCCCCGGCAGGGCGATGCAGGCCAGCGCGATCAGGAAGGCGGGGGAGGTCGGTGTCGAGGCACGGGCACCGGCGACGACGTAGGCGGCGGTGTTGGGGATCGACCCCAGCGCGGTCGCCAGCAGGAAGGGCAGCAGGCCCATGCGGGAGACGGCCGCGCAGTAGTTGGCGGCGGCGAACGGCACCCCGGGGAACAGCCGTGCCGCCAGCATCGAGCGGAAACCGTGCCGGCTGAGCTGCCCGTCCGCGGCTCTTCAGCCACTTGCTCCCGCAGCAGCGGGCGCAGCGCTCCTGGCCCAGCATCCGGCCGAGGCAGAAGGCGATTCCGGCGCCGAGCACCGTCCCCGCGAGCGCCGAGGCGAGGCCCAGGCTGCGAACCGAACAGGGCACCCGCGGCCAGGTTCAGCAGCGGACGCGGCACGAAGGCGACGGTGCAGAGCCCGTACGCCACCGCGTCCGCGACCTGCCGCGGCACCCCGAGTTGCGGCGGCCAGCCGTTGGTCAGCAACTGCTGCGGCTGGAACAGCAGAACGGCGGTCGCGCGGCCGACTTGCCCGACAGGGCGACGAGCAGGGAGTAGCGGGACCACGGAGAGAGCAGGACTCCTCGTCACCGCGGGCGGCGAAGCCGGCCGGTGCGGCCGGCGACCGACCGGGTCCGGCGGTGGCGACGGCGAGTTCCGTTGCTGCGGTCCGGGGAGAGACCGTGGCGGTGCCCCCAGAGCGGGTGGTGGCATCGAACATCCGGTGGGACACTAACCGACAAATGTGTGTGATCGCCGTATGGTGCGTCTCACGAGGCGTCACAGCCAAGGGAATTCCGGACGTGCCGCGCAGCCCGGCTCGCCGACACCGTGGTTGGAGCGGCTCACCGTCGTGTACGCCGCCGCGGCCGATCCCGAGCGGGCCGTGGCCCTGCGGGGCGTACATGAAGGACGTGGCGCCTTTCCTGGGTCTGACCTCCTGTTCGCCGCCAGCCTGTCCCGCACCGTCCTGGAAGGTCTGCTGCCCGCCCGGGCGAGTCGGACTGCGCCGCGGTCGCGCTGCGCTGCTGGCGGCGTGCCCAGCGCGAGTACCACTACTTCGCCGTCGATCTCCTGCGCCGGTATGTGACGCATATTTTCCGGTGTCCTGCCCGTGGTCCAGCATCTGCTCACCACGGTGCCGTGGTGGGACACCGTCGACCTGCTTTCCGCGCACGTCGTCGGAGGGTCGTCGCGGCCGACCGCGACGCCTCACGGCCGACATGGACGCCTGGAGCGCGGACGAGGACCGGGCTAGCCGGTCCGCGCGGCCCTGCTCCACCAACTGCGCTAAGGGAACGCACCGACACCGACCGCCTCTTCGGCTACTGCCTGCACCAGTCGGGCCGGCGGCGACTTCTTCGTCCGCAAGGCCATCGGCTGGTGCCTGCGCGAGTACGCCAAGACCGACCCGGACGCCGTACGCGCCTTCGTGACCGAGCACGGGCAACGCCTCGCGCCGCTGTCCGTGCGGGAGGCGCTGCGCAACATCGGGCCGTAGGAGGCGGAGCCGGTACTCAACTCCCGGTACTCGAACCTCGGTACTCGAACTTCCGTGCCATAAAAACCATTCGACGTGGGACAAAGCGTCGGCGAGGATCGGCGTCATGTTCCGGTACGCCTTCCACCTCGCAGCATCCGCGGTCGCGGATGCCCCGAGCTGCCGCCCCCTTCTTCAAGGCCGCGACGGCCGCAGTCGATTGGCGCCCGAAGCTGACCCTCCCGGATCGTCCGGCGGACCCCGCAGGGAGGGTCGGCCGGCCCCAGGGGGTCCCCACCACCGCCACGAGGCTTCGAGGTACCGCCATGTCCAAGACGGCGTACGTCCGCACCAAACCGCATCTGAACATCGGCACGATGGGCCATGTCGACCACGGCAAGACCACCCTGACCGCCGCCATCACCAAGGTGCTCGCCGAGCGCGGCGCCGACAGCACTACCCAGTACGTCTCGTTCGACCGCATCGACCGCGCCCCGGAGGAGGCGGCGCGCGGCATCACCATCAACATCGCGCACGTCGAGTACGAGACCGCCACCCGGCACTACGCGCACGTCGACATGCCGGGTCACGCCGACTACGTCAAGAACATGGTCACCGGCGCCGCCCAGCTCGACGGGGCGATCCTCGTCGTCTCCGCGCTCGACGGGATCATGCCGCAGACCGCCGAACACGTCCTGCTCGCCCGGCGGGTGGGCGTCGACCACATCGTGGTCGCGCTCAACAAGGCCGACGCGGGGGACGAGGAACTGACCGACCTGGTCGAGCTGGAGGTGCGCGACCTGCTCACCGCGCACGGCTACGGCGGCGACGCCGTGCCCGTCGTACGGGTCTCGGGGCTGAGGGCGCTGGAGGGCGACCCGCGGTGGACGGCGTCCGTCGAGGCGCTGCTCGACGCCGTGGACACGTACGTACCCATGCCCGAGCGGTACCTGGACGCGCCGTTCCTGCTGTCGGTGGAGAACGTGCTCACCATCACCGGCCGCCGGAACCGTCGTCACCGGCGCCGTCGAACGCGGCACCGTCCACGTCGGCGACCGGGTCGAGGTGCTCGGGCGCGTCCGTCGAGACGGTCGTCACCGGCCTGGAGACCTTCGGCAAGCCGATGGACGAGGCCCAGGCCGGGGACAACGTGGCGCTGCTGCTGCGCGGTGTCGCCCGCGACACGGTGCGTCGCGGCCATGTGGTCGCCGCACCCGGCAGCATCAGTGCCCGCGCGCCGCTTCTCGGCGCGGGTGTACGTGCTGTCGGCGCGCGAGGGCGGGCGTTCGACACCGGTCGCCACGGGGTATCGGCCGCAGTTCTACATCCGTACGGCTGATGTCGTCGGCGACGTCGACCTCGGCGAGGTGGCGGTGGCGCGGCCCGGCGACACCGTCACGATGACGGTCGAGCTGGGCCGGGACGTGCCGCTGGAGACGGGGCTCGGGTTCGCCATCCGCGAGGGCGGCCGGACCGTGGGGGCGGGGACCGTGACCACGGTGGGGTGAGTGCCCCTGGCCGTGAGTGGGGGACCGCGGGGTCCGTTGTGGCTGGTAGCGCCCACGCGGCGGAGCCGCACACCGATGCAGTCCCGCGCCCCTTCGGGGGCGCTTCGCACAGGCACAATGAAGAGGTGAAGGAAGCCATACCGCTCAGCCGCGTCACGGACCACGGCACCGCCAAGCTCATGCCCGACGTCGACCGGAAGCGGGCCTGGCTGCTCACCGTCGACGGGGCGCCGCAGTCGTACGTCGACCTGGACGAGCCGGCGCACCTGGAGTTCGAGTACACGCGCCGGTTCGGCCACGTCCTGAACACGGTCGCCGAGCCGGGGCGCGCGCTGGACGTACTGCACCTCGGCGGCGGCGCGTTCACCCTGCCCCGGTACCTGGCCGCCACCCGGCCCGGCTCCCGCCAGGACGTCGTGGAGGCCGACCGGGGGCTGCTGGACCTCGTCGCCGAGCACCTGCCGCTGCCGGACGGCGCGGGCATCACCGCGCACGGCGCCGACGCCCGCGCCTGGCTGGAGGCCGCACCCGCCGACTCGGCCGACGTCGTGGTCGCCGATGTCTTCGGAGGCTCACGGGTGCCGGCGCACCTGACCTCCGTCGCCTACGCCCGGGAGGCGGCGCGGGTCCTGCGCGCCGACGGCGTGTGCGTGGCCAACCTGGCCGACTCGCGCCGTTCACCTTCCTGCGCCCGCAACTGGCCGGGTTCGCCACGCTCTTCGAGGAGCTGGCGCTGATCGCCGAGCCGGGGGTGCTGCGCGGACGCCGCTTCGGCAACGCCGTCCTCGTCGCCGCCCACCGGCCGATCGACACGGCCGCGCTGGCCCGGCGCACCGCCGCCGACGCCTTCCCGGCCAGGGTCGAGCACGGGCCCGCGCTGCGGAACCTCATCGGCGACGCGCGGCCGGTGCGCGACGAGGACGCCGTACCGTCGCCCGAGCCCTCCCGCCGGGGGCGTTCGGCGTCGGCTGAGCGGTGCGCGCCCTACGAGTCGGTCGGCGGTTCCTCGGTGAGGCGCACGGTGCTCAGGATCTTCTGGATCGTCGCCTCCGGGACCTCCTCGTCGACGCCCTTGGCGCCGTACAGGTTCCAGGTGACGAAGTCGCCCGCGCTGTTCTTGAAGGCGAAGGTGATCGCCTTGCCCTCGCTGTCGCACTTCCCCTTCTGGGGCGTGCCCTGCGAGTACGCCGTGATGACGCTGCCCTTGATGCCGGACGTCGTGGTGTACGCCTTCGGCTTGCCGTATTTCACGCTCTTCTTGTCCGGCTGGGTGTAACCGCCGAAGATCCACCAGGGCACCCGCGTCTCGGCCGCCATGTCGGTGTCCTTGGCGCCGCTCTCACCGCGGGTACCGGTGGTGGCGAGGGCGGTGCTCTCCTTGCGGCCGTCCTTGTTCTCGTCGGTCGTGCACCACCTCGGACTTCAGGTAGGCCGGGGCGGTGACCGTGGTGCGGTCGGTCTTGCCCTTCTCCTCCCACTCGAAGCCGACGCTGGTGTCGGTGCTGTCGATCTCCCAGTCGGCGGGCACGTCGAACATGGTGCCGAAGCGCGGGTTGGCGACGACCTTCCAGCCGTCGATGGTCGCCTTCAGCCCGTCGCCGCCCCGCGGGTTGTCCTCGTCGCCGGACGCGCTCGGGCCGGTGGACGGGGTCTCGGACTTGTCCGCGGACGCGCTCGCGGACGGCTTCTTGTCCTTGCCGTCGTCCGCCTGGTCGTCCTTGTCACCGCCCAGCACCAGGAACCCGGTGACACCGGCGGCCACCACCACGGCGAGCGCCGCGACGATCGCGACCACCTTCGTCCGGTTGCCGCCACCGCCACCGCCACCCCCGGGGACGGCTGCGGAGCCCCGGGGGGCTGCGGAGCACCCCACTGCTGCTGCCCCGTACGCGCCGGGCTGTTGCTGGTAGCCGGGCTGCTGATACGGATTCGGCTGCTGGTACCCCGGCTGCTGATACGGATTGTTCTGCGGGTTCTGCTTCGCCCCCGGGCGGCTGCTGTCCTGGCCACATGAGAGGTCACCCTAATGCCGCCCAGGACACGATTCGGTCACCGGCCCTTGTCGGGGACGTACCGAAGTCGTGAACGCGCGTCCTTTCAGGAGTCCGCCGGCGTGAACTCTCTGACGGTGGCGGAGGATCTTCCGGACGGTGGCGTCCGGAACCTCGTCGCCGACGCCCGCGGCGCCGAAGAACGACCAGGGAGACGAGGTCGCCGTCGGCGCTTCGAAGGCGAACGTCGTCGCCTTGCCGTCCACGTCGCACTTGCCCTTCTTCTCGACCCCGGACGAACGGGAGGTGGCGACACTGCCCTTGATGCCGGAGGCGGGTGGTGAAGGAGGTCACCGGTCCGGTCGTGACCTTGTCGCGGGCCGGCTGGGCGAAGGCTCCGTAGGCCCAGGCCGCCGAGTCGTTCCGGGCGATCTCCTCGGTGCCGCGCGCACCGTTGTTGCCGCGATGTGCCGGCGCTCGCCAGCGGTGTGTCGTCGACCCAGCCGTCCCGGTCGCTGTCCGCCGGAGACACCACTTCTCCTCGAGGACGGCCGGGGCGTTCATGGCGACCAGGGGCTTCTCCTCCGGGTCGTCGTCCTCCGCGACGTAGGTGACCCAGGTGGGCGACTGCGGTACCAGAGGACGGTACGTCGAAGGCGATGCCATCGTCCGGGTTGGCCACGACACGCCAGCCCGCGACGGTCGGCTTCGGGCCGTCGTCCCCGCCCGCGGATCGTCGGCGGCCGACGCGGATGCCGAGGAGGAGGCGGTGGGGCCGGGCTCGGCCCGACCCTCGTTCCCGCCCAGAAGGACGGCCCCGGTCACGGCGGCGGCCACCACGACGGCGCGGCGGCGACGACGGCAATGAGCTTCGTACGGCCGCCGGGACCCCGCCCGGGCGGCGGGGCGGCCGTGACCGTGGGTGCGTTCCAGGAGGCGGGTCGCTGCCCGGCGTACGGCGGTTGCTGCTGGTAACCGGGCTGCTGGTAGCCGGGCTGCTGGTACGGGTTGGGCTGCCGCGGGTCCGGGCCGCCGGCGGCGAGGCTGCTCTCCTGGCCACATGGGCGGCAAGCATACGGCGATCATGACGGATGCCTGGCCCCAGGATGCTACTCATGGGTAACCTGCTGTCATGAGCGCAGATCAGATGTCGATCGGCGAGTTGCTCGCCGCCACGGTGCCGATGGTCCGGACCCTGAACCTCGAGTACCTGGAGACCACCCCGGAGAAGGCCGTACTGGCCCTTCCGGACCAGAGCGAGTACCGCAACCACGTCGGCGGACCGCACGCCGGAGCCATGTTCACGCTGGGCGAGTCGGCCAGCGGCGCGATCGTGCTCGCCGCCTTCGGCGACCAGCTCTCGCGGGCGGTGCCGCTGCCGGTCACCGCGGAGATCGCCTTCAAGAAGATCGCGCTCGGCCCGGTCACGGCCACCGCGACACTCGGCCGCCCCGTCGCCGAGGTCGTCGCGGAGCTGGACGAGGGCAGCCGCCCCGAGTTCCCGGTGAGCGTCGCCATCCAGCGCGAGGACGGTGCCGTGACCAGTGAGATGACCGTCATATGGACCCTGCGTCCCAACAGCTGACGCCCGTCGAACCGGTAGCTTCCCGGGGCGCCTCGTTCGAGGCGCCCCGGGAAGCGGCGCGAGACCCACCCGGAACGCATCAGGGACGCGAATCGGAGGGTCTGGCCTTGCACGTCCAGGAGTGGCTCGACACGGTGCCGCGGCGGCCGTCTACGCCGTCGTCGGACTGGTCATCGGTCTGGAGAGCCTGGGCATCCCCTTGCCGGGCGAGATCATCCTGGTCTCGGCGGCCCTGCTGTCCTCCCAGCACGGCGGCGTCGACCCGCTGGTCCTGGGCGCCTGTGCCAGCGCGGGCGCGGTGATCGGCGACTCCATCGGGTACGCCATCGGCCGCAAGAGCCGGCCGCTCCTGGCCTGGCTGGGCGGGAAATTCCCCAGGCACTTCAGCGAAGGGCACATCGCCACCGCCGAACGGTCCTTCCAGGTGGGGCATGTGGGCCGTGTTCTTCGGCCGCTTCGTCGCCCTGCTCCGCATCTTCGCGGGCCCGCTGGCCGGCGTGCTGCGGATGCCGTACTGGAAGTTCCTGATCGCCAACGTCCTCGGCGGCATCGTCTGGGCGGGCGGCACCACCGCCGTCATCTACTACGTCGGTGTCGTCGCCGAGGTCTGGCTCAAGCGCTTCTCCGGCTGGGCCTGGTGGTGGCCGTGGGCATCGGCGTCGCGTCGATGCTGGTCCTGAAGCGCAAGGCGAAGAAGGCCCAGCCCCTCCCGCCGCCGAGTAGAAGCGCCCCGGAAGGGGCGCGGGGAACTGCGCGACCAGCCACCTACAACCCGCGGACGGCCTTCTACAGACCGCCCCCCACCGCTCCCCGATGCTCCACGGCCAGCGCCGCGTACATCGTGCCGTTCAGCGTGACCCCCTGACGCTCCTCCTCCGTCAGTTCCCGCCTCACCTTCGCCGGCACTCCCGCGACCAGCGAGCCCGGCGGCACCTCCATCCCCTGGGGCACCAACGCCTGCGCCGCGACCAGCGACCCGGCGCCGATCACCGCGCCGTTGAGGACCGTGGCGCCCATGCCGATCAGGCGGTCGTCCTCCACGGTCGCGCCGTGCACCACGGCGTTGTGCCCGATGGAGACGCGCTCGCCGACGGTGACGGGGAAGCCGGGGTCGGCGTGGAAGCGTGCAGTTGTCCTGGACGTTGCTGCTCGCGCCGACGGAGATCCGCTCGACGTCGCCGCGCACGCACCGCGCCGTACCAGACGCTCGCTCCCGCGTGGAGCGTCACGTCCCCGATGACCGAGGACGTCGGCGCCACGAAGGCCTCCGCGTCCACCTTCGGGTCCTTGCCGCCGATGCCCGTGATCAGCGCCTGCTGCGTCATCATCGCCTCCTGCTCGGGTGATGTACGGCACCGTACGCCACCCGGTGGGGTGAAGATCAGAGGCCTCCGAAGTCTTGGCCGCACCACTGCCGACTACCGTGAGCGGGTGCCGAAGCGCAAGAACACGCATCCGTCCTGGCGGAGCCGCCTCGCGCAGCAGGCCGTCCACGCCGGCTGGGCCTGGGTGCAGCGCACCGGCTCCGTCACCGCCGCGCACCCCGGACGCTTCCGCTTCGGGGCGCTGGGCACGGACACCCGTCTCGCCTTCCCGCTCGGCACGGTCTTCGGCGAGCCCTGGATCCACGATCGGCGCCCACTGCATCATCGGCGAGCAGGTGACCCTGACCGCCGGACTCATGCCGACCTCGACCTCGGCCCCGAGCCCATCCTGCGCATCGGCGACGAAGTGGTCCTCGGCCGCGGCAGCCACGTCATCGCGGACACCACGGTCACCATCGGCAGCGACTGCTACTTCGGTCCGTACGTCTACGTCACCTCCACCAACCACTCCTACGACGACCCGCACCAGCCCATCGGCAAGCAGTGGCCCCCGGATGGACCCGGTGGAGATCGGCTCCGGCTGCTGGATCGGCACCGGCGCGGTGATCCTGCCCGGCGCGCGGATCGGGCGGAACGTGGTGGTCGCCGCCGGTGCCGTGGTCCGGGGCACGGTCCCCGACCACGCCGTGGTGGCGGGCGCGCCGGCCCGTGTCGTACGGCGCTGGACGCCCGGCGAGGGCTGGCAGCCGCCGCTGCGGACGCCGGCTCCGGTGCCGATCCCCGACGGGGTCACGCCGGGACAGCTGCGGGCGCTGTCGAAGCTGGACGACGAGGCGGTGGCCCGGCTCGCCGAGCTGGACGACCGGGCGGAAGGGCGGGCAGGCTCGCGGAGCCGGCCGCCGAGAGCTGACGGCGGCGGACTCGGTGCCGCCCGTTCGCCGACACGCCTGTATGCCGGGACGCCCGTACGCCGAGACGACCGTTCGCGGTGCCGGGAGCTGTTGTTAGCGTGCGGCCATGCACGCACCCATCGGAAAGCTTCGACAACGCCGCGCCCGCTCCGGACGCCCTCGACGAGCTGACCCGGCCGGTCGCCGACGCCGTACGCCACTGGCGCGGGAGCGTCCCCGCCGACCAGATCGTCTACGTCGACACCGACCCGGAGTGGGCCGACACCGCCACCTTCGTCGAGCACTACGGCCGTGAGTTGCTCGAACAGTCCGCCAACTGCGTGGTGGTCACCGGCAAGCGGGGCGGCGGCACGACGCTGGCCGCCTGTGTGGTGCTCTCCACCACCCGGGTCGACGTCAACGGTGTCGTACGCCGCCACCTCGGCGCGCGCAAGGCCTCCTTCGCCTCGATGGACACGGCGACCGGCGAGACCGGCATGGAGTACGGGGGCATCACCCCCGTCGGCCTGCCCGGCGACTGGCCCGTGCTGGTGGACTCGGCCGTGGTCGACCTGCCGTACGTCCTCGTCGGCGGCGGACGCCGGCGCGGCAAGCTGCTGGTGCCGGGCAAGGCCTTCGCGGAGCTGCCGGGAGCCGTGGTACTGGAGGGGCTGGGCGTCGCCTGACCTCTTCACGCGGTGGCGTGGTGGGCCAGCGCCAGGTGCGGGGTCCGTCTCGCCCGGAGCCGGTGCCGGGTCGGCGTGGACCAGGGCGGCGGTGAGGCGCGGGACGGCGTGCAGCAGGGCGTGCTCCGCGTCGACGGCGATGCGATGGGCCTGCCGGACCGTCGCCTCGCCGTCCACCACCAGGGCCACCTCGGCGCGCAGCCGGTGCCCGATCCAGCGCAGCCGCAGCTCACCCACCCCGCGCACGCCGGGTACCTCGGCCAGTACGCGCTCGGCCCGGTCCACCAGCGCCGGATCGACGGCGTCCATCAGGCGCCGGAACACCTCGCGCGCCGCGTCCCGCAGGACCAGCACGATCGCGGCCGTGATCGCCAGCCCGACGACCGGGTCGGCGAGTCGCCATCCCAGCGCCGCGCCGCCCGCGCTCAGCAGCACGGCCAGTGACGTGTAGCCGTCCGTCCGGGCGTGCAGACCGTCGGCGACCAGTGCGGCGGAGCCGATCGACCGGCCCACGCGCATCCGGTATCGGGCCACCCACTCGTTCCCGGCGAAGCCGACCAGGGCGGCGACGGCCACCGCCGGGACGTGCGCGACCGGGCGCGGGTCGAGCAACCGGTCCACCGCCGTCCACGCCGCCAGGACCGCGGACGCGGCGATCGTCAGCACGATGACGACGCCCGCGAGATCCTCCCGCCCGCCCGTAGCCGTACGTGAAGCGCCGGGTGGCCGCGCGCCGGCCCAGGACGAAGGCGATGCCCAGCGGTACGGCGGTCAGCGTCGCGGTGTTGTGCACCGTGTCGCCGAGCAGGGCCACCGACCCGGAGACCACCACCACGGCCGCCTGTGCCGCCGCCGTCGCGCCGAGCACCGCCAGCGACACCCACAGGGCGCGCGCAGTCCACGGGCCGAGGACTCCAGCGCCGGGTCCAGCTTGTCGGCGCTCTCGTGGGAAGTGCGGGGAGAGGCGGTGCGCGAGGCGGCGCCACGGGCGGGTGGGGGGTGGTGGCCGGGGGTGTGGACATCGTCGTCGTGGTGCTGGTGCTGGTGCTGACGGTGCGGGTCGCTCACGGGGGTGCCCCTTCCGGTGGTCCGGTGCGGTGGTGGACTCCCTGCGTCCAGCAGACCATTATGTGCGTATGCGCTACGCATGCACCTGTCACCTGCGGACGATGCGCACCCGCGCACCCCCGGCGAGGGAGCAGTTCGCGCTCGCCGCCGAGGTCCTCGCCCTGCTCGGCGACCGCACCCGCCTGACCCTGCTGCACGCCCTGACCGCCGGGGAGGCGCTGACGTCACCACCCTGACCGAGACGATGCGGTGCCGCCCGGCCGCGGTCAGCCAGCACCTGGCCCGGCTGCGGCTCGCGGGGCTCGTGAGCACCCGGAAGGAGGGGCGGCGGGTCGTGTACGCGCTGCGTGACGGGCACCTGCGCCGCCTGGTCGACGAGGCGCTGAACGTGGCCGACCACCGGCTCGGCGACCGGCCGCTCCACGACTGAGAGGTCGTCTCAGCCGCCGGTACGAGGCGCCGAGGTACTGCTCGGCGAACGCAGCCGCCGCCACGGGCGAGTCGAACAGCCGCCGCAGCCGGGCCAGCGCGGCGCCCGCGCGCGGTACGGGTCGCCCGACGCCGTGCCGTGGTACATCTCCCGCGAGCCACTCGGAGAACTCCTGGGATCCCGCCCGGGCGAGACACGTGCCCGAGTAGCCGGACAGGCCGGCGTCGTCGCCCTTCGTGAGGCGGGCGACCAGCCCGTCGCCGAGCAGGAAGGCGTCGTGCAGGGCGAGGTTCAGGCCCTTGGCGGCGATGGGGGCGGTGAGGTGGGCCGCGTCCCCGGCCGGGAAGAGACGCCCGTGGGCCATGGGCTCGACGACGTAGCCGTGCATGTCCAGGACGCGTCTCTCGATCAGCCGCCCCTCCTTGAGCGGTGCGCGCCGACCGCGCCGAGCCGTTCCCGACTCCGCCCAGACCCGCTCGTGCGGCCAGTTCTCCGGGTCGTCGCCCGGCGGGCACTGGAGGTAGTAGCGGGTCACCTGGGGGCTGCGCGCCATGTGTCCGGCGAAACCGCGCGGATGCATGCCGAAGACGACACAGTCCGAGGACGGCGGCGCCTCCGCCAGCAGCGCCAGCCAGCCGACGCCGTAGTCGTGGCGTGCGACACGGACGCGATCGGGCGGCAGCGCGGCCCGCGACACCCCGCGCGCACCGTCGCAACCGGCGACGAAGCCGGCTTCCACGACACGCCGTTCACCGGAACCGGGGCACGTGTACGACACCGACGGCCGGCCGGACTCCAGCCCGTGCAGGCCGACGTCCCGTACGCCGAACCGGATCTCCCCCGCCCCGCACGTCCGCGTACTCCCGGACCAGGTCCGTCACCAGGAACTGCTGCGGATAGATGAAGTGGTGACGGCCGGTCAGCCCGGTGTCCCCGAACCGGTACCGCGCCCCGTCGAACCGGAACTCGCACTCGGTGTGCGCCTGCGCCCGTTCCAACAGGTTCCGCGCCAGTCCGCGCCGTTCCAGCCCGCGTACGGCCCACTCCTCGATGACCCCGGCGCGGGGCCGCCGCTCGATGAACTCCCGGGTCCCGGTCTCCAGGACCAGACAGTCGACGCCCGCCGCGCGCGAGGATGTTGCCGACGGTGAGCCCGGCGGGGCCGGCGCCCACGACGACGACCGAAAAGTGTTGTGAAACACGTTGTGGCACACGGAGTCGCCGCGGGGGAGGCTGCGTTCACCCGAAACATTATGTCGGCGGCACGCGGCCCACGGGAATGCTCCGGGCGGGCCGCCCGCGCGGAAAAACACCTGGCAGGTCGGTGCCGGCGCGGCTATGCTCCCCGCGATGACTACTCCTCCTGATGCTAGATTGGGGGACCCGTCCGCGCAAGGTGGTGTGATGCTCCTCCACCGCGAGGGGACTCCGCCTCCTTCTGGCCGCGCGTGCGCGAGTTCGCCGTGCCGCCGTCCATGATCGATGCCGCGACCGCCCGCCGCCGTGCCGGGGACTGGGCCGGGGCGTGCCGCGGCGGGCATCGACGTCGACCTCAACCTGCGTTCCGTGGCGCGCACGCGTGCCACGACCTCGCGACCCGCGTCCGGGCCGATCTGCGCCACCTCGCTCCCGACCTGCTGCGCTGGCACATGCCCAGAATCGCTCCGGACGGGCTGCTGCGCGCCTGGCCTCATCGCTCACCCTGGCGCGCTACGGCAGCGCGGGACGCGACGGATCGCCTCCGGTGCATCTCGTGGTCTGGACCCCGCCCGCCCAAGCGGGACGGCGGCCAGCGGATCAGCCTGGCCCTGTGGGACGGCTCCGGCTCGGACACCGGTGTCCCATGGCACCCGCATCCGCGCCCAGCCCTCGGTTCCGGCTCGACCTGCACCGCCACCTGTGGGACGCCCGCCGGACCGATGAACTGCGTGTCCGGTCGGGGGGCCGATCTGCCGCCCACTGACGACCCGCCTCGACGTCCCGACCCGCCCGGGACGATGCCTCCAGGGCGTCGCGGTGCCGTCGACCGGTGGGCGGCGGAGGCGGGCCTCCTGCTCCGGGCCGAGGGCTCGCCGACGGCCGGCACCACCGTCACCGTGCGGCTCGGGGCCGGGCGACGGCTGGCCCTGGTGCTGGCCACGGAACGGATCGGCGCCGGTCCGCATCTGCTGCGGATCGACGAGGCGCGCACCGGCGGAGCCGCCTCCTGCGCTGCCGTTGCTGCCCGACGCGGCGACCTGGGTGCCACCCGACCTGGATCTGGTGCGCGCCGGTGAGGTGGCGAGGCCGACCGGCTGCATCCGCTGGTCGCCGCCGCGTTGGCACCGGATCGCAGTGCCGACCGCCGCTTCGTCCCGGGCTCCGGACGCGGACGCGGCGGGACAACCACGGCTCGTGGACTGCCGGGGAGCTCTCGCAACGGATCGACCTCGTCGACGGGGTGCTGGCGGCGCTCCACCACGACCCGGCGGAGATCCGCCGCGAGGGGGATGCTGGCCGCGTGACCGGCACGCCGCTGCCCTGCCTCCAGGTCATCGACGAGGCGCACCGACGTCCGAGTGTCTCCCCGACATCCGCCCAACGCCTCAACCACGGCGACACCACCGGCGCCCTCGCCGTCGTCGAAGCGCTGCTTTCGGGTCCCGCCGCGCGCCTGCGCGTGACGGCGCCCTGCGCGACGAACTCCGAGGGCCGCCGCGCTGCGGCAGATCGCGTACGGGATGTTCAGCGCGGGCCTCGACGGAGAGCGGACCCGGTCCGGGGCACGTCGGTCGGACCGTCACCGTTCCCGCGTCGGCCGCTCCACCCGCGCCACAGCAATACGTAACT
>JAKFGP010000061.1 GCA_021502835.1 Streptomyces thinghirensis
ACGCGCGCGCGCGCGCGCGCGCCGGCGCCCGCCGCCGCCGGCGCCGACGGCGCCACGCCCGAGCCGGCGCGCACGCCCGGTACCATGGTCCACATGGCAGACGAGCCGGGCGGGTGGCCGGGTGTGGAGTCCTCGGGACTTCCCGAGGAACGTCCGGGCTCCACAGGGCAGGGTGATGGCTAACGGCCACCTGGGTGACCCGCGACAGTGCCGCTGCAGCAGACCGCCTCGGTGCTTCGGCGCCGGGTAAGGGTGAAACGGTGGTGTAAGAGATCACCAGTGCCCAGGGTGACCTGGGTGCCAGGGTAAACCCCGCACCTGGAGGTCAAAAGGAGACGCCTTCCTCGGAAGAAAGGGCGCCCTGCGCGGATCGTCGAGGGCTGCCCGCCCGAGTCCGCGGTAGACCGCACGAGATCGGCGGCAACGCCGGTCCCAGATGGATGGCCGTCGCCGGCGGCCCGCGAGGACCACCGGAACAGAACCCGGCGTACAGCCCGACTCGTTCGCCTCCCGAGCCCCCGTCTCCGGTCTCCAGGACCGGGCCGGCCTCGCGTCTCCCGGGCCCCTCGGATCCGTGTCATCACCCACCCTCCGGTCCGTGTCCGCGCTCGCCAGGGGTGGGTCTGGGTGCTGGTAGGGGTGGTCAGGCCTGGACGGCCTCCGGTCGCCGAGACTGGGGCGACGGCAGCGTAAAGAGGCCCTCGGACCGGCGTGCTGATGCCGACCCCCGGCTTCTCCGGCACTCGCCGGGTGCTCCGCCAGACCGAGAGGTGTACTGACATGCTCCGAACGAGCTGATCCGGCCGCTTCCCGACCTTCTGAGGGGGCACGCCGATCGCTTCGGGGACAAGGTGGCCTTCAGCGACGCGCGACCGGGTGTGGACCTTATGCCGAACTGGAGGCGCGTACACGGCGGTTGGCGGGGCATCTGGCGGGGCTGGGGCTCAGCCCGGAGACCTGCCGCGATGCTGCTGAGCAACAGCGTCGAGGCCGTCGAGAGCTATCTGCCATCGCCCCGGGCGCGCGCGGTGTGCCGCTCAACCCCCGGTGACCGAGGCGGAGCTGGCTTACCTCCTCGACGACAGCGGAGCCCGCGTCGTCATCACCGACCCGTCCCGGATCGGACTGCTCAGCGGGCTGGTGGCGAGCCGGCCGCATCTTCGGCTGGTCGTCACCGGGGCTCGGGGATACCGGCCGGTGCTCCCACGGGGACCGTCTCTTTCGCGGCGCTCGCTGCCTCGGAACCCGCCCCTGCCGGCCAGGGACGACCTCGGGCTGGACGACGTGGCGTGGCTGCTCTACACCTCCGGCACCACCGGCAGGCCCAAGGGCGTGCGGTCTCGACCCAGCGCAACTGCCTCTGGTCGGTGCCGCCTGCTGCAAATACCGGTCCCGGGCCTGACGGCCCAGGACCGGGTCGTGTGGCCGCTGCCACTATTCCACTCGCTGTCCCACATCGCGTGTGTGCTGGGGGTGACGGCCCGGTGGGCGCCCACGGCCCGGATCGTGGACGGCTTCTCCGCCGACGAGGTGCTCGCTGCCCTGGAGGAGGAGCACGCCACTTTCCTCGCCGGGCGTGCCGGACCATGTACCACTACCTGGTCGAGCGGCCCGGGAACAGGGGTTCAGGGGCACCGGCCTTGCGGATGATGCCCTCAGTGCGGCGGCGCGATCACCACGGCCGACCTGCGCCGTTCGTTCGAAGAGGTCTTCGGGCGCCGCTGCTCGGCGCGTACGGCAGCACGGAGACCTGCGGCTCGATCACCATCAACTGGCCCACCGGCGCCTCGCAGGCCGAGGGCTCCCGCGGACTGCCGGTGCCCGGCCTCGGCGTGCGGCTGGTCGACCCGGAGACGGAGATCGACGTCGCGCCGGGCGAGGAGGGCGAGGTCTGGGTGAGCGGTCCGAGCGTGATGCTCGGTTACCACAACCAGCCGGAGGCGACGGCCACCGCGCTCAAGCTTTTGGCTGGTACCACACCGGCGACCTAGCCCGCCGGGACGGTGAGGGGGTACCTGACCATCACCGGCCGGATCAAGGAACTCATCATTCGCGGCGGGGAGAACATCCACCCCGGGGAGGTGGAGACGGTGCTGCGCCGGGTGCCCGGTGTGGCCGATGTCGCGGTGGTCGGCAAACCGCACGAGGTGCTGGGCGAAGTCCCGGTGGCCTTCCTGGTGCCCGGCCCCGAAGGCCTCGATCTCGAGGCGCTGTTCACCGCGTGCCGGGAGCAGTTGTCGTACTTCAAGGTGCCCGAGGAGCTCTACGAGATAGACCAGATCCCGCGGACCGCCTCCGGGAAGATCACCCGGCACGTGCTGCTGGAGCAACCCACCCGGCTGCGGGCGTCGAGCAGCGGGCGCTTCGAGTCGCTGTTCCGCCTGGACTGGACGCCGCTGCCCTCGGTGCGCGTACCCGGGGCGGAGCCCGGCCGGTGGGCCGTGGTCGGCGGTCCGGACGCGGGCGGGGCGGCCGACGGGCTGGTCGCGGCCGGGATTCCCGTCGACCGCTACGACGGACTCCAGGCGGTGCGGGCCGCCGTCGACGCCGGGGAGCCGGTGCCCGATGTGACGGTCGTCGACCTGACGGCGGTCCCGGAACCGTTTGCCGCGACGGGCGGGCCGAGGCCGCCGCCGTGCGGGGAACTCGACGACCGGCTCGGCCCCCTGGCTGTCCGACGGTCGCTTCGTCACGGGCCGGCTGGTGGTCCTGACCCGGCGCGCGGTGGCCGTCGGACCGGCCGAGGACATTGAGGACCCCGTCCGGGCCCCGCTCTGGGGGTGGCTGCGCTCGAAGCAGACTGAGGTCACCGGCGGGGCCGAGACGACTGGTCCTCGCGGACGTCGACGCCGACGCGGCGTCCGTGGCGGCGCTGCCGGTGGCGCTCTCGGCCGCCGAGTCCCAGTTCGCCGTCCGCGGCGGTGTGGTGCTGCTGCCCGGTCTCGCCCGGCTCTCCACCGCCGGCCAGGAGACGACGCCGCTGTTCGACCCGCAGCGCACCGTGCTGGTCACCGGTGTCGACAGCCCGGCCGGTGCCGCCGTGGCACGGCAGCTCGTCGCCGGTCACCGGGCTCGCCACCTGCTGCTGGTCAGCCGGCACGGCCGCGCGGACTCGGCCGCCGCCGCGCTCAGGGCAGAGCTGGCCCGCTCCGGCGCCAAGGTGGGCCTGGCCGCCTGCGACGTCACCGACGGTGAGGCGCTCGCATCCGTGCTGAGCAAGGCCCCCCGTCCGCTGACCGCGGTGGTGCACGTCCCCGCCGACACCGATGACCCGAGCAGACCGCCGCCGGCGCCCATCGGTTGCACGAACTCACCCGCTCCCTTCCGCTGACCCTCCTTCGTACTGGTCTCCTCGGTCGCCGGGGTGCTAGGCGTGGCCGGTCAGGAGGAGCGGGCCGCCCGCCGCCCTCCTCGACACGCTCGCCCAGCGCCGCCGCGCCGCCGGACTGCCCGCGCTCTCCTTCGCTCTCGGCCCCTGGGAGCGGGACACCTCCGGCACGATGCCCATGGGAGCCGGGGTGCTACCGGTGCACGAGGCCCTCGCCCTGCTCGGCGCCGCTCACGCGGCCGGCGAGCCGTACCTCGCCGCCATGCGGCCGGACACCACGACCCTGCAGGCCGGTACCGTACCGGCGCTGCTCCGTGGCCTGATCGACGCGCCCGTCACCGCCGTCGAGCCGGACGCGGCCGAGTCCTCGGCGCTGCGCGCCCGGCTCCGGGACCTGCCGGAGTCCGAGCAGCGGAGGATCCTGCTCGATCTGGTACTCGACGCCGTGCGGGACATGGCGGTCGGCGACGTCACCGGGCCCGACCGCACTTTCAAGGAGCTGGGCTTCACCTCGGTCGCCGCGGTCGAACTGCGCAACAGGATCACCTCCGGTACCGGCTACCCACTGCCCGCCACGCTCGCGTTCGACTACCCCACGCCTCGAGCCGTGGCCCGTCATCTGCAGACCGAACTGCTGGGCGGCGCGAGCGGGGACGACGGACCCCGGCGACCGCCAGGACGCCCCGCCCGCGGTGCTGGACGAACCGATCGCGATCGTCGGGATGGGCTGCCGGCTGCCCGGTTCGGTGAACTCGCCGGAGGACCTGTGGCGGCTGCTCTCCGGGGGCGAGGACGCCATCTCGGCGTTTCCCGAGGACCGCGGCTGGGACCTGGCGGAGCTCTACGACCCGGACCCCGACCGCCCTGGCACCTCCTACGTCAGACACGGCGGCTTCCTCCCCGACATGGCCGAGTTCGACGCGGGCTTCTTCGGGATCTCGCCGCGTGAGGCGCTCGCGACGGACCCGCAGCAGCGGCTGTTGCTGGAGACTTCCTGGGAGGTGTTCGAGCGGGCGGGCATCGACCCGACCTCACTGCACGGCGACCGCATCGGTGTGTTCTCCGGTGTGATGCACCACGACTACGCCAGCAACCTGGACAAGGCCCCCGACGGCTCAGAGGGCTACCTCGGCATCGGCACGGCCGGCAGCGTCGCATCGGGCCGGGTGTCGTACACGCTGGGCCTGGAGGGCCCGGTGATCACCGTGGACACGGCGTGTTCCTCCTCGCTGGTGGCGTTGCATCTCGCGGTGCAGGCGCTGCGGGCCGGTGAGTGCACGATGGCGCTGGCCGGCGGGGTCGCCCTGATGGCCACTCCCGGGGGTCTTCGTGGAGTTCTCGCGGCAGCGCGGGCTGGCTTCCGACGGCCGGGATCAAGGCGTTCGCGGAGGCGGCGGACGGCACCGCGTGGTCCGAGGGCGTGGCCGTCGTCCCCGTCGAGCGGTTGTCGGATGCGCGGCGGTCGGGGCATCCGGTGCTGGCGGTGGTGCGTGGGTCGGCGTTGAACCAGGACGGTGCGAGTAACGGTCTGACGGCGCCGAACGGTCCGTCGCAGCAGCGGGTGATCCGGGCGGCGTTGGCGTCGGCGGGTCTGGTGGCGGCGGATGTGGATGCGGTGGAGGCGCACGGTACGGGGGACGACGCTGGGGGATCCGATCGAGGCGCAGGCGTTGCTGGCGACGTACG
Organism: Streptomyces thinghirensis; assembly: GCA_021502835.1. The sequence goes on from JAKFGP010000061.1 coordinate 5,015, forward strand.
GGCAGGGGCGGCCGGGGGACCGGCCGTTGTGGCTGGGGTCGTTGAAGTCGAACATCGGTCATGCGCAGGCGGCTGCGGGTGTGGCTGGTGTGATCAAGATGGTGTTGGCGTTGCGGCATGGGGTGTTGCCGAGGACGTTGCATGTGGATGAGCCGACGTCGAAGGTGGACTGGTCGGCGGGTGCGGTGGGAGTTGTTGACGGAGGCTCGTCCGTGGCCGCGCGGCGATCGTCCCCGCCGGGCCGGCGTCTCCTCCTTCGGCGTCTCCGGCACCAACGCCCACGTCATCCCGGGAGCAGGCGCCCGAGGACGAGACCGCCGCCCCGCAGCCCGCCGAACGTGGCGGCATACTGCCCTGGCTGGTCTCAGGTGGTTCCCCCCCCCCCTGACGGAGTCCGCGCCCAGGCCGCGCGGCTGGCCGCGTTCGTGGAGCGCGGTGACCAGCCGGACACCGTATCCGTCGCCTACTCACCGGCCACCACCCGTGCCCGGCTCGCCCACCGGGCCGTCGTCCTCGCCGAGGACCGCGACGAGGCGTTGGC
>JAKFGP010000062.1 GCA_021502835.1 Streptomyces thinghirensis
GTTGTACTTCGTTCAGTTTCAGATTTGGGTGTTTAACCCTTGTCCAGGAGTTTGTGTAACCTTGTTTTCGCATTTATCGTGAAACGCTTTCGCGTTTTTCGTGCGCCGCTTCAGTCGGCCGGTTGCGCCGGTCTCGGCAGGCGGAGTGGCGTGAAGGTGAAAGGCGCTGCCTCGGTGCGGCCGGGCGCTGGAACGTGGCCAGGTTGCGGACCTGAATAAGAAAATCGATCCCAGTTTATTTTTCAGTGCGGGAGAAAACGCCAGGTCGAGCACGCGCAAATGGCGGTGATTGCCGACTTCATTGCAGCCTTTGCGGTATTTCTCTTGATGCGCTTCACTGCACCACATTGCGGCGCCGGAAATCGCAGTTGCCTGAGCAAGGGAGGCATGCCGGGTGAAGATACGTCGAGACGACCTGCACGATCAAGGCCAGGGAGCTAGCGGCCCAGATAGCGCAGTCACGCCGCGCAACTTCGCCGGACGTAGGCGGGGCTCAACACGCGCTGCCTCAGTGCAGGTGGATGGCCAGTCACCATCTCTGCGGCGGCAGCAACTGGCGACCTGTAACGCCGGACGCACGACAGTCCCGGCCCGTTGCGCCCCGCCCTCGCCGCTCTCCATCTGTTCAGACTTCCTTGAATTCAGGTTCCCGTGTATCGTCAGTGGTGTGCTGAATCTCGCCCAAGACATCGAGGTACTGGCAGTTCGGCCGTGCCCTGGCCGGCCGATCCGCTGCCGGCTGCTGCTCGCCCTGCGATCGGCTCCCGCTTACCCGTCCGATCTGGCGGACGCGCTGGACATTTCCCGGACGCGGCTTTCCAGACCATCTGGCATGTCTGCGCGATTGCGGGTTGGTCGTGGCAGTGCCCGGGGGCCCGCCGCAGCCGCTGCGAACTCGCCGACCCCGCTTGGGGCATGCGCTGGACGACCTGCGCAGCGCCGTGGTGGCTGTCGCCGAGGACGGCACGTGCCCGGATGCCGCAGAGGGCTGCTGCTGATGGCGGCGGAGATCTCTCTCGGTCCGGCTCCGGCCCGTTGGGACGCCCCTGGGCCGCCGCATACGGTTCTGGTCGCGGGGACGATCGCGTACAACGTGATCGAGGCGATCGTCGCCATCGCGGCGGGATCGAACGCATCATCCTCCGCTCTGATGGGCTTCGGCCTGGACTCTGTGATCGAAGTGTCGTCGGCTGCTGCCGTCGCCTGGCAGTTCTCCGCTCGTGAGCACCACGTGCGCGAGGCACGGGAGAAGAGGCACTGCGGATCATCGCGGTGTCGTTCTTCGCCCTGGCCGCCTTCGTATCGGTGGACGCGAGCCGATCCCTGGTCGGCAGCAGGGAAGCCGAGTCGTCACTGACCGGTATCGTGCTGGCCGCCGTGTCCTGGCCGTCATGCCGTTCCTGTCCGCCGCACCGGCGACCAGCCGGCCGGGAACTCGGGGCGGCAATCGGCTGTCTGGACTCCAAGCGGGCTGCTGTGCACCTGTCTGTCGGCGGTCCTGCTGGCGAGCCTCGTGGCCAACGCGGTGTTCGGCTTGCCCTGGGCGGACCGACAGCGGCTCTGGTGATCGCGGGGATCGCTGTGAAGGAAGGCCGGGAGGCGTGGCGCGGGGACGGATGCTGTGCCCCGGCCGGGCTGAGCACGCTCGGAGGCGGGCACCGATCCCCGCCGAGTCGGCGGACCTGTGGCTGCGCCCCGGGGTGCGGCTGCTGCACCGACCCGATGTCCGAGCGGCTGGAGCATCCTGCCGTCGCACAACTCACAAGGGGAAGCGATTATCGGCCCCCCGAAGGCGCACGCGCCAGCTCAGGGGCTTTTGTTTCCCAGCGCGCCCAGAGCGCCACGGCCACCACGGTCCCTACCGATCGGTGGCAGGACGGCCGGACCTGCATCCGGCATCCCGGCATCCGGCATCCATTCGACTTCTTTTTCTGTTTGCGCCCAGATTGAGGAGCATCCTGGCAATGCCCGGCACCACCGCAACTGAACCGTCAGTGCCGTTGGCACGCAGACGCTGGCTCGCGCTGGCCGCACCCGTCTTCGGTCTGATGATCGTCGGTCTGGACGACGATCCTCACGGTCGCGTTGCCGACACTGGCTACTGATCTCGAAGCGACGACCACCGAGTTGCAGTGGTTCACCGACGGATACACCCCTTCCCTTCGCCGGTCTGCTCCTGCCGCTCGGTGTCTGGGCGACCGGATCGGCCGACGCGCCTGGTGCTGATCGGTGGCCTGCTGCTGTTCGGCGATGGGCTCGGCGATGGTCATGGCGGTCCGACAGCCCCGACGGGCTGGTGATCATTGCCCGTGTGGTCATGGGGGCGGGTGCCGCGGCCATCACCCCGCTGGCCCTGGGAATGGTTCCGTTGATGTTCCCGCCCAGGAACGGTCGGAAGGCGATGGCGACCGCCACCGCCGAGTTCCCCTGGGCCTTCCGCTCGGTCCACTGGCCGGCGGATGGCTGCTGAGCAACTTCTGTGGAAATCGATCTTCCTCATCGCCCATCCCGGTTGTCGTCCTGGCCGTCGTCTGGATCATACTGTTCGTCCCGGAGTCCCGTGATCCGCACGCGAAGCGGCTCGACCTCATCGGCGCCGCTCTGTCGCTCGTGGGTGTCTCGGCGTTCGTGTACGGCGTCATCGAGATCCGAACGCCGGCTGGAGCGACCCGACGGTACTGGTACGTAACCATGGTGGGCGGCCTGGCTCTGCTGGCGTTGCTGCTGGTGTGGCTGCGTCGAGCTTCCAATCCGCTGGTGGATCTCGGGTTCTTCCGCAACGCCCGATTCACCTGGTCCAGCGTCGCGATCTCTGCGGTTGATGTTCATCCTGTTCGGCGTGCTGTTAGTGTGTCGCAGTTCCCTGCAGCAGGTGCAGGGCAAGGACGCCATGAACATCGGCCTTCACCTGCTGCCGATGATCGGTGCCCCTGGTCATCGCTGCGGGCGTCGGCGGCCGGCTGGTAGGCAAGATCGGGACCAAGGTGATCGTCTACCGCCGGCATGGGTGCTGTGGGTGGCCGGGCTGGGACTGCTGTCCACGGTGAATCCCGACACCGACTTCATGGTCACCGGCACGGCACTGGCCATCATGGGTCTGGCCTGGGGCTTCACATGCTCCACCACGTTGGACGCGATCCTCGGTTCTCTGCCCAACTACCAGGTGGGCGCAGGATCCCGCTCTCGCCAAGCAGCATGCGGCAAATCGGTGCTTCAGTGGGTGTCGCGGTATTGCTCTGGGAGCGTGGTTGAACTCCGCCTACCGCAACGGGTCCGACGACGACATTCCAGCCAGGTCTGCCGCAGCCCGCACAGGAGGCGGTCAGGGACAGCAACGTGGCCGGTACACTCCAGGTCGCGGAGAAGCTCCCGGCCGCGCCCGCCGGCTTCCTCTCTGCGGACTTCCGCACGGGACGCCTTCGTGGCCGGCATGTCAACCGTGTCGCTGATCTGTGCCGGCCTCGCCGCCGTCACGGCGGTGGTGGTGGCCGTCCTGCTCCCGGCTCGCGACAGACAACCACTGGCGGCCGACGAGGCTGAAGAGAAGGCACAGGCCAAGAGCGCCAGGCTGTAGAGCTCCTGGCCCTCCCGGCCCGTGTCGGGAGGGCCAGGCCAGGGCGCGGTCCTTTCCCCGTGCCGCACCGCGGCCGACTCGCTGCCGGGCCCGGTGCCTCCCGCCCGGTCCGGCAGCCCCACCACGGTGAGGGCCGAAGGCATCATCGCCTTCGGCCCTCACCATGTGGCTAACCGCGTCAGGTAGCCTGGTGCTCCTTCTCCAGCGTCTCCTTCAGGCGCTCCAAGGTGGTCCTTATCGACTGGCGGTTGTGTGTGACCCGGTCGTGGACGCCGCTGACCCGGGAGCCGACGGTGGCATGAGCCAGCTGCGCTGGTCGATCCAGGTCTCGGTGACCTTCGTGGCCTGTCCGAAGTCGAGAGCCTCGAACCGGTAGCTCCACAGAGAGACGTTGAGGCCGACGGCCTTGGCCACGAAGGTGAACTCTGTCCGCGTTCGGCCGCGGTGACCGTGCAGTGGGTCGTCCAGCGGCGCTTGGCGGAGGCGTTGGTCCCGGTGAAGCGCATACCCGGCTTCACCTGACGGTCCAGGATGTCGCCGCCCTTCACCGTGCCGCCGGTGCATTCCGGGCTCCAGCGGCCCATGTCGGCCACGTTCGTCACCGCGTCGTACACCACGCTGGGGGGCACCGCGATCTCTATGGACTCCTCGACTCTGACTTCCATGGGACCTCTTCTCGAAGACGGATGCAGGTCAACAAAAGGCGCTTCGCGAAGGACGCGGAGGGCAGTTATCGGCAGATCCAGGTACACGCCGCAGCCAAGACACCGAGGGCGGTCAGGACTGCGGGGGCGACGGCGACGGCGCACGCCATGCAGAAGGCTGCGGACGCGGCGAGGGAGTTGCAACATCGTTCGTTGAACAGCAGGTGCCGACGCCGGGCCGCGACCGGGCAGTCGGAGGCGATGTCGGGTTGAGGGCTCTTGTCGTAGGCCATGCGGGCCAGGGCGCTGGCGGTGACGTGGCGGCCGCACTGGACGCGGGCCGCGCAGTCAGCGCGCATCTCGATCAGTCCGTGGAAGCGTTCGGCGAAACGGACCGTGAAGCGCCGTTTGGGCAGACCCGCGCAGAACGCGTCGGCGAACTGGGTCAGCAGGTGGTGACGCTGACGCAGGTGCGCCTGCTCGTGAGCGAGGACGGAGTCGACTTCCTCGTCGCTGAACTCGGCCAGCACGACGTCGGAGAGGACGGCGTGGCCGCCGTCGGGTCCCGGCACGCTGTAGGCGAGGGGCTGGCGGCTGGGCAGTATCACTGCCGGAATCTGTGCGTCCGCACGGCCGAACAGGGAGAGCAGGGTGAGATGCCGCTCACGCCGCTTGGAGCTCTGCCGATGAAGTCGGGGAGTAGGCGCGGATCACGCGAGCGACGAACATCCAGGCGAGTACCACGGCGGTCAGATCGAACGGTATCCGCAGTGTCTCGTGCTCGGCGATTCCTTCGAAGTGGACGACCACCCCGTAGGTGGCCATCAGCAGTCCGCTCAGCGCGCCCAGGCATGCGGCGAGCCATAGGGCCAGCGCTGCGCACGGCGCTCGGTAGGGCCATCGGTGTGGGTGACAGCGGCGGAGGCCACTGCCACCAGTAAGACGGACAACAGCACGAAACACAGCGCATCCACGTAACCCCCGTTACTTTGGTTCACTTGTTTATCCGCGCAACCGCACGCGTCTCCCCCGGCCGCCCTGCGCCACCGCAAGGCGGTCCACCGAGTCGGCTCACCGCTTACGAGGTGTGCCCCTGGGCGAAGCCGCTCGGCCAGCGCCGCACGGGCTTTCGGGGCCGATGTTGTCGACGAACCGCAGCATGGCCTCGGACTCGTCGCCGGCGATGCCCAGGGCGTCGGTCATCAGCTCTGTGAACATCTCCTCGCGCGTGGCGACAGCGCTGAAACGGTGTGCCCGAGCCTGGGTGTCCTGCGTGACCAGTCCCTTCCGCGCCAGGCGCTGCAATGTCGTCATGACGGTCGTGTAGGCCAGCTGCCGCTCGGTCAGGGCCTCGTGCACCTCGCGCACGGTCAGCGGTTCGTCGGACTGCCAGAGGCTGTCCAGCACCGCCCGCTCGAGGTCACCCAGTCTCGCCATGGCCAGCAGCATAGGACATCCAGCAATCCTTGACTATCCACGTAGTACTACTGCAATAGTAGGTCGCTGCCGCGTCGAGGGCCGGTCGAGCCGGTGAGCCGGCCGGGGCGAGCAGTTCTTGCTGCCCAAAACCTAGGGGGATACATGGAACTCGCTGCCATGCTCGGCTGCCCGGACGTCGCCTTCCGGCAGGCCGAGGGCGAGTGGGAAGACTCGGTCACCAGTGCCCCTGCGCGAGGTGTTCGCCGAGCACGCCGAGCACAACGCCTTCTACCGTGCCCAGTGCGAGGCCGCCGGGTGAGCGCCGAGGACATCAAGACGCTGGCCGACATGGTGAAGATCCCGCTGCTGCCGGTGCGGATGTTCAAGCAGCCCGACGCGCACGTCCTGATGACGGCCGCACTGACCGACGTCGAGCTGGAGATACGCTCCACCGGCACCGGCGGCGTGCCCAGCGTCGCCCGCCGTGACGTGAAGACCGTCAGCCGTGTGATGACCGCGATCTTCGCGCAGTACCGGGAGTTCTTCCAGGTCGGCAAGGGCGCCGGCCTGTTCCTGTGCCCGTCGACCGCCGAGACGCCTGAGATGGGCATGGTCAAGGCGTTCAACGTCCTCAACGGCCTCCTCGACGACCACGCCTACATCGTCCGCGACTACGCCTTCGACCCCGAGGAGGCCCTCTCTCAACTGGACAAGTGGGAGGAGTCGATGACCCGGCACATCATCGGCCCGCCGTTCCTCGTCGGCCGACTCCTGCGCTACCTCGAGCTGGAGGACATCACCCTCAAGCTCGACCCCGAGTCCCTCGTGATCACCCTGGGCGGCTGGAAGCGGTACACCGGCGAGTCCATCAGCCGCGAGGAGTTCAACGCCAAGATCGAGAAGTATCTGGGGATCCCCGCGACCGGGTCCGCGACATGTACGGCATGATCGAGTCGAACATGCTGGCCATGGAGTGCGAGCACCACCGCAAGCACGTGCCGCCGTGGTCCTACATCTCCATCCGCGACGTGGAGAACACCGACGTCGAACTCACGCCCGGCAAGACCGGCGTGATCGCCCTAATGGACGCCCTGTCCACCGGCTACCCCGCCTTCATCCTCAGCGAGGACGTCGGCGAGGTCGACCACACCCCCTGCGCGTGCGGCCGCGCCGGGCAGACGGTGTCCTTCCGCCGCCGCCTGCAGGGCGCCGAACTCGGCTGCTGCGCGGTCAGCATCGAGAAGTTCATCGACAGCCAGGAGATCGTCGCCGAGTGCGACGTCCCCGCCGCCGCCACGCCGGTGGAGGGCTGACACGATGCCGCGCTACAGCCAGACCGTAGTCGACCACTTCACCAACCCGCGCAACGCCGGCGAACTCGACACCCCGGACGTGCGCGCGTTCATCGGCAACCCTGTGTGCGGGGGACCAGATCATGCTCACCGCCCGCATCGCCGACGAGGCCGTCGCCGAGATCCGCTTCCGAGCCCACGGTTGCGCCGCCTCGCTGGCCACCGCCAGCGTCATCACCGAGGCCGCCCTGGGCGCGAAGCTGGCCGACATCGAGGCGTGGGACGACGAGCGGGTCGAGGCCCTGCTCGGCGGCCTCGCCCCCGACCAGCGGCACGTCGCCGCACTCGGCCGGCAGGTGGCGCACCGTCTGGTGACCAACCACCGGGAGGGGTGGACGATGACGCGCCCCTCGTCTGTGCCCTAGCCCGTCGGCGCCCACCACGGGTGTAGCGGGTATCTACCTCGACCACGCGGCCACCAGTCCCGTGTGCGCGCAAGCGGCCGAGGCGGTGATGCGCGGATGCGCATCACCGGCAACTCCTCCAGCCGGCACGACGTCGGCGACGAGGCCAGGGACGCCCTGGAAACCTCACGCAGGCAGCTGGCCGCGCTGCTGGACTGCGCACCCGGCGACGTCGTGTTCACCGGCGGCGGGTCGGGAGCCGACGCGCTCGCCGTCGTAGGCACCGTCCTGGCCGCGGATCGCCCGGCCCATGTGATCACCACCGCGATCGAGCACTCCGCCGTCCTGGAATCCTGCGCGATGGCCGCAGAGCTGGGCGCCGAGATCACCGTCCTGCGCCCAGACTCCTCGGGCTGGATCGACCCCGATGACGTGCGGCGCGCTCTCCGGCCGGACACGGTACTGGTGTCGGTGATGCACGCAAACAACGAAACCCGGTGTCTTGCAGCCGGTGTCGGAGATCGCCGACATCGCGCACGAGGCCGGTGCGCTGATGCACACCCGACGCGGTGCAGACCGCGAGCAAGGTGAGCCTGGCCGGTCTGGGTGCGGACCTGGTGTCCGTGTCCGCGCACAAGTTCTACGGCCCCGGTGGGCGTCGGCGCGCTGAAAGTCGCGCCGGGGGGTGGCTGGCGCCGCTGATCCAGGTGGCAGTCAGGAGCGGGGCCTGCGAGCGGGCACCGAGAACGTGCCCGGCATCCTCGGCATGGCAGCGGCCGCCGACGCGGCCATGCACCACCTGGACGATCCCGCCTTCCACGAGCGCCGGCACGCGCTGCGAGCCCGACTGCTCAAGGAACTGGAAGCCGCCGGCGACATCACCGTCAACGGGGACGGCGCGCCCTGCCTGCCGGAGACGCTGAACGTTTCCTTCGCCGGAGTCCGCGGCGACACCCTCGTCGACATGCTCGCCGTGCACGGCGTCTGCGTCTCGGCCGGCTCCGCCTGCCACGCCGGCAGCGACGAGCCCTCCCACGTGCTCACCGCGATGGGCATCCCCGCCGAACGGGCCCGTGCGGCCGTCCGGTTCAGCCCGGGTCGCGCCACCAACCTGGACGACGTCACCGCGGCAGCCGTACGGACCGCCGACTTCGTCGGCCGGCTGCGGGCGCTCGGCCCGGCCGACGCACCCCAGCCCGCCCGCGCCTAGGAACGGGGGCCGGGCACCGACACAACCCAATCCAGGCAGGCCAACACACTGCACCAACGGGGGCGGAGACACGTGAGTGATGTAACCGATCAGTGGGAGCTGGCCCCGCCGCACACCGAACGGGAAGCCCCGTTCGTGGCGGTGCCCGACCCGACCACGGCAGCCGCCGTCGGGCTCGATGCGCCGGTGCGGAACCTGCAGATGCTGGAGCTGCAGATCACCGGCGGCGCCACCGAGATCTACCTGGCGCAGCGCGCGCCCGCCGACACGGCGGTCAGTTTGACGCCCTGCCGGGAAAGCGCGACGGCGATGCGACCCAGGTGTCCAACCGGCGCCTGGTGAAGGAGATCATCAGCCAGGCCCACGCGGCCGGACTGAAGGTCAATCTGTGCGCGGACGCCCCCGCGCGTCGCCGCGGGCGACAAGGAGGCGTTCCTCGCTCATGTCGCCCAGGGCATCGACGCGGGCGCGACACCGTCGTCGTCGGCGCCCTGCCCACCGCCCGGTGGATCGCCGACACCCATCCCGGCGTCCCGCTCGTCGCCGGCGCCCCCTCGGGGTGAGCACGGCCGCCTACGCGCTACGGCTGCAGGAGACATACGGGGTGCGGCGGATCGTCGTCCCGCACGCCACTGGTCTCGACGAGATCGCCGCGTTCTGTCCCCTGGACGGCCTCGAAATCGAGGCCCGTCCAGACCGGGTCGGGCGCCGACTGCCATCACCGCCGACTGCCCGACCAGCCTGGCCCGGCCTCGGCTGCCGCGCCGGCTACCAGAGCGCACCCGCGCCGAGGGTGCCCCGGTGGATCTGGGTGGATTCCTGGACGGCGCGTCGGACTGCGCCCTGTGTGACGTGCCGTCCCTGGTCGCGCTCGGGGTGGCTGCCCTGCAGATCCCCCGGCCGGGAAAGCCCGATCATCCGCCAGAACGCCAAGATCACCCAGATGTATCGGCGGGCACTGGACGGCGTCGCGAGGGGCTGGAGCACGAAGCAGACCATCGCCGACATCGACCGCGTCGAGCTGACGTGGCAGATGGGCTGGGTGCCGCGGATGTGCGAGCAGCAACGCTGCCGCTTCCGTGACACCCCGCGCCGCCACCCATGTCTAGGCCGGCAGGAGAGTGACCATGACCGTGGAAGTCCGCCTGACCACGACGGCCAGGCTGGACGAAGTCCTCCGCCTGCCCGTCGACGCGGTGAGCATCGGGCAGGAAGGCTGCGCGGCCAAGCTGCCCCGCCCGGGACACGCTGCGGCAGGCCGTGGACCGCATCACCGCTACGGGCCGACGAGCCGGTCTGGTCCTGCCCACCGCCTGGCAGCGCACCGGCGCCCAACTCGTCGACCTCGCCGCCGGACCTGGCCCAGCGGGTCCCGCTCACACTGACCGTCAACGACCTCGGCACTGCCGCCGCGCTCGCCGGCTCGGGCCAGGAACTGGCGGCCGGGCTCACCCTGATGTCCGGACGGCCGCACGACGCCGCCCAAGCGCCACGACGTCCGCTGCAGCCCCCGGTGTTCGAAGACGCCTACCTGCAAGAACTCAAAGGCTTCGGCATCCGCACACTGGAAACGGAGGCCGAAGCCGACGTGCCTGACCGGCCGGGCTGGCAGGTGCGGCGCCTGATCGACGTCACCCCGCTCGCCTGGGCCCGGTCCTGCCCCACCGCCCGCCATCACCAACTCGCCCCGCCCACTGCGCCGACACCTGCGACCAGCCGATCGACTTGGTCGCCACCCACCCGCTGGCAGCTCGGCCACGGACACCGCGAACCCATCCCCATGGCCGACCGCCCCGCCCAGGTGCCCCTGACCGTGTACGGCAACGCCGTGTACGCCACCACACCCACCGCGCACGCCGGCGACAACAACGTGATCATCGACGCCCGCTTCTACAGCCCGGACGCGCTGACCGAGCGCCTGGCCACCGTGCGCCCCCTCCGTATCCGCGGCATCCCTCTAGGAGCCCCCATGGTTGACCTCGCCTTGAGCAGTGACCAGCAGGACATCGTCGACCAGGCGCGTGCGGTCGCCCGCCGATGTCTGGCCCCGCGCACCGGCGAACACGACCGCACCGGCGCCTTCCCAGCGGAGAACATCGCCGACCTGCACGACGCCGAACTGCTCGGCCTGCTCGTGCCCACCCAGTACGGTGGCACCGGCGCCGACCTCATCTCCTGGGGCCTGGCCGTCGCCGAGCTCGCCGAAGCCTGCGGATCCACCGCGCTGATCTTCGCCATGCACTCCGGTGCCGCCCGCCTGCTGGCCGCCGACGCCGCCACCAACCCGGTCGCCGAACGCGTCCTGAAGGAGATCGCCTCCGAGGGCAAGCTCCTCAGCTGGGGCTTCTCCGAACCCGGCACCGGCGGCAACATCCTCAACCCCCAGCTGAGGGCCACCCCGGACGGCGACAGCGTGCACCTGGCCGGCACTAAGGCGTTCTGCACAGCCGCCGGGCACGCCGACTACTACCTCATCAACGCCCACAGCGGCGAAGCTGAGTTCCGCCGCAGCCAGACCATGGCCCTCCCTGCCCGCCGGACAACCCGGCCTGGACGTCAAGCAGACATGGGACGCGATGGGCATGCGCGCCAACTGCGCCAATACCCTCCCTGCTGGACTGCCGCATCTCCGCCCAGAACTGCGTCGGCGGTCCCGGCGGCGGCATGCCCCGCCTCACCCACGCGCTACCCGCCCTCATCCTGGGGCTGGCCGCCGCATCCTCGGCATCGCCCGCGCAGCCCAGAACTTCGCCAACGACCACGTCATGCGCCGCAAGCTCGCCCCCACGGGCCAGCCCCTGGCCGCGTTCCAGGGCGTGCGGCTGCACGTCGCCGACATGGCCACCACCATTCACACCGCCCGCCTGTCCCTGCTGCACGGCGCGCACACCGCCGAGACCGACCAGCTCGAAGCCCTCCCGGCGCTGAACATGACCAAGTACATCTGCAACAAGGCGGCCATCGCCGTCGCCGACACCGCCATGCAAGTCACCGGCGGACACGGCTTCCTGCGTGCCAACCCGCTCGAGCGGCACTACCGCGACGCCCGCGCCGGCGCCGTCATGGGCTCCAACCTCGACGCCCTGCGCGACATGATCGGCAAGGCAGCCCTCGGCCTCGACCCGCGCAGCGACACCATCACCGCACCCACAGGAGAGACCCGGCCGTGACCACCACACCCGCCGCCGCCCCCACCGACGACGAGCTGCTGACCGCGCTGCGCGCAGCCCTCACCGACATCCTCGACCCTGCCGACCTCGCCCAGGTCGACCTCGACGCCCTGGGCCGCGACACGCCGCTGCTCAGCCTGCCGCTGGACTCGATCACCCTGGTCGCCGCGATGAGCCGCATCGAGACCACCTTCGAGTCTTCGTCCCGGAGCAGAAGGCGTTCGCCTTCACCCACGTCGGCGACCTCGCCGACTTCGTCCGCGAACGAGTGGCCGCCAAGGCCGCCCGCGCCGACCGGTGAAGGACGGCTCCGCATGACGCTCACCCCCGTCGACGAAAAGCAACTGCTCGACTACCGGAGCCTCGGCGCGCACCAAGCCGCTGTCACCTTCCTCGACTCCGCCGGCATCACCGGCGAAGTCACCTACCGGCAGCTCGCCGACAAGGCCAGGAGCCGCGGGGGCGCTCCTGGCCCACGGTCTGACCCGAGGCGACCGCGTCCTCCTCCCACTCGGAACCGGACCCGACCACCTCGCCGCCCTGTGGGGTTGCCTGTTCGCCGGCCTGGTCCCCTGCACCGTCACCGTGCCGCCCAGCCCGCAGGATGAAGCAGCGACCGGCACCCGCCAGTTCGAGCCGTCGTCACGGTCACCGAACCCGCGGCCGTCATCACCGCCGACACCGAAACAGCCACCGCCCTCGCCACCAGCGGAGGGCCCCGCTACCTGACCATCGCGGACCTCGATCACCCACCCGCCACCGACGAACAACTCACCGTGCCCGACCCGGACGACGCGCACCACATCCAGCTCACCTCCGGCTCCACCAGCGCCCCCAAAGCGGCAGTGCTGACCTACGCCCAGGTCACCGCCAACGTCCGCGCCATCCACCGCGCCCTGAACTGGACCCCGCAAGGGACCGTGTCTGCCACTGGCTGCCCCTCCCACCACGACATGGGCTTCATCCTGTCCCTGTCCACTCTGACCCGCGGCGTACCGCTGGACCTCATGCCGTCCATCAGCTTCCTTCGCGACCCGCTGTCTTGGCTGCGTCACATCTCCCAGCGCGGCGCCACCATCACCACCGCACCGCCCTTCGGCTACCGCACGGCCACCGCACGCTTCCTCCGCACCCCCGACACCGAGCTCGATCTGACCGCCCTGCCAAGGCATACGTCGGAGCCGAACCCATACCGCTGCAGGCTCTGACCGATTTCCGCGACACCTTCGCCAAACAGAACCTCGACGAAGCCGCGATCATCCCCTGCTACGGCATGGCCGAAACCGTGCTCGCCTCCACCATGTCCCTCAACCGGCGCGAGCCCGGCGACCTGTCCTGGGGCCGGGTGAAGGCCCTGCGCCTGGACCGCGAGGACCTGCACCACCACAACAAGGTCACCGACGCCCATGGCGACCGGCCCTCGATCACCGTCATCGCCTGCGGCACCCTCTCGGCGGCCTCACCGTCCACGTCCGCACTCCCGACGGCACCGAGTGCGGCGACAACGAGATCGGCGAAATCCACCTGCGCGGTGACTCCGTCATGGCCGGCTACCTCCACCCCGGAGGCACCACCGCCCCGGTCACCGACCGCACCCATGCCACCGGCGACCTCGGCTTCACCCGCGACGGCGACCTGTACATCGTCGGCCGTGCCAAAGAGCTGCTCATCGTCAACGGCCGCAACCTGCCGCCCTACGACGTCGAGGAGAGCATCGAAACCCACCCCGACATCGACGCCGGCAACAGCGCCGTCTTCTCCTACACCGACGACACAGGTGAACACGTCGTGGCCCTGGTCGAAACCCGTCTGCGGGCCGACCAGCACGAGCGGATCAAACGGGAAACGGCGATGCTGGTCCGCCAGTCCTTCGGTTTCAATCTGCGGGACGTGATCGTGCTGCGGCGCGGCGGCATTCCGCGCACCACCAGCGGCAAGCGCCAACGCAGCCGCGTCCGCGAGGACTACCTGACGGGGAGGTTGGCCTAGATGCCGCATAGCACCGTGCCCCGCACACCCCCAGCCATCCATGACACCGCGTCCACAGAGAGACAGCAGCAGTTCCGCCGCGTCATGGGCGAACTGGCCGCCGGAGTCACGGTGCTGACCACCACATCCCCGCATGGCCCCGTCGGTATGACCACCAGCGCTGTGACCTCGTTGTCGCTGGACCCGCTGCTGGTCCTGGCATGCCTGGCCAACCGCTCCGGGACCCTCGCCCTCATCCGGGAGCACGGCGCCTTCGCGGTGAACATCCTCGCCGCCACCATGGAGCACACCTCGCAGGTCTTCGCCCAGAAGCCCCTACTGGAGCGCTTCGCCGGCATTCCGCACCAGTACGTAGAGGGTGTGCCAATCCTCGAGGACGCTGTCGCCACCGTGACCTGCCGCGTGCACGGCACTCATCCCGGCGGTGACCACACCATCCTTATCGGCGCTGTGCCCCCCACCGCCAGCCTTCGTCAGGGGGAGCCATTGTTGCGCCACCGCGGCACCTACCGACGCTTTGGCTGACTGCGCGCCATCGGTCATCCGTCCAGCCGGTCGACCACTGCCCAAACCCCTTTGTGAGAGGACAGCAGCGGATGACAGCGTGGACACCGCACCACCTCCTGGCCCACCTCATGCTTCCGCCGCCCGGATACCGTCCGCCGCCCGGCCACATTGACGTGGGATCTGGCACGCAGACCCGGACACCGTCAGCCGCTCGCAAAACCTCCAGGCAATACTCGACGGCACCGAGCGGCGACGGGCGAACGGCTTCCTGAGCACCGACCGTCGCGACACGTACACCTTGGCCCAGGTGGCACTGCGATTGGTACTGGCCAGATGCTTCAGTACGGCCCCTCAGTCCGTCGACCTGCTGCCCGCTCCCTGCCCTGGCTGCAAAGGCCCCCACGGCAGGCCCCATGCTGCGAGAGAGCAACGTGCACTTCTCCTCGCTCAAACCCGTACCACTGTCATGATCGCCCCTGCCCAGTCGCCGGTCGGCATCGAGCTTGAAACAATCGACCGTGCTGGGCTGGCGCTGCTGCTCCAACTGCTCCCCCAGGAGAAGGAGACCATCCGGCGGCTACCGTCTGGCCATCGCTCCCAGGCCCTACTGGAGTACTGGGTTTCTGCAGCGAGGCCTATCTGAAGGTACGGGGAAACGGCATCACGCCAAGCAGTTGTCGACGCATGACCACAGGACGAGGGTCCGCCCATACCCATCAGGACGCCGCACTCGCGGGGTGTA
Source organism: Streptomyces thinghirensis (assembly GCA_021502835.1). Next base: position 14,952 of record JAKFGP010000062.1, read on the forward strand.
GCCTGACCTCGGTCACGGCTCCGCCCGGTCACGCGGCCGCAGCCGCCCTGCACGGGCATCCACCGGCCCAGCACCGGGCCGGCGGTTGCGTACCACGGGTGCGATCAGTGCGGGCGCCCGGCAGCCACCGCAGATCCCGAAGCCACTTTGCTGATGCAGTAGGCCCGGCCCGGTCACACGTTGCCCTCAACGATCGTGCGGTGGCTCTCATGGACCGTCCATGGGGAGCCGCGCAATGCGAGGCGTTCCTCGCAGCCCCGGCCTGGGCTGTAAATCGTTCGTTGACAGACCCCTGAGCACAGTAGTTGGCGAACCCTGCCAGATAGCGTGCTCAGTCACAATGGGCGGGCATGCAGTTTGGTCCCCCTTCCATGGGCGAACGACGCATCACGGCAGCGCGAAGCTGGCGCTCAGCGCTCCAACCGTCTGGTTGGGAACGTATCCACCACTGCTCCCGCTCCGAGTCCGCGAGCGCCGCCCATCAGTCCCTGTCCACCGCCTCCTGATCGTTCACGCGACGCAACTAACACAATCCGGCCGAGCGCCCCGGAGGGGGCATCCTGGTGCTGTGGCTCCCTGTTCTACCCTCCCTCGCCACCTATCAAGAAAGGGACTACTGGTATTGCAACTATCGAACAGATGTATCGCCCTATATGACTCGAGTGGCGCAAGGCACAGTCAAGAGCACTAAACAAGCGCGTCACAGCAACTGCGGCTCCCCTAGGCATGAAACACCCCCATGGTCACATCCCACATAAATTCATACCAGAAAGATCCTTCGCTCTCGGCTCCACGTGATCAATCTGAGCGTCGTCAGGCTGCCCAGGGATACGATTTCGTCTTCGAGGCCGAGGCCGGCCTCTCGACGACCAGTCGCTGCGCGAGCGCCTCGGCCCGGGTTCGGGCGGCATCATCGTTTCACCCTCGCTCACACCAGCGGTGAGGATCAGCAGGGCGGTGGAGGGCGGCAGTTCCGGCCGGAATCAAAAATCGACATCTTCATCGTCGTCCTCGATCGGGGAGTCCGCGCCGCCGCAGTGGTTCATCGGGATGCCGATCGGCAGTCCAGCGAGGTTGCCGTCGGCGGCTCCCGTGCCTGGGCCGGCTGCGCCCTCTGCGTGTGAGCCGTGGTGATTGACACAGCTGATGCCGAAAGCAGGCGACAGGGAAGTCACCGACCCCGCCGGCGGACGCAGGCGTGGCGAACCCCGGTGCCGCTGCTGCCGTGATCATGAATACGGTGGCTACCTTACGCGTCATCATGCCTGACTGAACGATCACGGGCGCCGGAGGGTTACCGAGGCCCCGTACAGAACGGGCTCAGCAGGGCGGCGGTTCACCGATGACGAAAGGCAGGCAGTAGGCCGAGGCTGAACGAGACGCCTCTACCTCCTGCGGGACCGCATGACCACAAACTCATGAGCCACGTCGGAAAGCCCGCAATCAGTGCACGCCATGAACACGGTTCCCCACCAAGAGATGGGGATCAATGGCTTTCTGGGGTGGGTTTGCGAGCGCCGACGGCGTACATCAACGGAATGCTGACGTTGCAGTCGGGCCTGCGCCACCAGCCGGGCGCGACCTGGGTCATACCCTCCCAGCGGGGGCAGTCCACCCAGTCCGTCTCCCAGAGCAGGTCCAGGTCAACGGCAAGGTCCGCATGGTTCAGGGCCCGCAGGACGTCGACGATGGTGTGCGCCCACTCGTGGCTGACCGTCGCTCTCTCGACCGTCAGCCCGCTCTTGGACGGGGCGTCGGCGTGCGGGGTGCCGAATTAATGGCCCGCCTCCCACCTTGGTAGTCGTAGCGCAGCTCCAGCGGCTGCCCAGCGTCCCTGGGGCCGGCGCGGCCGATGGAGTTCAACAGCGGATGGAACTCCATGAGGTAGACCAGCCCGCCCGGCTTGAGCAACTCTGCCACGACGTCGGCCCACGCACGCAGCTCCGACAGGTAGGGCAGGGGCCCGCGGCCGGTGTAGACGAGATCGAAGGTGCCCCTCCAGCGCCTCGACCGCGTCGTACACATCGGCCTCGACGAACTCGACTCTCACACCGGCCGCCTGGGCGCTGCGCCGGGCCACGGCCAGGTTCTCACCCGAGAAGTCCACTCCCGCGGTCCGCGCCCCCTTCTGGGCGAAGGCCACCGTTTCCACGCCGTTGTGGCACTGCAGGTGGACCACCGATAACCCCCCAAAAGCACGAGCTGCTCCCACTCGCGAGGATGGAATCGAGTCTAAGCCGCACGCTCGGTGAGGCTGTAGTAGGAGCTGTCGGCGTGCACTGGCACGCAAGTACAACGGGACAGCGGACGCGATCTTCAGTGACGGGGCGCCCTCGGCCGACGGACGTCGGCCTGCACCCGGTAAGGGGCGCATTGACGGCGCGCCCGAGGCTGTGCAACTGCGACTCGGGCCTCGAGTGCCCACCGCTCGGGCGGTTTGGTATCCGGAGGGGGCAAAAGGCGTACAGCCGGCCCCTACGGTGGGACACACGGTCGTCTGGCCGGCGCCACCGGCCAGTGGCCAGCTGGTTCCCCGAAGCCAACAGATCTTTTCGGCCGGTTGCTTCGGGGAAGACGCCATCGCTCTCTGAAGGAGTCGCAGATGCCGCAGTTCCAAGTCGGGGAGGTCCCCTCCGGCTTCACCTTCACCGAGAACGAAACCTTCATCGACTGCGAAGAACGCCCTCCTGCTCGCCGTGCCGAAGGCCAGCCAGGCCGGCGCCTGGGGAGATCTCTGGCTGAGCCTCGGCTCCCGGCTGGGCAGACGCGAAGCTCCGCGTTAGCTACTACACCGACGCCGGCTGGAGCGCGTGCGACCTGGGACGTCAAGCACGATGGCCCTCGGGTGTGGAACCAGCTCCCCGCCACCACGCTGAAGATCGCCATCGGGCGGCAGAAGCGGGACGCCGCTGACGCAGCGGACGACGTCCCCGTCGGCTGGCTGCTCGAGTACTCCGACATGTGACCAGCGCGTCCCGGAGCCCCGGACAAGAAGGCCTGTCCGGGGCCCGGCCTTCCGCACCGAGCGGGAGATACTGGTCAACGGACAACGACCGTCCACCGCCTGCCAGGCTGTCGAAGAAGACAACCGTCCGATCCTGAAGCCCGCTATTGCCGCACAGGTACCCTCGGCCGTATATGGCGTCACCGGTTTCGTCGAGCCGATCGACGCATGAGTCAAGAGCCGAGTCCCGCGTACGCAGCGACCGCCGTCCTCAGCCGCCGCGGAGCCGAAGGACGAGGTGGGCGTTGCTCCGGCGCAAATGTCGTACTCGGACAAGGTACGCGTGTCCTCGAGTTCCTTCCCAGCGAAGATCAGACGCTGCTCCTCGGCGGGAATTCCTCGCTTGTCCTGGATTTCCGCCTTACAGGATTCGACGGTTTCGTCGGCTACCACCTCCAAGGAGGTCGTCTGTCCGGTCAGCGTTGCGACGAAGACTCCGGTGACTCCTCCGGGGGACGATGGACGTCTGGTCGGCGGGCTGCGGTGTTGGTGGAGCACATTGCGGCGACCAGGGGTTCGGTGACCCCCTGACCGGTCGGTCCGACGCTCGGGGCCGCAGGGAAAGCGGCGTGCCCAGGCGGGACCGGGGCGCTGCAACGCGTACCGCATGGACAGCTGTGCCGCTGCTGCCCTAGCTGTCGCCGGGCCTTTCACTCAGCAGCGTCTGCGCCGCTTGATCTGCGCGCGGCACCGACAGTGGGTTCGGGAACCGCCCTCACCCGATGACAACACGAAAGCCGCATTAGCTGATACGGCACTCGTCCGTAGCAGGAACACTGGAACCGGCGGTCCGGGCGAGCGGGAGCGGCTTGGCTGGCGCGGGTGACCCGCACAGGAGCGGCCCGAGGCCGGGCAGGGCAGGCGGCCGTGGGCCGCTTGGGCGGGTCGAGGCGGTGTTCCTCGACCCGCTAGGGCAGGCGGTAAGCAGCGGTGGGCGGATGCCGCCATGGCCGTGGCTTTCGAGGATCTGCTGCTCGGCGTTCCCGGTGGTGCCGGGCAGGCGGTGGGGCCGGGCCTTTGGTGGTCGGCGACGACCGGGCGGCACGTGGCCGCGGGATCGGAAGCGATGCGCACCCAGCTGATGGTCATGGACCGGGACGTGACGGGCCTGGGGGCGGCCGGTACGGCTGCTGTGGCGTGATCCGCGCGGGCCGCGTTCCTGGGTGCCGCAGCTCTTCGCCCGCCGTGCCGACGGCACCGCGCTGCTCGCCGACTGCCCCGGCCACCCCGACGCGGGCGGGGAACGCGCGAGAGCCGGGACATCGCCGAGATACACGACGTCCTGATCTGGCTCGCACACGAAGGTCGGCACCGGGTCCGGCTCGCGGGCAGCCGGCCGACGACGTCCTCAATTGTGAACCGTGGCGCGTCGGCCCACGGCTGGTGATGCGACTGGCTACCGGACCACCAACTGCATGTGGTGCTCGCCCTGACCCATGTGGACCAGCTGAGCGCGCACATCACGCGGATCGTCCACGACTACACCGACCAGAGCCCGCTGACCCTCGCGGAGGTCGTACAAGGCGATCGGATCCACCTCAAGGTGACCGGCTTGGTTGCACCGATGCCCGAGGTACTGCCCTGCCTGGTTGCCGATGCCCGCACTCAGCTCCGTGCCGCCCCTTGAACACGCTCTGTACGCCGAAGTCGAGCACCGTCTGCAGCGCCCCCTGACCGACCAGGAGGCGCGATGCATCGAGATAGAGGGGCTGGTACGGGCGGAGTGCGGCCGGAGGTCAGTCAGCGCTGTCGAGGGCGCTCACGAGCGAGCGTTCGAGATGCATGCCCAGTGGGATGCCGTTGTCATGGAGAGCATGCAAGTCAGGAGGAAGACGATGAAAGCAGTGCACCTGGCACCCGTCGGAAAGGCTGATTCGATGATGCGCAGTTCAGTCTCGTCATGGGTCCTGTACGGGCCTGCTGGCGAACGGGCGAGACATATCCGTGTAGCCAGGGCCAGTTGGTCTCCTCAGTGGCTGGTTGATCTCTTCAGACGAGGACGACGAAGGCGTCCAGGAGGAATGCGGCGGCGTCGGCGACGAAACCAATGGGTTTCCACAAGGAGCAGTCATGACCAAGATCGGTCAGTCTCAGTTGCGCCGAGAGGTCCCCCGCCTGCGGGGCAACGAACAGCCTGCTGAGCACGGCGGTCATACCCCGCGTCGCCCCGTTCCGCTCGCTCCACAACGTCGGGGCCAGATCGCCTTCGCCGCCTTGCGACAAACTGACATGCCCGACGAGGCCACCCTCGAGTTCGGCAACCCAGGAGCCCAGCAGGGGGCCGCGTGACAGCCACTCGCGGGCCGATCTGGCTAGTCCACCGGGTAGTCGTCGCGCGCATGGGCCTCCGCGCGGACCCGCACGCACTCGTCAACATCGCCATCAGCCCTCTGCCGGACCCAGCGGCTCGTCCTCTCATCCGGCACCCCGGAGCTCTCGATGTTCACTCGGGCATAGAAAACAGGCCACAGAGACACAACCAGCCACTTCCGATGCAGGCCCTACTGAGTTTTTCGTTAGTTCTGTGGTGTTTGGGGATGGATGGTCAGGCCGGTGGGGGTGAGGAAGGACCACGGGAGTTGCTCGCTGGAGCAGACTCGGTGGATGCCGCGTTCGGCGGCGTCAGCGGCATCGGCGAGGTGGTCGCCGGCGAGGTTGGCCAGCTCGCGCTTCTTGACGGCCGACCACAGCAGTTCCACCGGGTTACGTTTGGGGGCGTAGGCCGGCAGCCGCTCGAGGGTGAGCCAGTGCTGCTCGGCCACCCAGGCCCGCATGCCCCGGCTCCCGTGGGCGGACAGTCCGTCCCTACCAACACCACCGACTCACCGGCGTAGAAGGTCTTGATCTGTTCCAGCACCTCGATCAGGGAAGAGGTGTCGTAGCTGCTCCGGCTTGAGGTGGAAGCACAGCCGCGGCCCGCGTCCACCGTCGGCGGCGTGGTAGCCCAGCGCGGCGGCCATCCCCGCACGTTTCCAGTTCAGCCGGTGCCGCAGCGTGGGAGTGCGGCCGCGGGGCGGCGTAGGTGCGATGCACCCCAGGCAGCAACGATGCCGATTCATCGAGGAACACGATCCAGGCACGTTTCTTCACCGCCCCTTCTTGATCCGCGGCCACCGTGGGCAACCCACCGGACGATCTCCGGACGCGTCCCGCTCAACGGCCTGGCGCCGGGGCCGCTGCACACTCCACCCCAGCCGGCCGGTCAGCAGGCGGCATACCGAGGCCGGGCCAACGTCACCCCGGTCACCCGCTCAACCACCACGCCGACCCGTTCCCCCACCGCCCGGGCAACCTCGGACAAAGGACGTCTCTGCTCGAACAACTCGGCCGCGCGCATGCGACGGGCCTCGGCCAACTGCGGCCGCGTCAACGGCAGAACGGAGACATCAGCAACAGCATCCTGCGGCCGGAAGACACACCATCAGTAGGGGGTCATCTCTCAGGTCGGGGAGCCGTAACCAGCGAGTGTGACCGACTACAAGGCTCGGAGTAGCGGCGTTGTGCAATGTGTGGCGCATACTCTGGGTATAGAGACCACGAGGACCCACGGGCCACGGGCATCACCCGGCAGACGAGGGTCACCTCGCGCTGCTCACGACTCGAGGCCTTTGCATGGGGGGCGAGTCGGGCTTGGGAGAGGCTCCCGTTGTGGCGACGGGGGCCTCTTCGCATTACGGAGGACGTGCGAGAGAGAGCACGGCTACTCCGCTTCGTTCGTGTCGGCGGCGGCCGGGTGCTTGGCTGCCCAGCCAGCGAGCAGCGAGCAGGCATACGCCTCCAGGTGGCGTCGGCGTGGCTTGGCCGTGCCGACTTCCCAACGGTTGAAGGCGACGCGGGTGGCTTCGAAGACTTGGGCAACGTCTTGCTGTGTGAGACCGTCTGCCTTGCGTAGCCGTGCTCGAACCTCCGGCGGTGGCAGGTGTCCTGGCCGCACCAGCAGAGCGACGATGGTGACGGGCTGCTCGCAGTGCGGGCAGTTCCGGACGGCGGTAGGGGTCAGGGCCTGTTCGGATCGGGCGGGAACGGCAGCGACCGCCTGCCGGGGCTGCTGTTCGCCGAGCAGGATGCCGTAGCTCGTCGCGTTCTTGGTTGCGCTGCTTCTCCGCGTCGCGTCGGCAGTTGGGCGAGCAGTAGACCTGTCGCAGGCGGGGGTTCGCAGTGAAGAACGCCCTGGCCCCGTGAGCTTCAACCACCTGCGTTCAGTCTGTCACCCAGGACATTCGACTGCCCCCACAGCCCTGCTGCCAACGAGCAGAATCCCAGGACCATGGGGTTTCCTGGTCGCTGAGGGGCCGCCTTCGTGCACGGTCAGAGCGCGGTTTGCCGGTACTCGGTCGGGTGAGCCGGAGGAAACGAGTATTCATACCCGAGGATCTGGGAAGTGGGCGGCTGCGTCGCGGCCCGGAGGCCGGCAGCCAAGTTGCGGTAGTGCCGAAAAGACGTTCTGCTCGGACGGACAGCCTAACCCGGGCCGTGCCCGCACATGAGGGAAGTCGATATGCCGCGACCCGCTACCGGACATGCGCGCCTGCGTCGCTGTGGTGCGGCAGTCGTCTTCGTCTCGATGGCCCTGGGCAGGGCGATCGCGGCGATGCAGTTCCGGTGAGTCGGGACGTGACCGTGCGGGTCACCGACAGCAGGTGCCAGCTGTCACCCGGCCGGGTCGAGGACGGCACGGATGTGACGTTCGCGGTGCACAACTCGAGCAAGCGGTCCGTGCGGTTTACGCTCAAGGAATCCGACGGCAGCGCCGCGGTTGGGACCGGAGACGGTCGACGCCGGTGCCGAAGAGGAGCTGGAAGGCAATCAGTTCGACGGCAAGGCCACCTACATGGCGGAATGCGCGCCACAGGGTGGTACTCCAGCGCGTACTCAATTACCGTCACGGATTGACCATGTGAGGCCGACGAGGTCGTCGCTCGCCTCAAGATCATGCCCGGGTACCACGGCCGCCTGGAAGAGACGGCGGCCGCGCTGACCGACGGCTGGCTGCACACCGGGGACGGGCGCCTCCACGAGGACGGCTACCTGACGCTCGTGGACCGCAAGAAGGACCTTGTCATTCGCGGATATAGAACATCCCGCCCTCGGAGGTGGCGGCAGTGCTCCGGTGGCTTCCAGAAGCGCTGGAAGCCACTGTCAGTAGGACCCCGGTGTGATGACACCATCTTCGTCTTTCCGCGCGTCCCCAGCTCGTCAAGGTCGGGGACACGGAGGCCGGGAGAGGTTTCCAGAGGTCGGCGGCCGGTGTCTGACGAAAGCGCTGCATGGGCGAGGACAGTGGTGTCGGTGCCGACGCCGGGGGTTCGGTGCGCCCAGGTTACCAGCGGAGTCGGGGCGGTTCGGCGTTCCGGCGGTGGCATCATCACGAAGCCCCACCGGCGCGGGGCGGCGTTCCGGAGGGAGCTCCCGGACGGCTGCGGCCGACAGCGGATCCAATGACAGGCCAGCGGAATCCCCGGTGCGGTGCCCGGACTCCGTTCTCATTCCAGTGCAAGATGCAGCGCGCACCGGGGCTGCGGCCCATCGCATCCCGGTGGCGGGGAAATCACCAGTTGTTCGGCCTGCACCCCCGGGCGGATACAGGATGCTCCACCAGCGCCCGACTCGCCCCCGTAGAAGCCGCCGGTGTTGACAGGGCCGTTCGCCATCCGGGCGAGACACTTGTGGGTCACGCCGTTCTGGATGAGCCGGTCGCCGTGCGGGTAGTCGCCGCCGACCTGCCCATATGCTGCCTGGTCCGCCGCCATACTCGGCTCATCGCCACCTGGACGTTTCGCACGGTCAGACACAGTCTGGTGGCCTTCTGCCGCAGCGCCGTGTACTCCAGTCCGAGTAGTTACAGCTGAACACGTAGACGCCGTAGCCCGCCCGAAAGTCTCGGCACGCCGGGCGCCCCGCATAGTTGGAGCCTGTTGGTGACCGCAGCGGCACTCGCCTGTGGACTCCCGAAGCTGGCTATCAGCCCTGCGAGCGCTGTCACGACGGCCAGACGACTCCCCCGCCTTTCACTCCTCGCGTATGCCCGGCTGCGTGCTGCGACGGCTGCGATGATACTCAGAGTCAAGCTGCCCGGGGCGCCGATCGCGGCAGCGCTGCTTGCCGGTGCCATGCGTCCGGCACGATGCCCGGTGTGCTGCACGGCGGTGTCTGCCTGCTGACCGACCATGATGTGCCCCGCGGAACACCTTTTGGCATGTGCCCTTCCCGGGCCCCTGGCGGGCCTACGGCTCCGGGAGGCCTGGGCGGCAGGCCAGTCCCGGTACCGCGCACCTGCGTACAGCAGGCCGGAGGAAGAAGCCCAGGGGTGATGACTGCCCAGGCAGGGCATGGCCGCGGGCTGCTGGGCAGGAGAACGGCGGTTGTGCTGGGCGGGTGCTCGGGCCTAGTGGCGGTGTGGAGCCGATGGAGTGATCCTGGTGAATGTATGACCGGAAGGGAAGCACCCGGATGCGACGCATCCGCTGGGTCACACTCACGTCGTAGGGAACATAGGGAACGAATCCGTCCGGAGGTGTCACATGGTGTCTGTCCGCATGCTCGCCGGCGCGGTCGGGGCCGCGCTGGTCCTCTCCCTCCCCGCGGCGTCATTCGCCGCACCGGCCGTCGCCTCGGGTGACTGCGCCAAGGCGGTAGCAGTCGCCGAAAAGTCTCAGAAGGACTACGAGTCCTGGCTGAAGTGGTACAAGGACATCGTCGCCCAGGGCGGCCACCCGGGCACCGCCGAGCAGCAGGCCCTGGCCGACGCGAAGGCCGACCGCGACCGGACGGCCTCGCAGGCCCAGCGTATCTGTGGTTCTTGACGGACGCCGTCCGTACATTCCCACACCCCCCTTGAAGCACAGGCCCTCCCGACCGGCGGACGTCCAGGTGAGCCAGTCCGCGCGGTCGTGGGGTCGGTGGTCGACGGGCACAGCGTGAACGGCGCCGTCAAAGACATGTCCGCGAACAAGGTCTCCAGGGCAGCCCGGCGCCGGACGTAGGGCCAGGGGTGAGGTCGGTGCCGTCCAGGCGCACGACGTCGAACACGACCAAGTGCGCGGGCCAGGCACGCGTGGCCTCAAGCGCGCCGGCACGCGGCGGCGGGCCAGACGCTGCTGCAGGCGCTAAAAACGAGGCGACCGGACCCCCCAGACCACCAGCGCGCCGACCAGACCAGTGCCTTCGGGCAGCTGCGCCAGGGCGGCGTCCCGGATCTCCGGGAACACGGCCGTTCTGTATCGAGTGGCTTGTTGTTGCTTGGACCGTTGAGTAGCTGGCATGGATACACGATGCTTAGCCTGGCCAAGCAGCCCCGTGTGATCATCTCCGCATGACACCTGGCCTGATCATCTTCCTCAACGGCACGTCCAGCTCCGGAAAGTCGAGCATTGCCCGGGAATTGCTGCATATCCTGGACGACGGTGTCTTCTTCCACTTGGCGGTGGACACATTCAATGCAATGCGCACCCAGCGGGCCCTCGACCCCGAGGAGCTCGATGCTGCGCTGCGACGGACCAGGATGGGCTTCCACCGCTCGATCGCAGCCATGGCCGAGTCGGGCAACGACGTCGTCGTTGACCACGTCTTCAGTGAGCGATGGCGGCTACTCGACTGCCTGGAAGTGCTGCGTTCCGAGGATGTTCTGTTCGTCGGCGTCCACTGTCAGCTGGATGAACTCGCCCGCCGCGAGCAGGCTCGGGGTGATCGCCCCGCAGGCTTGGCAGAGCACCAATTCGACCTGGTCCACAGCCACGGCGACTACGACCTGGAGTGCGATACCAGCGCTGCCAGCCCGCGCGAGTGCGCCCAGCAGATCAAGGAGTTCCCTTCCACTCCGCCCAACCCCCACGGCCTTCACCCGCCTACGTACACGGTATCTGTCAGGTGGCACGAGGATGATCAGCTAGTCCGCGTTGAAGGGCCCCCCATTCTGTTGCGTGACGCCGCAGGTCCACATGCATGATGAGCAGCGTCTTCTTTGCACCTGACCGCCTGAGAGCAACAGACCAGAGTGGAGACAGAACACCGGGAATGTCTGTGCTCTGCCGCGAGCGCAGCAGCACCCGGCCGTCGGACCAGCGGGCGAGCTGGACACGGTAGCCGTCCCACTTCGGCTCCGCCGCCGAACCCGCGCCAGGCCGGGGCTGGCCACGGACACGGTGAGCACCGGGTCCGGCAGCGTCCACGTCACGACCGACGTTCCCCCACTCTCCTTGGTTTCCTTGCGCAAGATGGGGACGTCAGGCTTTACCATCCAGGAAGCCGAGCGCGCTGTCGGGTCGGCAGACGCCGCACGCCTTGCCCCCCTCGGTGATAGCCCGCCGCGCTTCGTCCAGGGTGACGCCACGGGTGCGCTTGCCCGCATACCAGCAGTCGCCGCAGTGGAGCTGGACGGGCGGGCCGTCCCAGTTGAGGCCCTTCTCCAGCAACCAGTCGGGCGGGCAGGGCCGGTCCTGTATGCCTCGCTGCCGCTCCGCCTCCCGCTGCTCCGCCATGGAGATCGCCGTCCGAACCTTCTCCGAGGAGGCAGCACCAGGTAGGCCTCCAAAGTGCGGAGTCAGGGCAGATCAGGTATCCCGTGACAGGGAACCTGAGCGATTCGAGCGATTCCCCTCAAAGGTTGAGCGGTACTTGTGACGGACACCGCCCTTCTCTCAGGGCAGCACGCGATAGGTCACGTGTGTGACCGAGTTCGCTGCCCGCGACTCCACCTGCTCAAGGTTCAGTGACGGCACTCCGTCGAACAGCCGTGTGCCGGCGCCGAGCGTGAACGGCACGATGTGCAGCCGCAGCTCATCGATCAAGCCTGCGGCCAGGTACTGGTTGATGGTGGTCGCGCCCCCGTGGATCGACACGTTGCGGTCCCCGGCCGCCTCGCGAGCCTGCCGCAGAGCGGATTCGATGCCGTCGGTGACGAAGTGGAACGTGGTGCCGCCGTCCATCGGTTGCGGGTCACGCGGGTGGTGGGTGAGGACGAAGACCGGCGCGTGGTACGGCGGATTGTCGCCCCACCAGCCCTTCCACTGCCGATCCCACGCGCCGCGTACGGGGCCGAACATGTTGCGCCCCATGATGAAGGCGCCGACTTCCGTCAGCCGGTCGAGTTCGACCTGCCGCTGCTCCGGGCTTTCGAACATCCATGCGTGCAGCCTGTCGCCCCAGCCATCACCGGCGTCGTCGCCGAACGGGCGCTGCTCGGCCTGGTTGAGCCCGGCCGAGTACCCGTCGACGGAGATCGAGAGATCGCAGGTCACCCTGCCCAAACGTGTGGTCACTGTGCCGTCCCTCCTGATGGCGACTTCCGTCGCCTTCGCGGTGAGCCGCCTGATCCATTCATTACTTGGATAGACCGTCCCGGGGCCGCGAACTCATCGCGCGGCCGTTTCGCTGTCCTTTGGCATCACTCAGCCGGACGCGGCCCTTGACGCTGTGCTCAGGACCTCGATGACACGAACTCGCATCCGACAAGGTTCGATGGGGCACGCGATCAAGGTTCGGTGACACGGGACATCAGGCCGCTATCGGCCACGTCTTCAACTTGCCCCAAAAATCGAGCACCCTTTGACGGGGTCCAACTGGCCGCAGACGGTCACTCTGCGCTGACACTCAGCCGGCTCATCCGGCGAGCGGGACGCGTCGAAGCCAGTACGAGCGGGCCGCGATGGTCAGCGCGATGCCGTAAGCAGCGAAGGCGACCATCGATCCAGCCGACCAGCAGCGCGTCGCCCAGGGGAGTGGAAGTCGCCACGCCGCATTGTCACTGCGCCGGCCGTAGCCAGGGTCAAGTATCCGATCCCCACAACGCCGTACGGCGCGAGCGTGGCAGCGCCGAGCAGAGCGGGGGCGAGCGGGAGCCAGCGCGGCACCCGTCGGCCGTGAAGGAACAGCATCCAGCGCGGGAAGACCTGTCCCCACGGGCGGACCAGGCCCCAGAGCAGGAAGACGCCGAGCACAGCCAGCAGGGCGGTGGGGTCCAGGCCCCAGGACTGCAGGGTGAGGAAGACCCCGAGGCGCCGTTCCGCTCCCGAAACCGCGAGCATCTCGTCACCGGTGATCCCCCGCGAACGTGCCGCCGGACGCCCATACCAGCTTCATTGCCGCGTACGGGACAAAGGTCAGCGTTCCTACCCAGGCGGTGTGTTGGACGAGCTGCGGTGCAGCGGACGGCGCCCGTACGGCAGTACCGGCGGACGGGCGGTCGGACCGGGCCGTGGCCGCGAGCAGGACCGCCCCGAGTGCCGCCAGGGCCTTGTTCGCAGCGGCAGCCCGGCTGTCCACTCCCTGACCGAGCATGAGCGTGATCACATCCATCAGCAGGCTGAACGCGGTGATCCCGGCCAGCCCGCAGGCCACCCAGAGCAGCACCCGTAACGCTGGGCGCAGCCCGTACCGCACCACCGCCCTGCTGACCAGCGTCGCCAGCACGCCCACCGCCACGACCGCCCAACTCAGCTCTGAGGCCTCTGCACCACCGCCGTAGTAGAGCAAGGAGGCCCCGCTCAGCGCGCACGCCAGGCCGAAGCCGGCATACGCCACCGCCCACAGCATCGTCGCCCAGGCCACCCAGCGCGGCCATCGCTGCCACCAGGACACTCCAGAGCGCCATCATCGTCCGTTCAACACTGGTCATGTTCTGAACGTCGCATCGCCTGCGGCGGGGTGGCGTCAGCCGCCGGAACGATCTCCCTCCCCGCCGGGTGAATGCCCCTGATGCCAAGGCATGAGTTACGGGCGTGACGTCTCAACTGGCCGTCCATGGGCAACCTGGACTGGGCACTGATATTCCAGGCCGGAAGACAAAACACAAGCTCAAGAGCCCCGCAACGGCAGATTCGCCCGCACTGCGCGGAGACGTCCGCGTAGTGCGGGCGTCCCTAACACACGTTCGGGTCGGTCAGGGACGGTCATACTCGCAGCGGAACCTCTGAGCGACGTCCCGGGGTTTGATGTTGTGGTGCTGGGAGACGCATCGCAGCACATTGAAGGCGTCGACTTCGCTCATGCGGTGGCGTTCCATGAGGATGCCCAGGCTTCGCCGATGGCGAGGCGGGTTTCCATGGCATGTTCGAGCTGATCGATAGTACGGACGCTGGCCAGCGCGACCACGGCATAGGAGGCAAGCATCCAGCCGGCGGTCTCCAGGTCCTCGGCGAAGGCGCCGGGGCGGCGGGCGTAGGGGTTGAACGCGCCGAAGTCTTCCTCTCCCCCGCTGGGAGGCCTGCGACTGCAGACGAGAGCCCGCGAGCCGCAAAAGCCGTTCTCCAGCCCTGGCAGCCCGCAGGCAACCGGGGCTGAGGGGGCTGGGCGACACCAGCCGCCGATGGGGCCCCTTCGTCGGTCGTCTCGCACCTATCCATCAGGCCCGGTGGTGAGGAGGAGAGCCTGGCCGCGTCCCTGATCACGCCACGCTGATCGTGGACGCACACCTGTGGCATCGATCAACAGACACCCCGCCGGAGGAGAGAAAAGCGACGAGCCTCTACAACGCCTCGACCGTCGTGACAGTGGGTATCGGGTGCTCGTTTGCTACGTGGGTCTCATGGTCATCAACTTGGTGTGGGCGTCGTTCATCCTCAACGACCAAGTGTTCTCCTCACTGACACGAACCTCACTGCACGCCACGGAGTACTGGACGCTGTCCTGGTTCGTCGCTTCGATCGCCACCGTGGGCGGCGCGCTGGGAACAGGCTTGGACCAGTCGGCAGCGTCCACGTCACGGCTGATGCCTCCACGCCCTGGGCGTCAGGTGGCGCCGAAGTCGTGGGCCGGGCGGTCGCGCCATTCCACCCACTGCGGCTGATCGAGGACGGCCTCCGGGTCCGTGATGCCGGCGCCGTCGAGCGACCAGGTCGTGGTCGCTGTAGGCGGTGCCGAGGATCTCGTCCCGCCCGTGCCGGTGCACGGAGACTCTCCGGCCGCCCGTCGGGAGGGGCCGGTGCACGACGATGGGCGCGCTGGTCACACTTCCAGCGTGTTCCTGCGGGCGCCATGAGGCGAGCGGGGCCGAAACAGAGCCGTACGGGGAGGCGGCGCAAGAGCGGTGGGCAAGGCTGGCTCGATGCGTTCCGGCTGTGAGTCGGGAGCGGGCCGACGGCTCTGAGGTTCGCCCCCCGCCCGCCACGGCTCCAACGTCGCACCACTCACACAGAGAGCTGCGGGCTCCGGCTCCCGTATCGGTGGGGTCGGCCGCTGGCACTGGTGCAGGGGCCGACCTGGTCACTGGGACAGGTCCGCGCCGAGGTATCAGACTCGGTCACCAGGGGCACGGCAGTCGTCATCATCGTCCCTGTCCGGCGGGCGAGCAGTATGGGCAGCGGCCGCCTCGAACAGACTAGAACGGTCCTTGGCCGGGACACGCGGGGCTCCAGTGGCGGTGGCGGTTGCGGTGGGGCAGGTGAGGACGGGCAGGGTGAAGCGCAGCTGGTGGCGCACAGGCGTCGCGAGAGATCCAGCAGGCCGGGCACGTCTTCTGTCCGTAGTGCTTGTCATGCCGACGGCGCGTCGGTGTGTTCGATGAAGACCGGGCGTTCGGTGATCTGCACGGAGTCCTCGGCGTCCAGGGCCAACGCGGTGCCGTCGAGATGGCGGACGATCGATGACCCGGTGCCGGCGCGGACGGTCGCCGTACCGGAGTCCGCCCACACGATGCGGGTCGTACCCGGCGCTCCTCGTGCGTCCGGGGCGGTGAACCGGCACTCCCAGACGTTCTTCGGGAGCGAGACTTCTGGGCCGTGCCTGCAGGAGGTGACGCGTGCGTGCGCGAGCCACTGCTGCAGCACTCCCACGAACAGGCCCGCGCTTTCGTCGGCGGTTGCCCCTCAGCCTGGAGCACGATCGGAATCTTCCCGTTGCCCCAGGCGTAGAAGTACATGCGTTCCAGGCCCCAGTTCCGGGCGTACAGACCCGCGAGGTAGAAGCGGGACGGCGTGGTCGGCTGCCTGTTCCGGCTCGAGTGGATCGTTCAGCGGCAGGGTCTGTGTGGTGCCGGTGTTCCACAGCGGGAGGTGGTTGCCGGCTTTGTGGAAGGTCTGCTCGACCTCCCGTACCGCATCCAGGATGGTCTCCGGCGGGTCGGTTACCCGGCGTTGGTAGAGCTTGACGCCCGCCGCGTCGCAGTACTGGTAACCGCCCAGCGCGGCGAACTCCGTCAGAAACCTGTGCGCCCGCGCCGTCCACAGTTTTGTGACCGAGGGACAGACCACCGTCGCGTCCGGGTCTAGCTCCTCGATGATGCGGCTCGCTCTGCGGGTCATCTCGACGAGCGTCTTCACGCTGCCGTTGTAGTGGTGCTCGTGGTTGGCCATGACCCACAGCTCGTAGCCGCGTCGATACGGGCGCCCGCATGCCGTACGAGCGCCCGCCCGAAGGCATCCCAGTCGGCCAGGTCATCCGGAGGAGCCGCCCGCGCACCCTCGGGGTAGGCGGCCTTCCGCGCATCCGGGGCAGCCCAGGCCGGCGTGCCGCCGAAGACGAACAGCGAGGGCAGCCCTGACGCTCGGCCCCGTCGAGCAGCCGGTCGAGGGTGGCCCAGTCGAACTCTCCGCGCCGGGGCTCCAGCTGGGACCAGCGTGTCTCACTGTCCCACAGCCGCAGGGCGCCGACCCGGAAGGACGGCATGGCACCGCGCTGTAGCTGTTCATCGTCACGCCGAAGAGCTCCGGGTCGACCGGGGAGGGAGGCCGCGCCCCAGCTGGCTGCCGCGTCCAGTGTCGGCACGGGATCCGCCCCTGTTGGCTTCGGTACGAGATCCGAACCGGTGCCGTGCGGTGTGCTTGCGATGGCCGTACTGAGGACGAGCAGGGCCATGCCAATGATGAGGGCGAGGCGGCGGAACTGCGAGGCGTGGCGTAATCGCACCGGGTGCGGGACGGCGGGAGCGGGGATTCGCTCCGAGGGCACGGCAGCAGGCGGGATGGCAGAGGGCGGGGGGCGCGAGCGCGGTAAGTGAGCCGAGGCTCCGTTCGCCCCTCCCTCGTCACGGCCTCCCAGCGCCGTAGCAGCTCGTTCAGCTCCACGGGGTTGGCACCGCACTCCCTGGCGATCCGCAGGACGAGGTCGAATTCGCCCGGCACCCCTGGCCGCTGCAGTACCGGTGGAGCGTCGAACTGCTGATGAAGACCCTGCACCCCAGTTGCCGGTAGCTGAGCCCGCTGCGCTCCTTGAGACCGAGCAACGCGGCGGCCAGTTCCCGTTCCCCATCGAGCCCCGTCAAGCACCTCACCCCCGTGACGGCTCATTCATGGCGCCCCGAGGGTCCCAAGGGGCGTCCCATCCGGTCTAGATCCTTCCTGGTCATCGGCGTATTGCACGTCCCACGGCAGCATGGGACGCCGGCCTTGTGGCGATCGGACGGATCAGATCGGCACAGTCGTCACCGCTGGGCCAACGGAAAGGCACGGCCGCCGACGGGTCACTGTCGGCGTCTACGTAAGTGTGCGTCGGTCCGGTGTGCCGAGCCGCGGCGGCGAACTCGGTGGCGCGCAGCATGGAGCGAGCCGCCTTGTCCGGCGTGACGAGCACGTCGGCTCATGACGTTGCCGCCACGGCTTCGATGGTCAGACGCGGCCCGCGTGCGAGAGATCCTGGCGGAGGTGTGCGGCGGTGTGGGAGGCGGTGGTCTTCAGGGAGATCGGCCGGAGTTCCTTCGAAGAGGATTCGTCCGCCGCCGCTGCCCCCCTTCGGGGCCGAGGTCGATGATCCAGTCGGCGTTCCTGACGACGTCGAGGTTGTGCTCGATGACGATGACGGTGTTGCCCTGGTCGACGAGGGCCCTCGATGATGCCGAGGAGACGATGGACATCCGACATGTGCAGACCCGTGGTGGGTTCGTCCATGACGTAGACGCCTCCGACACGGTGCAGGTCGGCCGCGAGCTTGAGGCGCTGGCACTCGCCGCCGGACAGGGTGCTGAGCGGCTGGCCGAGGCGAAGGCCAGTCCAGCCCCACCTCGTTCAGGGCGTGCAGGACGGGGCGGAGCTTGGGCTCCGTGAAGAAGTCCCGCCGCCTCTGCCGTCGTCATTTCCAGGACGTCGCTGATTGACCTGCCCCGCAGGCGGTGGCCGAGGACGTCCTCGGAGAAGCGGCGGCCTCGGCAGACCTCGCACACCGACTTCAGCGTGTCCATGAACGCCAGGTCGGTGTAGAGGACGCCGAGCCCCTGGCAGTTGGGGCATGCGCCCTTGAGTTGGCGCTGAACAGGGAGGCGCTGACCTTGTTGGCGTTCGCGAACAGTTTGCGGATCGGGTCCATCAGGCCCGTGTAGGTGGCGGTGTTGGAGCGTCGGCTGGTGGTCACCGCCGACTGGTCGACGACGATCGCGTCGGGGTACCGGCTGAGGAACTCGTCGTTGACCAGCGTGCTCTTGCCCGATCCGGCCACGCCGGTGACGACCGTCAGGACGCCGGTGGGGAAGCCGACCGTCACGTTCCTGAGGTTGTGACTCGTCGCGTCGGTGACGGTGAGTGCCCCGGTGGCGCGCCGGGGCACCGTCTTGAGAGGCAGTCGGTGCTTGAGGTGGCGCCCGGTGAGGGTGTCGGCACGGGTGAGTGCGTCGAAGCTGCCCTCGAAGACCACTTCGCCGCCGAGCGTCCCGGCTTTCGGGCCCATGTCGACCACATGGTCCGCGATGGCCATGACGTCGGGATCGTGCTCGACCACGAGCACCGTGTTGCCCTTGTCCCGCAACGCGATGAGGAGTTCCTTGAGCCGGTGCACATCCCGGGGGTGCAGGCCGACGCTCGGCTCGTCGAACACGTACAGCATCTCGGTGAGACTGCTGGCCAGATGCCGGACCATCTTGATCCGCTGGGACTCGCCGCCCGAGAGCGTGCGGGTCTCCCCGGTCCAGGCTCCAGGTAGCCGAGTCCGATGTCGACCAGGTGGTGCAGACGGATGATCAGGTCGTCCAGGACCGGTTTCACTTCGCGGCAGGTCCAGCTCCGCCAGGACGTGTACGAGGTGCTGGGTCTCCATCGCGGTGAGGTCCGCGATGTGGTGGCCGCCGATCCGGGTGGCCAGCGCGGAGGGCGCGAGGCGGGTGCCGTCGCAGTCGGGGCAGGGAGGCTGTGCGGGCGAACCGCTGGAACACCCGGCGGCCGCGCTCGGACATGCTCTCCTTCTTTGACGTAGAGCCGGGTGAACTTGTCGACGAGGCCCTCGTAACGGACGTTGAGGGTGTTGCCCTGCCAGAGGAGGCGGAGCTTGGCCGGCAGTTCGCCGTGCAGCAGCAGTTGCCACTCCCGCTCGGTGAAGTCGGCCAGCGGCTTGTCGTTGTCGAACAGGCCGGACTCCACATAGCTCAGCCAGTACCAACTGTCGGTGGAGAAGTCCGGGTGCAGCAGCGCGCCCTGGTTCAGGGACCGGGTGCGGTCGAGGAACGCGTCGAGGTCGAGGCGGACAGTCGTGCCGAGACCCTCGCAGGTGGGGCACATGCCCTGGGGGTCGTTGAAGGAGAACCCGCTCGGTGGCACGCCCGCGGGATCGCCGGCCCGGGAGAACAGCAGACGCAGCAGCGGGTTGATGTCGGTGACCGTGCCGACGGTGGAGCGCGGGTTGCCGCCCAGGCGTTTCTGGTCGATGACGACGGCCGCGGAGATGTTCTCGACGGCGTCCATGTCCGGCCGCCCGTGGCCGGGGCAGGAAGGTCCGGACGAAGGCGCTGAAGGTCTCGTTCAGCTGCCGCTGGGCCTCGGCCGCGAGGGTGTCGAACACCAGGGACGACTTGCCCGAGCCGGAGATACCGGTGAAGACGGTCAGTTGCTGTCTCGGGATCCGCAGCGAGACGTTCTTGAGGTTGTTCTCCCTGGCACCGGTCACCTTGATGGCGTCGGTCCTCACGTGTGCTCCTTGCTGGTGCGGGTGGGCTCCCCCTCCGGGGGAGGTAAGGGGGAGCCCGGTCTCCAGGTGGCCTGCGGGCGGTGCCGTCAGGCGTTCTCCTTGCGGAAGGTCCGCGTGCCCCAGATCAGGGCGAGGACGGCCATGACCAGCAGCACGAGGGGAGCCGGTCAGCAGCCCCGTGGCGCTCATGTCACCCCGGAAAGCCGCGCGTTCGGCGTCCACCACGTGGGTCAGGGGGTTGATCTGGGCCAGGTTGTACAGCCAGCCGGGCGCCAGTTGCTCGGAGACCGGCAGCAGCACCCCGGACAGCAGCAGAAGCGGCAGGAGCACGGCATTCATGAGCGCGGGGAACGCGGCCTCGCTCTTGAGAACCATCGCCAGTGCGTACGATCCCGATGCGGGACAGTGTGATGGCCAGGACCGCGGCGATCGCCAGGCTGAGCAGCAGCCCGGTCGGTGAGGCGTCGAGGTCGAAGACGAGCAGCGTCACCAGCACGATCAGTACGGACTGCGCGGTGGCCTGCACGGCCTGGGCCAGGACCTTGCCGAACAGCAGGGCGGCCCGTGCTCGCGGGCGTGCCGCGGAAGCGGTCGACGACGCCGACCCGGTACTCGGTGAGCAGTCCCACCCCGGCGAAGGAGCCGCTGAACAGTGCCGTCTGGACGATGAGGGCCGGGGTGAGGACCTCCCAGGCGCCACCGGGCGGGAAACCGGGGTGTGGTCGACCACGGACACCATGAGGGGCCCGAAGAGGAACAGGTACAGGAGCGGCTGCATGATCCCGATGAGCAGCCAGGTCGGGCTGCAGCAGCGCGAGCTTCATGTCCCGCACGAAGATCAGTTGGGTGTCACGCAGCATGGGCGGCCTCCCTGTCCTGGGGCGCGGGGTCGCCGTCCCGCAGGGAGCGTCCGGTCAGGCTGAGGAACACGTCGTCGAGGGTGGGCCGGTTGACCTTGACGGAGGCCATCGTGATCCCCCGGCCGTCGAGGGTACGCAGCAGTTCCGGCAGGGCGGCGTCGCCGCGGGGCACCCGGAAGCGCACCGTGTCGCCGTCGACGCTCACCTCGGACGCGCCGGTCAGCCGCCCGGCGATGTCGGCCGCCTCCGCGACCTGGTCGGTGACCTCGATGGTGATCGCGTCGCCGGCGACCCGGGCCTTGAGTGCGTCGGGGTTCCCTCGGCGACGATCGTGCCGTGGTCGGTGACGAGGATCCGGTCGCACAGCACGTCCGCCTCGTCGAGGTAGTGCGTGGTGAGGAAGACGGTCGTGCCCTGCTCGGAGCGCAGGCGGCGGACGTGGTCCCAGAGGTTGGCCCGGCTCTGCGGATCGAGCCCGGTGGTGGGCTCGTCGAGGAAGACGAGCGTCGGTTCGTGGACCAGTCCGAGAGCGATGTCGAGCCGACGGCGCTGACCGCCGGAGAGCGTCTTGACGGGGCGCTGGTCCAGGCCGGCGAGGTCGAGCCGCTCGGCGAGCAGGGCCCCGCGCCGTCTGGCCTCGGACCGGGACAGGCCGTAGAGCCGGGCCTGGAGTTCGATCTCCTCGGCGACCCTGGACTCGGGCCAGGTGGCGCCGCCCTGTGGACGCAGCCGATCCTGCGCCGGACGCCCTGGGGGTCGGTCAGCAGGTCGCAGCCGGCCACGGTTCCGGTTCCGCCGGTGGGGCGCAGCAGGGTCGTGAGCATCCGTAAGGTCGTGGTCTTGCCTGCTCCGTTGGGGCCGAGGAACCCGACCACCTCCCCGGGCGACACATCGAAGTCGATTCCTTTGACCGCTTCGACCTTTTGGCCGCGTACGGTGAACCGGCGGGCGAGCCCTCGTACTGTGATCATGGAATCCTTCTCTCGGCCCGGCAGGCGTCCGGTCGACTCTCGGCGCCCGGCCGGGATGCCGGCTCCGGCGCGCGGCTCGTCAGGACTGGCCATCGGCCGCCGCCTGGTACTCGGCGAGGCGCTCCTGGGCCTCGGCCATGTCGTCGGCGGTCGGGGCGTCGTCCTGGGTGAGCTTGACGCGCCAGTAGCCACTGAAGTCGATCGCTCGCTTGTCGATCCCCCGGTCGTTGACCAGGTGGCGCCGCAGGGTCCGGACGACGCCTGCCTCGCCGGCCAGCCAGGCGAAGGGGCGTCCGGGCGGGGAACCTGCGCCGCGGACGGCGTCGATCAGGGCTTCGCTTGGCCGACCTGGGTTCCGTCGCGGTGCAGCCAGTGCAGGGTGACGTCGCCCGCCGTCCGGAAGGTCTGCTGCTCGGCGCGTTCGGCGACCTCCACGTAGACCTGGGCGCGGGTCCGCTCGGGCAGGGCCTCCAGCAGGGTGCCGATGGCGGGCAGTGCCGTCTCGTCGCCGGCGAGCAGCAGCCAGTCGGCGGAGGAGATCGAGTCCGTCAGGGAGACCGGTCCGGCGTAGAGCGCGGAGGGGCCGACCATGCCGAGCCGGTCGCCCGGGCGGGCGGAGCCGGCCCAGGCGCCGGCCGGGCCGCTGTCGCCGTGCAGGACGAAGTCGACCTCGACGGTGTTCGTCCCGGGCACGCGCCGGCGGAGGTGAAGCTGCGCATCCAGGGCTGCTCGTCCTCCGGAATGGCCAGAAATGCCTGGTGCCAGCCCGTCGCGTCGTCGCTCTGCTCCGGCAGGACGGGGCGCACCTGGCCGGGCCGGGGAAGCAGAGCTTGAGCTGCTGGTCCGGGGTCAGGCCGACGGAGTCGTCGAGGCGGTCGGCCTCGAACGTCACGCGGGCCATCCGCGGTGTGATGCGTGTGACGTCGGTGACCTGGATGAACGTGACGGGGAGCTCTGCCATCTAAAACCTTCCACGAACGTGCGGGCATACCGGGCGGGTGGACGCCAAGCTGGTATCCTTACAGCGTAAAGAGATGCGCCGGTGAGGTTACTTTGGCGCTGTAAGGAGTTGCAAGGTGGTTGTTTCGCCGGACAGGGCGACGCCCGCCGATCCATGTCCCTGCTCTGGCGATCGGCCGAATCGGGTGGGCCTGCTCCCAAACCCGGCCCCAAACCCGGACTCGACGTGGACACGATCGTGGCCGCGGGTGTCGCGGTGGCGGACGAACAGGGAATGGCGGCCCTGTCCATGCGGGCGGTCGGGACCCGCTCGGGCGGACCGCCATGGCGCTCTACACGTACGTGCCGAGCAAGAGCGAACTGGTCGACCTCATGCACGACCGGGTACTGGGCGAACTGCCCACGGAGTATGACACGAGCACGGGATGGCGCCCGTCGATCACCGCCTGGGCCGACGACGCATGGGCGTTCTATCTGCGCCACCCCTGGGTGCTCCAAGTCTCACAGGGCCCATCCCGTACTCGGGCCGAACGAGTACGCGCGACTGGAGACGGTGGTGCGGATCCTGGGCGGAATCGGCCTGGAACCCCTGCGCGTCAGACGGGTCATCGCGATGTTGTTCCAGTTCGTGCGGGGTATGGCCCTGGTCGCGACGGAACACCGGCAGGCGGCGCCGGAGACCGGGGTGCCCGATGAGGAGTGGTGGGCGCAGCGGTCCGCGCTGATGGCGGAGTTCGCACCGGACTTCACCGAACGGTTCCCCGCCCTCGCGGCCCTGGAGTCGACCGCGAGTCTCGCCGCCATGAGCGAGGCGGAGGCGAGTGGCGCCGCGTCACACATGGAGCAGGAGGCGAGGGAGGCGTTCCGGGTCGGCCTGGACCTGATCCTCGACGGCGTCGAGGCCGCGGTGCGGACGGACTCCGACGGCACGCTCCACGCCTCGGCCGGCACCTCTGACGGGTCGTGCACGCCGAGGCGGGCCCGCACGATCCGGCACCTGCCGCACCCCCGAAGCGATCGGTATCGAAGCCGATTGCACGCAATCGGCCATCTCCGGCCGGAAACATTCATTGACGGTATCTCGGACGGTGACTACCGTTTTTTCAGCTTGCGCCCTTGAGGCTTGAGGGTGCGATGAATGGTGCGAGATGCACCATGCCCCGATTTCAGGAGAAAGCCGGTGCAGCACATCGCCAAGCACGACCGGAGTGACCGTCAATTACCAGTCGGCCGCCGAGCGACCGGGGCGGCCCGTCCTCGCAGACCGGGCGAGCAGGAACGAATCTTCACCACCCAGGTCGGCCTCAAGATACCGACCAGCCTCACGTACGACCGATGGGAGAAGGCCGAGCAGCACATCTTCCAGATCGCCGACTCCTCCGCCTGGTGCCTCGGCGACTGGCTCGTCTACGGCCAGGGACCGCTACGCCGACCGCTACCAGACCGGAGTGCAGGCCGCGGGACTCGACTACCAGACGCTGCGCAACTACGCGTGGGTGGCACGCCACTTCGAGCACTGGCGTCGGCGCGAAACGCTGAGCTTCGGCCACCACGCCGAGGTCGCCTCCCTGCCGCCGGCGGAGGCCGACACCTGGCTCGACCAGGCGGAGCAGCACGGCTGGTCACGGAACCAGCTCCGACTGCGGCTGCGGGAGAGCCGCAGAGGAAACCGACCGGCCGGACCCGCACGGGCCAGCCAGCTCCGGATCAGCGCCCCCTGTGACCGTGTCCAGCGCTGGCGGGAGGCCGCATCGAGGGAGACCGGGACTTCGAGGAGTGGGTCCTGCTGACGCTCGACCGTGCCACCGCGCACGAGCTCGGTCATTGACGCCCCCGCCCGACCACCGGAGACGGCTCCCATGGACATCCACATCGACCACCGCACCTGCATCGGGTCCGGGCAGTGCACCTTGACGGCACCTACCGTCTTCACCCAGGACGACGACGGGTACGCCGCGCTCGTACCCGACGGGGCACAGACGGCGACCCGCGGCAGGTCACCCAGGCCGCGTTGTCCTGCCCCGTCCAGGCCATCGCCGTGGGGAACGACCCACCCGACGCCTGACGGCACAGCTCCCGCCACCCCACGGGGCTGGGGGCTCCCCGGTACAGACCGTGGAGCCCTCAGTGCCTGCGACGCGGATCATGCTCCGAGCCGCAGGCGCAACGCGTTCAGCCGCCAACTGCCCGGCAGCCGGGCACGGTCGTGCTCCGGATCGCCGTCAGCGAGCGCGAGGGCCGGAAAGCGGGCCGGCGGCCGGGCGAGCGCCACCTCGCCCTCCTGCCGGGCCAGCGTCACACCCAGGCGGTAGTGGATGCCGTGGCCGAAGCCCACGTGGTTCTCGGCCTGTCCGTCCGGCTGACGTGTCAGGTGCAGCCGGTCCGGGTCGATGTAGTGCCGCGGGTCGAAGTTGGCGGAGACCAGCACCGGTTGGACCGCGTCACCGTTGTGCGATGCGCGTGCCGGCTATCTCCAGGTCCTCGACGGCGTAGCGCAGTCGGGCCACCTGCACCGAGCCGCACCAGCGCATCAGCTCGTGCACCGCTCTCGGGAACAGCGCCGGGTTCTCCCTGAGCCGTGCCAGCTGGTCGGGATGGGAGAGCAGGGCGGCGGTGCCGTTGCCGATCAGATGCGTGCTCGTCTCGTGGCCGGCCAGCACCAGGGTGAGCACCATGGTGACCATCTCCGTGTCACTGAGCCGACCGCCGTCGTCGTCCTGTGCCCGGATCAGCTCGCTCAGCAGATCATCCCTGAGCGCGACCCGACGCTGTTCGATCAGTTGATGACAGTAGTCGATCATCACAGGAAAGGAGTGCTGGAGGCGTTCGGGCCGCATCGACACGAGGTCCCCGCCCCACTCCCGCCACCGCTCGAGGTCGGCCGCGGGGATCCCGACGAGCCGGCAGATCACCGTGATCGACAGGGTAGGCGTAGTGCTCCAGCAGGTCCACCGTTCCGTCCTGCGCCCGGTGGGGCAGTTCGGCGAGCAGCCGGTCGGCGATCTGTTCGACGGCGGGACGCAGATCGAGGATACGGCGGGCCGTAACGCCCGGGTCACCAGGCGGCGCAGCCGCGGATGGTCCGGCGGGTAGCTGTCCGGATGGATCCGAGCAGGTAGACCCGTAAGTGCTCGGGGACCTTGGGCAGTTCCATCATCCCCTCACTCGGATCCGCGCCCTGTGCGCCGGGCACGTGGGAAGGGGTGTTGACGAACCGTGGGTCGCGCAGCACGGCGCGCACGTCGTCGTAGCGGGTCACGAACCACACCGGAGTGCCGTCCACGAACCGGCCGCGGACGACCGGGCCCTGCTCGCGCAGCCGGCCGTAACCGCCGAAGGGGTCCGCGAGCAGGTCGGGGTCCATCATGTGCGGGCCGGCGGGCACGCCGCTCCCCCGCCGGCCGGCGGGGCGTCCTGGTACGTGGAAGACATGGTCGGCTCCGGTACTCGCTGGGCCATCACTTGACCGCGCTGATCACGCCGTGCGGCGTCCACCGGCCGCCGGGCAGCCGCTCGGGCTTCACGAACCCGGCCGGCGGCGAACCACTCCTCGTACTGGCCCCACCGGTAGATCGTGTGCTGGCAGCCGGCAGCGTCGCGAAGTACACGTTGTCCAGGGCCGCGTACAGCGGGCCGTCCCCGCTGTCGTCGGACATGGCGTTGAACACCAGCACCCGCCCGCCGTCCGGCAACGCCGCGTGGGCCTTGCGCAACAGCCGTATGTTCTCCTCCGGCGACCAGATCGCGGAGCTGGTTGGCGAAGAGCACGCAGTCGTGGTCTGTCGGGTAGGTGTCGGCGAAGATGTCCGTAGGCTCGCACGGAGATCCGGTCGGACAGGCCGTGCTCGGCGATCTTCTTGCGGGCGATCTCCACCGTGCCGGGGAGGTCCGGGACGGTGAACTCCACGCCGGGGTTGGCCTGCGCGAGGGCGATGGCGTTGACGCCGTCGCCGCCGCCCACGTCGAGCACGCGCCGCACTCCGGTGAGGTCCGGCCTTCTCGACCAGCGCAGGGTTGGACAGCCCGGGACCAGGGACCGCATGCAGCGGTAGAACAACTGCTCCAGCTCGGGGTCCGCGACAGCCGGTGGTAGAGGTCCTCTCCCGTCCCCTTGATCCGTCGCAGGCCGACGTTGGTGTTCTCGCGCAGCGACGCGGTGAAGTCCACCTCGGCGGGCCGGACGATCCGCTCCTCGTACTCGACGAGATCCTCGATGATCTCCCAGGTGCCCTCCGCGAACAGGCCGTTCAGTACGTCGGCGTTCTCGTAGCCGTCACCCTGACGCACTGTCCGCTCGAGGGCGGTGGTGCCGAGCAGCAGGATCTGCACCGGCCGCTTCCGCCAGGTCGAGTTCCCGGCCGATCTCCGGCGGGGTCAGGGCACGGTCGCCGGTGCAACAGGGTGAACAGGCCAAGGTCGCTGCCCGCGCGGAGCATCTGGAAGGCCGAGGAGCCGAACAGGATCTGTACCAGTCCGTCGGTGGTGAGCGAGGATGCGTGAGCCATGGGCACTCCAAATCGGCTGAGGTGGAGAGGGTGGTGTGCGGGGAGGCGGAGGTCAGGTCACCCGGGCGAGATCGGCGGGCCGGGAGGCGTGGACGCCCTCGGCCACGACGTCGCGAATACGGTCCAACGCGTCCCAGACGTCGGTGAACCGGGTGACCAGGGGGACAGACCGATACGCAGCCGATCCGGGACCCGGTAGTCGCGAGACGACCTTCGCGTCCGCGGCCAGCGCCTGGCAGATCCGCCAGGCGTCGGGGGTGGTGCAGGGACAGATGCAGAACCGCGCCGCTCCGGCGGGCGGGGGCGAGGCGGGCCGGAAGCCCAGCGGAGTGAGCCAGGAGTCCGCCAGATCGTCGGCCAGCCGGCCCAGCCGCACTCCCTTGGCCCGGATCCGTGCCAGGCCGGCCTCCTCGACCAGGGCGAGGGCGGGATCGATCGCCGCCAGCGACACCAGCGGCAGGGTGCTCACCAGGAACCGCTCGATGCCCGGCACCGGGTCGTAGTCGGGCCCCATCGCGAACTGGTCGCGCTGCCCGTACCAGCCCCACCGGCTGCCGCAACCGGGTCTGCAGGTCGCGCCGCACATGAGGAAGGCGGGTGAACCCGGGCCACCGTTGAGGGTACTTGTAGGTGCAGCCGACGGCTGTAGTTCCGCACCGCTGCCGGCCAGGTCGACGGGGACGGCTCCGGCGGCGTGCGACACGTCCCACACCACCCGCGCGCCGACCGCGTGGGCCAGGTCGTTCTACCTGCGCCATGTCCAGCAGCGCGCCGCTCCGGTAGGACACCAGGGACAGCACCACCAGCGCGACGTCACCGTTCAGTGCCGCGCGCAGCGTCGAGGTCGAGGCCGCCGTCGAGTTCGGACGGCAGCCGCACCAGCCGCAGCCCGCGCTGTTCGGCCAGGCCCTGGACGATGTACCGGTTGGTGGGGAAGTCCTCGGCGTCCATCAGGACGGTGCCACGCCCCAGGGCCGCGTCCAGGGCGGCGGCGGCCAGCTTTAGAGGTTGACCGACGTGGAGTCGGAGATCACCACCTCGCCAGGTGCGGCGCCCAGTACGTACTCGGCGAGGCGGTCGCCAAGCCGGGCGCCCCAGTCGATCCAGCCCTGCCACGACCGCACCAGTCCCCCGCCCCAGCCGTCCTCGACCACCTCCCGCAGCACCTCCGGCGTGGCCGCGGGGCAGCGGTCCCAGCGAGTTGCCGTCCAGGTAGATCAGCTCCGGATCGGCGATGACGAACCGCTCGCGGAACGCGGCGAGCGGGTCGGCCGCGTCATTCCTCGGCCACCGTGCGCGGGATCCCGCTCACCATCGGCCCTCCCTTCTGTCTCGTGTCGTCCGTGTCGGCGTGTCCCCACCGTCCACGGCGAGGCCATGGGCGCCCGGTCAGAGCGTGGAGCGCACCGACCACAGTTCCGGGAAGAAGCGGTGCTCACTGATCCGGGCGAGCCAGGCCACGCCCTCGGTGCCGCCGGTCCCGGGCTTGGCGCCCAGCATCCGCTGCACGG
This sequence comes from Streptomyces thinghirensis, assembly GCA_021502835.1. The sequence continues at coordinate 43,581 of JAKFGP010000062.1, forward strand.
TCACCAGGTGGGTGTAGCGCCAGCGCGCGAACTGGTCGGCGGTATCCATCAGCGCCTCGGCGAGCGGGTGCAGGTCGCGATGGCGGACGGGGTCCCGGTAGACCGACCGCCAGGCCTCCTCGACCTCCTCGCCGCCGCGGGTACGGCCGGGTGACGTCCCGGTCCGTGGAGTCGTCCGACGTGAGCAGCCGCGGCGCGCCAGCAGCGCGAGCGCGGCGTCGGTCACGGGCTCGCTCGTACAGCTGGCCGACCACCGCGTCGTAGCCCGCCGTGTTCCGGTGCGGCGCGGCCATCGCGGGGTTCTTGTTGCCGAGCAGGAACTCCAGGCGCCGGCTAGCCGGCCGACTGGAAGCCGGAGGCCGACCCCAGGACGTCCCGGAACTCGGCGAACTCCACCGGCGACAGCACGGAGAACGTCTCCCACGAGACCAGCAGCACCTGCTGCACCCGCGCGGCGCGGCGCAGCGTCCACAGCGCGTCGTCGAGCAGGTCGTCCGCCAACTGGTCGCGTGCTGTGCTGAATTCGGTGTGCAGCAGCTTGAACAGCAGCTCCTTGACCTGGCTCATGATGATGAATCCCGGCTCGGTACGGAGCCGAGCTGAGCGGATGCTGCAACGCCAGCAGCTCGTCCATCCGCGCGTAGTGGGCGTACGGGGTGGTGTCCGACGGGGATCCGACGGACAGCGGGCACGCGGGGCTGGGGGTGGTCCGTTCGGTGGTCATGCGGTCGTTCCTTCCAGTCCCATCTGCGCCAGGACCGCGTCGCCCGGCCCGGTGCCCGGCACGCCCAGGTCGTAGGGGAGATCGAAGTGGTCGCGCCGATCGGCGACGACCTCCGTCACCGCTGCCCGAGGGCGCAGCGCCGTCACCATCCGGTCGTGCTGGCGGACGTACTCCTCGGTCTCGTTTCCACCGCGGGCGACCACCGTCTCGGGCAGCCGGGCCGGCAGTCGAAGGATCGGGCTGTTGCGGCGAGCGCGCGGCCTCGTCCAGCCGCAGCGCGTCGTTGACGTAGGACAGGCGGACCGGCTCCAGGTCGTAGATGCCGCTGAGCAGCACCGCGCCGGCGATCCGGCCGGACACGTCCGGGTCGGCCGACGCATCGGGCAGCAGGGCCATGGCGGCCAGGTGCGCACCCGGCCGGGGTGCCGCACAGATGGAGGCGGTCGGGGCGAACCAGAGCCCGTCCGCGTGCCGCAGCAGCCAGTCCACGGCCCGGCGCACCATGCCCGCCATGGCGTCCAGACCGACGTCGGGCGCCAGCCCGTACTCGATCACCGCGACCGCCGCGCCGGCGGCCAGCAACGGCGGCACCGGGAAGGCCGATTCGGCGCGGCCGAGCGCCTGCCAGTTCCCGCCGTGCACGAACACCAGCAGCGGGCGCCGCCCGGCTCCCGTTCAGGGAAGTAGTCGAGTCTCTCCGCCGGGTGCGGGCCGTAGGCGAGAAGGTCCGCACCGGGTGGGCCCGGCGGGCGGCCTCGCTCAGCCGCTCGTACTCGCGCAGGTAGGCGTCCAGACTCGTCACGCGGGAACTCGGCGAGTACTGCCGGTCCAGTGCGGCCCGGTCCATGCCCCCGGTACACGGCAGCTCCGGCCGGCGGTGCGTCGCGCATGCGCTCAGCTCCCCGGGCGTAGGCGGCCCTGGCCCGCTCGTACACCTCGGTCAGCACCGGGTCGATGCCGTGCGACCCGTTGCGGTAGCGGAGCTCCGAAACGACTCGCGTACTCCTCGAACCACTCCCGCCGGTCGGCCAGGAACAGCACGTCGTGGATCGCCATCGACCGCACCGCCATCATCGGCACCGGTGCGTGGCTCACCTCGAACGCCGGATTGCGCGCGGCCTTCTCCTCGCACTTCTCGTGGAACTGCGCGATCATCAACCCCGCCGCACACTCTCCGGCTTCAGCGCGGTGTGCGCCGCGTCCAACAGGTGCAGGTGCTCGGTCGGCAGGTCCGGCAGGACGAGCAGCAGCGAGCGCAGTTTCGGGTTGCCGGACTTCCAGCCGACCTCGCTGAACCTCGTCGAGGCCGCAGCGGACTATCTCGTCGATCAGGGTCTGGCTCGGGGGTGGGGCCGACCAGTCTGACGCGGATCTCCAGCGCGTCGGCACGCTGGGCGGGGTTCGACGAACGAGGCACACCGGGCCGGTGCGTCCGAGTTCGCCGTGTGGTCGGCGGATGTACTCGCTCAGCCATTCGTCCACGGTGACCAGGGCCTTGGCCACGTCGACGGAGAGCACGTCGGTCAGCATCAGTGTCCAGTCCTCGGGTGTCGGTCCTCGCGGACAGCGGACGGCGGGTTTCTGGTGGGCGGCCCGCGAAGGTCACTCGTCGCCGGTGAGTTCGTGGAGCTTGGCCGAGAGGATGCGGCCGATCTCGGCCAGCGTGTCCGGGCGAGGTCAGCATCGACCCGTGGTCGCCGGGCACCACATGGGCCTCGACGGAGCCGCGCACGTGCGGCTGCCGAGGCCCCGGCGGTCACCGGCGGGTCCTGCTCCTCCGAGCAGGCGATCAGCAGCAGGTCTCCGTCGACCGGGCCGGGCCGGTAGTCGACGGTCAAATGGGTGTTGTTCGCCGAGATCTCGGTGATCGTCGTGAGCCGGTCCTCCTCCAGATTGGCCAGCACACTGCCCTGGCGGCGCAGGATCTCCCGCGCCCTGGCGAAGGTCATCTCCTCGTCGTCGTGGTGACTGCCGTCGTCGACGAGACCCACGTGGTAGAGCAGCATCACCCGGTCGTCCGGGGCGGGCACGTCGGCGTGGGTGAGGCCCTGCCAGTCGGGGATCACGTCGAGCACCGCGATCAGCGCCACCGTTTCGCCGCGCCGCTGGAACTCCGCGGCCAGCGCGTGCGCGCACAGCCCGCCGAAAGACCAGCCGGCCAGGTGGTACGGGCCGTGCGGCTGCACCCTCTGGATCTGGTCGGCGTGATCCACCGCCATCTCCTCGATGCTGGCGGGCCGCGGTTCCGGCCGGGCCGAGACTGCGCGCCTGGATGCCGTACAGCGGGTACTGCGGCCCCAGGTGCTTGATGAAAGAGCGCGCTGTTACGACCAGCTGATGCCTCCGCCCGGATGGACACAGAACAGCGGCGGCCTGTTGCCCGCGGTGCGCGGCGGCAGCATCACCTCGTACGAGCCGTCCGGGTCGTCGACATCGAGCCGGGCCGCGATGCCTGCCGGTGTCGGCGCCTCGAACAGGCTCCGCACGCCCAACTCGACGCCGAAGGCCGCGCGCAGCCGGGCCATCAGCCGGGTGGCCAGCAGCGAGTGCCCGCCCAGGTCGAAGAAGTCCTCGCTCACACCGACCACCGGTCGGCCGAGGACCTCCGCGAACAGCTCGCAGACCACCTGCTCCTGCGGGGTGGCCGGCGCCCGTCCCGATGTCGGCGCGCTCCGGTTCGAGCGCCGGCAGCGCGGCACGGTCGAGCTTGCCGTTGGAGGTGAGCAGCAGCCGGTCGAGCGGAACGACGGCGGCGGGGCACATGTACTCAGGCAGCCGACGGCGCAGGTGCTCCCGTACGGCCACGAGCAGGGCGCCGGTGCTCCGGCCGGTGGCCGGACTGGTGGTCCAGGAGGAGAGCGGCGTGCCGGGGCCGGCCGCGCCGGTGGGCGCGTAGGCACCGACGGGCACGCCCTGGCCGATCAGTTCGCGCTTGACGTACGTGAGGTCGAGGGCGGCCGGGTCGTGCCCGCTCCAGCTGATCGCCGTCCGGTAGCCGTACTTCTCGCCCAGGCGGTGCAAGTCCTCCGGATCGACGCCGGCCGTGTCCCGGACGTCCGGTGCCGTCCCGGAGTCGAGCGCGCGCTGTGCGGCGAGGTCGGCCGCGATGCGTGCGTGGGGCACGCCGGTGACGCGCAGCCGGTCGGGCCGCGCGCTGCCCAGGTGATCGGCGAGGGCACCCAGGTCCACGGGTCCAGGGTCGGGTCAGGGCGTCGTCGAGGGGGTGGGGGTGATGCCGGTCTTGTAGAGGGTGGCGTCGGTAGCGGTAGCGGGTGAGTTCGTTGTGGGCGGTGCCGCGCTTGAGCTGGATGTCGGTGCCCGCCAGGTCGGGAAGATGGTGGGTGAGGGCGCTGAAGTACTCGGGGTCGACGAGGAGTTCCTTCTCCAGGACCAGGCTCTGCTCGACGGCTCGGCGGATCGCGGCCGTGTCGCTCGGGTCCTCGGCACGCGCCGTCTGCACACCGGAGGCGAAGGTCCGCAGCAACCGCCCGGATTGCGCAGGTCGCCCAGGAAAGGGGCGCCACCGGGCGCGAGCAGACGGAAGGCCTGTTCGACGACCTGCGTCGGGTATCCGCCGTTCTGGGAAGTACTGGAGCCACGGAGTTGAGCACGATCGTGTCGAAGTGCCCCCTGCGGAAGGTCGCCGTGCTCGTGGGCGGCCTGCACCCGGAGCCGGACCCGCCGGGCCAGCTCGGGGTCGGCGTCGACATGACGCCGCAGCTCCTCCACGACGACCGGGGAGAAGTCCGTGCCCCAGTACTCCTCGCACTCGGGCGCCAGTCCGGACAGCAGCAGACCGGTGCCGACACCGATCTCCAGGACGCGGCCGGGCTGGGGCGCCCTGATCCGCTCGAGCGTGGCCGCACGCCACTCCCGCATGTCGGGCAGCGGGATCGGCTCGCCGTCGTAACTGCTGTTCCAGCCGGAGAAGTCCTCGCCCAGCGTCGAGCCGAGGCGCTGAGTACAGCAGAGTCCTAGAGATCCCGCCACTCCACGATCTGGTCCGCTCCTCCTCGTCCCCCGTCGGTCCGTCGGTGTGGGGGACGACGTAGGCGATCGGTCGGGTGCTGCCGGAAGGCTGGTCGTGGTGGGCGACTACGGCGGCCTGGCCGATCGCCGGATGGCCCCGTCAGGACGTTCTCGACCTCACCGGGTTCGATACGGAAACCACGCACCTTCACCTGCTGGTCGGCGCGGCCCATGTACTCCAGATCCCCCCGGCGTTGACACGCACGAGGTCACCGGTGCGGTACGCAGGCCACGATCACCGGGCTCGGGGCCGTATGGGTCGGCAGCGAAACGCTCGGCCGTCATACCGGGCTTGTGCAGATAACCACGGGCCAGACCGGCCCCGCGATGTACAGCTCGCCCGTCACCTGCGGCGGAACCGGCCGCGGCCGTGCGTCAAGGACATAAACACGGGTGTTGGCCATCGGACGGCCGAATCTGGCACCGTCGCACCTGCAGGTACTACGGCGCGGCACGCGGATGGTGAGTGGCGAACGTCGTCGTCTCCGTCGGCCCGTACCCGTCCACGACCGTCAGCCCGGGGCGGGCCTCGTGCAGGCGCTGCACCGTCGCCCCGGAAACAGCCTCGCCACCGCTCCACACCTGCCGTACCCCCGCCAGCGCCTGCGCAGCATGGTCCGGTGACCACATTGAGCAGCGAACTGGTCAGCCACAACGCGGTGACACGCTGGGTGGTGACGGTGTGGTGCAGGGCAGAAACATCCAGGTCCCGGCCGGCGCCACCACGACAGTCCCGCCGCTCAGCAGCGGCACCCACAACTCGTAAGGTGGAAGCGTCGAACGCGGCCGGCGAGTGCAGCAACACCCGCTGGTGCGCAGAGCGGTCAAAACGCGGGTCCAGAGCCAGAGCGGCCACATTGCGATGCGTCACCACGATCCCCTTGGGCACACCCGTCGAACCCGACGTGTACATCACATACGCAGCATCCCCCGAACGCACACCCGCCCCAGGCGCTTCGTGCTGCTCCTCTCCCTCATCAGGTGTGGAGCCGGTGACGAACACGTCTGCGCGTCCGCCGGGAGTTGCGGCTGGGACACGTCGTCCGTCACCACCAGGGTGGCGCCGGTGTCGGCCAGGACATGGCGGATGCGCTCGGCTGGATAGCGGGCGTCGAGGGGCACGTAGACGGCGCCGGCTTTCATCAGGCCAAGGACCGTGGTGACCGTCTCGATCGAACGCTCCAGAAGAACACCGACCGCGTCACCGGGCCCCTCCCCTGCCGATCACATCGTGCGCGGGTTGGTTGGCACGCGCGTCGAGCTGCGCGTACGTGAGCGTGACGGCCCCGTCGGTGACCGCCGGGGCATCAGGCGTCCGGACCACCTGTCGCAGGAACAGCTCACGCAGCGAAGCAGCCGGCACAACATCCGCCGTGTCGTTGAAGTCGACCACGGTACGCCCGTGTTCGTCGGGGGTGAGGATGTCGATGTGATTGAGGGGCTGGTCCGGGTGGGTGGTGGCGATGTCGAGGAAGTGCAGCCAACGCTCGAACAAGGCCTGGACGGTGTGGGCGTCGTAGATGTCGCTGGAGTACTCGATCGCACCGCTGATGCCCTGCGGCTCACCGTGGGCGCCACGCTGCTCGGCGAGACTGAAGAGCAGGTCGAACTTCGCCGTACCCGTCCGCCCGGGAGCGACGTCGATCGTCAGACCGGGAAGCCGGAAACTGGCCTCGGGCGCGTTCTGCAGCGCGAGCATGACCTGGAACAGCGGATGGTGCGACAGCGTCCGGGTCGGGTTGATCAGCTCGACCAGGTACTCGAAGGGGACGTCCTGATGCGCGTAGGCCGCCAAGCTCCTCTCCCGCACCCGCGTGATCAACTCCGCGAACGTCGGATCACCGGACGTGTCCGTACGCAGGACCAGCGTATTCACGAAGAACCCGATCAGCTCGTCCAACGCCTGATCCGTACAGGCCGGCCACCGGACTGCCCACCGGAACATCCTCACCCGCACCCAACCGCGTCAACAGACCCGCGAGCCCAGCCTGCAACACCATGAACAGACTCGCCCCGACGCCCGCGCCACATCCGACAACCGCCGATGCAGATCCGCGTCCATATCGACCGTGACGTAATCGCCCCGATACGACATCACCGCCGGACGCGGACGATCCGAAGGCAGCGTCAGCTGATCCGGCAGACCCGCCAACGCCTCCGTCCAGTAAGCAATCTGCGTGGCGAACAAGGCTGTCAGGATCGTTCTGATCCCCGAGAAGGTCGTTCTGCCACAGCGTGTAGTCCGCATACTGCACCGGCAGCGCACGCCCTCCGGCACCCGCCCCTCGACCCGCGCCGTGTAAGCACGCGTCAGATCAGAGGCAAGCGGACCCAACGACCACCCATCACCCGCGATATGGTGCACGACCAGCAGCAGTACGTACTCCTGGGCCGAGAGTTCGAATAGGTCGGCTCGCGGCGGGGTTTCCGGTTGCCAGGTCGAAGGGTACCGGGCCGCTGACTTCAGGGCGTCCGGCAGCTCGGCCTCGGTCGTGGGGTGGGCGGCGAGGTGACGGGACGGCCGCCTCGGGTGACAGCGCACCTGCTGGCAGGGGGACGCCCTCGGCCTCGGGGAACACCGTCCGCAGACTCTCGTGCCGGGCCACCACGTCACCGAAAGCAGCTCGCAGCACGTCACGGTCCAACTCACCACTCAGTCGCAGGGCCAGCGGGATGTTGTAGGTGGCGCTCGGCCCCTCCATCTTGTGGATGAACCACAGCCTGCGCTGGGCGAAGGACAGCGGCATGACCTCGGGTCGCCCGGCGGACGGTGAGGGCCAGGCGTCCGGGGGCGGCGGTGTCGAGGAGTGCCGCCACCGCGGCCGGCGTCGGACCCTCGAACAGCGCACGCAGCTCCAGCTCCACGCCGAACGCGGCACGGATCTGAGCGATCAGCCGGGTGGCCAGCAGCGAGTGCCCGCCCAGATCGAAGAAGTCGCCGTCGACGCCGACCCTCGGCAGCCCCAGCACCTGCGCGAACAGATCGCACACGATCTGCTCCTGCGGCGTACGCGCCCCGCGTCCCGACCCGGCCGACGCGAACTCCGGCGCGGGCAGGGCCGCCCGGTCCAGCTTGCCGTTTGCCGTCCAGGGGAGCCGGTCGAGGGGACGATGGCCGACGGGACCGTAGCAGTCGGGCGGATGGTCGCGGGTGTGCTCACAGAGCTTCGTGACCAGGGCACCGGTGCCCCGGCGAGCGGCGGGGTTAGTCGCCCGCGTGGACGGGGGCGCGGTGGAGGCGCTGGTGGGGAGCGCGGCGTAAGGTGCCGACGGGGGCGCGGCCGGACAGCCGGCTCCAGTCGACGAAGAACGGCGTCCACGGCGTCGGTGTCCTGGGTGTTCCAGGTGATGCCGGTCCAGCTAACCGTGCTCGTCGCCCAGGGCGTGGAAGGCCTCGAGGCCGGATCTGATGATGCGGTGGGGCGGTCGGGCAGTGGTGTGCCGTCTTCCAGGGCCTGACGCACTGGCGAGTTCGTGGGCGAGGCGGGGGTTCGGGACGCCGGTCCGAGAGCGAAGTTCGCGGGCCGATCAGCCGCCAACTGCTGACTCAGATCGACAAGGTTGGCTTGGGCGTCGGTGTGAGCAGGCCAGCCATGGCCAGGGCTCAGGGTGTCATGGAGAGAGAAGGCGGTGACGCCGGTGCTTGTATGAAGGAGGTGGCGTCATAGCGGTAGCGAGGTGAGTTCGTTGTGGGCGGTCCGCCGCGCTTGAGCTGGATGTCGGTGCCCGCCAGGTCGGGGAAGAGTGGTGGGCGAGGGCGCTGAAGTACTCGGGGTCGACGAGGAGTTCCTTCTCCAGGACCAGGCGCCTCTGCTCCACGGCTCGGCGGATCGCGGCCGTGTCGCTCCGAGGTCCTCAAGCACGCGCCGTCTGCGCACCGGAGGCGAAGGTCCGGCAGCCGCGGGTTGCGCAGGTCGCCCAGGAGCAGCGCGCGCACACGGGGGTGGGGGCGCGGAGCGCGTGGTGTGACTGTTCCGGGTAGCCGGCGTTCGGGAAGTACTGGGCCACGGAGTTGAGCGCGATCGTGTGTCCGAAGTGGCCTTGTGGAAGCGTCGCCGAAATCATGGGCCGGCTGGGTGCGGAGGTGTACCCGTGTGGCCAGGACGGGATCGGCGTCGACGATGCCCGCCGAAGCTCGTCGATGACGGTTGCGGGAAAGTCGGTGCCCCAGTACTCCTCGCACTCGGGCGCCAGCCGGGGACAGGAGCAGGCCGGTGCCTACACCGATTTCGAGGACGCGGCGGCGCGGCCGTGGGGACCGGATGCGGTCGACCGTCGTGTCGCGCCACTCCCCCGCATCTCGGACAGCGGGATCGGCCGGCCGTCGTAACTGCTGTTCCAACTTCGGCGAAGTTCTCGCTGAAGGCCGCCCTCGCTCCGCAGCGTTGTACACGGCGTCGTACAGGCTCTGCCACTCGCTGAGCTGGTCCAGCTCCACAGCCTCGTCGTGGTCGTGTGCCGAGGTGTCCCGGCGTTACGACGTAGGCGACGGAGTCGGGTGTCGCCGGGCGGGTCCTCGCGGACGACGACGGCTGCCTGCGCGATGTCCGTGGTCGGTGAGGACCTCCTCGATCTCGCCGAGTTTGATGCGGAAACCGCCGGATCTTGACCTGGTGGTCGACGCGCCCGACGAACTCCAGCTCGCCGTCCTGGTTCCACCGCACCAGGTCACCGGTGCGGTACATACGAGAACCGGGCTCAGGAGCGTACGGGTCCGCCACGAACCGCTCGGCCGTCAAGCCGGGCTTGTTCAGGTGGCCGCGGGCCACACCGGACCCCGCGATGTACAGCTCCCCCACCACACCCGGCGCCACCAACTCCAGGCCCCGACCCCAACACGTACGTACGCGTGTTGGCGATGGGAAGCGCCGATCGGCGGTGCGCCCGCGCCGCCGGACGGGATCGCGGCGGTCGACCAGATGGTGGTCTCTGTGGGGCCGTACAGGTTGGTCAGGTCGTCGGTGAGCGTGCGCATCGGCTCCGCGAGCGGGGTGGGCAGCGCCTCGCCGCCGACCAGGATGCGCAAGCCCCGCAGAGCCTCCAGGCTCGTGCGCCACCAGGAGCTGCCACAGCGAGGGGGTGCCCTGTACGACCGTGACGCCGTGCCGGGCGATCAGGGTCGAGCACGGCGGACGGTTGAAGGAACGGCCTCCTTGGGTGCGAGGACGACCGTGGCGCCCGACAGGGCGGGTGGTACAGCTCCAGCGCGGCGATGTCGAACGCCACCGTGGTGACCGCGAGCAACCGCTCCCCCGCCCGGAGCGGGACTTCGCACCGCATGGCTTCCAGGAAGTTGAGCAGCGGCGCGTGCGGCACGACCACGCCTTTGGGGCGACCGGTCGAGCCGGACGTGTAGATCACGTACGCAGCGGCCTCGAGGGCCGGCGGCCCTGTGCGGCCGGTCTCGACCGGGTCGGTGTCGGGAGCAGGCGGCCAGCAGGGCGTGTACGTCCGGGAGTCCAGGACCAGTCGTTCCGCCGAACCACCGCCCGGCGTGCGCGAGGTCGTCGACAGCGTGGTGAGCAGCAAAGCGGGCCGTGCGTCCTCGAGAACGTGGGCGAGGCGGCCGACCAGGTGGTCCGGGTCCAAGCGGCAGGTACGCGGCGCCGCTCTTGAGCACGGCCAACAGGGCGACCACCAGCTCAGCCGAACGTGGCAGAGCCAGCGCGACCACCCGGTCCGGACCCGCGCCCCCGGTGCAGCAGGACGTGCGCGAGGCGGTTGGCGCGGCGGTCCAGTTCCGCGTAGGTCGGAGGTATCCCCGGTGATCAGGGCCACGGCGTCAGGAGTGGCGGCGGCCTGCTCGGCGAAGCGGGCCGGCAGCGGCTTCTCGCCGATCTCGGTTTCGGTCTCCAGCCAAGCGCCGAGCGGCTGCCCGTGTTCGTCGGGGGTGAGGATGTCGATCTGGTTGAGGGCTGGTCCGGGTGGGTGGTGGCGATGTCCAGGAAGTGCAGCCAACGCTCGAACAAGGCCTGGACGGTGTATGGGCGTCGTAGATGTCGCTGGAGTACTCGATCGCACCGCTGATGCCCTGCGGCTCACCGTGGGCACCACGCTGCTCGGCGAGACTGAAGAACAGGTCGAACTTCGCCGTCCCCGTCCGCCCGGGAGCGACGTCGATCGTCAGACCGGGGAAGCCGGAAACTGGCCTCGGGCGCGTTCTGCAGCGCGAGCATGACCTGGAACAGCGGATGGTGCGACGGCGTCCGGGTCGGGTTGATCAGCTCGACCAGGTACTCGAAGGGGAACGTCCTGATGCGCGTAAGCCGCCAAACTCCTCTCCCGCACCCGCGTGATCAACTCCGCGAACGTCGGATCACCGGACGTGTCCGTACGCAGGACCAGCGTATTCACGAAGAACCCGATCAGCTCGTCCAACGCCTGATCCGTACGGCCAGCCACCGGACTGCCCACCCGGAACATCCTCACCGCACCCAACCGCGTCAACAGACCCGCGAGCCCAGCCTGCAACACCATGAACAGACTCGCCCCCGACGCCCGCGCCACATCCGACAACCGCCGATGCAGATCCGCGTCCGCTATCGACCGTGACGTAATCGCCCCGATGCGACATCACCGCCGGACGCGGACGATCCGAAGGCAGCGCCAGCTGATCCGGCAGACCCGCCAACGCCTCCGTCCAGTAAGCAATCTGCGTGGCGAACAGACTGTCAGGATCGTTTCTGATCCCCGAGAAGGTCGTTCTGCCACAACGTGTAGTCCGCATACTGCACCGGCAGCGCACGCCACTCCGGCACCCGCCCCTCGACCCGCGCCGTGTAAGCACGCGTCAGATCAGAAGGCAAGCGGACCCAACGACCACCCATCACCCGCGATGTGATGCAGGACCAGGGACGAGGACGTGGCGGTCGGGGTCGAGACGGAACAGCTCAGCACGCAGGGGATTTCGGTCGCCAGGTCGAAGGGGTACCGGGCCGCTGACTTCAGGGCCTCCGGCAGTTCCGTCTCGGTGACGTCGGTGGTGGGCAGCTCCCACGCCCACGCTGTCGAGGACGTGCTGGTAAGAGGTGCCGTCGGCCTCGGGAAACACCGTGCGCAGGCTCTCGTGCCGGGCCACCACGTCACCGAGAGCGGCCCGCGGCGCGACACCGGTCCAACTCACCCGCTCAGCCGCAAAGTCAGCGGGATGTTGTGAGGTGGCGCTCCGGCCCTCCATCTTGTGCAGGAACCACAGCCGCCGCTGGGCGAACGACAGGGGCACCGCGTCGAGCAGTCGCTGCTTGGTCAGGGCGAGCCGTGCGGGCCCGGCGGTGTCGAGCCGGGCCGCGACCGCGCCCGCGGTCCGTGCCTCGAAGAGCGTGCGCAGGCCGATCTCGACGCTGAAGGCGGCCCGGATACGAGGCGATCAGACGGGTGGCCAGCAGCGAGTGCCCACCCAGATCGAAGAAGTCGTCGTCCACGCCGACCCGGGGCAGCCCCAGCACCTGCGCGAACAGGTCGCAGACGATCTGCTCCTGCGGCGTGCGCGCCTCCGTCCGGATCCGGTCGGCGCGAAGTCCGGCGCGGGCAGGGCGGCCCGGTCCAGCTTGCCGTTTGCCGTCAGGGGCAGGCTCTCCAGGAGTGCGACGGCCGAGGGCACCATGTGTTCGGGCAGCCGCCCGTGCACGGGCTCTCCCTCGCCTCCTCGGTCCGCAGGGTCTCCCGCGCCACGACATAGGCCACCAGCCGGGTCTTGCCGGGCTGGTCCTCGCGGGCGACTACGGCGGCCTGGGTGATGTGGGGGTGCTCGGTGAGGACGTTCTCGATCTCGCCGGGCTCGATGCGGAAGCCGCGGATCTTGAGCTGGTGGTCGGCTCGACCGACGAACTCCAGCGGGCCGTCCTGGTTCCACCGCACCAGGTCACCGGTGCGGTACATACGGGCTCCGGGCTCAGGAGCGTACGGGTCCGCCACGAACCGCTCGGCCGTCAAGCCGGGCTTGTTCAGATAGCCGCGGGCCACACCGGACCCCGCGATGTACAGCTCCCCCACCACACCCGGCGCCACCAACTCCAGGCCCGACCCCAACACGTACGTACGCGTGTTGGCGATGGGAAGCACCGATCGGTGCGGTGAGCGGCCAGCTGTCGGGGTCGTCGCTCAGAGTGTGGGCCGTGACCACGTGGGTCTCAGTGGGGCCGTAGTGGTTGTGCAGCACTCGCTCTGGTGCCGAGGTGTGGAACTCGCGGACGACGCGGCTCAACGTCAGGGCCTCGCCGGCCTGCGCGATGGTCCGCAGCCGGGGCAGCGCGCGTCCCTGCTCGACGGCGGCCTCGGCGACGGCCTCCAGCACGAGGTTGGGCGCGAACAGTTCCTCCACTTGGTGCTCGTCGAGCCACTCGACGAACCGGGCCGCGTCCCGCCGGACGTCCTCGTCCGGGATCACCAGGGTCTTGCCGTACATCAGGGCCGACAGCATCTCCTGCGCGGAGACGTCGAAGCTGATGGCCGTGAACTGCGCAGTCCTCGTGCCGGGTTCGCCACCGACCGCCTCGTGGTGCCACTCCAGCAGGTTCACCAGAGCACCCGCGGGCATGACGACGCCTTTGGGTCGGCCGGTGGAGCCGGAGGTGTAGATGACGTACGCGGGATGATCGGGCGCGAGTGCGACGACCGGGTTGTCCGCGGACTGATCCGTCACGTCGAGCCTGTCCAGCAACAGCACGGGCATCCCGCTCGCCGACTCCACCGAGGCACGGTGCTCGGTCGTCGTCAGCACAAGCGCCGGACCGGCGTCACCGACCATGTAGGCCACCCCGGGCAGCCGGATAGGCCGGATCAACAGGAAGATAGGCCGCACCCGCCTTCAGCACCGCCACCACGGCGACCACCAGGTCCGCGCCCCCGAGGCAGAGCCAGAGCCCACGTCCTCCGGACCGACACCACGCCCCAGCAGCTCATGAGCCAACCGGTTCGCCCGCTCGTTCAACTCCCCGTACGACAGCGTGCCCCCCTCCCACACCACCGCCACCGCACCCGGCGCCGCCGCCACCCGCGCCTCGAACAACTCCGGCAACGTCACCCGCGACGGCACAACAACCGAAGGCACCGCCAGCACAGCCGCCCGCTCCTCCACAGAGAGCAGATCGATCCGCCCGATCGGCCGGGAGGCATCCGTGACGACGTGGTCGAGCACCCGGATCAGCCGGTCGACGAACCCGGCGGCCGTCGCCCGGTCGAACAGGTCGTCGCGGTAGTCCAGGCGGAGGTACAGACGACGGCCGGGGGCGGCGACCAGGGTCAGTGGATGAGTGCGTCGCGTCCCGCCCGCGGCCCAGGTCAGGGGTGATCCGCAGCCCGGTCTCCGGCCGTTCGCCGGGCTCGTCCACGGGTAGTTCTCGAAGACCAGAGAGGGTGTCGAAGAGGTCGCCCAGCGGTCCAGTTGCTGGATGCGAGCGAGCCCGAGGTGGTGGTGCCCGGTGAGCCCGCGACTTTGCGCTCTGCACCTGTTCGACGGTGGTCAGCAGTGACTGCGCCGGGTCCAGGGACACCCGCACCGGCACCATGTTGATCCAGCAGACCCACCATGCTCTCGACGCCGGGCGGTTGGGGTCGCGCCCTGCCACGACGGCCCCGAACACGACGTCGTCGTGGCCGGTGCGCCGGCTCAGTACCAGCCCCCGGGCGGCCTGGAGCACGGCGTTCAGGGTTGCCCCGTATTCGGCGCGCGCCGGTCGGCGAGCGCTGCCGTGCGGTTCTCGTCCAGCTCCACCGTGATCCGCTCCGGCATCGGTCCGGGGCGGCCTGGGATCCACCGGGGTGAGCAGCGTCGGCTGCTTCGAGTCCGCCGAGCGCCTCGCGCCAGGCGGCCTCCGCCGCCGGCTGGTCCTGCCGCGCGAGCCCTCCAGATACTACCGGTAGGGGGCCACTCGGGGGCAGCACGGTGGCGTCGCCCTGGCTGTCGTACAGCGTGGTCAACTCGCGCACGAGCAGTGGCATCGACCACAGCCGTCGAGCGGGATGTGGTGGGCTTGGTCATGATGAGGCGGTGGCGTTCGGCGCCCAGGCGCACCAGGGAGAAGCGCGGCAGGGGCGGCTCGGTCGCGGGTCGGGAGCCGGCGGGCGTGCTCCTTGGCGGCGAGCCCGGGCCAGCTCGCCCTCCGCGTCGGCATCGAGGGAGGGGCGACAGGTCGGGCTCGTCCCATGGAACTTCGACCCTGACGCGGTATCGGCCTGCACGGTCGGCCGGAGTCCACCTGCCGGAAGCCGGCGCGCGCAGGTTCGGGTGCCGTTGGACGAGCGCGAGGCACGGCGCGGCCCGCAGCACGCGCCGCGTCGAGGAGGCGCCCTCGGTGGCGAAGACGTGCTGCACCGCGTAAGACGTCGCGCCGTCCTGCTCGTAGCGGGAGTGGAACAGCAGCCCCTCCTGCATCGGGGGAGAGGGGGAGGATGTCTTCCAGGCCCGACGACGTCCATTTTCTGCACCCTCCACTGCTTCCGAGCTGCTCGATGTCGTGCTGGCTGAGTTCGGTCAGGGGAAGTCCGAGGGGCTGTGGCCGCCGGTTGTGCCGGAGCGCTCGCCGTGCCGGACCGAGTCCGCCCGGATCGCTGTGAACCGAGTGGTCCGCCATGGAGCTCGAACGTGCCGTTCGGTCCAGAGATCCGGCGCCCAGGTCCAGACGGCCTCCAGTTCCGGCCCGTCCGGGGCGTCGCGGACCATGCTGTTCCACCTCGAGCCCGTGCGCCAGGGCGGTCGCCAGGTCGGCGCCGCTCAGCAGGCCCGTCTCGGCGGCCACGGTCCATCCCGGGCGGCCGAAGGGAGGACCGCAGGGCGCCCGCCGCGGGAACCGGCCGAGGTGAGTTGAATCCGAGTTTGCGGTGCGGCGAGCCCGGCCAGCTTTAGCCCGGTCTCCGGGTTGAGGAATTGCCGCAGCAAGCCGTAGCCGATGCCCCGGTCGGGCAGGGGGCGCGCACCTGTTCCTTGACCCGTTTCAGGGCCTGCCCGAGCGGCGGTCCGCCGTCGACGACCTCTTCCCACGCCAGAGGGCCCGGGTCGACGCGGACGGGGATACAGCCCCGAGGTGAACCACCCCACGGTGCGCGAGAGGAGTCCGTGCCCTCGACGATCTCCTCGCGTCCGTGTCCCCCTCCACGTCCACCAGAAGAGCCGTGTGCCGCCCGCGTCCGTGGGTCCGGCGCCACTGGGAAACCGCCAGGGCGAGCGCGGTGAGCGGGACATCGTCGACCTTCGCGTGGAAGGCCGTGGAGCACAGTCGTCAGGAGCGAGATTGGTGACCTCGGGCGGCAGGGAGAGGGTGAGCTCGCGGGCGCGGCCCACGGTGTCCCGCCTGGCATCGAGCCGACCAGTGGTCAGCGGTGGGTCGGCCGCTGGCGAGCCAGTTCGCTCCCACAGTGCCGCCTCGGCGGTGCGGGCCGGCTGCCGGCGCCTCTACCGTGAGGGAGATTCGCCCAGCGGCGCGGGGAGGTGCCCACCGGGTCCAACCGTGGGGGACGACCGCCCCCGACGGCCTCGCAGGCGGTGATGAGATCGAGGAAGCAGTATCCGCCAGGACACTCCGTCGACGACGCGAGATGGATGACGACGACCGGCAGCCCTGCCCCCGTACGGCCCGGTCCGGCGTCGAGCCAGACCATCTATGATTAGGCCACGCTCGGCCGACGGGCGGGGCGGACGTTTCCGCCGCCGCCTGGGCGCGGACCAGCGTCGCGTCGACGGCGGCGCCGGCGGTCTCGACACGGTGTACCAGGTCAGCGGCCGACACGGACGGCACCGGGCCCACCTCCCAGCGGCCACGCCCCGTTGCCCTGGCCGCCCGGTGTCCGGGTCCAGCCGCAGCGCGTCGTGGTGGTCCACGCGAGTGCCTGGACGGCCGCGACGAGGTGGTCCTGGCGCAGCTCGCCCGGCACCTCCAGCAGCATCGCCTGGTGGAACGCGTCGATATCGCCACCGCGCGTGTCGAACCAGCGCATGATCGGGGTCGGTTCCATCCCTCCCACGCCGGAGTCGTCGGGGGCGGGTGGTGCCGACAGGAGCCGGTTCGTCAGCGACCTCGGCCAGACGATCCCGGCCGCGGAGTCCGCTGCTCAACGTCCCGGACCGCGAATCCGACACCCGCCGAACGAGCGAGGCCGACCAGCCCGGATCGAGACGATGCTGTCCCCGCCGAGCGCGAAGAAGTCGTCGTCGGGCCCGACCCTGTCCACGCCCCGGGCTTGCGCGACCGGCGTCGCCGGCAGCCCGCTCGCGCTCGATCCGCTGGCTCACGATACGGCACCACCCGCCGCGCCCCGGATCGGGTTCGGGCAGCGCCGCCGGTCGAGCTTGCCGTTGGCCCGTCAACGGCAGCCGGTCCAAGGTGACGTACGTGGACGGCGCCATGTATTCGGGCAACAGCTGCCGCACGAACTCACTCCAGGTCTGCTCCGGTGTTTCGTCGGTGTGGGGGACGACGTAGGCGATCAGTCGGGTGCTGCCGGGCTGGTCGTGGTGGGCGACTACGGCGGCCTGGCCGATCACGCCGGATGTGGCCCGTCAGGACGTTCTCGACCTCACCGGGTTCGATACGGAAACCACGCACCTTCACCTGCTGGTCGGCGCGGCCCTGTACTCCAGATCCCCCCGGCGTTGACACGCACACGAGGTCACCGGTGCGGTACTACGATCCTGGGCTCGGGGCCGTAAGGGTCGGCAACGAAGGCAGCTCGGCCGTCATACCGGGCTTGTGCAGATAACCACGGGCCAGACCGGCCCCCGCGATGTACAGCTCGCCCCGTCACCTGCGGCGGAACCGGCCGCAGCCGTGCGTCAGGACATAGACACGGGTGTTGGCCATCGGGCGGCCAGATCGAGCACCGTCGCACCTGCGGTATACGCTTCGCGGCACAGGATGGTGAGTGGCTTGAACGTCGTCGTCTCCGTCGGCCCGTACCGTCCACGACCGTCAGCCGGGGCGAGGCCTCAATGCGGGCGCTGCACCGTCGCCCCCGGGAAACAGCCTCGCCACCGCTCCACACCTGCCGTGACCCCCGACAGCGCCTGCGCAGCATGATTCGGTGACCACATTGAGCAGCGAACTGGTCAGCCACAACGCGGTGACACGCTGGGTGGTGACGGTGTGGTGCAGGGCAGAAACATCCAGGTCCCCCGGCCGGCGCCACCCACGACGGTCCCGCCGCTCAGCAGCGGCACCCACAACTCGTAGGTGGAAGCGTCGAACGCGGCCGGCGAGTGCAGCAACACCCGCTGGTGCGCAGAGCGGTCAAAACGCGGGTCCAGAGCCAGAGCGGCCACATTGCGATGCGTCACCACGATCCCCTTGGGCACACCGTCGAACCCGACGTGTACATCACATACGCAGCATCCCCGAACGCACACCCACTCGGGGATCACCGAGTCGGACGCGAAGGACCGAGGAGACTCGATATGGAGCAACTGCACGGCCTCGGCACCTGCTTCCGGAGCCGACCGCTCGTCGGTGATCAGCAAGCCCGCGCCGGTGTCGGCCAGGACATGGCGGATGCGCTCGGCTGGATAGCGGGCGTCGAGGGGCACGTAGACGGCGCCGGCTTTCATCAGGCCAAGGACCGTGGTGACCGTCTCGATCGAACGCTCCAGAAGAACACCGACCGCGTCACCGGGCCCCCACTCCCCTGCCGATCACATCGTGGGCGGGTGGTTGGCACGCGCGTCGAGCTGCGCGTACGTGAGCGTGACGGCCCCGTCGGTGACCGCCGGGGCATCAGGCGTCCGGACCACCTGTCGCAGGAACAGCTCACCCAGCGAAGCAGCCGGCACAGCATCCGCCGTGTCGTTGAAGTCGACCACGGCACGCCCGTGTTCGTCGGGGGTGAGGATGTCGATGTCGGCCAGCGGGCGGGCGGGGTCGGACACGGCCGCGTCAGGTAGCCGTACCAACGGTCGAACAGGGCCTGGACGGTGGACGCGTCGTAGATGTCGCTGGAGTACTCGACGGCACCGGTGAGGCCTTGTGGCTCACCGTGTTCCCACACGCTGCTCCGCAAGGCTGAAGAACAGGTCGAACTCGCCGCACCCGTCCCGCCCAACTCGACCCCGGCTCGCAGCCCCGGAAGCTCGAGCTTGGTCTCAGGCACCGTTGTGGAGCGCGAGCATGACCTGGAACAGCGGATGGTGCGACAGCGTCCGGGTCGGGTTGATCAGCTCGACCAGGTACTCGAAGGGGACGTCCTGATGCGCGTAGGCCGCCAAACTCCTCTCCCGCACCCGCGTGATCAACTCCCGCGAACGTCGGATCACCGGACGTGTCCGTACGCAGGGACCAGCGTATTCACGAAGAACCCGATCAGCTCGTCCAACGCCTGATCCGTACGGCCGGCCACCGGACTGCCACCGGAACATCCTCACCCGCACCCAACCGCGTCAACAGACCCGCGAGCCCAGCCTGCAACACCATGAACGGCGGCTCGCCCCGACGCCCGCGCCACATCCGACAGCCGCCGATGCAGATCCGCGTCCATATCGACCGTGACGTAATCGCCCCGATACGACATCACCGCCGGACGCGGACGATCCGAAACGGCAGCGCCAGCTGATCCGGCAGACCCGCCAACGCCTCCGTCCAGTAAGCAATCTGCGTGGCGAACAGACTGTCAGGATCGTTCTGATCCCCGAGAGGTCGTTCTGCCACAACGTGTAGTCCGCCTACTGCACCGGCAACGCACGCCACTCCGGCACCCGCCCCTCGACCCGCGCCGTGTAAGCACGCGTCAGATCAGAAGGCAAGCGGACTTAACGACCACCCATCACCCGCGATGTGATGCGGGACCAAGAGCAGCGCGTGTCGGTGTTCGGACACCGTGAACAGACTCGGCGCGGAGGGGGTCTCGGTCGCCAGGTCGAAGGGGTACCGGGCCGCTGACTTCAGGGCCTCCGGCAGTTCCGTCTCGGTGACGTCGGTGGTGGAGCAGCTCCACGCTCCACGCTGTCGAGGACGTGCTGGTAAGAGGTGCCGTCGGCCTCGGGAAGCACCGTGCGCAGGCTCTCGTGCCGGGCCACCACGTCACCGAGGGCGGCCCGCAGCGCGACACGGTCCAACGTGCCGGTCAGTCGCACGACGAGAGGACGTTGTAGGTGGCGCTCGGCCCCTCCATCTTGTGCAGGAACCCCAGCCGCCGCTGGGCGGACGAAAGGGGAGGGCCGTCGGGCATTCCGCGCCGCCAGGGGCGGCCGAGCGGAGTCCGCGGTGTCGAGGGTGCCGCCACCGCGGCCGGCGTCAGCCCGTCGAACAGCGCACACCGGCTCAGCTCACGCCGAACGCGGCACGGATCTGAGCGATCAGCCGGGTGGCCAGCAGCGGGTGCCCCCCCAGATCGAAAAATTAGTCGTCACGCCGGCCCGCGACAGCCCCAGCACCTGCGCGAACGGGTCACAGACGATCTGCTCGTGCGGCGTACCGCGCCTCCGTCCGGATCCAGTCGGCGCGAAGTCCGGCTCCGGGAGCGCCGCCTTGTCCAACTTGCCGTTGGCGGTGAGCGGCATGCGGTCCAGTACGACGAAGGCGGCCGGCAGCATGTAGTCGGGCAACCGGCCCCGTGCGAACTCCCGTACATGCCCGACACGGAGCTGCCGTGCCACTAGGTAAGCGATGGGGCGGGCATCGCCGGACTGCTCCTCAGCGGACCACCACCGCCGCCTCGGCGACGTCCGGATGGTCGGTCAGCGTTCTCTACCTCGCCGGGTTCGATGCGGAAGCCACGGATCTTGACCTGGTGGTCGGCTCGACCGACGAACTCCAGCTCGCCGTCCTGGTTCCACCGCACCAGGTCACCAGGTGCGGTACATACGCGTGCCGGCTCAGCCGCGTAGGGATCCGCCACGAACCGCTCGGCCGTCAGGCCGGACCTGCCCAGACTAGCCCCGGGCGACGCCAGCCCCCGCGACGTACGGCTCCCCACCACGCCGGGTGCCACCAACTCCAGTCCCGGACCGAGCACGTACGTCCGCAGGTCGGGGATACCGACGCCGATGACGCTGGCCGCCGCCGCGCGTTGCTCGCTCCCGGGTCCGGTGGCTGATACGTCACGTGGACCGTGGTCTCGGTGATGCCGTACATGTTGATCAGGGTCGGCGTGTCGTCGGAGTGGCGCCGGTACCAGTCAGCGAGGCGGGACGGTTGGAGTGCCTCGCCGCCGGGCACCACCAGGCGCAGGGCGAGTTCACGGCCCTGCGGGGACGCGTCGGCGTCGGCCTGTGCCAACTGGTAGAAGGCCGACGGCGTCTGGTTGAGGACGGTGACGCCGTGATCGGCCAGCAGGTCCAGGAAGTCGCCGGGCGTCCTGCTGACCTCGTAGGGCACCACGACCAGCCGGCCGCCGTGCAGCAGCGCTCCCCACAGCTCCCAGACGGAGAAGTCGAAGGCGTACGAGTGGAACGGTGTCCACACGTCGTCGGGGCCGAAGCCGAACCACTTCCGGGTGGCGTCGAAGAGCCGCACCACGTTGCGGTGGGCGACGACGACGCGCTTTGGGTCGGCCGGTGGAGCCGGAGGTGTAGATGACGTACGCGGGATGATCGGGCGCGAGTGCGACGACCGGGTTGTCCGCCGGACTGATCCGTCACGTCGAGCCTGTCCAGCAACAGCACGGGCATCCCGCTCGCCGACTCCACCGAGGCACGGTGCTCGGTCGTCGTCAGCTCAAGCGCCGGACCGGCGTCACCGACCATGTAGGCCACCCGGGCGGCCGGATAGGCCGGATCAACAGGAAGATAGGCCGCACCCGCCTTCAGCACCGCCACCACGGCGACCACCAGGTCCGCGCCCCGAGGCAGAGCCAGAGCCACCACGTCCTCCGGACCGACACCACGCCCCAGCAGCTCATGAGCCAACCGGTTCGCCCGCTCGTTCAACTCCCCGTACGACAGCGTGCCCCCCTCCACACCACCGCCACCGCACCCGGCGCCGCCGCCACCCGCGCCTCGAACAACTCCGGCAACGTCACCCGCGACGGCACAGCAACCGAAGGCACCGCCAGCGCAGCCGCCCGCTCCTCCACGGAGAGCAGATCGATCCGCCCGATCGGCCGGGAGGCATCCGTTGCCGTGACGGCTCGCAGGCCAGTGCGCAACGCCGGTGGTGAACGGCCAGTTCGTCGCGCGTGCACAGTTCGGGGTGGGCGTTCACGTCGACAGGCCGGCCCGGCGCCGTCGCGTCGGTCCCCACGGCGAGGGTGAAGTCGCCCACCAGGCCGGAGGCGAGGTTGTGCGCGGTGGTCGGCAGTCCGGCGAAGGTGATCGCGTAGTCGAAGGACGCGACGTTGACGACCGGTGCGGTACCACGCTCCCAGGCGGCCGGGCAGTGCGAGGTCGCGCTGGATGTCCTCGGCCCGGTACCGCTGGTGGCTCGCCCAGTTCGCGCACGCGCTTGCCGATCTGGGCGAGGAATTCACCGAGCGTCAGCTCCGGTCGCAGCGTGAGCCGGAGCGGTAGGACGTTGGCGGCCGTGCCGGGGGTGCGGCGCTCCACCTGGGTGAGGCGGGCCGTCACCGGCAGGCCCAGGACGACGGTGTCCGTGCCGGTCGTCCGGTGGACGTGGAGGGCCGCAGCGGCGATGACCAGGTGCGACCAGGGGGCGCGGGCCCGGCGGGCCGCGTCGCGCAGTGCCGTGTGTTCCGCCGGCTCCAGTGTGGTGGTGTGCCGGAGGTAGCGCTCCGGCGTGGTCGATGGCGTGCCGACGATTCCGGCCGGCTGCGGACGGTCCGTGAAGCGTTCCGTCCAGTACGCTCTGTCTTGACCGTATTGCTCCGACGTCTGGTAAGCGTGGTCGGCCGTGATCAGGTCGGACAGCGTGCCGAACGGGCTCGCTCCCACCGTGCCGCCTCCGGCCAGCGCGGTGTAGACGTCGGCGACCCGGCGTGTGATCAGCAAAGACCCGAAGGCGTCCATCACGGCGTGGTGGTAGCCCTGGTACCACCAGAAGCGGTCGGCGCTCAGCTTCAGGAGCGCGTACTCGAACAACGGGTCCTCGGTCAGGTTCATTGGCCGGGCGACCGCGGTGTCCATCCAGGCGCGGGCGGCCTGTTCAGGGGTCCGGCTCCGCGCTCAGGTCGGTGACCGGGAGCGGCCAGTCGGCAGGCTCCTGGAGAGCTTGCCGGACCTCGCCAGGTCCCTCGACGAAGCGGACGTGCAGCGCCTCCGCCTCGGCGACGACGAGTCTCAGGGCTTGCGCGAACAGCTCCGGGTCCACGCCTCCGTGGATCTCCAGGTACTCTCCCACCCGGAAAACGCGATTCCCTCTCCCCAGCCGCTGCTCAGCGATCCATATCTCGCGTTGCGCAGCCGTGAGGGGCAGCGTGGTGCCGGCACTGACGGACAAGTCTCCACCTCCGAGAATTCCCCCGCACGGACGGCCGGAGAGGCAGGATTGAAATCTCACAACGTCCTGGAAAACGCGTCGTCAATTCGATCGCGTAGAAGCGAAACAGCGACCTCCGCTCTGTCAGAGCGACGTGGATCGCCGTGTTTGTAGAGGAGCCGGACGTAAGCGCCCGGAAACGCGACAGAGGGAACCTAACCCCGGGAGATCCGGAGGTCAAGGAGATCAATCGGCTATGCCACACGCATGTCCGAGCCGTGTCCCGCCGGCGGGACACGCGGGACAACCCCGCGGTACCCGCGCGCCCGGCATCGGCCGCACTGCCCGCCGAAGCGGCCTGGCGACCAACAGCCCCTGAAGCGACTGGTGAACGACCGTCGCCCGCGCTTGCGGCGGGGCGTGGCCGATGCTCGCCACACGCCGGACGGAGCCCCTTTCCCACGGGCTGGGCCCTGCCGGTGCGGCGACCGGCACAGGGACCCCGCGTCGATCGCGGGGCGGTCCGCCTTGATCGACGGGCTCTTGCCCGCCCTTTCTCGGCGATGTTAGCTTCACTTGCCACAAATGCCGATCGCACGTTTCCCGGAGGCTGTTTCACAAAGGAAACCCGTATGGCAAAAACGCAGTGGGTAAAGTCATCTGCTGAACCGTGGCGCGGACGACGACCCGTGGGCCGTTTCGAGCGCTTCGGTCACCCGGGGACAGTTACGCGGTGCGGTCGCCGACCTTGAGGAGCGTTTCCGGAACCAGGGAATCGGCGAAGGCAGCTCGGTTCTCCTCCGGATGACGCCGAGTTTCACTTATATTCAGGTTCTATTGGCTCTGTGGAGCCGGTGGAGCACAGGTGGTGCTGGTCGACTTCCGGCTGAAACCGGCAGAGTACGAACCGCTGGCACAGCTGACGCGTCCGCAGTACCTCGTCGCCGCGTCCGGCGCCGGAGCACCGGTGGCCGGGTTTCCGTCAGGAGGCCGACTTCACGGTCCGGCAGCTGCCGGACGGCCGGCCCGCCGTCGACGGCATCCGACTGGTGCAGTTCAGCTCGGGCTCATCCGGTCGGCCCAAGGTGATCGGCCGCCCCGCCGACTCCGTGCTGGCCGAAATCGACCGGCATGCCGCCCTCCCCGGAATTCCTGGCGCGGACGACCGGATGATGTTGCTGAACTCGGTCATGCACAACATGGGTCTGGTCAGCGGCGTGCTGCACGCCCTCGCGTCAGGGGCGACCCTGATCATCCCGCCGACGCTGCGCCCCGCCGAGGTCGTACGGCTCATGGCAGCAACCGGGACGACCGCCGTCTACGGAACGCCCGTCCACTACGACCTGCTGTCCCGCGTCGCCGACCGGCCCGAACTGCCCGCACTGCGCCTTGCGGTGTCCGGCGGCGAGCGGGTACCGCAGGAGACGTCGATAACTTCCGTGCAGGCTTCGGCCTGCCGATCAGCCCCGTCTACGGACTGACCGAGATGGGACTGATCGCGGGTGACCTGATCCGGCGCCTCCGCGCCTCCGCAGCTGGGGCCTCCGGTGCCGGGGGCCGAGGTCAAGGTCGTCGAGGAGGAGCTGTATGTGCGGATGGACCACTCGCCGTACCTGTACGGCGAGCACGCGGACCGCTACACGGACGGCTGGCTGCGGACCTACGACCGGGTCCGACGGGACCCTGCGACCGGGGTGCTCAGCATGCTCGGCCGGGCCGACTCGCTGGCCGTGATCGGCGGACTGAAGGTCGACCTCACGGAAGTGGAGAACGCCCTCCTGACCCACGACCGGGTGACGGAAGCCGTCGTGACGCACGGAGAGGTCATCGAGGCCTTCGTGGGCGCCGACCCCGCCGTCGGCGCGGACGAGTTGACGGCCTGGTGCCGCGAGCGGCTGAGCCCCGTCAAGGTACCCAAGAGGTTCTACGTCACGCGATTGCTGCCGCCCGGAACTCAATGGGGAAGCTTGATCCGCGACCGTGCGCTGATGCGCGGACGCGTCCCGTCGGAATCGCCCTCGCGGGGCACAGGGGGGATCGATGATCTCCGAAAGACGACCTCCAGGGCGATATTGACCGAGAACGCGGGGCTCGGGCCGCCCGAGGAACTGACCGACGACGCCGAGTTGATGATCGACTCCTTCACCCTGGTGGTCCTTCAGCACGTCCTGGAGGAGCGGCACGGTGTGGTCATCGACCCGCGGTTCGACGACATGGCCCAGTTCACATCGATCGACGGCATCCACACCTACCTGACCAGGGTCGCGCAGGAGCACTGACCGGCACACCTGGCCCCCATCCGACCGCATGCGCAGGGGCGATGATGAGCAACCCCTTCGAAAACCCCGACGGCACCTTCCTGGTGCTCGTCAACGACGAGGCCAGCACTCGCTGTGGCCCTCGTTCGCCGAGGTGCCCGCGGGCTGGACGGTCGCGCTCGGCCAGAGCGACCGCCAGACCTGCCTCGCCTACGTCGAGGAGCACTGGACCGACATGCGCCCGCTGAGCCTCGTGCGCCGATAGGGAGACCTCGATGGACGACGCCGCATTCCAGCAGCTGCTGCTACGGGAGGAGGACCTCGAGGAGGTCGTTCTACGGCGAGGAGCCGAGCGCCGCCTACGATCCCGCCTTCGTCTCCGGCGACGAGTCGGGGCGGGCCATCGTCGACCTGACCAACATGCTCACGCACGGCACGCATCCCGAGACGGTGCACCACGCCTCCGCGCTGTTCACGAACGTCGTGGGATCGGTGGTGTTCCACCATGTCGCCCAGTTCGGCCACGGGACCTGCCGGCAGATCTACCAGGAGCTGTTCGATGCGGTACACACCTGCGCGCGGTACCGGATGGAACTCAACGACGGCGTGCAGCTCGACATCTCAAGGGTGGACCTGGGGCCTGTCGAGCTCGGAGACGGCGGCTTTCCTGGTGCGGTGGCTGTCCACCGTCGACCACTTCCGCATCGAGACCGCCTGGGTGATCGTCGCGAAGGGCGACGTTCTTCACCTTCGTCAACGCCCGTGTCCCGGACGAGTCGGAGATCCAGCGGCTCGCACACATCGCCGTCGACCGCGTCACCGAACCGACCGGTGCGTCATGACGTCCACGGCATCCCTGGTCGACTTCGCGTCAGCGCTGGAGACGGTCGAGGAATGGCTGACCGAGTACATCTCGGCGAGCCATCCGGAGATCGGCCGCACCGGGCCCATCTGTCCCTTCCGTAGCGCCCTCGCGCAAGAACCGGACGATGGAGATCCGCCTGCGCTTGGCCGGCCACGCACCGACCCTCGAGCTGATCGAGGAGATCGCCCGCAGCAGTCTGCGAGAGTACGAGCTGACGACCTGGCAAGGCCGCAATCCGATGCTGCGGGCCATGGTGGTCGCACTCCCCGACCTGCGCAGCGAGGACACCGGACTGCTCGACCAAGCCCATGCCCGGGTGAAGGACGCCTTCGTGGCTCAGGGACTCACGATCGGCCAGTTCCACGAGAACTGCGACGTGACCGCCGCCCGCAACCCCCAGGTTCGCGGTGAGCAAGGCACCCTTGCCCCTGTTCGCCATCCGCGCCATCGCCCTGCACGACGTCTTTTTCCTGTCCGAGCGACCGCACTGGTTCCAGCAGTACCGGGAGCGGTTCGGCAAGTTCTTCGGACCGGGGTCCACTGTGATGGACCCGCTCTTGGTGGAGCACTACCAGGAGGCCGAGCAGGCTTACGGTGGTCCGCCGCCGTAGGTGCCGGGGACCGCTTGGCCACCAGTGGGGGACTACGACACTGTTGGAGTCCCCACTGGCAGAAGTATGCCCCGAAACCGGTCCGGCGCCGTTGGGAGCGACTGCTCGTGGGTCAGCATGCCGTCGACGCTGCCCACACGAAGACCCGGACACCCAACGTGCTGCCGTCGGACGGCGTCAGGCACCCGCCGCGTCAGTCCGCTCGTCCTCGTCCTCATGGTCTGTCCGCCCTGCTCTCCGGTCCCCCACGCTCCTTCCTTCGCCGCTTGTCGGCGGGCGTCGAGCTGGCGGCGGTCGATGGCGCGGCGCAGCGTTTGTGGCCTCTGCGGCCCGCTGGGCGGGACCGGCCAGTTCGGAGGCCAGGACCTGGAGGCGGAGGTGGGGCGCGGTGATGGCTGCCCGGGTGCCGTGGCTCTTTGTCTGGGCTTCTGGTGCTCGTTACTTTGGAGCTGGTCCCAGACGCCGGCCTCGTTCCAGGCCGCAAAGCGCCGCCAGCAGATCATGCCGCAGCCGAAGCCGCGCTCCTGGGGCAGGTGCTCCCAGTGAATGCCGGTGTGCAGGACGAAGAGAATCCCGCAGGACGGCCCGTGCGGGTCCCGAGCTCGGTCGCTGACGGCTGCGCTGTCGCGCATACACGGCGTATCGCTCGCTGTCGGCATGCGCTGCTATTGTCCGAGCCGATCATCGCGTGAGGCGACGCGGGGGTCTCGATGCCCTTGTCCACGCCGGTCACAGCGGAAGCCAGCGCGGCTCAGGTTCCTTATCCGAGCGTCAGCGAGAGTCGGCTGAGCAGTGTCGGGTCGAGTGGGTTCCTGGTGCACGAGCAGGGTACGCCCCTCTGGACCAGCTTCACTGACGGCTCAATCACGGTGGTGAGCGAGGAGTCCTCCGTTTCCGGCACGCTGGCGTCGGGCGTGGTCAAGATTGAGCAGTGGGAGGGGAGTCGGAAGGTCACCGAGTTGCGTGACATGAGCACGCAACGCTCGGTGATCATCTCTCCCGATCTCTAGCGGGACCAACGGCCCAGGTAGCCGGTCGATGTGTCGAGGTACAGACCCGAGGTGCGGTCAGTCACGCCATAGAAGACCACCGGAATCCAGGAAGACTTCCACACGGTAATCCGGTCGTATTCCGGCCGGCGGGCGTTGAGGGCGTCCTGGTGCGCTTGGGGAGTCCATCTGCTGCCGGTAGACGGCAGTCACGGCACCCAAGGGCATCAGAGCCTGGTTCCCGGGCAGGCACCCCGCGCCATCGACCCCGTCATCACCTGCGGTCAGGGACCACAGGGCACGCAAGTCGGGGGTACCGCCAGACCGAGATCCCGCTCCAGGGCAGCGACGGCGGGTGCGTCCACGCCGGCACGGAGCGCAGCTTCGGAGCGGGGGCGTTGTGCTGGAGCCAGCGGGTGATGCGGTGCCGGGCATCGCTGATTTCGCCTGCGGTGACCGCGTCGGAGGCAGGATGAGACTCCCTTCGGTCCCCTGCCTGGGCCTCTGGGGCGGGGCCGGCGGTGGGGACCGCGATGCGCGTATCGGATCTGGATCCGGTCGGGCTCGCGAATGTAGCCAATGGTCAGGTCGGGGCAGTCCTCGAACATGGCGCCGTCGACCGTCGCGGACAGAATGCCGGGCAGAAGCAGACGGCCGACCCATCTCTGGGTCGTCGGCCAACTGGCCGGCCAGGACCTTCAGCGCGTAGGGAACGCCTGCCCCGAGCCGTGCGGCGGTGTCGAGTATGTCCGGAGGGGTCTCCACGTGCACAGCTGCTCCTTGGCGGCGCAAGGAAGGTTCCCTCACACAGTAGGTCGGTCATCTTCACGGTGGTGGCTCCTTCCCTCCTAGCGTGTGGAAGGAGGGGGCCAGTGAGGGTCTGGTGGAGAGCTGTGTCGTCCAGCTCGATTGGCGGCCGGCCCAGAACCCGGGCATCTGGCTGGTCTCGGAAGGATCCCGCCGTCGGGGGCGTCTCGCTAGCCTCGGTGCTATGGGTCCACAAAACCCTCGGTGCTGCGACGAAGCGACATGTCGGCGTTGTCGCCTCTTACGACTTCACACGTCAGGAGGAGCTGCGCCGCTGGATCCCGGCGAGCGTGGCATGCCACGCTGACCTTCACGGAGGAGGTTTCCTACCGGGACAATCTGGAGCTCGTCTCCCGCCTCGGCAGGCCGGGACTGCTGGCGGCGCCGGTAAACGAGCTCGCTAAACGCGGAGCAGAGGCCGTGGCGTATCTGTGCACCGCCTGCAGCTTCGCCGACGGCGTGGCCGGTGAGCGGGCGTTGCGGGAAGCGATGAGGGGACACGGTGCGCGGCAGGCGCTGACGACCAGCGGCGCGGTCACCGGCGCCCTCCGTGCCGTCGGCGCCCGCCGTCTCGCCGTCGTGCACCCCCTACCAGGAGGCCGGTCGACCGCCTGCTGGCCGCGTACCTTGAAGGCTCCGGCTTCGACGTCGTGGCCCTCACGCCGCTGGGCCTCGATGCGGTCGAGGACGTCTACACCGTGAACGAGCAGCAGGTACTGGACACCGTCGTCGGCGGAGACCATCGTGAAGCCGACGCTCTGTTCATCAGCTGCACCGCTCTGCCCACCTACGAGGCGCTCCCCCACCTCGAAGAACGCCTCGGCAAACCCGTCATCAGCGCCATCCAGGCCACAGCATGGGCGCTGCTGAGCGCTGTGGGCGCACAAGCGCACGGTCCAAGACAGCGGCTCCTGTGCCGTGGGCCCTGACGGAAGCCCGTATCGCTACCCAAACGGGCAACTCACCAGAGCAGTAGACGGGGGCGCGCCGCCCGGTCGGCGACAACAAGCCTGCCTACGTGACAACCTTTGTGCTTTGGCCTAATGCGTCGTTTCCATTGGCGTGACGCTTCGTTGATCCGTGCATGTTGGGTCTCGTTGAGCCCGGGCGACCTCGTCTCCGGCCGCTGTAGCCGCAGGTGGCGGGTCGGTGAGTTCCTGTCAGGCCAACCAGCAGGCGTGGAGGCGGGCGACGGCGACCGGGTGCTCGAACCAGCGGTGGCACCAGCGGCTCGGCCTCTCCCAGGCCCGACCGGGGAGCCCGTATCGGCGTCATCCGCCAGCAAGTTTCCCAGGTCGAGCGAGGCATCGCCGGCGTGCGCTCCGCCGCCCGGCCCGCCGCGTGCGGAATGCCGCTCGCGCAATGATCGAGCGCCCACAACGCGGCTCGTGATCTAGTACGACGGAAGGTTGCCGCGCAGGCGCACGCCGACGCGGCAAGGAGTCAACCGGGGGGATCCGACGCGTGAAGGTGCTCGTCAGAGCTGCCGCCGCAGTGGTCGTGGCGTTCACGCTGACGGTCATCGGCCTGGTGGCCATGGTGCTCTTCGACGACGATGCCGAAGCTGTCGAAGTGTCCGGCGGAGACGGAGCAGGCGGGTACCACGTCGCCATGTACGCCGGAGACGCCAACGCCCTCCACGCCCCTCGCACCGGCAAGACCGTCGAACTCGTCCCCCGGACCACCACCATGCCCGACGCCGACTACTAGGGCGCCACCCGCACCTGACCAGAGCTGGAGACCGCATGAGCTTCGCCATGAGCAACGAGTACGCGGCACTCGTGGTCTCAGTCGCTCTGCTGGTCGTCGGGAAGACATCCCTACGGGCACTCAGCGACCGACTGCAGGCAGGCGAGGATCCCCCACCGCAGGAGCTGACAGAGACCGACAAGCACAGCAGCGGCGGCTTCCTGCGGGCGTCAGCCCTGGGCCTTCTGGGCCGGCTGTGGGGAATTCTGTCCATGGCGCTCGTCTTCGGCATTGTAGCGACGGTGTTCTGGGCCGCTACCTACACCGCCTGGGTCACCTTCCTCAGCGCCCAACTACTCGTCGTGGAGGCCCTCTGCCGATTCGTCGGCGCAGTGAAGTCGATCCCAGAGCCCGATATCGTGAGATCGAACCTCGGACCCGATCTCTACGATCAGGCCGTGACCAGGTTGAACGAATACCGCGGTGCGCAGCGTCAGCCATTGCCTGTTCCCGACGAGGCGAAGACGCCGTGGCACTGTTCTGAACCCGGCGGAACGTCCGCGCCGGCTCAGTGCCGGACTGCTGCCTGGCACGGGTAGTTGGCACGCCGTGCTCACGCCGGGTCGGCGCCCGGCACGCCAGAGACCACCACCCGATTCCCCCCACCCGTTCACCCGTTCCACAAGGAGGAGCACCACGCATGACCCGATTCACCACCACGCCCCCCACACCGGCGTCGTCTGGCCCTGCTCGCCCTCGGTATGAGTACTGCCCTCACGGTCACCGCTTGCGGTGGCAGCGACGAGGAGGCTCCGACGCGCCGACCAAGAGCGCCGAGGCCGCCCCCAAGGGCGTCATCACGGAGCAGGCCGCGAAGAAGGTGGTCGACACCTACGAGCAGGTGAACAACCGCGCGAACGCGAAGCGCGACGCGAAGCTGCTGAGCACCGTTGAAACGGGGCAGGTCCACGAGCAGTCCAAGGCCGACTACAAGCAGTGGGAAACCTGGTCGAAGAAGGACCAGAAGGAGTACACGGCGCCGTTCTACTACAAGAACCGCGAGTACCTGATCCCGGCCGCCGACAGCGGAGCCAGCTGGTTCGCCGTCCAGGCCCGCTCCAGCGAGGACCCGAAGGGCGAGGGCGCCCTCATCATCTTCGACAAGGTCGACGGCACGTACAAGGTCACGATGGCGGTCTACGCCGACGAGGCCCCCATACCGAAGATCGCAGTCGACAAGCACGGATTCGTCAGCCCTGCCGACCCGTCGGCGAAGGTCCGGCACGCTCGCCCCCGACCAGCTCGGCGCCGTCTACGAGGACTTCTTTCGAAACCGGTGGCAAGAAGAAGGCTGCGGAGACGTTCGCTTCGACGAAGACCTCGCAGGGGTCAGTCAAGGTCTACAAGGACGGTCCCGACGATGACGTGGAGGCCTTCACCACTGAAGTACTTCGCCCAGACTCCGGCTCATCCGAAGGTGTACGCGCTGAAGCTCGCGGACGGCAAGACACTCGCCCTCTTCCCGACCGCGCACACCCAGGAACTCATGCTCAAGCAGCAGTACCTGAGCAGCCACGACATCACCCCCACCGAGGACGAGGTCTCTACGACCCGACCAAACGGGACGTGGTCACCGACGAGTTCCAGGGCCGGGCGCTCGCCGTATTGGACCCCAAGGGCAAGCCCGCGTGACCGCCATCGAATACCGGCTGGTCGACTCCCGGTAATGGGCCCGACCGGACCCAGCCGGGAGCCGTACACCGCGCCGCAACACTGGTGCTGACGGCGACCTGAAACGCAAGGAACGCGGGAAGGGCGCCGGCGGACCGGCGCCCCTCCCCATCCGCGTCGGCCACACCCACGCGGACACCACCCCCAGATCGAAAGAGACCCACGCTGGCCTCCACACCCTTCGCGCCTGTGGCGCTGCTCTGGCATTGACCACGCTGGCGGCGCTGGCCGGCTGCTCGTCCGACACCGAGGCCCAGCGCTTCCACCGACCACAAGCCCACGCCGGCGTCGTCCCGGACCCGGCACACGGCCCAGCTCGTCGCCGACAGCGCTCGCCCCGGCAGGGTGACCTGTACGGGCGAGTACACGCGGACAGGAGCTGCGCACGGGTCTCCGGAGTCGGGGAGACGCGCTGCGCGGCCGGGGCAGAACGAGCCGCCAGGGCCGGGTCGGCACCGGCCTGCTGCCGACTCTGCTCCGTCAGCTCCGGCCGCGGCCAGGGCCGCTGCTCACTGCATCACTGCTGTCGCGAGCGTTGCGGGTGGCCAGGGACACCGCGACGAGGCGAGGACGGTGAGCACGGAGCCCGCGAAGAGCAAGCGGCGCCGACGGGTGCGAGCTGCTGGACCTGAGCACTGGTGGCGACGAACTCGGCTTCCTCGACGGGTACTTCGCTGGCGCGTGCGTCGATCCACCGCCGCGTCTCCGTGACCTGTTCCCGGCCAAGGGCCAGTGCCTTCGGGCGGCCCTGCTCCTGCCACGCCTGCAAGGAACGGCGCAGCTCTTCCTGCCATCCGCCCGGAACTCCCGGTTCTCCTCGACCCAGCGCTGTAGCTGCGGCCACTTCTCCACCAGTGCCTGGTGCGCGAGCTCAGCGGTGTCCCTCCCCGTCGGGCGGCGCGTCACCACGACCAGCCGCGTGCTGGCCAACCGGTGGATCAGCGCCCAGTCGCCCTCGGAGAACTCGGTGCGGGCGGCGACCCGGCGGGTGTCCGAGCCGTGCTCCCCGGCGTCCAGCTGCTCGCCGGGACGCACCAGCTGGATGAAGATCCGCTCCAGCGCCTGCCGTTCGGCCGCGTCCGCCCAGGCCCACAGCTTGCTCTCCGCGTCTTTCGCCAAGCGCACCCCTCCACGCCGCCGAGCTCCTGGTACGCGGTGGTGGTCAGCCACCCGCGTTCCTGTCGGTGCCACAGTCGGCTCAGGGTGTACGCCGGAGACCAGCGAATCGGCCAGGAGCAGCAGAGGATTCGTGCGGCCCTGCAGAGTGCCACCCATCGCGACCTTGTCGAACTGGATGTCCCCCGGCCGCGACGGCGAACGTCTTCCTGGACGCGCTGACCCGGTTCCGTCCCCGCGTCGTGCACTTCTCCGGCCACAGCACGCAGGGCCTGATCGCCTTCGAGAAGGGCGAGGACGGCTTCCACGAAAAGGCCTTCGTCAGCGCCGGCGCCTTCGCCCGGGCCATCACCGCCGTGGACGACAAACCGCTGCTGGTCCTGCTCAACTCTTGCCACTCCGCAGCCCAAACCGGGAAGCTGGTCGACACCGTCCCGTTCGCCATCGGTACAGGGCCTCAAACGCTCGAGGACGACAGACGGCTACGGCACCCCGCTGATCAGGAAGTTGCGGATCTCCTGACCCCAGGCACCATTTATCTGTACCCGCCGGATTGAGTATTTCAGGAAACAGGCACAAAGTTTCTTTTCAGTAACGAGCGGAGCGGATTCGTTCAACACGCCCGGAGCGCCGCAACGTGCTACTGTCATGGTCAGTTGCAGTTTTGGTTCCCGAATTCCAGTACTTCCTGTCGACCTCTGTGCGGATGGAAGTATTTTGGCACCGGTTTTTCCGGACGGGGCGATCATCGCGGCGACGCGGCGTCCGTACAGTGCAGGCGCCGACGCACTGCCCCGAAGGAGAAAAGACATGGCCAGTGGCACCGTAAAAGTGGTTCAACGCGGAAAAGGGCTTCGGCTTCATCGAGCAGGACGGTGGCGGCGCCGATGTGTTCGCCCACTACTCGAACATCGCCGCCCAGGGCTTCCGCGAGCTGCTCGAAGGCCAGAAGGTGAACTTCGACATCGCGCAGGGCCAGAAGGGCCCGACGGCCGAGAACATCGTCCTCGCCTGACTCCCGGCGCGCCCTTCGGCGCGCACTTCGTAGCTGGGGCCCGCATCCTTCGGGGTGCGGGCCCCAGCTACATGATTTTTCGTAGCCATTTCCACCTGCTGCACGACCGCGAGGAATCCGCAGAGTCAAGCACACGGGTTCCCGTTTCACTCGGCCTATTCTTGCAATTCTCCACGCGTTCGCTGCTGCGGGAATTCCTTGATATGTGCCGCATCGAGGAAGGTTCCGCATGAACCGCACACGCACGAACGACCGCTTCTCCCGCATTCGCAGCGGCAGCGCCGCCCCCGCGAAGAACGGCAGCCGATACGGTTCCCCGGCCCGCTCCGGCGCGCCGTTCCGTTCCAACGGCGACGGCCGCGGCCGTCGTCCAGCCCGCGGTACAGGGCGAGTTCGCCCTCCCGAAGACGATCACCCCGGCGCTCCCCGCCGCGGAAAGCTTCGCCGATCTCGACATGCCCGCGCAGCTGTTGGCCGCCCTCGGCTCACAGGGTGTGGCCGTTCCGTTTCCGATCCAGGGCGCGACCCTGCCGAACTCCCTCGCCGGCCGCGACATCCTCGGCCGGGGGCGCACCGGTTCCGGCAAGACCCTGGCCTTCGGGTTGGCTCTGCTGGCCCGTACGGCCGGACAGCGCGCCGAGGCCCGGCAGCCGCTGGGACTGGTCCTCGTACCGACGCGTGAGCTGGCGCAACAGGTCACCGACGCGCTCACGCCGTACGCCCGGTCGGTGAGGCTGCGCCTGGCCACGGTCGTGGGCGGGATGCCGATCGGCAGGCAGGCCAGCGCGCTGCGCGGCGGCGTCGAGGTCGTTGTCGCCACGCCCGGGCGTCTCAAGGACCTCATCGAGCGCGGCGACTGCCGGCTGGACCAGGTCCGTGTCACCGTCCTCGACGAAGCGGACCAGATGGCCGACATGGGCTTCATGCCGCAGGTCACCGATCTGCTCGACCAGGTGCGCCCCGACGGGCAGCGCATGCTGTTCTCCGCCACTCTCGACCGCAACGTCGACCTGCTGGTGCGCCGCTACCTGAGCGATCCCGTCGTGCACTCCGTCGATCCGTCAGCCGGCGCGGTCACGACGATGGAGCACCACGTGCTGCACGTCCACGGCGCCGACAAGCACGCGGCCACCACCGAGATCGCCGCGCGCGAGGGCAGGGTGTTGATGTTCCTGGACACCAAGCACGCCGTGGACCGTCTCACCGAGCACCTGTTGAACAGCGGGGTCCGGGCCGCCGCCCTGCACGGGGGCAAGTCGCAGCCGCAGCGCACCCGTACGCTGACGCAGTTCAAGAACGGGCACGTCAACGTCCTGGTGGCGACCAACGTCGCGGCGCGCGGCATCCACGTCGACAGCCTCGACCTCGTCGTCAACGTCGACCCCCGACCGACCACAAGGACTACCTCCACCGCGGCGGCCGCCACCGCCCGCGCCGGCGAGTCCGGCAGCGTCGTCACCCTGGTCACGCCGTCCCAGCGCCGCGCCGTGACCCGCCTCATGGCGACGGCCGGCATCGTCCCGCAGACGACCCAGGTCCGCGCCGGGGCGGAGGCCTTGCACCGCATCACCGGCGCCCAGGCTCCCTCCGGTGTCCCGGTCGTCATCACCGCACCGGTGGCCGAGCGCCCCAAAAAGCGTGGCGCCACCTCGCGCGGCCGGCGCCACCCGGCTTCGGCGGCCCGGCGCGCGCCCGCCCCTGCGGTCCGTCACGGACGCGGCAGCCTAGAACCGTCCTGATCAGAAGGCTGGCCCATCACTTGACCGAACTCTGCAGGAGGCACTTCTTGACGCTGGTCCAGGCGCAAACCCGTCCGATGAGCACCGACGCCGCGCACAGGACGGCCGCCGACGCGATGGACGCGGCCGGGCCTCAAGTCTGGGAGGACATGACCGTCGAGGTGGCGCTGTCCGTCATGGCCGCCGCCCGCACGGGTCACCTCGTCGTCTGCGACGAGGACGGCCAGTACATCGATCTGGTCACCCGGGACCGGCTCAATGCGGTGCGGGACTGTTCCGGATACTCGGACCGGGTCCGTCTGCGCGACATCACCGCGAGCGACGGGCCCCTCGTCTCCCCGCTGACCACAGTGGCCGAGGCCGAGCACGCAATGCGTCACCACCGGTTCGGGGCCCTGCCCGTGGTCGACGAACACGGCAACGCCCTGGGCATTCTCGCCCACTCCCGCTGACCAGCCTCACCATGGTCGGTCCCTGCCCCTCTTCTCACTGTGAGGCATCATGCGCTGTGTCATCGCCCGCTTCCCGTTCGAGCTCACCAAGGGCGGCGTTCTCGAAACGATGAAGGGCGTCAAGCCCGAGCCGGTCACCGGCGACTCGGTGATCATCGGACGCCGCCACTACCCCACCAAGCAGGTCGGTCAGGTCATCACCCGCCAGGACCGCCGTGACTTCAGCGGCGGCGAGGTCCTCCGGGCCATGGCCCGGCTCGGCTTCACCTGCCGCACCGCGCCCGAGGCTGCGACCGTGACCGCGAGGATCGTCGACCCGCTCCAGCGGGCTTCCGCGATGCTCGGCGCCCCCTTGTCCATCTGACCCGGCGGGACTGTCACGAACCAACGGCGGTCAGGGCCCTCACCAGCGTACGCGGGTGGGGGCCCTGGCCGCGATGCCACGGCTTTACCGGCCGGCGGCGGCTCCAGGGCGGGAGGCAGGTGGTCCTCAGTGATCGGAATAGCTGAAGTCACCCACGGTCCAGGCGCTTACATCCTCGATCGCCACACGGTACATCCCGCCTGTTTCCGGGA
The DNA here is from genome assembly GCA_021502835.1 of Streptomyces thinghirensis. Next base: position 80,472 of record JAKFGP010000062.1, read on the forward strand.
TCCCCATCGTGCCCTGCAGAATCCTCGCAACATGGAAGTGCAGATGCGTGGGCGGCCCGTCTCTTTCCACAGGGGTATCGAAGACGGCAGAGAACTCGCCCAGGTCGGCAGAGCCCGCCAGTACCTCCGACACCCTCTGCCTCCACACGGCTTCGGGAGCAAGGCGACCGGTGAGGACAGCGCCTCCGGTTACCACGGTCAGGGACATCCGACTGCTTTGCCCGGACTCCACGAGGGCGACGATGTCAACGATCAGCCCGTCAGACTTCGACATGGAGCCGGAATTCTATACACCAAGCGGCCCGGACAGTAACGCTACTCGGTCAACGCGGGCACTCACGGCCCTGCCACCCAGGCCCGCGCATCACCGTTCCCGATCGTCAATCCCCTCTGGCGTCGCTCACGCCGCAGGTTCTGATCGGCCTCCTGGGAAAGACCCGGAAGCCCGACCCCGCGCGGTGATGCCCCCTGTTTGTTCCGCCGGAGGTCAGGCTGCCTGGGTGAGGTCTGCGCGGCTTCGCGGGGCTGGCGGGCTGTCAGCTCTACACGCTCTCGCCGGTGACGCGACGACCGAGAGCGGCGTCAGGACGATGGAGACGGCCCCCGGGAGCGTCATGGCGTGGTGGGCGTTCAGGTGTGAAAGCCCCCGAAATATCTGGAGGGCCCGACGACTGCACCGTTATGCTGCCACGTCCTACAGGTCAGGGAGGTTCCGCACCATGAGCAGCAGCACGTTGCCGTTTCCCGATCGGATCGAGCTCACGGGGAGGGACTCATCCTGCGTGACTGGACGGAAGCAGACCTGGCCGCGATGCCGGATCTGTTCGACCATCCCGACATCGCGTACTGGACGCCGATCGTCTCGCCCTTCGACGAAGCGGCCGCTCGCGCACGGCTGGACAGAGCGCGGAAGATACGGGCGGAGGGCACGACCATCCTGCTCGCCATCACCATCGACGGTCGCGCACCGCTTGGCGAGGTGATGCTGCGGCGCGCTCCCGAGGGCACAGAGATCGGCTACGCGGTCGGCCCGGCGTACCGCGGCCAGGGGGGCTGGCCGCGCGGGCGGTGCGGGTGATGGCCGCATATGCCTTCGAGCAACTGGGTGTGGAAGAAGTGATTCTGGAACTGGAGGCCGAGAACACCGCCAGCGTCGCCGTAGCCACCAAGGCGGGCTTTCAGCCTCGCTCGACGCCACTGATCGAGGGGGACGAGAAGGGACGCCCCCATGTCCTGCAGACGTGGGGCCTGCGGACACCGGCGTCAGGCACGGAGCCGACCACCGTCGACTCTCCGTCCTTCATGCGGGAGCCACGCCGCTGAAGCGGACGCCACGCTAACGGGCGCGTTTCGATCCCTACTCGTCGAATCCGAAAATCGAAGCCGCGTGAGACCGCGGGCACCGAGGGCCGCCGCCTTGACGGACTGTGAGTCGATGACCGCCGTCGTCGGCCGGGCCTGGCGCGGAAGCGCGCTCTCTGTGATAGTCGGCCGGGCTAATGGTGCGGCCGATGGCAGAGGAAGCAGCCGTCCCAGAGCGGGAGCGCGCTGAGGACGCGGTGGCGCGCGCACGAGGCCATCGCGGCCTCGTGCGGGCCGGGGAAACCGCGTGCGGCGCTGCTCTCGGCGGGTGGGACGCAGGACTCCACCATGGTCGCGAAGCGGTGCGAGGTAGTCGCGCACGCGGGGCGGGTGGTAGCCCAGCTCGCTCCAGCGATGTCCGCTCGCCGCGAAGTGCTGTGGCACGCAGCACGAAGTGCTTCGCGCGGGCGCGTTCCTGCTCCGTCGTACCCCAGTCGAACTCCGCCAGGTCGAACCCGACGGCACCGCGCCCCATGACGTTCTGGTCCTGCAGGGTCAGTGGTGTCGCGAAGCGGAGTCCCAGTCCTCGGAAGCGAGATCGGATAAGGCCAGCATCAGCACGTCGATGAACACCGCGGTGGCGCCATTGACGCGTCCAGGTCGTGGCTGCCGCCGAAGAAAATGTTGCTCACCGACCTATGATGCGATCCCGGCCCTCCACCTGCTTGGAGAAGACGCATGACGGATGCCAGCACCGGCAAAGTGGTCGTGGAACAGAGTGATGTCCCTCGATGGGTTCATCGCCGGCCCCGGCCACACGATGGACTGGATCTTCGAGCACATCACGTCGGCGACGTTCCCGGAGGTCACGGCCGCCACGGGCGCCATGCTCATCGGCCGGGGGCACGTACGAGGTAGGCAAGCGCATGTCCGACGAGAACACCGACTACGACGGCGGGGAGAAGTTCGTCCTCACTCACCGCCCGCCCGACGAGCCGGACCCCGACGTCACCTTCCTCACCTGCGACATCGAGGAAGCCGTGGCCACGGCACGCCGCGCCGCCGGCGACAAGCACCTGGAGATCGCTCGGCGCCGTCCTGGCCGTGCCCAGTGCCTGCAGCGCGGCCTCGTCGACGAGATCCTGTGGCGTGGTGCCGGTACTGCTCGGCGACGGCGTCCGCTTCACGCCGCCGGGGCCTCGACCGGATCGACCTGGAACCGTTCAGTAATGTCCAGTCAGGTGGGGTCCACTATGCTGCGCTTCCACGTGCACAAGTAGGCACGGTCGCGACTACCAGCCTGCGCGAGTTGGACCGGGGCCGGGACGCGAGACCTGGACACCAGGGCCACTCCACCAAGTCGGCTTCCACCGTCGTGCTGCACCGGAGACCCTGCCCTCGTGCCCGACCCGACCAAGGTCACCCGACCACAGGCCCCGTTCGATCAGAGCCGTCCTCGTGATCGGTAGGACATCGGCTTTTCCCGACAAGCCTCAACGTCCCATTTTCAGAAGGCACTCTCTGCGTTTTTCCGATCATGATGCGGACGCGACCGCAAGTGTAAGCGCAGGCTAGCACCACGTGCTGTAGCGGTATGCGCCCTGGCTGGCGAACGCTTCTTCGTCAGCAGGCCGACAACGCCGTCGATCCGTCCACTGTAGCTCCGGGTGATCTTGAGCCGCGATGGAGAGCCTTGATGGTCGACGGCCCCGGCGAGCCGCCAACAACGATGGGCTACGGACCGTGGCCACCAGGGGATATATTGCCTGGTGCGGCGCTATACCGCGGTGAAGCCGCCGTCGGCGGCGACCACGCTCCTGTGATGAAGCTGGAGCGTGGTGAAGCCAGGAAGCACAGGACCTCGGCGATCTCTTTCGGGCTGCGCGACTCGACCCAGGGGACTGCGCGTCGGCGAGGACGCCAGGTATGAGCGGCGTCGGGGCGGATCGTGTCGAGGAAATCGGTCTCGATGACGCCTGCGGCAACGAGGTTGGCGCGGATAGCCCAGTGGCCCACCTCGACAGCGAACACCTTGGTCAGTTGGGCCAGAGCGCCCTTCGACTTTATGAAGGCGACGCCTCTCGGTTAGGGCGACGGTGCTGGCATAGGAACCGGTACCGACGATGGCACCCGCCGCCGCGTCTTATGACTTGGAATGCTTCGCGGGCGCAGAAGAACGAGCCGCGGGCGTTGACCGCCATTACAGCGTCCCAGTCTCGGCGGTGGTTTTCGGTGATGGGCTTGTTCAAGGTGCGTCCGGCGTTGTTCACCAGGACGTCCAGTCCTCCGGAAGGTACCCAAGGCCGATTGCACCGCGCGGGTGGCGGTCTCTTCTCGCGTGATGTCGCCGTGCATCGCGAGTACGCCGGGAAACCCGTCCGGGAGAGTCGGATGTCGGGGCGTAGGTCGACGGCGACGATGCGGCGCCGCGGGCGTGGAGAAGGGCCACGGTCTCTGCCCACGCGCGCGGCCCCGGTGACGAGGGCGGTCTTCCCAGCGAACTCGGCGGATTCGGATGCCCGGCGACGCGGCTGCAGGTGTCATGGTGTGTCCCTGGAGAAGGTGAGCGTGAGGGCAGGTGCCGGTGCGGGCTGCCTGAAACCGTGCAGTGCGTGAACGGGTCAGGTGCGCCGCGCCGTTGACGCGCTCACGGGGTGCGGCGTTCGAGACAGGTTCGCCGGCGCGTCGCGCGGCTGGGTTGTTCAGGGCGCGGTGAGGCCGCCGTCGACCACCAGCTCCGAGCCGGTGACGAACGAAGAGTCATCCAGGCGAGGAAGAGGATCGCGGGTGCGACCTCGTCGGCGTGGCCGGCCCGGCGCATGGGGGTACGTTGGATGTCCGGCTGCTGGTCATTAGTGGCGGTCTTGCTCAGCAGGCGCAGGTCCCCTTGGATGCTTGGGTAGGCCGCGGCCGCGCTCGAGTCGTCCCTGTGCCCTGGTACCTCCATCCAGTGGTCGAAGTCGCGGCCGGCGTTGCCGCACGGTCGTATCGCGTGGTGACAGCGCGATGCCCTCTGAGTCGGTTGATCCCGCATTCGACCGCGTGACGTTCGCGGTAGTCGGCCGGGCGAAATGCGGAGGCCGGCCGCCGGGGGAACTGAGCTTGACGGTTGCGCCCCTGGTCGGCCTACGTCCGGGATGGTACAGCGGACCCATCGTCCCAGCCCATGATCATGAGGGTCGGTGAACATGCCGCCCGGTGGTTAGTCCTGTAAGTCGCCCTGCTTGCGGGCCCCAGCCGCGTGCTGGTGGGCACGGCACACCGTGGAATCGACGCTCAGGTCCCAGACGATCGCGCCTTCGCGTCGGCCAGGGCTGGATCCGGGTGAGGATCCGCCCGCCGCCATCCTCGGCAGAGAGTCAGTGGCGTACCTCTTCGCCCCGACAGCTCGTCAGGGACGGGAGTTGTTCGCGCTGAGGTCGTCGACGACTCGATGCTTGAGGTCGTCGACCGCCGTCCGGCGTGAAGCGCCCTCCGGACAGAAGGGTCGTCGGCGCGGGTACGCACAGGGTCGGGCGGCCAGGGTATGTGGCCGACGGCGCCAGCCGCTTCCGGGGCGGGCCGCCGTGGCAAGCAAGAGCACAGCAGCGCCGCCGCGCCCCTCAACGCCGCCTCCGGTGACATGGGCTAGGGCGGTTGCCGCTCCCAGCCCCCGGCGCCGCGATCAACGGGAGCAGTCCGCCGTACGGCGCCCTCAGCGTCCTCCCTGAGCCAGGGTGGAGGCAGTGTGGGACGGCGAACCCGTCCACGCCTACCGCCTTGGTGTGCCCTTCCCTTCTGCGAGCGACAGTTCAGCCGGCCACCTGCTCCTGCCGCGCTGCGTTCCACACAGAACTCGTTGCCCTCGGGGTCGCGCAGCGTCACCCATCCGGATCCGTCGGTTCGGCGGTGGTCGCCCTGCAACGTGGCACCGAGCGCGAGCAGACGCTCCACCTCCTCGTCCCGCGTGCGATCCTGGGGTTGAAGGTCGAGATGCAGACGGTTCTTCACCGTTTTGCGCTCATCGGTTCTCACGAACAGCAATGTTCCAGCCGCGGCCGTGACCATGGCCTCCGGATCACCCGGATAGTCGTCGTCAGCGCGGGAGCCGTCCAATGTCTTGGCCCAGAAGCCGGCGAGAGCATAGGGATCGGCGGATTCGACGGTGACATGACGTATCAAGGAACTCATGATCCCACCCGATCATGAACGTCTCCCGCAGTCCAGGGGCAGTTGGGCTCACCGGGCAGCAGGCGCTGGAGGCATTGGCCAGCAGGTGCCGGCTTGCATCCACCGCCACCCGAACACCACCCTTGGCACTCTCGACCGAGGCGGTACCTGGAATCACCGTGCTGACCGGGCGAGGCGACGTGGAGGTCGGACAGGTAGTTCGCGACGGCCTTGTCGTAGGCGGTGGATACCCTGCGGCAATGAGTAACGCGATGTGGGATGCCCTGGCAGTGACACCCTCCCTGAAGTACGCCGCCGCGCGGCCATCATGGATGACCTCGCCGAGATCGAACCGGTGACTGTGACCGGCGCACACCGTCTGGCCTGAACGACCGCGTGTGGCCAGTCCGCGGTCTGGTACTTCACGGAGGACAACCGCGTACTCCTGCTCACGTTCGACTAACGAGTCCGCGCTGAATCTCTATGCCGAAGAAGATTTCGCCCTCCAGGAGTCCTTCTACAACGGTGTCCCCGAATCCCTCGTCGCCCTGGTCCGCGACCGTCCCGAAAACTACGAGTCGCTGAACCTCACGGACTCCACGACAGGCCGGACGATTCACTACGCAGGCGGTGTCTTCTGGTAGCGACGGCACGCGCTGGCACGTGTCCGAAGGCTTGGCAGAGTACTGCCGCCGCGAGAACGCGGACCTCTTCGGCGAGTCCGGCTTCGACTACTGCCTGGACGCATACCGCTTCGGCCAGGACTTCACCCCACAGACCATCGTGGCGATCCGAGACGAAGACGGTCAGTACGAGGACGAGAAGGAGAAGGAAAGGGACCTGACCGGCGTCCGCGAAGTATTCGCTCGGTACCGGTAATGGGGCTCATGCACGCAGGCAGCAAGGCTGGATGGTTGATGCCGGTCGGGCGGCGGGGAACTCGACGCGGGCGGCAATCATCCGCAATCGGCGGGGCACGGGCCTGACTGACGCAGTGTTTGCTGGTCTCATCAAGCAGATCGGGCCCTTGTGCCCCTTGTGGCAGGGCGTTCCACGGCCAGGCTCGCCGCTCGCGCTACCCCGTGACGGACTCTCGCGGTGCCGTCGGACACAGCCCACACCCGTCTGACCGGTGGTACGACTCACCGAGCGGGCCGCTTCCGGCCACGGTTCGCGTCGAGGCCCTCCACCGGCCATACCCGCCCCGTGCCACGCCGTCCCTGCGATGCGGCTCTGGCTTCGACCTCCTGCAGACCCACGCGGACGCGGACCGGTTCCCCGGACGGCCACGTGTGGGAGGCCCGCAGGGACTGCGCGAGTTCCTGGCGACACGCACCGTGTTCTTCGGCGAGCATCACACCCTCCGGCAGATGTCCGAGCCGGTGCTCGGAGTCGACGGCTCGCGGATCCCAACGACAACGCCCGTGCCCTCTTCTCACGCCCGGACGAAGGCCTTCGGACGTGAGGGAGGGCGGCGGTTTGTCTCCAGGTGCCTCGGCGGCACTCTGCCGCACCATCGAGCGACGTATGTCAAGCACAGCAGAATTGCCATAATGTCGAATATGTGAGTATTGGAGAGTGTGGTCGGCGACGGCGACACGGCCTCCCTGGACGAAGCGCTCAGCGCCACGGTCCGTCGTACGGGAGCTGTGGCGGGTGGTGTCTACCTGCTGGCGGAACGGGAGCCGATGCTGGGCCTGGCCGCGATCTGCGGTATGCCGACGGCGACCGTGGCGCCGTGGCGGCGAGTGGCGATCTCTGCCGCCGGTCCCCTGTCGGAGGCGGTGCGCGAGGACCACCTGGTCTGGGTGGGCCACATATCTCGCCCGCCTGTACCCGAACGCCGCGGCCGGCATGCCCTACCAGTTCGCCGCGGCCTTCGCTCCCCTGCACGGTCTGCGCCGCTACGGAGCGATGGCGCTGGTGTGGTCCGCGAGCCACCCGCCGTCCCTCACCCCTTGGGAACGCGGACAGATCCAGTCCAGCGCACGGCGCCTCACCCAGGTACTTGACCAGGCACCCGCCTCATGGTCCGCTTCCCGACCAGCCGCGCACCGTCCGTTGCACCGGCCCGACATCGCTTCGGCGCAGGCCAGCTCGCCGCCGTCGACCTGGTCCAGCGACTGCCCGTCGGCGCTCTCAGCCTCGACCTGGAGGGGCGCGTCACCTATCTCAACGACGCTGCGGCGCAACTACTGGCCGCCCGGCAGACCGCCTCCTGGGCGCCATGCCGTGGCGCAGGCCGTGCCGTGGCTCGACGACCCGGTCCACGAGGAGCACTACCGCGCGGCGGTCTTAGCGAATGAGCCCGTCGCCTTCACCGCGCTGCGCCTGCCCGGCAACTGGCTCGACTTCCGGCTCTACCGGACGAGAGCGGTATCAGCGTCCTCGTCTCCCGCAATAAGAACGACCGGCATCCGCCCGACGCGCCACCACCCCGTATCAGCACCCCGCTCACACCTCCGGAAGGCACCGGCACGGGGCGGGTCCACCAGCTGATCCATCTGTCGGCCGCGCTGAGCCAGACCGTCACCATGGCCGACGTGACCAACGTGGTGGCAGACCAGATCCTGCCCGCGTTCGAAGCCCAGGGCATGGTCATCTCGGCACGCCGACGCCGGACGCCTCAAGATCACTGGCCAAGCGCGGCTATGATCCGCGCACCATCGCCCGCCTCGACGGCCTGCCCCTGGACACCGACCTCACCCCTCGCCGGCGACGTGCTCCGCAACGCCGTACCGGCCTTCTTCGCCGACCCCGGTGAGATGGCGCGGACCTATCCGGAGAGCCTCCACGCCCAGCGCTAAGCAGGCGTGGGCCTTCCCTCTGGTGATGGCCGACCGCCGCGTCGGCTGCTGCATCCTGTCCTACGACCAGCCGCACCCCTTCAGCGCCGGCGACCGCGCCGGGCTCGTCTCACTGGGCGGCCTCATCGCCCAGGCGATGGACCGCGCCCTGCTCTACGACGCCAAGCATGACCTGGCCCACGGCCTGCAACAGGCACTCCTGCCGACGACCCTGCCGCACATACCCGGCCTCGACGTCGCCGCCTCGGTACCTGCCGTCCGCCCACGGCATGGACATCGGCGGTGACTTCTACGACCTGATCCCGTCTCAGCGACACCACCGCCGCCGCCGTCATCGGCGACGTACAGGGACACAACATCAACGCCGCCGCCCTCATGGGTCGGTACGCACCGCCGTCCACGCCACCGCCGGCGCACACCCCGAAGAAGTCCTGGAACGCACCAACCGCGTTCTGGCAGACCTCGAAACAGACCTCTTCGTTTCCTGTCTCTACATCCACATCGACCTCGCCGGCCGACGCCTCCACCTGGCCAGCGCGGGCCACCCCTCCGCCGCTGCTGCACACCGTGTCGACCACACCGGAGACCCGCGTCATCGACTGGAGCCGGGCCCCTCCTCGGCATCGGCCCGACACCGGGAACCGACTACCCGGTCACCACCACTCCCCTTCCGACCGGATCGCTTCTGGCCCTCTACACCGACGGCCTCGTGGAAACCCCGAACACCGACATCACCGAATCCATCGACTCCCTGGCCCACCACCTCACCACCGCGAGCAGCCGGCCCATCAGCGATCTCGCCGACGACCTGCTGCGCTACGCCGTACCGCGCTTTTACCACACCGACGACATCGCCCTGCTCCTGCTGCGCAGCCAATAGGACTCGTCCACGGCCTCGCTCCGTAACTGCCGAAGTCCGACACTGCAGACACCACCAACGCGTCAGCGCAGCGCCGGTCACATCTTCGTTCGAGTTGAGCCGGTCCTCGCCCCCTTTGCGATGTCGGTGGCGTCGGGAGTGGAACCAACTCGGTGCCGGCCACCCCCTGGGCACGCCGACTGGGGTGCCGCGACAGCCGAACAGCCGGGCTTCGCGGCACTTCGACGAGAGCCCCGTGGAACAGGTCCGGGTGCGCGACCACTATCGCCGGGTCGTCGTCCGGTCCGGGCCGCCGCACCGCTTCGAACAGATCGTTCCGGCCGGCCAGCGTCTCCAGGGAGAGGGTGCAGTATCCGGCGGTCGAACAGCACAGTGATGCGGTCTCCATCTCGCTGAGCAACCGTTCCCCGCCCCACTGATCGTGCAGTACCTGAGGTACCGACCGGGCAGCTGGGGGCGGGGGGATTTTGGCCCGCTGCGCCCCCGGCGGGCCTTATGTTGGTATTTTTTCGACGTCCTCCGCCCACACCGGTCGCAGTTGTCGTACTCAGTTCGTAGACTTCGGCCAACTAGGCGCATCTGGAGAGGAACAGTGCGGCACCGGCTTCCTCGGCGCACGCCTGCGCCATCGGCGCCCCGCGTGGCGTCCGCGGCATGCCGGTGCGCCTTCGGCCGTGCGTTAGCGGCTCTCCTCCGCCTCGCCAGGTGGTGCGTCCGGTGCCGGGCGCATCGCTCGTCTCCGGTGGCACTCGTTCTCGGCTCCTCCAGGGGTTGATCTTCGCTGCCGTTCACCTGTGGGCGGGTAGACCCGTGTTCCTGGCGAACAGTTCCTGCAGGTCGGCGGGGTCGTCTGGTGGTCGTGGACTGCGAAGGCTCGTTCTCCGTCAGGCTTCTGCCGGTGTGCGTGGGCGAAGAACGTCTCGCATTCCGGTGTCCTCCCGACGGTAGTACAGCACGGCGTCGGCCGGGCGGTCATCTCCGCCGCAGCGGCCGATCTGCTGGTAGTAGGCATCGAGCGAGCCTGGGAGCGCGGCATGCAGCACGTACCGCACGTCCTCCTTGTCGATGCCCATGCCGAAGGCCGAGGTGGCTACGATCACGTCGGCCCCACCGGACTGGAACGCCCGGTGCACCCGGGTGCGCTCGGCGGCGCTCGACCGGCGTGGTACGCTCGGCAGCAAGTCCCAGTGAGGCCAGTTCCCGTGCGTAGTACTCGGTGTCCTTGCGTGTACCCGCGTACAGCAGCCCCGGTTTGGGCTCGACGCGGCCCGCTCCACGACGGCGTGGCGACGCTCGTTGTCGTCCTGGAAGCGTCTGACCTCCAACCGGATGTTCGGCCGGTCAGAGCCGGTCACCAGCAATCTCAAGCGATTCATGCCCAGTCGCTCGGCGATCTCCTCGCGCACCGGCGGTGCGGCGGTCGCCGTGAGAGCCAGCAGAGGGCCTGCCTACTCGTCGTACGGCCTGTTCCAGACGTAGGTAGTCGGGCCGGAAGTCATGGCCCAGGAGGACACGCACTGCGCCTCGTCCACCACGAACAGAGCGGGCCGTAGCTCGGCCAGCCGCTCGACCACCTCGTCCTTCGCGAGCTGCTCGGGCGCGAGATAGAGGAACCGAGCGCTGCCCTCGCTCACCCGCTTCAAAGCGGAGCGCTCCTCCGAGGAGGGGAGGTCGGAGTTCACGGCGACCGCGCCCGGCGACCGCTCGCCCCCGGGCAGGCCGGCGATCTGGTCGCGCTGCAAGGCCAGCAGTGGTGAGACGACCACGACCGGACCGTCCAACAGGAGGCCCGGGACCTGGAACACCGCGGACTTGCCGGAGCCGGTCGGCATCACCACGAGGGCGTCCGACCCGTCCAGCACCCATTCCATGGCTGTCAGCTGCTCCGGGCGCAGGTTGTCCCACCGAGGACGTCGCTGCCACCGCGCAGTCGTGCGGCCCGCTGCCCGCCCGCGGCTGGTCCCGTCGTACCGCCCATGCCCAGTACCTCACTCCGTTCACGTCGGCCGGCACGCCCGAGAGCATCCGGGCAGGGCGCCCTCGCCCGTCCGCCTCGCCGAGCGCCTGTCTTTTGCCTCGGTCGGCCGACCCGGCGCGTCCGCCGACGGCAGGGCCCCCGGGTCCCCCGTCGGTGGAGAACAACCGGTCGGTAGGAGAGGTGGTCGGCGCTGTCCGGGGCGGAGCCCCGTGCAGCTCGTAGCCGTAGCCGTAGCCGTGGCCGCAGCCGGGAAACGGCGGTCGATGGCCTCGGGCACCCACGTGGTGCAGGAGGAGGCGTCGGGCAACTCGGTAGCGGGGCGTGAGGTGCCCGACGGGCCGTTACGGCCCTCGGACGGTCACGCCCGGGGGTGGTCAGCAATCCCCGCGAGGCAGCGCTCGGTGAGACCGAGGGGGGGCGGCTGCTCAGGGGCGACTCCGTTCACCCACGCCCTTGGTTGCCTGCGCAGTCGGTCACCGGAGTCTGTCGGCCGTCGGGGTCGGTTGTGTGGCGAGTGCGGATCGGCTGCCCGCACCTGTCCCGCACCCCGAGATCGACGACGCCGCCGCCATGCGCATGCGGCACGGCCTGTCCCCGAATACGCCAAGAAGAGGGCTCCAGAGCATGCGAGATGGGCAAAACACCGTGTCCGCACCGCATCACGTCGTCATGTGCGTGAAACGCTTCCGCCCTCAGTCGCCGGTGCGCTCGCTGTCGCCGTCGCGCTGATGGCGCGGCGGGCGTCACGGATCGAAGATGCCCAGGATCTCCGCGGCCCTCGTCCGCACCCGATGGCGTGGGGCAGCATGGTGGGAAATTCCGCGGCCTGGTTGGTCTCGACGCGGAAGCGGCGGTGGCCCAGCACGAGGTTCGCGGTGCCGGAAAGGACGACGAGCCATTCGCGTCCCGGGTGGGCGCGCATGCGGGCTGGGATATCCGGTGGGGGTTCGGTCATCCGCTGGCGGACGACGCTCATGCCCCGGCTCGCCCTTCATGGGCCAGCGCATGGGCCCGTGGGCTCCGTCGATCATCGGGCTGGTGACGACGTCGTCGGACGCGGTCTCCACAGCTGGTCCAGCGAAGTGTCCAGTGCGCGGGCGAGGATGACCAGTTGGTCGAGGGCCAGGCGGCGCTGGCCGTTCTCGATGCGACTCAGCGAGGACTGGCTGATGTTGGCACGGCCGGCCAGTTCCTCGAGCGACCAGCCCTGCGCCGCCCGCAGGGCGCGAATCCGCTTGCGTACGAGGCTGTCCAGATCACCATTGTCTTGCAGTCCTGGGCAATATTGTATGCCGCTACTGCATAGCGGGGTTAGCTTCGTGTGCAGAGGCCCGGACCAGGCGGGCCAGCTCGGAGGAGGAGAGGGCCGATGTCATGGCTACCGCGACCGCCCCGTACGAAAGCGGCATCCTGCCGGACGAGACCGTAGACAGCGTGATGATCGGCGGCGGCGCCGGACTGAAGGACACCCGAGCCCGGTTCGCCGCCCGCGATGTTCGCGTCGTCGACACACCCGTCCAGGAGGTCGTCGGGACGGAACCGGCAGTGTGCCAGGAGTTCGCGCGACCGACGGGCAGGTCGTCGAACGTCGCATCCTGGCCGGCGCCACGCGGATGCACGACCGTACCGAAGGCCTGACGGGCTGAAGCTGCCGATGGAGGACCTGCCCGACGTCATGGGGCGCCGCTTCGCCTCGGCAGGCCGCCGCCGGCCACCGACGTGCCCGGCCTGTGGGTGGCCGGGAACGCCACCGACCTCACCGCGCAGCTCGGCGCCTTGGCTGCCGTCGGTGACCCTGGCCGGCTCGCACATCAACGCCGTGCCGGTCGCGGCGGACGCCGACGCCGCCCTCGCCACTGGCCAGGGCACCGCGACCGCCTGAACGCCGCGCCCGTACCGGCTCGGACTTCATCCGCACGAGGCCCTCCCCCTCCTGCTCCATCCACCCGGGCGACCGGCCTGTTCCGGCGCTCGATTCACATGCCCTTTTCGAGAGGAACATATAGGTACGCGTCCGTCCCGCCAGGTGGCGGCCGAGAAAGGCGTGAGCGCGCCGGACACGCGTCAGCTGCGCGGCATCCTGATCGCCGTCTCCATAGCCCTGATGGCCGTCATCGCGTCCGTATCGGGGTTGAACGTCGCGCAGACCCACCTCGCGGTCGAGTTCGACGCCTCGCAGAGCACTGTTCTGTGGATCATCAACATCTACACCTGACCCTGGCGGCGCTGTTGCGCCCTCGGCGCGATCGGTGACCGCCTGGGCCGCAAACCCATGCTGATCACCGGGCTCACCGTCTTCGGCATCGCGAACGTGGCAGCCGGCTTCTGCTCCGAACGCCGAGGTGATGCTGGCCTCGCGGGTGAGTCTCGGGTGTCGGAGCGGCCGTGATCATGCCGATCACCCTGGCCGTGATCACCTCCACCTTCCCGGAGGAACAACGCGGCAAGGCGATCGGCGTGTGGACCGGTGTCGCCGGCGGCGGCGGCATCCTGGGCATGTTCCTGTCCGCCCTCCTCGTCGACGTCGCGGACTGGCGCTGGCTGTTCGTCCTGCCCGTGGTCCTGGTCGCCGCCGCTATGGCCATGACGCTGAAGTCGGTGCCCAACTCCCGCGAACGCTCCGCGCACCCTTCGACACAGTCGGCGCACTGATCTCCGTGGTCGCCGTGGTCGGCCTCATCTTCGCCCTGCAGGAAGGCCCCGAGCGCGGCTGGACCGACGCCGCGTCGCTGACCGGTCTCGGCGTCGGACTCGTCGCCGCAGTGGCCTTCGTCGCCTGGCAGCTGCACCGCCGCGACGCGCTTCGCTCCTGGACGTGCGCCTGTTCCGTGAGCAGCGGCCTGGCCGGCGGCTCCCTCACCCTGCTCGTGGTCTTCGGTGTCCAGGCCGGTGTCGCCGTGGTCCTCTTCCCGTTCTTCCAGGCCGTGCTGGGCTGGTCCGGGCTGCTGTCCACCCTGGCACTGATGCCGATGGCCCTCATGATGATGGTGCTGTCCGGCGCCGCTCCCAAGGTGGCCGCCCGCATCGGCTCCCGCTCGACCATGGCCGCCGGCATCGCGCTCGGCGCGGCCGGTCTGGCCCTGATGGCCCTGTTCGTCTCCGTCGACGGGCAGTTACCCGACCATCCTGCCCGGCATGATCGCCATGGGTGTCGGCATGGGCCTGGCGATGACGCCGTCCACCGAGGCCATCACCATGTCGCTGCCGCGCGAGAAACAGGGCGTCGCCTCCGCGCTCAACGACGTCACCCGCGAGTTCGGCACCGCGCTCGGCGTCGCCCTGCTCGGCGCCCTGGTCTCCGCCGGCTACCGCAACGCCATCGACGACGAGCTCGACGCTCTCCCCGCCGACACGCGGACACCGCACGCGAAGGCATCGCCAACGCCCTTGAGGCATCCGGCGGCGCGGGCTCCACGCCCAGGACCTCGTGCGCGCCGCCCAGCAGTCCTTCGTCGACGGCTGGCAGCAGGCCATGTGGGCCGGCGTGGCGGTCATGGGCATCCTGTCCGTCTACGTCGCCCTGCACGGCCCGAAGAACGCCGTCCCCGCCCCGCGTCCCGACAGCGAAGTCGCCGAGGCCGTTCCTCCAAGTGATCTGCGCCCGCCCGGGACTCCCGGACGTACTCCCCTCCCCGGCGGGCGCCGCGCGCGCCACTCCGTACCGGTCACCCGGCGCCGGTACGCGGCGAGATCACGTAGATGCGTCACCGGGACGCCACGACCCACCGGGGACCCACCGAAGTCGAACTCGCCCAACGCCTCGACATCAGCCGCCGTACCGTCCGCCGCGACATCGAGCGGTTGCGAGAACTCGGCTGTCCCTTGCATGCCCCCCAGGCGCAGCCGGGTACCAGCTCGGCGCCCGGCGCCCCAACGCCGCCTGGTCCTTCCCGCAGTCCTCGCACGGCAGGCCTGGCGCACCGCTTCGGCGGCCGCCGTGCGTCGTAAGTGGCGTACCGCAGTTCCCAGCACCGCATCGATGCGGTCGCGCTCGCGACGCCGGAGGCGCGGAGCCAGTTCGGGGCCTCGATCGCTTCCTCACCGAGGGCCGCGGACGGAGCGGGCCGCCGGTTTGTGTCCTGGGCGAACCACGGCACCTGCGCGAAGACCATGCTTACGACTCTCGCGGTCATCGAGGCCGAACAGCTCGCCGACCGCGTCATCGTGGTGACCCGCGACGGAACGGCTCTAGTACGACAACGAGTCGATGGCGCGTGAGGCCGCTGGCCCGCCGCCGACAAGGCCGTCGCTCGCGGGCGTTCCCGCGCGTGGTCGGCCCGCGAGACGGCCGCCTTCAATCACGACATTGCTCGCGCAGAGGTAATGCGTGTGCACCGAGATGTGCCGGGCGAAGACGAGCGCCTGGCCGTCGTACGGCGGCTCAGGAAGGCTCACTCATGCTCTTGTTACGAGCTCTGGGGCAGCCACGACCTCGCTCAGGTAGGACGGGACGATCAACTCGTGGGAGACCCACCTGTGCTAGGCGGCGAAGCTGGTGGCGGTCGACGCCCGGTGCGTCCGAATCCCCGGACCGGCCACGAGGAGCAGCGGCCGGCCGGCAGGAAGCCGTCCACAGGACATCGCCCCGAGTTGTGCCTCAGCGAAATGCGGCGATGCTACGGGCGACCCAGTCGTTGAAAAGACGCGGAGCGCGACCGAGGACTCGTTCCACGTCCGAGCTGATCCGCAGTTCCGCGGGGTTCGGAGCGGAGATGATGTCCAGGGTGTCGTCGGCGAGCTCCGGCGGCTATCGAACTGGGTCATCGCGGCCTTGGCCTCCTCGCGGGTGAGTTCGTGGAATCGCACCGGTGAGCCGAGCGCGGCGGCGATGACCTCCGCCTGCTGACGGGGCGTGATCACCTCGGGCCCGGTCAGCTCGAAGACTCCGCCGGTGTGCCGGTCGTCCAGCAGGGCAGGCCGCAGCGACCTCGGCAATGTCCGCCGGGTCGACGATCGGAACCCCGACATCGCCGAAGGGTGCGGAGACCGTCCCTTGCGTGCGAACGGACTCCGCCCACGCCAAGGCGTTGGAGGCGAAGCCGCCCGGTCGTAGGACGGCCCAGTCCAGGCCGGATTCTCTCAACGCGTCCTCCACCGCGCGCATCGCGATCCGCGACGGGCCGAGCGGCCTGGTCGCCACGCCCTGCGAAGAAGCAGGACGACTCGGCGGACCCCGCTGGCAGTGGCCACGTCGATAAGGTCGGTCAGCCTGGCTTCGGGGGCGTGCAGGTCGCCGGACAGCAGGAGGAACAGCGCCTTCGCCCCATCCAAAGCGGCGCTGAGGCTCTGCGGCTCGGCCAAGTCAGCCGACACGTGCCGGACTCCGTCCGGCATTGCCGCCGCGTGCCGTGACACCGCCGTCACCTGCTCGCCCGCCTTGGCCAGGGCCTGCGTCAAAGGCCGGCCCACATTCCCCGGTAGCCCCGGTCACCACGATCATGTTCAGCTCCTAGTCCGTTGTGCACTGCGGCAATTGACGCTAGAAGGCAGACTTACTTTCTGTAAGAACATACCCAGAGGTAAGCTCCGGACATGAGCGAAGGTGCGCAGCTGACACAGGCTGAGGCGGGCAACCGGTATAGGTGTTTCACACCGACTGCCCTGCGCGCGACGTGGTCGACCACGTGACCAGCAGGTGGGGTATCTGGGTGCTGATCGCCTTGCGGAGCACCGACCTTCGGTTTTACGAGCTGCGCGACAGCATCCAGGGCATCAGCGAGAAGATGCTCGCTCAGACACTGCGCGCACTGGTCCAGGACGACCTGGTCTGGCGGAAGGTCGAGCCGACGACGCCACCTCAAGTCACCTACGGGCTGACTGAGTTCGGCCAGGACCTCGGTGAGCCACTGACGGACTTGTTCGACCGGATCACCCAGCGGCTGGCAGCCAGTGGGACGTCTGTCACGGACAAGCCGACCGCAGAAGCTCGACGGGTGCCGTAGCCCAATCCCGATCTTCGACAACAGCGCCGTGTTGCCGCCGAACGCTCACTGTCGCGGCGATCTCGCCCACCGCACACGCCAAAGCCCACGAGCGATGCCTCGTGAGCCCACGGCGTCAGCGAGCTTCCGCCAGGGGCACCAGCGTCAGAGCCCAATCACCTGTACGAGTGAGCGACTTGACCGGCCAGTCTCATATTCGTGTCACATAGGCCATCGCTTGGCCACCGCTCGTGAGATTTGGCCACCGAAATGCGAGACCGTACATCAGCGGTCTTCTAGAGCCTGTTGCAAAAGTGGATCTTGAGTTGTGATGTTCGTGGTGTGGCGCGAGGGGACCTGACGGACTGGCAGTGGGCTCGACTGGAGCCGCTGCTGCCGGCGGGAAAAGAGGCCGGGGCGTCCGCGGACGTGGACACGTCGGCAGTTGATCGACGGGATACGGTGGCTGGCCCAGGCGGGCGGGCCCTGGCGGGACGTTCCCGAGCGGTACGGCCCGTGGGGCCGGGTCTACGACCTGTTCCGCCGCTGGCAGCGCGACGGCACATGGAAGCGGATCCCGGAGCGACTGCAGGTCCAAGCCGATGAGCGGGCCCTCATCACGTGGGACGTAACTGTGGACTCGACCGTCTGCCGTGCCCACCAGCACGCCGCTGGCGCGCGCAATAGGGGATCTGCAGCGCGAGCCGCCCGGCGGGGGCGACACCGATCCGGACGACCACGGGCTCCGACGCTCGCCGCGGCCTGACAACGAAGATCCACCTCGCGGCCGAGCAGGGCGAAGCCACTGTCCTGCTGATTGCTGCGGCCACCGCCACGACAGCCGCCACGACAGCCCGCAGTTCCAGCCCGTCCTCGAACGCATCCGCGTCCCTCGCACCGGTCCCGGACGCCCACGCACCACGCCGGACAGGGTCCGTGCCGACAAAGCCTATGGATCCCGCTTGAACCGCTCCTACCTGCGCGGGCGCAGGATCGGGTGCACCATCCCGGAGAAGGCCGACCAGGTCCGCAACCGCGAGAAGCTCGGGTCCCGGGGCGGTCGGCCACCCGCCCTCGACAAGGACGACTACAAGGAACGCCACGCGGTGGAGTGCGGGATCAGTCGGCTGAAACGGCACCGCGCGGTGGCCACGAGATACGACAAACTCGCCGTCCGATACGAGACGACGGTGCTGGTTGCAGTCCTCAACGATTGAGCGTCTGCACCGCACGCCGGACATCGACCTGGAGCTGTCGACGCACTGCGAGTACCTGCGGGGCCGGTACAAGACGATCGGGCTCATCCTCGACGTGGCCACATCGAGGGCGCTCTCGGCTTCGACGTTCCGCATGCGGTGCGCCGCACCACCGCCTGGCAGAACGTGGGGCTTTCACCCGGCGGACTCCGAGCACCAGGTCACCCGCACCATCGCAGCCAGGATCACAGAGTTCCTCCACCTTGAACGCGTCTTTCCCGACCGCGTCATGGACCTTCATCTGTCCGCCTGGATCTCCAACAGGTGCGAGACGTCGTGGCAGGTGAAGATCATGAGCCAGGGTGCGCTGGCCTGGTACACCGAGACGTCCCGTTACATCCCCGAACAGAGCAGACAGACCCCTCGTGGTGCCAGACATGACCGAACCGGTGGTCTGAATCGTCCTGGCCGAGCACCGTCGGTGCCGGAGTCGCGCTACGTCCGACCACTGACGGCGAACAGCAAGTCCAGCAATTTCCCGACCGGTTCGACCCCAAGCCGACCGATAGGGTGCCGCTGCCGTGGCCCTCCTCCCCGCGGGCCCACCCCACTTAGGAGTTGCATGCCCTCCTCCCCCATCGGGCCGACCGAGTCCGACACCTATATGGCCGTATGCGGTCACACACACCTGTTTCCGGGCGCTCGCTGCCGTGTCCAGGGGTTGCCCGACCCGCACGCCTTCGCCGGCGCACCGGCGCCGATCGATTTGGACCTGCGCTTCTCCGACGCGGTGATCTCAGAGGCGCGGCTGTCGACGGAGCATCCGGCAGGTCTCGTCCTCGCCGTCCCGGCCTACACCACCGGGGCGGGCACGTCGATCGGCGGCCGTACCTGTCGTTCGCGCGTTGACCCCGATCGGCGACGAGGTCGAAGTGACCATCGGCGGCGCTTCCCGCACCTGAGTGCCGGTCTCGAATCCAGCGTCCCCGTTCAGCCCCATTCCCACTCGAGCCCGTACACCCCGGGCGGGCACTCGGCGGGGAGCACATGGGCGGCGTGGGAGGCGTCCAGTTCCACCCGGTGACGGTCACGCGGTTCGTCGCCGAGCCGTTCCCGGTAGTAGTAGTGGCAGTGTGCCGGGGCGCGAGCGGATGGAACCGTACGTGCAGCAGGTAGGACCGGAGCGGGTCCCGGATACGGCGCTCGTGCGAATGGGAGGTCATGGACGTGCGTCCGATACGAATGGTGTAGTCGACCACCGCTGTCTCGTTGCGGGCCAGGGGCCGGCCGAAGGAGATGTCGGCCACCACGTTGCACAGGTCCGGCACGAATTGTCTGCCGGTCAGCTCTCCGTTGCGTACGTCGATCTCGACGTCGTCGGACGGCTGTGCGTCCAGGAAGTGGACGACGGTGACTTGCCGGGCACCGGCACTGACTGCGCGCAGGACGTTGGTCACGGTGATCTCGCGGATGGAGCGGTGCTCGTCCAGAGTCATCGTCTCGTGGCTGACGAGCAGTTGGGTGTCGGCGTTGAAGTGTGCGAATGCCTCGCCGAGGGCTTGCTCGAGGTCGGACTTGTCACCGTAGACGCAGCGGGCGGCGGTGGGATCGTGGGCCAGGGCTCGGCCCCGGGGGCGGTGGGGTCCGAGCAGGGAGCGCAGAGTGCCCGGCTCGAGGCCGAGCATGGGTTCCAGTGCGTCGATGGCCTGCAGCGACTGGGAGCGCTCGGGTTGGCTGCGTCCACGCTGCCAGTGGCTGAGTGTGGCCACGCTCACGTTGATGCCCTGAGCCTGCAGGCGGCCGCATATCCGCTCCAGGGGCAGTCCGCGGCGCCGCAGAGCATCTCGGAGGGCGAGGGCGAAGTTCGTTCGGTTCCGCGGTGATCGTGGCTCGAGCTGGTCGGCATGACTTCTTTCCACGGGAGTGCTGCCCCCTGCCGGCGACCGGACCGCACGCCGACGGGACCGCCCACCGTAGCCGGTGAACGGTCCCTGGTCATCGGAGAGCGGGTGGATGTCAGTTGGTGTTCAGCGTCAGGCCGTAGTAGCTGAGCGCGTCGTCCAACGGCTGGAAGTAGGAGGAGCCGCGGGAGTTCACACCTCCCGTGCACTGCTGGCCGGTGGGGCCCCCGGAGGTCAGGCCCTGGGCCTGGTTGCCGGAGATGTAGGCGCCGCCGCTGTCACCGCCCTCGGTGCAGACGGTGGAGCTGCCGAGGCCGGTGACCACGGTGTCGGGGCCGCCGTTCTGGTCCGTGTACGTCACGCTTGACGTTGTGCGACTCGACCTTGCCGCAGGTCCAGCCGGTGGTCTGGCCGGACGTTGCACAACGCGGCCCCCGAGGCGGCACGCTGGCTGCCCCTGACGGCGAGCCGGGCTGCTGTTGCCCCAGGTGCTCCCCACGCTGGTGGCGATGCGATTTGCCGGCGTCGATGGTGGCGAGCGCCCGCATGTCCACACTGCGGGAGCCGAGCGCGAACCGGGTGTCCGTGGCCTTGGCGAAGCGCGCGTTGTCGTAGGACAGCACGGGGAGGTCCTGCACGCAGTGTCCGGCGGTGACGAGGTACTGCTTGCCGCTCCGGTCATGGGCGCCGTAACCGACGGAGCAGACGAAGCCGTTGAAGGTCATCTGGCTGCCGGGGTAGATCACCGCCTGCGGGACGAGTTCTTCCTGGCCGCGCACGATCCTGACCGTAGCCGTACTTCTCGGCCTCGGTCAGGAAGGCCTTGGCGGCGGTGCCACGATCGCTGTTGACCTCGATCGTGACGGTGTCCGAGACAGGTCGACACGCCAGGAAGCCACGCCGGCCGGCACTCGCTTGACCGCGAGCGTGTCCAGCTTCGCCTTGATCCGGTCCAGTTCGGTCTGGCCCCGGGCGGGGACCCGGGCGGCCAGTCCGGCCTTCTCCACCTTCTTGGCCTCTGCGGTGTCGTCGGCGTTGACGGTCAGCTTGCCGGCGGCGTCAGAAGAAGGCTCCGTCGGCCGATATTCCGCTCTTGGCCAGGCTCGCCAGTCTGGCCTGCTGTGTCGCCTGCTGGTCCAGACGCTCGACGGCGGCTTTCTCGCTGACTCCGAGTGATGCGGCGAGGGCCTGCACCATCTCCGGCTGGTACCGCGGGGCGGTTCCGGTGTCCTGGGCCTGGGCACCGCTCACGGCGGAAACCGAGAGAAGGACGCCGGCTGCGGCGACGAAGGCATACTTACGCGAAATGCGCACACTGATTCCTTCCAGTAGCAGGCAAGGTTGCGCAGCAGAGGGCGACTGCTTGCCTGGCGGCGACAGTTGGGGATGTTCGCCACGCCTTGACTCTGGCCGAGCGGAAGATCGGCTCATCAAGGCCCGGAACAGCGAGGGTTTTAACAGAGATGGTTCAAAACTGTATAGGTCCGCGCCGTGGGACGGGATGCCTAGCGGGTGGGGCGCCGCCAACCTGAATAGCGTCCAGCTCAGCCAACAGGAGTTGGTGGAGCAGCACCCGAGGGGCCTTCTGGCGCCGCGAGACGGGGCGGCTGGTTCAGCAATCAGCGTCTCCACAGCCATCGAAGACGACCCGCCTCACGAGCACGAAACCAACTACTACGCGCAACACCAGCCCCAACCGGCTACTGGAGTCAACGCTCAGAGAATCCACCGAACCCGGAGCGGTCCATCTGCCCAAGGTCGGCGGCGGCACGGTCCCCAACGTCACGCTTGACCAGGGGCCCAGATGCCCTTCTCGGGATTCAGGTCTGGAGCGTAGGAGGGCAACCACCGACCGCGCGCTCCGAGTTCGAGGGGGCATGGCCCCGGCTACTGTTCACTCGGGAAACGGCATCGTGGGAACAGAGGGCTGATGGCGGTCGATGAGGCGCCGGTGGCACGGCTGCGGGTTCAGAACAACGGCGAGGACTTGCTGGAACTGATCCTGGAGCCGTACGGAAGTGATCATTGGCTGGTACCGGGTGAGACCTTCGTGGTCTGGACGTTCGGCTCTCCGGACGGTGACCCGTGGTCCGGGACGACGCATGGCAACGAGCCCTTCCAGGTGGACTACCGGTGCGGGTCGGTGACGGTGCATTCCAACGGGAGTCACTGCTACGTCGCGGACGTCGAAGGCACCGAGATCGAGTGCGGCCACCGACGGCCGATCACCGATGAGACAGCCGTGATGTCTGGCGCCGCTGATCAGGCCGTCTCCAGCGGCCATCCGCCAGCGGGTGCCCTTCTCGCTGCGTATGCGGGCGCGTTCGCGGCGTTTGGCGGCCACGATGTCGGGGTGGCGTGCGTTGGCGTCCGCGCCGTCGCAGGTAGCGGTGCAGTTTGCGGGTCTGGACCGTGAAGTCGAACTCCGCACAGTGGGTCGGCCACTCCTGTGAGGCCCGGACCGCGACCGGGCTGTGCAGTTCACCAGCCTCGGCAAGAAGGTCATGGCCGCCGCGGCACCGTACACCGACCAGTTCGGTGCCTCCTCCGGACCACGCCACAAGCCGAAGGCCCTCGCCTCGCCCGAGCTGCGATAGCCCGCAGGCATGAGCGACGTTGCATCCGGGCGGTATGCCCTGCGCGGGCCACGAGGAGTGTGGATCATGGGCGAGGGCGTTCTTGGCCCGCGTCGAGGAGCTCGGTCACGAGCCGATGGGCGTACGCGGCGTCGAGTCCGGCCGGGCGGAAGAGGATGCGGTACATGATGGGGGCGACCAGGCGGTCCATCGCCGTCTCGACGTCGGGAGTGTTCTCCTCGCGGCCGATCGCGCGGGCGAGCATGACGTCGATCTGTTCGGCCGCGTAGGCCGAGCACTGACCGGCGTTGCTGCCGTCCGGGTCGCCGAGCAGAGCGTCGCGGATGTAGGCGCGGCCGGAGGGGGACGACATCTCGTCGAGGAACTGTTCGGCCCAGGCCGTCAGGTCGGACAGCAGGTCGCCGTGGCTCTCCGGTTCAGTGTCGGGCCGCAGGCGCTCTACCGCGACGTCCGACAGCAGCTCCTGCAGGTCGCCCCAGCGGCGGTAGATCGTCGAGGGGGTGACTCCGGCGCGCTGGGCGACCAGCGGGACGGTCACCGCGTCGCGGCCCCGCTCCGACAGGATTTCGCGGACAGCGGCGTGCACCGAAGCCTGGACCCGTGCGCTGCGCCCGCCGGGGCGCACCATCGGCCTACGACTCATGACTCCACCTTAAAGCGCGGTTATTGCGTTTAGGGGGAGCATGCCGGCTCGAGGGCCGCGTCAGGGCACCCTCGCCGGTCTCCCCGCTGCGGGCATCCGGTCCTGATCCCGACCGGCCGAACGGCCTAGGGGCCGAGCCGGGTACCGTCCGGCCCGCACGCCGCTCTCAGACGGTCGGCGCGAGCGATCGGGCGGGCTGTGTCCGCTCGTAGGCGTGGGCCCACCCGCAGCAGTTGCCGCTCGCCGAAGGGCCGTCCGAGCAGCTGCATCCCGATCGGCATGCCCACCGTGTCGTGGCCCACCGGGACGGACAGAGCGGGCACTCCGGTGATGTTGGCCGGGGAGGACAGACGCACGTAGGCGTCGGAGACGGCCTCGGTCGAGCCGTCGGACCAGGTGACGCTCTCCTGACCGGCCTTCACGCGGTCATCGGGACCGCCGGGGCGGCGATCACGTCGACCTTCTCCAGAAGGCGGGCCCACTCCTCCTGCATGAGCGTCCGGGAGCGCTGGGCACGCAGATAGTCGCCCGCGCCCATCAGCTCACCGGCCTCCAGGAGGATGCGGACGTCCGCCTGGTAGAGCTCGGGGACCGTACGCAGTGTGCCCTCGTGGTAGGCGGTGGCCTCCGGCACCATCAGTCCCCACTGGGTGGCCTGGATGTACCGGGTCATCGGGATGTCGATCTCGACGAGTTGGGCGCCGAGCGTCTCCAACTGCGCGATGCCCCGGCGGACGGCGGTCTCCACCTCCGCGTCGACACGGTCGAAGTAGTAGTTGCGCGGCACCCCGACGCGCACGCCCGCCAGGTCCGGCTCCCGTTCCGGCCGGTGGTCGAAGGCGGGGGTGTCCAGCGAGGCGGGATCGCGCGGGTCGTGCCCGGCGAGGACGGTCAGGACCAAGAGCCGCGTCCTCGACGGTGCGGGCGACCGGGCCGACGTGGTCCAGCGACCAGGACAGCGACGTGACGCCGTGGCAGCGGCACCAGCCCCGTAGGTCGGCTTGAAGCCGACGACTCCGTTCAGCGCGGCGGGAACCCGGATCGACCCGCCGGTGTCGGTGCCGAGGGCGAAGGTCGCCGCCCCCGGCCGCCACCGCGACGGCGGACCCGCCGCTGGAGCCTCCCGCGACCCGGCAGCGGTCCCAGGCGTTGCCGGTCTGCGGGGTGGTCAGAGCCGTAGGCGAACTCATGGGTGTGGGTCTTGCCGACCAGGACAGAGCCTGCGGCCCGCAGCCGGGCGGCGACCGTGCTGTCGGCGGCGGCGCGGTGGCCGGCGGACCCGGGAACTGGCGCTGGTGGGCGATCCGGCGACGTCGATCAGGTCCTTGAGTCCGGCCGGGACGCCGTGCAGCGCGCCCCCGGAACACGCCGCGGGCCGCTTCCCTGCTCGGCCTCCCGCGCCGCGCCGCGGGCCTGCTCGGCGGTGACCGCGACGTACGCCTCGACGTTGCGGGTCCACCTGGTCGATGC
Source organism: Streptomyces thinghirensis (assembly GCA_021502835.1). Next base: position 105,316 of record JAKFGP010000062.1, read on the forward strand.
GGTCGAGGACCGAGCCCACCAGCTCGACGGGGGACAGCCGGCGGGCCCCTGATCTGCTGGGCGGCGTCGGCGAGGGTCAGCTCACACGGCTGCATCGTGCTTCTCCTTTCCGGCGCGGTAGGCACCGGCGGGCGGGGGTGTCCCCGAAGTCCGCTCACGCAGGACCGCGACGACGGGTGGATGTGCTGGGCGGCGGCGGCGACCGCGGCGTGGCGGTCATCAGGGCAGCGGAAGTCCGGCACGGGCGGCCCAGCGGGCGGCCTCGGGCGGCGTGAGTTCAACGGAGGGCACAGGTTTCTCCTGATCAGGGGCGTGGCTGCGAAGCACTGCAGCACTCCACACTAAAAGCTAACGGTTTGCGTTAACCCGACCGTAGGACCTACGGTCGGGTTATACGCAAATCCATGCTTTTACGGAAGGAGTCCCATGCCCGGCGTCGTCTCCGACGTACAACCGGTGGCCGACGCACCCGCGAACTCCGGCGCACCCTCGCACGTTGCTCACCAGGCCACCCGCACTCGTACGTACACGAGGAGGCGCAGGGCTTCTTTCGCCCTCGACGTGTCGATACTCGCGGCCCTCCTGGCCGCGTCCAGCGCTCCGACCCCGCTCTACCCTCTCTACCAGGACCAGTGGGGCCTCTCCGCGCTCGCCGTCACCGTGGTCTTCAGCGCGTACGCCCTGGCCCTGTTGCTGGCCCTGCTCACCACCGGAGCGCTCTCCGACCACCTGGGGCGACGCCCCGTCACTGGCGAGCGCCCTGCTCATGGCGGCCGCCTCCATGGTCCTCCTGGCCTCAGCGGACGGCGCCGTCTCCCTGACCATCGCCCGGGGCCTGCAAGGTGCGGCCACCGGCGCGGCCACCAGCTTGCCGCGGGCGCGGCGCTCCTCGACCTGGAAAACCCCCGGCACCCGGGCCGGTCCGCCCTGGCCAACAGCGTCAGCCCGGTCGCCGGCATGGCCACCGGCGTGCTCGTCTCCACCCTGCTCGTCAGTTTCGCCCCCGCCCCCACCGTTACCGTCTACGTACTGCTGGCGGCGTTGTTCCTCGCCCAGGCGATCGCGGCCACCTTCGCCACGGAGACGGCCCCACCGCCACGCGGGAGCGCTGCCTGGTCGCTGCGCCCGCGGGTCGGCGTCCCACCCCGGCCCGCCGCACCCTGCTGGCCGCGGGCGCCGCCGTCGGCACCGTCTGGGCGCTGGGCGGCTTCTACTCCTCCCTCGGCCCGGCCCTCGTACGCCTGAGTGGCCCCGACGCCCCGCAAGTAACCCGCGGCATGGTCTTCTTCACCCTCAGCGCCACCGCCGCGCTCACCGTATGGGCGCTGCGGCGCAGGCCGCCCTACGCCACGGCGATCGGCGGCTGCTTGTCCGTCCTGCCCGCCGCGGCACTGACCCTGAGCGGTCTGCACGGCGCCGGGCTGCTCCGCCGTCTACGGCGGCGCGGTGCTGGCAGGCATCGCCTTCGGCGCCGTTTCCCAGGGGGCGCTGCGTATGCTCCTCGCCTCGCTCGACGAGCGGGACCGCGCCGCGACACTGGCCGCCTACTACATCCTCAGCTACCTCTCCATGAGCCTGCCCGCCGTCGCCGCGGGCGCCGCCGCCCAGCACTACGGGGCTGGGGACCGCCTCACACGCCTACACCATCACCGCCGCTCTCCTCGCCCTGGCGGCCCTGGCGGCCCTCACCGCGTCACGACGCACGGCGGCCCAACCCGAAGCCGACCGCTCCCCCTGAAGAGAACAACCGACCACCTCCGGTGAAGAGAACAAAAACGACGCACCATGCACCCCCCCGCCGCCACCCCCATCCCCTCCTGGAGCGTGGGCGGCGTCACCGTCCACCGCATCGACGAAATCGCCCTGCCACCCGCGACCGGGCCCTGGCTGTTGCCCGACGCCACCCCTGATGTGGTGACCGCCGGGACTGGCTGCACCCCACTTCGCCGGCCAGGACGGGATTCTGCACATCGACAGCCATAGCTTCGCCTTCATCGTGAACGGGCTGCGCGTTCTCGTGGACACCGGCATCGGCAACGGCAAGGAGCGCGCCAGCCCGGCCTGGCACAACCTCCGGACCGAATTCCTGGAGCGCCTCACCGCCGCCGGTTTCCCCCCGGACTCCGTCGACCTGGTGATTCTCACTCACCTGCTACGCCGATCACGTCGGCTGGAACACACGGCACGTGAACGGCGAATGGGTCCCCACCTTCCCCAACGCCCGCTACCTCACCTCCGCACTGAGCCGAGTTCTGGGCCACGTACGACATGGAGGAGGCACGCGAACAGATGTTCCGCGACTCCGTGATCCCAGGTCGAACAGGCGGGTCTGCTGAGCACGGTCGACGTCCCGCACGAGGGGCCGAGATCGCCCCCGGCCTCGCACGATCCGACGCCCGGCCACCCCCGGCCACGTCGCCGTGGAACTGACCAGCCAGGGTGCAGACGGCGCCCTGATCTCCGGTGACTGCGTCCACCACCCCGTCAGCTCGCCCACCCCGTCATCGGCGCCTGCGTCGACATCGACCCGCGACAGTCCGAGGGCCACCCGCCGCGAGCTGCTCGGCTCCCTCGCCGACACGGACACCCTCCTCCTCGGCACCCACTTCCGCACCGCCCACCGCCGGCCGCGTGGTCGCCCACGGGGACATCTACCGACGGAGCCCGTCCCTGCTTCCTGACGCCGTTGCCTACGCCGTCCCGGTCACCGCAGGTGTTACCCACCCCCGGACCAGCTGGAGCGTGGTGACCACCCGACGAGGCCGCGCCGGCAAAACCGGCCCCGAACAGATTGCGCCCAGCCCTGGCCCTGGCCCTGGAAGCTATGTGGCTGGAAGCGCCGGTTGCACCGCAGGCGGGATTTCAGCCCGGGGTAGGCCTTACCGCAGCGGACACACAGCTCCACCGACACGTCCGGGTGGCTGCGGTGCGAACGTCACAGACCAGCTCGTGGTTGTCGCAGCTCGGGCACCCTCCTGCTGAGACTGCTGCAGCCGGCCCGCATGTCCTGTGTGATTCGCTGCCCGGGCCTCGTCGAGGAGGGGCGGGGTGACCTGCGCTCCTCTCCCCCGCCGCTGGCCATCCATCGGGCGAAGCCGCATGGCGCATGGACGGCATCCGGGGCACTTCGGGGCGCGCCGCTGTCCCGTGACGAGGGCGCCTGGACCGATGCCATCAGAGTTGGACTGATGCGGAGGTCCAACAGGCACCGACAGTGCGGGGTTCTGTGAATTCAGCTATTCGTGTACTGTCGTGGTGTGCTGACTCTCGCTGCTGACATCGAGGTGCTGGCGCGGTTCGGCCGCGCCCTCGCCGACCCGATCCGCTGCCGGATCCTCCTTGCCCTGCGCGAAGCCCGGCCCATCCCGCCGACTTGGCCGATGCCCTGGACATCTCGGACCCGACTGTCGAACCACCTGGCGTGCCTGCGCGACTGCGGCCTGGTCGTCGGGGTGCCGGTGGGCCGGCGCACCCGCTACGAGCTCGCCGATGAACGTCTCGGGCATGCGCTGGACGACCTGCGCACCGCCGTGGTCGCCGTTGAAGCCGACAAGACGTGTGTGGACGCGGACAAGAAGGGCTGCTGCTGATGGCCGCCGGGATATCCATCGGCAAAGCCCCTTCCCCGGCCCGCCGCGACGTCCTCGCCAGGCGGATACGGCTGTTTGTCGCGGCCACCATCACCTACAACGTCATCGAAGCGGTCGTCGCGATCACCGCCGGGACGATCGCCTCCTCCACCGCGCTGATCGGCTTCGGGTTCGATTCCGTCGTCGAGGTCTCTTCCGCCACCGCGGTCGCCAGCAGTTCTCCGCCTCCTGACCACCCGACCCAGGACGCCCGGGAAGGCGCACCCTGCGGGTCATCGCGGTGTCGTTCTTCACGCTCGCCGCGTTCGTCAGCGTTGACGCCGTCCGCGCGCTGGCCGGTACGGGCGAGGCCGAACGTTCCATTCCGGCATCGTCATAGCCGCCCTCTCCCTCGCGGTCATGCCGTTCTCTCCTACGCCCAGCGTGCAGCCAGGCCGCGAGCTCAGCCGCGAGCGCGGTCGCCGACTCCAAGCAGACGCTGCTGTGCACCTACCTGTCGCGGTGCTCCTGGTCGGCCTGGTCCTCAACGCCACCCTCGGCTGGTCCTGGGCCGACCCGGTCGGCCTCGTCATCGCCGCCATCGCCGCCAGGAAGACCGTAGGCGCCTGACAGGGCAAGGGCTGTTGCGGCCCCGGCCACCCGGCAATGCCGCCCACCGGTGCCGAGGAAACCGACACATGTAGTGCCGCTCCGGCTGCGGCCTGCTGTGGCTGACCGCATCACCTAACGCAGTGGGCCCTGGCTAGACGCCGACTGGCTCAGCGAAAGTGCCCGCCGCTGCCCCGTCCCTCCCCAACCGCACCTGTTGATCACCACCCATAGCGCCCACCACCCCAAAAACCTGACCGTGCCCTCACGGCGCCGGCGGCGGCCGACCGTCAGGTCGCCGCGGACGCGCAGCGCGGAGCCGATGACGGAACCGGCAAACTCCTCGGTCGTTCCTGGTCGGTCTGGATCTCCGCCACCTCGCTCGCGATGACCCCTCTACGCGCAGACCGACGCCGGCGTGCCCAGGTCGGTGGGCTCTACGAGGTCGACCTGACGGCGGACGGCGCCACCGCGTACGTGGCCACCCACCTCGGCGGGGGCGGCGTCCGCGTGGCGCTGGACGGTGCGGGCCACGCGTACGTCTGCGACTCGGCCGGTGGCAAGGTGCTGGTCTCGTCGTGGCCGACGGCGAGGCCAAGGGCCGTCGGCGCGTGGTGGCCGACGACCTAGACGGCGTCAGCGGCGTCGGGCTGGACCACGATGGCTGGACTGATCTACGTCAGCAACCGGCAGGGCAAGCTGCTGCGGATCTCCGGCGTGCGCGGCACCCAGCACCCCGCCGTAGCGAGGCACGGCCCCGCGGGGACCCGGACGACCGTGCCCACAGCGTTCCCGGTGCCGCGGGCCATGACCCGGTACCCGACGTCCTTCGGGTGCAGGTGGTCGCCGCTGTCGTACGCGGGCGCGATCAGCTCCGGGTCCCGCGGGTCTGCGAAAGCCTTGGTGGCTCGACAGCCCCGCGAACAGCGGACTGGTCCCTCTCGGCGGTTCCGCCCTTGCCGGCGCTCAGCGGGGTCATCCGGTGTCGGCCGCTGAGGGTGTGACGGTTGCTGCATCGCGGTGTCCGGCGAGGAGGGCTGCGGCAGATTCTGCACCGGGACCAGCGAGTAGCCGCCTCCGGGAACTGGAACGTTCCTGGAGGCAGCTCGACGAGCAGGCACCAGGTTCGCGCCAGGCGGGGAAGGCCGGCTTCGTCCCACACCTGCCGATGATGCCGCCACGGACGACGCCGAGGGTGCGTCCATTCAACCACCGAAACGCTGGGACTACTTGGTGCTTTCCTGGCAGGCCCGGGGGGTGCGGTGGGCGGTCAGGGTCAGGTGGGCGCTGTAGGTGTCGTGGTCCACGAGGCGGGTCGCGAGGTCGGGGCCGTGGGCAGTGCGCGCACGACGCACGCGGAAGGCCATCGGTGAAGCACTGCTGCCAGCCTTCGGAGTCGGGTGGGTGATGCGCCTGGTCTTCGGCCCGGAGCAGGAGCACGGTGAAGGCGTCGGCGAGCTGGCCGTGGGCGCAGCCCCAGCCCGGAGGACTCCAGGGTGAGCGCCGAGGAGGCGGCGATCGGCCGGAGGGAGGCGGCGTGGCGGCGAAGGAACCGGTGAGGTGGGTGACCGCCCTCTCGATCAGTTCACCGGGGTCCAGGACCTGGCAGGAGGCCGGGGCGCCGAGCCTTCTGGTCGGTGACCATCCGGGAGATGCCGTGCTCGCTGGGCCGCGAGGAAAGGGCGTCCTTGTTGATGCGGTCGGCCACAGGGCCGCGGGGGGTGCCTCTATGTCGTTCGTCAAGCGAAGGCGTCGAGTTCTGGGTTCGTAGAAGGTTCCGTCGCGGAGCATCGCGAACAGCACGTTGATCCGCTGGCAGGCGAGGCGGAGAGCTCTTCCTGGGCCAGCCAGGTCTTCCGCGGGTTCGGCAGCAGTCGTAGTAGGTCCGGGAGGGCGGGATCATGCAGGGCGGCGAACGCGGACAGGAACATCGCCCGTTTGAGCTGGCGGTTGCCGCCTCCTGGGGGCGTGTTCGCCGTGGATCGAGGTTCCGGACTGCCGGGTTGCCGGGGCGAGGCCGGCGTATGAGGCCAGGTGGGCGGCGGTGGGAAAGGAGCTGCCGTCGCCGACGGTGGACAGGAGGACTGCGGCGGTCCTGACACCGATGCCGGGCATCCGGGTGCAGGACCACCAGAAGGGTGGGCCTCCTTCAGGGCCTCGATTCTGGCCTCCAGGGCCCGGCATTCGTGGACGGCGGCCGACTTCGCCAGCGACAGCACGATCACGTCGAGGGTGCCGGTGCCGGGGACGACGACGGTCTGCTCGTCGAGCGCGGTGAAGATGTCGTCGACCAGCCGCTCGGCCATGCGCGGTGCCCTCGGGCGGATGACCTCGCGAGCCTGCGGCGGCCTGCCTTGCAGGTGCCTGCGGGGATCCCGTATCGCTCGAGCCAGGTGATGGCTGCGTGGTCCAGGCGCGGGCCCAGGACGTTCGAGGCTGGAGATTGGAACTGGGTGAGCAGGCCGCGGATGCGGTTGGAGGTGCAGTTGGCCTCGCCGGCGAGGGTCCTGGTCGAAGCCGACGAGCAGGGTCAGCTCGGCGGTGACCTCGTCGGTCAGGTCCAGGCGTGCGCGGAGGTATGGGGCATGGTGCGGGCGGCATCCGCGATGACGGCGGCACGTCCTTCGCGTCGGTCTTGGCTTCACGCCCGGGTAGAGGTCGGCGATCCTGCGCATCGCCAGGCCTGGCGGGTAGGCGACCTGACAGTCGGCGTCCCGGAGCGACGGACGGCGGCAGGGCGCCGATGGAGCAGGCTAGTCCACGACACCAGGACCGGTGCCAGCCGAACTTGGCCTTAGCTTGTCGAAGACCCCCGCAGCTTCGGTTCGCCTGTTCGACAGCGGCTTATCGAAGCCCGTCTGCCCGGCCGGAGTCAGTCCGTGTCCGTGATGGGTCTGCTTGCCGACATCCAAGCCCAGGAGAGGCACCCACCCGTCGATGCTGATCACCCCGTGCCCCACATGTGTCGGCGTGTGCCGGCCCCAGGTCGGGAGCCGTTCTCGCGCAGCCACGTTATGCAGACCTGCCGCCCGCGAGCGGCCGGGCATTGCGCCCGGCCAGGCGGTGAAGTCGAACCTCGATCCGCTGGCGTCTCTGACGGCACCCCTCGGGCCCGGTGACACCACCCCCAGGTCATCCCTTCGACAGGGGGCAACAGTCATACCGGGCCGGAGGCCCAGCGCCCTCTTGCAGGACCGCGAAGAGATAACAGGGCGAACTGGGCCTTCTCGCAGAGGGCGGCGATGGTGAACGCGATCCTCGACCACACCCCTCCTGCAAGGCCGTCGGCGAGGCACCCCCGGCGGGCATCCTCAAGCAACTCGAAGAGAGATCGACCGAGCCGGAGCCGCCTTTCGCCTCTACGTCCGGCCACGCCGCTGAACCCGTGAACAGGACGAACTTCGCGCCGGTCGAGGCCCGCGCGGACCGCACCTCCAGGGGAAGTGGCACAGGGCGGTGTGGTCGTCGCCCGCGTCCTCCGGGCTCCCGGCCGACGGCGGGGGCGCCTCGGTGGCGCCATGTCCTCGGCGCGCCAGCAGCGGGTGCGGAAGCGGCAGCCGGAGGGGATGTCGAAGGGCGAGGGGATTTCTCCCTTGAGCCGGATCTCCTGGCCGTGGGCGGCGCGGGAGGCGTCCAGGACCGGTGCGGCCGGACATCAGTGCGGCGGTGTAGGGGTGCTGGGGGCCGGTCGAAGACCTCCTCGGTGCCGCCGTGTTCGATGACCTTGCCCAGGTACATCACCGTCACCCGGTCGGAGATGTACCGAACCACGGACAGGTCGTGGAGATGAACACGTGCGCCACACCGAGGCGGGACTGGAGTTCCGCCAGCACGTTGAGGACCTGGGCCTGGACCGACAAGTCCAGGGCGGAGACCGGCTCGTCACACACGATGAGGTCGGGGTCCAGGGCCAGCGCGCAGGCGATGCCGATGCGCTGGCGCTGACCGCCGGAGAACTCGTTGGGGTAGCGGTGGGCGTCCGCTCTCCCGCAGCCCGACCAGGGGACAGCAGTTCCCGGATCCGCTTCTCGCGGTCCTCGGCGTCCGGGACGACGTCCGGTGGGTGCGCCAGGGCTCGCCGATCAGATCGGCGGCCGACATACGGGCGTTGAGCGAGGCGAAGGGGGGTCCTGAAGACCAATCTCTGGACGCGGCGCCGCCAGTTCAGCAGTTCCTTGCCGCGCAGGGCGAGCGGGTCGACACCGTCGTACCGCACCGTGCCCGCGTCCGGACGTTCCAGCCCGAGCAGCACCCGGGCGAGAGTGGACTTGCCGCAGCCTGACTCGCCGACGAGCCCGAGGGTCTCCCCGGCCGAGCCGTACGTCCGCTCCGTCCAGGGCCGTCAGCCGGCGGCGGCCGCCGCCCGCTCTTGGTGGACACCACGGACCTCGAGCAGCGGCGGTGTCCCTCGGTCCGGGGTCCGGGGGCCTCGGTGGTGGTTCGGGACTCAGTCACGGTCGAGCTCCTCGGAGAAGTGACAGGCAGCCAGACGTCCGGCGCCGGTGGCGCGCAGGGACGGCCGTTCCCGGACGCAGCGCTCCCGCACCAGCGGGCGGCGGGCCTTGGAACACACACCCGGACGGCACCGCGCTCAGCTCGGGGCGGGCTGCCGGGGACGCGGGCAGCGGCTGTCCCCGCACGGCGTCCTCGGGGACGGAGTCGAGCAGTCCACGGGTGTAGGGGTGGCGGGGTGCGGAGAAGACCTCGCGCGCCGTGCCCTTCTCCACGACCGTTCCCGCGTACATCACGACCACGTCGTCGGCGCGCTGCGCGACCACGGCGAGGTCGTGGGTGATCAGTACGACGGCCATGTTCCGCTCGTCCTGGAGGTCCCGCAGCAGCCGCATGATCTGGAGCCTGCACGGTGACGTCGAGGGCGGTGGTCGGTTCGTCCGCGATGAGCACGTCGGGGTCGAGGGCGACGGCCATCGCGATCAGCAGCCGCTGGCGCATGCCGCCGGAGAACTGGTGCGGGTAGGACTTGGCCCGTTGCCTCGGCTCGGGAATGCCGACGCGGGTCATCAGCTCGATCGCCTTCTCGTGGGCCCTCGCGCCGGGAGAGCCCGCGGTGGATGCGGAACGGCTCGCCGATCTGCCGGCCCACAGGCTGCACGGGGTTGAGGGCGGTCAGGGCGTCCTGGAAGACGATGGACAGGACGGGGCCGGCCAGTTTGCGGCGCTCGGCCGGGCTGAGCCGCCAGGGTGTCCCTCCCCCGGACCCGCACTGGCGCCCCGGTCACCTCGGCGGCGGGGTCGAGCAGACCCACGACCGACAGCGCGGTCATCGACTTGCCGCACCCGGACTCGCCGAGGAGGGCCAGGGTGCGGCCGCGGCGGACGTTTGAAACCGACGCCGTCGACGGCGCGCACCGTCCCGGAAGCCGTGCTCAGGTCCACGCACAGCCCTTCCACGTCGAGGGCGAGGTCGGCGGCGGACGGAGCGGATGGGGCGCACGCGGATGTGGTCGTCACGGGATCATCTCCGGAGGAACGGCGGCGGGAGGCTCCGCGGCGCTTGCGGGGCAGCGTCAGACGCCAGCGCTGGGCGGGGTCGGTGGCGATGCGGGCCCAAGCGGCGAGCACCGTGGCGGACACGGTGGTGAGCACGATGGCCAGCCCGGGCAGCACGGTGATCCACCAGGCGGTCTGGAGGTACTGCCGGCCCTGGGCGACCATCAGGCCCCAGCTGACGTCCGGGGGCTGGATGCCGATGCCCAGGAAACTCAGCGAGGACTCGGTGAGCATCACGAAGCAGAAATCTAGGGTGGCGACCGTCAGCAGCGTCGGCAGGGCGATCGGCAGGATGTGCCGGTAGATGATGTGCCGGCTGGGGTGCCGAAGGTGCGGGCCGCGTCGACGAACAGACGGCTGCGCAGTTCGGCCGCCTCCGCGCGGGAGGTGCGCAGATACACCGGAATGCGGGCCACGGCGAGGATGAGCGCGATGTTGAGCGCGGAGGGCGGAGAAGACGTACAGCGCGACGACCGCGATGAGCAGGGACGGGAAGCTGAGGATGACGTCGGCCACGCGCATCGCCACGCTCTCCCGGCGGCCCCCGTGGTAGCCGGCCCACAGGCCGATCGCCGATCCGACGACCAATGAGCAGAGCACGGCGGGGACGGCCACGGACAGGGTCGTCGCCGCCGCGTCGATCAGCCGGGCCAGCACGCTGCGGCCGAGGACGTCGGTGCCGAGCAGTCCGTAGAAGCCGTCGCTCAGGGAGGGCGCTCGCAGGGAGGCGTCCAGGTCCTGGCGCTGTGCGTGGTCGCCGATGAACAGCCGGCCGAAGAGGGCGGCGAGGAGGAATCCACGGCGAGGATGACGGCTCCGACGGCGGCGGCCCGGTCCCGGCCGAGCAGTCGCCACCAGCGGGGCGGGCTCTTCCGGGCGGGGGCGGACTCCGGGGCGTCCTCACGCCCGTCCGCGGCGGAGAGTGCTTCTTCGGTCATGATGCTTCCTTCGCTCACGCGGGCGCCGCCTCACGTACTCGGGGGTCGGTCAGCGCGTGGCAGACGTCGACGAGGATGTTCAGCGCGAAGATCGTCACCGCCGTCATCAGGACGGCGGCCTGGAGGACCGCGAAGTCCCGCTGGAGGATGGAGTCGATCATGAGTTTGCCGATGCCGGGCCAGCCGAAGATCGTCTCCACGATGACGGCGCCGTTGACCAGGCCCACCGTCAGGTCGCCGGCGACGGTCAGCACCGGCGTCACGGCATTGCGCAGGGCGTGGCCGAAGATGACCCGACAGGGCGTGGCACCCTTGCTGCGGGCGATCTTGACGTAGGGCGCGGAGAGCGCGGAGACCATGCTGCCGCGCACCACCTGGACGAGCACGCCGAAGGGGCGGATCAGCAGGGTCGCGATGGGCAGCACCCAGACCTCAAGGCCCGCCGAAGATGCCCGAGGTCGGCAGGAGGGTTGGGCTGACGCCGAAGACCAGGACGCCCATGATGGCGAACCAGAAGTCGGGGATGCTGGCGGCCGTCATCGACAGCAGAACTAGCGATCCGGTCCACCGGGGAGTTGGGCCGGTAGGCGGCCGGAGCTGCCGATCAGCACCGCGCCGGTGATCGCAAGCAGCATGGTGACGCCGGCGAGCTGGAGGGTGACGGGGAAGGCGTCCAGCACCATCTCGGTGGCGGACTGCCCGGTCCGCAGCGAGGTGCCGAAGTCCAGGTGCGCGGCGTCGACGAGAGGTAATTCCACAGCTGTGCCGGTACGGAAGGTCGAAGCCCTGAGCGGCGGAGAACTCCCGCGCGCTGTTCGGGGTGGCGCTCAGCGGGAGATAGAGGTCGACCGGGTTGCCGGTCATCCGGGCCAGGAAGAACACGCCCAGCACCACGCACACGAGGGGGATGGCGCTGGAGAGGATGCGTTTGCGCAGAAAGGTGGCCATGTCAGTGCTGTCCCGCCTTCGCCGAGCCGACCTCTGCCAGCCGCATCTCATCTCCGGTGGCGGAGTTCGGCTCGTGCCGGATGGACGGTGACAGGCCGAGCAGTCCGCTCATGTGGGCCAGGTGGGCGTACTGGACGACCGACCTGTTCTGCTCGGCGAGCAGGCCGGCGAAGGCCTTCTCGCGCTGCTCACCGAAGAGCGCGCCGGCGTCGGCGTGCGCCGGTCGAGTTCCTCGGTGCCGAAGGTGGACTGAGGGCCGTCGCTCAGCAGGTACTGGCTCGTGGTGAAGGCCGCGTCACCGGCCTGGTTGCCGTGCATGATCAGCGGGGCTATGGGGCCGACGTTCTTGGGCAGCGGGCGTAGCTGGTACTGGAGTTGGGTGGCGGTGTCCGGACATGCGGACGCCTTGACGTTCAGTCCGATCCGCTGCATCTGGTACTGGAGGGCCTCCGCCGTCTCCGACACCCCGGCGAACATGCCGTTGCGTGCGACCAGGGTGATCTGCCGGTCGACGGGTACGCCGTCGGCGCGCGGCCTCCTCGATCATGGCCTTGGCCCGTTCCACATTCTGCCGGGTCGGTTCGGTCTCCTGGTTGTGTCCGACCACTCCGGGCGGGACCAGTTGGCCGGCCGGTTCGGCGAGTCCGCCGAGCAGGGCGTCGATGATGCCGTCCGGTCCAGAGCCAGGTCGACGGCGCGGCGTACCCGAATGTCGTCGAGCGGCGCCTCGCGGCCGTCCAGCCGCAGCGCGGTGGTCTCGTTGTTGGGGTAGGCGACCGTGGTGTCCTTCTCGGCCTCGATGGGGTCGAGGGCGACGGCGATCTCCGCCTCACGCTTGTCGATCATGGCGGCGCGGACGCTGGCGTCGCTGCGCCATACGTAGCGGGCGCGGGAGGAGTCGGGGGCGTCGCCCCAGTAGTCGTCGTAGCGGCTGAGGGTTGATCCGCCGCTCCGGGCTGCCAGGAGCTGACGGCGTAGGGGCCGGTGCCCATGGGGATACGGACCTTGGTCTCGGGATCCGTCGTGCGCGGCACGATCTCCACGAAGCTCTAGGCGCAGCGGCAGGATCGGATCGGGCTGCTCGGTGGAGACGGTCAGCCGGGTGTCGCTCTCCGCCTTCACCTGCAGGTCGTTGTCGCCGAACACGTAGCCCTCGACGTTGCAGGCGAGGTCGAGTTGACCGCCCGGTCGATGGAGAAGGCGGCGTCTCCGCGGTGAACGGCTCGCCGTTCTGGAAGGTCACTCCCTCGCGCGTGTCGAAGGTCCAGGTGCGGTCGTCGGTCTGTTTCCAGCCGGTGGCGAGCAGCGGGTGCAGCTCGCCAGGGATCGGGGTCGCGTTCGACGAGGGGCTCGGTGATGTTGGACCTGACGACCACGCCGGTAGCGGTCGGCGATGCCTCGCGGGGTTCCAGGGTCGGTGGCTCCTGGGTGAGCACCACCCGCAGGGTGCCGGCCATCGGCACGGCCGGCGTCACCGGCGGCGCTGCCCGCCACGGCGCAGCCGCTGGACGGCAGCACCGCGCCCGCCAGGAGTGTCGCCGTCGGCGCGCGCAGGCGCCTTCGTCCGGTGGGGCGGGAGGAGGGAACGAGGAGAACTTCATCGTCGACCTGTCTCCGGTGAGTGCTGGTGTGTCGCGTTCCACGTACGGCGACCGCGAGAGGCTGTCTACACTTGCGTACTCGGTCCGCATCTGTGAACGCCGAAGCTAATCCGGCACCGCGGCAGCGTCAAGACATGCGCGGGAACGGATCCATCTCGCTCGCCCTGCTCACCTATGGCATCGAGGCCCGCCCATGTGACACCACCTCACCAGGCTGTCTACAAATGAGAACGTCGACTACATATGAGGATGCCCTTCATGATGCGGACCTCAGAGCGGATCGCCGGCGTCACCGTGACCCCCGTGGCCTTCCGGGACCCTCCCTTGCTGAACGCGGTCGGAGTGCATGAGCCCTATGCGCTGCGCACCGTCGTGGAGATCACCACCGAGTCGGGTGTCAGCGGCGTCGGTGAGACCTACGGCGGAACGGTGCATCTGGAGCGACTGCGGCGTGCCGCCGACGAACTGGCCGGCATGGACGTGTGGCGCCTGAACGAGCTGATCGCCTGCACCACACGTGCGCTGGGTGCCGATACGACGGGCGGCGACGGCATGTCCGGAATGGTCACGGGCAGCAGCACGGTGGACCGGGTCATGTCTCCGTTCGACGTCGCCTGCCTGGACATCCAGGGCAAGCTCGTGGGTCGGCCGGTCAGTGATCTGCTGGGCGGAGCGGTGCGCGACTCGGTGCCCTACAGCGCGTACCTCTTCTACAAATGGGCCGCCCATCCGGGCCGGGAGGACGACGACTGGGGCCCCGCCCTCGACCCGGCGGGACTGGTCGAACAGGCCCGCCGCATGATCGGCACGTACGGCTTCACCTCCATCAAGCTCAAGGGCGGCGTCTTCCCGCCCGACGAGGAGATCGCGGCGGTCAAGGCGCTGCGGAAGGCGTTCCCGGGGCTCCCCTGCGGCTGGACCCCAACGCGGCATGGAGCTTGGAGACGTCCCTGCACGTCGCCCGGGAGCTGAACGGCGTTCTGCAGTACCTCGAGGACCCGACCGAGGGCGTCGGTGGCATGGCCGCCGTCGCCCACGCGACCTCCACGCCGCTGGCGACCAACATGTGCGTGGTCTCCTTCGACGACCTCGCCCCGGCGGTGGCGAAGGGGGGCCGTGGGCATCGTCCCGTCCGACCACCACTTTGGGGCGGTCTGCGACGCTGGTGGACAACTCGCCGCGATATGCGAGGCCTTCGGGCTCAACCTATCGATGCACTCCAACTCGCATCTCGGCATCAGCCTCGCGGCGATGACCCACCTGGCCGCCGCAACACCCCGGCTGACCTACGCCTGTGACACGCACTGGCCCCTGGAAGCGGCCGGCGAGGACGTCGTCGACCCCACCCCGCTGCGGTTCAGCGAGGTCGGCTCGCCGATGCCGACGGCTCCCGGACTCGGTGTGGAACTGGACCGGGAAGGCCCTCGCCCGGCTGCACCGGCAGTACGTCGACTGCGGGGTGCGCGATCGCGACGACACCGGCTACATGCGCCGCTTCGAACCCTCATTCTCCATCAAGACCCCCAGCTGGTGAGCGGCCGATGCGCATCATGCTCGACCACCGCATCCTGAGCCGCTTCCACGACCGGCTCAAGGCTTACACGCAGGGCGAACACGACTGGTTGGAGGCCTTCGACTGGGACGCCGCACGGCTCTCCGGAGGCCGTCACCGACATCGATGTCTACGTCGGCTCGCAGCTGCGCCACCGAGGACGCCCGGCGCGCGCAGCAGCGCTGCGGCCCGTCCACGTCGTCGGCGCCGGCTACGACGGCATCCCGCTGGACGCCCTCCACCCTGGAGTCACGGTGGCCACCACCCACCACCACGGCCGCTCCATCGCCGAGCACGTGCTGATGTCGGTCCTGATGCTCTCCCGCGACGTCCTGGGCGCCGACCGCGCGCTGCGCGCCGGGCACTGGCGCAACGTGGCGGTCGATCCCGCGCCGCCCTTCGGGACCACGCTGCGGGGCCGCCGGGTGGGCATCATCGGCTTCGGCGAGACCGGCACCGAGGTCGCCCGGCTGTGCCAGGCGGCCGGCCTGCGCGTCCGCGCCGTACGACGCGACCCTCGGCCCCGTTCCCGCGCGGACCTGCGGCCCGACTGGGTCGGCGGCGACGACCGGCTGCCCGAACTGCTTTCCGACTCCGACGTCGTGGTGGTCACCGTTCCGCTGAGCCCTGCCACCGCGCGGACTGATCGGCCCCGCCGAACTGACGGCCAATGGGCCCGGAGGCGCTGCTGGTCAACGTGGCGCGGGGGCAGGTGGTCCGGAGGGGCGCTCTACGAGGCGCTGGCCTCCGGCACCATCGCGGGCGCCGCGCTGGACGTGGTGGTCCGGCCCGCCCGCGACGCGCCGAGCCGGCTGCCCTTCCACGACCTGGCGAACGTGCAGATGACCCCCCACCACTCGGGCCACACCGCCGACACCTTCGCCGCTCGCGCGACCGAGATCGCCGAGAACATCGACCGGCTGGAGCGGGGGGACGCGCTGGCCAACGTGGTCCGTGCCGGTTCCCCTCCACCGGCCACTGACCACACCACTCCCGTCCCTCACCCAGAGTAGGAAAGCACTCATGCTCGAAGGCGTTCTCTTCTTCCCCGTCACCCCGTTCACCGCGACCGGTGACGTCGACCTCGACGCCCTGCGCCGGCACATCGCGGCCAGGGTCGACGCCGGCCCGGGCGGAGTCTTCGTCGCCTGCGGCACCGGCGAGTTCCATGCCCTGGACCACGAGAGTACGGCCTGGTCGTACGCACCGCCGTCGACCGCGGTGGGCGGAAGCGTCCCGGTGTACGCCGGGGCCGGCGGCGCCGTCGGGCAGGCCCGCCGACTCGTGCGGGCACCGCGAGGCCGGAGCGGACGGTCTGCTGCTCATGCCGCCGTACCTGGTCGAGTCCCCGCCGCCGGGCTCGTCGCCTACACCCGTGAAGTGGCCGGCGAGACCGCCCTTCACTGATCGTCTACAACCGGGCGAACGCCCGCTTCGACGAGCACTCGGCGGCCGCGGTCGCCCAGCTGCCCCACCGTCGTGGGCTTCAAGGACGGTACCGGTGATCTCGACCTGCTCGCACGGATCGTCCCCGCCGTGCAGGGAGGCGCTCGACGGGACCGGCAAGCAGTTCCAGTTCTTTCAACGGCATGCCCACGGCCGAGGCGAGCCAGCTCGCGTACCGGGCGCTGGGCGTGGAGCTGTACTCGTCGGCCGCCTTCGCCTTCGCGCCCGATGTCTCCCTCGCCTTCCACCGCGCGGTGGAGGAGGGCGACCAGAAGCGGATCGACGCGCTGCAGCGCACCTTCTTCCACCCGCTGGTCCGGCTGCGCGAGCGGGTTTCCGGGGTACGCGGTCGCGCTGGTGAAGGCCGGGTCACCCTGGAGGGCCTTGCGGCCGGACCGGTCCGACCGCCGCTGACACCCTCACCGCGCCCGAGACCGAAGAGCTGGCGGCCATCATCGCCGAGGCACGCGCCGTACTCGCCTCCCTGAACGCGCACGAGGGTCTCGGGCGTCCTGATGCCCTACGGGCATGAGTCGTGGTTGTACTGCTTCGGTGTTAAATGGACCGTGTGGACCAACTGCTCCGGCGGGTGCGGTCCTGGCGTGGGATACGCGGCGTTGCCGGCCAGATATTCGCTCTTCAGGTCGTGGTCATGGTCGTCGTGGCGTCGGCGGCCATCGCTCTGCTGCTGCAGTCACGGAGCGACGCCCGAACGCGGAGCGAGGCAACGGTCACTCGCCGTGGCCGCTGCCATCGCTTCGAGCCCGCGGTGGAGCAGGCGGTCACCGCCGGCCGTACGAGCGCCGCACTCCAGCAGCAGGCCAGACTGACCCGCGAACGCTCCGACAGTGGACTTCGTCGTCGTGATGGAGTCCCACGGGGCATCCGCTACACCCATCCGAACGCCGCCCAGATCGGCCGGCACTACATAGGCAGCATCACGAGGCGCAGCGGGGCGGTATCGTCACCCGAAACGACCACCACCGGCACGTTGGGGCCCCTCCAACGGACCGTCGTCCCCGTGACCGGGCCCCGGAGGCAAGGTCGTCGGGCTGGTGTCCGCGGGCATCACCGTCGACCATGTGAGTGGGGTCGCCGGACGGCGGGCGCCGATCGTCCTAGAGGCCACCGGGCTGGCGCTCGCGGCGGCCACCGGTGGAACCGCGCTCATCGGCAGGCGTCTGAGCCGCCAGACGCACGGGCTCGGACCGGTGCAGATGACGCGTATGTACGAGCATCACGACGCCGTTCTGCACTCGGTGCGCGAAGGTGTCCTCATCGTCGATCCGCACGGCTGTCTGCTCCTGGCCAACGACGAAGCGCGGCGCCTGCTCGCGCTTCCGGAACGTGAGCGGTCGGCCCGGCGCGGAACTGGGGCTCCCTCCGAGAGCCGAACAGCTCCTTCTGTCGGGCACCCGCGACCACGGACCAGGTGAAATCGGCGACCGGCTGCTGGCCGTCAGCCGGCGCCGCACGGCACAGTCCTCCCTGGCCGGGGGCTGGGTCCTACGCTGCGGGACAACCACCGAACTCAGTGCGCTGATGGGCCAGGTGGAAGTGGTCCAGGAACGGCTCCAGGCTGCTGTACGACGCCGGGCTGCGCATCGGCACCACCCTCGACGCGACCCCGCACCGCCGCCAGCGAACTGGCGGAGTTCGCCGTGCCCAGGTTCGCCGACTACGCGTCACCGTGGACCTGGCCGATGCCGTGCTGCGCGGCGAAGGAACCGGACCAGCTGGGCGCGGCGGGCTTCGTCGCGTCGCGGTGCACGGCATCCGTCAGGACGCACCGCTGTACCCCGTCGGCGCGCTCATCCACTTCGAACCCGACACCCCGCAGGCGGCCGGCTACGGATCCGGTCGGGTGACGCTGGAGAAGACATGCCGGCCTTCTTCGGCTGGCAGGCGCAGGACCCGAGCGAGCGCGCAGGCTGGTGGCCCACGGCATCCACTCCATGATCGTCCCCCTGCTCGCTCGGGAGCGATCCTCGGTGTGGCGACCTTCTGGCGTTCGAGGGAGCCGGCTTCCTTCAACCAGGAGGATTTGTCGCTCGCGGAGGAACTGGCCGCCCGCGCGCTGCTGAGCACCGACAACGCGCGCCGCTTCACGCGGGAGCACACCATGGCGGTCACGCTGCAACGCAGCCTGCTCCCCCCAGGCCCTGCCCGAGCAGAACGCGGTGGAAGTGGCGCATCGCTATCTCCGGCGGAGGCCAGGTCTCGGCGGCGTCGGAGGCGACTGGTTCGACGTCCTCCCTCTCCCCGGAGCGCGCGTTGCCATCGTGGTGGGCGACGTCGTGGGGCACGGACTGCACGCCGCCGCCACCATGGGCCGACTGCGCACCGCCGTGCACAACTTCTCGACGCTCGATCTGCCGCCCGACGAACTTCTCTGGCACCTGGACGAGCTGGTCACCCGCATCGACCAGGACCGCGACGGCGGCAGCGGAACACCGACGCTCACGGGCGCCACCTGTCTGTACGCGATCTACGACCCGGTCTCGCGTCTGTGCACCATGGCCAGGGCGGGTCACCTGGAGCCATCCTCGTACATCCGGACGGCCAGGCCCACCTGCCCGGAGTACCGGCCGGCCCGCCGTTGGGTCTGGGCGGGCTGCCGCTGCGAGAATACCGGGTGCTGTTGCCCGAGGGCAGCAGCATCGTGCTCTACACCGACGGCCTGATCGAGGACCGCCGGCACGACATCGACGAGGGCATGGAGCGCCTGCGCGGTGTCCTGGCGTCGGCCGGCGCACACCGGACCAGATGGTGCCAGGGCAGCCATGACGCCATGTTGCCCGTGACACCGCGCGACGACGTGGCACTCCTTCGTCGCCCGCACCCGGCAGCTTCGACGAGGAGCACACCGCGACCTGGGACGTGCCCAACGACCCCTCGGCGCCGTGGGCCGGTGTCCGCGCCGGCGCCACCCGGCTGCTGCGGGAGTGGGGCGTGGAAGAGGAGGTGCGCTCGCCCTGGAGTTGATCCTCAGTGAGCTGGTCACCAATGCCATCCGGTACGCGACCGGTCCCATCGGTGTGCGTCTGATCCACGACCGGACCCTCATCTGTGAAGGTCTCCGGACGCGCAGCGACGTGTCGCCGCACCTGCGCCGGGCCACCACCGTGACGAAGGCGGCCGGGGTCTCTTCCTCGTGGGCCCAGTTCGGCCGGCAGCTGGGGCACTCGCTACACATCCGGCGGCAAGGTGATCTGGACCGAGCAACCCTCGGCACGGGAGCCATGACCCTGCCTTGTGGCATAGCTGAGGCGTGTGCCGGGCTCAGCGCGTCGGGGACGACAGCGTCAGCCGCGTTCGCCCTGCCGGCCCGGTGGCCCGGAGCACCCCGTGAAGGGATTCGGAGCGCAGCAGCAGCCCCTCCCCCGCCCGCTCGCAGTTTACGGGTCGGCGGCTCGGTGGCCAGTGTCCCGCTAGCGGCACCGCCAAGACGCGCCGAGTCCTCCGGCATGGCCGGCGCCGGTCCCGCTTCCAGGGGCGGTCGAGGTTCGTATGTGCCGCCAGCCCGCGTCGGGGTCGCCGTAGCCGCGCGGGTCGGCGGCCGGCTCGAAAGCGGCCTGCTGCTGGGTGAGTTCGGCGCGGGCGTCGTCGAAGTCGGGGCCGCGTTCACGAGGATGCGTCAGACGGAGGTCGCCGGCCGAAGCGACGAGCGGGAAGTCACCCACCCGGCGGAACCGGTACCGTCCGCGACCACATACAGGGCGTTCCCGCGAGCAGTGACGTTTCGTCCGTCCAGCCGTTCGACGATCACGGTCGTCCACAAGCCGAGTGCCGTCCGTGACCGTACAACGACCGGACGTTCCCTAAGCACATGGTCCGGGCCGACGACCGGTTTGCTCTACAGTTTGGCCGCGAGCCCGTCGGCCCGGCGATCCGCCACCCGCACGGCGCCCATCGGGCGGCACAGCAGGAATCCGTCCGACACGGGTCCGAATCCGTGCTGCCGGTTGACGGCGGCCGCGACGAGGGGCCGTGCCGCCCACCTCCACCACGGACGGTGTCATCCGGTCGTCGAAGGTAACCGTGACCGTACCGGATCGCAGTTGGTGGCGGGCGGGTGCCGTGCGCGTGGGCGCGCGGGTGCCAGTGGGTGGTGTCCTGGATCTGCCACACACGAGCATGAAGCGAAGTGCCCGTCGAGACCGCCGTCGGCTCCGGCCGCGTGTCTGGCCCAGCGCGAGTCCCCGGCGTGGCGGCCGATGTCGGCACGCCGATGCGGTGGCCGAAGCTACCGCGCTCCGAGGACTGACTCGAAGGCGGAGTGCTGTTCGCTGTAGCGCGGCCCTCCGATAGCTCGAAGCCGCTCCCGCAGAGCCGGGCGTCGATGTAGCGGGCGAGGGTGTCGCCGTCCTCCGCGAAACCTGCTCGCCGCTGACCCGGGTGGGCCTGGGCCAGGAACGACAGGAGATCGGACCGTAGTTGTTGTCGTACGCCGCCGTGCTCCGGGGGCAGGAGCGCGCCACGGGTCCCTGTACGCGGCGGGCCCGGATCTCGTCGTCGTACAGCCGCATGGCGCGCCTGGCCCGTGGGTCGCCGTCCCCGGGCGGAAGGTGACGGGCGAGCATCAGTCCGCCGACCACGCAGCCGATGGCCTGGATTCGCCGCGTCCTGCGGGTTGAAGCACCGTGGCCTCGCGAGCCAGCGCCAGTAACCGCCCGCCACGCTCAGCAGTTCGCGGTACTCGCTCCTCGCCGACGAGCCCGTCGGCCGCGTCGAGCTACGTTCACCGCCTGAGAGCAGCGCCCACACCGTGCTCGGCCAGTCACCCACGGGGTGCGCACCCGGCCTGAAGCACGTAGCGCGCGCGCACGGCAGGACCGGGAGTCGCGGACCGTCAGGTTCGGGTAGCCCGTGGGTTGTCCTCGGGCTGGGAACTACGCGCGAGCGCGGGTGGAAGGCGAGGGCCGCGGCGCACGGCTTCCGGCAGGCGCGGATCCTTGGTGCGATGCCAGGCGAGGGCGAGCAGTGAGGGTGATGCCGAGTGTGGTGTCGCCGATGTCGTCTCGTGCGGCCGGGTGCTCGAGGTTGCCCTCGGGGGTGATCCGGGACAGTGCCGTTCTCGGTGACGTCGGCCAGCACGGCATCGTAGGCGGCCGGGTCGTCCGGGAGATGGTGCAACTGTCCGTGCTGGTGGGGAAGGTGCACTGTTGTTCAGCCCTTCATGCCCGAGGTCGACAGGCCTTCCACCAGTCGCTTCTGGAAGATGAGGAAGCAGATGAGTGTCGGCAGGAGGGCGAGCGTCGACATGGCGAACATCGCGCCGAGGAGGAGCCGCTCGTCTGGTCCATGAACAGCGTCAGGCCGAGCGGGACGGTGAACTTGTCGTTCTGCTGCAGGTAGACGAGCTGGTGGAGGAAGTCGTCGTACGTCCAGATGAAGGTGAAGATCGTGGTGGTGATCAGAGCCGGCTTCATCAGCGGCAGGATGATCTTCCAGTAGATCTGGAGGGGGTTGGCGCCGTCCATCATGGCGGCCTGGTCCAGCTCGCGCGGGATGGAGCGGATGAACTGGACCATCAGGGAAGATGAAGAAGGCGTCCACCGCGAGGAACTTCGGCACGATGAGCGGCAGGAACGTATTGATCCAGGTCAGGTTGTAGAAGATCGTGTACTGCGGATCAGGACGGCCTGCGTGGGCAGCATCAGCGTGCCGAGCATGAGACCGAACCAGATCTTCTTGCCGCGGAACTCGAAGCGGGCGAAGGCATAGGCCGCGAGCGAGCAGGAGATCACGTTTCCGATCACCGCGCCGATCGCGACGATCAGCGAGTTGGTGATGTAGAGCGAGAAGGGAGTTGCCGGAGCCGGTCCAGCCGTCGGAGTAGTTCTCCGGGTGCGGCGAGCTCGGGATGAGCCCCGGCTGGGTGAAGATCTCGGTGTCGGGCTTGAGGGAGCTGCTCAGCATCCACAGCAGCGGATAGAAGCATGACGATGGCCACGCCGATGAGCACGGTGTGGATGAAGACGCGGCGTGGACCGGTAGCGGAGCGAAGCTCAGCAGCGGCGACTTCGGGGAGGTGGTGACGGCGGACATGGTGGGAAGCGCTCCTCGCTCAGTCGTCGTAGTGGACCCAGTAGCGGCTGGCGATGAAGTTGACCGCCGTGAAGCCGGCGATGACCAGGAACAGCACCCAGGCGAGCGCCGAGGCGTAGCCCCATCTGCAGGTCGGTGAAGCCCTTCTTGTACAGGTACAGCGAGTACAGCATGGTCGAGATGAGCGGTCCGCCGGATCCGTTGCTGACGACGAAGGCGGGGGTGAAGGTCTTGAAGGCGTCGATGATCTGCAGGACCACGTTGAAGAAGACGATGGGCGTGAGCAGTGGCAGGGTGATCCTGAAGAACCGGGTGACGGGACTGGCGCCGTCGATCGCGGCTGCCTCGTACACGTCCTTCGGCAGTTGCTTCAGGCCGGCGAGGAAGATGACCATCGGGGTGCCGAACTGCCAGACGGCCAGCAGGATCAGCGTGTAGAGCGCGGTGTCGGGGCTGGAGATCCAGTCCTGGCCCTCGATGCCGAACCAGGCGAGGAAGTCGTTGAACAGGCCGTCGCCGCCGAAGAGCTGCCGCCACACGATGGCGATGGCGACCGCCCCGCCGAGCAGGGACGGCAGGTAGAAGGCGGCCCGGTACAGGCCGATGCCTTTAGGTCGCGGTTGAGCAGCATGGCCACCGCGAGGGCGAGCGCCAGCTTCAGCGGCACCGAGACGACGACGTACAGCAGGGTGGCGTGCACCGAGTCCCAGAAGACCGGGTCGTCGGTGAACATCTTGCTGTAGTTGTCCATGCCGACCCACCGCGCGGGCGTCAGCAGGTCGAAGTCGGTGAAGGACAGGTACAGCGAGTCGAGCATCGGGTAGATCGTGAGGCCGAACAGGCCGACGAACCAGGGCGCCAGGAAGAGGTACGGCCACCAGCCCCCGCCCCGCCCTCTCGCGAGACGGCGGCGCATGCGGTCGCGGTCCCGCTGGTCGGACCGGGTCGCGGTGGCGGACCGCTCCCCTCACGGCCTCGTCTGTCTTCGCGGTGGTCATACTCATCTCTCTGGCCTCTCCGGGTTCACCCAGCGCCGACCGGCGGCGGTCCGCCCACGGCTCTCGAACGGCACGTCGGCCGAGCGGTGCGCTCAGCCGACCAGAACCCCGGCCGCTTGGTCGAAGAACTCGCCGAGTTGTGCCTTGATCGATTTCTTGCCGAAGGCGACGGCGAGGTTCGACTGGGAAGAGCAGGTCCCAGATCTGGTCGGCCCCTGCGGCGGGGGCGCGGGAGCGGGCAGGACGTCGGCCGCCTTGGAGACGCGCTTGGATATGTAGTCGGCCATCGCCATGTTCCGCTTGTCCGTCTCGTTCAGGCCCGAGGCGATGAGGTTGCGGGCCTTCTCGGTCGGCGGGATGCCGCGTACAGCTGCATGTCCTTGATCGCCGTGGTGTCCTGGAGCGAAGAACGACATGATCTTGACGGAGTCGGCGACCCGCTTGCTGGCCTTGGTGGCGCTCAGCAGCACACCGCCGTTGACGAAGCTGCCCTCGCGGGCGCCGGACCCGTCGCCCTGCGGGGTGGGCAGGAAGTCGAGCTGCGCGTCGGTGATGGAGCCGCCGGCGCCGTAGACACCGATGTCGAAGGTGAACAGGGCCTTGCCGATGACGACCGCGTTCTTGGTGAGGTCGTTGTGCGCGGCGGAGGTGATCGCAGGCGGCGGGCAGGCGTTGAGCTTGCGCATCTCCGCCCAGTACTCCCACCACTGCTGGAGGGTGTCGGCGGTGAAGCCGATCTTCTTGCCGTCGTCGGAGAAGAAGGTCTGGCCATGCTCGCGGGCGAAGACCTCGAAGGCCTGGAGAGCGCCGCCACCGACGTCGTCGACGCCGTGGACCTTGCCACCGCTCTTCTTGTGGACGTCCTGGGAGATCTTCCTCGGTCGGTCCACGTCCACTCGGGGTCCGGAACTCCAGACCCAGCTCCTCGAGGCCGCTGCGGTTGACGGTGAGCTGATTGACATCGATGCCGGACGGGACGCCGTACAGCTTGCCGTCGACGGTGCCGGCCGCGAGCAGGGTCTTGGAGAAGCCCGTGAGGTCCAGGTCTCGCCGACGTACTCGTCGATCGGGGCCAGGACGCCCCGCGCGCGTACTGGGCCACCAGGGCGGTGTCCATCTGCAGCAGGTCCGGGGCGCTGCCGCCGGCGATGTTGGTGTTGAACTTGTCGAAGAACCCTTCGTATCCGAGTAGGTCTCCCGGATCTTGATCTTCGGGTTCTTCTCCTGGAAGTACTTCAGCGCCTTCTTGTAGGCGTTGTGCCGGTCGTCGCTGCCCCACCAGGTCACGGTCAGGTCGCTGCTGGTGCTGCCGGCGCCGGTGCCACCGCTGCAGGCGCTGAGCGCGCCGCCGAGGGTGCCGGCGACGGCGAGTCCAGCTCGCGGTGCGGAAGAGGGTTCTGCGCGAGATCTGGTGACCCACCGGGTCCTCCTGGCGTACGTGACGGATCCCCGGCCGATCGAACGGCTCGGGCCTTGTCCATCGGGTCTGTTCCAAGGGGCAGGCGTCCCCGTGCGGCTGCGGCCTCGCCCGGCCGCTGCGCACTGACGGGCGGGGGATCCCCGGCCACTTCCGGGCCGCAGTCGTACGAGCGCGCCCTCGTACGGCTGCCGTACTTCGCGTACGGCCGGACGCCTCACCCGGAGCCGGGTCCCACCGGCTATGGAAAGCGCTTGTCCGGACATTGGCAGAACCACGTGCGAGCCGTCAATGCTTGACCTGTCTGCCATCGGTCACGGTTTGACGTCCATGGGCCACGGCGAGCCGGCTCGCGCCCGCCACGGTGCCGGTGTCGCCCAGCATGCTGCTGACCACCTCGGTGGGCCAGCTCAGCCGCGCCAGCTCGGCCCGTACACCGCTCAGGAGCTGCGGATACGCGCCCGTGCCGCCCCCCAGCACGAGCAGCCCGGGGTCCAGTACGGCGGTCACCGCGGCGGCGAGCCGGCCGATGTCCGCCGCGTGCCGTTCCACCACGGCAAGGGCTGTGGCATGACCTTCGTCGGCGAGGGCGAAGAGGCGTTTCACCGTGCGGGGACACGGCCCCGCGGCGCTCTGCCAGGCATCCGCGGTCCTGCGCAGGAGGGAACGGGAGCCCATGTGCTCCTCCAGAGCCTCCTGGCGCGGTTCACGGCTGTCGCTCCACGGGTAAGGCAGCCGGGCCACCCTCTCCGGCCGCACCGTTCGCCCCGCTGAGCACATGACCGCCGACGACGATGCCCAGGCCGATGCCCACGCCGACGCGCAGGTAGCCGAAGGTGTCTCTGCCGCGCGCGGCACCCTCGTGCAGCTCGGCGAGCGCGGCGCAGTTGACGTTGTTCTCCAGGTGGACGGGAACACCCGGGGGCAGCGCGACGGCCATGGCGTCGTAGACGGGTCCGGCCTTGGCGGTCGCGGGACGCATCCCGGCGCCTCGCCGGTCCTGTGCCGCGACGTCGCCCACCGCCACCACGATGGTCCGCAGCGGGGCGCCGGCCGGCAAGGCGTCCAAGGTCGCGCGCACGGTGTCGGCGGACTCCTCCCGCGACCCGGTCCCCTGGGCGAGCGAGGCTGCCGTCCAGAGCGCATCCCCCGCACCCGGGTGTGGCTGGGGCCGAGGTCGACGGCGAGTACGGCGCCGGCGGCGGGCCCGAGCCCGTAGACGGCGGCGGAGCGGCCGGTGCCGCCGGAGACGGTCCCGGAACGCGCGGCGAGTTCGGCTCTCTCCAGTTCGGCGACGGCCGAGGAGACGGTCGGCTTGGACAGACCCGCGCCGGCCGCCAACTGAGGCCGAGTGGCGGTGCCCTCCTGTGCCAGAACGGCGAACACCGCGCGTGCGCTCTCACTCAGATTCAGGCTTCTCCCAGGTCGTGCCGCGGTGGTCCGGTGCGAGAGCACGCCGCTGCGGTCCGGTCGAACGCGGGCGGCGGCGGTCCGGTCGGAAAGGTTGCACGGAACCGGGATTCCCGTACCCTTGACGCACCCTACTTCGTTAGTTAACTTCCTAACGAAGTTGCGCGGTACCCGCCTGCCGTGCCCGTCAGAGCCCGTCCCGGGGCTCCCCCAGTACTTACGCGAAGAAAGAGCACCGTGCAGGACACGGCTCGCCCGCCGTTCGCTCCGCGTGTGCGGGAGGGTGCGTCACTCGCGCCCTCGTCCCCCCGCGCCCTTCGTCGTGACTCCCCACCCCACCCGTTGTGACTTCAGAAGGAAAGGCACCCTCATGCCCGGTGCGGTGCACCCCTGTTATCCCATGGACAGAGCCGCCGTCGACCGCCGGGCGTTCCTGGCCGGGCCTCCATGGGCGTCCCGGCCGGGCTGGCAGCCCTCCCACGGTCCTCTCTGGCCGGCGGCCGCCGCCTCGGCCGCCACCAACACCTCCGCCGCCTTCGTCGACGCGTACACCACGAACGTCATCGGCAATCGCACGCCCGAGACCAACGCGGCCGTGCACATCCTCGACGGCTTCGCCCGCATCTGGAAGACGGGTGCGGCCTGGGACACCGGCACCGCGCTCATGCCCGGTGTCCTGCGCGCCGACATGCGGTACTGCGCCCGCGTCACCCGGAGTCGCACGGAGGCCGAGGCACGCACGGCCTTCATCCAGGACCGCCAGCACCAGAGTTACGCGGTGATCACCGGGCTGGGCCCGCTCGCCGACCTGCAGCAGGAGTGGCGCCAAGGCCGTCACCGGCATCACCTCGGCGCCGGAGGGCGTCCCGGCGGACAGGGTCCACGACACGATCCCGGCCGACGCGCCGACCGGCTCAGCGCTGGGCGCCGGCGCCCACGACTCGGACCTCGGCAAGGTGGCGGGAGTCTCATCGACACCGTGCGCGGTCCGTTCGCCTCCAGCAACCCCTCCAAGCTCGCCTACCCAGTACCCCCGTCCATGGCGCATGAACGAGGACAGCGAGGTCATCGACACGGGGAGGACGGACGAACAGGGACTTCCCCGTGTACGAGTCCGACGTCGTGGTCGTACCGCAGTTGCTACGGCAGCGCGGCCCCGCACCCGCCGACGACGGCGGCTTCACCAGCGGGCACACGAACGCCTTCTACCTCGCGGCCCTGGCCTTGGGCTACGCGGTCCCCGAGCGGTTCCAGGAGCTGGTGGCCCGGGCCTCCGACTCGCCCACACCCGCATCGTGGCAGGCATGCACTCCACCGTGGACGTGGTCGGCGGCGGGTCCTCGCCACCGCCCTCGCGGCCGCGGCCCTCTCCGACCGGAAGAACGCAGGTCTGAAGGCGGCTGCCCCGCGCAGGCCGCCGCGTACTTCCAGGAAGATGACGGGCACGACCCCGGACACCCTCTTCAGTACGCGCACTCGGCCGGCCCGGACACCGACCCCTACGCTGACCGCCGCGCCAACCGGGCGGCGGTCGGGCCCCGGTTGACGTGACGTCCTGCCCGAGCGGCACACACGACCCCATGACCGTGCCGAAGGGCGCCGAAGTCCTGCTGGAGACGCGGCTGCCCTACCTCGGCGGCCCAGCGCCGCGAGGTGCTCAGAACGACCGCGCTGCCCGCCGGGTACGTCCTCCTGGACGGCTTCGAGAAATGGGGGCGGCTGGACCTCTTCGCCGCCGCCGACGGTTACGGGGCCTTCGAGACGGACGTGTCCGTCACTCTGGACGCCGACGCGTGGGGTTTCGCCGCCGCCGACACCTGGCGCAACGACATCGGCGGCGTGGGCGCGCTCGTCAAGCAGGGCAGCGGCACGCTCACCCTGACCGGCGACAACGACTAACCGGTGGCACCAGGCTGGAGAAGGGCGTCCTCGCCACCTGTTCGGCAACCGCGCTGGGCGGTGGTGACGTGCGGGTGAGGGGCGGGGCACTGCGCGCGATGTCGCCGCTGCGGGTGCGCGGCTCGTACGTCCAGGGAGACCGGCACGACGCTCGACGTGACCCTCGCCGGGGCGCGCGTACCGGCGCTGGAGGTGAGCCGTCGGGTGCTGCTCGACCCGGGCAGCGGGCTCGTCGTCCGGCTCGAGGACTCCCTGCCGTGCGCGGCGGGGCGCCGTCCTGCCGGTGCTCGAGACTCCCGCGCTGCGGGGGCGGTTCGGCAGCATCACGGTGGACGGGTTCGACGCCGAGCCGGTCTTCACGCCCCGCGAGGCTGTCGGTACGGCTCGTCTGACCGGCGCAGCCGGAGGTCCACGCTGACGACGGGTCGAGGTACACCCCGCCGGCCGAGGTTCACCTCCGCTGCTCGGTGGGCGAGTAAGCGTTCACCCTTGAGGAGGACTTCATGCACGACGAACGCCGGCGCATCGAGGATCGCGCCCGGCGCCTTCACGAACAGCGTGTGAGGCCCGCGATCTACGCCGCCACCGTGCCCCTCGACACGGAGGCCTGGCAAGCGCCCTGGGGAGCCGTCCCCTTCGAGGCACGCTGCCGCGGCATCCCGAGCCCCTTCTCGATGGGCACCCCGTGGGGTCCGCCGGGGCATGACCTGGTCCCGGATACGCGGAAGGGTTCCGCGGAGTGGGCCGGCGAGGCGTGGAGGCCGTCATCGACCTCGGTTTCGTCGGCGGCTGGCCCGGCACCAGGCCGAGTGCGCTCGTCCATCTCACGGACGGCACCCCGCTGAGGCCGTCAACCCCCTCAACCAGTACGTGCCCATCGCCCGTCCGCGCGCCGGCGGCGAGCGGATCGACTACCTGGTGGAGGCGGCCTCCAACCCGGACACTCGCCGACAACTTCTCGCGGACCACACCGCTGGGCGACATCCTCACCGCCGGCGACAAGCCCCTCTGCATCTTCCGGCGCGCCGACATCGCCTGTCCTCGACGAGGAGGTGTGGCACCTCGACCTGGACATCCAGCAGTGCTGCGCGAGCTGATGCCGGAGCTGGGCGAGCACGACCCACGCCGCCACGAGATCGCGCACGCCTTGACCGGGCCCTGGACCTGCTGGATCTGGAGGACGTCTCGGTACGGCCGCCGACGTACCCGGCCGCGCTGCGCCCCACCCTGTCCAGACCCGCGCATGCCAGCGCCTATGTCATCTCCGGTGTCGGCCACGCCCACATCGACTCCGCCTGGCTCTGGCCGATCCGGGAGACCAAGCGCAAGACGTCCCGCACCTTCGAATGTCACCGCGCTGCCGACGAGTACGCGGATTCGTCCTCGCCTGCTCACAGGCGCAGCAGTACGAGTGGGTGCGCGCCACGTACCCGAAGGTCTGGGCTCGCATCCAGGAATCGGTCGGGCGGGGCCAATGGTGCCGGTCGGCGGCATGTGGGTCGAGGCCGACGGCAACCTGCCCGGCGGTGAGGCCGTCGCCCGTCAGCTCGTCCACGGCAAGCGCTTCTTCATCGAGCAGTTCGGCGTCGAGACCAAAGGCGTCTGGCTGCCCGACTCCTTCGGCTACAGCGCGGCCTACCCGCAGCTCGCCAAGCTCGCCGGCAACGAGTGGTTCCTCACCCAGAAGATCTCCTGAACCAGACCAACAGGTTTCCCCACCACACCTCTGGTGGGAAGGGATCGACGGCACCCGGATCTTCACTCACTTCCCGCCGATCGACACCTACAACGCCCCGCTTCAGCGGCGAGGAAATGGGCCGCGCCACGCAACTACCAGGAGAAGGGCGTCGCCACCCGCTCGCTGGCCCCGTTCGGCTGGGGCGACGGCGGTGGCGGTCCCACCCGCGAGATCATGGAACGGGCCCGCAGGCTGGCCGATCTGGAGGGCTCGCCGAAGGTCGTCGTCGAGCACCCCGACGCTCTTCGCCGGGCGCGCCGCGAGGAGTACCCCGACCCCCGGTCTGGGTCGGCGAACTCTACCTGGAGCTGCACCGCGGCACCTACACCTCCGCAGGCCCGCACCAAGCAGGGCAACCGCAGAAGCGAACACCAGCCCGTGAGGCCGAGTTGTGGGCGACGACGGCCGCGCTGCACGTGCCGGAGTACGCCTACCCGTACGAGAGACCGACCGGCTGTGGAGACGGTCCTGTTCCACCAGTTCCACGACATCCTGCCGGGATCGTCGATCGCCTGGTGCACCGGGAGGCCGAGGCCGAGTACGCGCGTGGCGGAGGAGGTCGAGGATCTGACGGCCGGGGCGCTCGCGGCACTCGGCGCGGGCGGCCCCGTGTCTTCAACACGAGCCCGGTCGAGCGCCGGGAGGTCGTACGGACCGCCGACGGCTCCCTGGCCCACACCGTCGTCCCGGCGAACGGCTGCGCGCCCCTCGAGTCGGTGAGCGCCCCGGACTGGTGATGCGTCGCCGGCCGCGTCCTGCAACGGCCTGGTCGTGGAGGTCGCCGAGGACGGCACCCTGGCTCTCCGTACGCGATCTGCGTGAAGCGGCGGCCGCGAGATTCTCGCCGGCCGGGGCAAACCCGGGTTGCGCCTGCACACCGACTTCCCGAACCACCGGGGACGCCTGAACGTCGACAAGCACTACCGGAACGCTGCACAGACCTGTTGGACGCGCAGTCCGTCACGGTGGGTCAAGAGGAGGACCCGCTCGGGCGATCCGCGTGGAGCGCTCCTTCGGTGGGGGGTCCACGATCGTCCAGACCGTCACTCTCGCGTGCCGGCAGCCCTCGCATCGACTTCGAGACGCACATCGACTGGCAGGAGGCCGAGAAGTTCTTCCAAGGTGCTTTCCAGTGGACATCCGGCCGCTCCACCTCCTCCGCCGAGATCGCCTTCGCCACGTCCAGCGCCCCACGCACACCAACACCAGCTGGGAGTCGGCTCCGCTTCGAGGTCCCCGGCTACCGCTGGTCCACATCGGCGAACTGGGTCTACGGCGTAGCGGTCATCAACGACCCCACCTACGGGGCACGATCACCGCTCGCGCACGGTCCGGGGAGGACGGCGGTACGACCATCACGGTCCGCCTCAGCGCTGCTCCGCGCCCCACGGATCCCGGATCCGAGGCAGACCAGGGGCAGGCACCGTTTCACGTACGCATTCGCTGCCGGGCGACGATCGAGGACGCGGTCGCCGAGGGCCGACGCGCTCTCTAACCTGCGCTCGCTGGCGGACTACTGCCGCCACCCCTTACGCCGGTCGTCCGTGGAAGGCACCGGAGTGACTGTCGAGGCGGTCACCGGGCTCGCCGACGACGCCTCGGGCGATGTCGTCGCGCCTCTACGAGTCCCGCGGTGGACGGCAGAGGCATCTCTGCGCACGGGTCTTCCCGGCGGACGCCCAGCTCACCTGACCTCCTGAACGCCCGCCGACGACGGCGGACGCGAACGGCGACAGCGTCCCCGTCACCCTCCGCCCCTTCGGAGGGATCCAGACCTCTACAGCTGCGATCGTGCGGATACCTGAGCAGGCTCCGTGACGCTCGGTGTTGGGGCCGGCCGAGTGTCGGCCTCAGCCCCAGGCACAGCTCCGGATGGTTCCCGCGGGCGGAGAACTACCGCCTGCGTCGAGGACTGGTAGCGCCGTAGGACCAGGCCGCGCTCCGCCGCAGCGGAACCCGGTCTGTGCGGAGCGCTGGACGTGGGCGCCGCCGGGGTCAGCGATGCCGAAGGAGATGCCGAACAGCAGCCCGAGCTCCGCGGGACACCCAGGAACTCCGCGTGGACGGTGTCGGCGTAGACACCGAGTACGGATGCCGGCCAGCTCGGGCGGCCGCCAGCGGAGAGCAAGGCAGAAGTTCTGCGCATGCCGATGTCGCCGGCCGTCCGCGGTCGCCGTCGCCGAGTGCCGGCATGAACAGGGAAGGCGGCATGCGGAGCGCCGCAGAACCTCCAGGTTCTCGCGTACCGCCGCCCCGCCCGCCGTCCCGGCCGGAGCGCGCTCGACGCCTCGGATCCGGCAGGAATACCGCGCCCAGGCCCGCGACCGGCCGAGGTAGAGGCCGTCCCTAGCCGTCGGTGAAATCGGGGAGGTCCCCGCCTCCTCCCTCCTCGGCCTCGGAGCAGCTCTTCTTGCCAGGGCGTCCCGCGCCGCGCCCGAGACGACGTGCACCTGACCACGGCTGGGTGTTGCTGTTCGAGGGCGCCGTCTGCGCGTCTTCCAACACGCCGCGCAATGTCCGGGGGAAGGGCGGTGGGCAGGAACTGCCGGGGAAGGCCGAGCGTGCGATCTCAGGAAGGCTGATGCTGGCAGCCGGGCATGGCGATTCCTCTCTGGCGCGCAAGTCGCCGCCACGGCCGCCGCGCACAGTGCGGTACGGCAGGCCCTGGAGAGGCGGTAGCCGAGTGGGCTGTGCGCTCTTCGTGCTCGGTCTGCGGTGTTCGTGGCGCCCGGCGCTGCCGCCCTCGTGCTGCGGGTGCACGAGAGCGCGCGTCGGGCGTCTCAGCGGTGGCGGCGCGGGTTCGATCTCGACGACGTCGTCGACGGTGCTGTTGGCCTGCAGGGCGGCAGCGGGTTCTCCCGGGAGGTCAGTCAGGGATGGCCGCGTCCTCGACCGCCGCGCCAGGCCGCCTGCAGCTCGTCGAGGGTCAGCTCGGTGCAGTAGGCGGGCTGTCGTGCTGCTGGCGCCAGAGTCGGCCAGCGTGCCGGGCGTCGTAGGGCCGAGCCGGTGTCGTCCACGAGCCGCATGGCGCCACACGCTGCGCTCCTCGAGTCGCCGGCGACGGAGTGCGAGGGGGCCGCGTTTCTGCCGGAACCACCCTTGTCCGGCTGCGTGTCTTCTGGCTGGGTGGCGTTCCACGCCCTTGACCACGGGGCGCCCCAGCTGCTTGGCGTTCCACACGCCTCGACTCGCCCCTTGCCCACACGGTCCCCGATCCGCCCGCCGAGGTGGGATAGTGTTCGAGGTGTCGATGATCATCGTCTCGGCGGGGACCGAGGCGAACAGGCCGGCCAGCTCCCCCGCCACCCCGAAGGGGATGGCGCCACGACGATGACGTCCTGGCTCCTGAACGGCGCGTCGGCGAGCTCCGCCGCACGGACCCCCTACCTGCGCCTCCGCCCGGACGGCCTCGGGGCCGCGGGCGTCGGGCTACCTGGACGTCGTGCTCCGCCGTGCCGAGCTTGGCAAGCGAGGTTTCCGCCGATGGCACCGGATCCTATGACGGAGCACCGGCGACTTGTCCCTTATACATTGCCGCCCCTATGGCAGCGCGTGGGCAGCCGGCGGCAGCGACATGGTGGCCGTGGGTGGTGCCGCCTGGTCCCGGCGGAGGCGAGACGCGGTGTTCTGGCGCTTTACGCCTGGATCGCTCGCGTAGCTGCTGGCGATGAGCGTGTGGAGCCGGTCGAGCGACTCTCCTCGGTACTGCCCTTGATCCAGGCGACAGAACAGGCCGCGAGGAACAGGTCGTGCCCCCCGCACCGACGCGCGCACGCGACCCGGCGAGCGAGGTGCGGTTCGCACGCATCACCGGTGTCGCGATGAGGATGTCGTGCAGGGAATCGTGAGCGGATTGTCCGGCTCCTGCGCCCGGGCCGCGCGAGCGGGTCCGGCAGCCCACCGAAGGAGCTGAAGCATTTCTCCATCGCCCGCAGCCACCGTTCCAGCGCCTCGGCCGGGTCACCGAGCTGATCGATGTCTCGACGGGCTTCCAGTTCGTCGGAGCGTCTGCAGCACAGCAGCCAGCAGCGCTTCACGGTGGGGGCGCCGGTACAGGGCCCGACTCCCGCCTCCTTGCCACTGCCTCCAGGAGGTGCCGACCCCGTGTTGCAGGAAGTGACGCTGCGCGGTCTCCAGCAGCGCCACGCGGTTGCGCTGGACGTCCGCGCGGGCTTGCGTCCCCGCAGTTCACCGGCGCTCATGCGCTCTCCGCCCGCCGTGGGATCGCGGCCGCATCAAAACGGATGCTGCTCGTACACAGTCGAGAGTAAAACGGAGGGGGCGTCCGGTCAGACTGCTTCGACTTCGCCGTCGGCGAATCCGCGGCCGACGCCGCGCTGAACCCGGAGCAGGCCGAGGGGTGCGTCGATCAGCACGAGCCGCCACCCGGTCCACCCGGCAGGGCGGCGCGGGCCCGTCACCCGCCTTGGGCTGTGCGGCGTAGTGCGGGCGGCGCGGGCGCGGCTGCCGCAGCGGGTGGAGCACCACCGCGGCGGCGGCGGAGCAGATACCGGCTGCAGGGTCGAGCCGCAGGCGGTGAGGCGTTCGGCGTCGGGGCCGGTGAGCAGGTCGGCGGCGCTCCAGGCTGCGGCCGCCAGGGCGTGGTCGACGATCTCGGTGGTGGGTGCGTGGCGCGGTAGGGACCGTCCTTGTCGTCCCACCGCAGGAGGGGCGGGTGGGACGCGGGCCATCGCGGCCGTTGATGGCCGTGAGGGCGGCGGAAGGGCGGCCCGCCGGCGTGGGAGGCGAGCAGATCTTGATCTGCCTGCGCAGCGAGCGCAGCTGCTGGGCTGCACACATTTCCAGCATGCCGGCGTCGACCGGCGCGAGGCCGCGTTCCGTCAGCCAGCGGTTGGTGTGCGCCGGAGCTCCTCAAGCGATCGACCGTGTGCCCGCCGGGCATGACGATCGCACTGTTGGCCAGGGCCAGGGAGAGATGCCGCTCCTCCCCTTGCGCGGGCGGCGGAGCGGTCGCTCCGATCACGCAACTCCTCGCATAAGCCTCGTGGTACGGCTTGCATGCTTCCCGTGAGAAATGAGTTATTGTCGTCTCACGTTTCACCAACCCCTATCCGTGAGGTCGTCCTTCCGTGTCTGCTCCTTCCGCAGCGTCCACCCCCCCCCGATCCGCGTGTTCGGCGGACCGACCGCTCCTCTTCGAGTACGGCGGTCTTGCTTCCTTGACCGACCCGACCTTTCGATGCTCCCCGGCGACCACCAGGCGCCCGCCGTGGTCCTGACCAAGACCGCCCCCTCCGCCGTCGACCCCGCCGACCTCCGACCCATCGACGTGGTGTTCTCCTCTCGCAACGGACGAGCACGCCGACAACCTCGACACCTCCGGTCGGGCCCTGCTCGCCGACGTACCCCTCACTCTCACCACGACCCAGTGGCGGACAGCGTCTCGGCGAGGAGGCCACGGGATCGGCCGGACTGGGGGCCGCATCGAGCTCGACCGCCCCGGCGGCCGCACGCTCACGGTCACCGGCGTTCTCCGTGCCACTGTCACGGCCCCGGTCCGCGCCACGAGGTCGAGCCGGTCTGCGGCGAGGTGGTCGGTTTCATCCCGACCCGGGAGGGCCTGCCCACCGTGTACGTCAGTGGCGACAACGCCTCCGACGCTGCCGGGGGACATCGCCGAGCGCTTCGCCCCGGTGGACACCGCCATCCTGTTCGCTTGGCGCCCCGCGCTTCGCGGAGGTCTTCGACGGCGAGGTGATCGTCCTGGACAGCGCCCAGGCCACCGAAGCCGCCCAGCTCCTCAGCGCCCGCCGCGTGGTGCCCGTCCACTACGACAGCTGGGCCCACTTCACCGAGGGCCGCACCGAGTTGGCAGCGCTTCGCCTCCGCCGGCCTGGCCGACCGTCTCGACTGGGGTCAGCGCCCTCTGAACCGGGATGGCAGAGACCTCCACGGCGCCCTGTGCGTGTGCCCGCGTCCGGCCTTCGGGAACAGTGGAGCAGCCATCAGTGGTCGGGTACGACACGCCGTTCTGGCGCGAGGACGGTCTGAGCGGCTCTGGAACGCCGAGGAGTCCACCCGCGGCCGCTACGGCGGGCGGGTGGGCGCCGGCGCCTGGACCCAGTGCGGCGGCGGCCAGAATGCCGAGGTCAGGGCGCTGTTGACGGCGGCCAGCGCGGTGGCGGGCGGGGTGGCCGCCGACCTGGGCGGCGAGCAGGGCGCATACCTGTTCGCGCGGCGAGCGCAGCGTGCTACTGGTTGGCGCCCGACGGGGTGCCCAGTGCGTCGAGGAACTGGCCACCCGGCAGGGCGGTGACGCTGTTGGCGGTCGCGGGGCAGTGCTCAGCGCCCGGCACGGCCGGACGGCAGCCCGGTCCACGGTCCTCCGGATACTCCGCCCGGCTCGCCGCCCACCTGGGCCTGCCTTCGCCTCGCCGCCTACCTCTCTCCCGGGCAACGCCGCCGCCGCGCTCCAGCTCTACCGCGACCGGTTCACCCCC
Organism: Streptomyces thinghirensis; assembly: GCA_021502835.1. The sequence continues at coordinate 141,464 of JAKFGP010000062.1, forward strand.
GCAGCCGTCCTCGCCGAACCGTACTTGCCCTGGGCCAGCTTCGCTGTCATGGCGCCGCTCGACGACGAGCACGAGGCCCTGCGCCAGACACAAAGCTACCCACAGCATGATGCGCATGCTCCACGGCAGGTCCTACCTGGTGCCCACGCCCGACGAGGCCGCCTCCTACTCCTGTACCGCCTCCGAGCAACAGGTTCTCGGCCGCTGGACCAACAGCGTCCTGCACGGCATACCGACCAGGTCACCGCGCACCTCAACCGCCTGCAGAGGCAGCCTGCCCAGACGAGATCATGGCTGATCGCCAGCGTGGGCCACACCCTCAAGCGCCCTGCACTCAACCGAACTCATCGCCGACGCCTGCATTCTGCCGACCACGCCGGCCCCCGCGTCCGTTCGCTGAACGACCCCGGGCAGTTCGCGCGGGCCACCTGGCGCGCAGTCGGACGGGCACCCACGTCAGGCGCCGCAACACCCCGCCCACAACCGTCGGGCTCGTAACGGAGACACCATGCACCGCACCTCGACCACGCCACCCAGCGGGCCGACAGCCGCCCCATCGGCCGCTCCTGTTCCTGGCCCTTCGCTACCTGAGACGCAGAAGCGCATCCTGGTCATCCTGCTGGCGTCCCAGGTTCTCAGCGGCGTGGGACTCGCGGCCGCGTGTCACCGTTGCCGCCCTGCTGGCTCAGGACATGCTCCACTCCCACCACCCTGGCCGGGCTGCCCAGCGCCCTGCTCACCGCAAGGCTCCGCTCTCGCCGCCGTCATCATCGGCCGCGTCTCCCAGACCGCGGGCGTCGCCCCGGCTGGCCGCCGGCTACCTCGCAGGCGCCCTCGGCGGTGCCGGAGTCGTCGCAGCCGCCGCCCTCGACAGCCCTGCCCTGCTGTTCATCTCCTCTTCCTCTACGGCGCCGGCACCGCCGCCAACCTCCAGGCCCGCTACGCCGGAGCCGACCTCGCCGCCCCGCGCCACCGCGCCCGTGCCCTGTCCACCGTCCTGGTCGCCCCACCACCCTGGGCGGCGTCGTCGGCCCCAACCTCACCGCCCCCGCCGGACACCTCGCCACCGCCCCTCGCGCTGCCCCCACTGACCGGCCTGTTCCTCATCTCCAGCGCCGCCTTCGCCCTGGCCGCACTCACCCTGCTCATCTGGCTGCGTCCCGACCCTCCTGCTCGCCCGCACTCTCCCCACCGAGCCGGAGACACCGAGCGCACCTGCCCCGAACCGGCACCCGACGTCCCGCGCACCACCGCACCGCCGCCCCAGCTGCCGCTGGGGGTGCTGGTCGATGGTGTCTCGCCGAACTCGTCATGGTCGCGATCATGACGATGACCCCGTGCACATGCACGACCACGGCCACAGCACCGCCGCCTCCGGCCTCGTCATAGCCCTGCACGTCGGCGCGATGACCCTGCCCTCGCCCCTGGACCAGAACACCCACCGACCGCTACGGCCCCACCGCAGTAGCCGCCGCCCTCCCGGCCTAACCCTGCTGGCCGCCGGCGTCCTCCGCCGCCGCCGCGCCCGCCGACTCGGTCCTCCCCTGCTCACCCTCGCCCTCTCATCCTGCCGGCATCGGCGGAACTTCAGCCTCCGTCAGCGGCACCACCATCATCACCAACACCGTCCCGCTCGCCACGCGGGCCAAGACCAGCAGGCAGTCGACGTCACGATCGCCATCGCCGAGCCACCGGCGAGCGTATGACCTCCGGGATCGTGGTGGCCGCAGCCAGCTACCCCTCCTCGCCCCTCACCGGCGCCGCCTTCCGCACTGGCACTCCTCCCCCGCAGTCATCGTCACTCGCCTGGTGAAGAAGTCGCCCCGCACGTCTTCCTCGGAAGACCGATAGGCCGGCACCGAACCTCGTCGACGCGCGCGTGGAGGAGGTGTTCATGAAGCTTTTACATCAACTTCCGCGAGGCGTACCTCCAGGCGCGCCCTACGCGGGATCCGGCACCTCCATGGCCCATTTCCCCATGGCCTCCAGGACATCGCGCAGCCCCCGCACCGAGAGGGGTCAGCGCGTACTCGACGCGCGGTGGGATCTCCGCGTACGTCGTGCGGGTCACCGATGCCGTGTCGCTCGAACTGCCGCAGCCGACTGGTCAGCGTATGCCGGACTATGCGTCGCCCGGGCAGGGCGGCGCGCAACTCGGTGAAGCGATGCCCGGACCGTGCAGCAGTTCACGCACGATCAGGGTGGCCCACGGTCTGTTCAACAAGGTGAGGAATCGGGCGACACCGCACTCAGGAAGGCAAGGATCAGTCATGTTTTCGACGATAACTCCATTAGTGCAGTTGATGTAACCGGTGCTTCTGCAGGCCACCTTAATGACTGTGGCCTACCTATGATTCACGGCGCCACCGGCGCCCAGGGTGCACCCGTCGTCGCCACGCTCGCCGCGCTGGTGACGCCCGTGACCGCTCTGATTGTGACCCGAACGCCGCCGTGGGGGCGCGGCACGGCAGCCGCCGGCTACGGCGGCTCCATCGATCCGCACTGATCGAGGCGTACCGGGACGCCGACGGGGTGTTCGTCCACCCGCCGATGGTCTCCGAGAGGACGCCAAGGCGGCTTCACGCACGCAACATCGTGGCCGCAGTCCGCGAGGCCCGCCCCGGCCCACGTGGTGTTCCTCCACGAGCGGTGCAACCTGACCGACTCGGCGGCGCGGCAGCGGGAACTCGGCCTCCGGCCTGGCGAACAGCGGGGTGTCCCACGCCGTGATCAGCCCACACGCTGTACCTGGAGAACCTGCTCATGCCCTACGTCATCTGACGCGCGGTCCGCGAGCGCGACGCGCCGTGCCCGATCCGCACCGACCTTCCGTCTGCCCTGGACGTCCCACCTGGACATCGCCGACGTCCGCGCTCGCCCTGTTCGGACCGCCATGACGTGACCGGCCAAGTCTCTGTCGGGCAGTACCCGGCAGTCACCGGCCGGACCTGGCGGGGGCGTTCGGCGCCCACTTCGGCAAGGACGTCGTCTTCGAGCCGATCACCCCCGAGGCAGATGCGGGCTCTCGTCGCGCCCGTGATCGGCGAGGGCCTCGGCCGCCGACGTCGCCGGCCTCTACCAGGCCATGAGCACGCTGCTCCCACCGGTCGATCACACCGGAGAACTCCGCCCGTGGAAGCCGCTGCTCGGCATCACCCCCCGTACCACCGGTCCAGTGGCTGTCCGACACTTCCGCCTCTGACCACAACCACTTGTCGCTCCGGCCGAGTTCCAACCGAGGCTTCCGCCCCTGGTCGGTCCGGTCGCCTCGATCAGGTGGCCGGCCGGCCGTGTGCACTGCGCGCCGTGCGCAGCGGCAGGTCGACGCGGATCTCGACCGGCTGTCCGACCGAGAATTCAGGCAGCGCGCCGTCGCCGCAGGCCACGGCAGCTCTGGAGTCGTGGTCGCGTACGGGAGTGATCTCGTGGCCGTCCACCTACCCGCCGGTCGGCGTGGGCGCGGCTGACCGCCGGGCCCCGCGGCCGGCGGAAACGCGCCGTCGGCGCGGGCACGCAACCTCCAGGTGAGCGGTGTGCCGCGCCGTCCCGGCGGCGCCTGGCTGATGCGTCGGAACGTGGTGTCCGGTGCGGCGGGCGTAGCGCGGGGCGCGGCGCGGGCGCGGTCGCCGCAGCGGGTGGAGCACCGCTCGCGGCGACCATGCCGGAGCAAGGTAGCGGTTGCACGGGGCGGAAGGCGCAGGCGGTGAGACGCTCGGCGTCGGGGCCGGTGAGGAGGTCGGCGGCGTCGGCGGCCGCGGCGCCGCCTGGGCGTGGTCGACGAGTTCCGAGGCGGGATTGGGCATGGCAGGTGAGGGCCGCTCTTGTCGTCCCAGGCCAGCAGCGGGGCGGTGGGCACGCGGGTCAGGTGTCGTTGATCGCGTTGACGGCGGCGGGCAGGGCGGGGAGCCCCGCGACACGGGACGCGACAGCGCCCGGCCTGCTTGCGCAGGGAACGCAGCTGCGCGGCGCACATGTCGAGCATGCCCGCGTCGACCGGGGTGAGGCCCTGCTGCGTCGGCCACTGGTCGGCCCCGGCGGAGCGTACCGAGCTGGTCGACGTAGTGCCCGCCCCGGCAGCGCGACGCGCTGTTGACCAAGGCGAGTGAGGGATGCTGCTCCCGGCGCCGGCGGCAGCCCGGACCCGGTGATGACGCCCTCTTCCATACCTCATGGTACGATTCGTCCGCAACCGTGACTCACGGTTGAGCGCCATTATCCATGACACCCGCTTACAGTCGCATCACGGTCAAGTTAAATCTATCCGTGATGGCTTCTTGTGTCTGTTTCCCCTGCGACCACGCAGTTCCCCGTCCGCGTCTTCGGTGGCCCACGGCCCCTGTTCAGGCTACTGGCGTGCCTGCGCTTTCTGACCGACCCCACCTCGACACCCCTGCTCCTACCCGCGCCCCCAGGTGCCCCGGCCCTGACCAAGACCGCCCCTCCAACGGCTCCCCCGAAGACGTCGGTCCGTCGACGTGACGTGCCGCCTCCCACGACCAGGCACGACGACAACCTCGACAACGCCGGCCGCGCCCTGCTCGCCGATATCACTCACCCTCACCACCACCGGCGGCGGCGAACGCCCTCGGCCAGAAGGCCACCGGTCTTGCCGACTGGGAGTCCATCGAGCTGGACCGCCCCGGCGGCGGCGGTCGGCCTCACGCGGGACCGCGCAGTCCCCGCCATCCACGGCCCCGGCACCCGCAGAAAGTCGAACCGATCGCCGGACAGGTCATCGGCTTCATCCTGGACCGGCGAGGGCCTGCCCACCGTCTACGTCAGTGGCGACAACGCGCTCCTCGAGCCGTCCGCGAGATCGCCAACGCTTCGCCCCCATCGACACCGCGATCCTCTTCGCCGGCGCACCCCGCTTCGCGGAGATCTTCGACGGCGGACTGATCGTCCTGGACAGCGGCGCTCCGGGCCGCCGAGGCCACTCGAGACCCTGGGCGCCCGCCGCGTGGTGCTCCGTCCACTTCGACAGCTGGTCGCACTTCACCGAGGGCCGCACGAGCTGGAGGCCGCCTTCACCGCCGCGGGTCTGGCCGACCGCCCCAGCTGGCTGAGCGCAACCAGCCCTCTTCCCTTTCCTGTGGGGGTGTCCGGCTCGCCGGGCGCCCCCAGGCCGCAAACGCCCTACCGCCCGCTCCTGCGGTGCGCGGTAGTGAAGGCACAGCCCTGCTTCCCCTCCTGGACCAGCCATGCCCCACCACGCGGCCACTCCCCCCGCCACTCACCGCCTCGGAGCAACGGCAGGACCATGGAGCCACACCCGGCGCCCCTGGGTGAGCGGCCCTGCAAGGTCTCACCCGATCCCGGAGAAGAACGGCGTGGGAACCTTGAGGGAATGCCACCCCCTGAACTAAACTCAGCTGAAGACGGGTTGCACCGACTGAGGGCCAGCGCGGCAACAGCCCTCAGAAACGCATGCTGCGTTGCTCGCGTGCTCCTCGTGAGGGAGTGCACGTTTGCGTCCTGGACACCAAACGTCGCGTCACGAGCGGCTGTCGCCAACTCGAGAAGGCTGTCGTCCCCGTGGACAGCCGCAGCCGGTTCATCGCGTAGTTCACCTGCGACCGAGAAGCCCTTTCTTTTCCTGGCCTCTCCCTTCCTGCTCGGCGTCGTCTCGGCAAGAGGAACGCATGCTTTCGTGCTCCAGTACAACCGCCCTCTGTAGTCCGTCAACGCGTCGGCCAGCATGATCGCTGCCTCCTCGAAGACGCTGCAGCCCGGCTTCCCGCTCGGCCCGGACCGATATCCACCGTTGCAACAGTCCCGTGGCGAGTATTCCCAGGCAGCGTCCCCGCCACAGCCACCACGCTCGCCCACACACCGTTCATGGCCCCGCCCTTCAAGTGAGATACATGACTGCCGTCCTACCCACACGATCAATCTTCAGCGGGTACAGCTGCGTGACCTCGAACGCACCCCGCCGGTGGTCACCGACGAGGAACGCCGCGAAGCCGAACATCAACAAGAACTCCAGCGCTGCGGGTCACACCGACAGGCCGGCCACGGAACGGGTGCTTTCGCCCATCACGTACCGGGCAATCCGGGGAGCAGGCGGATGAATGTGCTGTCGAGCGAAGAAGACCCTCGTAGCCCGTCAATGGGGCCGGAGGATGCGGTCGCGCCCCGCTGGAGTTCGCAGAGCACGACCGCGAAATGAGTAAGGGCGTCAGCCATTACTCGTGGCAGCCTCTGGATTCAGTGTGCCGCCCAGGCCCACAGCGTGAAGCACCGCGAAGAGGGTGCGAACAGGGTCGCGCGGGCGGTCCGGCGCTGGTCAGCGCCGGGCAGGGCGAGCGTACAGGGCGAACACTACGGCGAATGCCGCCTCGACGAGCATGCAGATCGCCAGCGCGTTCGTGTAGGCTGACCTGTCGGGGCTGTGAGCCGGCCGAGGGCCGCGGCGGTGGACTCTCCGGCAACTGGCGACGCCGAGGCCCATCGCGGCTTGCTGTGGCTGGTTTTGAAGCACGCCGGATGCTATTCCCGCAGATGCCGGAGGGACCTCGGCGATCATCGCTCCGACGAAGCGGTTCGAACATGAGGGTCTGCCCCGACACCGACTCCGACGAGGGGTGGCGAACGTCCACGAGAGTTCAGGCGGCACCCCTGGGAGACGCGGAGACGGCTGCAGCGATGCTCAGGAGTGCGGCTTGGGTGAGGCCGCCGATGGCGAGGAGCCTGCGGAACTCCGAAACGGGGCGAGCTTCCTTGACCAGATCGACACGGTGAGGAAGCACAGGGAGAACGGCAGCACGAGGGCGCCGCGTGCATGGGAGACCATCCGAGCCCGGGTCTGGTGAGATCGCAGAGGAACGCGAATCCCACCGAACGCGGACCGAGCATCAACGCCACCACCAGCCCGACCCGGTAGGAGCTGGAGTCGAAACAGGGGCGGCGGAACGAGCGGACGCGGTCACCCCGGTGCAGCCGCAACCGCCACCGCATGTGAATCCTGCGAAGAGCACGGGCGTTGCCCTTGCAGCAGCGCCCAGCACCAGACCGGCCAGCCCAGCGCGCTGCCCTGGGAGATCGGAATCCGCGAGCAGCTGTGCAGGCGAGTCCGAGGAGGCCGTCCCGATCAGGTCGAGCGATCGGTGGCCGGGCGCACCGGGTATCGGGCAGCCAGCGCAGCGCAGCGCCGAACGCGATCACGCCCATGAGTACGCCTGGGCGGCGAAGATCATCTGCCAGGGAGTACCGGAGGCGGGATGACGGCAGCACGCCGCCGAGGACCTTACCGATCGCCGGCTCCCGCCCGCGTCGCACCGAACAGCGCGACAGCCTGGGCGCGTTCGGGCTCCCCGGGTGGACGCCGTGATCGTCGCCAGCACTCCGGGGAACCATGGCCGACGCAGAGATCCCGTGAGGGCTCGCGCGACGATCAACACGGTGATGCTCGGCCAGGGTCGCGACCAGGAGAACAGGGTGAACCCGGCCATGCCGAGCAGGAAGAGGCCGGCGTCGTCCGTACAGATCCCCGAGTTCGCCCCCGAGGACCATCGGCACGGCGAACCCCAGCGCATACACCGACACTACCAACGACTGCTCGGCAGCCGTGGCCCCCAGAGACGCGCCGATGTCGGGCACGGCGATACCTGCCGCCGCGAAACTGACCACCGACAGCAGCAACGCCGACAGTGTCGTCAGAGTCGGCCTGCTCCCAGCCTCCGAGCCGAGGTCGCGGGCTCAGTGCAGACGGCGGCGCGGCGGCGGTCGTCCTTCCTGCCGTTCGCCTGTACGGGAACGGACCGCGCCTGCAGTGATGGTCGCTGCCGTCGATCATTGAGCGCCGTCATCCCGGAACCAGAAGTCCACGGCGGGGTACTGCCACCACCCGCATACCGGGGTTCTCCGTACGGGAGGATGGAAGATACGACAGACCGGGCTCGCCGCGATACGGCGCGAGGTCGGCATCGGCAGTCGGCGCGAACGAGTAACGCCGTACAGGTAGCCCCCCTGTCCACAGGGCGACGGCGGACGCCCGGATCTTGCGAAGAGGTCGTCCTCGCGGGGGTCGGCGTCACCTGGTACACGGGCTCGAACAGGGTCGGCCCATCAACGTCAGCACGCATGTCCCGGCAGGTCGTTCGAGCCCTGCAACTGAGGACATCGAGAGGCGGCATCTGCACCAACTCGCCGGATCGAGTACGCCGAAAGCTCCAGCTCGCCGAGTGTGACCCGGGCTCATCGCGGCGTTTCAGCCTGTCCTGGACAAGCTCGACCTGTTCCCCGCGTGCCTGCAAACCGCTGTTCGATGTGGTGGCATACAACCGTGCCTTACCGTTCCTGTTCACCGACATGGACTTCATCCCGCCAGATGAACGCAAACTGCGCGGTGCAGTTCACCGACTTCGACCGGCGCAGCCGCTACCTCGACGTTGATCTGGTTGCCGCCCGGATGGTCGCGAGATTGCGCCTAGGTGGGGGCCGACACCGGCGCCCTGCCGCTGCCGGAATCGCCGACGACCTCCGAACTGATCAGAGGATTCTTCGCTCCGCCTGTGGGTTCGTCACGACGTACCGCCCCGGCAGTACGAGTACGTGCCTCGACAGCCTTGTCGGCAAGCTCCAGCTGAACTCGTCTCCACCGATGCTGCGGGAGACGGGACACCGGATGACCGTGATGACGCCGGCCGATGAGCCCACCTCCTGGCCGTCTGACTCCATGTTGTTTCACCGTCGCGACTACGCGGGCGGTAGAACTGTAGAACTGGAGAAAATCAGGCTCGGAGCGGCACCTCACGACTGCGGCAGGCGTGCACGGTTGCGGTGTTCGCCATGTGGAACGGTTTTTTGAAGCAGGTATCGCCCGGCGGGCACGCATGTAGTAACAATGTAACCGAACGTAAGCATACC